>OZ244958.1:0-1215846 GCA_965222575.1 Alphaproteobacteria bacterium
ATACCCAGCAATAAAAAGGCACGACGCGTAAAAACATTCTCGTAAAAGAACTTCACTCTTCACTCCTTAAAAAAGACAAAAATAACACCATAGGCGCATAAAGCCCTATGAGAATCCCCCAATGCAACAAGAAGGTCTTAAAAGAAAGCCACTGAACACTATAAAAAGATTCCACAGCCCACCAACAACTGACCGCAAGAGCCGAACAAATCATAAAGAAACCCAACTGGTAAAGAAACTGCCTTCTGAACAGGCGCATGCGATACATCCATGCACTATAATAAGCAACCCCCAGAACAATAAACAAAATCCCAGGGGAAGACCCTAAAAGAAGGTCCAATCCTAACCCTAAACCCCCAACAAAAAAGGCATTAATCGTCGCAGGAAAGTAAAAACTCAGGAAAAAAACAGAAATAAAAGACAAAAGAAGGGACATATGAATCCCTTGTGGTAAAATCAGCCCCAAAACAAAGGATATCCCCACCAACTGAAGACCTAGTAGAAGATAAAACTTTAAGAGCTGTCCCAATGGCATGCTAACTTCATTCCTGTTCAGACAAAAAGACCGATACAACGCTTAGATCCGAAAAATCTACAAAAGACGTAATGTATAAGACATCTTTATACCGCTCCAAAATGCCCACCGGCAAATCCGGTGGGAACACCCCCCCTTGACCAGACGTCATCACAATGTTCCCCATCTCTAAATCATCAGACTCTACAAATTTTAGCCTTAACCTGTTCCGACTCCCTTCTCCCACAGCAATCCCATCAATGACCCTATCCCCCTTGCCAATCACATAAACAGGAATCCGCGACTCCTTAGCATTGAGTAACAACACTCTTGAGGTCTTTTTTCCTCCATATAAAACCCGCCCCACAAGACCGCTGTCATTAATCACCACCGCATTATCTTCTACCCCCTGACTCACCCCTACATCAATTAAGCACCAGCCCGTATTACCGCCTACTGCCATAGGCCCCCGATGCAGACCAATCACTGTGCCAGAAACCACCGGTAAAGAAATTTTTTCCACCACATTGAGAATCTTCTCATACCCCTGATTAATGCGATACAGCCGCTGTGCTTCTACATACCACTGCACCAAACGGACGTTTTCTTCCTTCAACAGCGCATTTTCCTCTTTTAACAAGACAATCCCCCCTACAAACCGCCTGAGTTCATAAGCCTTCCGAAGAGGGAAAGAAGAGTGTCTACTCACCCAAGAGGTATAATCCAGCACCATCAAGTTCATCTGCTCAAACCATGAAGGCTTCTCCTTCCCCAGCATCAATAGCCCTATTGCTACAAAACAAAAAAGCCCAAATGACCCCCAATTCATGGAATTTCTCTCATAAGAAGGCGCTAAAGGTATCTCTTCCATTTCTATTTCTTCTTCAACGGCTTCACAAGAAGATGCAGGTCTTTCATCTGTTGCGTCTCCACCTCGCAAGGAGACCCCATCATCAAGTCCTCGCCTTGTTGATTCATTGGGAACGGCATAACCTCACGAATCGTTTGCACATCAGCGAGTAACATCACTATGCGCTCTATCCCCGGCGCAAGCCCCCCATGAGGAGGTACGCCATAATGAAAAGCTTCATATAGCCCGGAAAACTTTTCTTTAATGTCCTCCTCTGTATACCCTGCAATGCTAAAGGCTTTTTTCATGATATCAAGGCGGTGATTGCGGATAGCACCTGAGCTTAACTCTACCCCATTACAGACCATATCATACTGTTGGCTTACAATATTGGCAGGATTTTGCGTCACCAGCACCTCTAGTTCCCCCAAGGGCATGGAGAAAGGATTATGGGCAAAATCCCACCTCCCACTTACAGGGTCGCGTTGATACATGGGATAATCCGTTATCCAACAAAACGCCATGCCTTTTTTTACTAAATTCAACACATTGCCTAGTTTTTTTCGCGCAACACCCGCAAAGTGCAACGCCTCAGCTTCAGGGGCGCAAACAAAAAAGACACCCCCTCCCTCAGAAACCTTGGTAAGGGCTTTGAGTCTCTCATGGCGTGTGTGCGTTAAATGCTTAGCAATAGGACCCTGCTGTTCAGGATTATACACAATATACCCCATGCCTTTCGCCCCTTCTTCCTTTGCCCACTCATTGAGTTTGTCAAAAAACCCGCGCGGACGAGAGGCTACCTGCTCAACAGCAATCGCTTTCACAACACACCCCCTCTCAATAGCACGCGCAAAAAGCCCAAAATCGCTACGGGCAAACACTTCCGTCACCTCCACAATTTTCAACTCTAACCGCAAATCAGGCTTATCCGTTCCATAACTCCCCATGGCCTCCTGATACGAAAGACGAGGAAACTCCCCATCAATACACGTATCAGTAAACTGACTGAAAAGACTTGCCATGACTTCTCCCATCACCTGAAAAATGTCTTCGCGAGTCACAAATGCCATCTCCATGTCTAGTTGATAAAATTCCCCAGGACTTCTATCCGCTCTAGCATCTTCATCTCTAAAACAGGGCGCAATTTGAAAATACTTATCAAATCCCGACGCAATGATAAGCTGCTTGAAAATCTGAGGGGCTTGAGGAAGCGCATAGAAACGTCCCGGATGTAAGCGACTTGGGACCAAAAAATCTCTTGCCCCTTCAGGACTTGAAGAGGTAAGAATAGGCGTTTGTATCTCCAAAAACCCCCGCTCCTCCATGAGCTTTCTTATTGCGGAAATGACCTGACTTCTCAACACAATACATCGGCGCGTTCCACTGCGTCTTAAATCCAAATAACGGTACTTAAAACGCAATTCTTCAGGATAAGGAGGCTCCCCAAACACAGGAAGCGGTAACTCATCAGCCTTTGATAGAACCTTTATGTCCTCTATCCCTACCTCCACACGCCCCGTCGAGAGCCCCGCATTCACTGTATCATCACTGCGCTTTAGAACCTCTCCTGTAATGGACACAACACTTTCTGAACTCATGGACTCTCCTACTGGAAACATCTTATGCCCCGTGTCTACAACACACTGCGTAATACCGTAATAATCACGCAAGTCAATAAACAATAACTGCCCATGATTCCGCTTCCTGTGAATCCATCCCGCAAGACGCACCCTTTGACCAACATCTTCAAGACGTATCTGAGCGCAAGTATGCGTTCGAAAAGGGTGTCGTGTCATCTCATTAAAACTAGCATTTCTACTCCAAGACTACCCTACCCTCAGTAATGTTTTCAACGCTTCTTTAACAAAACCTTCCTAGAGTTCTCATCAAAAGAGTACAATTCTTCTCTTCAATATTGGCTGGATAGTATATGAGTCTTTCATTTTTTTATCCCAAAGTGACAGGAGAAGATGTCTCTTCAGAAGGAAAAAGAAAAAGCCACCTCTTCGGTCCAGCCCTCATTCTTTATAGCCTAGCAGCTCTTCTGGGGATAGAAGCCATTGTCAATGTTGTTCTTGCCCCTAGCGATTTTAGTGTATCGTCTCTTTTGACTTGGCTCTGCGTTGTCAAAATTAGTAGCGCAACTGCTATCGCTACCCTAACATTCTACTGGAGTGACGAACAATTTTCTCACTTCAAAGTCATTTTCCTAGCCCGCCGTTGCTTACAACGATATGCCCGCGGAGATTTTCAACTCTCCGCCCCCGCCTATCCTACTGGCTCCCTAGCAGGACTATGCGATGGACTCAAACACTTCAAGGAAACCGTAGAACCCATGATGAAAACCCTCGCCCAGCAAACAGCACATACCCAACAAGAAATAAAATGGCGCAAAAATCAAGAAAAAATCACACAACAAGTCGAATTCTCCGTCACCGTTATTATGAAAAAAGTCGTCACCGAATCCGAAGAACTCATCCGTAACGCCATGAAAGTAAAAGACAATATTCGCCACGCGACACACTTGACAAAAGAAGTCGCTAACTCCTCTTCCGCAGCAAGCCAAAACGTTCAAACCGTCGCCTCAGCCGTAGAGGAAGTCAGCCACTCCGCAACACAAGTAGGCAACCTAGTGACAAAATCCTCCGCTATCACAGCCAAAGCCATGCAACAAGCAAAAAAAACCGACGAAACCGTTCAAGGCCTCAACGCCACAACCCTCGCCATCGGTAAAGTCGTCAAACTCATCAGTGATATCGCAGAACAAACAAACCTCCTAGCCCTCAACGCTACCATCGAAGCCGCAAGAGCAGGCGAATACGGCAAAGGATTCGCCGTCGTCGCCTCCGAAGTCAAAAACCTCGCCTCCGAAACAGCCGAAGCTACTGAAGAAATTATTCGCCAAATCCAAGCTATTCAACTCGTTAGCAAAAACTCCATCCGCGCCATTCACTCCATCAGTGATACCATCCTCTCTATCAACGATATCGGACAAACCATCGCTTCCACCGTCAAAGAACAAAACCTAGCCACAGCAGAAATCGCTAAACGCTCCGCCGATACAGCAGAAGATACCTACAATGTCTCCGATGGTATCGCCAAAGTCCGCTCCTCTATCATCTCTCACTCAAAAACCACCGACCACATGGCCTCCTCCATCTCACAGCTAGGACACCAAATTACCGACCTCAACCAGCACATCATACAATTCCTCCAACACCTAAAATCCGCCTCCGCTCCCCCCCAATCCAACATTCTCTCCAACCTCTCACTCCCCTCTCCCGCTCAACTCCAATCCCTCAAGCGAATCCCTTCCCCTCAACTCAACACCCGCACCACAAGCCCCACAAGCCCCACTTCCCCTAGCCTCTAACACACCAGAACCCGCCTACCTTCCCAATAAAGGCCAAGAAACCCCCTCCATTCTCGCCAACACTTCATCACAAGAAACCTGAGTCTTGCCACTTTCTTGCGCTAGCAACGTTTGCTCAACAGCAAAATCAAAAATACTCAAGATAGCCTCTTGAGTCTCTTGTTGAAATGTCCGATCCACCCAACTCTTGACAGCTTCCGTTTTCTCCACCACCCCCTCCACACCACAAGCCGCTCCCCACCCTAACAAGGTCATATACTCCGATAACATCTCTTGGGAAGACCTCTCCCGCACTACCTCCACTTCCTCAACCCCCTCAACACCACTGCGCCCCCACAATAGCCAAACTACGCCAACCCCTAATAACAACACAACTAACAACAAAAACACCATCCCTTTCCTAGACCACCTCACCACGCACCTCCCTTATCCCTTAAGGTCTGAAATCTCTTGCACAGCAATACTCCCCTTAAGACGAAACCAAGCAATAATAATAGCAAGTCCAATAGCCACTTCCGCTGCAGCGACTGTTAATACGAATAGCGCAAAAACCTGTCCAAATAAATCTCCCCAATACGCCCCAAAAGACACAAAATTTATCACCACTGCTAGCAACATAAGCTCTAAACACATAAGAAGAGCGATTAAGTTTTTGCGATTCACAAATACCCCTACAACTGCCACCATAAACACCATAGTAGATAAAGAGGCATAATGAACAATAGAAATGGAAGAGAGGACTGTCATAGGTCTATGCCCTTGTGAAAATCCACTTGCACGATGCGAATGGAGCTTCTTCTGAGTGCTTGTTGGTATTGCCTTTTCGTGGAAGAGGGACGCAATGTTAAAACAATAGCCCCTATCATAGCAACTAGTAAAATCAGTCCTACTCCTTGAAACACAAAGATATAATGCGTATACAACAGATGCCCTAAGGCTTTCACACTCCCCTCAGGGGGAAGAAAAAAGGGGGAGGAGTGTGCTTCTTTCTCAGCAGACGGTAAAAACCACACCCTCAGTCCCACAATCAGTTCAACAGCAAGTAAACCTCCCACACTTAACCCCAACGGAAAGTACACCAAAAAGCCTCTTTTCAGAGAAGCAAAATCCGCTTTGAGCATCATCACTACAAACAAAAACAACACAGCCACAGCCCCAACATAAACTATGACCATAATCCAAGCTATGTACTCTGCCCCTAGCAAGAGGAATAAACCAGTAGCGCTACTAAAAGCCAAAATCAAAAACAACACACCATGAACAGGATGGCGCGAGGAGATGACCATCACTGAAGACCCTAACACCAGCAGAGAAAAAAAATAAAAAGCAACGGACACTAGCATGTTATGTAAACGGGGCGTCCTTCTTCAGATTCTCTGCAATTTCTCTCTCCCATCGGTCTCCATTCTCTAAAAGCTTCTGTTTGTTATACAAAAGCTCCTCTCTGGTATAAGTAGAAAATTCATAACCCGGTCCTTGTACAATAGCATCCACAGGACAAGCTTCTTGACAAAACCCGCAGTAAATACATTTTGTCATATCAATATCATATCTCACCGCACGCCTGCTTCCATCAGTTCTTTCTTCGGCTTCAATGGTAATAGCTTGCGCCGGACAAACAGCCTCACAAAGCTTGCAAGCGATACAGCGCTCTTCCCCATTATCGTATCGTCTTAAAGCATGCTCGCCTCTAAAACGATGAGAAAGAGGCGCTTTTTCATAGGGGTAGTTGACCGTGACCTTAGGCTTGAAAAGATAACGAAAGGTCAACCACAAGCCCTTGAGAAGGTCTAAGAGTAAAAAGGACTTCATCCAGTAATAGAGCTGTTTTTTTTTCATAACTCCCTTTGTTTTCCTATAACTCCCAGAAGACGATAACGCTTGCAACCCCCACCAACCAAACCAAAGACAACGGCAAAAACACCTTCCATCCTAGACGCATCAACTGATCATAACGATAGCGTGGTAAAGTCGCTCTCACCCAAATAAATCCATATAAGCATACCGCTACCTTCAAGATAAACCAAAGTCCCCCCGGAACAAAAGATAAAATCTTAAGAGGCGGCAACCAACCGCCGAGAAATAAAATCGTCGTCATGGCACTCATGAGAATCATGTTAGCGTACTCTCCAAGATAAAATAACGCAAAAGGCATGGAAGAATATTCTACCTGATAGCCCGCTACAAGCTCTGCTTCCGCTTCCGGTAAATCAAAAGGGTGACGATTCGTTTCAGCAAGCGTACAGATAAAAAACACAACAAACATAGGAAATAAAGGAATGAAAAACCACATGTTCTCTTGGGCTAGAACAATTTCAGAAAGATTCAAAGACCCCGCACACAGTAAAACACACAAAATCACAAATCCAATACAGATTTCATAAGAAATCATTTGTGCCGCTGAACGCACTGCCCCTAGAAAAGCGTACCTTGAATTGGACGCCCAGCCTGCAATCACAACGCCGTAAACCCCAAGAGAAGAAATCGCAAACAAGTATAATATTCCAACAGAAATATCCGCTATCACCAACTCAGGCCCCAAAGGAATCACCGCCCAACCCATACACGCCAAAACAAATAACAGAACAGGGGCTAAAAGAAACAAAATAGGCCGGGCCGCTGTAGGCACAATGGACTCCTTAAATAACAGCTTCACCCCATCAGCTACAGGCTGCAAAAGACCAAAATAACCAACCACATTAGGGCCTCTCCGTAACTGCATAGACGCAATAATTTTCCTTTCCGCATAAGTCGTCCAAGCCACTGCCACTAACAAAAGACCAATATACGCCAAGACTTTCACACTAATGACTAACCCCCCCACAATAATAGGCCAAATAGTCTCCATCATACCGCTACCCGCTTCGTGGAAAAAATAGCCGAACACTTAGACAGCGTCTCACTAGCCCTAGCAATCACATTCGTTAAATAAAAGTCTTCCACAAAAGGCTTAAAAGGCTCTTGCACCATCTTGCCCTCCTTGCCAAGTAAGTCCCAATCCACAGCTTTGTGCCGCCCCCTTTGCGCCTTGAAGGCTTCTTGCAAACTCAACGCCGTGCTATAACGCCAACGCTTCCCCAAAACAGCTGCTACCTTCCCAGCAATTTGCCAATCCTCCAAAGCTTCTCCCGGAGCATTAAGAGCCTGTATCCCCTGTTGAACACGCCCCTCAGTATTGACCCAAAGAGCTGTTTTCTCCGCCCAAGCCGCAGCCGGTAACACCACATCGGCTGACTCTGCCCCCACATCCCCATGACTGCCCTGATACACCACAAAAGCCTCCCCCTCTACAGCCACTTCATCGTACCCCATCAGAAAAACAACTTTCAACGACCCTTCCCGCACCCCCTGTAAAATGCCAGCCGTATCTCTACCCCCCGCCCCCGGTACAAAACCTACCTCCAACCCATTACAGAGCCCCGTTGTCGTCTGCAAGACATTATACCCAACCCAATCCTTCCGACACACCCCAAAACTCTTCATCATAACAGACAGATTGTGCAAAATCGCCTCCCTATCCCTACGCCTGAAAACCTCTAGCCCCACAATCACCATAGGCTTCCGCGCCCCTCTTAAAGCCCCCGCAAAAGAATGCTTCATCCCAAGCAAGTCCAATATCCCAGACGGATAAGACGATACATGCTCATAGTCATAACGCAAATCTTCTCCAACGCCAATCACTCCAACAGGAACCCCTCTTAACCTCTGCTTTCTAATACGGGCATTGAGAACCGCACTCTCTTTTCGCGGATTCGTCCCCACTAATAACAAGCAATCCGCCTCTTCAAGACCTCTAATACCACTATTAAAGCGCCAATACGCAGCATTCTCCCCCGGTACCAAACACCCCTCAGGACGACAATCCCCATGAGGCGTCCCTAATACCTTCATCAACTCTTGAAAAGCAACATAATCTTCCACAGATGACAAATCTCCTCCTATACCGCCCACTTCCAAAGGCTCTACCCCCTCCATAGCACGCCCAATAGCCTCCAAGGCCTCTTGCCAAGAAACAGCTTCAAGCCTTCCCCCTTTCCTCACATAAGGCACATCTAACCTCTGATTCTTAAGACCATCATAACAAAATCTTGTCTTATCAGTAATCCATTCTTCATTAATCGCTTCATTCAATAAAGGTAAAATGCGCATCACTACCCCACCGCGTACATCCACCCGCACATTAGCCCCCAACCCATCCATAGCATCTATGGTCTCCGTTTTCCTAAGCTCCCAACTCCGCGCTGTAAATAAATAAGGCTTAGAATTTAACGCCCCCACAGGACATAAATCAATAACATTGCCCGATAGCTCCGAATCCACAGCCTTTTCTAAAGTGCTAATTTCCATCTCCTCCCCCCGATTCAACGCGCCCATAACAGGCGTACCCGCCACCTCTTCACAAAATCTAATACACCGCGTACAGTGAATGCAACGCGTCATAGCCGTGGCAATCAACGGCCCCATCTCCTTTTCCTCAACAGCTCTCTTCTCAAAATTATACCGACTCAGTCCCGCTCCATACGCCATGGCTTGGTCTTGTAAATCACACTCCCCCCCCTGATCACAAATAGGACAATCCAAAGGATGATTAATTAACAAAAACTCCATCACCCCTTCCCGCGCCGTTTTCACACGTTGCGTGTTCGTATATATCTTCATCCCATCAGCCACAGGCATGGCACAAGACGCAACAAGCTTCGGGGCTTTCTCCACCTCTACCAAACACATGCGACAATTGCCCGCTATGGCTAGACGAGGGTGATAGCAAAAATGCGGAATCTCTTTGTCCGCTAAACGGCAAGCCTGAAAAACCGTGAGACCTTTCGCAACCTCCACAGGCTCATCATCAACAAAAATACGAAAAAAAACAGACATCACGAAGCTTTAGGGAGGGCATTCTTAAGACGCTCTTCTATCTCTTGACGAAAATGTCGAATCAGACCCTGAATAGGCCACGCAGCAGCATCCCCAAGAGCACAAATCGTATGCCCTTCCACCTGCTTTGTCACCTCCCAAAGCTTATCAATATCAGCAACCTCTCCTTCTCCCTTACTCAGACGCTTAAGCATACGCCACATCCACCCCGTCCCTTCACGACAAGGCGTACACTGACCACAACTCTCATGCTTATAAAATCGCGCAAGATTCACAATCGCTTCTATGATATCTACACTTTTATCCATCACAATCACAGCCCCTGTCCCAAGTCCAGAATGTTGCGCCGCCAAAACATCAAAGTCCATACTCACATAATTACAAACAGAAGCCGGTATCAACGGCACAGAAGACCCCCCAGGAATCACAGCTTGCAAATTGTTCCACCCCCCCCTCACACCCCCACCATATTTTGTAATAAGCGTTTTTAACGAAATCCCCAGCTCTTCCTCCACATTACAAGGCGTGTTGACATGACCACAGAGCGTAAAAATCTTTGTCCCTGTATTATTGCTATTCCCAAGAGAGGAAAACCAACCCGCCCCCCGCCGGAAAATTTCTCCCAAAACAGCAATGGTCTCCACATTGTTCACCGTAGTAGGACACCCCCACAAGCCTGCACTAGCCGGAAAAGGAGGCTTCAAACGCGGTAACCCCTTCTTGCCTTCCAAACTCTCAAGCAATGCCGTCTCCTCCCCGCAAATATAAGCCCCAGCTCCCCGATGAAGAATAATCTCAAAACCAATGCCTAACACCGCACTAGAACCTAATAAACCTGCCCCATAAGCCTCTGTAATCGCTTTCTCAAGTACCCTAGCTTCCTCATAAAACTCACCCCGAATGTAAATGTACGCAACCCCCGCCCCAATAGCATAACCTGCCAATACACAGCCCTCCAAAAGACGGTGCGGATCAAATCTCATGATATCCCTATCCTTACAAGTCCCAGGTTCAGACTCATCGGCATTCACCACCAAATAAGACGGGACACCCTTCTGAGGCGGCGGCATAAATGACCATTTCACTCCCGTGGGAAATCCCGCTCCACCGCGACCCCTCAGACCAGAAGCTTTGACTTCCTCAATGAAATCTTTCCTATCCCTTGATAAAAGAGACCGCATATCTTTCCAAATCCCACGCCGCCGCGCACCCCTAAGATACGGGTCTCCCTCCCCATAAAGGTTGGTAAAAATTTTCTCTTGCTCTTTCAACATTGCACGCCTAACACCCTTGCCCTCTTACCCCTCTTCCGATAACGTCTTTGTAACAGCCCGCGCCCCTTGCCTCCCCTTAGCACTCCCCTGCGGCAAAGGCTTCTTAGCCTTCAATGAAAAGATAAGCTTCTCTAAAAAAGCCCCATCTACATCCTCATAAGTCCACTCATTCACCTGTAACACCGGTGCATTAGCACAAGCCCCTAAACACTCCATCTCCCTTAAGGTAATCAGTCCATCCTCTGTGGTCTCTCCGTTCCTAATACCCGTTAAACCGCAAAGGATTTCTCTCAAGGAATCAGCCCCTCTCAAACAGCACGGCAATGTACGACATAACTGTACCAAATACTTCCCTACAGGTTTTTCATTAATAAGCGTATAAAAAGACGCCACTTCCGCG
This sequence comes from Alphaproteobacteria bacterium, assembly GCA_965222575.1. Taxonomy (GTDB): domain Bacteria; phylum Pseudomonadota; class Alphaproteobacteria. Next base: position 11,287 of record OZ244958.1, read on the forward strand.
ACTTTGATATAAGGCATGGAAAGCTTCTCACCAACCACTTCCATAGCAGCCGGCGTCACATGACCGCCTAATTGGGCTTGGGCTAAATACAAAAGAGGCAATACCGCACTCTGAGACTTTGAAGACGGATACCGTTTCAAAATCTCCACAATCTGCACCTCGCTATCAGGACTAAAACTAAAAGACCCAGACATACCCAACTTCACCTATCAATTTCCCCAAATACAATATCCAAACTCCCAATAATAGCAGCAGCATCCGCTATCATATGACCCCTACACAAAAAATCTAATCCCTGTAAATGACGAAAGCCCGGAGAGGATATCTTACACCGATAAGGACGATTGCTCCCATCAGACACAAGATAAACGCCAAATTCCCCCTTAGGGGCTTCTACCGCTTGATAAATCTGCCCCTTAGGAACATGCATCCCTTCCGTATAAAGCTTAAAATGGCGAATCAACGCCTCCATAGAGGTCTTCATCTCCTGGCGCCGCGGAGGAGAAACCTTAGGATTGTTTACCATCACTTCTCCTGAAGGCATCTCTTCTAGACACTGCTGTATCATCTTCACCGATTGACGCATTTCCTCCATACGACACAAATATCTATCATAACAATCTCCATGCTGTCCAACAGGAATATCAAACACCATCTTTTCATACACATCATAAGGTTGCGCTTTTCTTAAATCCCAAGGAAGACCACAGGCCCTTAACATGACCCCTGTAAACCCCCAATCTTGAGCCTCTGATGCTGTTAGACTCCCGATATCTACATTGCGTTGCTTAAACAAGCGATTTTCTGTCAATAAATCCGATAAATCCTCCATAATCCTCCCAAAACCACGCGCCCAAACCGCAATCTTCTCCAACAGCGTCGGCGGTAAGTCCCTATGAACGCCCCCAGGACGAAAATACGCACAGTGAAGACGTGCTCCACTGGCCTCCTCATAAAACTCCATCAATTTCTCCCGCTCCTCAAACCCCCAAAGAGCCGGCGTCATAGCCCCAACATCCAACGCCTGCGTGGTAATATTCAGTAAGTGATTTAACACACGACCAAGTTCCGCAAACAACACCCGTATATATTGCGCACGCAAAGGAGGTGTAATCCCTAAAAGAGCCTCTACAGCCAAAACATACCCATGCTCCTGATTCAGAGGGGAAACATAATCCAGCCTGTCAAAATACGGCAACGCCTGAAGATAGGTCTTATGCTCAATCAGTTTCTCAGTCCCACGATGCAAAAACCCAATATGAGGGTCTAAACGTTCACAAACCTCTCCATCCAATTCCATCACAAGCCGCAAAACCCCATGGGCCGCAGGATGCTGAGGCCCAAAATTTAACAGATAATTCTTGATGGTCTTTTCTCCCATGCCTTTACCCTTCCTCAGAAGGGGGGGCTTTTTTTTCTTTCGACCCTCCCCCTCCCACTTCTTCTTCTGCTGCTTCTTGCTTCAATAGCGCCTCTTTCGCCTTCCCCACTCCTTCCCAAGGACTCAACATATCATAGGTCCGGTAATTCTGATCTAATGACACCGGCTGATAGAGAACTCTCCCCTCTCCTTCATCATAGCGAATCTCTTTATGGCCCGTGAGAGGAAAATCTTTGCGCAAGGGATGACCTTCAAACCCATAATCCGTCAAAATCCGCCGCAAATCCGGATGAGAGCTAAACAGTATCCCATACATATCCCACACCTCCCGCTCAAACCAATTAGCACAAGAAAATACCTCCACCACAGACGGCACAGTCACTCCCTCCTCTATGGGAAGTCGGATCCGAATACGCATATTAAAGCTCATAGACAACAGGTGATACACAACATCAAAACGCTTCACCCGCTCTGGAGTGTCCACAGCGCAAATATCAAGCAATTGTGTAAAGGCGCATTTCGCATCATCCCGCAAAAATACTAACACAGACTCCAAGCTCCCTTTGTCCTCTAGTACCATCTCCAACTGCTCCTCGTACCTTAACTCAAACGCCTGATTGGGAAGGGCGGTTTTCAACCACTTGATAACAGCAGAGTAAGTCATAGCATCTGTTATCTTTGTAAGAGAGTCTTCGTTTGACGAATTTTCTTCTGTAAACACAAAATACCATACACCAACGCTTCCGCTGTCGGAGGACAGCCCGGTACATAAACATCAACAGGAATCACCGTATCACAACCTCTCACCACACTATAAGAATAGTGATAATACCCCCCTCCATTAGCACAAGACCCCATGGAAATCACATAACGCGGCGCAGGCATCTGGTCATAAACTTTCCTCAAAGGTAACGCCATCTTGTTGGTGAGCGTCCCAGCGACAATCATCACATCAGATTGTCTAGGAGACCCCCGTGGCACCATCCCTAATCTATCTAAGTCATAACGCGGCATATACGCATGTATCATCTCCACCGCACAGCACGCAAGACCAAAAGTCATGGGCCAAAGAGACCCACTCCTAGCCCATTGAGATAATTTCTCCAGAGACGATAACACAAACCCTTGCTGCGCAAACCCTTCCTCTTCCACAAACAGCGCGCTACTGAACGCACTACTCTTGTTCAGTTCCACTCCAGTGCTCCTTTCTTCCACTCATAGACAAATCCAATGGTCAAAATTACCAAAAATACCACCACAGATACAAACCCAAACACCCCTATCTCCCTAAGAGAAACAGCCCAAGGAAATAATAACGCAACCTCAAGGTCAAAAATAATAAACAAAATGGCCACAAGATAAAAACGGATATCAAATTGCTCAGAAGGGCGCCCGAATGGATCAAATCCCGATTCGTAAGAAGACAATTTTTGCGCATCTGCTTCTTTCGGAGAAAGCATAAAAGAGAGACCCAAAGCTCCTAATGCTACCACCAACGCTAACAGGAAAAAAATAGCAATGGAAAGATAAGGTAAGAGAAAAGTCATCATTTGCCGCACCCTTGTTTTTAGGCTATCATCATATCTTCGCCCCTCTTCAGTAAATCATCTTCCATCCCCTTACACAAGAATTTTATGCCACAGCAACTCCTTGTATACACCCAGCGTTTTGAAGATATTTCAAAAACCATTACCGCACTCTCAAAACAGACCACCATCATCGCCGTTAGCAAAACCCAATCTCCTCAAAAAATACAAGATATGATGACAGCAGGCGTCTTAAATTTCGGTGAAAACCGCATGCAAGAAACGAAAAAAAAATGGCCCCCTCTCCTGAAAACTTCTCCTCATGTACGTCTGCACTTTATCGGCCAACTACAGAGCAACAAAGCCTACGACGCTGTCACCCTCTGTCATCTGATTCACACTATCGATAGACCTTCCTTAGTCAAACAACTAGCTCTTGCCATGGACAAAATAGGCAAACGTCCCCGCTGCTTCCTCCAAGTCAATACAGGAAAAGAAAAGAAAAAAGGAGGGGTGCTAGAAACCCAATTAGAAAAATTGTGGCGCTACACGCAAAAATGTGCACTCCCCATTGTAGGTCTCATGGGTATGCCACCAGCACACCAAGACCCAAAACCTCATTTTCACTTGCTACGAAAATGGCAAAAACGTCTTGCTCTGCCTCACTTAAGTATCGGTATGAGCCAAGACTATATAGAAGCAGTCAACGCCGGTAGCACTTATGTCCGCATCGGCACGGCTCTCTTCGGAAAACGACTACCTGAAGATAAAATCCTGTCCTAAAAATACCTCTCTAACCTTCTCATCCTCTACAATTTCGTCAGGCGTTCCGGAAGACACAAGTTGTCCCTTATGCAAAACATACCCTCTATCAATAACTTTCAATGCTTCATAAACATTATGGTCTGTTATCAAAATACCAAGACCGCGCTTCTTCAGCTTTTCTATCACCAAAGTCACTTCCCCCACTGCCACCGGGTCTACGCCAGCTAAGGGCTCATCAAGAAGAAAAAAGAAAGGGTCTGCTGCTAATGCACGCACAACCTCTCCGCGCCTCTTCTCTCCTCCAGACAATAATTCCACACGCGTAGACCGTACATGGTGAAGAGAAAATTCCAAGAGCAACTCCTCCAGCTTCTCATAACGCTTCTTCTTATCCTTTTCCCAAAACTCCAACACAGACAGTATATTTTCCTCCACACTCATCCCAAGAAATAATGACTTTTCCTGCGGTAAATAACTCAACCCCAGTCGCGCCCGTTGATACAACGGCAATCCCGAAATGTCCGTCCCATCTAAAAATACGGTCTCCTCCGTCAAGGTCAGTCCCGCTATAGCGTAAAACGCTGTCGTCTTCCCAGCACCATTAGGCCCCAATAACCCAACAACCTCCCCCCTCTTCACCTCCATACACAAATCAAACAATACCTGCCTCTTGCGATAAAAAGTGGATAAATGACGAACCTCCAATGTCATATCCTTCCTCACTCAAGAGACTCTATCTTAACCGACCCCAACGCCTCAAAAGACCCTTCCTCATAATTTATCACAACCTTGTCCGAAAAAAATACACGCTTCACACGCCTATCAATCACCTTCACATTCCCGCTCACAATAACTGTCTTCTTCTGAAAATCACATACCAATTTCTCACCCTCAACCTCAATAAAATCCCCCCAAATCCCCTTTAACCCCCCCTCCGCCTCAATCATAATAGGCTTCGAAAACCGCAGCCGCTTCGCCTCACGGTCAAACAAATCATACTCCAAAATAATCCGCAGACTACCAGCCGATAACCTAGTCTTCTCCCCATAACGCAAAACAGGACCCTCCCGCACCTCAAGAACACGACCAGAAATCTGCAATACCCCAGCCTCAAGAGAAAAATCTTCCCCCAACTCTAACATCTCTTGCCCCTCTAATACCCCCCAGAACAATAAACTCAACCCACACAAAATAACAAAACTAATCCGCATCAACCCGAACCTCTACCCCATGCCTAGCAAGAACCTCCCACGAAACAACATCAATCTCTAAATACCGTAGCCTCCCCCGCACCCTCTGCCGATACACCCCCTCCATCTTCCCTTCTAAAATTACCCGACTCTCCAAAAAAGAAACCCCCAACTCCTCCGCCCGCACAGATACTTCCCGCACATGATCTTCTACTTCTACAAAATCTTCAATAAATCCTACCTCCTTCCCAATATCAATCTCTATCCCACTTCCTCTCAAAGTATATTCCCCCACCCCATCCCTTGCAGTTGTAAACATAAGATTCTCAAACCTCACCTGCCTCTCCTTCACCCCACCGCTCACAAAATCCATCTCCCCCTCCCCCACACGAGACACCCCACCATAAGAATACACAGACGCCTGTACCCCCTCTAAAGAAAAACCCCCCTTCCTATCAAAAGTTAACTCCTCAAAAACAAACCCTTCCATCCTCTCCTCAATCCCTCTCATCACCATCATCCCAAAAGACCACAATACCAAAACTACACCCCCTACAATACTCCCTCTACGCAATAAACGCCGACGCAAAGACCACCTCATAGCCCAATGACTAATCTCCTGACTCCTATCCGCTTTTTTAAAGCCTAAGCTAGACATATCGTCACCTCGTCGTATGAGAAAAAATATCCTCTTCTTCCCAACCAGCAACATCAAGAAGAGACCGATACGGCAAAAAATCAAAGGCAGCCTTCACAAAATGAACACGACTCTCTCTGTGCAACATCTCATCTAACACCAGCACAAGATCATGCAAGTGCAACACATCACAAGCCGCATAAATCATCTGCTCAGACGTTATCTCCTCGCGCCCCCAATCAGAATCTTGCTGCTTCTTAGAAATGTCTACCCCCAACAAAGTACGACATAAATCTTTCAAAGAATGGCGGTCAGTGTAAGTACGCGCAAGTCGAGAGGCAATCTTCGTACAATACACAGACTGACAAAGTACTCCAAAAGTTTCATACAAAATACCAATATCAAAGCGCGCAAAATGAAAAATCTTCGTAACAGAAGAATCCCGCAAAAGAGACTGTAAACGCGGCGCTTCCTTTTGTCCCTTTTTCACTCGTACCAAGTACACCTCCCCCTCCCCATTGTAAACCTGTACCAAACACAACCTATCACGACCCCGAAACCGTAACCCCATAGCCTCCGTATCAACAGCTACGCTACTAGCAGATTCATACCCCGGCGGCAAATCTCCCTCATAAAGAGTAATCTGTTTATCTCTATGATTTATAGAAGCCTTCTTCATCCTCATCCCTAATCATACGTTATAAAGCGACACAATGCTTAGCGTGCTCTGAATACTAATCACAAGAGAGGAAAAAAGTAAAGAGCGAACTGTTGACAAAGGCACACCCTTTATCATATTCTAGTACTTCCATTAGCGATACCTAAATTAGAAAGACAATCTTAAAGACTCAAAAAGACCTGTCAAGAATAAGGAACGTTTCATGTTAAATCCGACTTTACCTCTTACCACGTGCGCGTAAACACAGGTATTACAGCGACAACGATTCGTCTCATAGGCCCAAAGGGTGAAAATCACGGTATCGTACCATTAAGTCAGGCCTTGGGGATGGCTAAAGAATCCGGCCTTGACCTGATTGAAATCGTGCCTGATGAAAAACCGCCTGTTTGTAAAATCTCCAATTTTGGCAGGTTTAAGTACCACGTCCAAAAAAAAGCGGCCCTTGCCAAAAAAAAGCAAAAATCTCTACAAATTAAAGAAATAAAGCTACGTCCTAACATCAGCGAGCACGACTACCAAGTCAAGTTTCGCGCCATTAGTCGATTCTTACAAGAGGGGCACAAGGTAAAAGTCACCCTTCAATTCCGAGGGCGAGAACTGCTACACCAAGAACTAGGACTCAATCTTCTCAACCGCTTAAGCGAAGACCTTCCCTCTACAGCTAAAATCGACAGACCCGCTACCATGGAAGGCCGGTACGCCAACATGATTCTCTCACCAGCATGACAAAAATCCTCCTCTTCCTAGTAGGACTGCTGTTTCTCTTTCCTCAAGAGGGGAATAGTAGCGCCAATATTCTCTTATATCACAGATTCGGAGAAGACAATAAACCGTCAACAAGTGTTACCTTAGAACAATTTGAAGCCCACCTCCAAGAGCTAAAATGGGGGGGGTATGCCCTTTGGCCCTTGGATGCCCTCATAGATCACCTCCGCTCCAAACAACAAATTCCAGATAAAACAGTCGTTCTCACTGTGGATGATGCCTTCATTAGCACTTATACAGTCGCTTGGCCCCTCTTGAAGCAATACAACATCCCCCTCGCACTCTTCGTCGTCACCGATATGCTGGACATGAACGCCCCCGCCTACATGACATGGGACCAAGTGCGAGAACTATCCCAAGCAGGCGTCATCATTGGCACACAGCTAGCTTCTCACCCGCACATGCCTCTTCTTTCCCTAGAAGAAAATCAGAAGGAAATTCAAAAATCAAAACAGCGTATCAAAGAGGAAATTGGAAAATCTCCTGTATTCCTAGCCTATCCTTACGGAGAATATAGCGCCGATATTCGTAAACTTGCTGAAAAAGAAGGATTCTTAGCAGCCTTCGGACAACATTCCGGTAGCGTTTCCCTATCCGGCAACCTGTTCGAAATCCCCAGATTCTCCATGAATATGCACTACAGTACTCTCAATCGTCTCAAACTCGTCGCTAACGCACAAAGCATTGAAATCGTAAGCTTTCTCCCCTCTAATCCTGTCTTATCTTCCGCAACGTCCGTCATAGAGATTGTCTTCCTCTCTCCCCCCTCCTACATACAAGAAAAACTGAACTGCTACCTCTCCTCAAAGCCCATCTCCCTTGAATGGCTCACAAAAACCCATGTGCGCCTCTCTCCTCCTCCCTTCCCAAAAGGCAGAACACGTCTGAGTTGTACCTACCCCTCCGCAACTACTCCCGTCCGTTGGCATTGGCTCGGTGCACAATTCATCAGATACTAAACCTCCCCTAAGGAGAAAACGCAGCCTCAACCAGACCATCAAAGTCTCTTAAACTCATGCCTCTTATCACCGATTGTAACAGCTGTACATAAGCCATACGCCTCTCAGAATAATACTTCATCCCTACTGATAAAGAAAGACTATCCACAGGCTGCGAAGAAGCCCTCTGTTGCGCTCTTAAAGAACGAAATTCTTCATAAAAATGGTGGCTGTTCAGATTGAACATATAACTAACAATACTCTCCTCTAAAGACTCAAAAATACGCACCGTAAAAGAGGTCTCCTCGTTAATCCCCTCAGGTTTCATCCCCTTCTGGTGAAAAACCCGTTGCCCAAAAATCGCTTTCCCAACTTTCGTAAACCGAGAAGTCCCCCATCCAGACTCCACTGCCGCCTGAGCTAACACTAAAGACACAGGCACAATATCTACCCTCTTAAGCAACGCCTCTCTTCCAGCAGAGGACTCTAAACCATAGGCTTCATATAAAGAATCAAGACGTTCCTGCTCTCCTGTACCCTCTACTTCCTCTAACCCCAACAGCCATACCCTATCTTCCCATATCGCCTCCTGAACCCTCAAAATCAGAGGCAATAGTGTACACACAAAAATTTGTTTCTTCTTCTTTGTTTCCAGCGACTCCATTTCTACCGGAAAAGTGTTGAGAATCGGCAATTGAATATCCTCTAGCACAGAAGCAGAACGCAACCCACCAAGGTCACACGCATAGCTATCCTCATCCCCCTTTAACACCTTACCTGCCCCCAAACGACTAATCCCCTCTTGCCAAAACAGAATGCTCACCCCTATCAATACAATGCCCCAGCCTCTTTGAAAAAAGAGTTTAGTCAAGTACTTGAACACCATAGCGGGCTTCACAACAATATCCCTGCTCATACTTCTATCAGAAACACCACTATACCATGAAAACGCACCCGTTCAGAGTCCTTTTTTCTTCACTCCACCGGCAAGACTTCCTTCACCTCAGGAATATAGTACTTCAATAAATTTTCAATCCCATTCTTTAAGGTAACACTGGCCGCCGGACACCCAGAACATGCTCCCTGCATATGCAAATACACGCACCCATCCTTGTATCCATGAAAAACAATATCCCCCCCATCTCTTGCAACCGCAGGACGCACTTTACTATCCAAAAGCTCTATAATCTTCTCAACAATCTCCCTGTTCTCCTCCCCCTCCCCCTCCCCCACCACCTTATGGGGACTCTTTCTGTCCCCCTCGTCATACAAAAGAGCCACCCCAGAGGCATAATGGTCAACAATAGCCGTCAAAATAGAAGGCTTCAAGTGCTTCCATTGCGCTTCCTCCTCCTTTGAAACAGAAATAAAATCTCCGCCAAAAAATACACCACTCACCCCCCTAATCTTAAAAAGAGCCACCGCTAAAGGAGACACACATGCCTCTTCAACAGAAGCCACATCCAATGAACCTTCTTGCAAGACCTGTTGTCCCGGCAAAAACTTCAACGTACCAGGATTAGGAGTCGGCTCTATCTGAACAAACATTTTTTCCTTTACCCTCCATTATTCACATTCCCCAAATCAAATTCCTCATGCAAAACCTCTAAAGCACGCTTCACATCTCCCTCTTCCACCAGCACACTGATACGAATCTCAGAGGTAGAGATAAATTCAATGTTAATACCCTTTCTTCCTAAAGCCTCAAACACCCTAGCAGCTACCCCATGCTGATAACGCATGCCAGTCCCAACAACAGAAATTTTCGCCACAGAAGTCTTCGAATATAGTCCCATCCCAAACTTGCGACATAAGGGCAACAGGAGTTCCTGTGCCTTCCCTAGTTGTGCACGCGGAAGGGTAAAGGTCATACTCGTCACCTCTCCCTGCTCAATGTTGCTTTGGGCAATCATGTCTACCAATACCTTTCTTTCCCCTAAAATCTTAAAAATCTGTCCAGAAATCCCCGACTCATTAGGGACAGAATCAAGCCTGATACTCCCCTTAGATACCGAGTGCGATATGCCTGTTATGATTCTGTCATCCATGAGAACTGCAATCTTTCAAGTGTTTCACGATTCTCCACAATCCAGGTCCCACGCTTGTGCTTCGCAAAAGCAGACAATACCCGTATAGGAATAGTATACCGCAACGCATACTCCACAGCAAGAGATTGTACAACTAAAGCCCCTACTGCAATCTTTCAAGTGTTTCACGATTCTCCACAATCCAGGTCCCACGCTTGTGCTTCGCAAAAGCAGACAATACCCGTATAGGAATAGTGTACCGCAACGCATACTCCACAGCAAGAGATTGTACAACTAAAGCCCCTAAAGAAGATAACTCCAGCATTTCCTGATAGGAGATTCCGTAAATGCGGACAGCTTGCGGGAGAATTGTAGGATCGGCTGTAAACACCCCATCCACATCTGTGTAAAGCTCACAGATAGAAGCCTTTAGAAATCGTGTTAACACCACCGCCGTCAAATCAGAACCTCCACGCCTCAATACCGTAAGCCGCCCCTGGGCATCACTCCCCTGAAACCCCGTCACAACAGGGACACCCCCTTTTTTCATCAATACATCAAGGTCTTGTACATCTACCTCCCCCACTTCCGCAGCATGAGCACAAGAATTCGTCCTAATAGGTAATTGCCACCCCAGATAAGACCGCGACACAAGCCCTAAAGACTGTAGCGTCAATGCCATCAATCCCGCCGCCACTTGTTCTCCAGAAGACACAACAGACGCATACTCATAATCCGCCTCCGTTTCCCCCAACTCCCCCAATCCTTCTATCCGCTTAACCATAGAAATTAACCGCCCCGTCTCCCCAGCCATAGCAGACACCACAACCGTTATCTCATGACCAGCCCTCACCGCCTGCACAACCCGTAAAGCCGCCTGCCTCATAATCCGCAAAGACGATACAGAAGTCCCCCCAAACTTCATCACAAATCTTCCCATATATCTCCTCACTATCCACCTCGCCCTTGTTTGCTAAAGCAAGAGCATGTTATATTGTTTCTACAATATCTGTTTTTTCTCAAAAAGAAAAAAGAAATTATGCAACCCTCTTTCTCAGACCAAGCCTCCTCTTGGTGGGACCCCAAAGGACTCTTACACAGCCTCCATCTTGTCCGCTTATCCTTTCTCATTCCTTACCTCAAAAACACCTTCTCCTCCGCTCATTCCTCTCTCCCCTTAAAAGATATCACCATCCTAGACTTCGGCTGCGGCGGCGGGCTACTGTGCGAACCTCTTGCAAGACTAGGTGCCATCGTCACAGGAGTCGATAAATCACAAGAACTCATTTCTGTCGCTTCAGAACACCAACAAACCTTCTCTCCCCTGCACCCCATCACCTATCAAGTCGCTTCACACCCCAACACTATCACCCCCCGTAACAAAACCTTCAATATCGTCATGGCACTGGATGTCCTCGAACACACTGATAACCCTAAAGACTATTTGCGCACTCTAGGAAAGCGCGTGTCCAAAGGCGGGCACCTCATCCTCTCAGGGCCTAATAGAACCATTCCAAGCTATCTCGGCGTCATTGTCGCCATGGAATACCTCTTCCAACGCCTACCAGTCGGTACACACCAATGGAAAACATTCTTAAAACCCTCTGAAATTATCAACCTCCTCGAACCCCTACACTTCAAACCTCGTGCTGCTAGAGGCGTTTCCTTCTCCCTCAAAGACAGAACATTGTGCCTAAGCCACAAAACCAATATTCACTATATCCTCTGCACCAAACATACCCCCTCCTAGCCCCTAAATCTTCCCGTCCCCACGGACTCCTATAAGCCTGCTCTTCCTTCCATAAACAAAGATTTAATCTCTTGAAAATATGATGAAAGAACGAAAATTCTTTCTTCCACGTTATGAATAACCTTTCTCTTTCCTCCTCCCTAGCCTCTCATCCCAATGCTCTTGTAACACTTGGCAAAGACAACACCTTAAGAGTCTCCTCCTCTTTGAAAGATCGGGTCGTTTCATGGGTAAAAAATACCTTCTCTTCCCGTAGTACTCTTATGGCTAAGAATCAAAAAATTTGCCAAGCTGTCACACAAGACCTCCTCAAAAGCGGCCAAAGAGAATGGTCTGTGAAGTCTTTTCTCAGCACGCAATCTGCCCTAGAAAGGTGCAAAAAACCTTTAAGAGCCCGAAACATTCAATACTTGATTGCAGAATTTCGCTCCTTAGACTCCTCAAAACCCAAAGGCGGGGGGCTTATCTCGCCAACCCCTGCTAATAAACCCAATATAAAACCTTCTGCTTTCTTAGAGTATCTTCTCCCCGATGCAAAGAGCCAAAAGGCTTTACAAACCCTCAGAGAACAAGGTCTTCCCTTCTACGGCTTAGGAGATATCAAAGAGTATTTACACTTGCCTGCTAACACTTCAAACGCAGAGCTCGCTTTGCACTTACGCAACACTCTGAATACCTCCCAAGACAAAGCAGAAACAATATTGTCAGATTACCAAGACATATTGGAAGCCACAGCAGTAGATCTCGATCAAGCGGATGACGATGCCTTGCAGAGCCTTAATCCGTCCATGGAATCAGTAGCTCTAGATAAAGCGGATGACGATGACTCGAGGAGCCTTAATCCGTCCATGAAATCACTAAATCTAGATAAAGATAAAGCGGATGACTATGCCTTGCAGAGCCTTGATAGGTCCATGACAGCCCTTAAAAAACAAAACGTCCTCCAACAAGCTACTCATGATTTGTGTGCTGCTCTGTTAAGGAAACTTGAAACACAGCAGTTACAGAACGAAGGGGACATACCGGCAGACTTTTCCCATGAGCAACTGCAAGGTCTCACGAAAAAATTGCAGTCCCTAAAAGCAGAAAAAGCAGCGATAGAAGCGAAAAAATCACAAATGAATGGCCTTTTATCAAACGCTTACCAAAAGCAAGAAACCAATATGCTGAGTCTTATCAACCTGAAAAACAGCGGGATTGGAGAAGGAGAAGGGACAATAGCAACAATGCAACGGGAATTCTTACAAAACAAGCAGAAAGACTTAGACTCTCTTGGACAGACCATTCAAAGGTCTGAAGTCTTTCTCCAAAACCTTGAAAAAAAATTAGAGGAAAAAGGCGAGGCAATCCAAACACTAGAATCTCAACTAGATGAACAGGAGCCCCCCTCCCTAAAGGAGAAAAAACAAGAGTTTATGGCCTTCAAAGAAACCCTACCCCAAGAAGCAAAAGACGCGCTAGAAACCTTAGAAGAAGCCTTTGGCACAAACTTTCGCACCAAAGACGACGTACACGGCGCTATGGGCTTGCCTACCTCCTCCTTCCTTAAACAACTCACAAACTATACAAAACAGCTCGCACACACACAAAAGACTCTAGAAGACCTAGCCTATAAGGTCGCCTCTTTCAAAACAAAAAATGGCTACTTAAAAGATCATTTCCAAAAAACGGTGCTTGCAACGCTAGCACAACATCACCGTTCCATAACAGAAGCCCTGGAAAGCACAAAATCAGAACACCTCAACGCCGAGAAACAACAAAAAGCCATCCTAACATTAGAGAAGACATTGTTTGCTTTAGAGATACAACCAGAACTAAAAGCCTTAGTAGAAGAATATGACGATACAGAAAAGGCGCTGGATGAATTTGACAGAATGGCCGATGAAGCCCTCCGTATGGGGCCTACCATTGATGTAGAAGAAATGGTAATGGATAAGGCGCTGGAGGAATATAACAGAATGAACGAGGAATATAACAGAATGAAAGAGGAATCCCTCCGTATGGGGCCCATGGATAAGGCCCTGGAGGAATTTGAGAGAATGGCCGATGAAGCCCTCCGTATGGGGCCTATCATCGATGTACAAGAAATGGTAAAAGATATCCCCTCCGAATAACCCCAGCTCTTTACTAGCGCCCACTCCTTCACGATGGTCTTGTCATCAACGGGTAGGCAATACCAAGCTTTTAGGACGTGATAGCCTTGAGAATCAGGAATGCCTTGTCAACAAGAGGATTTTCCTGTATTATAATTTCTACAGGAACAAAACAACAAGGAGCGATCCCCCGTCATACAATCAAAATGGTTGTCTATATAGTTGTTGTCAATGACTGTCTGTTGGTCTAACCATATGGTTTGTCTTTGATGATTCTTTTTATAGTAGCAAGTCTGCTTTTTTTGACTTTATCGGCCTTTTTTTCTGGTTCTGAAACAGCTCTCATAGCCTCTTCCAGGGCGCGCATGCACACATTAGCTAAGGCTAACAACAAGCGTGCAAAGATTGTCACGGCGTTAACGAAGAACAATGAGCGTCTTATGGGCGGGATTTTATTTGGCAATAATCTCGCCAATGTTGCGGTTTCCTCCACTGCCACCTATTTTTTACTGAACGCTCTTGAACCGCTAGGGTTATCACGACAAAGCATTCTCTTCGGGGCGACTCTTTTTATCACATTGATTATTTTCATGTTTGCGGAAGTTTTACCTAAAAGTCTGGCCTTGCGCCAAAGGGAAGCAGTGGCTTTACTTGTAGCCCCTATTCTCCGGTTTTTTCTGATACTTTTCTCTCCTATCAGCCAAACGCTTCATAATGTCATTAGCGGCATTCTCAACCTTCTGAAAATCCCAATGTCAACGCATACAAAAACCGCCACAGGAGAAGAACTGAAAGGCAATCTACAGCTATATGCCTTACAAGGGACTCTCTCAAAAACAGACAAAAACATGATTGACGCTATATTAGACCTAGACGACATCAAGGCTGAAGACATTATGGTACACCGCACGAATATACAATCATTGGAACTGTGCACGCCTTGGGACGAGGTTCTGATTTTTCTCAAGGAGCAGCCTTTTAGTCGATTTCCAGTAGTAGACGGAGAGATTGATAATGTAGTGGGTGTTGTTCTAGCACGGGATATTCTTCAAGTAGGGACTTACAATGGTCTATCTGTGCCCCATCGAGTTCCTCAGAAAAAGACTTCGTCGTCCCTTAAGGCTCTGATGAAAGAGCCATGGTTTATTTCTGAGCATACGACCTCGCGTGAGGTTTTAAGGGGGTTTCGCAAGAAGCGTTCTCATTTAGCTCTTGTGGTAGATGAGTATGGTTCGTTACAAGGTCTTGTGACATTAGAAGACATTTTAGAGGAAATCATAGGGGACATTGAGGATGAGTATGACATCCCGGAAGTGAAGACTCGTTCGTTTCCAGATGGCAGCCACATTATACATGGGGATACTTCAGTGCGGGACATTAACCGGCAATTTGATTGGGAGTTACCGGAAGATAATGCCCCGACGATTGCGGGACTTTTACTGAACGCTTTTCAGAAGATGCCATCTTCTGGGGATAGTATGATGTTGGAAGGGTTAAAATTTGAGGTATTAAGGGTTCAAGATCAGAGGCTTCACACGATACTAGTGCACCCGTTGGAGAGAAAAAGATCTTGAGGTTTATGGACAAGGGGCAGAGAATTTTTTACCTTGTATAAAAGCTCAGGTAGCTCAGTCGGTAGAGCAGAGGACTGAAAATCCTCGTGTCGGTGGTTCGATTCCGCCCCTGAGCACCTCTTTTTTTTTTGGATATTGTCAAAGGCAGGGTTGTTAATCCCCGGGCCCGCGAGGGGCGCGACTATTTTGAGGTAAAAAGCTCTTCAATCCATCGCGCCCCTTACGGGGCGCGTGGATTGAAACCATTACCCTGTTTCAATCCACGCGCCCACAAGGGGCGCGACCCCTTGTGGGCGCGCGCTTAAACCCCCCTGATATCCCCACGCGCCCACAAGGGGCGCGACCGGAAAGGCATATGCGCTTAGTTGCTTCCCCCCCCCTGACCACGCGCCCACAAGGGGCGCGACATGGGGAGCGCTTTCAAGGGCAACAAGATCCTGTATCAGACCGTTTCAATCCACGCGCCCACAAGGGGCGCGACGTATCAGAGTACTGAGGCCGATTATCCCTTAGACAACTATGTTTCAATCCACGCGCCCACAAGGGGCGCGACTTTGAGCAGTCTTATGGACTGCAATACGCCTTTGAGAGTGTAGTTTCAATCCACGCGCCCACAAGGGGCGCGACCAACAAGATTGGGCGGTGGGCGCGCAATGCCTTAGAAGACCGTTTCAATCCACGCGCCCACAAGGGGCGCGACTTTATTTGCCTTTAATTGTCCACGCCCTTCGCACAGTTTCAATCCACGCGCCCACAAGGGGCGCGACCTTGCACATTAACGCCTGCTTATTTCCATTAGGCTTGACTGTTTCAATCCACGCGCCCACAAGGGGCGCGACGAAAGGCACTGGGTTGAGTATCTTGCCAAGTTGGAAAACGCAGTTTCAATCCACGCGCCCACAAGGGGCGCGACTTTAGAAGCGGCTTACGCCACGGCATTGTCACGAGTGTTTCAATCCACGCGCCCACAAGGGGCGCGACACTTTTTAATTGCGTTTCAATCCACGCGCCCACAAGGGGCGCGACGATAGATCAACGGACGGGATTTTGCCCATCAGTTTCAATCCACGCGCCCACAAGGGGCGCGACCTACCTATACGGCGTTATGAAGAAAGTTACCAGGAAATAAGTTTCAATCCACGCGCCCACAAGGGGCGCGACCATAATCAATGCTAGCACTTGCAAGCATACCGATGTGTTTCAATCCACGCGCCCACAAGGGGCGCGACGCCTTCAGCAATAAAATCCCAGAATCAACTGGGGGTTTCAATCCACGCGCCCACAAGGGGCGCGACCATTAAGGCTGGCTTAAATCTACTTTCCCTGCCAAAATCGTTTCAATCCACGCGCCCACAAGGGGCGCGACTTAAGCTTTGGCAAGCCCTTTTGTAGCATTATGGTAAAGTTTCAATCCACGCGCCCACAAGGGGCGCGACCAAATGACTCCTTTAACCTTGCCTATGCGAAGTCAGAGTTTCAATCCACGCGCCCACAAGGGGCGCGACTTCTAAAGTCCGTGACTTATACAA
The DNA here is from genome assembly GCA_965222575.1 of Alphaproteobacteria bacterium. Classification (GTDB taxonomy): domain Bacteria; phylum Pseudomonadota; class Alphaproteobacteria. The sequence continues at coordinate 28,141 of OZ244958.1, forward strand.
TATGACTAGATTAATGTTTCAATCCACGCGCCCACAAGGGGCGCGACATTGCTTGATACTGTCCAAAAAGGCTTATTGTTTCAATCCACGCGCCCACAAGGGGCGCGACGGATTAAAGAGATTTATTTATTTATGAGTTTCAATCCACGCGCCCACAAGGGGCGCGACGACCCATCATTATACTCCTTCAATCAGCACAATTGTTTCAATCCACGCGCCCACAAGGGGCGCGACTTTGATCTTACGCATCCTTAAGGATTTTGTCTAAGGGTCTTGTTTCAATCCACGCGCCCACAAGGGGCGCGACACATGGGGGCATAGTCTCCGTTGGTAGCTACTTTATGTTTCAATCCACGCGCCCACAAGGGGCGCGACTTTGAAATGGGTAGCGCTTGGCAAGGAATTGCCTGTTTCAATCCACGCGCCCACAAGGGGCGCGACCAAGCCCTCAGTAAAAGGATTTGAAGCTTACAGTTTCAATCCACGCGCCCACAAGGGGCGCGACCCCTAAAAGAATAATGGCTCTTTGAGATAAGTTTCAAAGCGCCCACAAGGGGCGCGACATCAACATTCAAAGCTTACAGTTTCAATCCACGCGCCCACAAGGGGCGCGACCGGCAGTACAAAGCACAGCTTCAAGAGTTACGCAGTTTCAATCCACGCGCCCACAAGGGGCGCGACAATTATACCTTTAAGAGCGTTCCGTTCAATTTCGGGTTTCAATCCACGCGCCCACAAGGGGCGCGACGAAGATTTACTCTTCAAACCCCATCCTAATAAACGTTTCAATCCACGCGCCCACAAGGGGCGCGACTCCCCCATTCTAACTCATTCAATTTCCTGCAACAATACCTGTAAACCCGCTAACCACTCAATATCCTAAGACTCTTTCCCCTCCCTAAAACCCCTCACTAGCTAAAAATCCACAAAAATCAACCCCCTCATAAATGCGCTATCCCCCCCTCCTCCACATGAGAACAAACAATTAGCGACCCTATAATACCAACGGATCCCTTAATATATCACGACCAGGTTTTGCCCCATAATGCTCTACTCTTCTTTGCCAATTTGACCCAAGATAATAAAACCTCAAACTATCTTTTCCAGAATCATGAATATCTAATAACTTCCCTTTCAATTCTACCCATTGAAAAGGGCTAATCTCACACTCAAATACCGAATTCTGAACCCGCATCCCGTAATCAAGACAGGTCTTACTGATATCTCTTAATCTCTTCCTCCCACCAGAGCTTTCCACATTAACATCATAGGTAATCAATAACATCATTTTGCTGTAAATGGCGGATAAATTTCTATATCTTCCCTGAAATAACGCGCTAATAATCGCGCTTGAATGTGCGGAATCAACCCTATCGGTATCTTCTTACCAAGATAGCCGTGTGTTATCACTTTTTGTTTGCGCTTCTGCCACTCTGTCAGAAATCGTTTCTTAGCTTTATCTCTCATACGAACCGCTCCACTGCCCTCCAATACAAAATCATCCAATTGCATCTGCTTCCGATTCATGAGAGTCAATACAAACCGATCACACCACCAACTCCGCATCTCTTCCAGTATATCAAGTGCTAAACTTACTCGACCAGGACGATCCCTATGTAAACAACCAACGTAAGGGTCTAAACCTACTCCTTGCAAAGAAGAGGCTACCTCATAGGTTAACAAGGTATAGGCAAAAGAAAGCATCGCATTCACAGGATCCCTAGGGGGATATTTTACACGCCCTTTGAATTCAAAACCTTCAACAATAATCAATTGATCAAACACTGAAAAATAGCACGCCGCAGCTTCCCCTTCAAGCCCCCTTATTTTTTCTAAATTCTCCGTATGCTCCAACCGTCTTAGGGAAATACTCAAACTTCCAATGACTTGTGCTATCCCTTCCGACTGACCATGATTGCGTTGATGACGCAATAGTGTTTGACGCGCATTCATAATCTTTGATGCTATCACTAAACGCGCTAGTATATGGGGTGATTTATCGGCAGCACGATATTGTGAACGCCTCAATAACACATTCCCTCTTTCACGACCTTGGAGGCGCGCTTGAAATTTCCCATATTCTGTAAAAAAGGAAAGACCAACACCTCTTTCTCCGCACATCCCCATTAACGCCGGAGACACCATGATATGACCAAAACAGATAATATGCTCAATAGCATGTAACGGTAATTGATGCGCTTTTTTTCCCTCAATGTCAATGACCAATGTCTCGCGCTCCTTGTGTAGGTAACTCCCCTCCGTCGTGATATATAGGCTATTGAGAAAGGTCTTCATCTTGAAAAAGCTTTGCTGTATACGCCACACTACAGTCTCTTGCCCTAGGAGAACAGTAATCAAAAAAAGAACACGCCTTACAAGACGTTTTGTACACCGCTTTAGGAAGTCTCCCAGAATGTAGCAACTCCCTTGTTGCTTCAATCGTTTTTATTGTGAATGAACGTAGTTGATCATCCAACTCGATTTTTTCTCTTTTTCTCACTTGCCAATACCAAATAAAAGCTCTAGGAATATGGGTACCTCTCATTTCTTCAAGACACAATGCCTGGGCACATAGCTGAACGCGGTCACTATCATTTGCCTTAGGCTTACCCCGTTTATACTCAATAGGGATAACAGTAGACAAGGCGATATCTATTTCCAGAAGATCGAGAACACCTGCTATCCTTAGCTTTTCCGAAAACACGCGGACACCACGCTCTGTCCGTAGCTTCCCACGAGATTCTGCCTCTTGGCTATGAACACGTTCATGCAACAGCTTGCCTTCAGCACTCAACGCATTATCGAACCAAAGCTGCTCACTATGTATGTACGCACACTGCCGTGGACAAAAGACATAGTGTTGAAGCGCAGAAATTGGTATCGGCTCATACACAAAACGCAACCCCTAGAAGAAAACCTCCATACACTATCCTATACGCTTATCAAGCTCAACACCTTCTGGCATCTCTTCCTCTGCGGTAACTTTATAGTCACTAAAATCACGACAGACATCACCGACCGCTTTCTTTATTTCTACCTTCTGAAAGAGATCATAAGCTGCCGCACGCCCTAGTTTGGAATCATGCTTGAAGACATAAAGACCACGGGGAGTCATCAAGCCCCGCGCTGCCGAGCGATCATGTTCAAACATGTTCTTCAATGCCTCAAAAAACAACTCTAAATCTTCTGCGCTAAAGCCAGTTTTCTCAGCAAGATGGGCTGATATAAATCCATAACATTGATACAACCCATAAGGAACTGTCGATTTACGACCCATGGTTTGCCCTTTTTCTTTATCACTTTCTTTTGTTGCGGCCATTCTTGTAATGGTATGATCATGGTACACAATTGGATCAATGGAACGAGAAAATGTCAGCTGAATCGGACCTCGCACCACACCACAATTTACCTCTGTACTCATGACCGCTCCAAATGTGCGAATATCATAATACGTGTCACACATCCATTTCGTCAGAGCTTTTGCTTTATCCTCCCCTTTTGGAAGTTTTTTGTGCTTGCTATTCTTATCTTCTTGGATTCCGTTTGCTTCACGGGCCTCTAAATGCAAATCATTGAGTACCTTTCCTTCTCTGGACTTGATGTAAATATCGTATCCTTCCCCCTTATTTTTTATATCGACATAGTTGCGCACTTTTCTTTTTAAGCACACATCAGTTACAAGACCATGCCCCGTTTCTGGGTCAAATCGGGGGAGATTCCCCGCATCCGGGTCCCCATTAGGATTGCCATCTTTCACATCAAATAGATAGACAAAATCATAGCGATTCTCAAGTGGGTTATTCATAGTTATTCTCCTTCGTTATTAAGTTTTTCTTCATTAGACTTCTTAGTGTAAAGGTCCTGTAATTGGTGGTAATAGCCAATCATAAAGCGCCCCTGATTCTCTAGGGATAGGGTCTTAGGAATGCACTCTTTTCCTCCAATTTTATAAAAAATTTCACACAAAAGCTTCTCATAATGGATTTTGAAACCCGTTTCTAACTTTCCTAAATGGTACTTTGCGAGTTTATCTAATACAGGAAAAACAGTCGCTGGATGAGAAGAGGCCTTAGAGTAATATCGATCTGTGATAGTACTTCCAATGCCAGGATTGGCGTCCTTTTGGATTTTTTCCAGCACGGCAAAAGCACGCCCAAGACAATATGCTGTATTATTGTTTTCTTTGTCTAAACTCATTTTTAAGTCCTCATTTTTGTTACGATTAAGCCAAGCCTTGATAAGGGAGGCACGCGTGTGGTTAACATTTGCCTCCGGGTTTTTACAGCGGGCAACTGCCGCACTTAACACTGTATAAGGATAGGGAGTGCCAGTAAGAATACTCCGCATCATCTCTCCTCCCATCTTCGGAGGAATATTTTTCCAGTCTTCCTGTACAGCAATACTTTTCAGAAGGAGATTTAGCGGTTTATATTCGTTCGCATACGGAGGAACTACAATCTTTAATTCTTCAAAGTATTGTTGATATTTCTTACTGAGGTCTTCCACTGTCCCTGTAAACCAAAAGCGAATGGAAATACGGGCTGCATTTGGTGATAACCCTAGAAGATGGTAGCTATTTTTTCCTTCATCTCTACTAAATTTTCCACTGTTTATTGATTCTAAAAGAGCTTTAACTACCTCCGTATACTTATCAGGGGGGGTATCCTCTTTCTGACTTCTTTCTTTTTCTTCTTTTACGTCTTTTACGCCAAATAATGCTGTTGCAAACTTTTCAGCGTCATCATCTGCTTCTTTCAACCAGAACACTGTGGTCGTATCACCAACCTTATATTTAAGATCGCTCCCTTTCCGAAGCAAGTCGCTAAGAGCAGAAACATAGGAAAGGGTAGCCTCCCGACTAACGGGAGCATTGCGTCCCTGTTCCTGACCATAGGAGCAAAAAACATCCTCATTGAAAGAGACAATATTTGCCCCCGAGGTGTTTGCTCCACTCACATTCTTGATGGACTTATGCAATCTTGTAGGGTCACACGACTCTCCCGTTAGCAAACAGATCATCTGTGCTCCGTCAGAATTATCCTCCGCCGAGACAAAGTCGAAGACAAAGTCTTTGATCCCCTCTTCGAGGGGCTCTTTGAATATGATATCAGATATTAACTCCCCGCCTATTCTGAAAGTAACATTGCCAGCCTTCTCATATTCTTCCTTAAAAGAGGGGGCATTTTTAACCGCTTCTAGAGGACTGTTCTTTAAGAATCTCAGTACAATATCAAGGCATTCCTTCCTTTTCTCATTTTCAATACATGCAGCAAACTCTTTTTGTTTTTCTATAAAGGCTTTGTGCTTTTCGTCCACATTCTTTTTATCATCATTGACACCCAACACATATGTAGGGTTATCGCAAAGCAAATTCGGCAATATGTTATTGCTTTTCTTCACTCTTAGTGGCACAGTGTATTCATTCTCTTTATCGTAAGTAAGATTAACGATTTCTGCCTGTTCATTGAGTACGACTTCTAGGACATTCTTTTGCTCCACAAGATGGAGTGGAAGAAGATTTCGTTTGCGTTGATAGTATGTGTGTAAAGCCTGTAAAATCATGTTATTTCCATACTCTTTCCCATGGCGTACTTTCAGAAGAAGGACGTATCTCTTGACTATGCCACTGGGGGAGTTTTATTGTCCCGTTTTCCATTTTTGCATGAAAAAATCTTGGATCGGCCTTATTGGGATTCTTGGGGTCAGGAAAATCCATGTCATAGAGCATCCATCCTAAATCCCGTGTTTCCTCTATGGTCTTTTCGGGTGCTGATTCTTCCATGAGACGGAAGGAACAGGAAAACTCTCGCGTCCCTAAATAGGGCTGATTAAAACATTGACCCTTGCGCGCACGGCGCGTGAACATCTCTACAGACTTACGATAGTTCTCCCCAGAACACTCTTGAGAGGCTTTGAGACACCCATGGAGTCTATAGGCAACATCACGTAAAAAGAGCCCTGCACGTTGCTGGCGGTTGTCCTCAATGTATTTGGGAGAAGATTGTTTAGATACCCTGATGCCCTTAAGCTCATTTCGTCTCAGATTCATCCACTTGATGGGTTTTAACACCTCAATGCGCGTGATTTGCCAAAAAATCCCCGGCTTCCAGAAAATCGCATCAAAAATAGCACGGGCCGCCGACGGCGTTATCACATCGTAAGATACCCGCTCAACCTTCATCTCCGGGCGCGTAAAACAGGCAAAATCCCCTTCTACATGCAAACAAAATTCCTTGCTCATCCTTTCCTATCTTCTCTCAAAGAACAGTATCTTCAACAGACAACTCCCATGTTATGCCTGTCTTGTCCTTATAAACACCTTTTAAGACTTTATAATAGAGATTATCTCCAATTTCTTCAACCATTTTTATTGCTTTCAATTTCAATAATTCTTTTGGATAGAGTCCAACGGTGTAACGCTGGAGTCTTCGTAGGATAAACCCCAGAGGCTTTTCTTCACGCACTTGATGTTTAAGTGCGTAAAGCGCCTTTTCAGCCTCTTTATTATAGGGAACAAAAACCGAAGTCGTTTTATCCTCAATGAACTGAAAGTCCTTGCCTGCTGTGCGAAATTGAAATGTCCCTTGGGCAGCATCTCTTTGCAGTTTCTCCTCCATTTTAGATGTATCAAAAGCGTCTTCTTTGCGGTTGCTCCTTCTAAATAAACACTCAAAATATTGTTGACATAGTTCCGGGGTCTCCAGATTATTGATATCAAAGTCTTCTCGTGAACAAAGAGATATCATAACATTTTTGCCATCCTTAAGCCTTCCTTTTGGAGGCTCAGACGGAAAAACATACACATCCCCTTTTTCGAGTTTCCCTTCCCGATTACAACGGCCAGCGGCCTGAACAATAGAGTCCAATCCCGCTAAAGCACGAAACACAACAGGAAAATCTAAATCAACCCCAGCCTCAATAAGATTAGTACTAATGACCCAAGTTGGCTCTCTTCTCTCTAAGCGCTGACGAATTGTCTCAATAACCTCAGAGCGATGCTGCGCACACATCAATGTGGATAAATGATACACTTCTTCAGTTGGTCTCTTGCAAGAGACCAACTGAAATAGCTCTAAGGCCTCTTTACGCTTATGAACAACACACAAACCGCTTTCATGCTCCAATATCCGCGGACAAATATCTTCCCATGAAGATTCTTTACACAACTCTTTCTGATTCGGAAAATGATACCGAACGCGACTAAGTTTTTCGTAGTATTCTTCAGGGGCTTGAAGTATCTCTTTCGTCAAGATTTTCTCTAGCTTTTCTCTCCCTAGGAAATCAGTGTGCTTGTCAAAATTAAGAGGCGTTGCAGTAGACAACAAAAACGTCACCCCATAGCTCTCTTGAAGCACTCTTATTATATGCCGAATAGGGTTTTGGTGCTCTAAGGGCAACAATTGCCATTCATCGAGAACAATAATACTATCAACAAGGTTGTGCAGTTTTCGGCACCGACTAGGACGGGCAGCATAAAGGGATTCAAAGAGCTGTACTGTTGTGGTAATGATTAAAGGAGCATCCCAATTTTCAGCAGCTAACCGCACCCAATGCTCCACAGAGCCCGGTCTCTCCTCCTCCTTTTTATCCGGGTCCATATTGCTATGGTGCTCCAGAATAATGTTTTCATCTTTCAGCCGAGCAAAGACCTTCCGAAAGGTATCGGCTGTTTGCTCTATAATACTTGTATAAGGAATGGCATAGATGATTCTGGATTTTTTGTGTTTGATTGCGTGTTCTAAGGCAAATCCTAAACTCGACAAGGTCTTGCCGCCACCCGTAGGAACCGTTAGTGTGAATACACCGGGGGGCTTGTGCCCAGAGGCTTGGCATTGCTCTAAGATTTTTGAACGCATGCAATTGATAGGCGTCGTTTTATCTGTCAAACGCTCCATATAGCCCGTAAAGCACTCAGACATCTCCTCCATTTTCACAGAGGTTTCGCGCTTATGTGACTGCTCTTTATTCATAAATTCTTCCGTATCAAGATAATCGGCATCCACAAGACAAGAAAATACCATGCGTATCCATACATGTAGCTCCTCACACTTCTTTACATCCTCGGGAAGGGTAGGCGTACTATTGCTATTCTTTTTAATGTTTTCTGGTGCTTGCTCTAGTGCTTGTGTTAGGAATTTTTTGTCTTCGTCAAAAATCTCCGTTAGACTTCGTCCATTTCCACAAACATAATCAGGTAATCCGGCATGGTGTCCAGCAATTATATAGGCAAGGATTTTTCCAAAGCATTCTCCAAGTTCTTGATGAGCGTATAGTGCGCCAGTGGAGGCATGGTGTGTGTCATTGGATTTTTTTACTTTTCCTCGAAGATAGCATTGAAAGGGACGACGATATTTCCCAAAATCGTGCCATAGCCCTGCCAGATAAGCCCATTGCTTTCCTATTTTTTCTCCGGCAAATTGTTCCGCCAATTGAGCAACTCTAAGGAGATGTTCCTCGAGCTTATGTTCCCTTTTATCTTTCAAGTGAGCTAAAAATAGCATAAACGCTTTTCAATTTTTAATTGTCAGTATTATTGTACACTTTAATACTTCTGAGATACAAATCTCAAGAGGAAACTATTAGGAGCGGTGGAAAAATTGATGGGGAGAACTTGCTGGAGATTACAGCACATACCCCATGCTCACAGCAACCCTGAAGAACACTATTGGTAGTTATTTAAGAGAAGATACTTTTCTCTACTCAAAAAAAAGAGGCTTACCACGAAGGGTAAGCCTCTGGCCTCGCAGCCGAAGCTACAAGGGGAATTAACAATAGAGTGACATATCTGTGCAGCTTTGTCAAAGCAACTTTTTCAAGATTCAATATCAGTATTCTCACTCAAGAGAGTATAGACAGCAAAGACTTATAGATAGCGCATTGCTGTGATGTCTCTTAAGCGCTAGACACATGGCGGTGTATCCAGTCTATAAATTCCTCTTCTGTCACACTATGATCGGCAATCCCAACACACACGTTTTCTATGTCTTCTGTAAGCCGGTTTCTTGCCTCCTACCCATTCTCTTTGCTTCTATAAGTACCCCCTTTGTTGTTCCAAAAAATATATTTTTGCATTTATGATCCTCACCTGATTCTCCAGCAGAAAAAGGGCACATGTAATCCAGCCTATGCGTTTGTTTCCATCTAGGAAGGGATGGTTTTGAATGAGACTGCACGCATAACAAGTAGCAAGCACTACAATATCATCAATGCCTTGATAATAATGAAGATTCTTAGGGCGTTCTATGGCAGAGATGAGTAATCCTTCATCCCGCAGACCAGAAAGCCCACCGCCATATTTAGCCATTTGCTGATGATAGGCATCAAGGACTGTATCTTTATCAATCCATTGGATGGTCAAGATATATCAACGCTTAGCAAGTCTTTTCAGAGCCTCATGATCTCGGCGCATAATCTCTTTGACCAGCTCTTGATTGGTCTTGCGATCAGGGCGAGGAGGGCTATGGGGTTTCCTTGAGATTTTCTCTTTAAGGGGGGTTGGCTTCATTGTTACTCTCCATATTGACCCTAAGTATACACAATTGTGTAGAAAAATGCAAATCTCTAAAGAGAGGACTAGAAAGACTTTTCGTCTTGACTTCTCCTTAAATTTCTTCTATAGAAACTAGTGCTAGAGGTGACGGTTTTTCACAAGCCGTAAAAAGGGAAGTATGGTGCGGAATTCCTCCAAAACCATCGCTGCTCCCGCAACTGTAGGCGACGAGCCTCATAGTCAAAGTACCCACTGACCGCAAAGCGTACGCGGTTGGGAAGGAAGACTGTGAAGCGTACAACTCGCAAGCCAGGAAACCTGCCTCTACGCCATCATCGTACCTGCTACACGGGAAGCGTACAGGAACGTCAACGTTCAGGTGATGTACAACAAATCTGCCCCATCCCGTTGGCTAGAGAATAAGATTAGGTGTGCATATGAAGAAATGGGTACCCATTGGGACTATACTATCTCTTTGCTTTTCTTACCTGCCTATGGCACTGACAAAACCTCTCCATCTCTCCATTTTCGTCCCTAAAGACTTACAAGACAATGCCTTCGGTTCTCGCTTCACAACCATCACAGAAGAGCAACTCAAACACCAATACATCTCAACCTTCACAGATGCCTTACAAAATGTTCCCGGCCTCAACATAGGACAAAGCGGTAGCATAGGGGGACTGAGCTCCGTTTGGATACGCGGGGCGGAATCAAACCATTTTGCCCTCTTCATCAATGACATAGAGATTCCAAGATTTTCCGGTAGCCCAGACTTGTCTAAAATCCCTAGTAACCAAATTGAACGCATCATAATCACACGCGGACCCCAAGGAGACCTTTCCGGTGCGGCAGCAGGAGCTATTCATATCTACACATACAACAAGGCATTTTCTACCAAAGACTCTGTCCTCACAGTACGAGCTGGTCATACAACCTCTTTGTCTCTCCATCTTGAAAACGCCACCGATACAACAACAGTCCAAAGTCGCTTATCATACCAACAAGACCAGGGCTGGGATGCTTCTCTTGACCTGAATGGGCAAAAAGATGGCGCTAGACATTTTGCGCTGTCTCTGAATACAACACATGCACTACAATCCTCTCTCTTAGTGTCTGCTAATATGCTCTATGCCAACATAACCAGTGAGTTTGATAACATCTCCCCCGGCTGCGGCTCCACAGCGTGCTATGTCAAAGAAGCCCCTTATACCTCCAACACGCAACTCGGGGGATTTCGCGTGAGCGGAACATACCAACAGGGAAACCTCGTCCACACACCAAACTTCTCTCTGTTTCGAGAGACTTCAACATACAAAAGCACCACCACCGCAAGCTCTACAGATACAGTGGCTCTTGCCCAGTATCAAGTCTCCTACAAAGAGGGGACACACCAGACAATAAAGGCTACACTAGCCTACAAGGTGGAAACATTTGCGAATTCTTACGCAGGGAAAACCCCCAAAAGTCGCACGCAACGCAGTCTCATTTTAGGATATCAAGGACATATCACAAAGACCTTTCGTCTACGCACTAGTCTCCGACTTGAAGACAATGACCGATTCCAAAATGCCACCGGATGGTCTATAGCTAGTTCCTACGATATCATCCCTTCCTTCCTACGCCTTCATGGCTCCATAGGGCAAGGGCAAGTGCCACCAACCTTCTTTGAACAATTCGGCTTTATCCCAGGGGAATTTATGGGCAATTCCTCACTGAAACCAGAAAAAACACTGGGGGGAGATACCGGGCTTACACTCTTTCTCTGGGGCAACGCTACCTTCATTGACCTCACCATCTTCAAGAGCGTACTCACCAACGAAATCAAAGGATACGGCCAATCTGTACAGAACCTCACGCAAAAGAGTCTCCGCACAGGCCTCGAGATGACCTTTGAGACAACATCGTCAACCCTCTTTTCTCTCAGAGCCTCCTATACCTATCTCAAGGCAACAGACGCCCACGGAAAGCCCGAAACACGACGCCCCACACATACCGCTTCTGTGCAGCTCTCTTTGTTACTCGCCAAGAATTTTCGCATCAGTGTCAACACGACCTACAGCGGACGTTCCCTGCAACAGGACTTCAGTGCCTCCTCCGCCGCCTCCGCCTCCTCCGCCTCCGCCGCCGCCCCCATCCTCATCACCCGCCCCGCTAGCATAGCCCTCTCTTTACAAGCCGGACTCTCTCTCAGCAAACAACTAGAACTCTTCTCATCCTTCTCAGCACCAACCCAACACGCCACCCCTCTCGGCTACGCAAAAAGACCATTCAGAATCCTCATCGGCATGCAAATAAAACAGTAAATGTCTTTACCGGTTATTAAAAAAACACTTGAAAATCCATAATATTTTTGTTATAATTCCAAGACCCGTTGCCTTCTAGTAAACTGAAGCAAACACATACCATGAAAAAATTCTTGTGGACACTCCCTCTAGTCTGCTTTCTCCCTCTATTAGTAGGCTGTGGAGGTAGTGGTGGTGGCGGTAGCAGTGGTGGTGGTGGCGGCCAAGTTAACCAAACGACTGGTACTGGTGAAGACGACTCTGGCGGTAACACTCTTGTCCAGAACCCTAGCCCTCCTATTCCCCCTATCCAAACCCCTCCTGTTGTGACCATCCCTGACTCTGACCCCCCCCTTGTCCAAGATACTCCGGAGGAAGTCGAGGAGAAAAAATTCGCAGCTCTTGTGACGCGCACTAGGGCAGCAGCGGCAGCGGTAAAATTTCAGATACAACGTCCTACCGAAGCGGACATCGCAAGCTTTCCCATCATCAAAAGCAAAGAATTTAAAGACTCTGCTTACTGGACAAATAAAAATGATAAAAACTACATCCTAAGCTTTAGAGTTAGCCGCGAGTATAAAGGCAACAAATTTGTCTATGATGTACTAGGCTTATCGGAAGTTTATGCTCGGAATATCACTGGAAAATATATGAGTGGCATCTCTCAAGGGGAGCCTGTGAAAATCGGCGTCTGGGATTCAGGCATAACAAAAAGCGCTTTGAATTACAGAATCAGCAGAGAAAAACACCATGATACCTTAAAAACCCGAGTTACAGGGGTTTCGGTAGAAAACATGAATGAAAATGGTGATACTATCGATAAGGATGTCAAACTGTCTGACAAAGATACGCTTCTACGGGGGACAGTGATTGCTGCCCTGATTGCTGCTGGGAAAGATTATAGCATTGACAGAGGAGGCGACTATGAAGGCATACATGGCGTAGCCTACGACGCAACCCTCTTTTCTGTTGCCCAAAAATTATCAATAGGTACAAGAGACATAGATACAAGAGATAATGCTGGAAAGACAATAGACCTAGAAAAAGTCGTAAAAAGATTTGTGAAAGAGGGCGTAAAAGTCCTCAACATAAGCTTTAACGACCAAAATGCGCCTCCTATTGCAGGCGGGCCGGACTGGTTTACCCCTTCAATGATTAAATCCTTAAAAGACGCTGACATTGTGACAGTCATGACGGCAGGACAGGTTTCACGAAACGAACCTTGGTATCCGGGTACAAAAGCATACGGCGCAGGAATGAAAGGATATGGATTAGTCATTGTAGAAGCCACAGCAGACAATAAAAAAGATAGGAAGAATGGGGAAGAATTTATTAAGCAAACCGATGTTACTGACAAAATCTTTCTTGGAAAACCACCAGACGTCATCATTAATGGGGTTTCACACTCTTATAGCGGTAGCAACAGTGCTGCCTGTGGAGAGGAGTGGAAGTATTGCCTCACTGTCATCACACAGTGGTTTGGAAGCGGAAGCCCCGGAAGCAGCGCGGGGCTTCAATCACCACGCGCTTACCTTGCTCAGGATAAAAAGGGCGATAGTATCACAGAAAGAAAAACGAATGACTCTCCTGTTGTAACAGGAGCTGGTGCCGCTCTTGCAAGCGGAGCAGTGGCGTTATTACGGGGGGCTTATCCTACATTAAAAGGCAATGAGATTGTTGCTCTTTTGCTGGATTCTGCTATCAAACCACCAAAAGACACGCTCCTTGCTGACAAAGAGCAGTGGCGCGCAAAGTTCGGACGGGGTATTTTAAGTGTCAAAGAAGCACTGAAACAATCTTTTGAAGCAGCGGTTCCCGCGCAAACTGCTAGTTCTTATGAGGCTACTGGGTTTTCTCTTTCTGCAGGAGGAGTGCGTGTAGCCCCCAGTCTTGGTGCCTTACCTCTTTTGAAACCGCTCAAGGGCAATACTCCCTTACAGATTTTGTTTTTTGATAAGTTCAGAGACCCTAATAGATATTGGGTACAAGACATAAACGATACATTTCTGTCTTTTGCTTCAAGAGGGGAAGAGAAGCCTGTGTTGTCTTTCTTTTCTTCTGTTTCCAGCACACTAAAGGCAGAAGTTGACAAAGGGAGATTGTTGTTGAATAAGGAAGAGGGGAAAATGGCTTATGAAGGGGTGTTAGGAGAGGTGCCTTATCGTGTAGGGATTGGAGGAGAAATACTAGAGGAAGAGGATAGAGTATTAGCCTTAGCGTCTCACGGAGACCTTTTGGAGGAGAAGCGGTCTTTTTCATTAGGGTCTGGTTTTTACTTAGGGTTTGCTCAAGGAGAAAAAGAGGGGTATCGTGTGTATAGTGGATATCGTAAGACATTCGGGAGTGGGTTTTTGTATGGGGAAGCTGGTATTGTGAGAGAAGGGGAAGCCTTTTTAGGAGGGAGAGGTACAGCCTTTATGGAGTTTTCTAATGGAGGGAGGACTTGGTATGGGAGGATACAGGGGCGAATGCGTGTTGGGGGATTTGAGATGAATGTTGCGGCTTATATGGGGCGTAGTTTTTCTGGAGGGGAGGGGTCTAGGAGCAGTTGGTTAAGGCTTAAAGAAGGGAGAAGCCAAAGTGGGGGCATCAGTATTAAAAGGGGGTTATCAAGAAAGAGAAGTATAGAGCTTGGGGCGCTTTTCCCTCTTAAAAGCTCTTATGTGGGAGAGATGTCTCAATTGGAGGTCTTAAAAGGCGACCTATTAGGGACTTTGCGTTGGTCACAACATGATGTAAGATTGTCCTCAGAAGGAAGAGAAAAGCTTTTTTATGGCTCTTATACGCAAGTCGTGAAGACAGGAGGGAAGATACACCTATCCTTCGGAGTGAGACTACAAAGAAACCATGTCCCTAATAGGGTACCGGAAAGCTTTTACCTCTTACAATATCGGCGTGCTTTCTAATACCAAGTAGTACAAAAATGAGAGAGTTCAGGAATACCCTTTTTGTTATAGCTTTATCTTTGTGTGTTGTAGCACTAGAAGGCTGTGGAGGTAGCGGCGGTGGTGGTAGTAGTAGCGGTGGCAGTGGTGGTGATACTAGTGAAACAACAAGTACGGGTACTAGTGGAACAAATACCCCTGGCAACTATGAGCGCGCTCTTAATGGTGAGAAGGTGAATGCTGTTTTTCCACTTCAAAAACCCGAAGGCTCTACAGATTCTGATGAAGACTTCATCGATAGCTTCAAAACAGACGAATACAAGAAAAACGGCTTCCTTTATGATTTTCTAGACCTGCGGCAATTCTATGCCCGAGGCATAACAGGAAAGGGCATCACTATTGGTATATGGGATTCAGGCTTCGACCCCGCACAGATAGGAGATGATACACTAAAGGACAGAACCAAAGGCTTTGCGCTATCAAATGACCCTGACAACTACCGACTAAGACCTGATAAAACAATAGTGGTGACACTACCAGATAAACCACCACAGGTCTTGACATTTAATGATGAGAGACTTAAGACTTATGATTTCCCCCTTACAGAAGACTTTGATGACGACACCTCCCCCAACCATGGCACACAAATGCTTTCCTTTATTGCTGCCGGGAAAGAGGGCTATGGTATACATGGCGTAGCCTATGAGGCTTCGGCCTTTGTTATTGCGAACCCCTCAAATAACTTCCCACTCGACAGCATAACAGAAGGGGTAATAGGATACGGCAACAAGTTCATACCGGCGTTGCATCTCTGGGAATCCCAAGGGGTGAAAGTGGTCAATCTTAGTCTAACTTTGGACTTCGATGGGGCATCGGTGAACACTCAGACAGTGATGACAAACCTGATGACAAAAAAGGTACCAAAAGCATTAAAAGACCTAGATATTATCCTTGTCATAGCAGCAGGAAACGACGGATATGACGAAAATCCTGCTTTTCCGGGGCGCGCGGTGACAGAGATGAACGGGTGGGGATTAGTCATCACAGAAGCCGTTGTGTTAGCAACGGGAAAGTCTCGCACCTATACAGAAACTTCAGTTCAAAACCGATATAATCTCCTTAAAGAAAAGACCTCTGCCTTAATCACTGACGATAAGCTACCACCCTATATACAGGATAAAACAGGCCAGATTCTCTTAAGAATGTATGACACAGGAAACAGCAACCCCTGTGGAAGTGCGAAAGCCTTTTGCCTCACTGTTTTAACCACAGCCCACGGAGCCTTAAGCGACGCAGTAGATAAGCCTAAAGTCTATATTAAGGGCAAAGATGATATTACCAAAGATGAAACAATAGTAGGCTCTTCTATGGCGACAGCTATAACAACTGGGGTCATAGCGTTGTTACGACAAGCTTATACCAAATTAGAAGGCAATGAGATTGTGAAGCTTATGTTAGAGAGCGCTCATAAAATACAGGGGAAGGAAGAGATATACGGACAAGGGATTTTAAGCCCCTGGAGAGCCCTTCTTCATCATTTTGGAAAGAAGACGGTTGTGGGGACAACTTCTAGTTCTTATGAGGCTACTGGGTTTTCTCTTGATGAAGGAGAAGTGCGTGTAGCCCCCAGTCTTGGTGCCTTACCTCTTTTGAAACCCCTCAAGGGCAATACCCCCTTACAGATTTTGTTTTTTGATAAGTTCAGAGACCCTAATAGATACTGGGTACAAGACATAAATGATACGTTTCTGTCTTCTGTTTCAAGAGGGGAAGAGAAGCCTGTGTTGTCTTTCTTTTCTTCTGTTTCCAGCACACTAAAGGCACAAGTTGGCAAAGGGAGATTGTTGTTGAATAAGGAAGAGAAGAAGATGGCTTATGAAGGGGTATTAGGAGAGGTGCCTTATCGTGTAGGGATTGGAGGAGAGGTACTAGAGGAAGACGATAGAGTATTAGCCTTAGCGTCTCACGGAGACCTTTTGGAGGAGAAGCGGTCTTTTTCATTAGGGTCTGATTTTTATTTAGGGTTTGCTCAAGGAGAAAGAGAGGGGTATCGTGTGTATAGCGGGTATCGTAAGACCTTTGGGAGTGGTTTTTTGTATGCGGAAGCTGGTATTGTGAGAGAAGGGGAAGCCTTTTTAGGAGGGAGAGGTACAGCCTTTATGGAGTTTTCTAATGGAGGGAGGACTTGGTATGGGAGGATACAGGGGCGAATGCGTGTTGGGGGATTTGAGATGAATGTTGCGGCTTATATGGGGCGTAGTTTTTCTGGAGGGGAGGGTTCTCAGAGCAGTTGGTTAAGGCTTAAAGAAGGGAGAAGCCAAAGTGGGGGCATCAGTGTTAAAAGGAGTTTATCAAGGGATAGAAGTATAGAGCTTGGGGTACTTTTCCCTCTTAAAAGCTCTTATGTGGGAGAGATGTCTCAATTGGAGGTCTTAAAAGGCGACCTATTAGGGACTTTGCGTTGGTCACGGCACGATGTAAGATTGTCCTCAGAAGGAAGAGAAAAGCTTTTTTATGGCTCTTATACGCAAGTCGTGAAGACAGGAGGGAAGATACACCTATCCTTCGGAGTGAGACTACAAAGAAACCATGTCCCTAATAGGGTACCGGAAAGCTTTTACCTCCTACAATATCGGCGTGCTTTCTAATACTAGGCAGTACAGAAAAAATGAGAGAGTTCAGGAATATCCTTTTTGTTATAGCTTTATCTTTGTGTGTTGTTGCACTAGAAGGCTGTGGCGGTAGTAGTGGTGGCGGTGGTGGTGGTGGTGAAACAACATATACACCCCCGCCCCTAAGACTGCCAAAAACTGATGCTGCCAAGAGCAACTATGGGCGCGCTCGTAGTGGTGAGGATGTGAATAATGTTTTTCCACTTACAGATACGGATGAAGACTTTATCGAGAGCTTCAAAACAACGGAGTATAAAGAAACAGGCGGGGCTGTTTATGACGCACTAGGCTTACGGTATTTCTATGCAAGAGGCTTGACTGGGGAAGGAATGGAAGTTGCCGTACTGGATAAAGGCTTCAGCAGAGCGCATGCCGAAACAGCCGACGCCGATACCTCAAAAATAGATAGCTTACAATCCAGGATGTTTTGGCTCGATATACTAGTAGAAGGGAAGAACCTAAAGGACAACAACAAGCATACCTCATCACCACATGGCACCTACATGAGTATGATTATAGCTGCTGGGAAAGATGATGTTAAACAACATGGCATAGCCTACAATGCTGAGGTCTATCATTTTAAAATACTTCACAAGCTGGACCCTTTCAAAATTTTGAGCAAAAATGGGCAGAAAAAACTAACCAAGGAGAACGAAAGGCGCGCATACAACCGACAAGTGGAAGCATTTGGAGTACCAAATAAGAATAATCACGAAATAGTTTCTGTTTATAGCCTCAGATACGCAACCGACTTGCACGCAAAACTCAGTCAAGAAGATCAGAAGAAGTTGGAAAAAGCGGGACCAGAATACACCAAAAAGCTCTATTACGCATATCTAAAAGAACCTCACGAAAAGGGCATGAAGGTGATCAATATGAGTATGTTTTCTCCTACTGGTATAAAAAACATAAGTGGTGTGTATCAACTTCCAGACGATTTTAACCCCGATAACCCCGTCGGCGGGTTCCAGAACTTGATAAAGACTTATCAAGAGAATATGAAGAAACCGCTAAACGACCGCGACAGGTTTGATATTGTTCTATCGTTATGCGCAGGCAACGAGGGTATCCCTCAGCTTGCTAGCCCTGCTAACATAGCGCACTGGCTTGAGGTAAAAGATGAAAAAACAGGAGAACATCTAGGAGGATACGCCATTACCTCCACTAGTGTCGCCTCCACGGAATTGGGTCATCTTTTACCGGGAGGGACTTTTGATCCCAATAAAATAATCTCTAATGTGAGAGACGCTGGATATAAGACCAATTTTCCCAATAAATGTGGAACGGGGAAATCCCAAAAATTTTGTCTAGCAGTCGTTGAAACAATCATAAACGTAAACCCCGATGAATCCCCCATTTTATGGGGGTGGAAACCGGAGAAAGCCTCTGAGAAGTGCGAAGCATATCGAGCAAGTGACAAAACAAAGACAGGTAATGATAATCCGTGCGAGGACTGGATTTTACCGAGATTTCCTGAAAATAACCCTATATTTTCTAAAGAAGCAATAAAAAAAATGATTAGATATGAAACCACCAATCGCCCCCTGGTTGGAACTTCTGCTACGACAGCTGTAGTAAGTGGGGTAGCAACTTTGTTACGACAAGCTTTTCCTAAATTAAAGGCCTATGCGATTGTGAAGCTTATGTTAGAGAGCGCTCATAAAATGCCGCAGAAACGTCTATACGGACAAGGGATTTTAAGCCCCTGGAGAGCCCTTCTTCTTCCTTTTGGACTGAAGACGGTTGTGGGGACAACTTCTAGTTCTTATGAGGCTACTGGGTTTTCTCTTTCTGCAGGAGGAGTGCGTGTATCGTCTAGTCTTGGTGCCTTACCTCTTTTGAAACCGCTCAAGGGCAATACTCCCTTACAGATTTTGTTTTTTGATAAGTTCAGAGACCCTAACAGATATTGGGTACAAGACATAAACGATACATTTCTGTCTTCTGCTTCAAGAGGGGAAGAGAAGCCTGTGTTGTCTTTCTTTTCTTCTGTTTCCAGTACACTAAAGGCAGAAGTTGGTAAAGGGAGATTGTTGTTGAATAAGGAAGAGGGGAAGATGGCTTATGAAGGGGTGTTAGGAGAGGTGCCTTATCGTGTAGGGATTGGAGGAGAGGTACTAGAGGAAGAAGATAGAGTATTAGCCTTAGCGTCTCACGGAGACCTTTTGGAGGAGAAGCGGTCTTTTTCATTAGGGTCTGGTTTTTACTTAGGGTTTGCTCAAGGAGAAAGAGAGGGGTATCGTGTGTATAGTGGATATCGTAAGACATTCGGGAGTGGTTTTTTGTATGGGGAAGCTGGTATTGTGCGAGAAGGGGAAGCCTTTTTAGGAGGGAGAGGTACAGCCTTTATGGAGTTTTCTAATGGAGGGAGGACTTGGTATGGGAGGATACAGGGGCGAATGCGTGTTGGGGGATTTGAGATGAATGTTGCGGCTTATATGGGGCGTAGTTTTTCTGGAGGGGAGGGTTCTCAGAGCAGTTGGTTAAGGCTTAAAGAAGGGAGAAGCCAAAGTGGGGGCATCAGTGTTAAAAGGAGTTTATCTAGGAAGAGAAGTATAGAGCTTGGGGTACTTTTCCCTCTTAAAAGCTCTTATGTGGGAGAGATGTCTCAATTGGAGGTCTTAAAAGGCGACCTATTAGGGACTTTGCGTTGGTCACAACATGATGTAAGACTATCCTCAGAAGGAAGAGAAAAGCTTTTTTATGGCTCTTATACGCAAGTCGTGAAGACAGGGGGGAAGATACACCTATCCTTCGGAGTGAGACTACAAAGAAACCATGTCCCTAATAGGGTACCGGAAAGCTTTTACCTCTTACAATATCGGCACACTTTCTAATACTAGGCAGTACAGAAAAAATGAGAGAGTTCAAGAATATTCTTTTTGTTATAGCTTTATCTTTGTGTGTTGTAGCACTAGAAGGCTGTGGAGGTAGCGGCGGCGGTGGTACTGGTGGTGAAACAACATATACACCCCCGACAACCACAATTCTTACTAGGCCTCCTGTGGTGGTGGGGAGTTTTTGGTCTACTGTCAATAAAGGGGGGTTGAAAATTAAAAAAGGAGACTATACAGGTACGGATGAAGACTTCATCGAGAGCTTCAAAACAAAGGAGTATCAAGATACTGGGGGGGCTGTTTATGACGCACTAGGCTTACGGTATTTCTATGCAAGAGGCTTGACTGGGAAAGGAATAAAAGTTGCCGTACTGGATTCTGGCTTCAACAAAAAGCAGTTCTACGGCCCCGACCAAAAACGAAATACCGTTGACGATATAAAAGATACCTTAAAAGAAAGGATGTTTTGGCTCCCTATACCAGTAGAAGAACCAGTAGAAGGGAAGTCCCTACTGAAGAAGAACAAAAGGCGTACCTCAACACATGGTACCTACATGAGTATGATTATAGCTGCTGGGAAAGATGATGTTAAACAACATGGCATAGCCTACAATGCTACGCTCCATCATTTTCAAAAACTTCACAAGCTGGACCCTCTCGAAGTTTTCAAAACTTTTAGCAAAGATGGGCGGGACAAAATAAAGGCTTATGAAGCCTCATCCTTAACAACAATAACGTCTATTTTGAACCTCAAAACCGCAAACAACTCACTTCTTTACAACTCTCTCTTTTCAGGCGATCAACAAAAGTTGAGCACTGCAGTAACAGAATACACCAACAAGCTCTATTACGCACATCTCACAGAATCTCACAAAAAGGGCATGAAGGTGCTCAATATGAGTATGCTTGTGGCTACTAGTAAAATAGTGAGGTATGAAACTTCAGGAGAGTGGTGGGAAACATGGGAACTTCCAGACGATTTTAACCCCGATAACCCCGTCGGCAGCTACCAGAAGTTGATAAAGGCTTATCAAGAGAATATGAAGAAACCGCTAAACGACCCCGACAGGTTTGATATTGTTCTATCGTTATGTGCAGGCAACGAGGATAGCTCTGAGCTTGCTAGCCCTGCTAACTTAGCGCACTGGCTTGAGGTAAAAGATAATGGAAAAAGTCTAGGAGGATACGCCATTACCTCCACTAGTGTTGCCTCCAAGGAATTGCGTCATCTTTTACCGGGAGAGACTTTTAATCCCAATAAAATAATCTCTGATGTAACAAAGGCTGGATATGATAGGAATTTTCCCAATAAATGTGGAAATGGGAAATCCCAAAAATTTTGTCTAGCAGTCGTTGAAACAATCATAAACGTAAACCCCGATGAATCCCCCATTTTATGGGGGTGGAAACCGCCCTCTGCCATTGAGAAGTGCAAAGAATATCGAGCAAGTGACAAACCAAGGACAGGTAATGAAGGTAAGTCGCCGTGCGAGGACTGGACTTTACCTATCTTTCCTGAAAAAAACCCTATATTTTCTCAAGACGCAATAAACAAAATGATTTTACATGAAACCACCAATCGCCCCCTGGTTGGAACTTCTGCTACGACAGCTGTAGTAAGTGGGGTAGCAACTTTGTTACGAGAAGCTTTTCCTGCCTTAAAGGCCTATGAGATTGTGAAGCTTATGTTAGAGAGCGCTCATAAAATACCGGGGAAGGAAGAGATATACGGACAAGGGATTTTAAGCCCCTGGAGAGCCCTTCTTCATCATTTTGGAAAGAAGACGGTTGTGGGGACAACTTCTAGTTCTTATGAGGCTACTGGGGTTTCTCTTGATGAAGGAGAAGTGCGTGTAGCCCCCAGTCTTGGTGCCTTACCTCTTTTGAAACCCCTCAAGGGCAATACCCCCTTACAGATTTTGTTTTTTGATAAGTTCAGAGACCCTAATAGATATTGGGTACAAGACATAAATGATACGTTTTTGTCTTCTGTTTCAAGAGGGGAAGAGAAGCCTGTGTTGTCTTTCTTTTCTTCTGTTTCCAGCACACTAAAGGCACAAGTTGGCAAAGGGAGATTGTTGTTGAATAAGGAAGAGAAGAAGATGGCTTATGAAGGGGTATTAGGAGAGGTGCCTTATCGTGTAGGGATTGGAGGAGAATTTGTAGAGGAAGAAGATAGAGTATTAGCCTTAGCGTCTCACGGAGACCTTTTGGAGGAGAAGCGGTCTTTTTCATTAGGGTCTGATTTTTATTTAGGGTTTGCTCAAGGAGAAAAAGAGGGGTATCGTGTGTATAGTGGATATCGTAAGACATTCGGGAGTGGTTTTTTGTATGCGGAAGCTGGCATTGTGAGAGAAGGGGAAGCGTTTTTAGGAGGGAGAGGGACAGCCTTTATGGAGTTTTCTAATGGAGGGAGGACTTGGTATGGGAGGATACAGGGGAGAATGAGCGTTGGGGAATTTGAGATGAATGTTGCGGCTTATATGGGGCGTAGTTTTTCTGGAGGAGAGGGGTCTAGGAGTAGTTGGTTAAGGCTTAAAGAAGGGAGAAGCCAAAGTGGGGGCATCAGTGTTAAAAGGAGTTTATCTAGGGATAGAAGTATAGAGCTTGGGGCGCTTTTCCCTCTTAAAAGCTCTTATGTGGGAGAGATGTCTCAATTGGAGGTCTTAAAAGGCGACCTATTAGGGACTTTGCGTTGGTCACAACACGATGTAAGACTATCCTCAGAAGGAAGAGAAAAGCTTTTTTATGGCTCTTATACGCAAGTCGTGAAGACAGGGGGGAAGATACACCTATCCTTCGGAGTGAGACTACAAAGAAACCATGTCCCTAATAGGGTACCGGAAAGCTTTTACCTCTTACAATATCGGCACACTTTCTAATACTAGGCAGTACAGAAAAAATGAGAGAGTTCAGGAATATCCTTTTTGTTATAGCTTTATCTTTGTGTGTTGTAGCACTAGAAGGCTGTGGAGGTAGTAGCGGCGGCGGTGGTGGTGGTGGTGGAACTACGCCCCCAAATCCTCCTATCGAAAATACTCCTATCGAAAATCCTCCTATCGAAAATACTCCTATCGAAAATCCTCCTATCGAAAATCCTCCTACTGTGCTGGGGGATTGGTCTACTGTCAATGAAGGGGGGTTGAAAATTAAAAAAGGAGACTATAAAGGTACGGATGAAGAGTTCATCGATAGCTTCAAAACAACGGAGTATAAAGAAACAGGCGGGGCTGTTTATGACGCACTAGGCTTACGGTATTTCTATGCAAGAGGCTTGACTGGGAAAGGAATAAAAGTTGCCGTACTGGATAGTGGCTTCAGCAGAGCGCATGCCGAAACAGCCGACGCCTTTACCTCAAAAATAGATAGCTTACTAAAGAGGATGTCTTGGCTCCCTTTATCATTAACAGGGTACAAATCATTAACAGGCATCCTAAAGAAGAACAACAAGCGTACCTCACCACATGGTACCTACATGAGTATGATTATAGCTGCTGGGAAAGATGATGTTAAACAACATGGCATAGCCTACAATGCTACGCTCCATCATTTTCAAAAACTTCACAAGCTGGACCCTCTCGAAGTTTTCAACACTTTTAGCAAAGATGGGCGGGACAAAATAAAGGCTTATGAAAACTCATCCTCAACAACAATAACGTCTTTTTCTGACCTCAGAAAGGCACAAGGTGGACACATTTACCAATATCTCAGTCAATTAGATAAGGACAAGTTGAACGCTGCAGTAACAGAATACACCAACAAGTTCTATTACGCACATCTCACAGAATCTCACGAAGAGGGCATGAAGGTACTCAATATGAGTATGTATAGCCCTACTAAGACAACTCCGAAACTTCCAGACGATTTTAACCCCGATAACCCCGTCGGCAGCTACCAGAAGTTGATAAAGGCTTATCAAGAGAATATGAAGAAACCGCTAAACGACCCCGACAGGTTTGATATTGTTCTATCGTTATGTGCAGGCAACGAGGGTAGCTCTGAGCTTGGTAGCCCTGCTAACATAGCACACTGGCTTGAGGTAAAAGATACAGATGGAACAACAAGTCTAGGAGGATACGCCATTACCTCCACTGCTGTTGCCTCCAGGGGATTGGATCATCTTTTACCGGGAGGGGAGTTTGATTCCTCGAAAATAGTCTCTAATGCG
This sequence comes from Alphaproteobacteria bacterium, assembly GCA_965222575.1. Classification (GTDB taxonomy): domain Bacteria; phylum Pseudomonadota; class Alphaproteobacteria. The sequence continues at coordinate 52,475 of OZ244958.1, forward strand.
CTGAAAACTGGACTTAATGTTACTCCTCCCAATAAATGTGGAACTGGGAAAGCCAACAAATTTTGTCTATCAGTCGTTGACACAATCATAAACGTAAACCCCGATGAATCCCCCATTTTATGGGGGTGGAAACCGGACAATGACGAGACTAAGGAGTGTCAAAAAAAGCGAAACGACAACCCTCTATACATAGGTTTTCCGTGCTATGACTGGACTTTACCGAGATTTAGAGATGTATTTAAGCAAGAAGCAATAAAAAAAATGCTTGAATATGAAAAAACCAATCGCCCCCTGACTGGAACTTCTACTACGACAGCTATAGTAAGTGGGGTAGCAACTTTGTTACGAGAAGCTTTTCCTGCCTTAAAGGCCTATGAGATTGTGAAGCTTATGTTAGAGAGCGCTCATAAAATACCGGGGAAGGAAGAGATATACGGACAAGGGATTTTAAGCCCCTGGAGAGCCCTTCTTCATCATTTTGGAAAGAAGACGGTTGTGGGGACAACTTCTAGTTCTTATGAGGCTACTGGGGTTTCTCTTGATGCAGGAGGAGTGCGTGTAGCCCCCAGTCTTGGTGCCTTACCTCTTTTGAAACCGCTCAAGGGCAATACCCCCTTACAGATTTTGTTTTTTGATAAGTTCAGAGACCCTAATAGATATTGGGTACAAGACATAAACGATACATTTCTGTCTTCTGTTTCAGGAGGGGAAGAGAAGCCTGTGTTGTCTTTCTTTTCTTCTGTTTCCAGCACACTAAAGGCGCAAGTTGGCAAAGGGAGATTGTTGTTGAATAAGGAAGAGAAGAAGATGGCTTATGAAGGGGTATTAGGAGAGGTGCCTTATCGTGTAGGGATTGGAGGAGAAGTACTAGAGGAAGAAGATAGAGTATTAGCCTTAGCGTCTCACGGAGACCTTTTGGAGGAGAAGCGGTCTTTTTCATTAGGGTCTGATTTTTATTTAGGGTTTGCTCAAGGAGAAAAAGAGGGGTATCGTGTGTATAGTGGGTATCGTAAGACCTTTGGGAGTGGGTTTTTGTATGCGGAAGCTGGCATTGTGAGAGAAGGGGAAGCCTTTTTAGGAGGGAGAGGGACAGCCTTTATGGAGTTTTCTAATGGAGGGAGGACTTGGTATGGGAGGATACAGGGGCGAATGCGTGTTGGGGGATTTGAGATGAATGTTGCGGCTTATATGGGGCGTAGTTTTTCTGGAGGGGAGGGGTCTAGGAGCAGTTGGTTAAGGCTTAAAGAAGGGAGAAGCCAAAGTGGGGGCATCAGTGTTAAAAGGAGTTTATCTAGGAAGAGAAGTATAGAGCTTGGGGCGCTTTTCCCTCTTAAAAGCTCTTATGTGGGAGAGATGTCTCAATTGGAGGTCTTAAAAGGCGACCTATTAGGGACTTTGCGTTGGTCACAACATGATGTAAGATTGTCCTCAGAAGGAAGAGAAAAGCTTTTTTATGGCTCTTATACGCAAGTCGTGAAGACAGGAGGGAAGATACACCTATCCTTCGGAGTGAGACTACAAAGAAACCATGTCCCTAATAGGGTACCGGAAAGCTTTTACCTCTTACAATATCGGCACACTTTCTAATACCAAGTAGTACAAAAATGAGAGAGTTCAAGAATATTCTTTTTGTTATGGCTTTATCTTTGTGTGTTGTAGCACTAGAAGGCTGTGGAGGGTAGCGGCGGTGGTGGTAGTAGCGGTGGCAGTGGTGGTGATACTAGTGGAACAACAAGTACGGGTACTAGTGGAACAACTACGCCCCCGACCCCACCTACCCCGCCTCCTGTTGACAATAAAATTGATGATACTAAAGCTCCTGTTGACGATAAAGCTCCTGTTGACGATAAAGCTCCTGTTGACGATAAAGTTGTTGATGGTGGTGGAATAACAACTACGCCCCCGACCCCACCTACCCCGCCTCCTGTTGACGATAAAGTTGTTGAGGCTATAAAACTGTTGACGATTGTTGATGACGATAAAACCGTTGATGATACTAAAGCTGTTGATGCTAAAGCTACTGTTGACGATAAAATTGATGATGCTAAAGTTGTTGATGAAGGTGTTTTTGACGATAAAACTGTTGTTGACGATAAAATTGAGGCTATAAAACTGTTGACGATTGTTGTTGACGATAAAATTGATGATACTAAAGCTGTTGTTGACAATAAAGTTGTTGATGCTAAAGCTGTTGATGAAGGTGTTTTTGACGATAAAACTGTTGTTGACGATAAAATTGAGGCTATAAAACTGTTGACGATTGTTGTTGACGATAAAATTGATGATACTAAAGCTGTTGTTGACAATAAAGTTGTTGATGCTAAAGCTGTTGATGAAGGTGTTTTTGACGATAAAACTGTTGTTGACGATAAAATTGAGGCTATAAAACTGTTGACGATTGTTGTTGACGATAAAATTGATGATACTAAAGCTGTTGTTGACAATAAAGTTGTTGATGCTAAAGCTCCTGTTTTTGACGATAAAACTGTTGTTGTTGAGGCTATAAAACTGTTGACGATTGTTGTTGACGTTGATGACGATAAAACTGTTGTTGACGATACAATTGATGACGATAAAACCGTTGATGATAATAAAACTGTTGTTGACGATAAAGTTGTTGATGCTAAAGCTGTTGATGAAGGTGTTTTTGACGATAAAACTGTTGTTGACGATACAATTGATGACGATAAAACCGTTGATGATAATAAAACTGTTGTTGACGATAAAGTTGTTGATGCTAAAGCTGTTGATGAAGGTGTTTTTGACGATAAAACTGTTGTTGACGATAAAATTGATGCTATAAAACTGTTGACGATTGTTGATGACGATAAAATTGATGATGCTAAAGCTGTTGTTGATGGTCGTATTTTTGAAGATAGCAAAATCAGAAATGCCCTCGCTCTTAGCAATCCTGAGAAGAAGACTGTCAATGATATTTTTCCAATTAAAAAGCACAGCCGTTTAACGGATCAAAGGTTTCTCCTTAGCTTCAAAACAACGGAATACCTGAAAAACGGGTTTCTTTATGATTTTCTAGAACTGCGGCAATTCTATGCCCGAGGCATAACAGGAAAGGGCATCACTGTTGGCATATGGGATACAGGCTTCGACCCCAATGTTATGGGAAAGGATACGCTAAAGGCGAGAACCAAAGGCTTTGGGATAAAATATCTTCTAAGCAATAGCGAAATAGTGGTCTTGTCGATAGAGCCGAGTAAACGCATTCAACTTGATGATCTTAGACTTAAGACTTATGATTTCCCCCTTACAGACGACTTTGATGACGACTTCCATGGCACACAAATGCTTTCCTTTATTGCTGCCGGGAAAGAGAACTATGGTATGCATGGCGTAGCCTATGAGGCTTCGGCCTTTGTTATTGCGAACCCCTCAAATAACTTCCCACTCGACAGCATAACAAATGGGGGGGTAATAGGATACGGCAACAAGTTCATACCGGCGTTGCATCTCTGGGAATCCCAAGGGGTGAAAGTGGTCAATCTTAGTATGAGTTTGGACTTCGATGGGGCATCTTCGAACACTCAGACAGTGATGACAAACCTGATGGAAGAAAAGGTACCAACAGCATTAGAAAAGCTAGATATTATCCTTGTCATAGCAGCAGGAAACGACGGATATGACAATCCTGCTTTTCCGGGGCGCGCGGTGACAGAGATGAAGGGGTGGGGATTAGTCATCACAGAAGCCGTTGTGTTAGCAACGGGAGAGTCTCTCACCTATACAGAAACTTCAGTTCAAAACCGATATAATCTCCTTAAAGAAAAGACCTCTGCCTTAATCACTGACGATAAGCTACCACCCTATATACAGGGTAGGAGTACAACAGGCCAGATTCTCTTAAGAATGTATGACACAGGAAACAGCAATCCTTGTGGAAGTGCGAAAAACTTTTGCCTCACTGTTTTAACCACAGCCCACGGAGCCTTCACCACATCTATGCCTCAATCCTATATTAACGGCAAAGATAAAACAATAGTAGGCTCTTCTTTGGCGACAGCTGTAACAACTGGGGTCATAGCGTTGTTACGACAAGCTTATACCAAATTAGAAGGCAATGAGATTGTGCAACTTCTGTTAGAGAGCGCTCATAAAATACAGGGGAAGGCGGGCATCGGGGAGAAAGCAGTTGAATCGGACACAATATACGGACAAGGGATTTTAAGCCCCTGGAGAGCCCTTCTTGTTCCTTTTGAAGAAGCGGTTGTAGGGACAACTTCTAGTTCTTATGAGGCCGCTGGGGTTTCTCTTTCTGCAGGAGGAGTGCGTGTAGCCCCCAGTCTTGGTGCCTTACCTCTTTTGAAACCGCTCAAGGGCAATACTCCCTTACAGATTTTGTTTTTTGATAAGTTCAGAGACCCTAATAGATATTGGGTACAAGACATAAACGATACGTTTCTGTCTTCTGTTTCAAGAGGGGAAGAGAAGCCTGTGTTGTCTTTCTTTTCTTCTGTTTCCAGCACACTAAAGGCGCAAGTTGGCAAAGGGAGATTGTTGTTGAATAAGGAAGAGGGGAAGATGGCTTATGAAGGGGTGTTAGGAGAGATACCTTATCGTGTAGGGATTGGAGGAGAATTTGTAGAGGAAGAGGATAGAGTATTAGCCTTAGCGTCTCACGGAGACCTTTTGGAGGAGAAGCGGTCTTTTTCATTAGGGTCTGATTTTTCCTTAGGGTTTGCTCAAGGAGAAAGAGAGGGGTATCGTGTGTATAGTGGATATCGTAAGACCTTTGGGAGTGGTTTTTTGTATGCGGAAGCTGGTATTGTGAGAGAAGGGGAAGCCTTTTTAGGAGGGAGGGGGACAGCCTTTATGGAGTTTTCTAATGGAGGGAGGACTTGGTATGGGAGGATACAGGGGCGAATGCGTGTTGGGGGATTTGAGATGAATGTTGCGGCTTATATGGGGCGTAGTTTTTCTGGAGGGGAGGGTTCTCAGAGCAGTTGGTTAAGGCTTAAAGAAGGGAGAAGCCAAAGTGGGGGCATCAGTGTTAAAAGGAGTTTATCTAGGAAGAGAAGTATAGAGCTTGGGGCGCTTTTCCCTCTTAAAAGCTCTTATGTGGGAGAGATGTCTCAATTGGAGGTCTTAAAAGGCGACCTATTAGGGACTTTGCGTTGGTCACAACATGATGTAAGACTATCCTCAGAAGGAAGAGAAAAGCTTTTTTATGGCTCTTATACGCAAGTCGTGAAGACAGGAGGGAAGATACACCTATCCTTCGGAGTGAGACTACAAAGAAACCATGTCCCTAATAGGGTACCGGAAAGCTTTTACCTCCTACAATATCGGCGTGCTTTCTAATACCAGGTAGTACAAAAATGAGAGAGTTCAAGAATATTCTTTTTGTTATGGCTTTATCTTTGTGTGTTGTAGCACTAGAAGGCTGTGGAGGTAGCGGCGGCGGTGGTGGTAGTAGCGGTGGCGGTGGAACAAACACGCCTGTTGTTGACAACTATGCGTTAGCTCTTAAGGCTTCTTCCTCTTTTGAGGAGAAGAATCCTTGGCCTACTGTCAATAAAGTTTTTCCACTTAAAAACCCCGAAGACTCTACAGATTCTGATGAAGCGTTTCTCAAGAGCTTCAAAACAGAGGAATACCAGAAAAACGGCTTCCTTTATGATTTTCTAGAACTGCCGGAATTCTATGCCCGAGGCATAACAGGAGAGGGCATCACTGTTGGCATATGGGATTCAGGCTTCGACCCCAATGTTATGGGAAAGGATACGCTAAAGGCGAGAATCAAAGGAGTTAAGCTAGAAAATCTAACACCTGATAAGCAAATAATGACGTCGCTACCCTATCCACATCTCGTTCCATTTGACCATTATAGACTTCCTAATTACGAGTTCCCCCTTACAGAAGACTTTGATGACGACATCTCCCATGGCACAACAATGCTTTCCTTTATTGCTGCCGGGAAAGAGGGGGATGGTATACATGGCGTAGCCTATGAGGCTTCGGCCTTTGTTATTGCTGCAGACACTTTCTCCACGGACATAATTACACCAGAGGAAGCGGTAGTAGAAGGCGACAAGTTCATACCGGCGCTTCATCTCTGGAAATCCCGAGGGGTGAAAGTGGTCAATTTTAGTATGGGTTTTCGGTTAGAGATGTTAGAGGAGGCAGCGAATAAGGAGATAGAACAACTGAAATCATTGCCAGGGATGACACAAGAGGCTTTGGAAGCATACCTCAAGAAGCTGGTGCCTTTTATTAAGGAAAGGGTAAAAAATCTGATGACAGAAAAGGTACCAGAAGCATTAGAAGCTCTAGATATTATCCTTGTCATATCAGCAGGAAACGACGGATATAACGAAAACCCTGACAAAAACTACGAAAATCCTGCTTTTCCGGGGCGCGCGGTGACAGAGATGAACGGGTGGGGATTAGTCATCACAGAAGCCGTTGTGTTACACAAGGAAATGTCTTTTACCTTTTCAGATCCTTCAGATCAAAAACAATATGAGATCCTTAAAGAAAAGACCTCTGCCGAAATCACTGACGATAAGCTACAATCTTATACACAGGATAAAACAGGCCAGATTCTCTTAAAAATGTATGAGACAGGAAACAGCAATCCCTGTGGAAGTGCTAAAGACTTTTGCCTCACTGTTTTAACCACAGCCCTCTTCCCCACCTACCTAAATGAGCCTAAAGTACATCTTAAAGACAAAGATGAAACAATAGAAGGCTCTTCTATGGCGACAGCTATAACAACTGGGGTCATAGCGTTGTTACAACAAGCTTATTCCACATTAAAAGGCAATGAGATTGTGCAGCTTCTGTTAAAGAGCGCTCATAAAATACCGGGGAAGGAAGAGATATACGGACAAGGGATTTTAAGCCCCCGGAGAGCCCTTCTTCTTCCTTTTGAAGCAGCGGTTCCCGCGCACACTGCTAGTTCTTATGAGGCTACTGGGTTTTCTCTTGATGCAGGAGGAGTGCGTGTAGCCCCCAGTCTTGGTGCCTTACCTCTTTTGAAACCGCTCAAGGGCAATACTCCCTTACAGATTTTGTTTTTTGATAAGTTCAGAGACCCTAATAGATATTGGGTACAAGACATAAACGATACATTTCTGTCTTCTGTTTCAAGAGGGGAAGAGAAGCCTGTGTTGTCTTTCTTTTCTTCTGTTTCCAGCACACTAAAGGCACAAGTTGGCAAAGGGAGATTGTTGTTGAATAAGGAAGAGAGGAAGATGGCTTATGAAGGGGTATTAGGAGAGGTGCCTTATCGTGTAGGGATTGGAGGAGAAGTACTAGAGGAAGAAGATAGAGTATTAGCCTTAGCGTCTCACGGAGACCTTTTGGAGGAGAAGCGGTCTTTTTCATTAGGGTCTGGTTTTTCCTTAGGGTTTGCTCAAGGAGAAAAAGAGGGGTATCGTGTCTATAGTGGATATCGTAAGACATTTGGGAGCGGTTTTTTGTATGCGGAAGCTGGCATTGTGAGAGAAGGGGAAGCCTTTTTAGGAGGGAGAGGTACAGCTTTTATGGAGTTTTCTAATGGAGGGAGGACTTGGTATGGGAGGATACAGGGGCGAATGCGTGTTGGGGGATTTGAGATGAATGTTGCGGCTTATATGGGGCGTAGTTTTTCTGGAGGGGAGGGGTCTAGGAGCAGTTGGTTAAGGCTTAAAGAAGGGAGAAGCCAAAGTGGGGGCATCAGTATTAAAAGGGGGTTATCAAGAAAGAGAAGTATAGAGCTTGGGGCGCTTTTCCCTCTTAAAAGCTCTTATGTGGGAGAGATGTCTCAATTGGAGGTCTTAAAAGGCGACCTATTAGGGACTTTGCGTTGGTCACAACATGATGTAAGATTGTCCTCAGAAGGAAGAGAAAAGCTTTTTTATGGCTCTTATACGCAAGTCGTGAAGACAGGAGGGAAGATACACCTATCCTTCGGAGTGAGACTAGAAAGAAACCATGTCCCTAATAGGGTACCGGAAAGCTTTTACCTCCTACAATATCGGCACACTTTCTAATACCAGAAGATGACAGCGCTAAAGCCTATCCTTTTTGTTATAGCTTTATCTTTGTGTGTTGTTCCCCATAGCAACTATGCGCGCGCTCTTAGGGGTGATAAGGTGAATGATGTTTTTCCACTTCAAAAAGAAGGCTATGCAGGTTCTGATGAAGCGTTTCTCAAGAGCTTCAAAACAGAGGAATACCAGAAAAACGGCTTCCTTTATGATTTTCTAGAACTGCCGCAATTCTATGCCCGAGGCATAACAGGAGAGGGCATCACTGTTGGCATATGGGATTCAGGCTTCAACCCCGATGTTATGGGAGAGGATACGCTAAAGGAGAGAACCAAAGGCATTAAGCTAGAACACATAAAGACGGATAACTCTATAGAGATACCCCCCTACACCCTGAGATTAGATGATAGTAGACTTGCTCATCAAGATTTCCTCCTTACAGAAGACATTGATATCCCCCTCTCTCTTTCTCACTCCGGTTATCATGGCACAAAGATGCTTTCCTTTATTGCTGCCGGGAAAGAGGGCTATGGTATACAGGGTGTAGCGTATCAGGCTTCGGCCTTTGTTATTGCTGAACAAACCAATTCATTCCCCTACAAAAAGCTCATACCGGCGCTTCACCTCTGGAAATCCCAAGGGGTGAAAGTGGTCAATTTTAGTCTGACTTTGCAGTTAGAACGTGTCTCTCCAAAGATGCATTACCGCTTGTCTCACCTAACAAGAACAGAACTCCCAAAAGCATTAGAAGCTCTAGATATTATCCTTGTCCTGGCAGCAGGAAACGAAGGATATAACAAACACTACTCAAATCCTGCTTTTCCGGGAAATGTGGATATGAAGGGGTGGGGATTAGTCATCACAGAAGCCGTTGTGTTACCAACGGGAGAGGATTTGAGAGTTAAAGATAAAAAACGATATGAGATCATTAAAGACAAGACCTCTACCTCAATCACTGACCATAAGCTACAATCCTATATACAGGATAAAACAGGCCAGATTCTCTTAAGAATGTATGACTTAGGAAACAGCAATCCCTGTGGAAGCGCGAAAGACTTTTGCCTCACTGTTTTAACCACAGCCACCTCTCCTAGCGGCTCAACATATATGCCTCAAGCCTATCTTAACGGCAAAGATAAACCAGAAGGGGGCTCTTCTATGGCAACAGCCATAGCAACTGGGGTCATCGCTTTGTTACAACAAGCTTATCCCACATTAAACGGCAAGGAAATTGTGCAGCTTCTGTTAGAGAGCGCTCATAAAATCCCGGGGAAGGAACATATATACGGACAAGGGATTTTAAGCCCATGGAGAGCCCTTCTTCTTGCTCTTGAAAAAAAGACACCACGCACCACTCTCTCTTACCCCACTTTCGTCCCTCTTTATGCAGGAGACCAGACTATAGGAAAATCTTCACTATTCCGCCCGAAAAAAAACAAACATTAAGGAGTGTGTTATAACATGCTGTCATGTTAACAATACACACCCGCTCATGAAACTCCCCTTCCTAAGACCTACTCCTCCTACTACTGCCCTTACCCCACAAATAGCGCACCCTAAAACAACTGCTCCTAAAAAGGGAACTCATCATATCACCCCCTCCACACAACCCTCAGCAGAACCAACCCTCAATAATCCCCTCTTAGAATATGAAAAACGCCTAAAGGAATTAGACAAACATATAAGCATTCTAGAGAGTCATCTAGACAACCCAACAGAAGAGATAAAAGCCCATAACCTCAGTGCTATCGAAGAAAGACTAGCGCAACTCTCCGAGCTTAAACACACAAAAGCAAAAGAGTTTGGATACACAGCAACAGACTTAAATAGCATCAATAAAATGGTACAAGGTTTTGGGTTTAAGATAGAGCTTTTATTAGACCGTAACTACAAGCCGCAAAACCTTCTGGAGGTACAAAAGACCCTAGAGGCTACCATTGAAAAGCTAGGGGGAGAAAAGACCATGACACAACAACACGCTACTAACCAAGTCAACGAAACATTTCAAGCCCTTAATCTTCTAAAAACCCAAAACAAGAAAACACCCCACACCCCTCGTGCTAGTGTTCTAAAAAAACGATTGAAAACCTGCAATCATTTCCCCTTGCGCCATTTCTTCCCCGTTACAAAATGGCAAAAAGAACTCACAAAACTTAATGACTTGTCAAAAAGGCTACCGGAAGCGAAACAGACCTTTCAAAACGCTCTACAATTACTGGACTCTTTAGAAGCATACGAGAACCTGCAACAAAAACTAAAAACTACTGAAACAGCAACACCAGACGATATCCCCGCATTGGAAAAAGAACGGGAGAAAGCAACACAAATGTTGGAACTTCTTAATGAAGAAAAGGGACTAGAGGAGTTAAAAAAAGCCCTAGAACAAAAACAACACCTGTCTCAACAGCTGAAAGACCTCATAGAAACGAGCGCAACTCCTACACACATGGCAGAGCCAACCATAGAATAACGGTAACCCTCCCTCTCTCTCACCCCCCCCCTCCGTCTGACTTCCCTTGGGAATCTCTCACCCCACAATACAGCCTGCCAAAATCATCACTTTTCATCAAACACCCCGAATAAGTCCACAGAAGATACCCTAAAACCAATTTTTTCGGGAAAATCCTCTTCAAAAGCGATTCATACACCTTCATCTGATGTAAAATCTCCAAAGATACCTGCTCCAACCCTAGCGGCACTTTAACAGAAGTCTTATACTCAACAAAAATTACCTCCTTCTCCATGACCATAAGCTGGTCAAGACGCCCAACTTGCTCCTCCTCCTCTACCCCCACCCCCTTCCCTATCAGCGGTACCTCAAACAAAGAAGGAGAACAAAACAAAATCTCTGACTCAGGATTAGACATTATCTTCTCAATATCTTCCTGCATACGCTCAATCATCTCCTCGCACTCAACATCCTTATACAGTCGTTTCCGAAAAGGCGCCCCCTTCCCCGCTTGTATGAAGCACTGCAACACCTTATGAAAATCCCTGCCATAAATAGCCGCTTCCTGTATTTCCCTACCTTCTCCTCCTCCTCCTCCTCCTTGCCGCAAAGAAACAGAAGCCCTCACACGACGATGTGACCCTCTCTCCTCATAGGGCTTCTCAATCCATGTAGGCAAAGACAAGGTCTCTTCTTGAGCAGCCTTCTCTTTTGTTGCCCCCCCCTTAAGAGACTCCCCAAAAAGACCCCACTGCTCTTGCTTTTGAAGCCTCTTATCAAGGACCCGAAACGCCTTGTGCAGTATCTCCCCTAATACACAATTCTCCTCAGGAAGAGCTATGTATAGATGCTCCTGAGCACGCGTTAACGCGACATAAAAAAGACGCAATAACTCCTCACGCTCAAAATCCTTTATGGCTCTCCCATAGTCCTCCATAAACAGTAAAGACTCTCCTTTAGACGGTAAATACAAAGGCGAAACCCATAGAGAAGAAAATTGCTCCTGTAAAAGGCACTGTTGCTTCACGGGCTTGTGAGGATTAAAGGCAAGGTCAGGCAAAAACACCACAGGCGATTCTAAACCCTTAGCCTGATGTATTGTCATAAGACGCACACCAGAGGTGCTCATGGAAGGGGCAATCTCCTCCCCTTCACAGCGCCTAAACCATTCTAAAAATGCCCATAACCCACCCCCCTCTTGAACATCGTATGCCAATGCCTTCTCAAGAAACACCTCAATGGGATACACAACCCTCGCCCCCCCTTCCCCGCTATAAGACTCCCAACCCCCCAATACTTCCAAAACATAAGAAAAAAACGAAAAAACTTTCTCCTCCCTATAATCCAAAAGAGCCTGTATCACCTCTACACTCCTATGGAACTTCGAGGCTTGTAACGCTAACCACAGACTCTGATGACCTTCTGCCTTTTTCTTCTTTGTAAGATACAAAAGCTCTTGTTCGCTCAGTGACAAAAGAGGAGATTTCAAAAAACAGGCCAGATTAAAATCATCTTCAGGACACACACTCACACGCGCAACGCGCAATAAATCCTGTATATATAAATAATCACTCAAGACATATCTATCTTCCCCATGAAAAGGAAGGTGTGAATCTTGTAGCTTGTACAATAAGGTTTTATACATTTTCTGTTGGCGCGAGGCACACAAAATCATAATATCCTCCGGACGACAGCCCCGCCCCTCACAGCTTTTTAACCCCACAAAAGCCTTTTTATCACACAAGCGCTCAATTTCCTCTATCACACAGTCAGCAACCTTTTCAGTATCCCCCCCCCCATCAGTAAGAAAACTCACCCCCCCCCGAAACCCTACTTGGCTGTAATGGGAGACTTGCTCAAAAATTTGCTGCCTTTTATCAGAAATCCCACCAGAAGAAAAATGAGATACGATAACATCTACCACTTCCAAAATCTCCTGGGCAGACCGAAAAGAATACGATAACTGCTCCTCTCGAAACACAATCCCCCCAAAATACTTCTCCCTCGCTAGTAAAAAATCCTCAACCCTCGCCCCCTGAAACGCATAAATCGACTGCTTAGAATCCCCTACCACAAAAACACTAGGAAAAAGACCTCCCTCCCCCCGCCCCGAAAATGAGCCAATTTGTTGCTTCTCCTGAAGTATTTGCTGACACAAACAGGACACTATCTTCCACTGCAACAGACTATTATCCTGAGCCTCATCTAACAAAATATGCTCAAGCCTCTCTTCCTTATCCCAAACCCACCTCTTAGACGACAGTATCTCTATAGTCTTCAACAGTAAATCTTCATAATTCACCACATTACCTCTCTGCTTTTCCTCTTCAACACAAGAAAAGAGATGCTCGTAAAACACGCCTATATGCTTTGTAGCCTCAAAGCACGCTTTTCTAACCCTATATTCTTTTATTTTTCTCACCCTCTCTGACTCGCTATACAAGACCTCCTCTCCTTCAATGGCTTTTCTCCTTTTATGCGTCTTGGTAAAAAAGAGACCGTAATAGTCTTCAAACTTGTCCTCAGGCTGTTGAAGAAAAGCCTGCAAAACAAACAAAGACTCCTCCTTTCGTCCCTTCAAAGCACAGCGGAGGTCTTCTACATTCAGAGGGTGCAGAGCAGGAGAGGACAAGGGAAAAGAAGAAGGAAGTCTCCGTAGCTTCTCTTTGAGTGAAGGATTCCCCAACAAGGTTTTCCCAAGGTCAACAAAAGTCCGCTCCACCATACAGTGAGCAAGAGCATCAAGAGACTCCTTCAAAGACGGAGAGGGAGAACTCAAAAGCTTCTGAACAGCAGTTTCCATAGCACTGCGGCAAGCAGAGAGGTCTAGTTGAAAATGAGGCAGAAGCCCTGCTTCAAAAGGAATTTTACAGAGCAAGGTATAACAAAAGCTATGAATCGTTTGCACAAAATCCTCAACAGTTAAAATCTCTTCAAACAATTGCCTAGCACGGTGCAACTCCTCACTCCTCGGCACTCTCCCTAACAGAGCCGTTATGTCCCCCTTCAACACTTCTTGTCCTTGAATTTGCCACTTCGTCACAGACTCATACAGTCTTGTCATCATGGAAAACCGACTAGCATTGCTAAAGGTCAAGCATAAGACACGACGCGGATGAACGCCGGCAAGAAATAAACGCAAGAGCCTATCCACTAGCGTTTTGGTCTTGCCAGACCCAGCATGGGCAGAAACCCAACTCGACCACTTAGGGTCTGAGGCATTGAACTGCTCTTTATATTGTCCTACCCCTACCATTAAGAAGACCCCTTCAATCTCTTATAACGCCATGCCTCTCCCCGACAAAGATGCCAATACGCCTTGTGATACGGCTTAAACTCCTTCTCCACAGGTTCAAAAACTTTCCCACCTCGATAAGCCCTTATTGTGTTCACAATCTTTTCTAACGCAACATCCATCTCTTTCCCCTTCATCTCCCTTCTCTTCCACTCTTCAAAGACTCTCCAGTATTCCAAAGACGGATTCCCAAACGCTTCACCCCCCCCAACCCCTCCTCTTTGAGCAATATACCGCTGAAGGGCTAATTGATACAGGTAAGAAGTATTCCATGTGCCTGTCTTATACTCTACAATCCGCTGTTGTTTTTCCTCCATTCTGTCCAGCCGCGCCGTCACAGTCACAGCCGTTTCGCGCAAGTGCGCACTGCCTCTACGCTCTCCTATAACCCCTTCCCGTCTTTCTTCCCAAATAAAAGGCAATACTCTCTTAAATAAAGGCCACCAAGTGATGAACTCCCCTGCTGTCCACAGGCTTTTTAGCCTCTCATGCGCCCTCAACAACACCTCCTCGTAAGACAGCACTTCTTTGCCCCGCGCAAACAATGTCTTCAAAATCTCATGAATACAACTCCCCAATTTCGCTCTACTATACTCCTCTTCCTTTTCTTCCTCCACAGGCCTAAGTCCCATGATATGCGTAATCAAAAACTGATAAGAATTCGTCATCAAATCACAGACAGCACTAGCACTTAAAGTAGAAGGAAAATCCTCCGGCGGGAGGCGTACCCATGGTTTCTCCATAGACGAAAACGAAAGGGGAGTCCTGAGCGCTTTCCTCCACTCCATCACAGGGTGAGTCCCACTAGAGAAGTTTCGGAGTGTCAAAAACCACGGAGAGGGAAAATCTGTTTTTTGTCCCTGAGAATAGGTCAAAAAAACCTCCCGTCCATGACAATGATACAGTAAGTCATGGGTTTTGAGTTCCAACTGCCAATCATAAGAAGGGAACCCACAAGCAATAGCAAGAGACTCATTAAGCCAAGCCGTATGCTGTTTTTCTCCGGGCCATCTCTTAGCTGTCATACCGGGAATAATCACCCTATCAGCTGTAAGAAATCGAGCAGAAAGACTGCTACACAGGCGAATGCGTTCACAGACCTCTTGTCCTTCTAGCGGCACAGAATCCATAAGAGAAGGCAAAATCTTCACCCATAGAGAAGCAGGAATCTTGAAGCCTTTCTCTTCCTCCATGAGCCTCTCTAAAATCTCTACCATAGTCTCAGAGGGAGTGATTAACTCCATTAAAGCCTGTTGTGCACTGATAAGCTCTGAGAGACTCACATCTTCAAGTTGCGTCACTAAACGGTAAAAAGATTCATAAGCGGGGTGAGTGCAATCTATCTGTTGACCCTCCTGCCCCACCACTGCCTCCCCCTTTGCAACAGCCGCTGCCACAAGACCCCATTTGCGCCCACACTCATTGACTTTTAACGGCACAAGCGCCCAAGGCACAATTCCCCAACGCCGCAAAACACCCTGTACATGAAGACAAAGATTCCTATCCTCAACAACCACTAAGGCTGTCTTGTCTTTCTCTTCCACAACCTGACGCAATAAAAGAGCAATAGCAGTCGCTTCCGATAAAAGAGAGTCAAACTCTAAACAATAAAGACCACCAGCATCACCACACAATACCTCCTCCTCCCCCTCCTTCTCTTCGCTCTTCTTCACAAACACCCCTTCCAACAGCTCCCCACGCACCACAGAACACTTGCTCCTCTTCGTCTCCTCAAAACACACCACCCCCCCCGCCTCCACCTCTAAGGCTTCTAACAATTCTTTCACATAGGAAAACCCCTTAGGATTCTTATAATCCTTAAGAGACATCATGGTTCTTTCAGACCCCAAAGGCACAATAACCCCCCCCTGACAACTCCCCTCCCGTACCCCTTTCACAACTTCTACCAGTAACCTCCTCACAGAAGGCCAAGTCCCTAAAATTCCCGCCACATAAATCCTCTCCTCTTCCCCTCGAGAAACAGATTGCGTAAGGCTTTCTATCCCTGTCACCACACCCCGCTTAGGACTCCTATCCCAGATACCCTCAAGTACATGAAAAAGCTCCCTTAAAAAATCTACTTTGTCACGCCAGTAAGAAGAACCATCACTGGAAAGATGCCCCCCTATTTCCCCCCAATCCACCTCATTGATAATGCCGTGATCTAAAAAATTCCCAAGAGAAACTGCTAGCTCCCACAACACCTCTTGTTCCCCTGAAAAATATCCTCTCTCCTTCAAACAGTGATACAGCAAAAGATGCCAGTGCGTTTCTGTTAACGCCCCTTCCCCAGCCCCTAAGACCTCTATGTTCGGCAACAACATAGCCCCTCCCGGCGCATGCTTCACAAGATAAGAACAAAGAAACTTTCGTGCTAAATCATGAGGTACTACGACTTTAAGGGTAGAAAAAAGAAGGGGGTCAGAGCTGTGACGACGCAACAATTCTCGAGACAATACCTCCCAGAAGCACTGCGTATTTCTAATACCAAAGACACCACCAGACATGCTCAATCACACAAAGCTATCAGTGCTTCTTTCCACCTTTCCTCACTGCCCTCTAAGGACACTTCACGCCCCTGGGCTCGAAAATTGAGAGTCAG
The DNA here is from genome assembly GCA_965222575.1 of Alphaproteobacteria bacterium. Taxonomy (GTDB): domain Bacteria; phylum Pseudomonadota; class Alphaproteobacteria. Next base: position 68,809 of record OZ244958.1, read on the forward strand.
GTACAAGGTATCAGGCGCTAAAATATGACTCGCCATCTCCGGCCATTCCACCAGCATCAACCCCCCACTCATAAGCTCTTCTAATCCCAAAAACGCAACCTCTGCCTTTGTCCGTAGCCGATACAAATCCACATGATAAACTGTGCCCCTTTGCGTCTCATAGGAAAGCACAAGAGGAAACGTAGGACTTTGAACAGCATCGACTTCAAAAGGCGAAAAAAAAGGCAACATACATCTCACTAACGTGGTTTTCCCAACACCTATAGCACCTGTAAGGGCTATGGTATCCGTAAAGGATACCTGCTTTGCTAAGCGGTTGGCAAAAAGCTCAAAAGAGGAAAATGTCGGCAAAAAAAGAGAGGGCATCTCAGAGCAACTCTCTTAAAACCTCATCCACTTGCTCCTTCAAACAGGAATCACTTTCCACCAAATCAGAGATTTTCTTGATACTATAAGAGGTGGCTTGAAGCCCTCGGTTAAACTTGCGGGCTATTTCAGCTAAAGACACTGTTGTATGACGACGGCTCAGATACATCGCTATTTGGCGCGCCCGACGAACATGCAGAACCCTCGTTCTAGAAATCATCTCCTCCACAGAACACTCAAACATAGAACAACAATACTGTTGAATCTTTTTGACAGTGAGCGCACCTTTCTTGTGATACACAGGCTTAAACAAAACTTCCACAGCCTGTAAGGTAAGAGGCAAGTTACTCAACTGATGATGAACCCATAGACGATGCAACGCACCTTGTAACTCCCTGTGCGTCTTAAAACGAGACACCAAAAACCCCACAACTTCTTTCGCAAGAGGAAGGGTATTCTGAAACAATTTCTGATTCATACTCTTGAGAACTCCTTCGCGCAAAACAGGACGACTATCAGCAATAGCACACACCATACCGCCACACAAACGCTCCTTCAAACGGCTATGAAACGCTTCAAAAGAGCCAGTATTCTGCGCACAGATAATACGTCCTCCTTTTTCTATAATCCTATCCATCACATAACACGCTTCCTTTTGACATTGAGGCTTCTTCTCCAGAAACTGAATATCATCCATCAGTAGCATATCAGAATGACACAAAGAGGCTTTATAAGCTCCTACGGTTTTGTTCCTCAAGGACTCTACAAACTGGTTCACAAACACTTCCGTGGGTAAAAACCTCACCTTCTCAGACGGGCGCACTTTCTCTATATAGTTACGCACACTCTGCAGCAAATGTGTTTTCCCAACACCAACAGACCCACGAATCAAAAGAGACTGAAAAGGTAATTGACGATTTTCTACAAAACGCTTTGCCATACTATAGGCAACGTTATTTTCTTCCCCCACAACAAAGGTCTCAAATGTCCCTTGATACTTCTTTTCACAACAATGAACAGTTGGCTTGTCTTCTTGAACAGGCCGTTTAGTGGTCACTTGAAAATCTACTTGCCTAAGAGAGGGCCAAATAACAGTAGCAACCTTAAAGAGAACAACCCTATAGTTCGATTTTACCCAATCCCTTCTAAAAGGAGTCAAAAAAGAAAAGATGACCTCTATCTCTCCCGCGCGGTGTACCCCCATAGAAGCAAACCAATGAGAAAATTCCCCCTCCTTGACCGCAGATTTTAACGCCCTAAAAAACAGCGCAACTTCCTGTTGAGAAGATGAGAGAACCCCTTGTTGAGAGGAAGTAATAATAGGAGAGGATTTTTCCTTCACTAAGGAAAGTTCTCCTCTACATAACTTCCCCAACTCTTTCATTAAGCTACCTTCTTACTAGACTCTCTCATAGCAAATTCCTATCTTCAACTCTCTAACTACTACTAACTTCCTATAACTTCATGCTCCATCGCTCCTCGAAAGGAGAGAATAATTTACCATACCACTGCCTCAAAAACTTCTCAAGAGACAAGCTTAAGACGCTTATAATTCCAGTGATTTTGAAATGAGTAAAACCCTTCTTCACCACCCTCCGCTTCTCTTCATTTTCAAAAAACATTGAAGCTATAAGGACATTTCCTATAGAATCACCACACGCAAAACACCCACCCCCAATGCCCTCTCTTCCATGAGCCGCCACACCCCCTTTCCCACAACATCTTGGCCCTTCCATATCGCCGAGGAAATCTTCACCCAACGCAAGAAAACAGATAGCGTGCGATTCCAAACAGGCTATGGTCCTTCAGGACTCCCTCATATTGGAACATTCTGTGAAGTCGCACGTACAACAATGGTACGAAAAGCTTTGGCGTATCAATTTGGAAAAAAAACAGAACTTATTTGCTTTTCCGATGACATGGACGGATTGCGCACCTTACCTCAGACCCTTCCAAACCCTGAAAAATACCAAGAATTCCTCCACAAACCCCTCTGTCACATTCCCGACCCTTACGGAAAAGCTCAGAGCTTCGCTCAAGGCAACAATGACAGACTCAAAGCCTTTTTAGAGGCCTTTGGATTCGACTATACCTTCATAAGCGCTCAAGACGCTTACACCTCCGGGCGCTTCGATAAAATGCTCCTCAAAATACTGAAGCACCATGACAAAATCGTCAACTTACTACTTCCCACCTTAGGGGAAAAAAGACGCAAGACCTACAGTCCCTTTTTGCCCATTTCACCAACAACCGGCAGACTCCTTCAGACAAAAATCTTGGAAACCCATCCCAACCACGGAACAGTGGTCTTTCAAGATGAACAGGGAAAACTCACAGAACTGCCCGTAACAGGAGGACAGTGCAAACTCCAATGGAAAGCCGATTGGGGCATGCGTTGGGCAGCACTTGGGATTGATTTTGAAATGTATGGCAAAGACTTAATAGAATCTGCCGCACTGGCTGAAAAAATCTGTAAAATCTTAGGAGAAAAACCACCTGTTCTCTCCTTCTATGAACTGTTCTTAGATGAAGAGGGAAAGAAAATCTCAAAATCTAAAGGCAATGGATTATCCATGGAGCAATGGCTAAGATACGGCTCAAAAGAAAGTCTTTTGTGGTTTCTATACCAGCACCCCAAACGCGCCAAACGATTACACCTCGCCGGCATACCCAAAGCTATGGATGATTACTTCACAGCCCTTAAAACTTCTCCCTCCATTCCCCCTCAAAACCTCCCTCATCACCCCTTATGGCACATCCATCAGGGAAATATTCCCTCCTACAAAACAGCCCCTACCCTCTCCTTTTCTCTCTTGATAAATCTCGCTAGCGCCTGCCATGTAGACAATCCCAATATCCTCTGGAAGTTTATCAAAAAATACGACCCCAATACCAGTGAAAACTCGCCTGTTATGCAACAATTGCTACAAAACATCCTTCACTATTATCAAGATATCTTCAAGCCCCTTCGTCAACCAAGACCCCCTACAGGAAAGGAAATCAAAGCCCTCAATGCCTTAAAAATCGCTTTCTCTAACCTCAAAACCCCAAAAGAAGAAGAAATTCAAACAACCATCTTTCAGGTAGGAAAAGCACAAGGATATGAAAAAATAAGCCAGTGGTTTCAATGCCTCTATGAAATTTTACTAGGCCACAAACAAGGCCCGCGACTTGGCTCTTTCATCTTCCTGTACGGCCTTAACAATACCTGCCTCCTCATCGACCAAGCCCTCTGCTATCATGCCAACAACCATTCAAGTTAAGGCCCCTGCTAAACTGAACCTCTTCTTACAGCTCACGGGACTTCGAGCAGATGGGTATCACCTGATTCATAGCTATGTCCTCTTTCTTTCTCTGTGTGACACCCTGCACATCACATACCCAGGACACAACCTTCTCACCTCCAAACTCACCATAACAAAAGAGAACACTGTCCTCAGAGCAGCGCAAGCTTTAGGCTTACACGCTGATTTTCTCCTAGAGAAATCCATCCCCCTAGGCGCCGGACTAGGAGGCGGCGCAGCAGACGCCGCCGCTTGCCTCAGAGGCCTGCTCTCCTTCATGCCCCACTCTGAAAAAAAACCCTCTAAAAAGAAAATACTAGACATCTGCCTCTCCATTGGCGCCGATGTGCCCATTTGCTACTACAAAACCCCATGCCTAGTGCAGGGCATTGGAGAACTCTTAACACCCCTGCCACCCCCAACAACTGAACTAGGCTTTCTCATCATCTATCCCAACTTCCCTTTAAGCACACAAGAAGTCTTCCAAAAAAATAACCAACCCTTTCAACCACCTCCACTCCCTATCCCCCAACACTTTACTTCTCTTAAGCACTTCCTAACCTACCTCAACGCACACACCAACAGCCTAACCCCTACCGCTATTGCCCTTTACCCTCCCATCAAACACATCTTAAAAGCTTTAGAAATGACATCCTCTTGTCTTTTAGCACAAATGACAGGAAGCGGAAGTGCTTGCTTCGGTCTCTTTCCTACCCTTTCTCACGCTCAACAAGCCTTAAAACCCCTCAAAAAAACCTTTTCAGACTGTCAACTCATAGCCTGTAGCGTACTTAAGACCTAATCTTCCACCCCTTATCCCATGCCACATAACAGAACCCTAACACCACCACATCTAACACCCCTAGAAAAACCAAAGACACTGCAACAGGCATATCACTCACGCCAATAGCCCCATACCGAAAAACATCAATCAGATAAAAAAACGGATTAAAATAGCTTACATACTGCAAGACTAAGGGCAGGTCTGCTATGGAATAAAACGCTCCTGATAACATAGAAAAAGGGGCAATAATAAAGTTCGATACAAAGGCCATATTCTGAAAACTTTTCGACCACATACCAGCAAGAAAACCAAATCCCCCCATAATACTCCCTTGCAAAAAACAGGCCACCACCATAATAGGAAGAGACACAGGAAACGGGGCGCGAATAAAGAAAAAGACAACTAAAAAGGTCAAAAAGGCAATGAGAAAACTACGCGTCATACTCACGCCAATATGGGCAACAAGGACTTCAAAAGACCCAAGAGGCGGCCTGATAATATCTAAAATACTGCCCGTAATCTTCGCCATGACAAGAGTAGAACTGCTATTCATGAAAGCATTTTGTATCACCATCATGGAAATCAGGCCCGGATAAAGAAAAATTAAAAAAGAAGACCCTTGAAAACTCGCCGACTCTACGCGCCCCTTGAAAATAATAGCCATAATTAGCAAAAACAAAAGCGCATTAATACACGGCCACACCAAGGTCTGACCAGCAATGCTAAACAGGCGATTGACTTCCTGAATGTACAATACCTTAAGCCCCTTCCAATTAATCATATGGGGATAACGCTTCATCATGCCTCCCAAAAATCCCGTTACTTAATCTTGTATGACAATATGGTGTTGAAGCTTTTTCAAAGCCTCTTGTTCAATCTGTCTCACTCGTTCGCGACTAATGCCAAAACGAGTGCTGAGAACTTGCAACGTCTCAACAGGCTCTTTTAACTTTCTTGCACGCACAATTTCCTGCTCGCGTGGTGATAAAGCCTTCAAAGCCTTTTTCAGTTGGCGACACAAACCCTGCTTCTCTTCAGAATCCTCTAGCACACTCTGTTGAGATAACGCCGCTTGATCCACCATAGTGCCTATCCATTCTTCTCCTGTGTCTCCCCTAAGAGGCGCATTTAAGGATTGATCATGATAAGTCAACGCTCTATCCATCACCACCACATCATTTTTATCAATGCCCATCCGCCTAGCAAGAACACTCGCTTCCAAAGAAGACAATGTCCCATCAAAACGTTGAATATCCTCTTTAAGGCGCCGGAGATTAAAGAAAAGCTTTTTCTGGCTAGAGGTCTTGCCAATTCTTACCAAAGACCAAGATTTCAGGATATATTCTTGAATCGTAGCTCTAATCCACCAAATCGCGTAAGTAGAAAGGCGAAATCCCTTATCAGGATTAAACCGTTTGACCGCCTGCATAAGACCAATATTGCCTTCCGATATCATATCAGGCATAGCAAGACCATACCCCTTATATTGTACTGCCATTTTTGCTACTAGTCGCAAGTGAGAGGTCACAAGCCGATGTGCCGCCTCCAGATCATTGCGTTCACGCCAAGCTTGGGCGAGTTTTACTTCCTCTTCTTTTCCTAAGATAGGCACTGCGTGAATCCCACGAAGATACGCCTTTAAGCCTCCTTTTTCAGAGGGATCCAAAAAAGGCATCGCCTGTACTTCAGGACGCGGCGGGAGAGTCACCTCTTTGCTCTTTTCAGAGGGAGTTTTACCTAAATCATTCATGCTTTTAGAAGGGACCTGCTCCCAATATCTTTTCTATACTGCATCCCCCGAAAGGTAATCCCCTCTATGGTTTTATAAACCGTTTTCAGAGCCTCTGCCATTGTTTGTGCTTGCGCCGTCACCGTCAACACGCGACCGCCACTCACCACCATATCACCCCCAACTTTCTTGGTAGCCCCATGAAAAATCTTCACCTGCTCCGATAATGGAACGCAAAGACCCCCAATCACAGCCCCCTCCTCCACAGGGGCAACAGGATAACCCCCAGCCGCTAAAACAACACCAGCCATCACCCCCTCACGCCAAACAATCTCAATATCTCCCAACCCCTCACCCCTAGCCACAGCTTCAAAAATCTCCAGTAAAGATGTCTCCAATCTAGGAAGTATCACCTGACACTCAGGGTCTCCAAAACGACAATTATACTCTATCAAGACATACCCCCGCGAGGTCTTCATCAATCCTAAATACAAAACCCCCCTATAAGGACACCCCAACTCTTCCATAGCCCTCAAAGTCGGTACCACAAAACACACACGAAGTGCCTCTACCTGCTCAACACTCAACGGCCACATAATAGCACCCATTCCCCCCGTATTCGGACCCTCGTCTCCCTCCTTAAGACGCTTATAATCTCGCGCAGACCCAAGATACAAAACCTCCTTACCATCAGTAAGAAAAAATACACTCAACTCCTCTCCTTCAAGACACTCTTCCAACACAATACCGCACTGCCGATGCTTCTGTTGCTGCAAAAGTCCATCAATATGCGCAAAAACACTTTTCTCTTCCTCTATAATACACACCCCTTTCCCACCAGCGTAACCATCCTGCTTCACCACAAGAGGCAACCCTAAAACCCTCAACGCCTCCAATACTTCCCGCTTTTCGCGCACAACACGAAAACGAGCCTTGGGAATCCCATACCGCGCACAAAGAATATTCGCAAAAGACTTAGAAGACTCCAACCGCACAGCCCGTTCACTAGGACCAAAAGCTAAAATACCAGCCTCCTCCAACCTATCTACAACCCCAGCCGCTAAAGGAAGCTCACTACCCGATATCACCAACTCTATCCCCTCTTCCACACACCACGACACCACTTGCCTAACATCACAATACTCTAAAGGGACACACCGTGCCATAGACTCTATCCCCCCATTGCCAGGGGCACAATATACTCCCTCACACTCACGCACTAACGCCTCACATAAGGCATGCTCGCGTCCTCCTCCCCCCAATACCAAAACCTTTCTTACCATTCTTCACTTCTCTTCATGATTCCCCCCCCTCACAATGACACTATAACACATCTTAACAAATTCAAGACCTAAGGCTTCCTCCAGATGACTACCAACGGAAAAAACCCCACAGTATAACGCAAGCTCAATAAATAAAACCCTAGAGATTTCTCTAAACAATAATACGAAAAACCTCACAATCAGTATAACACATCTTGACAAATAAAAACTATGAAAAATCTTGTTCCCTACTGAAGAATGCCCCTATAATGAACACTATGATATTGCGGAGATTTTCCTTAAGAATTTTGACTCTACCCCTTACCTTCGCCCTGTTGCTAGTGGTGATTATTGTCGGGGCAATTTTCATGCTGTTTGCTACAATTGTTGTCACCCTAATAGGCCTTGTAGCACACCCACTAGGGCTTCTAAAAAAGCGCCCCTCACACAAAAAATCCCCACAGCAACACCTGTTATTAGTCTACGATAAAATCACCAAAACTTGGAGAAAAGAATAATCCTTTCTCTCTCCCAACAGAGAGAACGCAGAGGGAGAAAAGAATCCTTCAGAGAATTCCCCCAACAGGGAGAACGCAGAGGGAAAAAAGAGGCATCCTTCCCCCAACAGGGAGAACGCAGAGGGAGAGAATGCGTAGGGAGAGAACGCTGAGGAGAAAAGAGGCATCCTTCCCCCAACAGGGAGAATGCAGAGGGAGAAAAGAGGCATCCTTCCCCCAACAGGGAGAACGCAGAGGGAGGAGAAAAGAGGCATCCTTCCCCCAACAGGGAGAACGCAGAGGGAGAAAAGAGGCATCCTTCCCCCAACAGGGAGAATGCAGAGGGAGAGAATGCGTAGGGAGAGAACGCTAGAAGGAGAAAAGAGGCATTTTCCCCCAACAGGGAGAACACAGAGGGAGAGAATGCGTAGGGAGAGAACGCTAGAAGGAGAAAAGAATCCTTCCCCCAACAGGGAGAATGCAGAGGGAGAAAAGAGGCATCCTTCCCCAACAGGGAGAAGCAGAGGGAGAAAAGAGGCATCCTTCCCCCAAGAACGCAGAGGGAAAAAAGAGGCATCCTTCCCCCAACAGAGAGAACGCAGAGGGAGAAAAGAGGCATCCTTCCCCCAACAGAGGGAGAGAATGCAGAGGGAAGGAGAAAAGAGGCATCCTTCCCCCAACAGGGAGAACGCAGAGGGGAGTCCTTCCCCAAAAGAATGCAGAGGGAGAAAAGAGGCATCCTTCCCCCAACAGGGAGAACGCAGAGGGAGAAAAGAGGCATCCTTCATCCTTCCCTTCCCCAACAGAGAGAACGCAGAGGGAGAGAACTCAGAAATTAGTAATTTTAGCCCTCAATCCTGAAAAAAGCAAAGACTCCAACCAGTGTTTTTTCTTTTGTGAAGATTGACAAAAATCCCCTCTTCTCCTATACTTGAGGACGTAAAACTGCAAGCCTTCAACCCGCCGCCTCCCCCATGCATCGTCTACTCAAAATAGGAAGTGTTGTCTTTATACTGATAGCGTTGATTCTCGGATTCCTAGCCTTCAACCACTATGATAAAAAAGGAGAGTGGACAGTTGAACTATTAGAAGAGAAAGACCAGAATGAACACTCTTTTTCTCCTGACCAAAAGGAAGGCTCTTCTTTCATTATGTCGTCTCCCTTAGGAGTCGCTACACTCGCCCTCATTTTCATCATCGCAGCTTTAGTAATATTAGGCCTTCTTATCTTAGGGGGTGTAGTGATTATTGTGGGGTTTCCTTTTTTCTTACTCAAGGGTCTCTATGAGAGCATAGGAGGAGAAGGATATCTTATTTATTTAAGTGTTGGGTTATTAGGGTTGGGGATTTGTTCTTGGCTTATTTCAAAAAGGCTCAAAAAAAGAAAAAAAGCTTCATAAAGTCTTCTTTACTTGGTAAAAAGAAGGGGGGGTAGGCGTGAAAAATAGCCGCATACGCATAAAAAACTCCACTGAAGTGCACTCATGAAGTCATTGGAACATTTAGAAGCCGCTGTAGAGAAGCTGATAGAAGCCTTCAAAGAGGAGAAGGCTAAAGGAGACATTTTAAGAGAGAGGCAACAGCGTGTTTCTGCTGAGGTTTCTCGTCTGATTACCTTATTAAAGTCTGCCCTTCCTAAGGAATAGCGTTGATGGTTTCCTTATCTATTGACAATCGTTTTTTTGAGATTCCTTGCCGTGATGAGGGAGAAGAACAAAAATTGCGGCGTTTAGGGGAGCATTTGGACAGACTCGTCAAAAAAGCCAAGCAGGCTACCCCCTCTTTGAGTACTGAAGCAGCAATTATTTGCGTGTTGTTTCGGGTGCTTGAGCAAAATGAGGGGCGGGTGTCTTCTGAAGAAATAAGCCATGCATTAGAGACTCTGACAACGCGCCTTCTTAATGCCTTGGAATAAGGAAAAACAACAATACCGGCAGGCGTTATTACAGGATAGAAAACCCTCCCCCTGTGAAAACGCTATTTGTCAATTTATTAAAAGACAAGTGAACAGAGGACATTTTCGCACCAAGCATGTTGCGTTGTTTTTCCCTCTACCTTACGAAGTGGATTTACGGGCGCTCATTCCGTTTTTCCTCTCTCAGTCCTGTTGCATTAGCTTCCCTTGTTGTTCCCGCTACACAAAACAACTCTCCTTTCATCCCTATCAAAGACAAACATTATGGCGCTTGGATACCATGGGGATTCCCTTCCCACTTACCCCCCCTGCCCCCTCCCCTCCATCTGTCCTCTTCGTCCCCGCCCTAGGCATGGATAAAAAAGGACACCGTATAGGATATGGAAAAGGATACTATGACGCAACTTTGCGGGCATTAAGACGCAAAGGAAACAACCCCCTAACAGTGGGTGTCACAACTAAAATTCTCAAAAATATCCCTTCCTATTTTCAGGATATTCCTCTAAACTGGGGAGTCACCAAAACAGGAGGATTCAAAACACATACATCTCAACGCTTATAATCTCAACGTATCTTAACCGCTCACTCCCCTATCATGCTTCATATAGAAACACTCTGGGCAAACACCGCTCTTGGCAACTACAACTATCTTATCTGGTGTAATGAAACAAAAGAGTCCCTAGCCCTAGACCCTTGTAATCCCAAACTTTGTCTCAAGAAAGCACAAAAGCTTAACCTGAACATCATCGGCATTCTCAACACCCACAACCACCACGACCATATAGAGGGAAATAAGGCTATGGTGGAGGCTACGGGGGCACCTATCATAGGCCCTAAAGGCGCTTTAATTGACGGTATCAAGCAGGAAGTCCAACACAAAGACATGATTCCTATCGGCACATCCTCACTGGAAGTGCTTTGGACACCGGGACATTGTGAACAGCATGTCTCATTTTATGGGCAAGAAGAAAAGGCACCCTTTCTCTTTTCAGGAGACTTTTTCTTTGCCGGGGGACTTTGTCGCTGTTTTATGCCAAAAGGGCTAGAACTTCTCTACCAGACCTTCCAAACCGTCCTTTTGTCTTTGCCAACTTCTACAAAACTCTATTGCGGTCACGACTACCTGAAAAGAAATCTGAACTTTACCCTCTCCCACCTAGAACCAGATAATGAAGATATCAAATCCTTATTGTCCACCCTCACAGACCACCCCCTGATTCCCTATACGACAACCTTGGAAGAAGAATCAAGAATCAATCCTTATCTTAGGCTTTCATCCCCTTCCATCCGCGCAGCTGTTAGTCAAAAAATTTCTCTCAAGACGCCTTCACCACAAGAGATTTTCATTGGCTTGCGTACTTGGCAGGATGAAATTTTTAACCTGTAAAAGGCCTCAAACCCCCATGTTGCACAATTCTTGTCCCATCAAGTGCGCACTTGCGACACTATAAGTGCTTTTTCATGAGCCTACGAACAATTTTCTCTGCTACTAACAAGACCAAACCACGCGGTGCTAAGCGCAGACTAAAAACCCGCAAGTAGTTCCTCTTCCCCACAATAACAGAGGCTTTTTTCCCCAAGGCGCAAAAAGCCTTATCCACAACCTGCTGTGGCGTCAACATGGACAGACCACGGGACTTAGACCTATCTCCTCCGCCACCATGTCTCTTCCAAAAAGGCGTATCCACTGCCCCAGGACAAAGAGCTAGAATATCAACGCCCTTTGAACGAAATTCACAATGTAATGCCTCCGCAAAAGAAAGCATAAAAGCTTTCCCCGCCCCATAAGTAGAAAAATAAGGCAACGGCTGAAAGCCTGCTGTGCTCGCAACAAAAATCATACCCCCCCTCTTCCCCGTCTGTTGTGCCCTATCCTTCATCCCCCTAACAAGACCATAAGTAAGCCCCATAGGAGCCATCACATGAGTCATAATCGTCGCCTCATGAACCGCCGCTTCTAAGTCAGAAAACCCTCCTATTACACCTATACCAGCACTATGAATCACCAAATCAATAGGCTCCTGTCTTGCCGCCTGTAATAAGTCTTCAATCCCCTGCCTTGTAGCCAAATCCGCCACAACACTCTTCCCCCCTAACTCCTTCTGCAAGTGTTCTAACTTCTCTCTATTACGTCCCGTCAACAGAAGAGAAACCCCCTCAGAAGACAGCTTGTGCGCAAAAACCTCTCCTATTCCACTCGTAGCCCCAGTAATCAGCGCATAACCATAAGACACTTTCCTTTGCCGCATGCTTCTATCCTCCCTTACTTACCCTCTTAAAGTAGCCACCAAAGAAAGATGTTGTCAAGACAATCCATTCTTCTTCCATCCTGTTAAATGCCCCCCCCTCCGTCACAAGAATGATTAAAAAGTAAATAAGGAGAACATTAACAGATTTTCAATCCTCTTGCGATGGTAATAAAAGAAACGAGGTCTCACAATGAACACAGTTGAAAGTGCACCGATTATGTTTGAAAACTCAACCCTTATCATGGCAGCCCTTGTGGTTGTCGGCGTGTTATTAGTCATTAGGTATCTTTTACACTATCGCCAAACCAAATCATCGCCTCTTAACCAAAAGGTAAACGTCAAGTTTCTCAGAGCCTTAGATAGGCGGCGTCACTTAGTACTCATCAATTGGGAGGACAAACAATACCGCTGTATCTTAGGTCCTACAGATACCGTTTTAGAGAGTGTGTCTCTAAAAACTAAAAAGGGGAGTGCCCTCCCTCTTTCAGAGTCTCGAGAGAGTGTGTCTCTAAAAACTAAAAAGGGGAGTGCCCCCCCTCTTTCAGAGTCTCGAGAGAGTGTGCCTCTAAAAACTAAAAAGGGGAGTACCCCCCCTCTTTCAGAGTCTCGAGAGAGTGTGCCTCTAAAAACTAAAAAGGGGAGTACCCCCCCTCTTTCAGAGTCTCGGAGTAAGAAAAAAAGCGCGAAAATACCGTCTTAACCAACGGGCTCCTTTTTTCAGTCCTCTCCGCCAAGAATCTCTAACACTGCCTGATATCCTCTCTCTTTCGCAATATCAAAAGGCCTCCGCCCGCTTTTATCTTGAGCCTCTTTATCCGCTCCAGCCGTTAAAAGAGTCTCTATTTTTTCCTTGTCATACCCCCAATAAGCAGCCTTATGAAGAGGCGTCTCTCCCTCATGGTTAGGCACATGCACATTCGCCCCCGCCGCTAGTAGCATCTCCACAATTTCCTTCCCCCGCGCACCATGAAGGGGCGTATTGCCTAACTCGTCTTTCATCCCAACATTAGCTCCTGCTACTAAGAGGGCTTTGAGTATCTTCTTATGACCATGTAAAGAAGCACGGTGAAGCGCCGTATCCCCATTCTTGAAGGATATACTCACATCCGCCCCCGCTTCCAACAACACCTCTATCACTTCAAAATATTCGTTCCAAAACGTCCTCGTGGCAATATAAAGAGGAGTCGCTCCATTATTATCTAAGACATTACTCTCCGCACCTGCCTCTATGAGGGCTTGGGCTATCTCCGCCTGCCCTAGATAAGACGCTAAGTGAAGAGGCGTCACCCCTGCATCATTTGCAAGCATCACAACGGCGGAAGCCTCTAAAAGCCTCTGCACAGTCCCTAAGTGCTGCGATGAAACTGCAAAAGAAAGAGGCGTTGCTCCCTCCTCATTTTGTACATTAACCGCCGCCCCCTTTTTCAGAAGAAATACCACCACCTCCTCATGCCCATTCCTAGCCGCACTATAAAGTGGCGTTCTGCCCTCTTCATCCCGTATCCCAACTGAAACACCCCCTTCCACCAATCCCTTCACCTCCCTAAGGTCACCCCTCTTAGCAGCCATAAAAAGACGAGCCTGACTCTCCGTCAAAAGCACCCCACCGCCCTCTTCCTCTACATCCTCCTTATAAGCTTTGAAAAGCGTAACACTCACGCCAACAAAAAGAACAATACCAATAACGGCTATCAAAATCAGAAGATGACGCCTTTTCATAGCCTTTCCTCAAACAATACTCTCATCCCCTTGATGGTAAAGAGTCCCACAGGATTTTGTCAATGAAATTGATAAGGACTCCTCAAAAAAAGCCATCTCACCTGCTATGTATTTTTCTTACTGTTAGAAAGAGAGATATCCATTGTTCGAGATTGCTTCACCGCCGCTTTTATGGCGTCTTGGCACAAGGTTTTCAATGTCTCTCCAAAGACCTGCAACCCTGCTTCTGTTGTCCCACCACGACTTGCTATGCGTTGTTGGAGGTCATAAAAAGAGAGGGTTTTGTCTTCTTTGCACCAAGTGTGCTCCATCCAAGCAGCCGTACCTTTGAGAAGATGTTGGGTCAAGAATAAAGAGCGCCATGGAGAAAGCCCTTCCTGTTTGGCCGCTTCCACCAATGCTTGTAGAAAAGCTGCCACAAAGCCCGCCCCACTCCCTGTAAGAGCTGTTAACACATGCATCTCCTCCTCTTTGTCAAGCCACCAAAGAGTCCCGCAAAACTTCAAGAGAGTCTCCACCATAGTCTTAACACCAACAGGCTCTTTTGTCACGGCGCCAATGACCCCTTTCCCTTGCCCAACAGCCATATTAGGCATCAACCGCACCACCGCCATAGTCCCTAAAAGCTGTTTTTAAGGACGCCAACGAAACGCCTGCCATGACAGACAGCCCTATACTGCCTATCATATCTTTATAGAGGGGCAACACATCAAGTGCATCTTGCGGCTTCACAGCAAAAAGCACAATGCTTTGTCCTCTTGCCTGCTCAAGGCGCAAGCGTGCCTCTTGTGAATCTTGTAGGTGACAGACCCCCTTCACTCCTAAAGACCTGTTGTTATTAGTCGTAACAACGGTGATGGATTCTGGAGATAAGACCTTCACAAGCCCCCTGAGTAAAGCCCCTCCCATATGACCACATCCTACCATCAACAGGGAAAAGGACGACGACATCATTTTCTGTCAAAGATTTGATGAATATCGCTAAGTTTTAGCTCAACGAAGGTAGGACGACCATGATTACATTGTCCCGCTAAGACGGTCTTCTCCATTTTTCGTAGCAAAGCATTCATTTCCTCCAAAGACAATTTTCGCCCCGCCCGCACACTATGGTGACAAGCAATAGAAGACAAGAGCTGCTGAATCTCTGCCGCTAGCCCTGTCTTACTCCCCCACAAGACAAGTTCAGAGGCTAGTCTTTTCACGAGAGCCTCCATATCACAAGACTCTAAAACCGCAGGAAAAGCTCTCACAACCACAGCCTCTTCCCCAAACGCTTCAAGGAGAAGTCCCTGTTCTTTCAACGACAGCACCTGATTCACTAAAGCTTCTTTATCTTCCAAAGATAACTGTACAACAAGAGGAACCGCCAAGACTTGTTGTTGAATGCCCCCTTTCTCCAGTTGTTGCTTCAGTGTTTCCAACACAATGCGTTCATGAGCAGCATGTTGGTCTATGAAAACAATCCCATCAGGTTTTTGTGCAATGATATAGGTGGTATGAATCTGCGCAAGTGCAGTCCCCAAGGGAAGAGACGGCCCCAAAATCTCCTTTGTAACAGGGGGCAAGGGCGCAAGAGTCTTAAGGGCACGGGTGACAACAGAAGTAGAAAGATGACGACTTTTCGAAGGGAGAGACCCTAGTGCGGAGGGCCGCAAGCTAGCAGGGAGTGCTTTTGCTACTGCTTGAGGCATTGTTGTTGTTGGAGAACGTAGTCGGGTCACCGCCTCTTGTGAGAGGTTAGTAGGAGAAATAAGAGGCGCTGATTTGAGAACAGATATCAGAGACTGTACGATAAAATGAAAAACCCCTTGGGGGTTACGAAACCGTAATTCCTGTTTGGCGGGGTGGACATTCACATCCACCTCCTCAAGCGGCAGGAACAAAGCCAATAAAACAGGACAGACTTTCCCTTGCCCTACGATACCTTGATAAGCTGTCCGCAGGATTTGTGCGAGGAGTCTATCTCTGATGGGACGTTTATTGACTAAGACATGCTGGCAACGCGTATCACTCCCATGGAAAGTAGGCACCCCAACAGCACCATAAAGAGAAAACGGCTCTCTTTTAACAGCTACAGGGACAGCATTGGGAAGAAATTGCCCGTTCATTAAGGTATCGTAGCGCTTAACAGAAGCCTTTGCGAAGGCGAAGTTATCACCTTGCGTATAGGGAACTGTTGGAAGTGTTAAGACCTCCCTTTTTCCTGACTGTACGCGAAAAGCGATGGAAGGGGCTGATAGTCCTAAAGACTTCACAACATTTAACACTTTATGGCTTTCCGTTGCATCAGAACGGAGAAAGCGCCGCCGCGCCGGCAGATTATAAAATAAGTCCTCCACACTCACTGTACACCCTCTATCTCGGGCTACTGGCGCAAGAGGGCTTACCCGCCCGCCCCTTACCTCAAGAGACCACCCTCCCTCATTGTCCATAGCAGAAGAAATTTTCATCTTAGAGACCGCTCCAATGGAAGGCAAAGCTTCTCCACGAAAACCCCGATACTTGATAGCATGGAACTGATTCTTCTCAAGCTTAGAGGTTGTGTTCGGTAAGGCACACAAAGCCACTTCCTCCTTATTCATGCCCTTCCCATTGTCTTTTATCACAAGCTTGCTCTTACCCCCCTGTTGCATGGTGATACTCACAGAGGACGCTTGTGCGTCAATAGCGTTATCTACACATTCTCGTACAATGGAAAACGGCCCTTCAATGACCTCTCCAGCAGCAACCTGAGAAATTTCCAACAGGGAAAGTTTTCGAATACGAGAAGCCATCCTTCCTCCTCAAGAGTCTTCTTCAAGAGACGTGAGTATCAAAGCAGCAGAATTGATACAATACCTAAGTCCCGTAGGATTAGGGCCATCACGAAAAACATGTCCTAGATGAGCCTCACACCGACGACAAAGGACTTCTTCGCGGCGCCTCCCAGTTGAAAAGTCCGCTTTCGTCATCACCGCTTTTTGCAACGATTGAAAAAAACTTGGCCATCCCGTTCCAGAATCATACTTCGCCTTTGAGGAAAACAACGCAAGAGCGCAGCATTTACAGATATAGACTCCCGGCGCGGTTTCCTGATAATATAAGTTCTGAAAGGGGGGTTCCGTTTGACCACCCCTTGTGACGTCAAATGTCTCCTTATCCAGTATTTTTTTCCAATCCTTTCTCTTATACACTTCAGACATAGACAAAAACTCCCAAGTACCCTGTCACATCCCCCTCCTACTACATCTTAGACTATGACATGCTTTCTGTAAATCTCTCTCTCTAAACATGTCTTCTTTTTTCATAGCAGGGAACTGGAAAATGAACGGCTCAAAGGCTCTTGCCCGCGAGATTCTACAGGGACTGCCAGAAGAGCTAGAAGGCATAGAAGTGATTGTATTCCCCCCTTTCCCCTTATTAGGGGCATGCCGGGAAGGTGCGGTTTCTCTAGGCGGACAAAACTGTGGCCCCAAAGAATCCGGGCCTTATACAGGAGAGGTCAGTCCTGCTCTACTGAAGGAAGAGGGATGCGATTATGTCTTATTAGGTCACAGTGAACGCCGCCTGCTAGGAGAACCCGTACCACTCATCACACAGAAAATTCAAGCCGCCTTATCAGCCGGACTAACGCCTATTTTATGCTGTGGAGAAGAGGAAAAAGATATCCAAAACGGCACAATTGAAACCACACTCTCTCACCAGCTATCTTCCTTAAAAGAGAGTGTGAAGATGCTCCAAGACAACAAGCCGCTCCTAGTGGCTTACGAACCTGTATGGGCAATCGGAACAGGACAAGTCGCACAGGTAAAAGACATTATCAACCGAAAACAGTTCATCCAACAGTATCTCCAACACCTGAACATTTCTTCTTTCCATTTTCTCTACGGTGGGTCTGTCACAGGAAAGACAGTCCCAACACTCATGCAAGCAAGACTCAATGGCTTTTTAATAGGAGGAGCTAGCCTGAAACAAAAGGATTTTTCAGCAATTCTCCTCTCAACAGCTAAAGTCTTATCTACCCTCTGATAATAGACCCCCTAACCCTATGAATTTTCTTCCCTTTATATATTTAACGCTAAGCCCTCTTGCCAATAAAAGAAAATCATTGTATAAATTATTGTACAACCTGTTAACAGTATCGCATGGGCGATGCGGGTGTAGCTCAATGGTAGAGCCCCAGCCTTCCAAGCTGGTCATGTGGGTTCGATTCCCATCACCCGCTCTTTTGAGAACTAAAATAAGACGTAAGGAGAAGTAGTATGGCCAAGAAGAAGTTTGAAAGGAACAAGCCGCACTGCAACATAGGGACTATAGGTCATGTTGACCATGGGAAGACCACATTGACAGCAGCTATCACGAAAGTGTTAGGGGAAAAGGGGCAAGCGGATTTCAAGGGGTATGACCAGATTGACAATGCCCCAGAGGAGAAGGCGCGTGGTATTACTATTTCTACGGCTCATGTGGAGTATGAGACGGACAAGAGGCACTATGCTCATGTTGACTGTCCTGGACATGCGGACTATGTGAAGAATATGATTACTGGTGCAGCACAGATGGACGGGGCTATATTGGTAGTGAGTGCTGCTGATGGTCCTATGCCGCAGACGCGGGAGCATATTTTGCTAGCCCGTCAAGTAGGGGTACCCGCTATTGTGGTGTATCTGAACAAGAGTGACCAGGTAGAGGATCAAGAGCTTGTGGACTTAGTGGAGTTAGAGATACGGGAGTTATTGAGTAAGTATGAATTTCCTGGGGATGACATTCCTATTGTGAAGGGGTCTGCTTTATTAGCGTTAGAAGGGAAGTCCCCGGAGAGTGGGGAAAAGTCTATTGAAGAGTTGATGAAACAGATTGATGAGACGATACCTCAACCTTTAAGGCCTAAGGACAAAGATTTTCTGATGCCTATAGAAGATGTATTTTCTATTTCAGGACGAGGGACTGTTGTGACGGGGCGTATAGAGAGGGGGATTGTACGTGTTGGGGACAATGTTGAGATAGTGGGGTTAAAAGAGACGCAGAAGACGACCTGTACGGGTGTAGAGATGTTTAGGAAGCTTCTTGATGAAGGCATGGCGGGAGACAATGTTGGGGTATTGTTAAGAGGTATTGACAGAGAGGCTGTACAGAGGGGACAAGTTTTGTCTAAGCCGGGGAGTATTACGCCACACACGCAATTTACAGCGGAGGCGTATATTTTGACGAAAGAAGAAGGGGGACGTCATACGGCATTTTTTGGAAATTATCGCCCACAATTTTATTTTCGGACAACAGATGTGACTGGGACTATTAAGCTAGAGAAGGGGGTTGAGATGGTGATGCCGGGAGACAATGTGAACATTGAAGTAGAGCTTTATGTCCCTATAGCCATGGATGAAGGGTTAAGGTTTGCTATTCGTGAAGGGGGCAGAACTGTTGGGGCAGGCGTCGTTACAAAAATCCTAAAATAGAGGCTCCTAAAATTCAATATCAAGGGATTTTGGAAGGAGTGTAGCTCAACTGGCAGAGCACCGGTCTCCAAAACCGGAGGTTGTGGGTTCGACCCCCTCCACTCCTGCTTAACCTTCAGTGTGTGTAAAAGACAGTGTAGTTGCTTTTGTGAAGTGATGTTGTTAGACTAAATGGTCTTTGGTTGTAGGGGGTGTAGCTCAGTTGGTTAGAGCGCTGGCCTGTCACGCCAGAGGCCGCGGGTTCGAGTCCCGTCACTCCCGCCAGCTTTAGGTGCTGAGGAAGGTGAAAGAATGTAAAGTGATAAAAAGTGGTAAGCGTCCTTAGCTCAGTTGGATAGAGCGGCGGACTTCTAATCCGCAGGTCGGAGGTTCGAGTCCTCCAGGACGCGCCAGTTAAGGAGAGGTAGAGATGAAAAAGAGTCGAGATGATACCAAAGCCCTTTCTGCCATTCGGGTGTTGTTGGAATGGATGGGGGAGGATCCAGACAGGGAAGGTCTGCAGGATACGCCTAAGCGGGTTTTAGGGGCTTATGAGGAATTTTTTCAAGGGTATGGGGTTAATCCCTGTGAAGTTTTATCCAAGACTTTTGTGAATGAGGAAGGGTATAAGGGTTTAGTTGTGGTTAAGAACATAGAGTTTTGTTCTCATTGTGAGCATCATATGCTTCCTATTATGGGTCGAGCACATATAGGGTATTTGCCTAGGGAAAAGATTGTTGGGATTAGCAAGTTAGGTCGTTTAGTGGATATATTTGCGCGTCGTCTTCAGACGCAAGAGAGGTTAACGGAGCAGATTGCGCAAATCTTGGAGGAGGTACTTTTGCCTGCTGGAGTAGCAGTATTAGTGGATGCGGTTCATCATTGTATGAGCATACGCGGGGTTTACAAGAGGAAGAGTTCAACTGTTACGACGAGTATGAAAGGGTTATTTTTGGAAGAAGCGGGTTTGAGGGAGGAATTTTTTTCCTCTTTGGGCGAGTCGCGTTCAAACGGAGTGTAGCGCAGTCAGGTAGCGCACTTGTCTGGGGGACAAGGGGTCGTGGGTTCAAATCCCGCCACTCCGACATTTTTTTCGTTTAGGCAGCACTTGGGGTTGCGAGAGGTGAAAATTGGCAATCCAACCATGAGGGGTTGCAAGTTACTTGTATCTACTAGTATACCACATTGAACAAAATTATTGCTTGCTTGTCAGATACTCTATCACCTCAGAGAGGCGCTTCTTTTTTTCTTCGTCTGTTGTTTTTGTTAATGCTAATGCCTGCTCTGCCACATGGAGCGGTGTCTCGCCGCCCTTGTTCTTTGCATTCACATCCGCCGCCCACGCCACCACCACAAGGAATACCACAACCTCCTTGTGCCCAAAATAGTTGTGCCAAAAATAGTATGCACTATGGAGGAGCGTGCCCCCTTGTTTTTCAGATACGCTATCACCTCAGAGAGGTGCTTCTTTTTTTCTTCGTCTGTTGTTTCTCTTTCTAATGCCCACTCTGCCCAATAGAGCGGTGTCAAGCTGTATTTGTTGTTGATGTTTAAGAACACAAGGGCGATATTCGGTAGAGAAGTTAAGCCCTTTCAATGGATAAGGGGAGATTATGTTCATCTTCCTCCATAAAAGGCATATAGGTGCACACAGAAATGGGCATATCACTCAGGAGAAAACAAGTCCTAGTAGCATGATGTTATTTAGATGACTGTGAAGTATTAAAGAAGCCCTTTATATCATTAATCCATTTTTGTACTTCTGCTTCATTACTAAACATATTATTGATTTCACATTTTTCTACAACATACTTTGCTAATCTCACCTTGTATTTTGTCAAGCATTTTAGAGCAAAAAGAGGAGGCTTCTTCTTCAATTTCTTATAGTATGCCTTAATCTTACTAGGTAAGGAAGAATCCAGTTTACGATCCTTTAACCATTCTTGTTTTTCAGCATGCTCCCAAACCTCTTCAGAATAAAGCATTTCAAGATGCGTAGGAAACTCCTTTTTTTCTACTCCTTGGATTCCTGTGAATTCTTTGTACTGTTTCGTTTCAGGCACAGTAAAATAGCAAACACAGTTCTTCGTATCTGGTTTTTTCTTCACATCTCCATCTACAATAACAGCAATTTGCCTATTTTGAATCTGCTGCTTTCGAAGGGTTCTTACACATTGGTTAATATTGCTCTCACCTCCACACTCCAAAATACTTACTTTATTTTGCTTGAAAAGCTCCTCAAAAAATATCTTGTCACTTTCACCCTCTACAAGAATAATCGACCCCTTTATCTCTTGTAGCTTCTCTTCCATTTCATTACGCTCCCTTATCACTTCTGCTAGTCGAGGTAATATCCCCATTTCCTTTTCGTACTCTTCTCTGTCTTTCTCATCTACAAATTTTGTCTCATTTTCTTCATCTTTTGAAACATAATACAGAACTCTTCTTGTTTTCTTTGAAGAATCATAGAAAACAGGCGAATGCGTTGTAATTAAGGCTTGTTGAATATTCTTTCCAACACATTCTTTATAAATTACGTTTTGAAGATTCATACAACTAGAAATCTCCAAGCTGTTCTCTGGTTCTTCATATCCCCAAATAAATGTATAAGGGGGAGAACCACGAGATTTAGTTCTTTGGCTCTGTTCCACTATAAAGGAAAGAATATGAGGAATGTGTTGGGCTTGAATTCCATCTCCTCTTTGGAGTAACTCAACTCCTGTTTCAGGGTCAAGAAACTCTAGATGCTTAAAAATTTCTCTTAGATTCTTAGGTAAAACAAGCTGGCTTTTGAAGTCTAGTGCTTTTTTAAGACTCTCTTCTAAAATCTTAGAGTGGTCTTGAATAGATTTCTCAAAGCTTTCTCCTGCTTCCTGAAAGGATTTCGCCGCAAACTCTGCTAAGGCATCATACAGCTCACCTCGCAAATGAGCAAAATATGTTCTATCTTTAATTGCTGGAATATACTTAAAGCGAATACGCTTGAGTGCCGCACCTACTCTAGTATGTTTCCCAAGAGTAGTCTTACGCTCTCTGTCTTTTGCCTCTCTCTTTTTCAGTTCAAGGCCATATTGATCGAATACAGGTTCGTTTTGATTTTTCCTCCATGCCTTTCCCCACTTTAGATTCTTGCTTCCTATTCTCTTGTGATAACTCTTTGGAATACTGATCTCTAATTCCACGTAAATTTCTCTTGCCTTTTTTGATGAGTTTCCTTCTTTGTTAAAATCTATTTTGTTAAAATCTATATCAAAATTTAAGGCCTTACCTAAATCCGTTTCATCATTAAAAAATAGATTAAGAGCACGCAAAACATTGGATTTTCCTGTATCGTTCTTCCCAAAAAACAAAGAGATATCTTCAAGGTTTATTTTCGCTGTTTTGATAGACCTAAAGTTCTTGATGGTGATCTTTTGGATTTGAAAACCTTTACTCATTTATCACCCTTATAGGCACAAAAACTACTCATTAGGTCTGAGAAGGTAGGCATTTTGTGGTTCTTAAAGCCCTTCTCATCTACAAATAATAATCATACTTACTCTCTTTCTGCAAGCTATTCCTATCCGCACACCACTGATTTAAGTGCTACTCTACACACAAAGGCAAGATTTATTGCCCCCCCTTGCTTTTCAGATACTCTATCACCTCAGAGAGGCGCTTCTTTTTTTCTTCGTCTGTTGTTTCTTTTAATGCCTCCTCTGCCCTATGGAGCGGTGTCTCGCCGTACTTGTCCTGTGCATTCACATCTGCCCCCTTCTCCACTAGGAATGCCACTACCTCCTTGTGTCCCTGATAGGCTGCCCTATGGAGCGGTGTCTCGCCGTACTTGTCCTTTGCATTCACATTAGACCCTGCTTTCACAAGAGCCTCCACCACTTTTTTGTGTCCATGGTTAGCTGCCTTATGGAGCAGTGTCATGCCGTCCTCGTCCTTTGCATTCACATCCGCCCCCTTCTCTACAAAGAACTCCACAATCTCCTTGTGTCCATATCTGGCTGCCCTATTGAGCGGTGTCTCGCCGTACTTGTTCTGTGCATTCACCTCCGCTCCCTTCTCCACTAGGAACTCCACCACTGCCTTGTGCCCATTAAAGGCTGCCTTATGGAGCGGTGTGTTGCCGTGCTCGTCCTGTGCCTTCACATCCGCCCCCTTCTCCACTAGGAACTCCACCATCTTCAACTGCCCCTCATCGGCTGCCGTATGGAGCGGTGTCCAGCCGTCCTTGGCCTGTGCGTGGATATCAGCCCCCTTCTCCACTAGGAATGCCATTACCTCCTTGTGCCCATTAGAGGCTGCCCTATGGAGCGGTGTCATGCCAATAATGTTTTTTGCCTTCACCTCCGCCCCCTTCTCCACAAGAACCTCCGCTACTGCCTTATGTCCATGTCCAGCTGCCACATGGAGCGGTGTATCGCCGTACTTGTCCTTTGTATTCACATCCATCCCCGCTTCCAGTAGAGGTACCACCATCTCCTTGTCCTCCTCTGAGGCTACATAATGGAGCCATGTTCTGCCTTTCTCGTCCTGTGCCTTATCTGCCCCCTTCGTTATAAGAAACTCCACTACCTCCTTGTGTTCCCCATAGACTGCAAAATGGAGCGGTGTATCGCCGCCGTCCTTGGTCTTTGCCTTCACATCCGCCCTCGCTTCCACAAGAACTTCCACTATCTCCTTGTGTCCCCTATCGGCTGCCCAATGGAGCGGTGTCCAGCCGTCCGCTATGCCGTCCTTGATCTCTGCATTCACATCTGCCCCCTTCTCCACTAGAAACTCCACTACCTCTTTATGTCCCTTATAGGCTGGCATATGGAGCGGTGTAAAGCCGAAGCCGCTCTTTGCATTCACATCTGCCCCCTTCGCCACTAGGAACTCCACCACTTCTTTGTGTCCATTACTGGCTGCCCAATAGAGCGGTGTTAAGCCGCCCCAGCCTGCATTCACATATGCCCCCGCTTCCACAAGAACTTCCACTACCTCCTTGTGTCCCTTCTCGGCTGCCCAATAGAGAGGTGTTCTGCCTTTCTCGTCCTGTGCATTCACATCTGCCCCCTTCGCCACTAGGAATACCACTTCCTCCTTGTGTCCCTTCTCGGCTGCCCTATGGAGCGGTGTTCTGCCTTTCTCGTCCTGTGCCTTCACATCTTCCCCTTTCTTCATAAGACCTCCGCTACTGCCTTGTCCTATATTGTCATTCTGTTAGAGTATGACTCTCTCGGGTCTCCTGTCAAGTCAAGCCTTAAGACACAAAGGCTATTGCGCCCCCTTGCTTCTCAGATACGCCACTACCTCCTTGTGCTTCCCTAAGACTGCCAAATGCAGCGGTGTTGCGCCGTTGTTAGCCTGTGCATTCACCTCTGCCCTCTTCTCCACTAGGAATATCACCACTTCTTTCTGCCCATTAAAGGCTGCCATATGGAGCGGTGTGATGCCGTCCTTGTTCTTTGCCTTCACAGAAGCCCCCTTCTCCACTAGAAACGCCACAACCTCCTTGTGTCCCTCTATGGCTGCAAAATGGAGCGGTGTATCGCCGTCCTTGTTCTTTGCCTTCACAGAAGCCCCCGCTTCCACAAGAACTTCCACTACCTCTTTGTGCCCCTTAGAGGCTGCAAAATGGAGCGGTGTTAAGCCGTCCTTGCTTTCCTTGATATTGATATCTGCCCCTGCCTTCACAAGAACTTCCACAATCTCCTTGTGCCCATCAGAGGCTGCCATATGAAGCGGTGTCAAGCCGTCCTCGTTCTTTGCATGAACATCTGCCCCCTGCGCTACAAGAACTTCCACTATCTCCTTGTGCCCAAAATAGGCTGCAAAATGGAGCGGTGTCATGCCTTCATCGTCCTGTGCGTGGAGTGAAGCCTCCTCCTTCAAAAGAACTTCCACCACCTCCTTGTGTCCATGTCTAGCTGCCACATGGAGTGGTATTATGCCGCCCATGCCCTTTGCCTTCACAGAAGCCCCCGCTTCCACAAGAACTTCCACTACCTCCTTGTGCCCTCCTAAGGCTGCCCAATGGAGTGGTGTTAAGCCGTCCTTGTCCTGTGCATTCACATCTGCCCCCTTCGCCACTAGGAATACCACTTCCTCCATGTCCCCCTTAAAGACTGCCATATGGAGGAGGGTTGTGCTGTCATACTCCTGTGCATTCACCTCTGCCCCCTGCGCCACTTCATGAATTGGTGCGCAAAAGCCTTCACTCATAGCAAATAATAAAAAGAAAAAACAAATAAGTAAACGGCTCATCCTCTCCTCGCAAAATTTCTATACATCTAGTCTATCCTTTCTTTGTAGTGTTTGCAATTAAGATAACGCCGCCACTTTGTCCAACTTGACCGCTCTGTGGAGTAAGGTTCTGCTCTCCTGTCAAGTCAAGCCTTAAGACACAAAGGCAAGATTACTTGCCCACCCTTGCTTCTGAGATACGCTATCACCTCAGAGAGGCGCTAATACATATTGCAAAAACTATGAGTTTCTGATAGAGTTAACAGAACTAATAAAGGTACTCCCATGTCTCATACCAGAAGCATATCTGCTCAGATTCCTTCAAAGCTTGCTGAGATGCTTAATAAGGTAGCAAAGAAAGAGGAACGCTCTAAAAGCTACTATATCAAAAAAGGGTTAGAAGAATTGCTCGCAAAGAGATTAGAGGACTTGGAAGATTATGCAGAGGCTCATCAAGCCTATGAGGACTTTCTAGCCTCAGGAGAGAAGAGCGTTTCTCTTAAAGAGATAAAGAAGAGGCATGCTCTTTAAGAGAATGTGGAGTGTCCGATTTTCAGAGAAAGCGGAGCATCAGTTTTCCAAACTCCCAAAGTCTCTACAACAGAAACTATCACAAGCCATAGAAGAGAAGCTGTGTGTCAATCCTAAATATCACCTAAAGCCCCTCCACGGACAGTGGAAGACGTATTATAGATTCCGTCTAGGAGATTACAGACTCTTATGTGTGAAGGAAGAGAAGTCTCTTTGTATTTTGGTTGTGACAATTAAGCATAGAAAAGAGGCTTATAAGAAACCATAGTCCCTTGCGCCCACACTTGCGCGATATCAGAAGGTAATCTCTAGTGATTAGGCTGTAACTTATGCGCTTCCTTATAGGCTTTCTCAAAATGCCCATCAAGGTATTGAAGATTCTCTAATAAAATCATCATTATCATATTAACCTCATGTACCCCATCTTTCTTCTCATCACTAGACTTCTCCTTAAGTGACAACAACAAAGCATATAACTTATCAACAACCTCTTGGGTATGAGCGCATGTTGATAATAACTCTTCTTCTATATCGTAAATATTCATCTTCTCACTAACCTGTTTTCTTAAAAGAGTACAAGATTGATACCTACATAATAAATCCTTATGCAGAGAGACACAATCAATAATTTTCCCTAGAACTGTAACGCCAATGAACAGGGACTTTTTACGACTAAACTCTATGGCTTAGACTCAATACCCTATCATCTACAGATATCTAAAAGTCCCCACTTGAGGTTTGTCAACGAGTTACTAGTACATACTAGTATGCCCCATGGAACAGAATTATTGCGCCCCCGCTATTTTACATTGCGCTTAAAAGCGGTAAGAAAAGGAAAAGGAGAAAAATCTTTCCGGTAAAACTTCTTTTCTATGACCCCGCTCCAACCGTAACCCTCCAAGAAGCTTAAGACTCTGAATTGTCCCGCTTTTCTCATAACTCAAAAAGAACAAACGCTCAGACCCAGAAGGTGCCGTATTCCTAGGTTTCAAATCCCATAAATAATGCCCTTCCTCATCGATACCCATATCCCAAACCCCCATGTCTAAAGTAGACCTAAGCGGTCTGCTAAAGCCAAAAGTCACTCTGTCCCCCTCTTCACTAACCCTCCATTGCCCCTCTAAACCAAAACTCCTGCTCAACACCTCTAGTTTCTTAAACCAACCACTGTCTGCTTCCGCACTCACAGCCCGCGATACATAATAACTCCCCAAGAAAGTGACACTACGAAAATGTAGAGACGTCTGCAAGTTCAGATACAAAGTCTTCCCATGTCCCACATCTAATAACTCCCGCCCCGTAATGCCTGCGACACTCCTGAAATCCTGAATATATCCCGTCTCCAGTTGAATAGGATAATGAGAGTACGCTACATAAAGACGATACCCTCCCGGTGAATAGGATTGGTCAAAATGCTCAACATACTGCCTGTTAGCCATGGTGAGACCAAGAGTCACATTCCCCACATTCTTCACTGACCGTTGAACAGATAAGGAATAATTAGGCGTTATTTGCGTTTCTTGTGGCATAGAATGATAAAGCCCCAACACAGTTTCTCCTGCTATATAAGGCTTTCCTTTTGCCTTTGTGCCAAGACCGAAACGATAAAGAGTCCCAGAAGCCCTCCAAGAGAAACTAAGCCCCAAAGAGCGCTTCGCTTCTTCAGAAGATTTCTGCTCCATTATCTGTTGTAGTTCATCCGGAAGCGGGACATCTAAGCCGGGGGTTTGCCAATATTGTAGATGCAAGTTCAGCCGTCCCCCAAAGAGTGTATGCCGTGTCGCTACCTGTTTCCCAGCAGGAACAAAAAATTGTAGGGATTTTACCTGAGCAAAGCCTAAAAAGCCCTTGTAAAGAGAATAAGAAAAATCCCTATTGAAGTCATCCAGTACAGTAATACTTAAGGGTTGATTGTGTAAAGCATCTCCTAAACTCGGTGGGACAATGAAAGAAAGCTTTGGCGTAATAGGCACAGCACTAGCACTTCTAGCACTAACACCTCCAACAGCCGGTACTTTCTGAACACCAATAGAACTCAGAGCCTGCCTGATATTCAGTAAGCCATGCCCAAAAACTTCATCAACGCCCGGTGCGCCTATATCATCGGCAGTTTGAAGCAAGACTTGGGCAATATCCTCTGCCTTAAGAGACGGCCAACGTTCCTTCAGCAAGGCAGCAGCGCCAGACACAATTGGTACCGCTATAGACGTATCAAAGGCGGGATTATGAGTATTAAGTTTGCCACCAGAGTCACCCTCATGAGTATAATAATACTCGCCGTCGCTATTTTGTTGTTTTTCAATCCCGTTTTCTCCGTCACTGTGTGGATGCCAAACAAATCCTGACTTGGATAAAAGCCCGTAAGAGCTTCGTGGGGTTACATAGTACGATGGAGTACCCGCATCCGGCCCGCTCCACCTGCTCCTCTCCACTTGCGCAATATTCACCAGCCTTTCAGAATTGACGACAACAGGCGCAAATAAGCAAAAGTCTTTGGCTTCGCCACACCACCGCGAAAAGTCTGCTGATCTCGTTAGATGGACTCGCTCCACAGAGCGGTCATCGTCCCATGCAAAGACCTCTTTTATATCCGCTGCACCAACAGCAAGAACTCGTCCATAAAATTTTGGCAAATAAGCTCCTGCTGCAGGAGTACTCGGTGTTCGAGGTTCATTTCTGTTCCTATTGCCAAGAGCACTCACCACAAGGATTCCTTCATGGGTGAAATACTCAATGAGCTGTTCCACCGTGTTATCCTGCTGGTTATCAGCATCCGACAAACTGATATTCACAATATCAATAGAGTTATCAATAGAGTCTAAATGCTGGCGAAACAAACCGAACTCATTATTGAAGTTAGTTCGAATCTCATTTACGGGAACAGGGTCCTCACGCGTCTTGAGCTCATGTGTTACTATTCTTGTCAGATATTTTCTGATGTCTAGAGGAAAAATTTCGGCGTTATAAGCAACGCCATGGGGCCATATACCAGCCATATTTTCCACCAATTCTTCATCCGTCTTACCGCTATAATGGGTCTTTCCCGAAGCAATAATGCGTGAGACTATGGTGCCATGAAAGTCCCTGTCACCTTTTGGTGGCAGAATCACTTCATTCCAATTCTCATCGGTAACTCCCATCCCTTGCATTAACTTTTTCACAAAATGGCTATCTAAAACGCCAACCAGGACTCCCTTGCCTGTAATGCCGCGCGCATAGGCATGGGCTACGCCAATCATATCAAAAATTTGGGCGTTATAGCGATAGCCTATATGTTGGAAAGCATTTTCATAGCGCGCATCATATATGTCTTGCGCCTGTTGTTCAGTTAGGGAAGACCAGTCTGTGTCCCAATGAGAATCACGTTTCGGGTGATAAGGATTACTCCAGCCTAAGTAAATCATTTTAGACGTTTTCACCTTAACAGTGTGTTCTCCTCTTTTTCTAATGAACTTCCAAAGGTGATCGTTGTGACTAATGTTTGGCAAGGCTTCGTCCGAGAATATCTGACCCGAGTCCCAAACGTAAAAGAAACTCTCATCATTCCCCGTTTTCCTTGTATATTTTGGTTCCACATAAGAGAAGACAGTGAATTTATCATTAGTGACTCCCTGCGTAAATGTTTTCTCTGCATTTTCCGCGTAAATGGCAATGGTTTCTATCTCACTAGCAAGCATATGAGCTTGGTTTGCTTTCAAGGTTGCTCCATTCACTGCATCAATGATATCCTCGGCGAGATTTACGTTTTCATCTTTGTCATCTTTCGGCTCTCCATTAGGGACAAGCATTCTGATTTCATTGTCTCTTATAGCTTCTGCTTCCCTGGCAAAACGCGTTGCAGTAACACTTATAAGGCGAGCTGTACCAGCCTTTTCTCTTGCGAACTGAGCCTTAGAATGTATCTCGGCAACTGTTATGGTGTCTTGAGTAGTTTGTATGTCATACAGAATTTGTCTGATTTCTTCCAAGGCATTTTCAGCTTTTAGCTCTTCAGTATTTGCTAAGATGAGTAATTTGTCCAGCTGTTCAGTGTTTGCCGCCCGCACGGGAACTTCTAGAGCAGCTGCAATTGTCTCCGCTGCTACCGCCGCCGTATTGGCTTCCTTGCGCGCTGTTACTGCCTCCGAAGCCGCATCATCCGCCTCGTCGGCCTTGTCAGCATTATGGTCTCTGAGTGCTTCTGCTTTATTCGCCGCAACGCGTGCCACTCGAGCAGCTCTTTGAGCAACAATAGCTGCATCCCTCGCAATCTTTGCCTGTTCCCGGGCTTCAAAGGCAGTAACATCATCCTTTGCTGCCGCCTTTTGCGCCGCTTCCGCCGCCTCTTTCGCCGCTATTGCTTTGTTTGCCTGTATTCTCGCAACAGCAGCCCAACCACTTGCTTTTACCTTTTCTTCGTCAGCTTTTTGAACGCCAGCCTTCAGTTCTTGATACAAATCGTGTGCTATATCGGCTTATCGATTCTCGCTTGATGCAACACCGCTATCTGCGGCTTTTGCGGCTGCAAGCACAGAGGCGGCCTTTTGCAGCATCAGATGGATGCGAGTTTATCCGCTTCATTAGATGCCGCGTGCGCCGCTCCTGCAGCAACTGCAGCATCACTGTATGCGTGTACGGCTTTTATGTAAGCTTTGTATGCCTTTCTATAATCCAAAGTTGCTTGAGCGGCTTCCGCCTCTAAACGTGCCGCTATGACTTCATCCCGCGCGTCTTCCGCTTCCTTCTGTTTTGTAAGCGCTGTCCTTAAATATCCATCTAGCAGTCGTTGGTCAGCACTTTGGAAGGACAAAGCTCTTCCCCTATCACGAATGAGAAGGGCTACCTTTATTGTCTCATCCCGCACATTTGCTGCCTCTTGAGCTTTAAGTCTTTGCCGTCTACCGCCTGTGGGGCTTGTTCGTTGAGTGTTAGGGCTTCCTGAGCCGCCGTATCTGCGGCATCTGCGGCAGTTCTTGCCGCCACAACACTAACATTTTGAGCGGTAGCCAGTAGTGCTTATTGGCTTCGTTTAAATCGGATGTTGCTTGTGCCGCAACCAATAAGTTATCAACAGCACTTTTAGCCTGTCTTGCCTTCCCTAGTTGTTTCTCTACCTCCGCCAAAAGTTCCTCTAATTTAGTGTTTTTTGCATTGCTTACTATCATTTCGGCAGCAAAAGCAACATTATCAGCAACTTTGGCTGCGTTTTCTGCCGCAAGCACATGCCTTTTAATGTCGGCAAGCGTTGCCGTATCACTTGGCCCTAGGAGCTTTGCTTCCTCATAGGCAGAGTTCACCAACCCAGCCAAGTAATTAGCCTGAGTGGCAGCACTCCTCGCTACCTCGGCTTGATTATTTGCTTTAAGGAGATTCCCTGCAGTAGCAGCTGCTTCTGCCTCATCCCGCGCGGCTCTTGCTTTCTGTACCTCTCCCGGCACTTTTCCTGCTTCATCTCGTGCTGTTTTTAAAAATCCAGTGATATCCGCAACTATAGGAGCTTGTTCTTGTGTCTCCGTTACTGTTTCGGCTTCAGTAGCAGCAGCTTCTGCGGCAACCGCAGCACTATCAGCATTAGTAGCAGCCAAAACAATAGCCTCAATTGTCAAAGCCTCATCTTGCGTATTGTTCAATTTTGGGTATGTTAGCGCTTGACGAGAAGCCGCAAGAGCGGAATCAGCAGCCTTTCGTGCTAATGTGGCTTTACTCCTCGCGACCAAGACGTTCGGGTTCGCATCAGCGGGTGTGGCGGCATTGAGCGCCAAATCCCGTGCGCCTTCTGCCTCCCCTTGAAAGCCTTTTGCGTCACTTTCTCCTTGCTCTGCCGTTTTTAACAATTGACCGAGCTCGTCATTCTTCGCTGATACAGTAGCAACAACAGCTTCTTCTGCGGCAGTAGCAGCAGCTTGTGCTTGCTCTTTATATTGAGTGGCAAGAGCCGCCACCGCCAAAACTTCTTGAGTCTGTTGACTGGTAGAGTTCATTTTTTGGGCTTCATCAGAGGCCTCTACCGCCGCACCTGCGGCTTCTTCAGCCTTAGTGGCGAAACCACGCGCGTTACCTGCTTGCCGCCGCACTTGGGCAACAGTAACACCCTCTTTTTCCGCCGCCCTTTGAGCAGCTATCGCTTGATTCCGCGCAGTTTTTGCCTTCGCCTGTTCCGCCTTTGCCGTTGCTAAATGTTCACCTAGCGTTTCTTCCAGTTTCATATTGTCTGCGATTCTTTGAACAGAATCGGCAGCGGCTTGAGCTTCATCGGCCCAGCCTTGAATTTGAGAGATGATTCCTTGAACTTTATTGCCTATGATATCGGCCATTCGAACGAGGTCGCTACGTTTCGTCCATTCCTTTGCGTCATCAGCGGCCCTTTGAACTTGATTGGCCACGTCTTGAGCGCCAGAGGCAATTTTTTGAGCAGCAGTGTAATTGGTAGCATCTGTCACAGAATTTTTCGCCCGATCCGCATAATGTTGTCCCCACCACCCTCGACTGTAAGGACTTCCATCTGCATCACATTCGGCGTTAAAGTGCCACCCTAGGAGATACTTTGCGTTAATTTCGGCAATTCGAGCGGCTTCGGTAGCGGCTTGAGCTTCATCGGCCTCTGTCTTCACAGCTGCGGCCTTTTGAGGATTAAAGGACTTGAGTGTTTGCGCTTCTCGAGACGCCGCTGCTGCCGCCGCTGACGCAGTCTGCGCGCTCTTATACGCTGCAATCGCCCTCCTAGTGGGTCTCTCTGCTAGGACGAGAGAGGCCGCATCTTTCGTCGCCCACCGTGCCGTCTCCGCCTCCCTTTTCGCGGCTTCTGCGGCCTCTTTTCCTAGCCGTGCCGTTTCTAACAATTCATCTAGCCTTTTTTCCGCAACTGCGGCACCAGCAGCAGTAC
Organism: Alphaproteobacteria bacterium; assembly: GCA_965222575.1. Taxonomy (GTDB): domain Bacteria; phylum Pseudomonadota; class Alphaproteobacteria. The sequence continues at coordinate 101,637 of OZ244958.1, forward strand.
TAGCGGCAGAAGCAACTTCTCCTGCTTCCCTTGCATATCTCTCTGCCGCCTCTGCCGCTATATTCGCATTAATGGCCTGCGTAGTGGTAGAGTCGATATTGTTGGCTGCAGTAGCCGCATCTCCCGCCTCACGGGCGGCGTCTTCCGCTTTACCCTGCTCGTCTTCCGCATCACCAACAGCAGTTGTATCAGTAGTATCTCCCGCCCTACCCCGCGCCGCTTTAGCGGCGTTCAGTGCAATTAAGGCGTCACTTTCTCCTTTCTCTGCCGTTTTTAGAAGGGTCTCTAGCTCGGAAGTCTTTTGAGTCGACAAATTTCCTTCGGCTTCATCAACAACACTTTCTGCTTCACCAGCAAAACCCTCAGCATTAGTAGCAGCCGAAGCAATAGCAACAATTGTCAAAGCCTCAGCCTGCGTATTGCTCGAGTCTGGGTATTTTAGAGCAACTTCATCAGAAGCATCACCAGCAGAATTAGCAGCACTTAGTGCTTTTCCGGCAGCATCACTCACGAGAGCAACTTTCAGTTTCTTAGCAGCGTATGTGGTGATATTGAGCACCACTTGCAGTGCGGCTCTGGTTTTACGAAGCGCTTCTTTTGCATCACTTTCTCCTGTCTGTGCCGTTGTTAAATATCCATTGAGCTCTTTACTCTTCACTGATACAGCAGCAGCAGCAGCGTCTTTAGCGTCTTTAGCAACTACTTGTGCGAGCTTTTTATGTTGAAGGGCTCTTAAAGCAGCCGCAGAAGCTTCTCGAGCTTGCCTACTGTTAGAGTCGATGCCATCGGCTTCATCAGATGCCGAATCTGCCGCAGATACGGCGTCTTCCGCTTTACCAGCTTGTTGAGAAGCAATACCTGCTTGTATCAGTGCTTCAACGGTAGTAACACCAACTTTTCCCGCCTCCTTTTTCGCCGCTTTAGCGGCATTCAGTGCCGCTTCTGCGTCACTTTCCCCTTTCCGTGCCGTTTTTAACAATTTATTTAGCTGCAGGGTTTTAGCATTGTCTTCTAGCGTCAACGCCGCTGTTTCTGCTTCACCAGCAAAATCATCGGCAGTCTGAGCGGCTTGTTCCGCGTCATTGGCCACTTCCTTCACAGCTTTGACAATTCCGGCAGTTGTATCGTTAAAGAATTTGAATGGGAGCGCTTCATAATACGCCTCTTTCGCCAATCCAGCAGCAGTTTGAGCGTCATCGGCGAAACCACGCGCGTACCCTGCTTCATCCCGCGCTGTAGCGGCAGTAACATCAGCCGCTTGCGCCAAATTCCGTGCGTCTTCCGCATCATCCCGTGCATCTTCCGCATCACCTTTTTTTCTCTTTGCCGTTGCTAACAATGCATTGAGATTTTCTTCCGCAGAGTCAGCAGCGGCCTCAGATTTGGAATCATAATCCTTTATTATTTTAGTTGCTCTTTCTACCAATGTTGCGTCTTTTTTAGCTTCCTCAGCAACAACAAAAGCAGCTGTAATAGCTTCGATCATGGCTACTTGGGCTTTCGTTGCTAAGCCTATTGCCTTTCTCATCGCTTCCATTATCTTCTCAACTTGCGTCGGGTCTTTATCATATAAGTCCTGAACTTTCTTCGCCGCATCTGCAGCGGCTTTAGCCGCCTTGATAGCGTCTTCAGCAGCTTTGGTGGCCTCGGCAGCCTTGGTGGTTACAGTCTCTACTGTAGATTCAGTGAACGGCTTTACTGCTTCCTTAAGAGTGTCAGCATCTTCCACTGCAGTTGCAGCAGTTGACGTTACACTTGTGACCCTATCCTCGCTCACTGATTGAGAAGAAGATGAAGGTATCGAACCCCCACTTGCGCCTCCGCCTACACTTGCGCCTCCGCCCCCGCCCCCACTTGCACTTCCGCCCCCGCCCCCGCAACCCTGTAGCATTAAACCAACCCCTGCCACACAAAGTGAGACAAAAAATCCTCTCTTCAGGCTTTTCCCTTTACTCATTATATTATCTCCACCTAATAAACACTAACCTATGCCCTAATTTAACAACATCTTGATGATTTTTCAAGTCAATTTTCCTATTAATTTCATTCTACAGAATTTTTCGTCCATCCTTGCGCCTGTTTTCCAACAAAGAGAGAGGGCTTGTGAAGCACAGCTTGTGAAGCACAGCTTGTGAAGCAGGAGATACTCTAGGATACTCCATACAACCTCTAAAAACTGCCAATACTCAAAGGCAGTGGATTTAAAAGAAAATTCACTCTCTTTATTATATGATTCCCTATCAATCTTACTTATTCCCCTCCAACCGTGCCGTCCAAAATCTCCTCTCTTTCTATCTCAGACCTGGTGTCTGATAACAACAAAACCAGTCGTGCGTCTTTTATGAAATCCCATGATGGAGATTACCGCTTTAGTACAGCCATCAAGGTTAAAGTTCGAAAAGATACTGAGGGCGGAGAAAAGGTTTTCCTCTCTCGAGGAAGTCCTGTTAAGCGCTTAGTGTTTTGGGCCCGTGAGACCTTTATGGGAAAATCTGGCCAAGAACGTAACAATCGTGCTATTCGTGATGTCGTTCTTGAGGCCTTGCGGGCAAGATATCAGGACGCAAATTTTGGAGAGGCAGCCTACGATACTATCAATTGGGTCAAAGCTTACAACCTGAGCAAGTCTCACAAAGACACTCATCTTCTCCATGGACACGATGCAGAAAGAAAAGAAAGAGATGCAATTATAGAGGCATTTGATACTAAACCCTTATACTTAAGAGAGATAAAAGATCTTATGAGGGTAGCAACCCACAATCGAGAACAAATAGTAAAACTTGCTAGCGAGCACTTTGACTCCGTCGTAGAGAATATAACAACACTACAGAAGATACTCCTTAGCCCCGAAACACCAGAAATACAAAAAAAATTCCAAGACGGATACACTGCTCTTTTTAACGCTCTTCGTATGACCCCTGCACAACAAAAGGAGGGTCACCGCCTAGGATATAAGCAAAAAGATATGTTCCTTGAGCATTTACGACAAGGATTCTCTTACTTCAGTCTGCAACCCGGAGTTCAGCAGGGAACTGTTTCATTTCAAAAAGCCTTCACAGAAGAGGTTATACAAGGCATCATCTCACGTGTTCTTAATAATACTCCTTCCGATGCGAAATGGCTTGAGCAATTTTACACCCCCGGCGTAGATGTTGAGGATATGAGAAAAGAAATCTCTAGCAACTCTCGCCGTTTTCATGCCCCTGCTGTTGACAATGTCAAGGAAGTTTCCATTGGTGATAGGCTTGCAGAGCCTCTTCAAACTTCCCAGAGTATCAGGGACTACTTAAAAGTCCTATTGTCTAAAGACAATATTAAAGAGTTTTTGGAGGAAAACCTTGATTTTGAAGGTAATAGTGAACTTCTCAACTCCTATATGAAAAGAAAGCGTGTAAAATTCGCTCTAGGACACGCGAAAAGAGAGCTTAAAAAACAGGGATTAGAAATGCACCGGACTCTTGGTAAAGAGGATACAGAGGGGAGGAAAGAAGAGGTAAGAAAAGCCTTAGTAGACGGGTTTCTTGCGGCGGCGGTGAAAAGCGGTACAGAGATCAAAGTTCTGAACGTCCTCGATAGAACCAAAAAAGCCACGGGAAGACTTTACCATACTGCTCAAGTCTCAAAGCCCTTAAGCTCAATACAACAAGAGCGGAGACAGCAAAATCTGGAAACATTCAAAAATCTCTTGCAGCAGGAGATCTCTGCGGGGACAAAGTGCTCTGACCACCTGAATGTTTTTGAGGCAAGACTGCGTGAGGCAATCCTTACAGAGACCAAAGAGAGCGTACAGAACCAGATTATGGAAGACAAAGAGGCTCGGCTTTTGTCAAAAGAGGAAATTGAGACCCTCTTTTTTTCTACTCTGTTTCAGACCGGAGATTCTAAAGAAAAAAGCCTAGGCAAAAGATAAAAGAATCTTCCGTATGTGCGATACACAAAAGGGCTGTAGCGGGAATCGGCTTAGGTTGATAGGACTGCTTGTATACTTTTCTTTGAACGCTTGTCTCCAAAGAGACGGCACTCTATGAACAAGGACAAGCCATATCCATTAGTGTATTGTGTGGAGGGGTGGCAGGAGATGACAGGACAAAACTCTATCTTAAAGAAGACAGGAAAGACCTATTGTCAAATTAAGTAAAAATTCCTAAGCTAGCAACTAGCATGAATTCATCTGGAAGAAAGTTATGCCTTTAGTTGATACCATTTTCAACGTTATGACTGCTATTAGTACAATAATACTCTCTGGAATTGCTTTATGGACTATACGTCATAAAGACACCAAAAGATTACATGCTATCATCGAGCTACGTGTTATCATCGATTCACGAAACGTACAGGTACAGATAGTACAGATTAGTTTAAGTAATCGAGGGAGTGATAGACTTTGTTTGAAAAGCATTGTCCCATTTGGGATCAAACGTAAGGGAGGAAGAATAATTCTACTTAGGAAAAGCGATGGTAGTAATATAGACCCTATAAAAATAGAGCCCTTCCGACATTATGACTGCATACTTGCAGAAGGGGAAGAAGACGTTAACAAACAAGTAGAAGCAATAAAAGAGTACTGGAAAAAAGAAATTAACAATTGTTCTTGGTGGAAGCGATGGTTATCAAAATTTAAATGGACAAAGCAATTTGATGTGGTTTTTGAAGATGGTACTCTCGTGAAAGGAAAGATAGGAAAAGAATTCTATAAAAAAGTTTGGGGATCAATGAATACCTAGCACTAAATACAGAACATGACAGGCAAGGATGCAATTTTGGACATGCGCATATTGTGCTGTTGTTTGCGGCGGGGGGGGTCCTAGCAACTCCCCTAGCATCGGCAAAGACATCCCCTTACTCACTGCAGGCAAAACTATAATGGTTGCTACACTCAAGCCTCGGCTATGCCCCCCGACATTTTCATCTATTAGATATAAAAAAAGAAGGGGCTCCTCAGCCCCTTCTTTCATTGCTTGTCTAAGGAAATTTAGAATGCCTTACTGAAACGTAGCATCATCAGATGATCTGTACGCCCCTTAATATGACCTGCATCGAACCGAAGCGCTCCTAAAAACTCCAACTCGCCTCCCCTTGAAAGCCTACGCGTATACCCTAGATACCCAACACGCTCTACCCCACTCGGTGCTAACGTCACAGCTCTCTTGTACAGATTCAACGTACTATCACTCGTCTCAAAGTCCCACACCCGAGCACCCATAGAGGAACGCAAGGGCATATAAACTCCTCCCATCAACGCACTCCTCTTCCCCAATGCCCGCTTCAAGCCAACCGCAAAAGACCGACTCCAAGCAACACTGAACTCACTCAAATAACTCCCTAGGGCTTCCTGTACACGCGTACTAGAAATATACCCATAAGCATAAGCCTCTAAAGACCGACTGCGCACTACAATATGCAATGACCCATAAGTGCTAGAACTTCCAGCCATGGCTAAGATACCCCTGCCAAAAGACCCCATCACCCCTGTCTCCTCTTTGATGTATCCTACTTCCGCATAGGCTATGGCAGAACCAAAGGCTTTCATGTACGAGGTATAAGCACGGGTGCCGCCGCCGACTTTATCTTGCGCAGAGAACCCTAAGGTCTTCCCCTTTCCTCTCACAACACCAAAGCGCACAGACCCACCTGCCACAACAAGTGGACGCACAGATAGAGACAACACTTCATTGAGATACTGCCCTTGAGCATGTGTACGCACAAAGGAAGGCGCATGCCTGCTATGCGGTAAGCGAGAAGCCCCTAAGCCAAGCCCTAAACGATACTCCATGTTCCCTAGCGTATAGGCTAGTTGCATCCCCATATCAGAGAGCTTTGTACGCTCTTGCGTACGGGTAGCAGTAGTAGCAAATGCTCTTTTTGGTTTGAAGAGACTGAAGGCAAGACCGCCTACATAGCTTTTTCCTCCTTCTATGGTATCTAAAGAGCCCATCAGATTGAGCAGAGCCGAGGGTCCTGCTTGCCGGATGGTGAACCCTGCTGAGAGGTCTTGAGTGAAGTACCTATAGATGGAAGGGAAGTCATCAAAGACTTTGATGGTCAACACACCCGGCCCTATGGCATCTCCAAAGGAGGGAGACAGCAACAAAAGGTCTGGGAACACCTTGAGAACACGGAGTCGTGCAATCTCACGCAGTCCCTGTAATTTTGTATCAAGGGACTCTAACTTCAACACTTTCCTTGCTCCTACAGGCTTAAAGGCTGCCGGCAAATCAAGAAGCTTGTGCGATTTCCCAATATCTCTTGCTGTCTGCATGAGAAGCTGTACAACTTGGGAAGCTTTTAAGTCGGGATACGCTTCTCGTACTAGTGCAGCAGCACCCGCTAGTATCCCTATGGCTGCCTCTCCTGCCTGCGCTTCCGAAGAAAGGCCTGAAACTTGAGCTGAATATCCCTCTACTGTCCCGTCCTTTTTCCACTGAAATGTCCGATAGTCCCCGCCTAGCTTTTCTCCAACGACCACATAAAGATAGGGAGTTCTTCTATCGCCGAATCCTACGCTTTCAAAACTACTGCCTGCCTTATAAATAGGCGTCCCTAGCAGAAACTTTCCTTTCCCTATTCTTTCGAGCATAAACCCCTCTATCCTAGAGACCTCATAAGCATTAGTTGTGACACTACTAACAACAACGACATCTTTTGCTGCTAAGGCAGAGGCGATACTCGATAGCTTATAGACATTAGGAGCAAGAGCTACAACATCAACAGGGTGTTGGGAAAACATTGTCTTTGACATCGTATAAACAAGGTCATCAAAGACCGCTGTCTTTTTAGCATAGACTTCCTTAGAAATATAAGGCAGGGCATATGTATGAAGTGAAGCTTTTGGGGCAATACCGTGGATATCGCCTTTCTTACTTTCTTTTCCTGCCCCAATGATTGAAGAGAGCACAATGGTACTATAGTCTTGTTGAGAATGGACATAGAAAATGCCGGGCGGAGAAAAGTTCACCATCCGATCGCGATTGCCGAACTCTGATCCTATGAGGTCTTGAGTTGTCCCAAATCCGATAACACCAACACGCACTTTTGAGCCCCGCACACCACGGGCAAAGATGGCATTGAGTCCTAAGGCTTCATAGACTGCAATATTGCCTTCATCATATTTCTTTGTTTTGAGAATATCTTTTATTTCTCGTTCCATGAGCAAGGCGAGGGTTTTTTTACGTCCCTTTTGACTGATTCTCCGAGACTGCGCCTTTTCCTTATTGATTATTTTAAGTTGCTCTTCTAAGGTTAAAGGCCGTTCTTGTTTCGCTTTCTGCGCTGCCTCTTGAGCTTTCTTCAAGGCCGCCTCTTCGGCTTCTTCGGCTTTGATAAGGTCAATGAGAGAGAGGTCTTTTCTGGCATTTTTATAGGAATCATAGCCTTCCTTACCACCGCTTTTTGTATACTTATCAAAGTTTTTGACTGATTGTCCATGAAAGTCCTTTACTAGTCGTATCCTATACTTAATGAACTCTTGCTTAGAGGCCCACGCCCCACCCTTCATGCGCTTCTTAATCTTCTCAAGAGTCCCATAATCACTATAGGCAGGATAGTAGCGTCTTAGGTCTGATAATTTCTTTTGTAGAGAGGGTAAGTTGCGCATGTCCGCGTCTAAAACCCGTGCGGGATGGAGGTATTTGAGTAAGCCTGAGTTGTATCTTTTCTCTGCAGTAGCCCTATCTATGTAGACCATTTCTAGCCGTGTGAGGTCCATGATGTCATGAATTTCCATCTTAATGAGCGACTTAGCAAGCTCTCTTGGTGTTAGAGCATACAATTCATCCGGCGTGAGGGTATTTAAAGAGTGAAATTTCTGCTCAGCAGAATATACGGGTGTGTTGAAGAGGGCAACAGCTAGAACTGCCCCTGCTATTATCTGTTTCATGATGTCTTCTCTCATTTTGTTTATTTATTGGTTGATAGAGGTTTTGAAGTCCGCTTAAGTTCCTATTGGAAGGGATATAAGTTTTTTCAAAACGCAATTTCTTTTTTTAACCTGTCAAGTTATGGTTAATGTTTATGTTTCAACACTTTACTCGTTATGTGAAAATTTTTTGTTAACATGTCAAAAAAATATGTTGAAGGTCTTCTCTTTTTCTCAAGTAGGATAAAGCGCTTTTAGAGAAATGTTCAGGCAGTTTTAGGGAGTGTCTCCATCATGGACTCCCCGTCCATTACAGGCAAGAAACCCCCGCCATTTCCGCACCCTCTTAGGGGCAGTCTCCATAATTGCTCTGTGCCATATTGCTTTGTGCGGGAAAAAACAATTCTCAATAGAGTTAGATTATTGTCCACCTTTGTTTTTCAGATACACTACAACCTCCTTGTGTCCCCATGAGGGGACCAAATAGCGTGTCCTGCCGTCCGTATATAACATATATAATAATTATATTATATATATTAATATATATATTATAATATAACATAACAGTATTATATTCTGTTATAATTATTTTAGGCTCTACCCCCTCTATTGTGTGCGATGAGTGTGGAGAATATCCTCTAAAGCACTGATATTTTTCAATACATCACATGCCCAAACACCAAAGCCTCTATCGTTATTAACAGCCTTTACCCATTGTTCTAGGAACTTTTGCTTTGCTTTATCACTCTCTTTTTCTTTTCCTTTCACCTCTAGTATTAAGTGCATGCCCCCCTTCAGACGAATGAGAAAATCTGGAACATACTTCCTTACTATCCCCTGATAGAAATACGGAATCTCAAAACCAATATGGTCATTCTTCACCCAAGCCTCAACCAAGTCACTCCTATCCAGTGCATATCCAACGCTTCCTTCCCATGTGCTGTCATAGACACAAAAATTGATGTGGCTTTTTTTTGTTTTGCCACAAGGTTTTCCTGTATACCATAATCCCATATCTGCTGTACTGCTTCTAGGCCTTTCATTATCTAAAATCACCTCCCTTGATTTGACATTTTCAAAGCGGATAGCAGACCAGATATGATTGACAATACGATTCATATTCAATATCATCACCAAGCGGCGTTTAAGTTCATCTTTGTTCCACTGCTTTGGGATAATAGAAAGTGTCTCTGAGGCCATAAAATCCTCCACCAGTCCTACGAGCTGGGCAAGAAGAAAAGATTTAGCCCCTTTCCAGTTTTCCTGCATTTGCTCATAGACCTCTTGGGCTGTTTGAAAGAGAACCTGCTCTGTGCGGCGCTCTTGTGCTAGGAATTCAAGGGTAATATCTTTACTTTTTGAGACATCTTCTTTTCCTTCAATAGAAGGCGCTAGCTCTGCGATTTGAGGCGTATCAGCAGCGGATAGCTCTAAGGAATCAATTTTACTCCAGTCCAATGATAGGATTGGGCAGTAGATCTGTTCTATGCGGTCAATGTTTGGCCATTGGAGAGTGAGATGCCCTCGGTCTTTGAGAGGTTCTATAGCAACCTTTGGCTTTTGAGGAGGAGGCGCTGCGCCTTCCTGAGATTCATGAGGCAGGAAGGTAAACGGAATACCAAAGACATTGACATACTCCTGCTCAAATAAGCCTGTCTCAGGGTTAACCTCATAAGATATGCGCCGCAAGCCTCGCCCAACGACTTGCTCACAGAGCAATTGTGATGAGAACGCACGCAATCCCATGATATGAGTGACTGTTTTCGCATCCCACCCCTCCGATAGCATGCCAACAGCAATAACATTCTGTATCTTCCCCCCGGGCTGGCCTTTTTTTCCCACCGTATCCACTTGCTTGCGTAAGGCTTCTGCCCGCTCTTGCTTGTTTTTCGGCGGCGCTGTAAGAGAAAAAGAGGATACCTCCGCTTCCTCCGCTTCCGCTAAGACCTTTGAGTCAATATGGAGTATGCCATCTTCCTGACACAGCACAGGAGTAGGGATTTTGTTTTTGACAAAGGCATGTTTAATCCGTGCCGCCACCTCTGTCCGATGAGCCACTGTAATCATTACAGGTGGAGTCGGGGGGCACTCAGGATTTTCTGCCCACTTTTCCCTCGTTTTATCCCAGTCACCGCCAAGGAAAGCATAACCCACCATCAATAAATGAGGTAAAGGACTTGTATTATCTTTTCTGTTGAGGTCATCTTTGATGTTTGGGTACAGATGATAGAGTTTGGATTTATAGGTCTTAGGGTCAATACCTACATCATCCCGCACAACCACACGAGGTGTTTTCACCAACCCCGATTCAATAGCATCAGACAAACCGAAATCACTGACAATCCAATGAAATAAGGTCTCCTGTGTGCTCTTTTTCCCTAAAGGAATAAAAGGGGTAGCCGAAAAATCATAAGCCCTCAATATGCGCCGTGCCTTGTGGATTTTATCCAACCCACCCACCCATTTTGTGGCTTGCTCTTTTTCCTCTTTTTTGACACCCTTGATTGTGACTCCCTCTTGAATCCGCCACGCATGGTGCGCCTCATCATTGATGACCAGAATATTACGGGCAGTGCTGCCTATCTTTGAGCCTAATACCCCACGGGCATAAGCCTCATGACTTTTCACCCCCCTCTTGTCAACACTTTTTCGCTTTTCAAGCTGTTCCTCCGTCTCCCAATCCAATTTATGCCAATTATGAATCACCACCTTCCCCCGCCGTAATTTCGGCATAAGATAAAGAGGTACTATAGGAAAATCCCTATAATAATAGGTCTCCCATAGCTTCATTCCTTCAAAAGGATACGGGTCTAAAACAGACAAACGCTTTTTCACCGTCAAGCCCGGCGCAATAACCAAAATATGCTTGGAAAACCGCTTATCCTTTGAATATGTCACCTTATTCAATACCTGCCACGCAATCAGCATTGCCATCACAATAGTCTTGCCCGTGCCGGTCGCCATCTTAGAACACACCCGCTCAAAATCCCCCCCATCAGAAGGAATATCAATGCCCACTCGCTTCGACTCCGGCGCCTCCACTAGCCAAATCAAAGTCTCTATAGCCTCTATCTGACAAAAGAAAAAGCGCGCAGGAGAGGCATGTTTGTCTGCCCAATGCTGTAAGAGCGTGCGTGTTATTGTCGTCACACCCGGATAATCCTGCTCACGCCACACTTTCACCCGCTTTCGTATCTCGTTGGCTAAAGGAATTTCTATGAACTGCCCGGGGTCATTAAAAGACTCTGCTCCCTCAGTTGCTACCGTATACCCAGCAGGACGCCGCCCTTTTTCAAGAGTAAATTCCTGCTTTTCATGCCAATACCCCCAATGCTCCGAAGGCTCCTCATAAGGCGAGTTTATAACAAGCTTCTCTATCTTTTTTGTCATTGTTTCAGGTCTAAAAGCCGTAAGGACTCAATGCCGCGATTATCCACAATCTTGACCGCTATACGCCTATACTCCCCAGCCTCAAAGGGCAAGGATATCGTCCCCCTATACGCCTCTATACACTCCTCCTCTATCTCCGCTTTCAAGGTTTTTCCCAAACGCTTCCAGTTGTGCTTATCACTAGCTAAAGGAAAAAAGACCTGAGACGGAAAAAGGCTACGCCCATCATAATCCGTATCCAACATCCACATGGCAATGTCTTCTTTGTCACCAGATATCAATCTCACTTCCCCACCAGCCCTCGTCTCATAATAATCAAACCCCCGCACCTCAACCCTATACTTGCCATCCCCCTCCCGCACTATCCCAACGTCAGGCTGCCCCATTAACCAAAAACTACTCACCCCCCTCGGTTTCTTTTTCAAATCCTCCACCAACAAATCCGAATCCATATACACCTTAAACAAAGACACTCCCGTCCACTTGGCCTCTTCTATGTCCCGCGCCGCCTCCGGGTCAAACTGAAACGCCGCAAACACCACACTCTCAGGTTTAGGTTTCAAAGACTGCGCCTCTTCTAAGGCACGCTCTACCTGTAATGTCCCTAAAGGACTATAAGTCGGCGCAAAAGATAAAACAACGCGCTTGTTCTCATGGGTGTAGGCATCCGCATGGAGATAGGTGTGACAGCTCAATGGCTCCATGCGCGAGAACTCCAGTACCTTTTTTCCTCCCTTAGAACGAATGCCAGAGGAAAGTAATTTCTCCCGCCATTCTGCCTGTCTTGTGGTCTCTTTTTTCCGACTGATAGAGGAGGGAGGTGAAGTGAGTACGCCATCCTGTTGCTTCCCTCTTTTCAGAACATCTTGAGGGCTTTCCACAAAAGGCGCCGGCACAGCCTCCACTGTAAAAGGGCCTGTAACGCGGACTTTGCTACTATCTTTTTTAGGCTTATCATACAATGTTTCCTCTGTTTCCTGCGACGCATAGCAGTCAATAGCCTCCTTAATAGCCTCACGGCTCATCCCCTCCACAATCTCAGGATTGTTGGCAATAGAACCTAAGGTCACATGGGGAACCGTTTTGTAGTCAAACCCACTGCTAACGCCATTTTCAGGGTATTGTAAGTGATAATAATCAAAAGTAGCGGTCATGAGTCTTTGCTTGGCTAAAGTGATGGCAACCCGAGAAGTATCACAAGTAATCCAACGCCGTCCCCATTGTTCTGCTACAAAAGCTGTTGTGCCACTGCCGCAGGTCGGGTCAAAAACCAAATCCCCCGGGTCTGTACACATCAACAAACATCGTTGAATGACTTTTTCTGAAGTCTGAACAACATAACGCGGATTCGTTGCCCCCTGTGTATCAGTCCAAGAATTATGAAGAGTGTGTACAGGAAAGTCATCAAAGAATAAAACATAACTAGGTACTTTTGCTTTACCAGACATACTTAGTCTGTTTGCCCAAATAAGGCGTTGCATTCCTTCCTTTGTGGTTTTCCAGCTCTTATGAGATTGTTTTATTGTCTTTCCTTCAAATTCAAAATCATAAAAGCAAGTGGCTGTTTGGCCTGTAGATAATAAGTCGATAGTGCGAAAATGGCGGGCATTTTTTGGGATGTTGCCGTCCTGTTCTTCACGGGTCATTTTGCGTCTTGTGCCATCTGGCTCCTCCAGATAGGAGTACATAGTGCCTTCTCCAAAGGCTCTTTCTTTATAAAGTTTTCTGAATTTCATCTTCTCCTTATCTTTGGCATACCACACAAGATAATCACAAATTCCGGGCAGGCCTGAAGTCCCAAGAGGAGGAGTCTTTCTGAAGGTAATCAAAGAAAAGAAATTATCTTTACCAAAGACTTCATCCATAAGGTTACGGATGAGGTGGAGGTTTTCATCGCCAATTTGGACAATACAGCTACCGCTTTGTGTGAGAAGGTCGTGGGCAAGGAGGAGTCTATCGCGCAAGTAGGTGAGATAGGAGTGTATACCTAGCTTCCATGTATCGCGGAAGGCGCGGATGGTTTCCGGTTCTTGGGAGAGGTCTTTATCGTCTCCATCTTTGACATCGCGTTTGTTGGTAAAGGGTTGGAAGTTAGAGCCATATTTTATGCCGTACGGGGGGTCTATGAAGACCAGTTGGACTTTGTTGCCTAAGCCTTCACGCTCGTACAGGCTATTCATTACCAGCAGACTATCGCCGGCGATGAGCCGATTACTCCAGTTGTGTTGGTGTTGATAGAACTCTATGGCTTCCCGCAAGGGAAGGGGGTTTTGTTTAAAGAGGGATAGGGTTTGTTTAGGGGGTTCGCCATTGTGTTTACGGATAGCTTTGATAATGGTATAGGGGTCTATGCACTCGTGGGTGTGTAACGATACGGTATCGATGGAGAAGGCTTTACTTCGCTCTATTTTTTCAGCCCAGTCTAGTTTAGGGTCTAGGTGAGGGTCGTATGTGTATTTTGTCTTGTAGCTTTTTAGTTCTGTGTCTTTGTTGACAAGCCCTATGGGGGGATTATTGAATCGCTTTTTTCCTTCGTGGATATAGTTCTTAATTTCTTTCCTTGCCATTAGTAAGTCTCCTCCGTTCTTCCTCTCTTATGAAGACTAGCAAAATATTCTCTTGTTTTCCACCTTATTTTACACTCTAAGCGCGCGCATAAAGAGCTATGAAGCCATTTGAAGATTCTCTCATAACATTAGCTTCTGTTAAGCTTTCACTCCTATTCTGTAGAACAAGTTCTAGAGCCGGTTCTAGAACCGGTTCTAGAACCAAGCGCTTCACCCGAAAATGTCTTAAATAACAAAATTATGAAATCTACCTCTCTTTCTTCTATGGCCAAGGGAGAACAAACCCTCCTGAAAGTCAATAGCAAAGGGGAAATTACACAACCCTTCCGTGTGGACACCTCACAGGAAAAGGTCAGAATTGTCAAAGCCCAATTCTTCAAAAAGGTACAATTTTTCTTTCGCGGGTTGACAGAAAAAGGCAAGTGTAAAAATAATCAGGCACTCCGCCAACAACTGCAAAAAGCCTTACAGCATAAATACGGAACAAACGCAGGGGAAAAAGCCGCTCACCACATAGACAAAATAGGCACGCACCCCTTAGAAAAAACACCCCTCACTTGTAGAGAAGTCAGTTGTATGATGGCCTTCGGAAAAACTTTGAAACACTTGGAAAAGGGCGCTCGCACCCTTAGAAATCACTCAGACACTCAACCTTACAGAGAAGGCCTAAAACGCGCACTCGCCTTTATAAACCAAAAACTCAATCCCCAAGCAACCATTCCTAGCACAACAGACAAACAAGAAGCCGCCCATATGCTAGCGGAAATCTGCCCCCAGCAATACAAAACACACCTCAAAGACGGCAACTTGACACTCCTTCAAACACTCACACACTATCTCCAAGAGGGCGTCTCTCACCTAGAAGCCAACGGCAATCCTTTACCCACTTGGAAAACCTTCCCTTCAGACGCATTCCTATACCAAGCACTCAAACAAGCACAACACTATGAAAACAACCTCCTACAGACTTTCCCGCATTCACAAACAAAACCGCCTCTCAACACAGAATGGATACAAGAAGAACTCTCTCCTAATAAAAAAACTTTAGAGGATTTTCAGAATGCCCCCGCACCAGTCCAAGAGCAAAAAACAGATATCAATGCCAATTTGTCTCCTGCTACTACTCCTGAAACAGAACCCGCATCCTTCCACTATCGGATAGCCTCCTAAACCTATCTCTTGAAGATACCCAACAGCAAGAAACAGATATCAATGCCAATTTGTCTCCTGCTACTACTCCTGAAACAGAACATCCTCACACAACCCCTAGACCTATCTCCTTGAAGATATCCAACAGCAAGAAACAGATATTGATGCCAATTTGTCTCCTGCTACTACTCCTGAAACAGAATATCCTACACTATCGGATAGCCTCCTAAACCTATCTCTTGAAGATACCCAACAGCAAGAAACAGATATCAATGCCAATTTGTCTCCTGCTACTACTCCTGAAACAGAACATCCTTCACTATCGGATAGCCTCCTAGACCTATCTCTTGAAGATATCCAACAGCAAGAAACAGATATTGATGCCAATTTGTCTCTTGCTACTACTCCTGAAACAGAACATCCTTCACTATCGGATAGCCTCCTAGACCTACCTTTTGAAGATATCCAACAGCAAGAAACAGATATTGATGCCAATTTGTCTCCTGCTACTACTCCTGAAACAGAACATCCGCACAGAATCTTCCACTATCAGATAGCCTCCTAGACCTATCTCTTGAAGATACCCAACAGCAAGAAACAGATATTGATGCCAATTTGTCTCCTGCTACTACTCCTGAAACAGAACATCCTCCACACAACCTCCTAGACCTATATCCAACAGCAAGAAACTATTGATGAAGATATCCAAGAAAAAGAAACAGATATTGATGCCGATTTGTCTCTTGACGATACCCAAGAAACAGATATTGATGCCAATTTGTCTCCAAACCTATCTCCTGAAGACGATATCCAACAGCAAAGACTCCACGCTCAACGTCTCAATCCCGACTTGCCAGTTCAAGAACAAGAAACAGATATTGATGACGATTTGTCTCTTGACGATACCCAAGAAACAGATATTGATGCCGATTTGCCTCCTATTACTCCTAAAGAAGAGTTAGCCGCAAGAACAAGAGTAACAGATGTATAAAAACCTGATAGCAGCACTAGTCATAAGTCTTAAATTGAGAGACGAAAAAATCAACAATCTTCTGATAGCCCTTTTGCTTTGCAATATCAAGAGGGGTACGTCCGTGATTATCTTCGGCAAAAAGGCTAGCTTTCTTCTTAACAAGAAGACGAACAACCTCCAAATGACCACGCTCAACAGCAATATGTAAAGGAGTTTCACGCTTTTTCGTCTTAAAATTCACAGTGGCTCCCGCCTCAATTAAAATCTTCACCGTTTCTTTCTTGCCGCCTAAAGCCGCATAGTGTAAAGGCACATGTCCTACATTATTTTTCACATCCAGTGTCATCCTTTCTTCCTGAAACATCTCTACAAACAGTAAAGTCGCCTCCTTAGAACGAAAAGCCGCTAAATGTAAAGGGGTATTGCCATTTATATCCTCTTCAAAGATATCTTCTCCCTCCTCAAGGAGGAGTTCAATCTTTTCCATATCCCCCCGTGCAGATGCTCGATGAAGAGGGCCAGCCTCTCCTTCTAAAGCGAAACACAATAGTGCCGCCATCACTACACTACTAGGAAACCACCTCTTCTTGCTACTGCTCATCAATAGTGCCATTCTTTCCTTTCAATACCCACGCGCTCATTGTAGTGGAATCCTTTCTATAAGGGTAGCCCTCTTTCAATTTTTAGTCAAAAAATCTCATAAAAGCTTTCAGCCCTTATCTTTCAAGGTGAGAAATTCGTATGGTAAGGGAGGGTTTCTAAATCCCCACAGTGCTAGCATGAGTGCAATTGTTCTATCCGCATGATGATGACCTGAGTCTGCGATAATTGTCACCTGTCCTGTTGCACTCACGGTCTCTTTGAGACTCATGATATCTTCAAAAAGGTCGTTATCATCAGGCAAGCGGATTCTGTCTTCCTCAAAAAGCCTGCGCCCCCATGAAAAAAGCTGTTGCTTACTTTTGTGCGTAAACAGAAACCCTTGACATGACTCTCCCATTTTCCTCTGTATTTCTTCTACAAACATTTCTCCCATCCCCCCTTGGTCAATGAACACCTGAATAGGGCTATACCGCTTGATGGTGTCAATGAGAAGACCTTGCTGCTGTTGAAAGGACAAGTTACGCTTAGCGAGAATTTTTCTTACCCAGAAAATGTCTTGTGCCTGTTCAACCACAGCAATGCAAAAGAGATGATTGCGGCGCCCCACATCAACGCCTATAGTAATACGCCCCCCTGACAAGGGAGGAAACTTCAGCCTTTGGGCTCCCTTGACTTTTTGCCCCTCAAAGACCGTTTCGTTTTGAGAGAGAAACGAGACCTCAAATTCCTGCTTCCAGATACCCTGATGGTCACAGCCGCTCCTTAAGTGTTCAATATCAAGGTCAAGTCCCATCTCAACAGCTTGGTAAATGTTGACTTTGGACCGAAACCACGCTTTATTAGAGGTGTGAAAAAGGCTAGAGAAGCGTCCCGTCAAGCCAGCAGGCGTAGAACTTATCCAGCATTTTTTCCCATGAGACGTCACAGGATAAACAGCTTTCCAGACATCATGACTTTTGTGGTGGTGTGCGAATTCGTCCAGATAGACATTGCGCGTATACCCTCTAGCAGCTTCCGCATTGGCAGGAAGAGCCGTAATCGAAGCCCCATTACAAAAGACAACAGAGTACGCTTTAAGAGAAGAAATTTCCTCTTCTTTCCAATGAGTCTTATCAGAAAGCACATCATGATAAGCCCGATTAAGCGCAAACAAAATAGGCTTGATGCAATCATTCAATATCATACGCGCTGAGCGTTCATTCACAGAAATAATCAACCAGCTGTTTTTATCTCCCTTAAGAATCCCATCAAGAATATCAGACACAATGCCCACAGCATGGGTATAGGTCTTGCCGGTTTGTCTTGCCCAGCAAGCAATCTTCAACCTGTGCGGCGCTTTCAGGTAGGCTTTCTGATAAGGCAGAAGACGAAGCGTGTAGGCACTGGTTTTCACCTCTGTGGTTACCGCTTTTTCAGGGATTCAATATTTTGATTTAGAGACTTAAGAGTGTTTGCTAAATTGCTCACTTCCGTTTGCAAAACAGCAAGTTTCACTTTCACCTCCTCTACAAATGCCTGAGAGACCGTATGTTCTTCCATGCGTATCAGGCGTTCTTGTAAGGAGGAAAAATGCTTTTTTGAGGCATATAAGGACTGTAAGCGCCACATGAGAGAAGAGACCAAAAAGCCTAAGACCATAAAGGCAGGTATCCATAATAACCGCAGGATTTCAAACCATTTCATGAAGGAGAAGACGCCGGATGAGGAAGTCCTAAGATATTGCGCACCACATAGTGGTCAATGGCAATCCCTCTATCCATAGCATTGAAAACATCCTGAATTTTGACACGAGTGGGTTCTGTGAGGCTCAGTCTTGGGAGGTGTGTTTGCACACCAAAATTGACCTGTATCATAAGAGGAATTAAAGAGGTATTAAAGGTCTCTTCTATAGCCGTGGCATCTGATTGGAGGAGTGAAGCTCTAATACGGTCATGGACTTCGGCTTGAGCCCTTGAAGACCCATGGTCTGTGGTCATGGTTTGCCCTAAGATGAGTTTAGAAATCTGTAGATTACAATAGTCTAAGAGCTGCAGATGATTAGAGGAAGTGGCTTTGGTGTCTCTGATAAGATTGATATCCATAGATTTTGGAACAGCAGCCACCATAGAAGCATTGATTTCGCGCAAGGCACGCAAAAGGGTCTGTTTATCCTCTTCAGAGGCATCCGGCCCGAACTTGCCTAACCGAATAGGTTTTCCGAAAAGCTCAAGATATTCCATCCAGTCCTTCAGACAAAATTGCTGAAAAAACCACAGCATAAGAGCAGGGCGCGCCAAGCCATTACGCAACAAATTGCTATCAGATTTCCCGTTATGAACATGCAGAAGGGCTTGATACGGTTTCAACGGGAGACTCTCCCCCTCCTCAGAGAGAAGAGACAGCCTTCCATTAGAAACCTGAAAGAAACTCTGGTCAGCCCACTCAAGATGAGGCAGCCAGTACTCTTGATACCGCCACGAAATGGAAAAAACGGCAAACCCTTTCGCAAGGGCATCAAGCATCTGAAACAGTAATTGTTGAAACTTAGTTTGATGAATCCACCGGGAGACAAAATCAGCATGCACAAGAGCAGCTTTAGTCGTGTCAGCAGGCGAAATCAAAGGGGTAAGCTGCGCCGTTTGTTGCTTCCTAGTAGTAAGAACCGCTACATAATGCGGCCACCTTTCTTCCATACTTTGCGCTAAGCGAAAAAAAGCTTGACCATCTCCCATATCCGCAAGATGAAGAGCCCTGTTGATAACAGCAGGCGTTTGAGGCAGATGACCCTCCCAAAAATAACACTGAGGCGGGTATCTCTTCTTAATGTTAGAACAAAGTGCAGAGGATGTACCCCCACCTTTCTTGAACAAAGACAAATCCGCTCTTTTCAGAAAATTGAACATAAAACACCAAGGATAAAGGAACCTCTATAGTGCCACAGGTAAAAACGAAAAGTTCAGAGGTACTTAACTACTCCCCTCCGTTAGCCCCTTCAATAAGGGAAAGGGGGGGGGGATGAGCCCTCCTTTGTGGAGAATAAAGTGAATCCCGTGTGTGACTTGACAGGACGCCTCCCTTCAATAAGGGAAAGGGGGGGGGATGAGCCCTCCTTTGTGGAGAATAAAGTGAATCCCGTGTGTGACTTGACAGGACGCCTCCCTTCAATAAGGGAAAGGCAGGGGGATGAGCCCTCCTTTGTGGAGAATAAAGTGAATCCCGTGTGTGACTTGACAGGACGCCTCCCTTCAATAAGGGAAAGGCAGGGGGATGAGCCCTCCTTTGTGGAGAATAAAGTGAATCCCGTGTGTGACTTGACAGGACGCCTCCCTTCAATAAGGGAAAGGCAGGGGGATGAGCCCTCCTTTGTGGAGAATAAAGTGAATCCCGTGTGTGACTTGACAGGACGCCTCCCTTCAATAAGGGAAAGGCAGGGGGATGAGCCCTCCTTTGTGGAGAGAAAAGTGAATCCCGTGTGTGACTTGACAGGACGCCTCCCTTCAATAAGGGAAAGGCGGGGGGATGAGCCCTCCTTTGTGGAGAGAAAAGTGAATCCCGTGTGTGACTTGACAGGACGCCTCCCTTCAATAAGGGAAAGGCGGGGGGATGAGCCCTCCTTTGTGGAGAGAAAAGTGAATCCCGTGTGTGACTTGACAGGACGCCTCCCTTCAATAAGGGAAAGGCGGGGGGATGAGCCCTCCTTTGTGGAGAGAAAAGTGAATCTCATGCGTGACTTGACAGGACTAGGTTGTGGCATTTTTCCCATAAATCTTTGGCACAAAAATAAAGTAGCTCTAAAAAGGCTTACGCTCTTTATGAAAGAGTGTCTTGATAAGAAAAATCAAAATCCATGATATATCCTGTCGTTGAACTGGTCTTAAACAACATTCCCTATGATTTATCAGGGGCCTTGTTATCCTTTGAAAGGCACGCAAGAGGGGTCACCTTTAAGTTTAAGGCAGAAGGTCTTCCTTTAGAAATACACCCTCTTGACCAAGAATGGATAGGGGGACTGTTATGGCTGAGGGAAGAGGGAGAGCGGAGAAAAAGCAAGATAGTAGAGCAGCCTACCTTATCAGAGCATATTGTGACGGTACAGGGGTTGCAAGGGACGCAGACCGTGTTATTAGGCAACAGGCTAGAGGATGCGACCTTACTGTTACAGGCTACGCAGGAAGATGTCTTATTATTGAACCTTATCAAAAAGAATGACCGTCTATTATTAGAAGAAGTGGAGCGCTATCAAGAGGTTATCTTTGGGTCTTTACCTTGTGTATTGAAGCCTTTATTTCGCTCTCCATATGGCACCTTATCAGAGGCTGTGGGGAAAGGAGAACTGGTGATTTTCTTAGAAAATCTTTCTCAATTGTTTCCCACAACAGGATATCTCTTAATAGGAGAGGAAGAATACACCATACAAGAGCGCAGGATTTTTCAGGAGGAGAGGCCTTTCATCAGTATAACACTAGCCTCAAAGACCCTCAAAAGCTATAAAGCGGGAGAGGCGGTGTTTCTTAGTCGTCAACCGTCATGGTGGATTGCCCCAACAGGCACCACAGCCCTTGAGATAGGAGAGCAACGTTTAGAAAAACAGAATGCACAAGAGAGCATACCAATAAGTGGGGATGTGTTCTTGCCTTGTGGCGTGGTGCGGTTATGGGGAAAAGAAAGAGCTTTGGAAGATTGCGGCTCACTCCAGACTTTGCTGGAGTTTGACGATGCAAGCCAGTCCACCTCACTTAATCCCTCTCACGCCATAGGAGCTGTACATCGTACCATAACACAAGCAATCGGCGATGCTACAGTTGAAATGAGTGAAGACGCAGCGTTGACTTTCCCCGCTCTTCCGGAAAGCTCTTTGGAAGTACGTTACGCCTTTTCCTATGAAGTAGGCAATATTCCCTCACTTGGAGTGACAACAATCTGGGTTGGAGACCATGTCATTTATAACCAGCTAAACGACTCCGTGCTGTATAATCCTCAAAAAGTACAATTCACAGATAGTCACTTCAAAGGCATACTCATGCCTGTAAAATTCAAAACCACAGGCCTCATCACAGGGGATACCCCCTTTGTGACTTTTCGCAATGTGCACCGCTTCGTCAAAGAGGGGCACAACAATGATAATCTCTTTTCCAGTATTGGCAAAGGACAAGCCTTAAAAGCAACTCTTAAGAGTCCTGTGGATAAGCTTGGTCGACTAGAAAAGGCAGAGGCCGTGGTACAGTATTTTTTCAATAAGCGCCTTAGCACATCGGAACGCATCCTTATACAAGGATACAACGGCCAAAAGCGCTACACCTTATTGACAGCGCAAACAGCTGGAGGCCTAGCAGGAGAAGACAGAACGCAAGAACTTGCGTTTCCATTCAACACAGGCCATGCCTTCTTAAGTAATCAAAACATCTCAGCATTGATATCAGGCGGTATTGCTACGTTAACAAACCTCATGGGTAAGCAAAAAGAAACCTTTTTCATACCGCCCTATCAAGTCGAAAAAAACAATGGGAGTTACACCCGTTTCAGCAACATGGAATTTTTACCGCCGGTGAATCTCAACACATCAGAGACTCATAAACTCTGGATATACTTCCAGCCAGTACCAGTAAAAGACCTTCTTTACATGAATGCCAATGGCATCAGACTAGTAAGTCATGGGAAGTTCAAAAGCGACGCCACACTTCGAAATCTCCTCAACTACTCTACTCACACTCACCAACGCACGCGATCTTGGGATTCCACAAGAAAAGAGTCAATTTTAGATGTTTCCTCTGGAAACGTTAATAGAAACGGAGGATTAAGAGGGCCGTTTGTCTTTAACCATAAAAACGCGGCATTACCCCTTCGCTTTGCCTGTCCACCGGAGAAAGACCCTTTCCAGACCACAAAAACACCAGGAACAAGTATCTACATGATTCAACCTCTGTACCCGCAACCAAATCCAGCCTACATCATCATAGAGTGGTCTATTATCCCTCCTTCTTTCTCCAGTACAAAAGCCTCCGGAAAATTGCAAATCCTTAAGCCAAATTTACCATTGAAAGGAGAGTCAAAAACAGAAATAGACCTCTCAACACACTCACAACCCACAAGAACAACGACAAAATATCTTCCGCTGGACTGGATACAGGAGTTATCACAACTCAACAGCCTCCTCTTAGAAGTGTCCCTTCAGTCCACTACCACCCCTAGTAATATCAGACTCAATGTTGTACGTTGTCTCCTGCGGATAACGTATCAGGAGCAATGCTACAAGCCGGTACACTCACACTGGCTGCTATGTCACAGTAGTGGGCGCTTAGACGAGATACTCACCACTCTAAGCCACCGATTAGGTCTCTCTTTTCGAAAAGAACACAGTGTCGTCAGTATAGGCTTTGACACTGTCCTAAAAGGTCTTTTGCCCGGGAATCAAAACTGCTGGAAAGTCCTATCGGAACTCTGTGAGATGCTGGATGGGGGATGGAGTGCAGAGGACGGATTACGCCTGTACGATAGAAGAGACGGACAGGTTGTCAAAAGTTTTACCCCTGGAGATTATAAGAGCTTTTCCGTACACTTCAGCGATAGCAATGAGCGTTGTCACAACGTGCTCATCACCTTCGGTAAGGAAACAGAGAAACAATACACATATGTCTATCCCTCTCCCTCAGAAATTCTCAAGCGCCACAGTGCACGTGACCTCTCCTTTTCCATAGCAACTCTTGATAAAAATCCCACACCCGCCAACACCAAAAGCTTCAAGTTTCCTTGGCAAGTAGAGAAACAAACAGGAGAAAATATTGCCAAAAGACTATACCAACGATACGCAACATTGCGCCGCACCATCACCCTCCTCTTACCCACTCCTTCCCCTCTGAAAACAGGAGATAAAGTCCTAATATCCCTCCCCTCCATGAAAGGAGAATTCCTCAAAGCCGTCATCACTTCCACAAACAACCAAGGCCTTCAGTGTGAAGAAATCCCACACCACACCACTCCCTTCACTGGCACAGCACTAAAGTGAGAGGAAAACCTCCCCCACACAGCGTTACCCGTGCGAAGAAAACCTCCAGTATAGGGGGGGCTGAGGTGACATTGGGGGGGTTCACCCGCACAGCATTAAAGTGAGAGAAAAACCTCCCCCGCACAACGTTACTCGTGAGAGAAAAAATCCAGTATAGGGGGGGCTGAGGGGGATATTAGGGGGGGCTTCCCCCACACAACGTTATTCGTGAGAGAAAAACCTCCCACACACAGCGTTACCCGTGAGAGAAAAACCTCCCCCGCACAACGTTACCCGTGCGAAGAAAACCTCCAGTATTAAGGGGGGCTGAGGGGGATATTGGTAAGGCTTCCCCCGCACAGCGTTACCCGTGAGAGGAAAACCTCCCCCCCCACACAGCGTTACTCGTGAGAGAAAAACCTCCCCCGCACAACGTTACCCGTGAGAGGAAAACTTCCCCCGCACAACGTTACCCGTGAGAGGAAAATTCCAATATAGGGGGGGGCTGAGGGGGATATTAGGGGGGCTTCCCCCGCACAGCACTAAATTGAGAGAAAAACCTCCCCCGCACAACGTTACCCGTGCGAAGAAAACCTCCAGTATAGGGGGGGGCTGAGGTGACATTGGGGGGGTTCACCCGCACAGCACTAAAGTGAGAGGGAAACCTCCCCCGCACAACGTTACCCGTGCGAAGAAAACCTCCAGTATAGGGGGGGGCTGAGGTGACATTGGGGGGGTTCACCCGCACAGCACTAAAGTGAGAGGGAAACCTCCAGTATTAGGGGGGCTGAGGAATGAAAAGACCCGCCCTTTGTACAACAGAAGACTTATGAGTGTTCAAGATGGTGTTGATAAATTTTTCCATTGAGTTTTGAGAGATGACGGGAGACAGTTTTCTTTTTCAGCACGCCACAACGGACACCTTTATCCATTTCAGATTGTGCCTGTTTTAATAAGGCTCTTAAGTCTTCTTGGGGAAGATTGTTCTCTAATCCGCTGCGGACTTTTTTCATAAAAGTACTAATGCGGCTTTTTCTAGACTTATTTCTCAGTGTCCTTGTCAAGGTTTGACGATAGTGTTTTTTTGTCGCTTGGGTGTTTGCCATTGTGAGTTGTGGGGGTTAGTATGTGGTGCCAAAGAAGAATGCAATTTCTCTGTTAGCACTTTGTGTACTATCAGAGCCATGTACGGCGTTTGCGTTGAGAGATTGTCCATAGATTTTTCGTAAGGTATTCTCTTTCGCCTCTTGTGGATTCGTAGCCCCCATCAGTGTGCGGTAAATGGCAATAGCTCCAACACCTTCTAAAACTGCAATCACAACCTCACCAGAGGACATATAGGAAACCAGCTCTGGAAAAAACGGCTGGTCTTGATGCTCTTCATAAAAAGCACGGGCCTCTGATTCCTTAAGCTTTAACCGCTTTTTCGTCACTACCTTCAGCCCGTTTTGCTCAATCCTCTCTAATATGCCTCCAACATCTCCCCGCACAGTAGCGTCCGGTTTAATGATACACAACGTTCTTTCAATGGTCATACTGCTCTTAAACTTTATAAAGGATGCGTTTGCGTCTTAAGCCATGTCAGAACAGAAGAAGGAACCTTCCCCCCAAGAACTTGTAAAACCTGTCCATGATATGCATTTATCCATTCTTTCTCTTCCTTTGTCAACAGCTCTTTTATTATCAACTCCCTTTCATAAGGCACTAATGTAAGAGGGCGAAACCCAAAATAATCCGCTCCTTTCTCTTCTACACACATCATGTTCTCTATTCTTATACCAAAACTTCCCTCCTTATAAAAGCCCGGTTCATTGGTCAATACCATGCCCCCACGCAAGCCCTTCTTCCCCCCTCCATACGGAACATCCGTCCCCAACGCTTCATGAACACTTAACCCCGCTCCCACCCCATGACCCGTCCCATGCCGATAATTTAACCCCTCTTGCCATAACTTCGAACGCGCTAAAACCTCTAAATCACGAAAACTCGTATCAGGAGGAAAACGACACCTCGATAACTCTATATGTCCCCTTAACACAGCTGTATAACACCTCTTCATCTCCTCCGTCGCCTCCCCAATCACAACAGTGCGAGTGATATCTGTGGTGCCTCCACAATATTGACCCCCCGAATCAATTAAATACAGACCTTGACGCCCCAAAATTAACGCCGTCTCCTCACACGCCCGATAATGCACAATCGCCCCATTAGACCCAAAAGCCGATATCGCCGGAAAACTCTCCCCCAAAAAAACCCCTCCCCCATACCTCTTGCGCAAAGATAATAAATACCGAGATGCCATCACCTCCGTTACCTTACGCAATACCGCCTCGCACTTCACCCAGTACAAAAAATGCGTAACAGCCAACCCATCCAAAACCTGTACCCCCTCAAGGGCTCTTAACTCCTCCTCTGTCTTCACCGCCCGATACCCTAAACAAAAATCCGGTAAAACACAAAACCCTACCCCCTCCTCCTTCAAAACCCCACGTACCCAAAGAGATACCCCCCCATCACCCCCTAACTTATCCCCCGAATACCTCCTAATCCTCTCCTCAAACTTCTCCAAACCAAACACCCTAGCCACCCCCTCAAGAACTTCCCTACCCCCCCACTCATCTGTAAATACCTCTAACCCACCCTCCATGCTCAACAATACACGACCCTCAAAAACCGGATAATAGGTCGTCTTATAACTCCTCAGATTCAACAACCATGACACATTCTCCGCATCCCACAACAATATTCCCCCAACTTCCACACCCTCCTCCTTGCAATAAGACCTCACCGCCTCTAACAAAAGCACCACTTTCTCCGCCGTCGTCCTCCCGCACAAACAAACCCTCTCAACCATGGCGACAGGACGCGGAATCCCACACGCCCAAAGCGACCCTAGTCCAGAAATAGGCACAAGACACACCTCTTCTCCTAAGGCCTTCTCAAAAATAGACACACTCCTATATAACCTCGAATCATACCCTACCCTCACCCCCTTCTTCTTCCCGCGTGCCCACGCCTTCAACCCCGACGCAATACGCGATTTGTCCTCAAGTCTATACACCGCCGTATCAACTTCCCTCGAAGCCTGAAGTGCGTAACGACCATCAATCCACAAAATCCTCTCGTCAACCCCCAATAACAATAAACCCGCACTCCCTCTAAATCCCGTAAGCCATAAAATATGACGCTCACATAACGCCGGCCACTCCACCGAAAACTCTCCCCCCATAGACAATAAATACCCCTCCAACCCCTCCGCCTTTAACCACTCCAAAACACACGCAAGTCGCTCTGCATCCTCACGCCCCCCCTCCAAATCCCCCAACACCTGCTCCCTCTCCTCCTCCAAAAATGCCAACACCGCTTCTTTCTCCTCCCTCCCCTTAAGAGACAATAAACGCTCCAATGCCTCCTCCCTCTTCTGAGGCACTTCACACAACGCGACACTGCGTAAAAAAAGCCACCAGTCTCCACCACCCAAAGGAGGCAAGGACACAAGCTTCTTCTCAAGCAACTGCTTGCCAAAACTTGACATTAAGAAACCTTCTCCCGTACAGGGAATTCCTTAGACGTTTTCACCCCCATAGCCCGTAGCTTATCCGCCTTCACTAACACATTGTCCTTCCCCTCAGCAAGATTCTTTAGCCCTTTCTCATAGGCTTCCTGCGCCCCCTTCAAAGAACGACCCAACCCCCCATAATACTCCAAAAAGATACAAATCTTATCATACAGCTTGCCGCCTTCCTCTGTAATCTTAAGACTATAAGCAACCCCTTGCGCCTGTTGCCACATTCTGCTCAACAACCCAAGCATAGCCATCAAAGAAAAGGGAGTCGCTAGAAAAACCTTATGCTTGCGCGCAAAATCCAACAAAGAGTGATCCGTTTCTAACGCTAAACGCAACCCATGCTCTAACGGGAAAAATAGAATGGTTTCCCTCAAACTTGAAGAAGAAGAAGCCCCATAATCCTTGCTCCCCAATGACCGAATATGAGACCTAAGAGACCCAACAAAACTCTCCAAAAACGCCCGCCGCTCGCTCTTATCTTTAGCATTGCTAAACCCATAAAAAGATTTTAACGACACTTTCGAATCAATATAAACCCTCCCCTCCTCCGGTAAAAATAACACAACATCAGGCTTCAAATGACGCCCATCAGGCCCTTTCAGAGACAATCCCTCCCCTTGTAAAGCATAGTGCCTCCCCCTCACCAACCCAGCAGCTTGAAGAAGACCCTCTAACTGATATTCCCCCCACTGCCCCTGTACCAACCTATCTCCTTTAAGCGTCGTCAATAAAGACAGACTCCTCTCCTCAACCTTTAGTAACTGCTCTCTAATCATGGTTTGCTCACGCGTGGTATTGAGCGCAAAATCCTGAACCGTCCCACGAACAGACTCAAGTTGTGCCTGTAATGGCCCTAAAGCCTCTTTCACCTCCCGCCCTCTGTTATGCCTTGATGTCACTTCTCCTTCCTTGCGCCACCTCAACTCTTGGTGCACAGCATTCACAACCAAAACCCCTAGTACCACCACCACCACTAAAAGCAACATCTCATTCATAGAAGAACCTCAACTATTCAAGAAAATAAGACTTCAAGTTCTTCAAGTTTTCCAGCGCATATCCTGTGCCCTTGGCAACACAAAACAGCGGCTCCTCCGCTATAGCCACCGGTAGCTTCGTTTTCTTCCTCAACAAAACATCAATATTGCGTAGCAACGCCCCGCCCCCAGTCAACATAATTCCATGCTCTATAATATCTCCAGACAGTTCCGGCGGCGTTTGCTCCAACACTTCTAGCAAGGAAGACACAATCTGATTCAACGGCTCCGCTAAACTCTCCGCCACTTCTTTCTCCGTAAGCTCTAGCTGCTCAGGAACCCCCGTTTGCGTATTACGACCCCGTATCAGCATGGCGTTAACCCCACTCTTACTTGTTACACAGGCACACCCTATGGTCTTCTTTATCATCTCTGCCGTTGCTTCTCCTATAAAAAGATTATGTTGCGACCTAAGATACGATATAATGGCTCCATCCATAGTATCGCCCCCCACGCGTATGCTGCTAGACACAACAGCACCTCCTAGTGATATCACCGCCGTTTCTGTAGTCCCTCCGCCTATATCCACCACCAGCGAGCCTGTAGGCTCCGCCACAGGAAGGTCAGCACCCATAGCCGCTGCCATAGGCTCTTCCATCAAATAAACCTTGCGCGCCCCGGCAGCTTGCGCACTCTCCTGTATAGCACGACGCTCAACCGCTGTGGAGGAATACGGAACACAGATAATCACACGCGGACTAATCAGAAAACTCCTATTGTGAACCTTGCGGATGAAATACTTCAACATCTCCTCCGCTACTTCAAAATCCGATATCACTCCGTCTCTCAAAGGACGAATCGCTTTCATATTCTCAGGAGTGCGTCCCACCATCCTCTTCGCTTCCTCTCCTATCTTCAAAATCTGACGGCGTCCTTTCTTCTCCGTTACCGCCACCACAGAAGGCTCATTTAATACAATGCCCTTGCCGCGAACATACACAATGGTGTTCGCCGTTCCCAAATCTATCGCCATATCATGACCAAAAATACCCATCATATCCTCACTTCTCCTTAAACATCCACCATCTCACCCGCCATCATCTCACTCGCATAAGTGACATTGCACTCAGCACTCTCCTATACTAGTATAGTCATATCCTCCATCCAAGCCTCTATTTATTTATTCGCCACAGACTAATCACCCGCCTCACATGACCAATCAGATAAAATCTCTCACAAAACTCCTCAAAGATAACCAGGGCCAAGACTTAATCCTCTTAAAACCCAGTAACGGTCTTTGCAAGTATATGCTCATTGCTTGTGGTACCTCTTCTACCCATGTCAAGTCCATTGCGGAAAAACTGATTCACTGGGCAAAACAGCACAACCATACCTCTCCTACTACTGAAGGATTACAACAGGGACTTTGGGTCGTTGTGGATGTAGGGGAAACCTTGGTGCATGTTTTCCAAAGTGATGTGAGGGATTATTATCAATTAGACTCATTGTGGGACAAAGCCCCGTTGCCATGAAGCCTTGTATCCTGTGTATCTTAGATGGATGGGGCTGTGCAGAAGACTCCCCTCAGAATGCTATTCTCCGTGCTAAAACCCCTGCTTTCTCACAATTCCAAGACCGCTATCCCTCCGCGACTTTGCTAACCCATGGGGAACATGTTGGACTCCCTAAAGGACAAGCCGGCAATTCTGAAGTCGGTCATATGACCATAGGGGCCGGACGACTCATCATCCAAGACTTAACAAGAATCTCTTCAACTCTTAGTAACGTCAAAAAAGACCGGCACGCTCTCCCCTTTTTACAGCGCTTTCGCAATGCTCCCTGTCATATCATTGGACTCCTTTCCCGCGGCGGGGTGCATGCACACATAGACCATATCCTTGCACTTTGCCACCTCCTCAATGCCTGTGGTACCAAAGTACTATTACACGGCATACTCGATGGACGGGATACACAACCTTGCGTCTCAAAAGAGGACATCCCTGCTTTTCTCAAGCAACTGCCAGCAAACACAAGCCTAGTCACTCTCTCAGGACGATTCTTCGCCATGGATAGAGACAACCGCTGGGAACGAACACAGAAAGCCTTTGAAGCCATGGCTTACGGAATAGGCCAACACTGTTCCTTAGAAATTGCCCTTAAGCAAGCCCAGAACACAGGAGATGAGTTCCTCCACCCTTGTGTCCTCAATCCACTTTATCAGGGCATTCTTGACCATGAGGGACTCCTCATGGCCAACTTCAGAACCGATCGAATCAAACAACTGCTAAAACCTCTCTATCAAAGCAACTTTCAACACTTTAAGAGAAAACACCAGCCTCTTCTTTCTCGCGCCTGCTCCCTTTCTCCTCTGGACGACCCTAACCTCACTGCAATCACCCCTCTTTTCCCCTTTCAACCCCCAAAAAATACCTTAGGGCATCTCTTAAGCCAACAGAACACTCAACAGCTACGACTCGCCGAAACAGAAAAATTTCCCCATGTTACATTCTTCTTCAATGGACGACAACAAGACCCTTTCAAAGGAGAACACCGACTGATCATCCCTTCCCCTTCTGTCCCTACTTACGACTTAGCCCCTAAAATGTCCGCCATGGCTATCGCTACTGCCGCTCAAAAAGCCCTCAACAAAAAATCCTTCTCTTTCCTCCTCATCAATTTCGCCAACCCAGACATGGTCGGGCATACGCAAAACCTCAACGCTACCATCCAAGCCGTTCAAGCCGTGGACCAAGCCCTCAACAAAATCATCTCCGCTGCACATCAACACCACGCAAGTCTCATCGTCACCGCTGACCACGGTAACGCCGAAGACCTCTCTACACCCGCTCACTCTTGCTCCCCAGTCCCCATCATTATCAAACATAACCTCATCTCATCCCTTAAAAATGGTTCCCTGCAAGACATCGCTCCTACTGTGCTCAAAATCATGAATCTCAACACACCACAAGAAATGACCGGAACCCCTTTGTTCTAAAAAAATACTTGCTTATCTCCGCATTCTCTATACAATACACAATACTTAAGACAAGAAAAAAAACCCTCCTAACCCACAGCACTCATAAGCTTTCATGAACAAGACTTTCCTCTCTCAAGGCCTCCTTTTTCTTCTCCCCCTCTTCTTGCTCTCCTCTCCCTCTTTCGGAGAAGAACGCGA
Organism: Alphaproteobacteria bacterium; assembly: GCA_965222575.1. Taxonomy (GTDB): domain Bacteria; phylum Pseudomonadota; class Alphaproteobacteria. The sequence continues at coordinate 132,852 of OZ244958.1, forward strand.
ACTCGACCTCAGTGCAGAAGACAAAACCTTGATACAAAAAACAATCAACATCGCTGAAGAATTCTACCACCTCTCCGTCAACAAAAATCATATGATTAAAAAGGGCGCTATCAGAGTCGTCGAACATATCGATACCCATAACCTTTTTCTAGAAAACGCCCTACAAAAGGAAATCAAACGAAACAAAGGCATTGGCATCGTTTTCGCCTTTGAGAAAGGCAATTCCTATCTTGAAGTCCTGACCGTTTATCCCGGCTCTTCCGCTCACGAAGCCGGACTTAAAGCCGGCAACATTATCTGGCGTATACAAGGACTCTCCATCTCATCATACACCTCCAGACAACACATCTTAAAAGCCCTCACAGGACAAAATAAACAGGTCATTTCCCTTGCCATCTACGAAGACAGAAACTTCCTCACCCGTAAACAAGTAAAAGTCACTGTAGGAAAATTAGGCATTCCCATCTCCATCTGTAAACCTATACAGGATAATGTCTTGTACATTAAATACCAAACATTCCAAAAAGGGGATGCAGACCTTCTCACGAAATGTCTTCAAAAACATTCCTATAAAGGGATTCTCTTTGACCTCAGAGAAACCGCAGGCGGACAAACAGAGGAAACCTTAAAAATAACAGACCTCTTTCTCAACAAAGGGCAACAACTGCTCACCCTAGAATTCAATGATGGCGAAACAAAATCCTACCGCTCTCAAACCGCCGCCGCTGCCCCCCAAGTGCCCCTCGTATTGCTCATCTCTCACACCACCGCCTTCTCAGGAGAACTCATAGCAGGTATCCTCAAACACCAAAACCGCGCCACCCTCATGGGGAGCAAAACCATGGGACAAGGAAGCTTCCAACAAAGCTTCCCCCTAGACCAAAACTATACCCTCCTCCTCACAACCGCTTGGTTCCAACTCCCAAATAAACAATGGATAAAAGATGGCATCCTCCCCCATATCTCCATTAAGCCGCATGATGAAACCCTCATTATCAAAGATTTCCTACCAGATAAACCAGATGACGATACCCTCCTCGCTAGAAAACACGCCATAGACAAAACACATCTTCCACACACAGAAGACTCAATAAGCCAAAATAAACTACAAGAACACATCCTTCAACAAAAAACCCTCAAAATCGGAGGGAAAATTGACAATACCCTACAAAGAGCCTTAGACCTCATCAACTCTTTAGCAACCCTAAACTAAATAATGCCCCCCATGAAACCACTGCTTCAACTCCTCGTACTAGCACCCCTTATCCTCTCTGTGTCATCCCTCACGGCAGAAACCTTCGATTCTCCCCTTGACTTACAAAAAGTCATGTCCATTGTACAAAAACATTACGTTCAGCCTCAAAAAAGCCATGAAATCACCGTCATCGCCCTCAATGGCATGCTGTCTTCTCTGGATAGATACTCCACCTATTTAGAAAAAATGGACTTGGAAAATAAAAATATTCGCACCTTTGGACAATTCGGCGGTATCGGGTCAACAGTACGGCACATCGGGGGCTTTGTACACCTAGAGAAAATCTATGAAAACGCCCCAGCAGATAAAGCTAACCTGAAAAATGGAGACTTCATCACCGCCATTGACGGCAACACTCTCCTTAAGTTGTCCTTTGAAGAGGCCTTAAATCTTATTCGCGGTAAACCGGGCTCAACTATCACCCTTTCTATCTTTCGTCCCTCTGAAATCGACCCCGAAAAACAAAACTTTAATGTGGATATCACACGAGAACTTGTCAAAATTTCCGCTATTAATAAATACTACAGCCTAGATAATGATGTGCTGTATATCAAAGTCAACAGCTTTAGTGCACGCGTCACACAAGACCTAAAAAACGCCCTTGAAGCCTTAATCACTTCTCATCCTCTCTACAAAGGATTAATCCTAGACCTGCGAGGCAACCCGGGCGGACTCTTAAATGAAGCCGTTGCCCTAGCCGATCTCTTCATACAACAGGGACTCATCGTAAGCGCTGTTTATAAACCTAGGGGGCGTACCCAGACACGCGAGTACACCGCAACTTACGGCGACCTTATTAAGGGAAAACCCCTTGTCGTACTCATTGACAACAGAAGTGCTAGTGCTTCTGAGCTTATCAGCGCGGCTTTCAAAGACAATAAACGCGCCATCATCATGGGTACCCCCTCCTTTGGAAAAGGACTCATCCAACAAGCTATCCCCGTGGGAAAAAATCAATCCATCTCCATCACCGTAGGAGAATACTTTTCTCTCCAACGCTACTCTCTCAACAAAAAAGGCATTGTGCCTGACATCTTAGTGGATATCAATAAAACAATTCTTGATAACAACAACAAGCCTATTACCTTAGTCAAAGACAAAATGGAGGAAATTCCTCTGGAGTTGCGCAAAACTCTCTCTCCTGACAAACTTTCCTCCTACGAAACAAACATCAAAACCCTCATTTTGAAAGAAGAAGACTATAAGGCAAAACTTGAACAAGGCGAAGATGCACAAATCCTCGTAGAGGATTATCTCCTGCACAGAGCCGCAAACCTCGTTGAAAGTCTCAGAGCTCTTCAACTCCAAGAACAAACTCCTTAAGACCCCACAGCACCCCCCCCTTCCCCCTTCCCCCTTCCTGCCTCCCCTTCCTTTTTATTGGCTTTATTGGCAGGGCTTATCACAGGACACTTGCAAAATCCCATACTATGAGACCCCCCCTTCAGTTGGTGAGACTTACAGCACCAACAAAGAGGAGTGTGTATGAGAGAGAGACCCCTTCAATTGAGGGCTTGTCGGCTTACGGCACCAACTCTTTATAATGCCCAGAGGAGCGTGTAAAGGACACAACGATATCTTGCGTCACAGGAATAGAAACGCCTCCTAATGTCCATGGCTTAACAATTTCTTTCTCCTGCTTAAGGGTCGCAAAGAGTGTTTGCAATCCTTCATGGGCAATGAGATTTTCGACTTTAACCCCTCTAGGGAAAATAGCAAACCGCCTTGTTAGTGCTGCAAGCTCCCCAAATAATTCACAAACCCACAAGGCATTTTCTTCTCCTTTTCTGCCCCCAACCCATAGAAGTCCCGCTTTATCGGCAGTAGCCGTAGTAATCTCATGGGGACAGTCCACCACATCAGGGTGTGCAATTTTCTCCTCCCCTCCTCTGAGAAAAATGTCCCAAGAGGCTTTATAGGTCGTATGATCCTCTGTGGTAAGCTTCACAATTTGTCCGTTAGGAGGAGAAAAAAGAGGATTGAGATGTTGATTATGAAGCGGCGTCTGCGGGTGAGCAAACACAATAATCAGTTCGTTCTCAAGGGGGTCTACCACGAGAGAATGAATGCGGTTTAGGGGGGTAGCCCCTACAAGATCCGCTGCCCGGCGCGCCTCAATCAGAACATCAACTTGAGATGAAAACCCTGCCTCTTTTGTAAGAGAAGGGTGACCAAAGGCAAGAGGCTCCCAAATAAGTGACCCTTCCTCCTCCCACTTTGCCACAAAAAGCTCTCCTTCATTCAAGAATCCTTCCCTATAGTCATACATTTTCGCATCGATTTGCGAAACATCAGCCATCATAAGGTGACGTGAGATAAATTTATAGAAGTATTCCCCCCCATCATAATCAGCCATATAGATAACAATCTTGCCAACCACTATTGAGGAGGAAAACTCCATAGGCTCAAAGACAACACAGCTCGCCCCATGGTTAAATCGCCCTAAAGAAGTAAGTTTTTCAGGCATTGTGCCTCTTTTCTGCGGGTCAAGATGGAGCATCCATCCATATAAGTTAGGCCCTCTAGGGAAAGCTTTAAGACGAAACTCCGCCTCTCTTTCAGAGCCTTTCACCAAGGGATGCTGTCCTATGCCCATGCGTTGATAGTTGGCTTTTTCCTCTTCAGGTATTTGGTCTGTGTCGTGAAAATAGCGCCCTATCTGGTTCTCTCCAACTAAGAGCGTATGCCAAGGCGTAGAGGTCATGAGTTTCTCTCCAACAAGTCCCTTAGCATAGTATTTCATCCGCCCATCGGAACGGCGTAGCCTCCTGGAGGCTTGACACTCACCCGTGATAAGGTATCGATTCAGTCCTTCATACTCAGAGGTGATGGTATTATCAACTTCAAATACCCACTTCACACTTTCCTTTTCTTTAAGAAAGACTTTGTCTCTCTGTCCCATCCGCATGACAATCCCATGATTGTCCCAATGCTCTGTGTGATACGCCACAGCAAACACGCCAAATTCCGCTAGCTGAGCGGAATGGCTGTAGATATCCTGTAAATAGAGAAAGGCACTACTACTGATAGTTGTCCCTTTCAAGAGGTCTGTATTAGGCTTAAGGGAGTCAATCCACTGAGCAGCGATATCTTTAGGCAACACTAAAGTTGTGGAATCAATGTTCGCGGGAAATTGAAAGACGAGTCGGTCTAAGGGTGCTGCTAGGGCTTTCTCTGGCAGAAAGAGTCTAGGGGCAAGAAAAACAGCAGAAGTCGCTGCCGTCGTTTTCAGACAAAGATGAAGAAACTGGCGCCTTGAAATAGGACGTGCAAGCCACCTCATGAGGAAACCCTCTCTTGCCATTGCATATGCTGCCACACTAAAAAAGAGACATAAAGAAAAGACTTCTTAGCGATTTGCCAGCATTGACGCGCTCTTTGTAGGGTTTCCTGATTATCAAAGCAACACCACACATCAAGTCCTAAAAGGGTAGCAGCCGTAAAATCCTCTTGAGAAGAAGGGGATATCAACACCAATTCCCGTGATTTTGTCAGTTGCTGAAAGTCCGTTATCAGAAGGCACGGGTGCCTATCTGAGGCGTTGTGATAAGTCCCATGGGGCAAAAAGACAGATTTTGAGAACGTCCAAAGGGCTTTATCTAAAACCATGAGCTCTTCATCTGTTTGTAGCTTAATAGCAAAGGGTGTTTTTTGTTTGAAGGCCCGCAACGCCAAGTTCGTCCAAATGTTGACAGGTTCTTCCTGATGGTACAGATAAAACGTGCAAGTTTTCTTCACGGCTCCCCTATTTTTTCTCCCAACATGTTGAGATATAGTGGTGTAATAAACGCACCCCCCACCCCGTAGCAGTCTTAGGAGGCGTCAAAGGCCCACCGGGCGTTCCAAAGGCTACACCCGCAATATCTAAATGGCACCACTTTGTACTGCTTTTAATAAAGCGCTTGAGAAAATGAGCCGCAGTGCTACTACCCCCCCACCGTATAGTAGAGGTGTTCGTCATATCGGCAATAGGGTCGTTAATGGCTTTTTCAAAATACGCATCCATAGGCATAAGCCAAAGCTTCTCACCAACGATTTTACCGGAGTCAATCAGTCGTTTCCCCACTGCCTGATTATTGGTAAAGAGGCCGCCAAATTCATGGCCGAGAGGGACTAAAATCGCCCCCGTAAGGGTCGCTAAGTTAATCAGCACATCAGGGGTATGGTGTTCTTGCATGTAATGCAGCACATCGGCTAGGACTAATCGTCCTTCAGCATCGGTATTATTGACTGCAATGGTTTGTCCGGACAAGGAGGTGACAATATCTCCCGGTCTTTGCGCCCGCCCAGAGGGCATATTTTCCACAAGTCCAAGGGCACCGGAGACATTAAGAGGCGCCTTGCGTTTCGCCAAAGCCATAAAAGTCCCTACCACAGCAGCCGCACCCCCCATATCATATTTCATGTCCTGCATGCCAGCAGAAGGTTTCAAGGAAATCCCTCCCGTATCAAAAGTCACCCCTTTTCCCACAAGACAAAGCGGCGCCTGTTTCTCTTTCTTATCCCCCCCCCTCCACTGTAAAGTTACCATATAACTTTCATTAACAGAGCCTCTCCCAACAGCTAAAAGCGCCTGCATTCCAAGTTTTTTCAGAGCAGCTTCTTTATAAATCGTCACCGCAACGCCTAAAGGCTTAAGGGCTTTTTCCGTACGGTGCGCTACTTCCGCAGGCGTCATCACATTGCCCGGTTCTTCCTGCAACTCTCTAGCAAAGAAGACCCCCTCCCGCACAGCAGACAAAATGCTTAAGCTAGCTTTTGTTCCTGCTATTTTCCCCTTGCCAACAGCAACGGAAAGCTTTTGTAAGGAGCGCGGCTTTGGTTTTGGCTTCGTTTTATAGCCCTCAAAGACGTAACGTGCGAAAAAAGCCCCATTGGCAAGAAAAGCCCCCGGCGTTGATACTTTCTCACTGAGCCCTTTCCCTAAAAAAGAGACACTCGCCTCCTCCACCTTACAACTATCTAACCACTTGACTAAGGCTGCCCCTGCTTTCTCTAAAGCTAGTGCGCTCAGATGCGGTTTTTTTCCTAACCCCAAAGCAACAACAGTCTCCTTACCTTTAAGCCCTAACAAAGGCACAATTTTGCCTACTTCCCCCTTGAACTTCATAGTACTAAGCAAGGCATTGATTGTAGCACTTTGTACCGACTCCGTGGAAACGCCCCCTAAGACTGGAATCACTAAAACAGACGAAGGGGAAAGAGAGGTGGAAAAGCGAATTTTTAAGGAGGACATGAGGAATTTTTAAGTGTGTCTTGCGTTGGAAAAATACTGCTACTGCCTTACAGTAGCCTTAAGAATAGTATAACAAGAGGGCAGGGGAAAGGAAAATTTTTTCGTGCATGTTAATAGGATTGGTGATATGCTCCTAAGTTAAGATAAGGGTGAGACAGGTTATGGAAACGCTAGCCTTAATTTTTCATGTGATGATAAGTATCACGATGATTATTGCAATTATTTTGCAAAATCTAGACGTTTCTGGTGCCTTAGGCATAGGGAACACGAATATAGGGTCAGGTGGGGTACGCGTTGATATGCCAACGAAGTTAACGGCATGGTTAGGGGTGCTGTTTTTTTGTACCTCTTTAGGCATAGCGATGTTATCGGGAGGAAATCAAAGTTTGATACCGCCCGCACCGCCTAGTGTTCCGCAAGTCCCTCTTCCGGGTATTTCCTCTTCTGGTGAGGAAGGGTCTAGTTCGTGAGGCAGGGAAGACTTGTCACCAACACTTCTGTGTAATGCGAAAGTACATTTTTATTACAGGAGGGGTTATGTCATCCTTAGGGAAAGGGGTAGCCTGTGCTTCCATGGGTGCCCTTTTACAAGGATGTGGTTATCAGGTACGGTTGAGGAAGTTAGACCCGTATTTTAACATAGACCCCGGCACTATGAATCCCTATCAGCATGGGGAAGTCTTTGTAACGGAAGATGGACAAGAAACAGACTTAGATTTGGGACATTATGAGCGTTTTACCAATGTGAATACCTCTGCTAATAGCAATATCACCTCTGGGAGGATTTACCAAGAAGTCCTGGAGAAGGAGCGGCGCGGCGAGTACTTGGGAAAGACCATACAGGTTGTCCCCCACATAACGGAGGTTTTGAAGAAGTTTATTTTTTCAGGCTCTAAGAAGGAGGAGATTAACATTTTGGAGATAGGGGGGACGGTAGGCGATATTGAGTCACAGCCTTTTCTAGAAACCATACGTCAAATTGGCCAGCAGTTACCACGGAAAGATGTTTTGTATCTGCACCTGACTTACGTTCCTTACCTAAAGGCACCGGGAGAGCTTAAAACGAAGCCAACGCAGCACTCGGTAAAGGAGCTCAGAGCCATGGGGATACAGCCTGATATTTTGTTATGCCGCTGTGATAGAAGGTTGCCCTCAAAGGAACGAGAGAAGATATCGCTGTTTTGCCAACTCCCTAAGAGTTGCGTCATAGAAGCCATTGATACGGATAATATTTATAAAGTGCCGTTATTATTAGATGAGCAGGGGTTACCGGAGCAGGTATTGTCTCACTTTGAATTGCCGTCTAAGAAGAAAAACTTAGGGAAGTGGGAGAGGATAGAGAAGGCATTAGCAGCTCAGTCTCGTTCAAAGAAGAAAGTAACAATTGGTGTGATAGGGAAATATACAGGGCTTAGGGATTCCTATCGTTCAATTGAAGAGGCGCTTTTTCATGGCGCTCTTCATCATGGAGTAGACCTAACGGTACGATTACTGGATTCCTCGCGTCTTGAGAAGTCATTAGAGCCGTTAACCTCCTGTGATGGGCTATTGATTCCGGGAGGCTTTGGCACGCGGGGGTTAGAAGGGAAAATCAAAACGGCAGGGTATGCACGCGAGCAGCGCATTCCCTTTTTTGGTATCTGTTTAGGGTTACAGGTCTCCGTAATTTCCTTTGCGCGCGATGTCTGTTCTCTCAAGGGAGCAAGCACTATGGAAGAGGCAAAGACTCCGCCGGTAGACCCTGTGATTTGTACTTTACACCAGTGGTTATCGGCTGGACTCGTAGAGAAACGTTCCGGGAAGGAATCCAAAGGGGGAACCATGCGTCTAGGATGTTATCCCTGCCATCTGAAACACAATAGTCTGATTCAGAAAATTTACCAAAAGAAAAAGGTATTGGAAAGACACCGTCACCGTTATGAACTCAATGGGAAGTACAAATCTCTCTTTGAAGCCAACGGTCTCATTGCCAGTGGTCTATCAAAGGACAATCAGTTGATAGAAGCTATGGAATACACCCCTCACCCGTGGTACATAGGGGTTCAATTTCACCCGGAATTCGCTTCACGCCCCTTTGAGCCACACCCTCTTTTTGTTTCGTTCATAGAAGCGACTCTTATGAAGCATGAGAGCAGCAGTAAGGGGTAGAGGAGATTTTTTACAGTGGGATGGTCTGAAGTGTTAAGGTTGTAGACCAACGATTGGTTTCCTCTTGGATAAGAGGTGTCATGTGTCCTTTGACACAGCGCCATACATATTGATTGTGTTCGACAGCACCGAGAAAGAAAGGCTTTGTTGCAAAGTCAGTGACATGGGCAAACTCCTCCCAATGAGAGAGAGTATCAGGGGTGATAAAAGCGAAGGTTAAGGTTCCTTGTGTGAGGATATTGCGCAGGGAGGTGTGCAAAGCCCCTGTGTAGAGTTTTTCAAGTTGGAGTTCCGCCTGTTCTGTGAAACGATAGGGGAGGAGTGGAGGGAAGACATTGAGTTGTTTCCCTGCTATCACATGAGAGGCATAGAGGGGGGTTTTGAGTCGTAAAGCGCCGTAAAAAGGTTGTGAAAATTCCAATGTGATGACGAAACGCTGAGGGGTCGAGAGTTTGGGGGGGTAGGGGGGGGTATAGTGAAACTGGATGGTGGGGGTTTGAGGAGGAATAGGGGCATGATGGTGGGGGTTTTCCTCTGATAGGAGGAGTGTGTGTGGGGTGTGGTTATGTTGTGTTGTGAGTCCTATGAGGGCTATATGTGTGGCATTTTGTAGTAGCGGTGTTGGGGTATTGCGGTCTAGTGGATATCCCAAAGGCGTGTGTTGTCCGAAGAGGAGTTTGAAATGGAAGGGTTCTGTTGTCATTTACAGTCCGTTATCTATGACAAGTGTTTTCAGATGAGCCCGTTTACGGTTTTGAGCGATTTCCATGAGGTCATCTAAGAGGCGTTCAGGGTCGTGTTGTTTTTGTAGAGAAACGTTAATAGTGATGTGTTGTTGTGTGTGTTGTGGTATTGGGGTTGGGCGCTCATCAGAAAGTAACCCTCCTTTTTTAAGCTGTGGAATTTTGTGTTCATTGATTTGTTTGAGGAGTGGATAAAAAGCTCTTGTAGCGCGTGCATTGACAATGAATTCCCCGTCTGAGAGGGCAATAATATTGGCATCATTTGTTGGAGAGCCTTTTCCTTTGAAGAGGCCGCCTTTTGAGAAAGAAGGGAAGGAGGGAGAGGAGGAGGAAGGGCTTTGTGAAGAGAGGGAGGTTTTGAGGCTTCGAAAGGATTGAGCAAGGTTTCTGTTTTGTTGTGAGAGGATAGAGACGGCTTTAGCGGCAGAGGAGAGGGATTGGGTATAGGCTTTACTATTGTTTTTCAGTATGTTGAAGGATTGGGAAAGGGTGAAGGTATATTTGAGGGTTTCCATGAAGGAGGCGGCAACGTTACTAGCGTGTTGCTTGAGGGTTTTGAGGGAGGAAGAGAGGGTATTAACTTGCTGTGAAGCGTTTTGAGTAGAAGCGGTGACTTCGAGTTCAACAGAAAGCGTCATGGGGAATCAGGAGAGATGTTCAATGGAGAATCTATCCATCCAGAAGAGTCCACTTTCTATGATATCCATGAGGGTACCCAGTGAGAAGAAGACTTTGAAGGGAAAGGGATGTGTGAGGAGAGCGTTTCTAACGGTGCGGCGTTGTTTTTCCAGTGTGATGATAGCACGCGAAGTATTGACGCGGGAGGAGTGTTGTGTTGTGGTGCCTTGGATACCGAAGATGACGCCAACGGTAGTGGTCATATGAGCTGTATTGGTATTGCCTAGAGGTTCATTAGCTTTTTGTTGCAGGGGTGTCATGAGGAGGCAAGGGATGGTATAGTTTTCTATATTTTGCGTTTGCAGGAGCCACTGAATATCGTGCTTACGGGCAAGAACTTCAAAGACCTCTTGAAATGGTGAGGTGATGAGGGGTGTCATGAGGAGCGTGTGGGGTTAAGGTCTGAGAGGATATCCTTTATGAGGGTTTGGATATGGTCGTGATGGAGTCCGAGGAAAGGTCTTGCGGGCACAGTTTTTGTTCCGAATTGATGGAGTGGTGCATAGTGGAGGGGTGAGCCAACGGAGAAAGCGTTGTGTCGGAGATGTATGAGGAAGGAATTTTTGAGTTGGCCGGTTTTGACGAGGGCTTTACGTTTGGGGCGTTGATTTTTAAGAGGGGCCCAATGTTTGCCGTCTGGGGTGCGTTGAGAGAAGAATCGATGACGGGTTTCTTCAAGAGCATGGTGTGCATTTTTTCGCAGAGCCCCTTGGATATTCATCTCCGCCATTCTTTCAATAGCATGAAGAACAGAAGAGAAATTGCGAAGCGCAAAACGCATCACTGATGAGACACACGTTGTGTTTGTACGCCCGCCATGAGAGGTTTTTTGTGTTCGGTATCGCCTAGAGAAATTTTTCGTTGTGCAACATTTTGTAGGAACGAAATAGCATCCTCATATCGTTTCGCAATGGAAGGCGGCACATCAAAGACAAACAACCGAAAGCAAACGATATCAAAGACAGCCGTTGCAATAGCTCTGATAGCCCACTGATTAGTCCCTTTAGGCATAACGCTTGCGGTATAACCGAAGGCAAGGGCATTGCTATCACTGAGGACTTCTCTTAGGAGAGAATCCTGCCAAGAGATATCGCTAGCAGTTAGTCGGTCTTTACAAGCCTTGAGGTCAAGATATTCCATACTAACTCATCCATGGTGTAACAAGGAGAGAAGCAGAATCCTTCCAGATATTAGACGCATTAGAAGATACTGTGTCAGCATAGAGAATTTTTCGTGCATCCTCTTCTAGTGCAGGCGGTACAACAAGGAGATTCGGCATGATTCCTAAAGAGATGTTGTCTTTTCCTTTGAGGTTTTGGAGAGCCTGCCTAGCAGTTTTATAAGTCGCAGCAGAAAGTGCGGCCTTAGAGCCATAAGCGAGTTGCCAAAGCCCGAACCCTGCTGCTACGCGCGCCGTAACACCAAAGAGCAGTTCATCTCTACGATAAACAGTATCAGAGTCCATAGTATCAAGGGAATCGAAACGATAATCCTTTCTGACTTGCCAAATGAGGGGTTTCAAAGCCTGAGAGGTATCCATTAACACCCAGGGAGTGTCTGATCCACCAGCAGTATTACTATTATCCGTCCCGCGCTCTGTTGAAAAGAAGGGCTTCCCATCGTAAGCTTTTGCTGTCCACCCTTCTTTGAGAAGTGAGAAGAGAACGGCATTAGGGTGCTGGGCTGCTTGTCGTCCGAGGATACGGGCTCGAGTGGCGTAGAGTCCATATTTATCGTCGTCTATATCATCCTTTTTGACAGAGATAGTCTTTTCGTACTTCTTATTCTTGATAGCAAAGGAGTGACCAGAGAGTTCAGACACAGCACGTTCGCCTATCCATTCTTTGAGGCTATGGTCATCGGAAAGCCAAGCATAATCTTCCGTATCAGAAGTCGAGTTCACAATAAGGGCAATCTTTTTATAGTCACCAGCTGCCGGAGAGACAGAAAGTCCTTCTTGGAAAGCGGTTTTGTATCCTGTGTTAAGCCGTAAGGTAAAATTGGTATCAAAAGTCATGGTCTGTATAGGGGATTGTGTGTTGAGGTTAAGGGAGGAAATTCTTAAGTAACAAAGACCCAAACTTTGCCATCATCAAGCCCGATGACTTTGCCAAGTTCGGTAGAACCACTAGAGGTTTTAGTAACGGTATAGCTGTCGTGAATATGGACCTTTTTACCAACTTCAGTGATTCCAACAGCAGCATTACTTGCGGCGTTCGTAAAAAGATAGGCTTCATTGCGCCTAATGACAATCTCTTTGTCACCATTCTCTCCTAATTGATTGTCCACGGAATGGTCAGCAATACCAATAACAATAAGATTTTCTGCTTTTGTGGCTTCTTTAGCATATCCACCGTCTAAGATAACAATATGGCCTTTATCAATTTTTGTTTCGCCCTTGACAGGGACTTTACAAAGAGTTCCAGTAGTTCTTAAGGTATTAATAGCAGTCATAATGTCTCCTTATGATGTAGTGTTCTGTTGATTAGCCATGAAAAGTGGGTAAGAAATGCCCATTTTTTGGCAAAATTCTTTATCGGATTCCGGCGCGGGTTTGAGGGAGCTTTTAGCGGTGTGAATAGGAAGGGAAGGCTCAAAGAGAGGTTTCAGAGCAGAAAGGATTTCTTCGCACTCTTTAGGGTTCTTTACAGCGAAACAGTTGATAGCAGGCCTTAAGGCTGGCATGAGGGCGCCGGATTGGATGGTTTGGTCAATGAGTTGCGTGAGTGGCGCTGAAGGCTGTTGTAGAGTCTCGTCTTTATGTTTTAGGACTTGCGTTGAAGCTACAGGGTTTTTCTTTTCCTGTTCTTTCTCATTATGGAAGAGAGAGGTCATATTGAGGTTAGGGATATTGGTTAAGGAAACGCGTTTGAGAGCAAGCACAATGAAGGCGTCGGTTTTTTTGTTATCGATTAAAAGGCGTTGTTTTTCGACTTTGAGGACAGGAGAGAGGGAGCGGTATTCTTTATTTTGGATAGCGTTTTTACCGATTTCTGTCCATAGAATGCGGGCTTTGAGGGTATTGTTTTCTTGGAAGAGTTCTTGTATCCATCCAGCAGCTTTAGAACTAGCCCCTTTATCTGTGGAATGGTCAAAGTCCACGGCAATGGGGAGGTCTGTGCTAAGGATAATGTCTTCAAGGCTTTTGATGATAAAGGGTCCACGTCCATCCTTTCCATAGAAGGGAGATTGCGCGGGCAGGATTTGTATGATATGAGGAATACTGCTTTGGTGCGTTGAGGAGTCCTGTGGCACAATGAAGACAGATTCAGGAAGAGGCATAGTGGAAGTTGTCATAGTTTTGCTATTATGGAAGAAAGAGGAAAAGAAGTTCAGAGGCACTTTTTTTTTGACCGGGAGGATTCTGTTTTAGAGAGCTTTATGTACAGTAATACTGAGAGAGGCAGGGTTATTAGGAGTGATATGTAGAGAGCCTGCGAGGTCTCTGAAAGAGATACTGATACGCCACTGTCCGATTTGGTTAAAGGTCTCTTCGTAGAAAGAGAGTTTGATGATTCCTTTTTGTGCATTGTGTACGGAGGCCTGTGGAGATTTCAGGGCGGGGGATTTTTCAAGGGCGGCACGTGCTCTTATGTCCCAGATATCTGAGAGGTCAAGAGGCTGGTGTGTGTTCGTGTTGAGCAGTTGCAGAAGGAGAGGTGCAGACGAAAACTGAACGAGATGAAAATGTAAAAGCGTCACGATGGGTATTTAGCTAACGAAGACAATGTAATGGTGAGCGGAGAGGTATTGATTTGGCGTGACAAAAGCCCCGGCAGTGAGACTGATATTTTTCTTCAGGGAAAAGAAGGCATTAGCAACATACACATTTCGACCATTAACTTCGAAGGTAAGGAGTGTAGAAAGGTTTTCGAGTGCTGTTTCCTGTGGAGTACTTAGTTGTGGGAGTGTCATGAGTTTTGTAAGAGGGTTTGCATAATGAGATTGGCTTCAGAGATTTTCGCAATGAGTTGTTGGTTCCATTTAATAGTTGAGGCTTTAGCGAGGAAGAAAAGGTCTTGAATAGAGAAGCCGCCCCATGCGTTCTCATGATGTGTGCAGGCGTAAGGGTTTTGAGAGAGCAGTGTGAAGAGGGGGGTATTTTCTTTCATAATCCAGAATTTATTGTCATAACGGAAAAGAGGGTGTTGTGGAGTTTCGATGAGCAAGGAGTGGTTAGGGCTTCTGTCCTCTAGTTGATACAAAGAGGCCAGAGCCCTTGTGAGTTTTTTCGTTCTAGGGAGGTTGCGTAGTGTTTTTGAGTCTCTTCTATTCCGAAAAGGATAGAAAGGTAAGCGGTGACAAGAGCGCTTAAAACAGCAGGCATATTGAGAAGTGCGTGCTTGACTTGTTGAGAGAAAGCTAGTGGTTTATTGTTACGATTGACAAGGTCTGAAGCGTTGATGAAGGCTTTTTCCATGAGGAGTTTATCGGCATTTTTGCTATTGATGAGGCTTTTGATTTCGTGAGCAGAGAAGGTGAGAAACGTTGCAATGAAGGACTGGTTTTTTTCTTGTAGGGTGATGAGAGCGTTGAAGGGCACGGGACGTTGAGAAAGGATAAACATGCTGAGTTTCAAGTAGTGGTAGTGAAGGTAATGGAGATAGTTTCTGTATCAAGGTTAGTAGGCAAGGCTTGGAATTGGGTATTGAGCATGGAGATTTCTTGGAGTGTCTCTTTTTGACATTGTAGGAGGTGTGCTTTAGGGAGTTCTAAGGTAAGGGTTGAGTGCAGGAAGTTTGTGGTATCAGAAGTTGTCATGGCAAGACTGAAACTAATTTTTTTCTTTTGGAGGGGTTTTTGGAGGTCTTGAAGGAATTTTTGTGAGAGCTGGTTATGAGGAATGAGGATTTGAGTATAGGGTGTTTGGAACTGTTGAGTGATAGTGTTTTTCGAAGCGAGAGGGAGGGAGGAATTTTGGACATTGGTGTGGAGAGTAGCATCATAGAAAGAGAAGAGAGCATCGTTGATTTTACAGGAGAGGGTTTTAGAGAAAGGAGGAAGTGCGGGTAAGTCGGGCGTGGGTTTTTTTGAGGCTAGGATTTTTGGCAGACCAAGAGCTGAGAAGGAGATGAAGGGGAAAGGGTTTTGAAAATGGAAGGAGGCACTGATTTTGAGTTGAGAAATTTGGTATTGCGTTTGTGCATGTTGGAAGAAGAGAGAAACATCAGGTGTTGAGGCTTGTGAGAAGAGAAATTGGGTTGGGTCTCCCGGTTTTTTAGAAAAGCCACAAGCTGTGAGAAGTTGGAGATATGAAGGAAGTGGACTTAAGGAGTCTTTTTTTTGGGGAGAGAGGAGGCACTTGAAATCAACTTCTTGAGAAACGAAGGTGTTAAGAGTGAGTTGAGAAGAAGCCTTTGTTGCAAACGCCATTGTTGTGTTATCACTGTAGATTAGCTGTGTTCTAAAATCGAAGACCTGTAGTGGGATGATGGTTTCTATACTGTTTTGCGTAAAAGTACAGAATATAGTATGCGGGCGCTCTTGGAAGAAAGTATCTTGGGTCATGTGCTTATAAGAAGAAAGGTTGAGCTAGTGAGAAAGGAATCGTTTTTTCCATCGCATGATGGTCTGCCTATTGACTTTAAGGACTTGAGCAGCTTTATAAGTGGAAAGAGCATGAATGACTTGCAAGTACTCTGGCTTCCATTTTCCTGCGCCCCTAGAGCTTTGTTTGATAGGGAGATACAAGAAATCGCCGCCAAAGATATGAATAAGAGCCTTGGCTTTTTCATCCCCGACAGCAGAGCGGATTTTGCTATTTTTGTGTTTGGGAATATAAAGCCTTCCGCCCCCCGTGGATTGAATAAGACCCTGAAAAGCTTTTTCCCCTATTAAGTCTTTTACCCATTGAATAACTGTCATCAGAAAAAGAAAATCATTTGTAATAAAATTACTGTAATAAGCTTTTTCCTGAAATTTTAGAGCAACTATAAAAAGGGGAAATATACCGATAATTGGTTAGTATGAAAAGATTTTTGGGGTCTCTTTCAGAAAATTGAAAGGAAAAAAATACAAAAAAATTCATAGAAAATTAATCTTCTCAGGAAAGATAAAACTCTAAGAGAGGAAACATGAAAAATGAACAAGGTGGTGCGTTAGCATTGCGGGTATTTTAGTATATATTACTTTACGCAAAAGGGTAATATAAATTATATTTTTTCTTTCTTAGCAAAAATACTCAAGAGGTGTAATGAAAGGGGCAAAGAAGTTGAAGAGATTCCATAAGAAGTTACGCGATTTAGTGGAGGAGTGCTACAAGGGGAATTGGTCTTCTATGGGTCGTGCGTGCGGAATTAGTCCGAC
Organism: Alphaproteobacteria bacterium; assembly: GCA_965222575.1. Lineage (GTDB taxonomy): Bacteria > Pseudomonadota > Alphaproteobacteria. The sequence goes on from OZ244958.1 coordinate 149,218, forward strand.
AAGTTTACAACGTCTAAAAGAAGGAGGGTTTCCACGCTTAGAGACACTATTGAAGCTCAGTCACGGGTTAAAGATAGATATAGACAGTTTATGCACTGAAGAGGCACTCGGGGAAGGAGGAGAGACAGTACGCATTAAAAGGTTTGGTTCTAAAGAGCAGTTTTATGGCTTCAGTCGCTCGTGGTTAATTGCACGCGGGTTACTGGATTGTCCGCTTTGCGTAGCAGAAATAGGGGAAGATGATAGTCTATTGCCTGAGTTTCAGCGCGGGGATTTGTGCTTACTACAAGTTGGAGATAAGGATTTGAAGAGTGGAAGTCTATACGGTTTATTCATTGAAGGAGAAGTGTTATTGCGTTATGGGTCTCATTTTCCGGACGGGTATCTTTTTCACGGAAGTAGAATAGAGAAGGGGTACTATAAGTTAGGGGAGCAAGGATTTTCTCAGCAATCCATTATAGGGAGACTAGTTGGATGTCTGAAAACCTACAATTAAAATTGACAATTGAAATTGTTGAGAAGGGCTAGCCCTAGGGGGCAACCCCCTTGGGAAAATCCCTTGTGAGTCCTTATGTGAGTCGCTTCTGTGAAACCCCCTTGGGGGAAAGCCCCTTGGGGCAACCCCCTTGGGGGGAAATCCCTTGTGAGTCCTTATGTGAGTCGCTTCTGTGAAAGCCCCTAGGGGCAACCCCCTTGGGGGAAAGCCCCTTGGGGCAACCCCCTTGGGAAAATCCCTTGTGAGTCCTTATGTGAGTCGCTTCTGTGAAAGCCCCTAGGGGCAACCCCCTTGGGGGGAAATCCCTTGTGAGTCCTTATGTGAGTCGCTTCTGTGAAAGCCCCTAGGGGCAACCCCCTAAGGGGTTCCCCTAGCCAATCCCTTACGGATTATGAGGAATGGTGCCGTAAAAGCCTCCTCCTGAGCGAGGTGTTTGGATATCACCTACCTCATAGACAAGAAAGTTCAGGGTGCCTAGTAATTTCGAGACATCTGTAATATTATGCTTTGTTCTGTAAGCAAAAAACTTCACCGGGTCCTCCACTATTAACTTCCCATAAACTGTGATTGTCCTTGGTGCTGCAGCAAGGAGCCTGTTGTTGCGATGGAAATGAGAATCGTCAAATAGCAAATAGCTCACTGGTGACTCACGGGGCTTAAACACCTCCAGGTCAGCAACATCATTAAGCGTATTCCCAGTGGACTTCTTCAGAGTGCCATCGCCGGCGGTTTTTTTAAAAGTTAACTCTAACGCCACTCCCGCCTCTTCCAAATCAAGAGACCCCTCAATATATGAAACCTTTATAAATGCATGAGCGGCATAATCGGTGTCGGTGCGCCCTAAAAAGTAGGATTTCACATACGGGTCAAGAGTGAATTCCCCTACCTGTGCCCAGTTACCAACAGGAGTGGCATTCTCACATTCTGTGATTCCATTCTCGTCTAACGCACACTCAATATTTTCCCCTTGATTCAGTTGTATCGGGGTCACAGTATAAGCCCCAAAGTTTAGGTGTGTATCTACTGTAATGTCAGGCGCTGCTAAAAGGAGTTGCCCTCCTAAGAGGAAACCTCCTAGGAGGAAACCTCCTATGGCAAGGTAACTGACAGAGATTTTGAAAGTCTTCTTCATGGTCTATAGGCTCCTTTGTTGATGTTGCCTATAGACGGATTGCCTATAGACGGATTGCCTATAGACGGATTGCCTATAGACGGATTGCCTATAGACGGATTGCCTATAGACGGATTGCCTATAGACGGATTGCCTATAGACGGATTGCCTATAGACGGATTGCCTATAGACGGATTGCCTATAGACGGATTGCCTATAGACGGATTGCCTATAGACGGATTGCCTATAGACGGATTGCCTATAGACGGATTGCCTATATAATAGGACGATTCCAAGCCCCTTGTCAAGAAAAAAAACTCCTAATCCTTAGGAGTTTTATTGGGGGGGGGAACCCCTTGGGGGGAAATCCCTTGTGAGTCCTTATGTGAGTCGCTTCTGTGAAACCCCCTAGGGGCAACCCCTTAAGGGGAAACCCCCTTTTTCTCCATGCCCAGGGCTAGCCCTAGGGGCTAGTGCCTCCTAAGGTTAAAGCTCCCTGATGATAATTGAGCCATCGACGGTCATGGGTTGCTACAATTGCTATAAGAGAGGTTTTGTGTACCAGTTGACACAAATACTCAATGAGAGCTGTAGCGGCAATGCTATCTAAGTTTCCTGTTGGTTCATCGGCTAAAAGAAGTGTTGGGGTTTTAATCACTGCCCGACTAACGGCAATACGCATCGCTTCACCGCCTGATAACTCTGCTGGATACTGGGAGGCTTTTTCTTTAAGACCTATTTTCTTTAAGGCTTCGTAGGCCTTTTCTTGTGCAAGCTTTTTATGATATCCTTGAAGACGCAAAGGAAGGGCGACATTCTCCAAAGCTGTAAAATCTCTTAACAAGCCATGAAACTGGTATACAAAGCCTATGTTTTCTCTTCTTAAAAGCGTTCTTTCTTTATTGGAGAGTCTTGAAAAGGGGTGGTTTTTGAGTATGATTTCTCCTTCTTGCATTCTCTCAAGCAATCCTAAGAGCTGTAGCAAGGTTGTTTTCCCGGACCCAGAGGGGCCAAGTACCACAAACACTTCCCCTGCTCCAGCTGTAAAATTCACCTCTTTGAGAATCTTTTCTTTTCCTAGCCCGTAGGAAAATGAGAGGGCACGCACTTTGAGTTTACACATGTCTTAATCCTTCTGCGGGGGATAAGCAAGACGCTTTCCATGCTGGATACAGACTTGCCAAAAAGCATACAAATTGACCTAACAGACAGGTATAAAGTGCTTTCCACGGTGCATAAATCATTGGCAATTCCTTCAAAAATCTAATTTCCTCGTCCCAAATTGAGAAGCCTAGCAACGACTCCAAAAAAGTTTGTACTTGGTCACTATAAATACAAATCAACGACCCCACAACGCCTCCTAATAAACTGCCTGCCAAGCCTATTAAGGCTCCGCAAATCAAGAAAATTGACACAATTTCTCCTTTTCCTGCCCCTAAGCCTCTGAGTATGGCAATCTCTGAGCGCTTATCCTGTACCAACATCACCAAAGACGATATCACATTAAAGGCTGCCACAAAAATCATGAGGAACAAAATCAATTTCATGACGCGTCTTTCTATCTCAAGGGTTTGGAAAAAGGAGGCATTCACCTCTTGCCATGTAAAGGCTTCATAGTGTGGTGGTAAGGACTCTTTGATAAAAGACACCATCTCTTTTACTTGTGAGGGCGTATTTACAAACACTTCTAGTGCGACAAACCCACTGCCACTGAGTATCTTACCTGTCTCAAGGGGTAGCAGGGCAAATTGCGCATCATATTCATACATACCCACATCAAAAATGCCTGCAATAGACAACACCAGTATCTTAGGCACAAACCCAAAGGCTGTGTGGTATCCTTCTCCTAGTATTAGACTCACCTTATCTCCTACCTCTACTTGTAGCTGTAGTGCTAAAAGACGACCAATGAGAATCCCGCCCTTGTCAAACCTGTCAATCTCTGCGGCTTCCAAAGACAACAAGGAGACCTTTTTTAAGTCTTCCCCTCTTGCAGCTTTCAAAAATACTCCTCTTGACACACCGTCCGCCATAATAAACCCTTCGGAACGAATGGTAGGCATTACCAACTCGACTTCTTCATGCGCTTCAAGCAGTTTTCTGAAGGCTGTATCCTCCGCTATTCCGCTGCCTCTGACAACCACATGACCATTAAACCCTAAAATCCTAGACAAAAGCTCTTGGTGAAAGCCTTCCATCACGCCCATGACGACAATGAGTGTGCCAACGCCAATGGCTAAGCCTAGAAGTGAAAAAATGGTGATAACCGATAAAAACTTCTCACGCTTTCGCGCTAAAAGATAGCGTAACGCTATAGCAAAAGCTATCCGCATCTCCTACGCCTCTTGAAGAAGTTCGTACCCAAGGGTTAAGGCTTTCTCTACGGCCTTCATTCTCACGGCATGGCGAGACATTGTAGCAGACCCTTCTACACACTCAAGCTTACTCTGCTTCTGTAACATCCCGCCACAATAGACAAGGGGAAGAGAAGACACAGAGGAGGCCTCCGCAAATCCTGTGATAGCAAGAACAAAATGCACTTGTAACACCTTTGAAGCACCCCTCATAAGGGCTAACGCAAGCTCTTCAGAAGCACTACCGCACGCAAGAACTTTCTCATCAATCCCAAGAAGGCGTGCTTTTAACCCATCATTGTACGCAATAATACCTCCTACAAAAACCTTAGAGCTGCCAGATAAGGCTGTGAGTGTCCCCCCAAGCAATCCTCCGGTACAAGATTCCGCTACACCCATGGTGAGACCTAGGTGCTCACACTGAGAGAATACGGCTTGTGCACGCCTTAAAATGCCTTGAGAAAATTCCATGTCATATCCACAATTTACTCGCCACCACCACCACAATGCCTGCGATAACTCCAGCAACCACATCATCGGCAAATACGCCAATAATACTACGCCACTTCAAAGACCCCCACTCTTCTACCCATCTTATAGGAAATGGCTTCACAATATCAAAAAATCGAAAAGCAAGTCCCGTCACTAAAATCATCTCCACCGATACCGCCTGCCCCATCACCGACTCCACAACAAAAAGAGAAACCCAAAATCCTAGCACTTCATCTAACACAATCCAACTGGGATCAACTGATACAGTCCGTAGCTTCACCCTAGCCCAAAGACCCAAAACACCAACCACAAGACAAAGCCCCACCATCACCCCCCCCTCACCCCTCAATAACCACCATATCACTCCCCCCACCACAGTCCCCCAAGTGCCTGCCGCATAAGGGATAAACCCAACACCTCCAACACTCAAGAGACACTGATAAAACCTTCTCATCAGAACCCTCTAACAGGCACAATGCCCTCGAAGCGTTGCAATCACCACAGCCATCACTCCTTCCTTTCGTCCTGTAAAGCCTAAGCCCTCTGTGGTCGTCGCCTTCACATTCACCTTATCAACAGATAACTGACACAATAGCCCTACCCTCTTACACACCTCTTCCCTAAAAGACCTTGATAGCTTAGGATGCTCACACACCACCGTCATATCCAAAGAAGAAAGCCTAAAGCCTCTTTCCGCTGCCATCTTAAGGGCAAAGGTCACAAACAAAGAGGAGTCTTGATTTTTCCACCTGCTATCAGAAGGGGGGAAATGTGTCCCTATATCCCCAGCCCCTGCAGCTCCTAACACACTATCCACCACGGCATGGAGTAAAACATCTGCATCTGAGTGTCCTTGTAGAGAAAATCTGTGGGGTATCTTACAGCCTCCAAGAATAAGGTGACCCTCCCCTTCCGTTGCGTGAAAGGGATGCACATCAATGCCTATCCCTGTACGGACTTCACCTAAGAGAGGAGAGAAGAGGTCTTGGGGAGTGGTAAGTTTTCTATTGCCCGCACAACCTTGCACAACGCGTATCCGCCCCCCGGCTCTTTGGAAAACATCGCCATCATCCCGTAACGCTTTCGAGGGAGAAATCTTCTCATAGGAGGCAAGAATGTCCTGATAAAGAAACACTTGCGGGGTTTGGGCACAGAGTAGAGTCCCTTTCAGACTTTCTCCTACTTCTTTGCCCTTCAGTAGCTTCAACGCATCCCAAACAGGCAGCACAGGCACAACACCCTTCTCAGTCTTCAAGGCTTCCAACAGGCGCCTTAAAAGCTTGTGACAGACAAAAGGCCTCACCGCATCATGAATCAACACAGCCTCCGGCTTATAAGCTCCAAGCCCCTTCAACCCTTGCCAACAAGACGCCCCTCTCGTGGCGCCTCCTTCTACGGGAGGAAGGCATTTTGCCCTTACTTCCGTAGGCAAAATAGACAACACCTCATCAAAACGCTCCCTGTAAGAGCGGTGTAACACCACTAATAAAAACCTAATGGACTCACAAGCCCCTAGCGTCTTAAGAGAAGAGACAATAATAGGCTCTCCTTCCGGTAAAAGATGAAAAATTTTATTGCCCCCCCATCTTTCTCCTGTTCCTCCCGCAAGGATGAGGGCATCAGTCAACATCAAAGATTCCTCTATAAAGGATAATTATTCAATAACCAGCCAATCAAAAGCACTTGAGGCAATAAAATCAACATATAAAAAACCACCACGCCCCACTGCTTTGTCATCTCACGCAGAATCAGAATTTCCGTGATATCCGTTGCCACGCCAGCTAGCAGGAAAACAAAAACATTCCCTTGAGCGCGCGCATAGGTGTAAATGTCAAGAGCAAAAGGCACCATGCCTTCAGAACACACTTCAATCACCGTAGCAAGCCCTAAGGTCGCCAACATGCCAATTAAAGACGGAGCAAAAAACTTCATCATACTCACGTCAGAAAGGAATAACCGCAACACAGCCGCAATCAAAATTCCTAACAATAACCATCGAACCAGACTTTTAATGGCTATTATCTGTTGGCCGATATGGACAAATATGCCCTTGAGTGACCAATCCTGCCAATGAAAACTCTCCGCTAAACGTTGACTGATAAGAGAGGAAGCCGTTGTAGGTCTTGTGTCCTTATTGTATTGAGGCACTCTGTCCCCTAAGAGTTCAAAACAGACCCCTGTGCTATAAGCCAACACCATGGATAACCCTGTAAATACGAGCGTAAGAGAAACCCCTATGTTGTTCATGAGAATCACCATGACAGAAAAAGAATTCCAAGGAGTGGAAATTAAAAATGCTATCACATGCCCAAGTCGTACCCCTTTCTTATAAAGTGCCACCGCTATCAGGAGAACACCATGGCTACAAACATCAAACAGGAACCCAGCGATGATACACTTCATCAGGCTGTTTTTTCCCTTGAAAAAGAAATTGATAAATTTATTAGGCAAAAAGGAAAAGCTAATGGCAATGATGACGCCAATCACCGTGCCAACCCAAATCATCTCAGTAAATCTTGTAACATGGTGAGCAAACTCTCCGATTTTTCCCGCCATATCAGGCCACAGGAGCCTCCCCCCAACACTCAGCCCAATGACCATAAATGTTCCCCAAAAAAGATAATCAATCTTCTTATTAGAACTTTCTTTCGAGGGACAACAGGAGGTCATACAGTCAACATTATAATCTCTTTCACTCTAGCACATTCCGTCCTTGTTTGACAAGATAACAAGTCTCTTTCACGCCTTAAAGTTGCTTCTTGAGGCTAATAAAGCTATTCTTTGAAAAAAGTTACACAGGATGGGTGGCTGAGCGGTCGAAAGCACTGGTCTTGAAAACCAGCAGGTACGCAAGTGTCTCGTGGGTTCGAATCCCACCCCATCCGTAAAAAGAACAAAATAGAAAAAATGACAACAGGTCTCCTTTCTCTCAATCAAGAGCAAGTTCTCATCCTTGCCTTACTACTCGTGATGCTTGGTCTGTTTCTATACAGTCCATGGCGCCATGATGTGGTGGCTTTGTTTACGTTGTTGATAGCCTCTATTTTAGGGCTGGTGCCAACTGATAAAATTTTTACAGGGTTCGGACACCCAGCCGTCATGCTCGTGGTGATTGTCCTGATTATTAGCTATATTCTCACCAGAGTCGGCACACTGGATTTTTTGATAACCCTAGCAGATAAAGTCTCCTCTTACCGCTCCTTGCACACAGCCTCACTGGTTATCTCCACAGCAGTCCTGTCTATGTTCGTGAACAACATAGCAGCCCTAACCCTAATGATGCCCATAGCACTACAATCCGTAAAAGACACCGGTCGTTCTCCCAGCACAATCCTAATGCCCCTGTCATTTGGCTCCCTTCTAGGAGGACTCGCAACCCTCATCGGAACACCGCCGAATATTATCATAGCAACCTATAGAGCAGAAATAACAGGCACCCCCTTCTCCATGTTCGACTTCATGCCCGTAGGAGGGCTTGTAGCCCTAGTAGGCGTTCTGTTTATCTCCTTCATAGGATGGAGACTAGTGCGTGACAGAAAGCCCTCCTCTGGAAGCCTGTCCTTGTTCAAAATCGAGTCCTATCTTTTCGAGGTGGAAATCTCTAAACAGTCACAGATTACCGGCAAAACTATTGAAGAAGTAGAGGGCATGCTCAAACCCTACGATGTCCTATTAGCCTCCTTAATTCACCGTCGTCACTCTTACCCTATTCCGTATCGCGGGTATATCCTAGAAGATAAAGATGTTCTCGTACTAGAAGGCAATCAGGAAAATATAGACAAATTTTCTTCGCGCTTTGGGTTGACACTCCTAGAAGCAGACAGAAGCAAAGCAGTACTCACCTCCAAAGACGCTGTCATGATGGAAACAGTGGTGAAACAGGGAAGCCCCATAGAAGGATGGAAAGTAGGACAGATTGGGTTCGGTAGAAGTTATGGCATCAATGTCTTAGCGGTTTCACGCGAAGGTCAATCTCACTGTGGTCCGTTGAGAGAGTGGCGTATTCGTGCTGGAGATGTGCTACTGATAACAGGACGAGAGGAGAGAATCAAGTCTGTGTTTCACTCCATTGGCTGCTTACCCTTAGCGAAAAGATGGGTCACCTTCGGCAAACGCAAGCGCGGACTGCTAGGGCTAGTCACCCTCGGCATAGCCGTGAGTGCCACCACTTTTGGGCTCTTTCCAATACAGGTGTGCTTACTAGCGGCTTTGTTGGTGATTTTATTCCTACAGCTCATTCCTCTGAGTGAGTTATACGATGGAGTAGATTGGTCTGTGATTATCTTGCTAGGCTCCATGATTCCTCTAGCCACTGCTTTAGACCACTTAGGCGTCACAACACTGATTGCAAAAGAGCTTGTAGAAGGTCTACAGGGTCTGTCTCCAACGGTGATGATAGCAGGCGTCTTAATTTTCACGATGCTACTATCAGATATCTTAAATAATGCCGCCACAGCAATTTTGATGGCGCCCGTGGCAAAAGAAATAGCAGTCACAGCAGGGTTTAATGTAGACCCCTTTTTAATGGCCGTCGCCATTGGGGCCTCGTGTACATTTCTCACCCCAATAGGTCACCAGAATAATGCCCTGATATTAGGCCCCGGCGGGTATAAATTTTCTGATTACTGGCCCTTTGGTCTTCCGTTGGATATTGTGATAGTGCTAACGGCAGTGCCTATGATTTTGTGGGTTTGGCCAATCTCATGAAAAGGACGAGGAGAGCGCCGTGTGCTGGGGCGGTAGGATTCGAACCTACGCATGCCGGGACCAAAACCCGGTGCCTTACCGCTTGGCTACGCCCCACCAAGTGACACCCTAAACTATCACACCCTTACGCTTTTTTTCAAGGACTACAGCGACGATAAGGCTAAGAGTAGCAAAATGGCCACAATGTTCGTAATTTTTATCATAGGATTGATAGCGGGACCAGCGGTATCCTTATAAGGGTCTCCCACCGTATCGCCAATGACTGCTGCTTTATGGGCAGCACTACCTACCCCTCCAAAGGCGCCGTCTTCAATGAGCTTTTTCGCATTATCCCAAGCCCCCCCTCCAGCCGTCATGGCAATGGCTAAGAAGAAACCTGTCACAATAACACCTAAGAGCAGGGCACCTAAGGTCATCAACGCTTCCTCTTTTCCTACTACCCCCCACAGGATAAAGAAAACCAACAACGGAGACAGAACTGGCAACAAAGACGGCACAATCATTTGCCTAATGGCAGACCTCGTAAGAAAATCCACCGCCTTTTTATAATCCGGCGCAACACGCCCTTCCATGAGACCTTTTATGTCTCGAAATTGCCGCCGCACCTCTTTCACAATAGCACTAGCACAACGCCCCACCGCTTTCATGGCCATAGAGGCAAACAAAAAGGGCAATAACCCACCTAAAATAAGCCCCACAATGACATAAGGACTTGAGAGATTAAAGGTAATCTCCGGCAATCCTTGAAAAAAAGAACCCTCTGCAGTGCCCCTATAGAGGCGAATATCCTCTACAAACATGCCAAATAACACTAAGGCGCCAAGTCCCGCAGACCCAATAGCATACCCTTTCGTAATAGCCTTTGTCGTATTGCCTACCGCATCAAGAGTATCGGTAATTTGACGCACCTCTTTCTTCAAAGCCGCCATTTTCGCAATCCCCCCCGCATTGTCCGTCACAGGACCATAGGCATCCAACGCGACAATCACTCCGCACAAAGACAACATAGAAGAAACAGCCAACGCAATCCCATACAATCCCGCCACATGATACGCCACAATAATCCCAACACATATCACAATAGCAGGCACAACTGTCGCTTCAAACCCTATAGCCAAGCCTTGAATAACATTAGTAGCCCCTCCAGTCTCAGAACTTTTAGCAATCTCACGTACCGGTTTCCACTTCGTGCCCGTATAGTACTCCGTCACCAACACTAACAACAAAGAAACCACCAGCCCCACAGCAGAACAAGCCAGCAAGTCATTCCCATCAATACCACCACCACCACCATTCGTCCTTTGAAAGCCTATGACAAAATAGACTAAAGCCATCTGCGCTAGAAAGGATAAGAAAATTGTGACAAAAAACCCTCGATATAACGCAGTCATAAGAGACTCGTTCTTCCCCAAACGCACAAAGAAAACCCCAATCACAGCAGCAATCACACTAACCGCTCCTAACAGCAACGGATATAACATCAGAAAATAGTCAGCCACCTCAAGGGTCACCAAAGCAATCACAACCGCTGCTCCTAAAGTCACAACATAAGTTTCAAACAAATCTGCCGCCATACCAGCGCAATCGCCAACATTATCCCCAACATTATCGGCAATCACAGCAGGATTACGCGGATCATCTTCAGGAATACCAGCTTCTATCTTCCCAACCAAATCTGCCCCGACATCAGCACCCTTAGTAAAAATCCCTCCGCCTAAACGCGCAAAAATAGAAATGAGTGAGCCTCCAAACCCAAGGGCTATCAAACTCTTCATCAAGGCATCAAAAAAGTCTCTCCCCACCACATCAGGAGGAAACAGAACATAACAAAACAAAAAACAGCTCGAAAGAGAGAGAAGTCCCAGTCCCGTCACCAAAAAGCCCGTCACAGACCCACTGAAAAAGGAAGTAGAGAAAGCCTTATGCAACCCCCCGTCAATGGCGGCAGCGGCTGTGCGCACATTGGCTCTTACTGAAACATTCATGCCAATATATCCCGCTGCTGCTGACGAAATAGCGCCAACCAAAAACCCAAAAGTTACAGAAATGCCCCCTACTGCTTGCAAAACCACCACTAAAATTACCCCAACAAACCCTATGGTGAGATATTGACGATTCAAATACGCCGTTGCACCCTCTTGAATGGCCGTAGCAATACACACCATCGCCTTATTCCCAGTAGGTAAACGCAATAACACACAAGTCGTCACAAGACCATAACCACAACTCAATACTCCGCACGCCGCAACCACATACAGCCAAGTAGACACTTCTCCTATTCCGCCCCTAATCACCCCCCCATAAACCAGTACATAATAAAGAGCAATACCTGTCACTGCAATCAACAGGCAGGAGAACATGATAATCCATAGTCTCATAACGTATCCTTTTTTGATAATCCTAATTCCTATATAATATATAATACCTATCAGCAAGGCTTATACAGCACAACACTATCATAGTAAAGATAGAGAAACAATTTTTTCTTCCAACCCCCTTGAAATCATGGGAAAAAAGCACAAAATTTTTCACAGTTTAGCCTTTGGTTTTATTCTCGCCATAGGATTTTCTGCCACAGCAGTTCTCGTCATTGGCGGCCTTCCCCCTTTTTCTCACTGGCTTGTACATGTCCCCCTGCTCATAGCCATAGCAGGAGTCAGCTTCTTTTATCTCTCCTTTCGCCCTTACACTTGTATACATACGACCTGTGTCCTGTGTTTGTTATTGTTAGTGGAGAGTCTACTCAATCCTCATACACTACAAGGGTGGCGCTATCTCTTCGGTAGTTTTTATCTCACCGTCATTGGGTTTTTGGATGCCATGGTGTTTGGGTTACTCTGGTTTCTAGGGTTTCTTATGGCCAAAAAATACTTCCCCCTAGGGATCAGAGCATGGCAAGTCATCGGTGCCTTTTTTCTTTTATCTCTTGTAGATATTGGTCCCGGTGTGCGCTTAGCCAACCCTATGCACAATAATGTTCTAAGCACTCTTATCACCCTCTTTCTCTCCCCAACTCTTTACAATTTGTGGGTTTCTCCAGCAAGTGTTTTTGCCTTGTTATTTTTAGTCGTCTGGTTTACTAAGCCTTAGGAGGCGAAAATCCTACTTGAACACGCTCTTCGAATCTATTACGCTGAAGGCATCAGGGGGAGGGGAGTATTCATCCCACAAGAGGGCGCAAGATTGAAGTCAGTTGCCATAAGATAGAGTGCGGTGATAAGGATTAAGAAAGAAGGTTGTAGTGGCGTATTTAGAGCTTTTGGGTATTTCAAAAAATTTTTCAAGCATTCGAGCCTTAGAGGATATCACTTTTTCTGTCAGCAAGGGTGAGGTGTTAGGGTTTTTAGGTCCTAACGGGGCGGGGAAATCCACAGCCATGAAGATTATTACGGGGTGTGTTCCTGCGACGCGCGGGGTGGTGAAAGTGTTTGGGACTCCTCTTACGAAAGGCCGCTTAAAGAGCAAACACGCCATGGGGTATCTTCCAGAAGGTAGTCCTGTTTATGGGGAAATGACGCCGTCTGTTTTTCTCTCTTTTATAGGCAAAGCCCGGCGCATGGCCAAAGAACAATACAAAAGGCGCTTGAATTATGTGGTGGAAAAATTGTCTTTGTGGAGTGTGATGCACCGCCCTATTGAAACCTTATCTAAGGGGTACAGACGCCGAGTTGGGATAGCCCAAGCCATTTTACATGACCCGCCAATTTTAATATTGGATGAACCTACGGATGGATTAGACCCTAATCAAAGGACACAAGTCTTTGAGTTAATCAAGTCCATTGCACCACAAAAGGCGGTGATTATCTCCACACATATTTTAGAGGAGGTGGAAGCCATCTGTACACGTGGTCTCCTTCTCAATGCCGGCAAAATTGTGAAAGATGTACCGCAGAAGGAAGTGAATCGCCAGTCGTTACAACATTTATTCGCAAGCTTCACCACCCCCGATGTACAACAAGACAGGACAAACGCCTCTTCTTCTTCTCGCAAAGCCTTCAAGAGAAAAGAGGCATCCCAACACGAAAAAGAAGGCCCCCCTTCAAATCACCAGTAGAATCTTTAGAGATGTTTATAAGATTATACGCACTGATTTATAAGGAACTACAGCATTACTTTACAACGCCGCTTGCCTATGTATTCATAGCGGTCTTTTTAGGAGTTTGCGGGGCGTTGACCTTTTACGCCGGCGGATTTTTTGCCCGTAATACAGCGGATATGCTGTCACTTTTCGCGTTTTTTCCATGGATTTACATTTTCTTTTTATCAGCCATAGGCATGCGTCTGTGGTCAGAAGAATTCAAATTTGGGACTTTTGAACTGTTATTTTCTTTGCCTCTTCACCCTCTAGACATGGTACTAGGCAAGTATCTCGCAGCCTTGCTTGTGGTCATCATAGCCCTTTTGCCTACAGTTATGTTGTGGGCTACGATTTCCTATCTCGGAAACCCAGACCATCAGGTGGTCATCTCAGGGTATATCGGGGCTATTCTTATAGCAGCGGGATATCTTTCCCTTGCCTCTTTTGCCTCTGCTCTTTCCTACAATCAGGTCATTTCCTTTATTATCAGTGCAACCTTATGTCTGATTTTCACAGTATTTGGGTCTTCGTTTGTGATGGGGATTTTTCAACAGTGGGTTCCACTCCCTATTTTAGAGGTGTTGAGAACATTTAGTTTTTTGACGCGCTTTGATATGATGATGAAAGGGGTTATTCGCCTGAGTGATGTGTTCTATATTCTGTCTATTATCGCTGTCTTCTTAGGGGGCACGACAATACTTATCACCAACAAAAAAGGGTAACAACATGGTAGGGGTGGTGAGAGTGGCATTGTTTGTATTAGCTCTTGGGGTTGGGGTGGTGGCTTTTAATGTGGTAACTGAGATTCTCTTGCGCCCTTTTCGCTTAGATTTCACGGAACAAAAAGTCTATACTTTGTCCTCCAACACAAAAGCGCTTTTACAGAATCTTTCTTCCCCGGTGTACTTGAAGTTGTTTGTTTCAGAGAAACTCAGTTACAAGACAGGGTTTGAGGACTATGGCAAGCGTGTGAAAGACCTCTTAAAAGAATATGTACGCTTAGGGAAAGGGAAGGTTCAATTGGAAATCATTGACCCTATACCCTTTTCGGAAGCGGAAGAAGAGGCCTTATCGTACAAGATTCAGGGGATACCTGTATCCCAAAGGCGCGGGGATTTTTTCTATTTTGGGTTAGCGGGAGAAAATGCCCTCTCTGGAGTTGAGTTGATTCCCCTCTTTGCACCGCAACGTGAGATGTTTTTAGAGCAGGACATTTCCTCGTTGATTGACAAGCTTTCCGCCTTAAAACGTCCTAGAATAGGCATTTTAACCTCACTGCCTTTTGTGTTTAATACCGGGGAACCATTCAATCAAGGCAAGTCTACTTATCTGTACGAGGTCATCAAGGAACGCTTTGAGGTAGAGTATATTCCGCTAGCAGGCCCATACCATTTTGAACGCTATGATGTCATTATGGTTGTGCAACCCGGGGAACAGGTGCAGATAGAAGCACTACAAGCCCTAAATCGATATGTGGTAGAAGGCGGGCGGCTGTTGGTGATGGTAGACCCGTATGTGGAACTTCAAAGTAGGAGAGAGCAGGTTTCTTATGCTCTGTCTCAGGACTTCTTAGAGATGCTATCCAAGTGGGGCATTGTCTTTGATGCGGAGACCATTATCGGCGATGGCACTCTAGGGGCAAGGGTATCGTGGCCTAATGAACGAGGGGGTGCTGATGAGGCGACTTATCCTTTATGGCTTTTTGCCCAACAAGAGGCTCTTTCGCGAGAGGACATTACCACAGGAGAGTTAAGGCATATGATTTTCAAAACAGTAGGAACCGTAAGTCTTGCTCAAGGGTCGTCTTTAAGGCTGTTTCCTCTTGTTCAAACATCGCGTACAGTAGGATATTATGACAAAGAGTCGCTGAAAAAATCCCCCTTTGAACTGAGTCAAGACCTCGTCACCATTGACACCCCCCTTTCTATAGTAGCGCGTGTTTCCGGTCTTATTCCCTCTGCTTTTAAGCCCCTTCCAGCTTCTTCTTCTTCCCCTTCAGAAAAAGGATTACAAAAGACACAACCCGACCCGACCCAAAAGACCTCTCATATCGTTTTAGTAGGCGATGTGAACTTTCTGGAAGATGAGAGTTGGGTTGTCATTCAGGAAGTGTTTGGACAAAAACTCGTCTATCCCCAGGCCCAAAACGGACAGTTTATTCTCAATGTCCTAGATCACCTCTGTGGAGATGACTCCATGATTGCTCTACGAAGCCGTAAATCTTCAGCTAGACCTTTCACAAAGGTGGAAAAAATGCTCAAAGCGGCTCAAGAACAATATATGCAGGAAGAACAACGACTACAAGAGAAACTCGTGGAAATCCGTCAGAAAATTAACGCCCTTTATCAGCAAACAGAGGACTCAATTAAAGCTCAAAATATTGACCAGATAACGGCTTTGCAAACGGAACGCATTGCCCTCAATAGAGCCTTGAGAACTGTACAGCTACACTTTAGAAAAGACATTGAAACCTTAGAAAATAGAATAAAAATCCTCAATATTGCCCTCGTTCCTGTGGGAATTTTGCTCATGGGTCTTTTGATTGTCTTTATAAGATGGAGGAAAAGAAAAGATGTTTATACCCGTCTCTAAGAAGCTTGTTATTTTTTACCTAGCCCTTGCAGGTCTCTGTGTTTTAGCAGCTGTGGTAGGGGTTTGGGATTATCAACGGACGACGGGGGGACGGAAAGGCATGAAATTTTTCGCACCAGAACTCAAAGACGTGATGGCCTCCATTGATGAGATTCACTTAAAGACAAAAGAGAGCACGGACATCTTGCGTAAAGAGCAAGGGCAATGGGTCATAGAAAATAAAGAGGACTATCCCGCTTCCATTAGTCAGGTTCACCATTTTATTATAGGGTATAGCAATGCTTCAATTGTGCAGGTGAAGCAAAAGGTTGCGTCTTTTTCAAAGGAGTACGGTTTTGAGGAAGAGAAAGAAGTTGTTTTATTGGTGAAAGGGTCTTCTGTTCTCAGGGTTAGGCTTGGTGGTACCCCTAAGGATCGCGTAGCAAAGGAGAATAATCGTTATCTTTATGTGTTAAAAAATGAGGAAGAGGTGGTTTATATGATTAAAGGTCAGATTCCCCACCATGGAGAAGGTTTTCCGATTTATAATCCTGTACTTTTCAACATGTCGTCTGCGCGTCTTCAGAGGGTTCATGTTACCAACCACCATGGTCAGAGTCTGTATCTTGAGCGCAAACAACAGCAACAACAGGATTCTCAGGCCTTCACTATTGTTCATCCGAAAGAGAAAAAGGAAAGTTTTGACTCTGAAAAATTACAGGGGCTTTGGAATTCTTTGAGCTATCTTTTTTTTCGTGAGGTGTTTGTAGCCCAAAACAGCGCCGTTCTAGAGAATCAAGCACTCTACTCCTTAAAGTACGAAACGCTGGAGGGATTACAAATTGTGCTGCGTCTGTATGAAGAGAAAGAAGAGGAGCAGGAGGCGCGTTATTATATTGTGCTCGGAGCATCTACTACCAAAGCCGCCGCTCAGACCATACGCCAAGAAGCCGCCAACATAGAGTCGCGTCATGAGAAATGGGTGTACGAAATTGACCCTAATAAGGCACTTGAATGGATGATTCTCCCCAACCAGTGAAACAGCAAGTTCATAGGAAAAAAGAGATAGCACTAGAGATAGCGCAAAGAACAGGTCTCCCTTACGTCCAATGTACCTTGCTTATCAATAGTCTGATAAAACATATCAAAGACGCACTCTCTCAACAACAGCCGGTGAAAATATCAAATTTCGGGGTTTTCACACCACGTGATAAAGCACAACGCATAGGCAGGAATCCCAAAACAGGCAAACTCTACCCCATACCAGCCATGAGAACAGTGCTATTTCGCCCTGCTAACGGCTTTAAGAAAAAGCTACACCCTTAAAATGACAGCTCCTCTTTATAAAATAGGCAACGTGGTAACCCTATTAGGCATAAGCCACCATATGCTAAGAAATTGGGAAAAAGCACTCTCACCCCTTAAGCCTGTGAAACACAAAGGAGGCAGGCGTTATTACACAGAAGAGCATTTAATTTTGTTGCGACAGATAAAACAAATGTTATCAGAAGGCTATACTTTATCAGGCATTTCAAAAGCACTCAAAACCCAAAAGGAAGAAGAGCCTGTAGGCACTAGTCTTTTTCAAGTCGCACGCACAGTACTCAAAGGACTGGAATCTCTTCAGGAAGACTTAAAAAATTCCGTCCGCAACCCTCCCTCATAAGGCTCAATAAGCAACAAAAGCGCGGCAGTGTTGTTCAAAAAGAAACCGCAGAGGCTCTGTTCGTATCCCCTCCCCTTCTTCACAAAAAAGTGTAAAAGCATGTAGAATAAAGAGAAGAGGATTTTCTATCAATCCCTGCCAAGATACTGTGCATGGCGAAAACCCTCTTGATTTTTGATAAAAATGTAATTTTATTACAAATAAAAGCTTTTTTTTATTTTTTTCTATTGACAAACAGAAAAAATATGTTATTATTGAATAAATAATATCAAAACGGAGGAAATAATATGGTTTTGGCTTTTCCAACTTCTGGTTTTGTTTAGTGATAGAAAGAACAGGCCTTAAATTCAGGTCGTATTTTAAAAGGTATGACTGTATTTACTCAAGATTGGAGGGCTTATCAGTTCTCCTTAAGTCACCCGCCTCCCACAGGACTTCGGGTGACTTGTTTTTTTGAACCCTACTCCATCCCACAAGGGGCATCACCCCCAGTCACTTTGAGGGAAAGAGGCGTTGGGGCATCACTCCTTTGTTGAGATTGTGAACTTTCAGCCACCCCCCTCCATCATCAGCTATCTTGTTGAGGAAAAGAGGCGTTGTTTGCCACCCACTCCATTAGGGGCATCACTCTTTTGTTGAGATTGTGAACCTTCAGCCACCCCCCTCCATCAGGGGCATCACTTCTTTGTTGAGATTGTGAACTTTCCGCCACCCCACTCCATCATCAGCTATCTTGTTGAGGAAAAGAGGCGTTGTTTGCCACCCACTCCATTAGGGGCATCACTCTTTTGTTGAGATTGTGAACTTTCAGCCACCCCCCCTCCATCAGGGGCATCACTCTTTTGTTGAGATTGTGAACCTTCAGCCACCCCCCTCCATCAGGGGCATCACTCTTTTGTTGAGATTGTGAACCTTCAGCCACCCCCCTCCATCAGGGGCATTACTCCTTTGTTGAGATTGTGAACTTTCAGCCACCCCCCTCCATCATCAGCTATCTTGTTGAGGAAAAGAGGCGTTGTTTGCCACCCACTCCATTAGGGGCATCACTCTTTTGTTGAGATTGTGAACTTTCAGCCACCCCCCTCCATCATCAGCTATCTTGTTGAGGAAAAGAGGCGTTGTTTGCCACCCACTCCATTAGGGGCATCACTCTTTTGTTGAGATTGTAAACTTTCAGCCACCCCACTCCATCAGGGGCATCACCCTTTTGTTGAGATTGTGAACTTTCAGCCACCCCCCCCCTCCATCAAGGGCATCACCTTTTTGTTGAGATTGTGAACTTTCAGTCACCCCCCCTCCATCAGGGGCATCACTCCTTTGTTGAGATTGTGAACTTTCAGCCACCCCCCCTCCATCAGGGGCATTACTCCTTTGTTGAGATTGTGAACTTTCAGCCACCCCCCTCCATCAGGGGCATCACTCCTTTGTTGAGATTGTGAACTTTCAGCCACCCCCCTCCATAGGGGCATCCTCCTTTGTTGAGATTGTGAACTTTCCGCCACCCCACTCCATCAGGGGCATCCTCCTTTGTTGAGATTGTGAACCTTCAGCCACCCCCCCCTCCATCAGGGGCATCACTCCTTTGTTGAGATTGTGAACCTTCAGCCACCCGCCCCTCCATAAGGGGGCATAATTCCTTTGTTGAGATTGTGAACTTTCAGCCACCCCCTCCATCAGGGGCATCACTCCTTTGTTGAGATTGTGAACTTTCAGCCACCCCCCCTCCATCAGGGGTATCACCCTTTTATTGAGATTGTGAACCTTCAGCTATCTTGAGGAAAAGAGGCTTTGAAGTTATCGGCATAACATTTTGTATCTATTGCTTGCTCTTGTTCATCAAGAACATGGTAGGCTATGTTCTGAGATTGAGCGTATGCTATGGCGTCTTCTTTTGTTTGAAAGACGAGTCTCATCCCTTCTCCTTTGCCACCGCTCCATCCCATCAGGGGCATCACTCCTTTGTCTAAAGAAGGGCTCTCTAAAACCCATTGTGCCGTTTTATATCGTCCTGCCTGTACAGCAGTTTTTCGAGGGCGATAAATCCAAGCTTTTGTCATAGGTTATAAAATAAATTTTGACAAATCTGACTTAGTATCTAAGTCTTTGAGCTGTTCTGCTACATAAGCCTTATCAACCTTGACTTTTTTCAACGAATCATCAGGGGCTTGAAAGCTAATGTTTTCCAGCACGCGCTCCATGATGGTGTGCAGTCGTCTTGCGCCGATATCTTCTACAGACGTGTTCATATCTTCTGCGAGTTGGCATAAATAGTCTATACCATCAGGGAGGAATTTAAGAGAGACTCCTTCAGTTTTCATGAGAGCGGTGTATTGTTTAATAAGGCTAAACTCTGTATTTTCCAGTATTTTTTTGAAGTCTTCTTTGCCTAAAGAAGAGAGCTTAACTCTGATGGGGAGTCGTCCTTGTAGTTCTGGTAAGAGGTCTGAAGGTTTCGCCACATGGAAAGCACCAGAGGAGATAAACAGAATATGATCGGTTTTCAGTGTACCGTGTTTTGTGGAAACGGTACAGCCTTCAATAAGTGGGAGTAAGTCGCGTTGAACGCCTTCCCTTGAGACATCAGCCCCGCCAATTTTGTCAGAACGTCCACAGATTTTATCCATTTCATCCAAAAAGACAATGCCATCCTCCGCCGCTAATTTCAGCGCTTCTGAGACAACTTCTGCATTATCTATCATCTGATTTTGTTCTTCAGCCTCTAAAATCTCTAAGGCCTTAGGCACGGGAATCTCTCTCGCTTTTTTAGCCCCTTTCCCAAGAGTTTTTCCCATAATTTCTCCAATGTTCAGCATCCCCATCTGTCCCCCCGGAACGCCCGGAATATCCGTCAAAGGCAGATTTACCTCAGGAGTATACGGCACATCCATCTCTACCATTTTATCTTTCAAAAGACCTTTATGTAAAAGAGAACGTAAATGCTCAATGGTCTCCTCCGTTGCGTCTTTCCCCGCAAGCTTTTCCAACAATTTCTGTTCAGCATTAGCCTTAGAAAACTTCGACAAAGTCGCAATCTTCCTATTACGCACCATCTGAATAGCAACTTCAACAAGGTCACGGATAATATGCTCCACATCACGCCCTACATACCCAACTTCCGTAAACTTCGTAGCATCCACCTTTGTAAAAGGCGTACGCGCTAGCTTGGAAAGACGTCTTGAAATTTCCGTCTTGCCTACTCCCGTAGGCCCTATCATCAGAATATTCTTAGGCATAATTTCCTCTTTCAAGCTATCCTTCTTCAATTGCCTGCACCGCCACCGGTTGCGCAACGCAATAGCCACCGCCCTCTTAGCATCCTTCTGCCCAATAATATGCTTATCTAGCTCCTGAACAATTTCTCTAGGGGTTTGTTCTTTCATTGTCATTGTCTTTTTCCAAAATTTCAAAAGTAAAGGAATCATTGGTATAAATACAAATATCAGCCGCAATGCCCAAAGAGCGTTTCGCAATCTCCACAGGGTCATCAAGATACTCCAGTAAAGCCAACGCGGCCGCACGAGCATACCCGCCTCCAGACCCAATAGCCATAGCATCATCATCCGGGGCAAGAACATCTCCAACTCCCGTAAGTAACAGAATTTCTTCCCGGTCAGCCACAATCATCATGGCTTCCAGCCTCCTTAAATACTTGTTGGTTCTCCAGTCTTTGGCCATCTCCACACAAGCACGCCTCAATTGTCCCGGGTGCCGCGCTATTTTATCCTCTAAACGCTCAAATAACGTCAACGCATCCGCCGTAGACCCTGCAAACCCTCCTATAATCTTGCCCTTATCGCCAAGACGGCGTACCTTCACAGCCTTGCCCTTTAACACCGTGTTGCCTAAAGAGACTTGACCGTCTCCCGCAATCACCACTTTCCCTCCTTTCTTCACACACACAATGGTTGTTCCATAAAGAGAAGGAGACAGGATATGAGAACTTGTTGTCATGAGACTTTATCTTTGTTATGCTTCTATTATAGAGATAAGCACTTTTTACAGGATTTCCATAAACATTATAAAATAAATTCATAACAACTCTTAAAAGGAGTTGAGATTATTGAAAATAAGGGTATAGAGATGAAAAGGAAAGGAGTTGGAGTGCTAGGGTTAGCCCTAGGGATTATTCTTGGACAAACAGTGGAAGCTAAAGAAATGTTATATATGGAATTACAGTATGGGGTTGTTGAGATTGAGTTATTAGATAAAGTAGCCCCGAAACATATAGCAAGGATTAAAGAGCTAGTGAAAAAAGGGTTTTACGATGGGTTAGCGTTTCATCGTGTTATTGAGGGGTTTATGGCACAAGGGGGTGATCCGCAAGGGGACGGCAGGGGCGGTAGCGGAGAGACAATTAGCGCAGAGTTTAATAAGACGCCTTTTTTGGAAGGGACTTTAGGCATGGCGCGCACGCAAGACCCGAACAGCGGCGACAGTCAATTTTTTATTTGTTTAGCGCCCGCACGTTTTCTGGATGAGAAATACACCGCTTGGGGGAAAGTGATCAAGGGCATGGAGTATGTGCATAAGCTTCAGAAAGGAGAGCCGCCGCAAAATCCAGATAAAATTACGAAAATGTATATAAAATAAAGCAAGAGGCATGTCTTTTGATGTGGAAGCCTTTTTTGGTATCTTATCCTCGCGTACGCCGAATCCCCGCACAGAGCTTCAATACAAAAATCCCTACACCTTACTTGTAGCGGTTGTTCTATCAGCTCAGTCCACAGATAAAGGCGTCAACAAAGCCACAAAAGCCCTCTTCAAGCACGTACAGACTCCAGAAGATATGCTGCATTTAGGGGAGAAGGAACTAATACAGTATATCAAAACACTTGGTCTATATCGTCATAAAGCCCGGTATATTTTAGGTCTCTCCAAGATTTTAGTGGAGGAGTTTCACAGCACTCTTCCCAATAAACGTTCCGACTTAGAACGATTACCCGGCGTCGGGCGCAAAACAGCAAATGTCATCTTAAATGTCGTCTTTGGTCACCCTACAATGGCAGTAGATACACACATTTTCAGAGTCTCCAACCGCACAGGATTAGCAAAAGGAAAAACCCCTCTTGCAGTAGAACAAGGATTGCTCAAACACCTTGCCCACTTACCGCTCTCTGTACAAAAACACGCCCACCATTGGCTCGTTTTACACGGTCGTTATACCTGTACTGCCCGCAATCCCGCCTGTAAGCAATGCCCAGTCTTCAACCATTGTCAATGGCACAACAAAATATTATAAAATTTCCCCAAAAATTTTTGATAAGATACAAAGACAAAATAATTAAAATGCACTAAATGATTTTCTCACGCTATCCCTTTCTGTGTTGTCTCCTTATACTCAGCACAAGCATTCTGTCCTCCTGTTACAGCACAACCTCAATTCATGGTATCGCCTCCCTCACCCACCAACTAACCATACTAGAGGAAACACAAGCCTCCCAAACAACACCACTAACACAGAACGATGTTTCCGCACTCATGGGGCCCCCTTCCTTTGTGGAAACACTCTCTCACAAGCAATACTCTGTATGGTACTACTACTACATTAGACGGGAACAAGTGGCCTTCTTCAGACCTCAAACGAAAGACTCTCAATTGATAGCCTTGACATTTGATACCAACAAAAACTTGACAGACTCCTCTCTAGCACCACTGGGGCGCAAGATTGTCATGCGCAAAGAAACTACCCCAACACAAGGCAAAGAGCTAAATTTATGGGAAACCCTCTTTGGCAACATCGGTCGTTTTAATCAAAGCCGCACCATAGAGTAACCCCTTCCTATCGTCCGTTCACCTGTGCCTAAAAACTCCCCAAACCCCCCTACCCCCCTACCCTTCTCTTCATGGGGTTTGCCTTACCCATCCTAAAAAAAGGGAAGTTTCCCCTGAAAGAAGAGAGAGGTCTCGACTCACTGAGTCCTTTGCCACCCTCCAT
This sequence comes from Alphaproteobacteria bacterium, assembly GCA_965222575.1. Lineage (GTDB taxonomy): Bacteria > Pseudomonadota > Alphaproteobacteria. Next base: position 172,628 of record OZ244958.1, read on the forward strand.
TTTCTCGTAAGAAAAAGACAAACACTTTGCCTAAAAGCGTTTCCCTATACCAAAAGCCATAGTATAACGCCATTTACTCTGGAGCTCAATTGATTCCCCCTGCACAGTTTGTGCTATTTCTTGTCCTCTTTTACTTTTCGCCATTCCTATCCCTAGACCTATAATCAGAGATTCGTTATACCACTCCCCTCCAACAGTAAAACTGAATGTTCCATCTCCTGTCTCTTGCTTTTTCCCATCGAGCTTAGAGCTTAGAGGCATACTAAAAGAAATCCCAGCCGTTACAAAGAATGTCTCTGATGTAGCAATACTTACCTCCCCACTAAAATCAAGACCCCAGCCTACTGCAGTGACAGTTCTCTCTCGAATTGTGACTGTCTTGCTGTACCTATCAACCCCCATTCCTAGAAGTATTGTCAGTGTTTCTGATGTAGGAATAGCAAATTCAACGTTAATTCCTGTGGAATAGCCCTTTTCTTTGGTATGAAGAGTAACTGAAACGTCACTTCCTTCAGTAGAAAAGGTATAGTCATTCTGATATTCAAAGAGCCCCGAAAAACTTATGGAGCCTCGTATCCTATTGCTAATAGGCTCACTATACACTATACCCAAGGCGAATGCCTGAGGGTCAAAAGCCAGTGCGCCACCAATTGCTATAGTGCGCCCCTGATAAGCTGGGTGATGAAACTCATCTTTCACCTCACCTAGCACCTCACCTAGGGAAGAAAAAGGAATCAAAACAAGGGCTAGTAAAAAAGCGTTTATCTGTCTATTGCGCATGGGAATCTCTCCTTAACTTAAAATCAACACGTTATTAAGAAGATATCTTACCCCCCCCCGCGATTTCAAGGGGTTTTTTAAGCTTTTCAAGTAAAACCCTTCCAAAATGATTTCCGCCTCTAAAAGGCCGCCTTAAAAGCAGGAGAGGGTTACTGAGCTTTTTGGCAAGCTTTGCTTATGACATGAAAGGGGAGACAAAAACTCTCAAAAGCCTCTTTCGGCACGAGTTGTTTCAAGGTGAGCAACTCATCCTTCCATTGTTGTGGCGGGTGTGTGTGTGTGGAGGAGGTGAACAAGCACTCAAGAGCGGTCTTAATATCGAGTTGTGTCCATCCGCAAGCGTTTTTTTCTAGGAAAGCAGCAGCAGCTTGTCCAAAAACAGAAGCTTCTATATGTTGTTGATAGCTCTTAATACGCCCTTGCTCAAGGGTAATATGCGCCCAAGCTTGCGCACCGCAGGTGTGACTTTTCCCATAAGCAAGCGCTGTGTTTTTCTTTGCCCCTCCTACCATTAAAGACGCCATCTCAAGAATTTTCAGCGGATAAAGTTCTTGTTCCATAAAATAACAGAGGATTCTTACTCCTTAGACTCTGTACTGTCATAATTAGGAGCAGATTGCATCATAGAAACGGAATGCACATGACTTTCTCTCAATGCTGCTTGCGTAAGACGCAAAAAGGAAGCCTTTTCTCTCATTTCCTTGAGATTTCTACAGCCTGTATACCCCATAGCCGCCTTTAATCCGCCTACCAATTGATAGAGAATATCAGCAGTCTCTCCTCTATAAGGAATGCGTCCTTCAACGCCTTCTGGCACAAGTTTCACAGTGTTCTCTTGGAAGTAACGATTGACGCCCCCTTTCCGCATGGAAGCAAGAGACCCCATTCCTCTATAGGCTTTATAGGTTCTACCTTGATACAAAATTGTTTCCCCCGGCGCCTGCTTTGTCCCGGCAAGAAGAGACCCTAACATGACGCAATTCGCACCAGCCGCTATGGCTTTAGGCACATCGCCTGAGTACCGTATGCCACCATCCGCAATGAGAGGAACACAATGCTGCGCACAAATACTCGCGCACTCTTCAATAGCGGTAAGTTGAGGCACTCCAACGCCTGAAACAATTCTAGTGGTACAAATAGACCCCGGCCCCATCCCGACTTTCACCGCATGAACTCCCGCTTCAATCAGCGCACGCGCCCCAGCTGCTGTTGCTACATTCCCTCCCACAATCGGCAGATTCTTATAGGCTTTTCTCAGGGCTTTCACAGTTTCCAAAACACTCATCGAGTGACCATGAGCCGTATCTAAAACAATAAAATCCACTTCCATCTCCACAAGCTTTTGCGCTCTCACAACGGAAGCCGTCCCATTCTCCACCGCCGCCCCAACACAAAGCCTCCCTTTCTTATCCTTTGTGGAAAGAGGGTAAGACTCCTCCTTTTCCATATCTTTCACAGTAATAAGACCCCGACAGCGGTATTCCTTATCCACAACAATGAGCTTTTCAATCCTGTGTTGATGAAAAAGCTGTCGGGCTTTCTTCTTAGAGGGATTCTCTTCAATGGTAATAAGACCGTTCGCTGTCATCAATCGGCGAACCAACACCTTCCTATCGTCAACAAAACGGACATCTCTATTGGTGATAATCCCCTCTAAACGGTGCGTTCGTGGCGCTACTACAGGGATACCTGATATATTATGCTCCCGCATGAGAGTAAGTGCTTTATCTAAGGTATCATCAGGATTTATAACAACAGGATTAATCACCATGCCGGCTTCAAACTTCTTGACCTTTCGCACTTCCTTCGCCTGTAGGGTAGACGAAAAGTTTTTATGGACAACCCCTAATCCACCAGCTTGGGCCATGGCAATAGCCATATCCGCTTCCGTCACAGTATCCATAGCTGAAGATAAAAAAGGAATATGAAGCGTCAAGTCTCCAAAGAGACTCAAAGAGGTAGACGCTTCTTGCGGCAAAACAGAAGAAGCTGCAGGCAAAAGAAGGACATCATCAAAGGCAAAACCTAAGGGACACTCTGCTATACTAGGCTTTTTCCCCATAGGACTGCGGGTCTCTTCAAATCCTGTATTGTAAGGTCTGTGTAATAACACTATGATAGTATGTTAGTTTTAGGAATGTCAAAACATTATCACATGGCTATCCGCGTCAAGAACCCTATTGTAGAAATTGATGGTGATGAAATGGCGCGTGTGATATGGGGGGATATTAAGAAGCGTTTGATTTTGCCATATTTAGAGATACCGCTTGTGTATTTTGATTTAAGCATGACCTCACGGGATAACACAAACAATGAAATTGTACAAGAGGCGGCACAGGCGCTTTTGAAGCACAATGTTGGGGTGAAATGCGCAACAATTACAGCAGATGAGGGGCGCGTACAGGAATTTGGCTTAAAGGAAATGTGGCCGTCTCCTAACGGCATACTGCGTAATGTGCTAGATGGTACGATTTTTCGTGAGCCGATTATCATTGAGAACATTCCGCGCCTGATAAGCCATTGGAAAAAGCCAATTGTCATTGGGCGCCATGGTCTCGGTGACCAGTATCAGAGTCAGAGTCTCAGCATACCGGGGGCAGGTACATTGAGTTTACGGTTTAAGCCCGCAAAAGGAGGAGCCATCATTGAAAAGGAGATTGTTCAGTTTTCCTCCCCCGGCGTAGCCATGGGCATGTACAATATTGATAAGTCCATTATGAATTTTGCACGTTCCTGTTTTCGTTATGGTCTTACCCGCAAGTGGCCGGTGTACTTATCCACAAAGAATACCATTCTTCAGTCCTATGATGGGAGATTCAAAAACATTTTTTCAAGGATTTACAAGGAAGAGTTCAAAGACCAATTTGAAGCCTTAGGGTTATCTTATGAACACCGTTTGATAGATGACATGGTCGCTTGCGCTTTACGCTGGGAAGGAGGGTTTATATGGGCTTGTAAGAATTACGATGGAGATGTACAGTCAGATTTTATAGCACAAGGATTTGGAAGTTTAGGCTTAATGACCTCTTGTCTTCTCTCTTCAGATGGCAAGACACTAGAATCAGAAGCAGCACATGGCACAGTAACGAGGCATTTTCGTCAGTATCAAAAGGGAAAAGAAACCTCAACCAATCCCATAGCCTCAATTTTCGCATGGACAAGAGCATTGAAACACCGCGCCCTCTTAGATGAAACAAAAGCAGTCTCCACCTTCGCAACCTGCCTTGAGAAGGCCTGTATTAGAACGGTGAAAGAAGGAAACATGACAAAAGATTTAGCTCTTTTAGTAGGCACTAAGTGGCTGACAACCCACCAGTACATGGAAAAAATTGAAGAGGCGCTCAAGGAAAACTTACAAGCCGCACAACTAGCTTAACAGGCGCACATACACTAGCACAGCCCTATTCTTTCTTTAGAAGCTTAATTTTGGACATCTTCATCCGTCTCTCCACACCCAAAACGCGGGGCGGTGAATGGGACTTGAACCCACGACCCCCTGAGCCACAGTCAGGTGCTCTAACCAACTGAGCTACCACCGCCACTAGACATTATCACCGCTCTACACTAGCATGAACTTGATGCTCACAATACTACTAATCTGTTATTTTCTTCAACCATGTCCCTCTTCAGAACTTTTCTTGCCTTCTCCATCATTGTCCCTCAGAGTGCATTAGGAAATCCTCCTGTAGCGATTATCCTAGATGACCTAAGCACAAGTGCTGTGCATCTACAAAGAGCTTTTAGCCTTCCTTCCTCTGTTACCCTATCCTTCCTTCCTTATACCAATAAGCTACAATCAGCCCTAGATGAGTCCCTCGCTCGCGGGTATGAAGTGCTTCTTCATATTCCCATGGAGGCCCAAGCCCCTTACCTTAATAAAAGTATTGAACGTCCCCTCACAACGAATATGTCCATTCAACTCTTACGAAAAACCTTTCTGTGGCATTTATCTCAAGGACGCGGCTACATAGGGATTAACAATCACATGGGGAGTCAACTAACGCAAGATTCCATCTTAATGAGTGAAATTTTGTTCTATATGAGAGACAGCGGTCTGTACTTTCTTGATTCCCGTACCAACAGCGCCTCGACAGCTAATAGGATTAGGGAGAGTCTAGGGATGAAGGGAGGCGTGCGGGATATCTTTTTAGATACCAGTACCTCGAATCAGGACGATGTCAAACAGCGCCTGATGGAGCTTGAACGAATAGCCTTAAAAAACGGCAAAGCCATTGGCATATGCCACCCCTATGACTCCACAATAGCAGCCATTACATTCTGGGTTCAGTCTCAATCAAAAGTCTCATTAGTGCCCTTATCTCAGTTACTGCAGTAAAGGTGTTGTTCTTAAAGACTGTAAAGCCGCCCTATTGGGTCTTATTTTCGCCTCCGAGACAAGATTGCGGAGATAAAGTGCAACAACAGCCCGTTGGAGTGAAGTAGAGAGACGATTTTGTATCTCTGTTAAGAGATTGTCCTCCGGTTGTTTCGGCACACGTTTTTGCTGGTATAAGCCGAGAATCACCTGTTTCTTTTCGGGATGCTCTACAACAAAGAGGTCACCTGGATTTTTAGCATTGAATAATTGGGTAACAACAACGTAAGGAAGGTCTTCCTCTTCTTCTAAGAGATAGCGCTCCTTAAAAGGGCGGTTTTTTACTGTCAGGTTGTGCCTTAAAGCGCAATTTTCAAGGGAAAATCCCTCCTTTTCAATGCGTTCTCTACAAGCGGTCGCTTTCTTTACAGCCTGTTGTTGTTGGCTTGTTTCTGTCCAAAGTGTTTGCACTTGCTGTTGTACCTCTTTGAAGTCCGGAAGGAAAGAGGGCTGTACCGTTGTAAGATAAATGACAGCAATATCCTGATTGAGTTGTTGAATGACTGTGGTGTTCTCCACTTGGGCGAACCCATTAGAGAGAAGATACTGCCGCATACTTTCTACCTCTAACTCCTCTTCTGCTTCTGAAAGCGTTTGCTCTTTTGTCAAAGAGAGAACTTGAATCTCCTGCTTAAAGAGCGCCGCAAGAGATTGGAAGTCTTCTCCTTTCGCATCTCTATCCTGTAAATCAGCAACGATGTTCTCAATTTCCAGTTGCGCGCGTTCGTATTTTGCGTCTCGAAGTAGAGAATCTCGCGCTCTGTGGAAAGGCAATATGCCTTCTGGAATAATAGAGAGGATTTTCACGAGATACCATCCAAGCTCTGTTTTCACAGGGCCAACAACTTGCCCCTCTATTGCATGGAAAACCTCCTGTGTAATGTTTCTTGGCAAGTCATGCTCCGTGATACCCTCTAAGACCTCAGCATTCTCCTCCACGCCTTCAGTCATGACTAATGTGGCAAGGGATAATTGTTGTTGCGCCTTATTCTTCATAGAGAGGGCTTGCTCTTTCGTTTGTAAAACAAGACGTTCTATATCTCTTGTTTCTTCTTGAAAGAAGAGGTCTTTCTGCTGTTCATAGAGTGCTTTGAGGGATTCCTCTGTAATGACAAGTCTTTGTTGGATAAGCGTCTGTGGAATGGTGAAAAATGAAAAAGTGCGACTCTCAGGCTCTTGGAATTGTTCTGGGTTGTCCTGATAATAGGATAAGAGGTCTTCATGAGCAGGCAACTTACCAAGAGGCAAATGCTGAAAGGCAATATACTTAAGGCTTCTTTCTTGAGCTTGATAATCATAGAAATCTTGCGCAAGGGGAGAAGGAACACTTTTCATCCCCCCGACCAATAACTGCAAGAAGGTTTGTTGTTGCATCTCATCTCTAAGACTTTGGAGGATTTTTTTCTCCGTTAACCCACTGGCTTTAAGAACGCGTTGTAACAAAGCAGGAGAAAAACGTCCATTTTCATGAAATTCCTTCATCTGGTGAACAAGTGCAATCACTTCCTCTGTGGAGACAACAAATCCCATCTTAATAAGCTTTTGACGCAAAACTTCCTGTTGGATAAGCAAATTTAGCGTTTCTTGTTGTAGACGCAAGAGCTCTTGAGGCGGTACCTCTGCCCCGATTTTGTCATAAAGCTCCTTCTTTCGCCTCAGAGCCTCCTCAAACTGCCGCTCAAAAACCTGTAACCCAACCTTTTGCTTGTTGACAGAAACAATCCATACCTCCTTCCCCCCAATGAGATAATCCGCTATCCCCCAAGTCGCAAAACTCACAATCAAAAGCACTAACAAAAGTTTAGCAGCCCACTGAACAAAAAAATTCTTCATCTCAGAAAAACCCTATCTTATGGCGACTCTGTCCTCGGGAAAGTCCCGCACGAAGTCTATCACTCCTCTCTGTCCGTTGCGCGCGCGTAAGAAGAACCTGGTAGCCCTCTCTCTTACTATTCTTCTTCTGCAAAGAAATCAAAGTTTGAAATTCTGCTTTTTAAGTACAACAACACAGGAATTCCATCACCAAGAGAGATAACATCCCTAGGACTTACCCCGCTCCCGCGCCCGCTCAGCCAAAATTTTAACACTCCTTCCTCTGTAACAGTAAAGATAGCCGCTACTTCCTCATCATTAGTATCGCCACTCTCAAGGAAATTCTGCCCCCGCAAAGTCACACTATTCCACCCTCTTGATAGAGAAACAGTAGTAGTAGCCACTCTAGGCAACGCCATGCGCACTTCTTTCACGCCTGTCAAAACGGACGACGGCTCTTTTCCTAAATTCAAAAGAAAAGCCCCAGCATTTCTCAACTGTCCATAGACCACATTCCCCACTGTCACTTTACCGCTAGTACTCTGATACTTATAGGCCTCATAAGTTCTATTGCCCCAAACATAGGCAGCCTTAGGGTTCTCAAAGGATTGCCACAAGGAATGGAAACCTCCTCCTTGGGGATTCACGCCAAAGATGAACCGTTCCCAATCAATACGAGCAGACCCAATTCCACTGTTTAAGAATCCGGGCAACCCTACCACCTGTACGCCTTTATCCATAAGACGCACTTTATAAGTGAGCAAGGCCTCTAAATCAAAATTGAGCTGTTCTGCCCTATCAAAAGCCGCCGTAAAGGAATTTTTAAAAGGCACATAGTTAGCAGCAGATTGAACAGCGGAAGTGAGCATCTGATACTGCCCATTCCTATTAATAGCCATCATGATAAAGGCATCTTTATAAGAAGGAAAGTCTGTAGCAACCAACAGCTCATAGTTGCCGTCGGTGGTGGTATGTGCGTGAGAAAAAGCCCCTTGCGCCCCTATATTCTTAATGCCTTCTTCCATATAAGCCGTTCCTCTCAGATACCAGTTGCCAGCACTACTCAGGGTGAGTCTCATGCCCTCAATTCTCACATCCACAGGCCAAGAAATTTTACCGGGGGAATCAGATAGCATGTATTTCGCAGTCATTGAGCCATCAGTCTTTTTGTTGACATACAGTTTGATGGTCTTCACACTTCTTCCCCCAGCACTATCAATGCGTTCTTGAGCACTAGTCTCGAACTCTAAGGTTGACCCTCTTTCCTCTCTACTAGTGGTAATCTCTCCTCTTAAGGTTGAGACATCAGGCTTCTTGATAAACACACCCGCCTTTATTAAAGAGTGTTCAGACACCGCGTCGCCCCCCATCATGACCGCTCCTTTCATAAACTGCACATTCAACCCCATCATTGTAGAGGACTCGCTCTCCACAAAAACATTAGTAGAAATCATCCCATGGGCGCCATAAGGATGGTAGACCTTATCTCCAACCATCAGACTCGCTCCACCTTGGTGATACTTTTGAACATACTTATCCCAAGCAGATACGGCACTTGTGTCAAATGACGTCACTATAGCACCTACAGCAACACCATACTTAAAAAAGCCGCTGTCATCAGAAGTAGCGAGAGGGGTATCGTCCTCACTTATCAGCACGTTCCCGTTATAGCTTACCAAAACATAGTCTTCTGGATTGACGGGGGCAGTGAGACTTAACTTAATCAATTGTGGATTCAGCAAAATCGCTTCGGAAGGACTATAATCATAGTAGACCCCTTCTTTATTAAAGATTCGGACTTTGAAGTAACCTGCCAGCTCCCTTTTGGTTACGGTGAGGTCGGCTATCTCGATATTATCGCTATATTGAATAATGAGTTTTTCCAGACGCACTCCATCTTTAATGCCTAAGAGTCTGATGGGGGAAGGAATACGCTGTTCGAGTACCACCAAAGAAGGAACAGACGCTAGGGTATTTCCGCTAAAATCACTAATCTGAATGGCGTGGGCCGCACCATCAACATGGATAGTCAACCCAGCATTCTCCTTGTACTTATTCAAGCCTTTTATCTCAAACACATTTTTACCTCCCCCCCTGTCGGCAGCAAGATCTATCTTATTATCTATGCTATCAAGCTTGCCTCTAATTTTTACGGAAGAAGAGAAGAAGCGCCCATAATACATGGATAACGGAATACTCCTTGAATCTCGTTCTTTAATAGAGATGTAACCGGGGGGTGGTATTTTATCAGTAAGACCCTTCACAGGCTCAGAAAACACAAACACTAGTGTATTCTCATGGCTTACCGTCCCTTCTGACACAGAGGGGTCCGGCTTATAGGACGCTCTTAGCAGAACAGGTTTTACGCCATCAATAATCTCCTCTGTTCTCTCAATGCGCGGTACCGGTAACTCGTCTATCTTCATTCGCGAGTCACTATTGATAACAGTAAAGGCACTCAAATCGTATGCGAGAGCGTCCTCAGATTGAACCATAAAAGGTAATTTTTCGCCCTTGGCATGCCCTGCTAAGGACTCACCATTAGTAAGAGAAGCATAGGGCATACTAATCTGAGCTCCACTTCTATACTCCTTATAGTCATCACCGAAACCACCCACAGGGGCATTAATGCTATCGAGGTCGAAGTTGAGACGGACTTGGGTAGGGCTGGTAATCTCTTGCATAATAGTAATGTAAATCTCTTCGCCATCTGTGCCTTTACGGGGAATTGAAGCAATATCCAAGTTGTTGAGCGAAGCTTGAGAGAAGAAACCAACAATATTGTGTTTATAATCTATCAGTACCCCATCAACAAACCCATCCTCATTGTTATCAGCGGTGGAGACAGACGGTTTTTCTATGAGGGCGCCGACAACAATTTCAGAAACCCCCACAACAGAAGAGGTGTACTCTTGCTCCAAGTCGGCCGCCGTCGCATCGTCTCCCACTCCAACATGGACAGGAATACTTGTCCCTGCCACATCTCTTATGGTGTCACTAGCATGACCCGGTATGAAGACCTCAAGAAAATACCACCGCTCTTGCATCAGGCTATTAGCCGACTTCTTTGCCCTAAGTTGCAAACCGTCCTCATGGATTCTGGCTCTATCAAATTCAGTATCAACAACCTTCCAACCCACATCCACGTAATGATTGACATACGCACTCCCACTTGTTAGGTCTACACTACTGCCTACCTTTGTCTCTTGATTGTCAGTCGCAAGTTGGATATTCGCTGAAACGGCATTAATGCCTTCTAAATTAATTTTCGGCTTAAACTTCAGTTGGAAGGCATGCGACAAAAAATCCGCTATAGCCGTCGGCACACTATCAGCTACGAAAGTAGCGCCGCTGGGCTTTACAGGGTGATTAAAGTATATTCTCACCACAAGCTCATCATTATTGTTTGCAGTGATGTCGACGCCCTCAAGTGAATAGGGGTCTCCTTCCGCCTCCTTAAAGAGATTGTGATTGTCTCCCATTTTTGGACTGCCGACAAGGAGGACATTAGGGACGATATTCCCACCAGTAGCTAATTTCAAAGGAGCTGATTCCCTTACAGGGATAAAAGCTGTTGCCGAATTGTAATAGGCACCACCAGCCATAATACTAATACCAGTTTTCGAATCCATAAAATTGCCCGCTTCATCTTTAATGCTATTCACACTAGCATCATCCACCCTGATAGCCATGTAATCCACAGATGCGGTAAAGGGATCATTATCTCCATGAGCAAGAGACAATGTGACAATATTCGTACCAGCAGCAACTGCCGCATTTTGCAGTGTTGCGGTACTTGTCGTAGCTGTTACCGACGCGGCATAAGTCGGGGGCGTCCCTGACAACAAGGCTAATCCTGTAGAAGCAGTATTAAGTGGGGCGCCTGCTCCTAGTGGGTCACCGATATTCCCAGCAGTAATTGCCTCCAGCAAGGTACTGAACACCAAAAAGACTTCTCCTGTTCTTGCCGTCCCATCAGTATGTGGACTCACAACGGCATCTATGAGGGCTGGTCCTTTATAGGACGACTTGATAGGAATGAGATACTGATTGAGTACGGCACTTTGTTCAATAAGGGAGGCAAGCACCTCTCCATCCACCTTGATAGTCACATCCCCGCTATCCGTAGTCACCACTTTATCAACTTTTCCAAACAATGCCTTTGTAGCGGTTGTTACACTACCATTATGAAAAGAAATAATCGCAGAAGAATCCCCAGCAATGACACGTATAGCAGGCCCTACTGAATCTTCCTCCCCTTTAAGGTTAGGGTTTATGTTAAGGGGCATCAACCAACGTCCCTTCGTCTCAGGCGTTTCACTGGTATCACTTCCAATACGTTGCGGATCCACAGGGAGGGCACCACCGCCATTACTTTCGTAAGGGGCAATAAATAACAGCACATGGGTGTAAATCAAAGTATCATCTAGTGCAACATCAGAGGGCATTGCAACTTTGTCGGCAAATGTTATGGATGTTGCTGACTTTTCTACCCCCACAACTTCCCCTGACTCTATTGCGCCGTCTCCATCATCATTAACATACACAGCAATGAGGCCAACTTTATCCCTACTTTGCCCTGCAACAGCATCAGAAGCGGCTACACCATCACCCGGATGAAACCAAACTTTTATCTTCTTGCCCGGAGAAGCAAAAAACCTCTCCCCGGAATCTCTTGGCGCCCATTTTTCAAGCTTGGTAGACTCGTGACCATAACCGCGATACGCTGCTTGAGCACTTGTAAAAACTGATACAGAAAAGAACGCTAACAACAAGATAACAAAACGTTCGAAAACTCTTCTTTGCTTTTTCATAATAAACCCTGACTTATAAATTTTTTATATTCCTTCCTAAACTTTAAACTAGCGTTAAAGTCTTGAGTAGCATAGCATATATCTTATATACATCAACAACAAATACTTGGAATGTCAAGGAGATTTTTTGTCTTTTTGGGGGGGGTTGTCTCTTTGAATATGAGGGAAAATTGACAAGTTTGTGAAGAATGCTTTAGACTTTGGGTTGAGGATGTTAAGAGGAGGTATTGGAAGAGCAATGAAGTTACTTGCGGGTTCATCTTTGACTGATTTTTCTCAACGGGTATCAGAGTTTTTAGGGGAGGCGTTAACGAAGGTAGAGTTACGGACTTTTTCAGATGGAGAAAGTTGTCCTGAAATTAAGGAAACGATACGTGGGGAGGATATTTTTATTCTTCAGTCTACGGCGCCGCCTGTGAATGATCGGTTGATGGAGTTGTTGTTAATGATTGATGCGGCGAAGCGTGCTGGGGGTCGGTGTGTGACAGCGGTGATACCGTATTTTGGGTATGCGCGCCAAGACAGAAAGCTGTTGCCGAGGACGCCTATATCGGCGCGGTTAGTGGCTAATCTTTTGGAGACGGCCGGTGTCAATCGTGTCCTCACCATGGACTTACACGCAGTACAAATTCAGGGATTTTTCAACATTCCAGTGGATAATCTCTCGCCTATGCCAACCATGACAAAGCGGATAAGAGAAACCTTTGGAGATTGCTCCTGTATGACGGTGGTGAGCCCTGATATAGGGGGAGTAAAACGGGCACGCGACCTAGCAAGCCTGCTCAATGTCCCCATTGGTATCGCGGATAAAAGGCGGGATATCAAAGGGCAGGCTCATATCATGCATATCATAGGGGATATTAAGGGGCGCGTGTGTCTTCTCACGGACGATATCATAGACAGCGCAAGCACCTTATGCAAAGTTGGAGAACGTCTTATGTCCATGGGGGCAAAGGCCTGTCATGCTTATGTGACGCATGGGTTATTGTCTGGCGAGGCCTTAGAGAGGATTGAAACTTCTCCCTTGCAATCTGTTGTCATCTCAGACACTATTGCTCAAAGGGAGGTGAGTGCTAAAATCCAGAGTGTCTCTGTTGCGCCGCTCATAGGAGAAGCGGTGCGGAGAATCTCCAGAGATTGTTCTGTTTCCTCGCTATTTCCGACTATTTCTTAAGGGTTAAAGTTATGTCACTCCTTACATTGACACTCAAGGCTCTTCCCAGAGAGCAAACAGGCAAGCGTGCCACAAAAGAGATACGCAACCGCGCTCTAGTGCCTGCTATCATCTACAGCAAAGGAGAAACCCCTTTACATATTTGTATAGAAGAAGGGCATTTAGGGAGCTATCTACGGACACCCGGCGTTGCGAGCAAGGTCTGTCATCTTGGCTATCAGGACAAAACCATTACAGTTCTTCCTAAAGAGTTACAACGTCATGTGGTCACGGACAAGCCGTTACATTGTGATTTTATCCGCGTTGGGAAAGACACGATGATAACCACTGCTGTGTCTGTGGTGTTTGAAAATGAAGACCAATCCATAGGATTAAAACGTGGGGGCGTCTTAAACATTGTGCGTCATACCATAGACCTTGTCTGTCCTGTGTATGAGATACCGCAAAACATTGCTGTGGATTTAACAGGGGCTGATATAGGATTTTCTGTTCATATGTCTCACCTAACCTTGCCCGAGGGGATACGACCTTCCATTACAGACAGAGACTTCACCATTGCTACCATTTCAGCACCTTCCGTTATCGAAGAGGAAGAAGAGGCACCAGAGGAGGAAGAAGAGGAGGGTGCTACTGACGATAAGGTGGAAGACAAAAAAGAGACCCCCTAGGTAAGATGTCAACGGCGTATAGTCTTTGGGTAGGGCTTGGGAATCCCATACCGCAATATATAGGGCAACGTCATAACATTGGGCAGCATCTCATTTCATCGTTTGCTTACCGACAGGGGAATCCGTCATTCAAGGAGAGTTTTTCGTCATTAACCTGTACTATTGCGGTTCAATCTTTGCAGTCTATGAAGCTAATTTTGTTGTTGCCGCAGACACAGATGAATTTATCTGGTTACGCGGTGTTACAGGTGGTACATTTTTTCAAGATTCCCTTAGGTCGGGTGATTGTGTTTCATGATGATATAGATTTGCCGTTTGGCAAGGTGCGTCTGAAGCGTGGCGGAGAGGCCGGGGGACATAACGGTCTTTTGTCACTAGATGGGGCGTTATCCTCCTCTTCATATGCCCGTGTACGGTTAGGGATTGGTCGTGGGAGGGGAGAGATAGCCTCTTATGTTTTAAGTCCGTTTTCTCCTAAGGAGAAAGGACACCTAATAGCATGGACATCGGCTCTTTTGGAGTGTCTTCCGTCCCTTTTGTTTTTGTCAGGAGACCGTAGGGATATGGACATTTTCAGTTATTTTATGTCCACGATATCCCTTCGGTGTCCGCCGCCCTCTTGTTCTGTGGGATGACAAGTTTGAGTTGCGCTCTTGTGGGGTTGCCGAATGTTGGCAAGTCTACCTTGTTCAACGCCCTCACGCAAAGCGCACTAGCCCAAACAGGCAACTATCCTTTTTGCACCATAACCCCTCAAGAAGGGTCTGTCTTTGTGCAGGATGAGCGTCTTGAACAGATAGCAGTACACGCTGCCTCTGAGCGGGTTGTTCCAGCTACTCTACGATTTTGTGACATTGCTGGGCTTGTAAAAGGGGCGGCTTCAGGAGAAGGGCTAGGCAACCAGTTTTTAAGCCATATACGCGCATCGCAAGCCATACTACATGTGGTACGATGTTTTACCGACCCAAACATTCCGCACATCCACGACAAAATTGACCCCCTAAGAGACATTGATATAGTGGAAACGGAACTGCTGCTATCAGATATGGAAAGTGCGGAAAAACACCTGAAGAAGGAAGCAAAGGGCAAGGAAGCACTACGGCAGGGATTAGAGAAATGTCTTGAGCAGCTTTCTCAAGGCATAGGGTTAGCGTCTCTCTCAATAGAGGAAAAAGCCCTTATCAAGCCTTTCGGGTTTTTGACAGTGAAGCCAGTTTTGTATGTGTGTAATGTAGCGGGAATGGCAGAGTCTGTAAGGATGAGGTGCGAGGTGGAATCTCTAGCGAAAAAAATAGGGGGCAGTGTTTTCGTCATTGCAGCAGAACTAGAAACGCAAATACTCCAGTTGCCTCCCTCAGAGCAAAAAGCCTTTTTACAAGATGAAGGGTTTCAAGAAAGCGGACTTAACCGCCTGATTAAGGCAGCCTACAGCCTGCTCTCTTTGCGCACATTTTTCACCATAGACTCCAAAGAAACAAGAGCATGGACTATTAAAGACGGCCTAAGGGCAGAAGAAGCCGCTGGAAAAATACACACCGATTTTAAGTGCGGATTCATTAAAGCAGAAGTCATCTCCTATGAGCATTTCATCAAACACAATGGCCTGAAAGGTGCGAAATCCGCAGGACACTTAAGACAAGAAGGCAAAGACTATCGCCTCCAAGAGGGAGACATTATACGCTTTCTCTTTAATGTCTAACACCTCCCCCCTGCCCTCTTTTCTCCCTCTAAAGCCTTCCCTCCTGCTCTCTTTTCTCCTCTAAAGTCCTCCCCCCTGCTCTCCTCCTCTGCTCTCTTTTCTCCTCTAAAGTCCTGCTTCCTCCTGCTCTCTTTTCTCCTCTAAAGTCCTCCCCCCTGCTCTCTGCCCTTTTTTCTCCCTCTAAAGCCTTCCCTCCTGCTCTCTTTTCTCCTCTAAAGCCTTCCCCCTGCTCTCTTTTCTCCTCTAAAGCCTTCCCTCCTGCTCTCTTTTCTCCTCTAAAGCCTTCCCCCCTGCCCTTTTTCTCCCCTAAAGTCCTGCTTCCTCCTTCTTTGAAGGCTTTGAGGGTTGTAGCCACCAGTAATTAATCAGACAAAGCGTTATCAAAAAGCCTCCCCTCCTGCCCTTTTTTCTCCCCTAAAGTCCTTCCCCCCTGCTCTCTTTTCTCCTCTAAAGCCCTCCCCCTGCTCTCTTTTCTCCTCTAAAGCCTTCCCTCCTGCTCTCTTTTCTCCTCTAAAGCCCTCCCTCCTGCTCTCTTTTCTCCCCTAAAGCCCTCCCCCTTGCTCTCTTTTCTCCTCTAAAGCCTTCCCCCCTGCCCTCTTTTCTCCTCTAAAGTCCTCCCCCCTGCCCTCTTTTCTCCTCTAAAGTCCTCCCCCCTGCTCTCTTTTCTCCTCTAAAGTCCTCCCCCCTGCCCTCTTTTCTCCTCTAAAGTCCTCCCCCCTGCTCTTTTTTCTCCTCTAAAGCCTTCCCCCCTGCCCTCTTTTCTCCTCTAAAGTCCTCCCCCCTGCCCTCTTTTCTCCTCTAAAGTCCTCCCCCCTGCTCTTTTTTCTCCCCTAAAGTCCTCCCCCCCTGCTCTCTTTTCTCCTCTAAAGCCTTCCCCCCTGCCCTTTTTTCTCCTCTAAAGCCTTCCCCCCTGCCCTTTTTTCTCCTCTAAAGCCTTCCCCCCTGCCCTTTTTTCTCCCCTAAAGTCCTCCCCCCTGCTCTCTTTTCTCCCCTAAAGTCCTCCCCCCTGCCCTTTTTTCTCCCCTAAAGCCTTCCCTCCTGCTCTCTTTTCTCCTCTAAAGCCTTCCCTCCTGCTCTCTTTTCTCCTCTAAAGCCTTCCCTCCTGCTCTCTTTTCTCCCCTAAAGTCCTGCTTCCTCCTTCTTTGAAGGCTTTGAGGGTTGTAGCCACCAGTAATTAATCAGACAAAGCGTTATCAAAAAGCCTCCCCCTGCTCCAAAGAAAAGGGCTTCCAAGAATTTCATCCCTCCTAAGAAGGCAGGAGGCGCCCATATAAGCCCTAGAAACAAAAAGAAAACAAACAAGAGTAAAAAAAGCGGTAAAGGAAGCATCCACCAAGCAGACCTGCCTACATCCCGTAGCCGCTTGATACCAAGCATAATCTGCCAATACAGGATAAAGGGCGATAAACTAGAGACGCCTATAAAAGGCAAGTCATTCAATAAAATGTGAAAGAAAGCAATAAGAGGTGATAAAAACGTGAGATTCAGAGCGGCTGCATTGGTCTCAACCATTCCTAAAAACCCGAGGAATAAGTATCCGCCTATTATAAGAAAGGTTAAAATCCAAAAAGGGGTGCGCTTTAATCGTCCTTTACACCACCAAAGCTGCCCGAAATACCATGGAGCGGTTTCAAGAAAGGTCTTGAGAAAGTTCATGGGGTTACTCCTTGAGTGTTTCAGTACCTTAAGTATAGTACTCTCCTTGTTAGTGTTTGACCAGTCAAGGGGGCTTTTTTTTTAGCAATCCATTCTAAGGGCTCTGTCTGGTATATGACTAAAGAGCTTATGATGACCTTAGAGGCGTCTGTTCTGTTAATCCACTGTGACGGATTTCGCGAGGTTTCTGGGTTTATCCACATTTAGTCCTTTGTGCAAGGCAGTGTGGTATGCTAGGAGTTGCAGGAAGGGTGCCATAATGAGGGGTTGTGTCAAGAGATTGCCTTTTGGGAGAGGAAAGAGAGAGAGATTAGAGAGGTCATGCTGAAAGGTTTCAGGTTGGTCGGAGACGAGGAGGATTTTGCCGCCTCTTGCTTGTGCTTCTTTGAGGTTAGCGCGAATTTTTTCGCTACTGCCTGTTCCTTCTAGGACAATGACGGGATAGTTTTTTTGCAGGAGTGCGATGGGGCCGTGTTTCATTTCGCCGGCGGGCAGGCCTTCTGCGTGGATATAAGAGAGTTCTTTGAGTTTTAGGGCACCTTCTAGGGCTAGGGGGTAAAAGATGCCCCGCCCCAAGAATAAGGTATGTTGGGCTTTATGCAGGAAGGTTTCGGCAAGTGTTTTGATACGATGTTGTTGTGAGATGACGGCTTTGATGTGCGCTGTGCTTTTTTTAATGGAGTTGAGGTAAGTTTGGAGTTGTGTGCGGGATATTGTTCCTATGGAGTAGGCGTACCAGCACGTGAAGACAGCTAGAGCGGTTAATTGCGCGGTAAAAGACTTGGTACTAGCGACAGCGATTTCTTGTCCGGCTTCTGTGAGGATGAGTCCATGGGCTTCGTTGGCCATTTGGCTTTGTGGCACATTGGTGATGACGATACAGGTTTGTCCAGCGGCTTTACACAGGCGTAAGGAGTGGAGGGTATCGGCTGTTTCGCCGGATTGTGAGACAAAGACTGTCCAGCCATTTTTGAGGAGGGGGGTAGGGGTGAAGCGGAATTCGCTAGCCATTTCCACGGCTATTTCCCTATGAGCTAGGTGAGCGAACCAGTATTTTGCGCACAAAAGGGCATGATAGGAGCTACCGCATCCTACCATGGTGAGGGTAGCGGGGATGGAGGAAGGGGGAGCGGGGGGTTTTAAGAGGGTATTGAGCAGGGGGAGGAAGGGAGGGGGGTGGAGGGTATGGAGTGTACGTTTTATAATTGTTGGTTGTTGGAAAATTTCTTTGAGCATGTAGTGCTTGAATCCCTTTTTTTGGGAGCTTTTCATTGTTATAACCGTAAGAGGGGGTATCGTTCTTGGTCCTTTTTCTCCCATGATATCCACATGGTTTGGGGATAAAATAGCCATATCTGATGGCTTGAGGACGCGGACGCTTTCATGGAGGGTTGCAGCAGTATAAGGGTCGGAAGCGAGGAGGGATTTTTTGTCATGACAAGCGACAACTAGAGGGCATCCTTTTTGTAAGCCAAAGATTGTGTCTGGCATATTAGCAAAGAGTACCGCAATGGCAAAGTCTCCTTTTATGGTTTTTCTGAGATTAGAGATAGCCTCTTGTGGGGTCATACCTTCTTGTAAAGAAAGGTCTAGAAGGT
This sequence comes from Alphaproteobacteria bacterium, assembly GCA_965222575.1. GTDB lineage: Bacteria > Pseudomonadota > Alphaproteobacteria. Next base: position 191,204 of record OZ244958.1, read on the forward strand.
GTGCAATAATTTCTGTATCGGCTTGGGTATGGAAGGAGTAGTGGTGGTTTTGCAAGTGTTGTTTGAGGTCTTGATAGTTATCCACAATGCCGTTATGCACGACGGCACAAGAAGGGGTTTTAAGATTTCGTCCACCGAAGTGAGGATGGGCATTACGAACAAAAGGTTTGCCATGAGTAGCCCATCTGGTGTGTCCAAGACCGATCTGTCCTTTCAGTGGTCGTGTTTTGAGAAGAGCCACGAGTTTATCAACTTTTCCCACGGCGCGACGACGTTGTAAAACGCCCGCATTTAAGACAGCAAGTCCAGCGGAGTCATAGCCTCTATACTCCAAACATTTCATACCCTTAAGAATGGTTGGCACAACATTGCCCTGCCCTAGTATTGCGAAGATGCCACACATAGCTTATGGTTTTTTTGAGGGCTTCAAATATTTTTTCGCTGCCCCTTTCAGGGTTTTTTGTTCTGTGCGCCCAACGGCTAAGGCATTTTCAGGAACATTCTTAGTGAGGACGCTACCCGCTGCCGTAAGCGCCCCGCGCCCTATCCGTAAAGGGGCTAAGAGCGTTGAAGAAGCCCCAATAAAAGCACCCGCTCCAATATGCGTCTGATGCTTATGCCGCCCATCATAATTACAAGTAATCACGCCCGCACCAACGTTGACATTCCCTTCTATTGTTGCATCGCCTAAATAGGACAAATGAGACACCTTAGTATTAGCACCTAAGACAGTGTTTTTCACCTCGACAAAATTTCCAATGCGCCCCTGTTTTTTGATTCTACTATCAGGTCTCACGCGAGCAAAGGGACCCACAACAGCCCCTTCTTCCACCACCGCCCCCTCAAGATGAGAGAAGCTCTTAATAACAGCCCCGCGCTGTACCACAACTTTTGGTCCAAAAACCACATAAGGGAAAACATAAGCCCCTTCTTCCAAAAGGGTATCATGAGAGAAAATCACAGAGTCCGGCACTTGTAGTATTGCGCCGTTTTCAAGGGCAAGGGTTCTCTTTTTTTGTTGAAAGAGCGCCTCAGCATCAGCCAGTTGCCGTAGCGTATTCACACCAACAAGTTCAGTAGCAGTCGTAGTAATAGAAGAGACTGTATTGCCGTCTTTGTGTAAAAGTGCGACCACATCAGTAAGATATTGTTCTCCCCCTTTTCGTACAGGCACCTTTTGAAGGGCAGGGAAAAGCAGGTGTTTTTGGAATCCCACCACCCCCCCATTGCAAAGATTCAGCTGTGCCTGCTCCGGGCTTAAGTCCTCCTCCTCTACAATGGCTAAGACCTGTTCGTTGCGTAACAGGAGCCGTCCATAGCCTGTTGGGTTCTCTGGTGAGAAGGAAACAATAACGCCATGAGTCTGTTCTAGGGCTTCAACCAGCCGTTGTAAGGTATGGTGTTCAATGCCCGGCACATCGGCATTGAGAATCAGAATCTTGTGAAGTGAGGCCTTAAGTGCGGCTTGCGCCGCCCCAACCCCAACAGCAGTGCCATACTTCCCAGCAGGTTGAACAACCCAAGAGAGGTGAGGATGCTCAAGAAAAAAAGGATTGAGAACATCCATAAGTTGCCCCCGCCCTTGTTCGTCCGACGGTAAGACCACAAGAATTTGCTCTGCGCCGGTATCTATAGCCTTCTTGAGGCTATGGCTTATCAACGGCAGACCTCCTAAGGGAGAGAGGAGTTTCCCATAGCCTTTCATGCGGGTCCCTAGTCCTCCCGCGAGAAGAATAATTGCTGTGTTGTGAAAATGTTTCAAGAGATTTTCGTCTTTAACCCTTCACGGAAGTATAGTATACTTTAGCACAAAATTTTCTCTACCAACACAGGAATTGCCCTAGCATGTATATAGAGTCAATCAAAAGTCGCGAAGTACTGGATAGTAGAGGATGTCCGACGGTAGAAACAGATATTTTTGTGAAGGACATAGGGTTTGTAGGACGGGGGAGCGTACCGTCTGGGGCGTCTAAGGGGAAAAGGGAGGCGGTAGAAAAGCGTGACGGCGGGGACAGGTACAATGGGCTTGGGGTGAGAGAAGCGGTAGAGCAAGTGATAAGCGCCATAGCACCGGCGTTAAGAGGTCTCGATATTCGCAATCAAGAAGAGATCGATACCTTGTTGCTGGAGTTAGATGGTACGGAAGATAAGAGTCGTTTAGGGGCAAATGCTCTGTTAAGTGTGAGTTTAGCTGTAGCACGCGGCGGGGCAAGAGTAACCGAGGTCCCTCTTTATCGGTATATAGGAGGTCTTTATCCTTTTCGTCTACCGGTTCCCATGATGAATCTGCTCAATGGAGGTTGTCATGGAGATAATGCACTACAGGTACAGGAATTTCTGGTGATACCGCAAGGGGGGACATTTTCTGAGTGTTTGCGTTGCGGGGTGGAGGTGTTTACAGCCTTAGGAGATTGTCTGAAGTCCCAGGGCTTGAGTGTGTCTGTTGGGGATGAAGGGGGGTATGCCCCCCCTCTTAAGCGGACAGAAGAAGCCTTAGACTTCCTCATGGCAGCCATTGAGAAAAGCGGTTATAAAGCGGGAGAGGAGGTTTACTTAGGATTAGATGTGGCAGCAAGTACGCTATATGAGAAGGGGATTTATCACTTAGAGGGGAAAAAATCCGTCAAAGAATTGATTGGGTGGTACTCGTCTCTTTGCGAGCAGTACCCCTTGGTCTCCATAGAAGATGGCTGTGCCGAAGAGGATGAGGAGGGATGGTGCTTGTTAATGGAGAGGTTAGGAGACAAGATAAAAGTGATAGGCGATGATGTGTTTGTGACGAAGGAGTCCTTATTATGTGAGGGATTAAGACGTGGTATCGCTAATGGCATTCTGATAAAGCCTAATCAATGCGGAACGCTTACGGAGACATTGGGGGCTATCTCTAAAGCCCATAAGGGGGGGTGGATTTGTGCCGTGTCACACCGTAGCGGAGAGACCAATGATAGTTTTATTGCAGACCTATCAGTAGGAACCGGAAGTGATTTCATTAAGGCTGGAGCACCCTGTCGCGGGGAGAGGGTTTCAAAGTATAACACATTGTTGAGGATTGAAGAGGAACTCTCCACACCGCAAGTTCGTTGCCTTTTTCCTAAAAGGGAGTACAAGAGGAAATAAAGTTGTCTTTACCACCGCTACCGTATACGTCCATGGCGAATGCCATTCGCGTCTTATCCATGGAGGCAGTGGAGAAAGCCCAAAGTGGACATCCGGGGTTGCCTATGGGGATGGCAGAGGTAGGGACAGTGCTCTTCAGTACGATTTTGAAGCATCATCCTCCTCATCCGGAGTGGTATGACAGAGACCGTTTTGTTTTGTCAGCTGGTCACGGTTCTTTGTTGTTGTACTGCCTTTTATATTTAAGCGGCTATGCGTCCATGGGGATTGAGGACATTAAGAAGTTTCGGTCTTTACACAGTGTGACGCCGGGACATCCTGAGAAGTTTGTGACCCAAGGGGTTGAAGCGACAACAGGGCCCTTGGGGCAAGGGTTAGGCAATGCGGTGGGCATGGCGTTAAGTGAACATCTCTTAGGACGATTATTCGGGGAGGATATCGTCAATCATCATACCTATGCCCTCGTAGGGGATGGCTGTTTAATGGAGGGGATTAGCCAAGAGGTCATTTCTTTCGCAGGGCATTACAAGTTGAAGAAGTTAATTGTCCTATTTGACAACAACGCCATTTCCATAGACGGTCCAACATCCCTTACCTGTTCCACGGACCAAAGGAAGCGGTTTTTATCGGAGGGGTGGTCTGTATGGGAGGCATCAGCCCATGATGTGGGGGAGATTACCGAGTCTTTAGAGGCTGCAAAGAGAAGTGAGTGTCCCTCTTTAGTAATTTTTCATTCTGTTATAGGGAAAGGGTCTGTGAACAAGTCTGGCACATCGGCTGTTCACGGGTCTGCTTTGGGGGCGGAGGAAGTGGAGGTGAGCAAGAAGGCTTTGGGATGGGGAGAGGTACCGGCTTTTGAGGTACCGGAGGAGGTATTGAAGTGTTGGCGCAGAGCCAAAGAGAGACATACGCAGTCTTATGAGGGCTGGTGTGAACGGCTTGCCTCTCACCCTGATAGGGAGAGATTTTTATCTCTGATGAAGGGGGAAAGGATATCTGAAGAATTAGGGAAAGGGGAGGTTTTCAAGTCGTTAAAGGAGCAGTTCATCAAGGAATCCAAGTCTTTGTCCACCCGCAAGGCTTCCTTTTGCGTATTGGAATCTCTGTGTGAGAGCACTCCTTGTCTTCTTGGTGGCAGTGCGGACTTAACGGGGTCTAATTTGACGAAGACAAAGCACCATAAGCTTTTATCTGAATGGGAAGAGGGGTATAGTTTTTACATACATTACGGCGTTCGGGAGCATGGCATGGGGGCGATTATGAACGGCATAGCGTTACATGGGGGATTTATACCATATGGGGGAACATTTTTAGCCTTTTCAGATTATATGCGTCCATCGATTCGTCTTGCGGCGTTGAGCGCTCTAAGGGTGGTGTATGTTTTCAGTCATGATTCCATAGGGTTAGGAGAAGATGGTCCCACGCATCAGCCTGTGGAGCATTTAGAAAGTTTGCGTCTTATCCCTAATCTTTTAGTTTTTCGTCCCTGTGATGGTGTGGAGACAGCAGACTGTTGGCAGTTAGCGTTACAGAGGTTCGAGGGGCCATCAGTTTTAGCGTTAAGCCGTCAGGATTTAGGATTTTTGCGCAAAGGGAGTGTCGTACTTGGGGAAGGTGAGAATTTGTGTGTGCGTGGGGCTTACAAGCTTTGGGGGAGTAGTGAGTCCGGAGAGGTCAAGCTATTGGCATCAGGTTCTGAGGTAGGATTAGCATTAGAAGTTGCTTACGCTTTAGAAGCGGAGAAGATATCCTCTCAGGTGATATCCGTTCCTTGTAAGGAGTTGTTTGACAAGCAGCCTAAGGGGTATCGGGATTCCTTACTAGGCGGCGAGGGGTTGTGCGTGGTGATAGAGGCGGGCAGAGAGGGAACTTGGCGTAAGTATTTAGGGGAAAAAGGGATATTTATGGGACTATCCACTTTTGGTTTGTCAGCGCCATATGAGGCGCTTTATAATACCTTTGGATTGAAGACGGAATTGCTCACGCGACGTATCAAGAAGGCTTTAGGCGAGGGAAGCAAGGGATGTTAAAGCTAGGCATTAATGGGTTTGGTCGGATAGGGCGCATGACTTTGCGGGCGTTACTGGAGCGGGGAGAGAAGCAAATGTCTGTGGTGAAGGTGAATGACCCTAATCCTTCGGAGACGCTAGCGTATTTATTGCAGTATGATTCTGTTCACGGTCGGTATGCGGGGGCGGTGAGGAGTGCAGGAGAGAGGCTGTATGTTGGGGAGGATGAGGAGGAGGAGGAGGAGGGGATTGGGGTATCTCACCATAGGGATTGTTCTGCGTTAGATTGGCGGGGTGTTGATATTGTTCTTGAGTGCAGTGGTCGTTATGTGACAGAGGAGCGTGCGCGGGTTCATCTTTTATCTGGAGCGGGTCGGGTATTGGTATCGGCGCCTTGTAAGGGGGCTGCGTCCACCATTGTGTATGGGGTGAATCAGGAGGAGATAAAGAAGGAGCATAAGATTGTGTCTAATGCGTCTTGCACGACGAACTGTTTAGCGCCTCTTTTGAAAGTGTTACTATCAAGGGTTGGTATTTTGCGGGGATTTATGACAACGGTTCATGCGTACACATCGGATCAAACACTCTTAGATAGGTCTCATAGGGACGTGCGTCGAGGACGTGGTGCTGGATTATCCATGGTTCCGACGACCACTGGTGCGACACACGCCATAGAGAGCATTTTTCCTTTACTAAAAGGGAAACTAGGGGGAACATCCATTCGTGTTCCGACGCCTAATGTCTCTCTTGTGGACTTGACTGTGCAAGTAGGACAATCCGTGACGAAGGAGGAGCTGAACGAGGCTTTTGAGGAAGCATCGGAAGGGGAGCTACAAGGCATTTTAGCTGTTGAGTCGGCACCTTTAGTCTCCAGTGATTTTGTTCATCATAGTGCAAGTTGCATTGTGGACTTGTCACAAACTTATGTAGTGGGGGGGGATTTTATCAGGGTTTTAGGCTGGTACGATAACGAGTGGGGATTTGCGAATCGTATGCTGGATGTAGCAGCCTTGATGTGGTCTCTGTAAGCATGCCTTCTTTAGAGAGGTTGTTAGCGTGCGGTATTAGGGGCAAGCGGATTGTGTTGCGGTTAGATTTGAATGTCCCCTTGCGCAATGGCAGGGTTGGGGATTTTTATCGTCTTGAGGAAAGTTTACAGACTTTGAAGGCTCTTAAGAGCGGAGGAGGGCGGGTGAAGATTCTGTCACATTTCGGTCGTCCTGGGGGGCGGGTTGTGGAGTCTTACTCTTTTAAGCGGTTGCTTGGGGATTTTCAATCTTGGTTTGGGCAGCATGGGTTACTGTTGGAGGGAGATTTTAGTACGAAGTATTATGTTGAGGCGAAAAAGGAGCCTGGGGCGGGGAAGTTTTTGTTGCTTGAAAACGTGCGGTTTTGTGCGGAAGAAGAGGCAGTAGCCCCTGGGGAGTCCTTTGTCAAGAAGGCTTTAACCCTTGGGGAGGTTTTTGTCCATGAGGGCTTTTCAGTGAGTCACAGGAACTCTGTAAGCAGTCTACAATTGGCGAAACATTTACCATCTTACAGTGGGTATCACTTAGAACGCGAAGTGAGAATCATAAAAAAATTGCTACTAGATAGGCCTAAGCATCCGTTTTTCGCTATTATTGGAGGGAAGAAGGCGAGTAAGTTTGGCACCTTAAAGACCTTTTTATCAAGGGGTGCCAAAGTCGTACTAGGAGGTGGCATAGCGAACACCTTTCTAGCAGCTCATGGATACAATATTGGGAACTCTTTTGTGGAAGAAGACCTAATCCCTAGGGCAAGGGAACTATTAAGGCAATACGCTACAACACTCACCCTGCCTGACCATGTATTGGTCTGTAAGTCTTTAAGGGAGGAGGGTACGCTCATCAAGTGCAAGTCCGTCTCCGATTTAGCCCCAGATGATATCATTGGAGATGCTTGCTTTGATTGGTCTTTCTTACATGAGTTGCGTCCGGGCGGTACCGTGTTCTGGAATGGTCCCTTAGGCATCTGTGAAAATCCCTCCTTTACTCTATCAAGCCATTTGCTGTACACATACCTTAAAGGGTTAGGTGCAAAGGTTATTTCTATTATTGGAGGAGGAGACACTATGGGGTCTCTTCCCGGTGATTTTTCCCCTTCTAATGACAGCATTAGCCATTATTCAACAGGAGGAGGGGCTCTGCTAGCGTTTCTTGAAAATCCTCATTTAGAAGTTTTGCGTGCGTTAAAGCTTTTATCTTGTTGACACACTTTGGAAGTCTGAGTATGGTATAAAGTAAGTAAGCGAGTATACTAAAGATTGGATGTCCATGAAAGCCGCATCATTATCTTATATGAAGCTACTATTCACAGTGTTGTGCGTAGGTGGCTTTCTGTTAGTATTGCCTTCTTGTTCTCATATGGGCACACAAGAGGACTCTCTTGCAGAGCTGAAGGCGCTCAAAAAGTTCGATAAGCAGAAAATGCTGGAGGAAGAGCAACAGCAACAGAGCAAGAGGAAGAGGAAGAGGAGAAAATCGTAGAGGAAGTGATAGAAGAAGAAGAAGAGGACAAGGGGACGAGGGAGTATTATGATACACGCCTTAAGGCGGCGGTTTTTTTTGACTTTGATTCTTATGTGTTAGGAGAGGAGTCAAAGGCGCTGTTGCTTGCGCAATCTGATTGGTTGAAGGAGTATTTTCGTGGAGGGGTTGTCTACATAGAGGGTCACTGTGATGAGAGGGGGACGAGGGAGTATAATATAGCACTTGGAGCGAAGCGTGCGTATGCTGTTGTTGAGTATTTAATGTTATTGGGGGTACCGAAGCGTTGGTTACAGACAGTATCTTACGGGAAGGAACGTCCCTTAATAAGTGAGTCACTAGAAACATCGTGGGCGCAAAATCGCCGTGCTCTTATTACCTTTACAACGCCATCTGAATGAGTAAAGTGTGGTGGGGGGGCAGAAATTGGAAGAATGAAGGAGACAACAGCGAAGATTTTTTGTGCCCTTGATTTGCAAGAGCGTTCCAGTTGTCGTGCCTTATTGGAAGGGGTTGCCCCTTATGTTGATGGATTTAAGGTAGGGAGTATTTTTTTTACGTCTTTTGGTCCTGCTGGGGTAAAAGAGTTGAAGCAAACTTATCCTAACCACAAGTTATTTTTAGATTTGAAGTGGCATGATATTCCGCATACGGTTAGGGAATCAGCAAGATTGAGTACGTTACTGAGTCCGTTTATGGTAACGGTACATACAATGGGAGGGAAAGAGATAATGCAGGCAGCACTTGAGGGGGTACAGCAGCGTGGAGGAGTAGAGCAACCGTTAGTATTAGGGGTGACGGTTTTGACATCTTCTACTATAGGGTCGCCTAAGGAAGTGACGGTTTTAGCACAATCAGCTTATGAAGTGGGGCTAGATGGTATTGTTTGCGGTGCGGGGGATTTGTGTTTCTTGCCAGAGGAGATAAAATCTACTATGGTGAAAGTGACGCCCGGCATCAGGATGGAGGGGGAGAGGTGTACGGGGGAAGACCAGAAGCGTGTGTTAACAGGCAAAGAGGCGGTACGAGCTGGTTCTGATTACTTGATTATTGGTCGTCCATTTACTGGGGCTAAAGACCCGGCTTTAGCGGCACGCAGGTTCAGAGACTCATTGGTGGAAGAGGAATCATGAATTGGTTAAAGAAGGCGATTTTGCCTAGGATTAAATTTTTTCGTCGCCAACGGGAGGCACCGGATGATGTATGGTCAAGATGTTTATCCTGTGGCCATATTATGTTTCAGGCAGATTTTATATCGGAGCAATATGTGTGTCCTAAGTGTCAGCATCATGCGCGCATAGATGCTCTGTCGAGATTTTCGTTATTATTTGACGGGGGATATGAAGTGTTATCCTTGATTAAGTCAAAGGATAGGCAGGACCCCTTAAAGTTTCAGGACACAAAGAGCTACAAGAAGCGCTTATCTGAGGCTTGCAAGCTGAACTATGCGTTAGAGGAGTCAGTGAGTGTTGGGGTAGGAACGCTACAAGGTCACAAAGCGGTGATGAGTGTACAAAATTTTTCTTTTATGGGGGGGTCAATGGGGATGAGTGCGGGAGAGTCCATTGTGTTAGCGGCGCGCAAAGCTTTAGAGACTGCGTCGGCTTTAATTACCATCTGTTCATCAGGTGGTATGCGTATGCAGGAAGGGGTATTATCACTGATGCAAATGCCGCGTACGACCATAGGGATTACGCGGTTGAAGGAAGCGGGACTGCCTTATATTAGTGTGTTATCTGACCCGACGACGGGAGGGGTCACGGCGTCTTTTGCGACTTTAGGGGATATTACGCTTGCGGAGCCCGGTGCGTTGATTGGGTTTGCGGGACCGAGGGTGATTCAGCAAACCATTAACACGACTTTACCGCCCGGTTTTCAGCGGGCAGAGTATCTCTATGAGAGGGGGATGATTGACCAAGTTGTCCACCGTCATGACTTAAAGAATAAGCTTGCGAATTTTTTACATCTTTTCTATGACAAGAGCTGGTAGGATAGAATCGCTTTTGTTAAAACGTCATAGCCGCAAGGTAAAGTATTCTTTAGATAGGATAAAAGAGGTATTGAAGAGATTTGACAATCCTCAGGAAGCGTTACCGCCGACGATTCATGTTGCTGGGACTAACGGGAAAGGGTCGACCATGGCTTTTTTGCGTGGGATTTTGGAAGCGGCGGGGTATAGGGGACATAGTTTTACTTCTCCTAGTCTTACAGGCCTTGAAGAGAGGTTTACGGTTCGAGGAGAAACAATAAAGCCCTCAGATTTAGAAGAGGTTTTACTTAAGGTATCGGATGAAAGTTTCTCTACTGGCATTGCGCTGAGTTTTTTTGAAGTGTTGGCTGTGAGTGCTTTTATTGTGTTTAGAGAAAAGGAAGGGGATTTTGTGTTGTTAGAGTCTGGTCTTGGGGGGCGGTTAGATGCGACAAATGTTGTATCGGCACCGGTGTTGACGATTTTGACCTCAATATCCCTTGATCACACAGATTTTTTGGGAGAAAGTTTAGAGGAAATAGCCCGTGAGAAGTGCGGCATATTAAAGGAGCAAGTCCCGATTATTTGTGGGCGTCAGTGTTCAAGGAGAGTAGAAGAAATCATTGTATCAACAAGTGCGGCGAAGGGGAGTCGTTTGTATAGGGAAGGGACGGATTGGTTTTTAGAGGGGAAAGAGGAAGGGTTGACAGTGAGAACACCTTGGGGGGATTTTTCTTTTTCATCACTGGGGTTGTTGGGGTCTTACCAGAAAGAAAATGCTGGGGGAGCGGTATTAGGGGCTTTGTGTTTACAGGAGGAGGGTTTTTGTTTACCAAGGAGGAGTTTATCTGAAGGGTTGAAGTGTGCACGCTGGCGTGGTCGTTTTGAGAGGATAAAGGATCATTTGGTTTATCCTAAGATGCAGACTGGCACAGAGATTATTGTGGACGGAGGTCATAATCCCTCTGCTGCTCAAGCGGTTGTAGAAAGTTTACAAGAGATGAGGGGCTTGTTACGATTAGAAAATCGTCCTCTGATTGTGTTGATAGGGGCGCTTAAAAGCAAGCCTATTGTGGAAATGCTGCTGCCATTTTTCGTTTTTGGGTCTATGCTAGAGGTATGGCATACGCCCCTTTTGCATCAAGAAAGCTGGGGGTCTCTTCCCCCTTTGCCTGAAGGGGTAGTAAGAGAATATTCCTCGTTGTCTTCGGCCCTAGATTTTCTGAAGGAACGAAGGGATAGTCCCCTAGTGGTGGTGTTTGGGTCGCTGTATTTGGTCTCGGAATTTTTCTCTTCTCACATGAAGAGCTAGAATAATACTTGTAGTTAGAGGAAATTTCTATTAGAATGAGGACTTATGTGTGCGAGGTTCGTTCTGTGTGTCCTTCTGTTAATTTTTCTCCCCAAGACCATGTTGTGTATCCTTGTCATGGGATAGGGGTAATCAAGGAAATAGAAAGCAAGGAAATCAGCGGTAAGAGCATCGAGTTTTTTGTCATATCGTTTCCTGAGGAGAGAATGATGTTGCGGGTGCCTGTGGATAAAGCTCAGGACAGTGGCTTGCGTCTTTTGTACTCGGTTCAAAAGTTACAAGAAGCGTTACAGATACTAAAGGGACGGGCGCGGCATCGGCAAAAGATATGGATTAAGCGGTCTCAAGAATTTGAGACGAAGATTAACTCTGGCATGCTTGAGTCGCTAGCGGAAGTGATAAGAGACCTGCATACATTGAAGGAGGCTTTGTCTTATAGCGAGCGCAAGATATACGATACAGCGCGGCAACGTTTATTACAGGAGATGATGCTGGTAAAAAATCTGAAGCAGGGGGAAGCGGAGGTAGCGCTTGATACATTATTAGAGGTATCGCGTTAAGGCGCAGAGTTGTTCTATGGAGAGTTCTGAGGGGCGCTGGTTTGGGGCGAGGGTTTCTTGTTGTAGGATAGTGCGTATTTTGTTGTTATCCCAAAGTGGTTTTAGGGCGTTGGAGAGGATTTTTCTTCTGTGAGCGAAAAGGAGTTTTGTGAGTTTTTCCAGTTTATGGTCTTCTGTAAGAGGAGCGCCTATAGGGATGTCTCTTGGTTTCATGGCAATGAGAGAGGAGTAGACGGTGGGAGGAGGGTTGAAGGCTTGTGGAGGGACAGAGAGGAGGAGAGTTGAGAGGAACATTTTGCGCTGTACGGCGATGGAGAGGCTTCCTCTGTGGGGAGATTTTGGTTGTGCTGTGAGTCGTTGTGCGAATTCCTGTTGTACGAGGAGGACATATTGTGCATAGGTTTTGGGTTGAGTCATCCATTTTAGGAAGAGAGGCGTCAAGAGATAATAGGGGAGATTTCCCACTAAGAGGGAGTTTGGTTTAGGGTGATGAGAGAAGGAGAGGATATCGTCATTGACGAGAGAGCACTGTGTGAGGGGGTGATGTTGGCAGAGGGTTTTAAGATTTGGCAGGAAGCGAGGGTCTTTTTCGACGAGGGTGAGGGAAGCGGGTTTTTGCTGTAAGAGGAGATGGGTAAGGGTTCCTGTACCGGGGCCTATTTCCAAGACATTTTTCCCCATTAAGGGGCCTAAAGAGGAGGAGATGATACGCAAGAAAACAGGGTCTTGCAAAAAATGTTGTCCGAGTTTTTTCAGGGGGGTAGGGGTAAGAGGGTACACGGTTTTATGGTGCGGAGGATGTTTGATAGAGGGCAGCAGCCTGTTTAATAGCAGCAACAAGGCTTAAAGGAGAAGCGTTCTGTTTTGGGATAATATCCTCGCCTGTTCCGTGAGCGGGAGAGGTTCTGATGAGGGGCAGATTCAAGGTAATGTTGACAGCCTGTTGTAGGTCTAAGGTTTTGATGGGGATGAAGGCTTGGTCATGATAGAGGCATAAGAAGAGGTGGAAGAGGTGTCTGCGTTTTTTGATAAAGAGGGTGTCAGGCGGAAAAGGCCCATGAATATTGAGTCCTTTTTTCCGGAGGGCATTGATGGCTGGTTTGATGATGAGGGGTTCTTCTTGTCCGAAGAGTCCATTTTCGGAAGCGTGGGGATTTAATCCTGCAACGGCTATGGCGGGGTTCTGTAGTCGAAATTGTTTTGAGAGGATGGTATGGAGAGTGGTTGCAGTTTTTATGATGAGGTGTTGAGAAAGGGTTGAGGGAACAGCGCTCAGAGGGATGTGTCTGGTAAGAGGGACAACGCGCAGGTATTGGTTAAGAAGCATCATAATGGGGTCTTGAGACCGGGAGAGGTGCGCAAGAAATTCCGTGTGTCCCGGCCATTGGAAGCCGTGCTGATGGAGAAGAGTTTTTGAAATAGGATTGGTCACCATGGCTGCCACCCTTTTTTTCTGACAAAAGGAGAACGCTATTTTGATGGACTCTATGGTAGCAGCAGGGCCGGTCTCCTTAAGAGGCCAAATGGGAAGGGATGAGGGGAAAATCTCTTGGGCTTGCTCTGGTTGAGAAATTGTCGTGAACGGCACATGGTGTTGTGCCGCTAGAGGATAGAGAAAATCTGGGTTCTCAATAACGAAAAAGGGGAAAGGAGAGGTTTTGAGAATTTTCCACGCTTGTAGAGTGAGATGAGGAGCAATACTGGTTTCTTCCCCTCTTGTAAGTGCTAGTATCATCACTAATTCCTTTGTGGGATTGATACCGCTTCCTTTCCTGTAAGCACTGGTATCATCGCTAATTCCTTTGTGAGATTACTACCGTTTCCTTTCTTGTAAACACCTCGTATCATCGCTAATTCCTTTGTGGGATTGATACCGCTTCCTTTCTGTAAGCACTAGTATCATCGCTAATTCCTTTCTTGTAAACACCTATACCTCGTATCCATAGCCTCCCCCACGCCTTTTTTTTGTGGGGTTCACGTTATTTCTCCTTCTATAAGAGCGAGTGGTATCAGGGGGAGGAGGGGAGGTCTTTGAGGAGGATGGTGGCTTTTCGGTACAGGTTTTGCACATAAAGAGCGCTTTCTGTAAGGGTTTTTTGACTAATAATCCGATTTTTAATGTTTTGTCGGAGGACTGGGTCTGAGGTTTGGCATAGGGCTAAGAGGAAGATGACACCTTGTTGTGTATTGTGTTCTTCAAGTGGAGTCCCTGCAGGATAGGACTGGAAAAATTCGCGTTGTTCCAGTGTGAGGTCTTCTAGGGAGACATTTTCTCGTGTAGTATTGAGATGAGGAAGGTCTGGCATTCTGCAGTTTTTCAAGTCTTTGAGGATATTGTTTTTGAGTTTTGCGTCAATGGTATTTTCTGCCTGCACGGTAAGGAGAGAGAAGAAAAGTTGATGAGCTGGTTGTTTTTCATAGAGTTTGAGGATATAAAAGCCATCTTGCAGTCGGAGGTATCGGACTTCGTTTATCTTCATATTTTCCACAACATCGCTTGCGTGTTGAGAGAGAGCATCCAGTGATAAAAGGCCTAATCGTCCGCCTACAGAAGCGGAAGGGGCACGACTGAACTGTCTTGCGAAGGTTGGAAATTTTTCTGGTTCAACTTTAATAATTGCGACAATTTGCTCAATAAAGTCAATGACCTCTTTGGTATAGGCTGGGTCAGCCAAAGGGATAAAAATTTCGCCAATATCGAACAAGCCGGCTTTTTGTTTTTCGTGTACTACCTTTTCCCATTCGGTGATTTCCTCTTCAGAGACTTTCTGAAAACGGCTAATGGCGTGATATTGCACATATTGCCAAGACAGTTCGGCCTGCATTTGCGCCTGCAGTGCGGCTACAGGCAACCCTTGATTTTCAAGGGCTTCATAAGTATTTTCCTCTCCTTGCGTCACAAAGGAGCGCTGCACTGCCCAGTTCTTAATAGCCCCTTCAATCTCTGTATCAGCAACATGAAAGTCTTTACCAAATAGGTGTTTTGCCTCCTGTAAATAAAGCCTTTCATAGAGCAAAGCCTCCAAGGCGCGTTGTTGCATAATGTCCAATATTTCCTGTGTTTGTTCAATATCGGATAAAAACAACAGAAGCTTAAGGCGTTGTTCCACATCATAGGAAGACACAATTTCATCATTAACCAATGCGATAATATAATGTTTTCTCTGGCTATCCTGAGGCTGGTTAAGCGGTACGCTGTCCTCTCCTGGACTTTGCCCTTGTGCTAAAAGAAAAATCAAGACAATAAAACCCCATTTCATGTTCAGCTACCTCCCTTAAAAAAATTTTGGTCTTATGGACAATTGAAAATTCATTCCTTTGTTGCGTTGGTAGAGATCACCTTGTTTATAGGTTACCTTCATTTGGAAGAGAAGACAATTCTGAAGGAGAAAAAGTCCTACTGTCCACCGTTTGCCGGTTTCATGGGCTTTATCTTGAGCGAAGGCCAAGGAAAGGGAGAAGGTCTTTGAGACATCATATTGTGAGGTGAGGGTGAAGGACTGAAGATTGTGTGTCCACAGAGCGAGTGTTGTGTGAGAGAGAAAGGCGTGTTGGGCTGTAATTTTGTATTGTTCCATATTGAGGGTAGCATGATGGAGACCGCGCAGGAGTTGTCCTTGTGTTGTGAGCATCACTTCGGATTCTAAGGAGAGCACAGGAGAGGCGGTGAGGGCGGTATTAAAGAGGAGGTGGTTTTTTGGGGTATTGCCTTGTGTTTTGAGGGTTGTGACCAGTGCGGCGGAAGCGTTGAAGTGTTGAGGTTTGTGGAAATTAAGAGCATATTGCAGTGTATTGTTTCTTAAGTCTCCGTTGAGATAGGATTCTAAGGAGAGCAGTCTTGGGGTATCGACTGCGTGTAGGATTTTGTGTTGTCTTGCCAAGTTTTGAGGGGGTGTTGAAGAGAGGAAGAGGTGGATTTGAGGGGAGAGAATCCAGTGAGAGCGTTTCTCTAGGAGAGGCATGGAGAGGGATTGCAAGAGTGCGGCGAAGATTTTTGTATGGGATTCGCTATGGAGGAATTTTGTTGCGATTTTTGTAGTGTGTACAAAGGGCCCTTGGATTTGTTGTCGGCTCCAACGGAGAGTTCCTGTGAGTTCACGGAGGGGTGGTGTGGAGGTATTGACTCGTTGATAGGAGGAGTTGAGGGTAGCATTGAGATATCCTTTTAGGAGGGGGCGTATTGTGTTGTATTGGTAGAGCAGGAGAAAGGGTGTGGAGGAGGGGAAGAGGTGAGGATTTTTGCGTAAGTCTTGGAATGAAGAGAGGGAGAGGGTGTGTGAGGAGGTGTTGGTGTTGGTGTTGACTTGAAGGAAGCTTGTGAGCATACGGGCGGTTTCATCAAAGAGGAAGTCTTCTAAATAGTCTTTATGAGAAACTTTATACAGCTGCCATTTATAAGAGAGGGTTGGTTGGAGGGAAAAGTTTCCTTGAGATTTTATGTGGTGGCGGAATTGGTTATTGGGTCGCGCACCAAAGGTCTTAAAATCGTTTTGTTGTTGTCTAACGGGGGCGAGGGTTGAGGTTAGTGTGGTCTGTGTTGAACCATGTGGAAAGCGTTTACGGGCTTCAATTTCTATGAGGGGTGCTCTTGGAGAGAGCCACGGAATCACTGTGAGGTCTTTTGATGGAGAAAGAGCCACATAATAGGGTATGCCTAGCATGAATTGAACATAAGGGGAGCGTTTGACATGAGGGGGCAAGACGCCAGTTGCGCCTCTCCCTTTGAGACGTGTGAAGTTAGGCACGCGTATTGTGGGCTTACTAAAGAGTGTGATTGGCCAGTTGAGAAAGCGTGCTTGTAGTTTATGGAAGGTGAAATGGGTATGATCTTGCGTGAGTTTTTGTGCTGTGATTTGCCATACTACCTGTCCATTATCCTTACAGCAAGCGAAAATGATATCACGTGCGCTTAGTGTCCGATTTTCGACGGTGAGGGATTCTAGGAAGAGTTTTCTATTGTTCGTGAAGAGTTTAATAGCCCCTGTGCGCAAGGACTTGTTCTTTTGGTCCCAATACAGGGGGTCTTCTGTTTCAAGAGACACTGTTGCACCGAGAAGAGACCGTGTTTGTAGGCGCAAGGGGAGCAGAAGATGAAGGGCATTGAGTTCCAAAGTCGTCTTTCCATGGGTGGAGAGAAGCGCCTTTTCTTGATGGACAGTGAGTTCATCAGTAAAGAGATTGAAAAATTTGTAAGAAATACGGACATTGCCTCTGAGAATGAGAAGATTGTTATCTTCTTCTAAAAGGACTTGGTTGGATTTGACATCGGCTTGTTTGAAAAACTGATTGAAGAAGTTGCTTTTTTGACCATAGGACTGGTTTGGCAACAAGAGCAGAATAAGCGCTAAGAAAAGAGGCCTGTACATAGTTTATGCGCTAGAAGGAGGTACTGATTTAGGGGGAGAAAAGAGGCAATAGAGGGCAAACAAGAAGATAAGAGCAGAAGGCATGATAGCAGCAACGAGAGGCGGAACATACCCATTAACGCCTAAGGTACGACTGAAGAGTTGTATGCTATATAAAAAGACGCCGCCTAGGAAGCAGTTTAATAATTGAAGCGGGGAGTTTTTTTTCGTAAGAGGTAAGGCAAGAACACAAGCTAAGAAGACCATAACGGAAGCGAAGAGAGGCTGTAGAAGTTCTATGATGAGGAAGGTTCTGTTGGCTTTATCTTCAATGCCAATGGAGTTGCGGTATTGGAGGAAGCGCAGGTTTTCGGTAAGGGAGAAGTCGCCCGGGTCAACGAGTCTATGATCTAGGATAACAGCAAGTGTGATAGAGGGGGTTAGGTTTAAGGTATGAAATTTTTTGATAGCGTCTTGTTGTTGTTCTGTGAAGTGGGCTTGGAATCCATCAGTTAAGACCCATTGTTGGTTGGTTAAAGAAATGTGATTGGCTTGGATATGTTGGAGTATTTTGCGTTGTTGATTGAAGACCACAATGAAGACGGTCTGAGCGGTGAGTTTATTCTGATGGATTCTGGAAGGATTTTGAAGGAAGACGACGCGTCTTAAAGAGGAGTTGATGCGTTCTTCAAAAACGAGTCTCTTGACGAAGGCGGTAGGAGATGGCGGGTCATTGTGCAAGTTTTTTTTTCGTATTTCATAGGCTTTGTAGAGCAAGGGCCAAGAGATAGGGTTTGCTGCGGTTACAAAGCAATTGAACAGGAAGGCGATGGCAACGAAGGTTAAGAGGAGGAGGTGATAGGGGATACCGCAAGCTTCCATGCCTAAGATTTGGTTTGTGTCTTTGAGTTTTCTCACGGAGATAAAAGCGGTGATAAAGAAGATGAAGGGCGTGATGGAGGAGAGGATTTTGGGGGTACGCATCAGGGCCATTGGGAGGACTGTGTGAATTGCTTCCGGGTTAAATTTCGTTGCTTGAGAGAGGAGTTGGAAGACATCAATAAAGAGGATGAACGCGAAGAAGATGGAGAAAATCAAGAGCAGGTCTTTCAGGAACTGTTGGCTCCACAATAGGACAATACGTGGCATTATGGTAGACGTTGTATGGTATGAATATTTTTCAGTAAGAGCCGCAAGAGCAGCACCGCTCCATAAGCAATAGTCACACCATAGAGCGGTAGTATCATAGAGGGGGTTGCGATTAAGACGGAGAGAACATTATAAGCGACGACAAGTCCTAGGGCCTCTATAGCAGTTTTGAAGAGGGCGAAGAAGAGGTTTTGTGTTTGTCTATTGAGGTGTCTAAATCGGATGCACTGTAAGATTGTTATGAGTCCGATGAAGAGGACGAAAAGGGCTTGCAGGAAGCGATTATGAAGATCGGTAACGGCAGGGATGAGGTGTGGTTGTGGTTTCAAGAGGCTTGGGATACTGAGGGCATTGGTTTTCCATAAGGTGGGAGCGGACTGAAAGCTTACCAGCACAGGCGGAGGTGGCAGGGTTAGGAAGGAAGAAATATCCATTGTATGGCGTTGAAAATGGAAGGAGCCGATTTGCTGTTTTTGTTGATTTAAGTATTGGATTTGTCCATTTTCCATTAAGAAAAGGATTTGTCCGTTTTCTCTAAATTGCACGATACCCCGTTGACAAGAGATGAGGAGTTGGAGAGCGTTACGATATTCCAACATGACATCTTGGAAGAGGCTATAGGTTTCGTAATGTTTTTGTTGTCCGACTCTGAGGCGCACATTTTGGTTGAGGAGTTGGAAAGTATCTTCTTGCAAGCGCAACATGTTGGTAGAAAACGTGCTAGGGTTTTTGAGGGTATAAAGTGATTTTTCTGCTATGGGTTTGAGGAAGAAATTGTTCAGCAGGACAGAGAGTGAGATAAAGAGGACAAAGACGATTGCTGGGTTGAAGAGTTGGAATTTTGAGATTCCTATAGCGTGACAAGCGGTGCGTTCGGAGGATTTTTCTAATTGGATATGGAAGGTGAGCAACCCGACGAGCAAGGCGAAGGCGGCAATGAAGTGATAGAAAATTGAAAGGACAAAAAAAGTGGAGAGGAACGCTAGGAAGATATGCTGGGCATTAAAGAGGAAATCCAGATAAGCGCTGAGGTGGACGAACCAGATGAGGGAACCGAAAACAGTTGCAACGAAGAGGAAGCCTAAAAGGATTCCTTTGAAAAGATAGAGCTTTAAGGTCATGCTGTGGGAAGAGGAGAATACAGTGTGTGGGCTCTTTTGAGGAAGGCTTGAAAGATATCTTGACTGACTGTTGGGAATTGTTTTTTGAAGAGTGGGGTGAGAGGAGAAGGCAAGATATTCATGCTGAGGTGGAAGGAGAGATGGGAGGAAGAATTGCTTTTTAGAAAATGCCACTTAGCATGGAAAGAAGCAACGAAGGGTTTTTCTCCTTTGATGTGG
Organism: Alphaproteobacteria bacterium; assembly: GCA_965222575.1. Taxonomy (GTDB): domain Bacteria; phylum Pseudomonadota; class Alphaproteobacteria. Next base: position 210,512 of record OZ244958.1, read on the forward strand.
ATGGTGGAGGTATTGTCATCACAGGTGACGGTTGATTGATAGGTTGTGCTTATTGCACCTAAGTTGAGATGGACACGTGCAATGAAGGTATGGTCATTGACTATTTTTAAGATACGTACCTGTTGGCATTGAGGGAGGAAGGAAGGATATTGCTCAACATCTTTCACCATTTTCATTAAGCTGTGGGCGTGATAGGGTAAAGAATGCGTGGCGTTAAAGTTTAGTGTTGCCATGTTGTGCGCGGCGGCGTTTTTTCCTTAGGGTGAAGAAATCTTCATCAGCATGGTAGGAGGATCGCGTGAGAGGGGAAGAGGCTACCATAAGGAATCCTTTGCCGTAAGCCATGGTTTTGAGTTTTTCGAAGGTTTGAGGTTCGATGAAAGCGTGGAGTGGGTAATGGTTAGGGGTTGGTTGTAGGTACTGTCCTATGGTGAGGAAATCCACCTGAGCGGCTCTTAGGTCATCCATGACTTGTAGGATTTCTGTTTCTGTTTCACCGAGCCCGACCATGAGGCCTGATTTTGTAAAGAGGTCTTGGTTTTGAGCTTTAGCAGTATCGAGGAGTTTGAGTGAAGTAAAGTACCGTGCACCCGGCCTTACAGCTTTATAGAGTCTAGGGACAGTTTCAAGGTTATGATTAAAGACATCAGGTTTCGCGCGAAAGATAATGTCAGGGGCTGAGTCTTTGCGCAAGAAATCCGGTGTCAAAACTTCAATAGTTGTCTGAGGGCATAGTTTACGGATAGCAAGGATAGTTTGAGCGAAATGTTGTGCGCCGCCGTCAGGGAGGTCATCTCTGTCAACGGAGGTGATGACTACATGCTTAAGGTTGAGTTTTTGTACAGCCCCAGCAACACTATAAGGTTCCATAGGGTTAAGAGGTTTAGGGATACCGGTCTTGACATTACAGAAGGAGCAAGCTCTTGTACAAGTAGAGCCCATAATCATCATAGTCACATGCTGTTTTCCCCAACATTCTCCGATATTAGGGCAAGAGGCTTCTTGGCAAACGGTATGTAGTCCTAGACTTTGGACGATGGTAAGGGTGTCATGATACTGTTTGTTATTAGGAGACTTGACGCGTATCCAAGGCGGTTTTTTTAGCAAAGGCTTGTGTGACAGAGGAGTTTGCTTCTCTGGGTGTCTGAGGTGGGGATTTTGAGAGGGTCTCATGGTATTGGAGTTTTATTGATGCAGTGGAAGACCAATGGCATGGAGGATTGATTCAGGGAGAGCCTCTGAGAAAGTGGGATGAGGGAAAACGGTATGGAGGAAGTCTTCTTCAGTTGTCTCAAGGGTCATAGCAACAGCAATGGTACCGATGAGTTCTGTAACATGAGCGCCAATGAGGTGAGCGCCAATGAGTTCGCCAGTGGTTTTATGGAAGAGGGTCTTAACCAATCCCTGTGAGTGGTTGGTTGCAATGGCTTTGCCATTGCCTGTGAAAGGGAAGCGTCCAATGTTAAGGGGAATATTTTTCTCCTCTGCCTCCTGTTGGGACAATCCTATGGAGGCAATCTGAGGAGCGGTATAGATAGCATCAGGAATGAGAGGGGGGGTATGAGAAGCGGGGGCTTTTCCTGCTATGGCATCAGCGCACAGGAGTCCTTCATGAGAAGCCTTATGAGCAAGACAAGGAGGTTTTGTGACATCTCCAATGGCGTAAACGCCCTCAACAGAGGTTTTTCCATAGTCTTTTGTAGGGATATATCCTTGTGTGATATCAAGGCCTAAGTTTTCAAGGCCTAAGTTTTCCACATTCGCTTTCACGCCAACCGCTAGGAGGGCTTTATCGGCTTTGAGGGTTTTGCCGCCTTTAAGTGTTGCGCAAATAGAGGGGGTGAGTTCAGTGATTGTTGTATTCGTATAAAATGTAATGCCCTGTTGTTCGAAAGACTTTCGTGCAATATCACTAATTTCCTTATCGCAAGCAGGCAAGATACGAGGCAAGGCTTCCACGACGGTGACTTCCGAGCCAAGGGTCTGAAAGAACCAAGCGAATTCCATGCCGATAGCCCCAGAGCCGATAACAAGCAAGGAAGAGGGAAGTTTAGGCACAGACAAAGCCCCTTTGTAGGTGAGAATGGTTTTTTCATCTGGTTTGATATGAGGGAGTGTTTTCGCTCTAGCCCCTGTGGCAATAATGAGATGTTGATAAGTGAGCGAAAGGGTTTCAGAAACAATGACTTTTTTGAGGTCTGGCAAGTATGCACGTCCTTTGAAGAGGGCGATTTTATGTTTTTTCATCAAGTGTGAGATGCCCGTTGAAAGGGTTTTGACTGCTTTTTGAGACGCTTGATGCATAAGGGTCAAATCAAGAGGTTTTTCAACCGTCATAGTAAGTCCGAAGTGTTGAGCTTGTTGAGCAAATTGGAACAGTTCAGCAGCATGTAAGAGGGCTTTTGTAGGGATACAACCCCAGTTGAGACAAATACCGCCTAATTTTTTTTCTTCAACTAACGCCACACTAAGCCCCCTTTGTGCGGCGCGAATGGCGGCTACATACCCGCCGGGCCCACCGCCAATAACAATAACATCAAAATCTTTTTTCATGAGAGAAAGAGTGTGAAAGGTCTGCGCTCAATAAGAAGAGAAAAAGTTTCCAAGAAGGCAGCACCTTGAGTGCCATTAATACACCGATGGTCTAAAGACAAGGAAACAGACATAACAGGTTTACTGCAAATATGCCCTTCTATAGAGACAGGTTTTTCCAGCACAGCCCCAACAGACAAGATAGCACCTTGCGGTTCATTAATAATCGCATAAAAGGTCTCCACACCAAACATGCCAAGATTTGAAACAGTAAAAGCTCCCCCTTGATACTGTTCCGGAGAAAGCTTTCTGTCACGGGCTTTTTGTACAAGTACTTTGAGTTCTTTTGATATCTCAAAGAGTGTCTTGCCATGAGCATTTTTAATAACAGGCGTCATAAGTCCATCCTCTACAGCAACAGCACAAGCCACATCAATCGACTGAAATTGCCGAATATATCCCTCCTCCCACTGAACATTCACAGAAGGATGCTCTTTCAAAGCAAGTACTACCGCTTTGATAATGGCATCATTAAGAGAGATTTTTTGAGGTTTTTCTCTCCCTTCATTGACTTGCTCTCTAAGGGCCATAAGCTTCTCCATGAAGACTGAGCGCGTCAAATAGAAATGAGGGACATGGGTTTTGCTATGGGTCATACGCTCAGCAATGACCTGCTGCATACCACTGAGTTCAATTTTTTGAGACGTCACAGAAGAGGAAGCAAGAACATCTCTCTTGACAATACGCCCCCCGGGCCCTGAGCCTGTAAGAGAAGCAAGGGAAATGCCCGCCTCTTTCGCTAACCGTTTGGCTAAAGGGGAAGCGAAAATCCGCTCTTTTGATGCAGTGCTAACTGTAGGGTCTGGTGTATCCATAGAAGCATCTTGCACTTTAGGTGTTGAGGAAGACCGCTCTTTTGATACAGCGCTGACTGTAGGGGCTGGTGTATCTGTGGAAACGTCTTCCCCTTTAGGTGTTAGGGAAGGCGTTGGAAGATTTTCAAGGAGTGAAGGGTCATCCCCTTCTTCTAAGAGTGCGACGAGGGGGGTATTGACAGGGATAGGGTTACGACTTTGAGGGATGAGAATTTTACCGACGATTCCCACTTCAACGGCTTCCCATTCCATAAGAGCTTTATCGGTTTCAATTTCCGCTAATAGCTCTCCCCCTTTGAGTTTATCTCCTTCTTTTATATGCCATTTTGCAATTTTTCCCTCTTTCATAGTGGGAGATAGGGCTGGCATTTCAAGGAATATCATAGCGTTTAGGGTTTTTCCACGAGGTTTTTAGAGGCTTTGACAATATTGTCTGGTTCAATTTCCGCTAATAGCTCTCCCCCTTTGAGTTTATCTTTTTCTTTTATATGCCATTTTGCAATTTTTCCCTCTTTCATAGTGGGAGATAGGGCTAGCATTTCAAGGAATATCATAGCGTTTAGGGTTTTTCCACGAGATTTTTAGAAGCTTTGACAATATCGTCAGGTTGTGGCAGGGCTTGTGTTTCGAGGTTAGTGGCATAGGGCAAGGGGACATCGGCACCTGAGAGTCTTGCAACTGGGGCATCGAGCCAATCAAATCCTTGTTGTGTAATGACAGCAATGAGTTCAGCGCCGATACCACAGGCAGGCCATCCTTCTTCTACGATGAGTGCCTTGTGGGTTTTTTTGACGGAGTTGATAATGGTGTTGGTATCCATAGGCCGTAAGGAGCGCAAGTCAATAAGTTCAGGGGAAATGTTGTAGTGATTTTTTAAGATTGTAGCAGCTTTCAAGCATTTATGCACACCCATAGCATAGGAAATGATTGTCAGGTCATCTCCTTTGATGGTGATGGAAGCAGAGCCTAGTGGCACGAGAAGATTTTTATCATTAGGGACATCTCCTTTGAGGTTATAGAGGACTTCATTTTCTAGGCAAATGACGGGATTATTGTCTCTGATGGCAGATTTTAGTAGTCCTTTTGCGTCTGCTGGGGAGTAAGGAGCGATGACTTTTAGTCCTGGGATATGAGCGAACCAAGCGGCGAAGCATTGTGAGTGTTGAGCGGCGACTTGAGCGGCGGCGCCATTTGGGCCTCTGAAAACAATAGGGACATTGAGTTGTCCTCCTGACATATAGAGGGTTTTAGCGGCGGAGTTGACAATCTGGTCCATAGCCTGCAGGGAGAAGTTAAAGGTCATAAACTCCACAATGGGGCGTAAGCCGTAGTAAGCAGCCCCAACGGCTATGCCGGCGAAGCCTGCTTCTGTAATGGGGGTATCAATGACGCGTTGTGGTCCAAATTGCGCTAGCATGCCTTCTGTGACTTTGTAGGCACCTTGGTATTCAGCGACTTCTTCTCCTAGAATAAAAACATCCTCATTAGCTTCCATTTCTTCTCTCATAGCCGCTCTAAGCGCCTCACGCACACTAAGGGAAGAGGAAGCAGCGGTGGGGGCGTTGTTGTTAGACATTGTGTGGGGTCAAAGGGTTACATCTGTGTAGAGGTCTTCAGGAGGAGGAAGGGGGGCTTTGAGTGCGTCTTTAGCAACTGTCATCATTTGTTTACGGGCTGCATTGTCAATTTGTTGCAGGGTTTCCTCATCGACCCCGTTTTTAAGGAGGATTTTTTGGAGACGTGTGAGGCAATCCTTATGGTCTTTGACCTGTTGGACTTCTTCTTTTGAGCGGTATTGTCCTGGGTCTGACATGGAGTGTCCTTTATATCGATATGTCATCATTTCGAGGACTAGCGGTCCTTTTTTTGAGCGGACGCTTGCGGCGGCTTTTTGTGTTTCCCGAGTAACAGCTAGAACATCCAAGCCATCAATTTTTTTTCCTTTAACGCCGAAATGAACGCCTTTTTGAGAGAGTTCCGTGTAAGCTGTTGAGCGTTTGAGAGCTGTTCCCATACCATAGAGGTTATTTTCAATGATATAGAGAATAGGGAGTTTCCATAAAGCGGCCATATTCATTGCCTCATAGACCTGTCCTTGATTAGCAGCCCCATCTCCATAGAAGCAAGCGGTGATATGGTTAGTATTTTTATAACGTTGTGCAAGTGCAATGCCGGTTCCCAAGGGGACATTTGCCCCTACAACGCCATGTCCGCCGTAAAAGTTTTTCTTCAAGGAAAACATATGCATACTACCGCCCTTCCCTTTTGAGTAGCCATTCCGCCTGCCAACGAGCTCAGCCATAACTCTCAGAGGAGACATATTCATAGCAATCATTTGACCATGGTCTCTGTAAGTTGTAATGACTGCATCTTCTTTTTTAAGGACTGCAAGAACGCCTGCTACAACGGCTTCCTGTCCAAGGCACAGATGACAAAATCCCCCAATCTCGCCTTTTGTGTACAGGACGCTCACGCGCTCTTCAAAACGTCTGATTCGTATCATCTGCCGATACAGCTCTATCATTTTGTCTTTTGAAAGAGAGAACTCTGTAGCCATTATTCCTCCTTGTTTGGCAAGATGAGATATTCTGTTGGTGCGTGAAAGCCAAAGGTATCTTTTAATCGCTCTTCCAGCAAATCCATCTTTAAGGTATCAGAACTGAGATTGTTAACATGAACCGTTAAGGCTTCCACCTGTTTTTTAGTAGAGATAAGTTCTTGAGAAAGTGTTGTGCGTATGGTACGCAGCTTCCAATAATCCCGTAATCCGAAATCATCCCAAACCATGCCGTAAGCTATGTACAATGACAAACACGCCAACACCACAAGACCAAAAATATATTTTAAGGATGCTATCATAGTCTATTTATTGTGACCGCTATTGATGAAATTGTCTAGTAAGAACTCAGTTCTCTCCCCTTTTCTCAAGTGTGTTGGGGGTTTTCGTCAAAGAGAGGAGTAGAGACTCACCGCAACCCCTGCCTGCTTTATGGAGAAGAGGGGGGACTACTAGTTTTCAGTAGGCACTGGTTGTGGCTGTAGGACGGACACAAAGTTTGCTTCTGCTGTCATGTGATCATTGACGGTGCAGAAGCCTTTAAGGGAAAAGAATCGTTTCCCGCGCAGAGGTCTATCTGTGTCTACGATTACCTTAACAATCATAACATCTCCGGGCAGGACGGGGCGTTTGAAGACGAGGTTTGTGACTTTGACAAGATAGGGAGTCATGTGTCTGAGTTCATCAGTAGAGGTATCGCGTGGAAACCATGGTTGTTTAGAGAAAGCTTCTAAGGATAAATAAATAAATAAAAGGCCTGTTTGGGCAATACTTTCCATTTGCAGGACGCCGGGCATGATAGGATTGTTTGGGAAGTGTCCCTGAAAAAAAGGTTCGTTATAGGAAAGGTTTTTTTGACAGGTGATGGTTTTCCCTTTTTGTATGTCAAGGATTTTATCCACCATGAGGAAGGGTGCCCTATGGGGTAGGAGACTTAAAATCTCTTCAATGGAAGATTTTGTCATGTCTCTACTTTTCCCATCATTGAGGTTTATATTATTGTAGGGCTTTTGGTTTGTCTAAGGTAACGTTAGGCAAAGTGGCATCAAGTTTTTTTAAGAATTCCACAGTGAGGTCTAGGGAGAAGTGAAAATAAATAGCGGATTCTCTTTGTAGCACGGCCATGACTTTTTGACTTTTGCCGTAATCAGCCACGAGTTTGCTTAAGGCATAGAAGATTTCATCATTAGCTTTTTCCATAGAGTTTTTGAGTTCATTTTCAGTTCTTTGGACATCTTCTTGGAATCCGAGGACGTTGCGGGCGAATTTTTGTCGTTCCAGCGCCCAGACTTCGGGAGAGACGAGCTCTTGGCTTTTTTCTAAGGCTAAGTCTTGTTCTTTTAGTTTTTCCTGTAGAGGCGTGAAGTAGATTTGTAATTTTTTCTTATGGTCTTCCAGTTGTTTTTCCACATCGGCATAAGCCTTTGAGTTTTTGACGACCTTTTCAAAGTCTACGAAAATGACTTTTCCCTCTAAGGATTCGGCAATGACAGGGTTAACGACGAACAGGCAAGCGGCCAGTGAGAAGAGTCCGCAAGAAAGATAAAAGCTGAAACGAGGCATAAGAGGTCTCCTTGAAAATAATGTTAGGGAAGTTCTATCATACTAAAATAGCGTACCAATGGAAAACAAAAAATATTGTGTTCTATCATAAGGTTCTGACCTGAGGACTTTTGTCCAGCTGAATTGGAGTTGTCCGGCGGGAGAATTCCAGATAAAAGCAAATCCTGTTGTGAGGCGGATTTTGCTACTATCCCAGTAGGAGCCTACGTTAGAGCCTGCATCAATTTTCGAAAGATTGCCCGCAAGAAGAAAAAACTTGCCAAAGAAACCAAGGCCTTGAGAGATAGGAAACTTCACAGAGCCCTCTGCTAAGTAATAAAAGTTTCCGCCTAAAGCTTCAAGTCGTCTTTTATCTCTAGGGCCTATGCCCCAATAGTCGAAGCCTAAGAATTCGTGTCCCCCTAAATTGAAGCGCTGCCCTGACTTGATGGTTCCCTGTCCAATGCCTGTGACATGCCCTATTTTGAAGATAGTCTGTAAGGTAAAGGTTTGGGATAAGGGATAGTAATGACTATACTTTGCTGTTGTTCTCAGATACTTATTGTGACCGCCGAGACCGGCGAGGTCTTGACTCCATCGTAAAGCAAGACCTCTTGTGGGATAGTAATAGTTATTGGTTAAGTTGTAATTGAGGGTATAGCCAACGCTTGAGGTATAAGAGACTCCTTCTTTATCCTTTAGGAGGTCGGAGGTTGCTTCTGGTAAATCCGTGATGAATGTTCTTGTTAAGGAGTAACGTGCTGATTGCGTTAAATTAGAAGTATACCGCCATCCGAAGCTTACTCCTGTTCCAATGGTGTTACCGTTGTAAGAATAATAGGTTCCTTTTTTGTAATTCTGTTTATAAAGATGCAAAGTTGCCGATAAGGGCAGTCCGCGAAATCTTGGCTCTGTATAGCTGAAGTTAATGCTAGAGGTTCCTTTTGAAGTATCCAAGGTGAGATTTATACCCCGTCCTGTTCCCATGAAGTTATTTTCGCCGAAATCAATCTGTAAGGAAAAGCCCTCAAGATTAGAATATCCGCCGCCAATCATGAATCGACCAGTAGGCTGTTCTTTGACACTCACATTGAGAACGACCCACCCCTCTTTACTAGCTGGTTCTGTGGTGATAGAGACATTGGCAAAGAAGCCCGTTGCCATGAGTCGTCTTTCTGACTGTTTGAGGAAAATGTCATTGAAGGCATCCCCTTCTACAATGAGGAGTTCGCGTCTAATGACGCGGTCGTATGTTCTAGTATTCCCATAGATGCGGATTTTATCCACATACTGGTAGGGAGCTTGTTGCACGAGGAAGTGGAGATCCACAGTGGAGGCGGTATGATTTAAGGAGAGTTTTGGCATAATAGTGAGGAAGACATCATGTCCTTGCTTAAAGTTGCGGATAAGAGAATCCACAAGGTCATCCACAGCGAAATAGTTATAGACATGCCCGGGTTTGAGGGTAATGCGTTTTCTGAGGGCGTCGAGGTCTACATAGGAGACTTCTGAGTCGACAGTAATTTTGCCATAGCGGTACAAGTCCCCTTCTTCAATGACAAAGGTGAGGACTAAAGCCTGTTGATTGGCCATCAGTTCTGTGACAGAGGCGGTGACTTTCACATCAGCATATCCCCGCGATAAATAGTATTGCATAATAAGCGACTGGTCATAAGCGATTCTATCGTTATCATACACCGAGGTAGCGGACGAAAATCGCAAGCCCTTACGTTCTTTAGAAATAATGACTTTTCGTAATGTTCTATCTGAGAAGACATGGTTACCGGAAAAGAGGATTTTTTCGATTTTACGTTTTGCACCAGAAAAGAGCTCAAAGACAACATCCACACGATTTTGGGTTCTATAAATGAGTTTAGGGGTGACTTTAGCGGCAAAGTATCCATTTTTAGAAAAGAGCTGTAAAATGCGGTTGACATCCGCTTCGAGTTTTCGTTTTGTGTAAGGGGCTCTGGATTTGAGGAGCAGGTCAGCACGCAAGGTATCATCTGAGAGTTTGGTAGACCCTTCAAAGAAGATTTTATTCACAATAGGCGTTTCTTTGACCGTAATGACTAAGACATTATCAGCTTGCATGGTGAAGGAGACATCTTCAAAGAGTCCCGTTTTATAGAGGTTTTTAAGAGCAGCATCCAGGATTTCATCGGTAATGACCATCTGTTTGCCTAAAGCGACATAAGAGAGGATGGTTTCTGTCTGTACTCTTTTGTTCCCGACGCACAGGACTTTTGAGATAGTCCAGGTACGGGCACTAAGGGGCTGTGACAAGAGCGGCGTCAGGAGAAAGAGCAAGAAGAGGAGGCGTTTCATCATGAGAAAAAAGTCAAGATATCGTTCCATGTTGCAAAGAGGATTAAGGCAATCAACAGGCATGCACCAGCAATCATGAGAAGTTCTTGGAAACGTCTAGGCAGTGGTTTTCCTATAAGGCCTTCTAGGAGATAGAAGAGCAAATGCCCTCCATCTAAAGCAGGAATAGGCAAGAGGTTGAGCAGGCCGAGGCTAATAGATAAGAGCGCTGTGAAATTAATCAGTGGAGCGAGTCCAGCACGTGCGGCTTCTCCGGACATTTTTGCAATACCAACAGGACCAGCTAAGGAGTCTATAGGCGTTTTTTTCACAAACAAGCCGCCAACAGCGCGCGCAATCATCACAGTTAAGTCGTAAACTCTCCTGAGGCTTTGGAAGAGAGCTTGCGGAGGGGAGAGCAACTGATAGGCATACTGTCCACTGCTCATAATCCCCAGTCTGCCCGGCGATACAGAAGCACTGGAACGGTCTAGTACAACAGAAAGTTCCGCCTCATCACGCCTGATGAGAATGTGAAAAGGGAGACTGGGGGATTGTTGAAAGAATTGTACGATATCATTAAAGGTAGCAACTTGTGTGTCCCCTAAGGCTAGGATACGGTCGCCTGCTTTCAGTCCTATGGTAGAAGCCGCAGAATTGTTCTGTACCTTTCCAATAACGGGAGCAAGTTGCGGCTGTCCCGCAACAGTATAGAGAGCGACCAAGAGCAGTAGCGCTAAGGCAAAATTCGCAACAGGTCCCGCTAGCACCACCAAGACTCTGGAGAGCAAAGGGTATTGCCAAAATTCCTTATGGTTTGGTTGGGGAATAGGGGGGGGGCGTTTCTTATCCGGAGGCAGCATATCCCCTTGGAACTTGACATATCCCCCTAGAGGAATGGAGGCAATTTGAAAGGAGGTGTTGCCTTTTGATTGCCACTTGTAAAGAGGCTTGCCAAAGCCTATAGAGAAGATTTTCGCCCTAATACCACAGGCCTTGCCAACCCAAAAGTGTCCCGCCTCGTGAACAAGGACAAGGAGGAAAAAGATAAGAAGAAATGTCAAAAGTGAGAGAACAATCATGAAAGGGCTTCGTATTGCGGGCGTTGTTGTAGCGTTTGTAAGGTGAGTTTTCTCGTCTGCTGATTCACCTCACTGATATCTTTGAAATCTCGCATAGTACTCTGTTGCCTTGTTTTAGAAAAACACTCCATGACGCTATGTATGAGAGGAATAATATCTAAAAAACTGATTTTTCGTTGAAAGAAAGCTTCTGCGACCACTTCATTAGCAGCATTAAAAGCACAACAAGCAGCCTGCCCTAAGGCAGCAGCTTCCCGCGCGATGCTAACAGCAGAGAAGACCTCTTCGTCTAAAGCGTCGAAGGTGAGGTGTTGCATCTGTGTTAAAGACAAGATAGGAGACAAGATATCACGTTCTTCTGGCCATTGCCAAGCATAAGCTAAAGAGACTTCCATGGACGGGGGAGACAGGAACGCTATGATAGTGCCATCCTGTTTTGTCACCAGTGCATGAACAATGCACTGTGGGTGAAGGACGACCTCAATTGTGTGAGGAGGCGTGTTGAAGAGGACGGAGGCTTCAATAATTTCCATGCCTTTGTTGACGAGGGTTGCGGAGTCCAAAGAGATTTTTTTCCCCATAGACCATGTTGGGTGATTAACAGCCTGTTCGGGGGTGATTTGTTTCATTTTGTGTTTTGGGAGGTCTCTGAAGGGCCCTCCTGAAGCGGTGAGGGTTAGGGTATGGAAGGGTGAGGGGGTGTTCAGTCCGTTGAGGAGGCGAAACAGGGCATGATGTTCTGAGTCTACGGGGATGATGGAGGTCTCTGAGGCGGCGGCGATTTTTTGCAAGAGTTTGCCTGCGCAAACGACGGTTTCTTTATTAGCCAAAGCGAGAACCCGCGCCGCTTTAGCAGCAGCCAAAGTCGCAGGGACGCCGTCAAAGCCTGAGATAGCCGCTAAAGTCCAATCGACCTTAATAGAAGCAATCTCTTCAAGGGCTTTTTCTCCATAACTAACAGAGATAGGGAACTGTTTCAGTGCTGCCTTGAGAATTCTCGCCTCTCCTAAAGAGGCAACAACGGCATGGCAAGGCAAAAAGCGCCGGCATTGTTGTATCATCACTTGGAGATTACGATGTCCGGTGAGTGCTACAACTTGAAAGCTTTTTGGTGGGAGACGGTTGAGAATATTCAACGCCTGTCTTCCAACGCATCCAGTAGAGCCTAAAATGGTGATTCGTCTCATGGGGGGTTAGAGGAGTATGAAGAGGTAAAGAGCATAAAAGCAAGTAGCAGGGAGAAAACCATCCCATCTGTCCCAGATTCCGCCGTGTCCGGGCATAATGTTGCCGGTATTTTTGAGACCGCAACGGCGTTTGAGGAAAGAGAGGACAAGGTCACCGATTTGCACGATACAAGCGAGGGCAGCGGCTAGGAACAGGGGGGCGAAGAGGTGTGGGTTTTGGAGCGGAAAGGTTTGGGGGAAGAAGGAGCTGAAGAATGTACCAAAGGCTATAGCGCAGAAGAAACCGCCAAAGAATCCTATCCAAGTTTTGTTGGGAGAAGCAAGTGGCAAGAGTCTCCAAGGGAAGAAGCGTCTGAAGACGGCGCCAAAAAAAAAAGCAAAGGCATCCATACTCCAGACAACGACAAAGAGCCAAAGCATGAAAGCGGTTCCTGTTGGGTAAGAGAGGATGAAGAGGAAGGCCAGGGGAAAAGCTAAGACATAGAGGTATCCTAAGATGAGGGCTATGCCATCACGCGTGGTGTTGAAGGTTGCAAGGGCAAGGAGGAGGACTGAGAGGGCAATGGCTATAAGATAGAGGAAGTGTTCGTTCTGGGAGAGGAGAGGGAAAGCGATGACAGGCCAAGAGACAAGGGGTATTGTGATGAGAAAAAGAGGATTTGTAAGGCGGAGGTGCCATTTTTTTTTCTGTATTTCATGAGTGGGGAGGAGGAGAGGAAGTCCTTCATAGATGAGGAGAGCAAGCGGCAAGAGGAGGAGCCACCGCATACTAGGGTCTTCTAGTAACAGTAAGGAAAGCAACATGACAATCACATAAAGAGAGCCTGAGAGGCACCGCAAGGCACTATCATGTGGAAGAGAAAAGTATTGTAACCAGTGCATACTAGAAGTTGAGGAATGAGAGTGGGGGGGAGGGGTTAGAGACTGCCGTAAGACCTATTACGCTTTGAATAAAGGTTTATTATCTCACTAAAAAGGTCTTGTGTAAAGTCTGGCCAAAGGACTTTAGGGAAGGCAAGTTCGGCGTAAGCGGCTTGCCAGAGGAAGAAGTTACTTAATCGGCATTGTTTGCCGGTTCTGATGATGAGGTCTGGAGGGGGCAGGAGATGGGTCATGAGGTTTTTTTCTATGGTCTCTTCAGAGATTTCCAGGGGGTCTATCAGGCCTTTTTTGACTTGTTGTGCAATCTGTTTTGTAGCGTTTAAGAGGTCATGTTTTCCGCCATAGTGGAAAGCAATGGTGAGGGTGAGGCTTGGGCGGGTGATGGAGGAGGCTTCATGGGTCATCATTTGGGAGATATCCTGTGGTAGGGACTGTATTTTGCCGATGAACTGAAGGTGAATATTGTGTTGGAGGAAAAAGTTTTGATATTGAGGGAAAGCAGATCTGAAGAGGTTATAGAGCAAGGTAATTTCACTTTGTTTTCTGCTTTTATTTTCAGTGGAGAAGGCGAACAAAGTGAGGTATTGGATATGGCTAGAAACGGCTTGTTGGGTAATACGTTTTGCGACTTCTATGCCTTCTGTGTAGGCTGTTTTCATGGGGAGGTTTTTCTGTTGTGCCCATCGTCTATTACCATCCATGATACAAGCGACATGGCGTGGTGTTGTTGAACGTGTCATGAAGGTTTTAAGATATCTTGTTCTTTCGCGGTAGCAAGTTCATGGATTTGTGCGATTTTTTCTTCAGTGAGTTTATTGAGTTGTTTTTTCAGCCTGTGTAATTCGTCCTGAGAGGGTGTTTGTGTTTTGATATTGTCCAAGGCGGAGCGTCTTACATTTCGGACAGCCACGCGGGTGCTTTCTGCGTATTGGGCAACAAGTTTCGCCATTTCTTTTCGTCTTTGTTGAGAAAGAGGTGGCACATTGAGGCGTATAATATTGCCGTCTCTTTGGGGGGTGAGGCCGAGATGGGATTTCAGAAGACTTTTCTCAACGTTCTCAATATTGTTTTCGTCCCACACTTGAACAGTCAGCAGTTGCGGTTGCGGGGCGGCTAGACTAGCCATTTGAGACAGCTTCATTTTCGCACCATAAGATTGAATCTCTAGGTGTTCCAGCAACCCAACATGCGCTTGCCCCGCTCTGATACCGCTGAGTTCCGTTTTGAACACCTCCACAGCCCCCTGCATGCGTTTTTCAAAATCCCTCATTCGTTCTTTGCATTGTTTCCTACAAGTGTAAAGCTCCCCTTTAATTGAACGACCTTTAACAACTCCTGCATTTTACAAACTAAGATAGGGAGGTCATTATCCCGTGCTAAGGTTACAGCAGAAGCATCCATCACTTTGAGATTTTGATTCAGCATTTCTTGATAAGAAAGAGAGGGATACCTGATAGCTTTAGGGTCTTTTTTAGGATCGCACGAATAAATACCATCAACGCCCGTTCCTTTAATTAAGACCTCACAATCCAACTCATTGGCGCGAATAGCCGCTGCAGTATCCGTTGTGAAGAAAGGGATACCTAGTCCGCCACTGAGAATCACAAGGCGATTTTTGCTCAAGTGCGCAGTAGCGCGGCGTGGGATATAAGGCTCACAAATAGTATCCATCCGCACAGCGCTCATCATACGGGTTTGTCGTCCTAAAGATTCTAAAGCTTCTTGGATGAAGAGGCTATTTTTGATGGTAGCGAGCATGCCGACTTGGTCTGCTACTGCGCGTTTCATACCGGCTTTTTGTCCTACGCGGCCGCGAAAAATATTGCCGCCGCCAATGACCAGAGCGACCTCTATGCCTAAATTGCAAATACAATCAATAGTTTGCACAAAGCGATTAACAGCAGAGAAGTCAAAGCCAAAGGCATTCTTGCCCGCTAAAGACTCGCCGGAGCATTTCAATAAGACCCGTTTATAAGGCAGGGCTAAGGTCAAGTATGACCTCCCTCCCCTAAGGCAAATCGGGTGAAGGCTTCCACAGCATGCCCTTGAAGGATATCATCAACAGTTTTATCAGGCGTCATGACAAAGGGTTGTTTGAGCAGGACAACATCGCCATAGAATTTTGCCATTCGTCCTTCCACTATCTTAGAGAGGAGTTTTTTCGGTTTCCCTGCGGCTATTGCCTGTTCCGTGAGTATTTGTTGTTCGCGTTGGATAAGGGTTGGGTCTAAGCTTTCCACATCCACCGCAACAGGAGCACTTGCCGCAATATGTAGAGCGACTTTGCGTCCAAGGTCAGAAGCGTTATTGTCTTTGTGACATATACTCACTAGGACGCCAATGCGACCGAGATTTTCCGCGTAAGCATTATGGACATAGGAAGCGATGACGCCCTGTGACGTGTTGAGGGAAGCGACTCTTGCAAGAGCAAGATTTTCTCCAACAGACGCCATGGTCTCCTGTAGGGCTTGTGCAACAGTAAAGTCCGGTTTCTCAGGAAGGGAAGCCTTGAGCAAGGTGGAAACAGTAAGGTCACCCTTCAGGATTAAAGCCGCTTGCCCTACCTGTTGGACAAGGGTTTGAAAGGTTTTATTACGGGCAACAAAATCTGTCTCTGCATTAATCTCTACCAGCACAGCACGGGTCGCTTCAGTATTGACAAGTGCACACACAAGGCCTTCTAGGGCAACACGCATGGCTCTTGATGCCGCCTTCGCTACGCCTTTTTTACGCAGCAATGCCACTGCTTCCGCCCCATCACCGCCCGCTTCCTCTAAGGCTTTCTTACAATCCAAAATCCCCACACCCGTTTGCCGCCGCAACGCTAAAAGTGCTTCAGAAGAAAAAGACTTAGTCCTCTTTTGCATCCTTCTCCTCTGTCTGACCTTTTGCTTTCTCCTCTGTTTGACGACGGCGTATCCCCCCTCTCACCTCTACAGGAATAACCCCTGTTCTCACAACAGGCACACGCGTTGTCTCTTGTGGCGGTAGCCCCTGAGTACTGCTAGCATCATCAGCTTGCTCTTCCTGCTCTTTGCTCACAGCAATATGCCGTTCAAGTCCCATGAGCACAGCCCTTGCGAAAAGATTGCAATAAAGCACAAGAGACCGCGTCACATCATCATTTCCCGGCACAGGAAAATCAATGCCCTCAAGGTCTGAATTCGTATCCAAAATCCCCACAACAGGTATGCCAACCTTATTGGCTTCCTTGACAGCAATTCTATCTTTGTTCACATCCATGACAATGAGGAGATTAGGCAGCGCTTTCATTTTACGAATACCACCCAAGGAACGTTGATACTTTTGTACACGCCGTTTGATAGAGAGTAGCTCTTTTTTGACTAAGCCTGTGGTATCAGAGGCTAGTGTTTTCTCAAGAGCCTCCATCCGCCCTAAAGATTGAGAAATCGTCTGCCAGTTCGTCAGCATGCCCCCGAGCCACCGGTGATTGACATAAAACTGTAAGCACTGTTCAGCAAACTCCTTAATATGAGGCCTTACCTGTGTCTTTGTGCCAACGAACAAGATAGTACCCCCTTGAGCCACAACATCCTCTACCTTCTTAAGAGCAACCTTAAGCATGGGAAGAGTGAAGCCTAGATTGAGAAGATGCGCACCATTTCTCTCTCCATAGATATACGGCGCCATTTTAGGGTTCCACCGATGAGTCTGGTGCCCATAATGAACGCCCGCTTCCATCAGTTGCCGAATAGAAATTTCCATGTTTACCTAGTTCATCCTCTGTAGCCTGCCCTATGGAAATGCCCATAGCTACATGTGTTCTCAGCAAAGGATACAGTGTTTTGTATAAGGGAACAAGGAAAAATTTTTCTACAAAGCCAGTTATTGATTTATCAATAGTATGTAATACTATATTATATCTATATTACGATACAAAGGAGCAATATTTTCTAAAGGGTGCGGGTATGCTGGTGAAAAGACGTGATGAAAAAAGATAACAAGTCCTTAGCTTTTGACGGCGTACAAGACAAAGGTCGTCGTGATTTTTTACTGATATCAGCGGGCACATTTGCAGTAGCAGGGGGGGTAAGTTTTCTGTGGCCTTTTGTAGCTCAGATGAATCCGTCAGCGGATGTGTTAGCACTCTCCACCACAGAGGTGGATTTATCCCCCATAGAAGAGGGACAATCCCTAACAGTGTTGTGGCAAGGAAAGCCTGTGTTCGTGAGACACAGGACAAAAGAGGAAATACTAGCCGCTCAATCAGGAGATGAGGCTAAGACGCCAGACCCTGCTACAGATAAAAGTAGAGTCCTAAACCCAAAATGGCTTGTTGTGGTAGGGGTTTGTACACATCTTGGCTGCGTGCCACTTGGGGCGAAAGGCGATTACAATGGTTGGTTTTGTCCCTGTCATGGCTCCCATTACGATACCTCTGGACGTGTGCGCAAAGGACCTGCCCCGAAGAATCTTCCCATTCCGCCCTATACCTTTGTAGATGACACCACCATTGTAATAGGAATAAAAGAGCAGGAGGGGTAAGATGTTCAAAAAACTCCATGATTGGATTGAATACCGCTTGCCGATTTTTAGCACAATCAACGCCTTCGTTGGCGATTACCCAACCCCTAGAAATCTGAATATTTGGTATCAATTTGGCTCCTTAGCAGGGTTAATCTTGATGCTTCAAATCCTCACCGGCATTGTGTTAGCCATGCATTACACCCCTCATGTGGACTATGCCTTTGCCTCTGTGGAGCATATTATGCGTGATGTGAATTATGGATGGTTATTGCGCTATATGCACGCCAATGGTGCCTCTTTCTTTTTCATTGCTATCTATCTGCATATCTTTCGCGGGCTATACTACGGCTCTTATAAATATCCCAGAGAGCTTTTATGGATAGTAGGCGTGATATTGTTGATTCTCATGATTATCACAGCCTTTATGGGGTATGTTCTCCCCTGGGGACAAATGAGTTTTTGGGGAGCGACTGTTATTACAAACCTGTTCTCATCACTGCCTTTAGTGGGAGAGAGTATTGTCACATGGCTATGGGGAGGATTTTCAGTGAACAATGCCACATTGCAAAGATTTTTCAGTCTCCACTATCTTTTCCCATTTATCATTGTAGGCTTTGTGTTCTTGCACATCATCGCCCTTCACCAGCATGGTTCTAACAATCCCCTAGGCATTGACAAAAAAGGGAAGCAAGACACCCTACCCTTCCACCCTTTTTACACAGTAAAAGACCTATTAGGCTTTTGTGTCTTCGGCATCATCTTTGCCTATTTCGTTTTCTATGTCCCGAATTTACTTGGTCATCCTGATAACTACTTGCCTGCCGACCCTCTTGTGACACCAGAGCATATTATGCCGGAATGGTATTTTCTCCCCTTTTACGCCATTTTGCGGTCTATACCAGATAAACTCGGCGGCGTCATTCTGATGTTTGCCTCCCTAAGCATTCTCTTCTTGTTGCCATGGTTGGATAGGTCTCCTGTAAGGTCTTGTTCTTTTCGTCCTATATACAGGCAGTTTTTTTGGTTATTTGTCCTGAGCTGCTTAGTGCTAGGCTACACAGGGTCACAACAGCCGGAAGGTATTCATCTTGTTCTCAGTCGCCTTGCAACCGCCTATTATTTCGCACATTTTTTACTCATTTTACCCCTGTCAGGCAAGTTTGAGACTCCGCGCCCTTTGCCCGCCTCAATTTATGAAGCCGTCACACAAAAAAAGCCCCCTCTTGCTAAAAATATGCCAAGACCTAAGGAAAGAGAGTTCAAGAAATGAGGTCTGTAAGAAACGGAATAGTGGGTTGCGTGTGTTTATTATTGTGCGCGGTGGCTTATGGTGCCTCTGAAGGGGTCATCCTAAAGTCTTACTGGCCTCACCAGCGCAAGCCCTTCGGTCTGTATGATAAAGCCGCTGCTCAACGTGGGTTTTTGGTCTTTTCACAAGTATGCGGCACCTGTCATAGTCTCAATTTTTTCTCCTTTCGTTCCCTAGCGAGCATAGGGTTTTCAGCGAGTCAAATCAAAGAGTTAGCCTCTTCATGGGAAGTAGAAGACGGCCCCGACGAGGAGGGAGAAATGTTTAGCCGTCCAGCGCGTCCTTCAGACATTTTCCCCTCCCCTTACGCCAACGAAAAAGCCGCACGCGCAGCCAATAACGGCGCATTTCCTCCTGATTTATCCTTAAGGGTGAAGTCTCATGGAGAAGATATGCTCTATAGTTTGCTACTAGGCTATCTTGACCCTCCCCCTCCTGAGGTGAAACTCTCGGCAGGACAGTTTTACAATACTGCCCTTGGTGCCGCCTTGTCCATGCCACCACCCCTAACAGAGGACATAGCGGATTATTCTTTCCTAGAAGAGGAGACCCCACCAAAAGCTACCATTGAACAAATGGCAAAGGATGTGGTTAGCTTTCTCGCTTGGGTATCAGAACCCCATAGGGACGCCCGTCACCGCTTAGGATTTAAGGTCTTAGCGTTTCTATTGGTCTTGACGTTTCTGGTGTACCGTCTTTACAAGCGTATCTGGTCTAGGGTTGTTTGAGCCCCCTCTGAAAGCGGGTTAGAGCTTTTACAGGGTGAGACTTAAATCGTGTTTTTTCATAAAGTCTTCAGGCCCCACGACAGAAAAGGCAGTAGTTGCTATCTTCCCTAGTAACCGTTCCGCAACATCTTGAATAGAATCTGCCGTGACCGCTTGCAATTTTAGCAACATTTCTTCTTGTGTAAGGGGTTTCCCATAGTGAAGGGTTTGTACAGCGATTTGGCGAGCTCTTGAGTCTGGATTTTCAAAAGCGGAAAAGATATCGCGTTTAATTTGAGCAATCCCTCTTTTGATTTCTTCAAGGGTAATAGAGGCAGCAAAAGTGCGCAATGTCTCTCTAATAATATTGAGACATTTCAGGGCTTTATCGGGGCTTGTGCCGGCATAGACACCAAGCATACCGAAAGTGGTATCATTATACAGGAAGCTTTTGACGGCATAGGCAAGACCTTCTTTGACGCGGACGCGTTGGAACAGTCTTGAGGCCATACCAGAGCCTAAAGCATAATCCATAGCAAGAGCGCTATAATAGCCTTCGTCAAGCACAGTCAGGGCAGGCACAGCAAGAGCAAGATGGACTTGTTCAATATCTTTTTTCGTTGCCACTAACCGCTTGCCCTTAAAGGGATAGGTTTTCGCGTTGACTAGAGAGACCTGTTTCGCCTGTTGAAAGAGGCCATTGACCACTTGGGCCATTTTGTCATGATTGAGATTGCCAACCATTGCCACAATAATGTTGCTGGGGCCATAGAAGTGTTGCACAAAAGTCCGTAAATCCTCTTGAGAGCAGTTTTCAATTGTACGTGCTGGTCCTAAAATGGAGCGTCCCATAGGGGTATCGCCATAAGCGGCTTTATCAAGGTTCACCAGTGCAATCGCAGAAGGTTTATCATTGTACATACGGATTTCTTCTAGGACAACTTTGCGTTCTTGCTCAAGTTCGAGTTGCGGAAAAGAAGAGTTTAAGACCATATCAGAAAGAATCTCAAGCAATGAGGTCATGTGTTCTTTTAACCCATGAATGTAATAAGCGGTATGTTCACGGGAGGTATAGGCATTGACATAGCCGCCGTTATTTTCGATGTCGCGACTAATCTCTTGACAGTTGCGTTTTTTCGTTCCCTTAAAGCACATATGTTCAAGGAAGTGAGCAAAGCCATTTTGGGTCTTTTTTTCCTGCGCTGCGCCGGCATTAATCCAGATACCAGTAGAAAGTGTTTGCAAAGACGGATGGTGTTCCGTCACAAAGGTCACCCCACAGGGAAGACGCTCATGACGCAAAGTATTGTGAGATTGCTGTTTCATAAATGACATTACCAGTTATTTTCTTTTCCTTGTTTTGACCCCTAATGGATGGTTGTGTATCCCGTTTTTTCTCATGATATCTCTTTAGAAGAGAAGCAAGAGCGGGTGATGAGATTCGAACTCACGACCCTAACCTTGGCAAGGTTATGCTCTACCCCTGAGCTACACCCGCATCACTTTCTCCTGTAAGGAAAGCATCATAACAGAAAGAAGACAACGTGACAAGAAGCGTAGCCAAGATGAGTTCACCTAGTATTAAAGATTTTACTTTATTATGCGCTTATTAATCAATGATTTTCTCTTTTCATGACTCCTAAGATCAAACCTCCTCCACCTAGAACAGACCCAACTGCTATACCCCCCCCTGCAGAAAAGGTTGCTGAGCAGAAATCAAGCCATGCTGGGCGGTTTACGAAAGGGATTCCTAGCAAGATTGCAAATTTTTTTTCAAAAGACTCCGCTTCTGCTACTGGGCAGAAAAAACTGACTCAACGCAAGGGCATTCAGCATCTCGATAATCCCGCTCTCACGAACACAATAGATGCCAAAGGAAGAAGTCACCCTCTCCCTAAAACTTTCATAAATTCTCCTCCACAGCCTCCCCCACGCAATGAGTCCCTGGCACAACACCAACCACCACAAGGAGAGACTCTCACAAGGAAACCACAGCCTCTCCCACGCAATCAGTCACTGGCACAACACCAACCACCACGCAGGGGCATTCAGCACCTCGATAATCAATCTCTCACGAACAAAATAGATGCCGAAGGAAGAAGTCACCCTCTCCCTAAAACTTTCATAAATTCTTCTTCACATCCTCTCCCACGCAATCAGTCACGCACACAGCCTCCACAAGGACAATACAGTCTGATAGGAGAGAATCGCACAGGGAAACCACAGCTTCTCCCACGCAATGAATCACGCACACAGCAATCACAAGGACAATACAGTCTAGCAGGAGAGGCTCTTACAGGGAAACCACAGCAACCACAAGGAAAATACAGTCTAGCAGGAGAGGCTCTTACAGGGAAACCACAGCAACCACAAGGAAAATACAGTCTAGCAGGAGAGGCTCTTACAGGGAAACCACAGCAACCACAAGGAAAATACAGTCTAGCAGGAGAGGCTCTTACAGGGAAACCACAGCTTCCCCCACGCAATGAGTCACTCGCACCAAAACCCCGAGGAAAATACAGTCTGGCAGGAGAGGCTCTTACAGGGAAACCACAGCTTCCCCCACGCAATGAGTCACTCGCACAGCCTCCACAAGGACAATACAGTGTAATAGGAGAGGCTCTTACAGGGAAACCACCGCCTCTTCCGCCTAAGCAAGGTGCAGCTAAAGCCGCACCACCGCCTTTCCAACAACAGGACAAAAATACTTACGATACTTTGCATCATGACAAAGCTTTACCACAGGGCAACACGCAAGAAAATACTTACGATACTTTGCATGACGACGAAGATTTTGTCACCTTTGAGAATTTTATGGGACAACCAAGAGAGGATTTTCTCAAGAACAAGACACAGCCTCAGAAACGCCCGCTTGTCGGTAATTATGAGACCATGGAAAGCTTTCTTAGGGAAAAATCAGCCCCAAAGACTCAAGGAAAGCCTTTATTTGCCATTCCCCAAAAAAAATCCCCCTAACTAAAACCCACAACCCACAGAGAACTTCCAACAATGCCAAAAATCAAAGTCTCAAATCCCCAGCCCCCTGCAGAGTCCCTCGCCTTCCCGTCAAAAAATCAATCCAAAGCCCCTAAGAGAGGTGCTTTCCCTAAGAAAGCTATCCCATTGCCAAAAAACCTTACCAGAACGCTCTCTCATCAACAGCCCCTCGCTTCTCGTGTCCCAGACGCAACAGTAGCTTCCGCACCACCACCGCCGCCGCCTTCTCATGCCGCTCATGGGTCAGTGCCGACACCACCGCCACTACCGCCTCTACCTTCTACAGCACAACCAGTAATACTCAAAAAATCCGCTACTCCTCTACCACCGCCAAAACTGGACTTGATAGGAGAATTGGAGGCAAAACTCCAAAAAAAAGGAATCGTTGCTCACCACTCCCCTGTTGCCAATGAAGAACTGCCACCGCCGCCAGATTACATAGCAATCCCATCCAATGAAGAACTGCCACCGCCACCAGATTACCTAGCAATCCCATCCAATAAAGAACTGCCACCACCACCGCCGCCGCCCCTTACCACTCATGGGGAAGTGCCGCCGCCACCACCACTACCGCCTCTCCCTTCTACAGCACAACCAGTAATACTCAAAAAATCCGTTCTACCAAAAGAACCGCCAAAACCGGATGTGATGGAAGAGTTAAAGAAAAAGCTTGCGGAAAAAACAGCGGAAAAAGCAAAAGCTCAAGCCTCTTCTAACCAGCCTCCACCCGTGGCGGCAAAACCACTCAAACGTACACAATTAAAACCCTAGTAATGCCAAAGCCAAACCGCCCAATCCTTCCTCCTCCTTCCTACGCGCCACCCCCGCTGCCGCCCCCTCACAAAACGCAAACAACCAAAAGGGCTACACAGACGCACAGAGCCCATCCTTCCTACCCGCCACCCCCGCTGCCGCTACCTCACAAAACGCAAACAACCACAAGGGCTATACACACGCACAGAGCCCCTTTGCCACAGACCCAACAATACAGTGAACCCCAATACAGTGAACCTCTTAGTGACAAAAGCGACCGCAAAAAGAAAAAGACACTCTTCTCACGATTCACCTCAAAACTAGGAGCCCCAATTAGAGCTCTGCGAAAAAAAGAATCCTTCTCTCATCCTAAAGCAAAAAGAGTCACCGTCGACAATGCACACTATGAAAGCACAGACAATTACGACCGCCTAAAACAGATAAAAACCAAAGCACAATACGCTAACATAAGAACGCAAACAGACTCTGATGGCTATCTTCATCCTGTAGATTCACCACTCCATAAGCAACAGGATCATAGGAACTCCTATACCCCCTCGTATGTCAACATCACAGCCCAACCTGAGTATGTCAACACAAAAGGGCAATCTGAGTATGCTGAACCCTATGGTGCATCTGAGGATGCTGAATCCTATAGTGCGTCTGAGTATGCTGAATCCTATGGTGCGTCTGAGTATGCTGAATCCTATGGTGCGTCTGACCTTATGGTACTGATATCAACCCATAGTGCGTCTTCGCATACTAAACCTTATGGTACTGAGTATATCAACACCAAAGTGCAACCTGAGTATATCAACACCAAATCACAACCTGAGTATATCAACACCAAAGTGCAACCTGAGTATGCTGAACTCAATGCACCTGAGCATGTCAACACCACAGCACAATCTGGGTATGTCAACACCAAATCACAATCTGGGTATGTCAACACCACAGCACAATCTGAGTATGAGGAACCCTATGAACCCTATAATGATAATGTACCTGAGTATGTCAACACCAAAGCCCCTGAGCATGCTGAAGCCCTTTTCACTACTAGCACACACAAGACCCCCAACACGCCAAAGCCTCCTATAGCAAAAGCCCATGGCGATGTCATGGCAGAATTAAGAGGAAAGCTTAAGTCTCCCGATGCTCATAAGCCTTCAAAGGGTCCTCCGCCAAAACTTTTTCCTAAACCCTCGAAGCACCCTAGCTCTTCTTAACCCCAGACTCTTTTCACTTATCATTCCTTTAACTATAGAGACAAGACCATGACCATAGGACGCACAAACAGACCTCTTCCGCCGACTTCCTCAACACCTGTCCCTGCTTCCACTGATTCCGCGAAGTCCCCTAAGACTTCCCAAAAGAAAGGGTTATTCCAACGGGCAATAGGCATGGTCAAGCCTAAACACCAAAACATTAATGTCAGTAGACCAGTAGCCTCTTTTGATGAGGTAGGCGTAGCCCTCCGTCACCGCAAAGCCATTGCAAGTAACCCAAGTGACCGCCCACCGGCACTACCTCCACGCCTGCGCAGAGACCGCCCACCGGCACCACCTCCACGCTCCACAAGCCTGAACTTCGACCAACCACCGGCACTACCTCCACGCTCCACTCGCCTCCATAACCAACACTTGCCCTTCAGGACACAAAGCTCAAGGTCTGCCTTCGACCCACTCCCCCAATTACCGCAAGGTGCACCTTCAAGAAGCCCTAGAACAGAAACGCTACAAAGGGCACCGGCGGCAGAAGCTCTTAACCAAGACACTTATGAAAGACCTGCTCCCCATGCAAGGTCCTCCTCAACCAATAACTATGACAGACCCCTACAACATCAATCTCCTGATTATTTAGAGGTAAGGGAAGGCCGTCAAAATACACAACAAGACGACTATTTAGCCCCCATAGACCTCCGCAGGCAACAACCCCCCGCAACAGCACAAGATAACTATTTAGACCCCATAGAAGTCCGCAGGCAACAACCCCCTACAACAGAACAAGATAACTATTTAGACCCCATAGAAGTCCGCAGGCAACAACCCCCTACAACAGAACAAGACAACTATGAGTCTCCTTATGACACGGCTGCCTCTCACCGTGAAGCAGCAGAGTCTCCTTATGACACGGCTGCCCTTCACCGTGAAGCTGTAGAGTCTCCTTATGACACGGCCGCCCTTCACCGTGAAGGGGTAGAGAAAGACGATACTCTCTATGAATCGCTCTATCAATCTCTAAACCCAAACCATAAGGACGCAAAACAGGAATCCATTTATGAATCCTTCTCAAAGGGGCGCCCTCCTAAAAAATCTTAAGATACTCCTGCCTTTACTTGCTAAGCGTTATCCTCTATTCTAAGAGCTAAGGCAATTCTGAAACCAAGTATACCAAGTATACGTGTACAAAATCCTCTTGATAGTGAGTCTTTTTGCCTTGATAGGAGAGGCGGGGGGGGTGACTTTTGAAGAGAGCCTCAAGAGTACGCGCCTCTTGGAAAGCGCAGACATTGACGCGACGAAAAAAAGTCTTTGGAAAGCCTATCTTCAGAAGGTAAGGTCTGATAAACCCCGCTTAAAGGAGCATGAAGAAAGGGCTTTAACCTTCAATGACTATACCATGAGGTTTCACTTAGACAGAGTGCAAGACGGCAAGCAGCTTCCGTTGTACATTGCCTTACATGGAGGCGGGGCGGCGGGAGCGAAATTGAATGATGCCCAGTACCGTCATATGCAAGTGTATTATAAAGAGGGGGGAGAAGGGTTGTATGTTGCGACGCGTGGGATTACCAACACATGGAATCTCCATTTTGTTTGGGGGGCTTTTCCGCTGTATGATAGGTTGATTGAGAACATGATAGCCTTAGAGGGAGCAGACCCGAACCGCGTGTATTTGCTAGGCTTTTCAGCGGGAGGAGACGGTGTTTACAACATTTCCACTCGCATGGCCGATCGATTTGCTGCTGTGAACATGTCAGCTGGTCATCACAACTGGACGAATAAAAAAAACCTGTATAATCTTCCGATACTGCTTCAGGTTGGTGAGTATGATAGCGCTTATGACAGGCATAAAGAGACGGTAAAATTTTTCAAGTCTTTATTATCTTTACAAGAGACCTATCAAGGGGGCTATGTATCGGAACTCTTTCTTCATAAAGGCAAGGGGCACCATATAAGGGACTATGATCCCCATAGGGCATCACTGATTATTGCGGACCCTGTGGCTTGGTTAGCGGGGGATGAAGTGGAAAGTGTGGTGCGCAACACAGCGGCTACGGTGTGGCTTAAGCACCATAAGCGGGAGAGCAGGCCTAAGACGGTGGTGTGGCACACCAAGACCCGTGTCTACACGCGCAATGGTATGGGCAAGAGGGGGAAGGAGTTATGGCCTGTTAAGAATAAGGCCTTGCTGTTTTACTGGCTTGAGTTACTAAGCAATGGGAATGAGAATGAGGATTGGGAAGAAATCGTAGCCTCTTTAGAGGAGGAGAATACCATTAAGATTCGTACTGTGGGGGTTGAGCATTTTAAGATTTTACTGGATGGAGACATGCTAGATTTAGGGAAGACTATCACCATTGAGGTCAACAGTGATAGTTGTGAGGTTGATGTTAAGGCGAAGGTTTCGCTTTTAGCGAAGACGTTACAGGAGCGTGGTGATATCAACTATAGTTTTCCGGCTGCTGTGGAGGTGAAGAAGTTACTGGAAAATCAGGAGGGGGAAGTTTGGAGTTGCACGGGGTTATAGGGTTTTTTTGACCATCATTTTTTTAAGTTGGGCGATACTTTTAGCGGGATTGAGTCCTTTAGGGCAAGCTTTGGTACAATTTAAGATGGTATGACAGCGGTAAAGTTTGAAGGCATCATCTAGGCGGTTCAGTCTTGAGTTTGTTTGGGTATCTCTTGAGTCGATCACCCATCTGTAGGCATTTAGGAGTGCGGCAGGTCCTAAGTATTGGTCAGGGTTCCACCAATAGCTTGGGCAAGCAGTGGAGCAACAGGCACATAAGATACATTCGTAGAGGCCATCGAGTTTTTGGCGCTTTTGAGGAGATTGCGTGTGTTCTTTTTGAGAAGGGGGGTTTTTATTTTGCAGCCAAGGTTGGATAGAGGCGTATTGTTCATAGAAGTGTGTGAGGTCAGGCACAAGGTCTTTGACGACGGGGAGGTGCGGGAGCGGGGTAATGGTGAGGGGTTTTTTTGTCATGGGTGCAGTACAAGCGAGGGTATTGACTCCATTGATATTCATAGAGCAAGAGCCACAGACGCCTTCTCTACAGGAGCGGCGAAAGGTGAGGGTTGGGTCTATAGTATCTTTGATATAAATGAGTCCATCTAGCACCATTCTACCGCAAGAGGAGGTATCAACTTGGTAAGTATCCATTCTTGGGTTTTGTTTTGTATCAGGGTTGTACCGATAGACTTTGAAAGTCAGGAGGGATGTGGAGGAAGAACAGGGCGGAAAGGTTTTCCCTTTTTTCACTCTTGAGTCTGGAGGCAATCGAAACATATGGGATTTTGTTGTGTTGAGTTAGTACATTCGTTTTTGCGGTGGGATGGGGTCAATATCTTTGGAGAGGGTGAAGTTATGGACAGGGGTGGTGTCATAGGAGACGTTTCCGTGTTCCTCTAAGGAGGCTAGGGAATGTACCATCCATTGTTTATCATCTCTGTCTGGGAAGTCTTCTCTTGCGTGGGCGCCGCGGCTTTCTGTTCGTTTGAGAGCGCTTGTGATGGTGACGAGCGCCTGTTGCAGGAGGTTGTCAAGTTCCAAGCTTTCCACCAAATCAGAGTTCCAGATTAAGGATTTATCCGTTACAATGTGGCGTTCTGTCACTAGGGCTTGGAGTTTTTCCACCCCTTGTTGTAGCAAGAGGTGTGTTCTGAACACGCCGCAGTGGTCTTGCATAACGCGTTGTAGTGTCTCTCTTAAGGAGGCGACAGGGTGTCCCCCTTTTGCCTGTCTGTGTTGATTGAAACGCTCAAGGACAGCTTCTATGGTGTGTTTCGGTACAGGGGGGCGGGAGTGGGCAGGCGACAGGGTCTCCCCACAGAAAGACCCAGCGGCTTTACCAAAAACAATAAGGTCTACCAAAGAGTTAGAGCCTAATCTGTTAGCACCATGAACGGAAACGCAAGCCCCTTCCCCAACAGCCAAAAGTCCCGCCACAGAAGAGAGTGAGCCTCCCGTTTTCACCTGCACTTGCGTCTTCCAGTTGGTAGGGATTCCCCCCATATTGTAATGAACAGTAGGCACCACAGGGACTTTTGTGCGCTCAACATCCACGCCCGCAAAAATCGCCGCCGCCTCCGTAATCCCAGGAAGACGTTTCTGTAAAATCTCCGCAGGAAGATGCCTAAGGTCTAAATACATATGGTCCTTTTTCTCGCCAACACCCCGCCCCTTGAGTATCTCTATGGTAATCGCCCGGCTCACCACATCGCGACTAGCAAGGTCGTGGGCTTTCGGCGCATAATTCGCCATAAAGTATTCTCCCTCACTATTCATAAGACGCCCCCCCTCGCCCCGCGCCCCTTCCGTAATCAACACACCAACCCCATAAATACCCGTAGGATGAAATTGTACAAACTCCATATCCTGTAGCCCAAGACCAGCACGCAACGCCATCCCCCCCCCATCTCCCGTACAGGTATGGGCAGAAGTACAAGAATAATACGCACGACCATATCCTCCCGTAGCAAGAATCGTCACCCCAGCATTAAAAACATGCAACACCCCATCCATCAAATCCCAAGACACAACACCTCGACACACCCCCTCGTCCATCAAAAGGTCTAAAACAAAATGCTCAATATAAAACTGAACGCCATGCTTCAACGCCTGCCCATAGAGAGTCTGTAAAAGCGCATGCCCCGTCCTATCAGCCGCCGCACAAGTGCGAAAAGCCTGCTTGCCACCAAAATGCGTGGTCATCCCCCCAAAAGCCCTCTGATAAATCTTCCCCTCCTTCGTACGACTAAAGGGGACCCCAAAATGCTCAAGCTCCAATACCGCCTCCTTAGCATGCCTACAGAGATACTCAATAGCATCCTGGTCTCCAAGCCAGTCCGACCCCTTCACCGTATCATACATATGCCAAGTCCAATGATCCTCCCCGCAATTGCCTAAAGCAGCAGAAATCCCCCCTTGCGCCGCCACCGTATGACTACGCGTCGGAAACACCTTCGTCACACAAGCCGTCTTCAACCCCGCTCCCGCCGCCCCCATAGCCGCACGTAACCCCGCTCCCCCAGCCCCCACAACTACAACATCACACTCATGGTACTCTACCTGATACCCCATATCCCTACACCACCCCTCTCATCATAAGATACAACTCACACACCACCACTACCACCAATACCACCAATAACAAAACCCAAACCAAAACCCATAAGGTAAATCGTAACCACCCGCGCGTGTAATCCTCAATAATACACATAACCCCAAGATACCCATGAAGCAAAACAACACCCGTCACTATCCATACAGTGCCAACACTCAACGGATGACCTAAAAGCCGCACCACCTCATCAAACGTAAAAGACTTCAAAATAGGAAGACAAAAAAACCCCACCATAAAAGGCACAAGCCCAAGAGCACTCAAACGTTGCAAGATAAACCCGCGCGTCGCTACACTCAAAGAAGAATCCTCTGTCATCCTACCCTCCACCAAGCCCACCACCAACACCCCCAAGACAAAAACGTCAACAACAAAACTGCTATGCCAGAACGCGTCACGACTCTTAAAGAAAACCCAAGCCCCACATCCCAAAATAAATGACGCACCCCATTATAAAAATGATAAAAAACACACCAAGTCATGCCTAACTGAACCCCAAGACCCAAAGGAGAGGTGAACAGAGCCTTAAGCCAAATAAAATACCGCTCCCCCGTGGCAAGAGCAAGAAGCCACAACAGGCCTTCTAAGAAAACCAACAACGCCACAACCCCTGTTATCCTGTGCAGGATTGATAAAACAGACGTAATCTGAGGCTTGTAGATACTAAGATGAGGCGATAAAGGCGGCATAAGCAAGAGAAGTGAACAGTGTCTCCCTATCTCTTTATACGCTATGCGTATGCACTCTGTATAGTATATTATCCCATTTTTTGGACAATACTTTTGAGCAAGTCGCCTAGTGTCTTAATCATTTGGCTTTCCAGCGATACAGCAGTACTCCATTGTTGCATGGTTTGCTGCATTTGCAACAAGCCCTTGGTGGAGGTATCCCCTTTAGCAATTTGTGTCTCTAGGCCTTCTTCGTGCTTTTGGCTAACAGCGCCAAGTTTATTACTAATCCTAGCAAAGTCTAATGTTGAACTCATGGTCTCCCTTTGATAAATTGAAAAAAATTGATAGTGAAGCTTTTATGTTGCCATAAATTTGTAAATAATCTGTTTGTCTTTTTTCTTAATGAGAATGTAGGTGGATTGAATTCCTACAATTTTCCATCCACCGGGGAGCACCGCGCCTTCCAAATATTTTTGTCCATCTCTGAGGACAACATAGCGTATTTCCCCCATGCTCACGCTTACGATATCAAAATAAGGAGCGGGGTCTTTTTTTTGCAGGAGGGTGAGGGCATTTTTCAGTTGAATCTGTGGGATTTGTCTGAGGAGGTCTTGGGTAATTTTTTCTTTGAGGTCTTGGTCTTTGACTTGTCCAGTTAAGAGGAAAGTGCCCGGTGGTTCATAGTCTACAGTGGCGTTGACTTTAAGAGCGGAAAGAGCGGATTCCAAAGAGGAGTGGACAATTTTTGCGGCTTGGATTTGGATGTTGATACGGTCTTCTGTCCAGAGGGTTTTTCGTTTTATGGCGTTAATGTCTTCTTCGAGCAAGCGTTTCTGAACGCCTGTTTCCACCCATCCAGTGATAAGGAGGGTCTTGTTTTCCGCTTTTTCCACAGAGACATAGACCACCTCTCTTTCTTTGAGGAGTTCTTCTATGGTTGCGAGTGCTTTTCCTTCACTCCAAGGGCGCACTACGGGAGGTGCGGGAGAGCGCAAAAAGAAGAAGGTACTGCCTACCACGCCTGCTACCCCTACGCCTAAGAGCTTCAGCACAAGTTTGCTCTTCCCTTTTTTCAGAAGGCCTTTCCAATTGAGACCTTTAGGCGGAAGAACGACTTGGTTTTCCTCTTCCGCGCTTTTCTCTTGTTGTTGAGGCAGGGGAATCTGAACTTTGTCCCATTCTCCTTGCGTATTGCCAAGCGTAAAATAGGTATTACCAATAAGAATAGGACTATACGGAGCAAGTGCGGTTGAGGTATGCTCAGGAATAGAAGACGAAGAGGCAATGACCCCGCCATCAAGCCCTCTGATAAAAAAGCACCCGTCTTTCACTTCAAGCAGGGCATGTTTGAGGACTATCTGTTCATCCTTGAGCACAACATCACAGGAGATATCACTGCCTATGACATAAGAGCCTGTTTCAAGAGGGATTTCTCCCCCTAAATGAGGCCCTGACAAAACTTTTAACATCAGTTGCCCTTCTAAAGGCTCTATTGCAGGCGGGGGCGGTTCTTCCTCTTTTTGCGGGGTTTCTTTTGTTGTCGCCTCTATTTGCGGTGTTTCTTTTGTTGGAATTTGTTCTTTGTCCTCCTGTTTTTCCGGAGGAGTTTTTTCTAGGACTTCTGGTTCTTCAATGGTATTTTGCGCGCTCATGAGAGTTCAATTTTCGCAAGAGGCTGTACAGTGATATCTGAGGTGAGTTCTTGGTAAGAGAGAACGGGGAGTTCAAAGAGGTCTTTTTCAAGGACTTTGCGGACATATCGTCTAACATCCATGGAGGTGAGGAGGACAGGGGGTTGGTTGTGGGCATAGAGTGAGCCGACGGCCTCTTTGACGCGTTTGATAAAGCTTGCGGAGGTTTCCGGGTCTAGGGCGAGGTAGTTGCCGGCGGAGGTTTGTCTAATAGCGTTACGAATTGTGTCTTCCACATCATGGGTGAAGAGGTAAGCGGGAAGAATGTTTTGAATACCGGCGTGTTGGAAGCTTATTTGTCGTTTTAAGCCGTTACGGACGTATTCTGTGAGGACGACGACGTCTTTTTCTTTTTGTCCCCATTCTATGATGAGTTCAAAGATAGCTCTTAGGTTACGGATGGAGACATCTTCTGAGACTAGTCTTTGGAAGATTTCAGTGAGTTTTTGGACGGGCAGTATGCGTTGTACTTCTTTGACGATTTCGGGGTAGTCTTTTTCCATTTTTTCTATGAGGGAGCGTGTTTCTTGTAGCCCGATAAATTCTTGAGCGTATCGTTTGAGGACAAAGGAGAGGTGGTAAGAGAGGACGCCGGAGGAGGTGAGGAAGGGGACGCCTGCGGTTTTGAGTTCTTTAATTTTGTTTTCTTGCACCCAAATTGTGGGGAGAGAGGGGAGAAAATTTTTCCCTTTTTCCATATTGATATCCATAATTTCTAGGGTTTCTTGTTTTTCGCGCACGAAGAGGAAGCCGGGTTTGAGGTATCCTTGAGAGACTGGGATTTCCTGCACGAGGATACTGTAGGTTCCTGCTGGTTGGCGTTTATTGAAGCGTAGTTGTATACTGGGGAAGGGAACGCCTAGGTCATGGTATAGGGCGCGTCTGAGTTTTTTGAGTTCTTCATTAAAGATATCCACTTTAAGGACATCTTTCATGGCAACATCCATATCAATCATGAGGGGAACGGCAAGAGAAAAGAGATCGCCTTCTTTTTCGTCTTCACTGGAAGAGTCGTGTTCCTCATCGTCGTCCACAACGGAAGGCACCATGGACGAGCTTTTTTTCTTTTTGCTAGCTGTTGTTTTACGGTATCGCAGCATAAAGTACCCACCTGTTGTGGTGATAAAGGCAATGATGAGAAAAATCGCCGAAGGCATACCGGGAATAAGAGCAAAGCCAATACAAATCACGGAGGCAATAAAGAGGGCTCTTGGTTCATTGGTGACTTGCTGTCCGATATCAGCGCCGAGATTCGAGTCTTCTTTTGTGGTGACTCTTGTGACAATAATACCAGCTGTAATGGAAATAAAAAGAGCAGGGATTTGGCTTACCAGTCCGTCTCCAACAGTGAGGATGGAATAGGTTTGAAGGGCTTCCCCTGTAGCCATACCATTTTGTGTTGTGCCAATGGTGATACCGCCAACGATATTGACGGCAATGATAATTAAGCCTGCAATAGCATCGCCTTTGACGAATTTCATGGCGCCATCCATAGCGCCATAGAGCTGGCTTTCTTTTTCCACAAGGAGTCGTCTATGTCTCGCTTGGTCCATATCGATGACGCCGGCTCTCATATCTCCATCGATACTCATCTGCTTGCCGGGCATGGCGTCTAAGGAGAATCGGGCGCTCACTTCAGCCACTCGTTCAGAGCCTTTTGTAATGACAATGAACTGCACAATGGTAATAATCAAGAAAACAACAAGCCCCACAACGATATTACCGGCGATGACAAAGTTGCCGAAGGTTTCAATGATATCGCCGGCATCGGCTTGCAGGAGGATAAGGCGTGTGGTGGTAATGGAGAGGGCGAGTCTGAAAAGCGTGGTAACCAGCAAGACAGCGGGAAAAGCAGAAAAGCTTAAGGGCGAAGACAAATACATCGCCACCATGAGCAAGATGGCCGCAAAGGACATGTTTGTAGCCACAAGGGTATCGACCACAACAGTGGGAAGAGGAATAATCATCATGAAAATGACCGCTACAAGTAAAGCAGCGAGGGCAATATCACTGCGTTTTGAGAGCAGAATCAGAAATTGCTGAATTCTATCCATGAGGCGGGGGGGGGAGTTGTAATGTTGAGGATTTTTGTTGTTTTTGTCTGTACAACAAGCGTTTGTGCATCAGTTCCACGAAGACCACATCTTGTTCGGTCTGTGCCTGCTCTCTTAAGTCCTCAATGAGTTCAGTAGTTTCTTGAAACGCAAACACTTCTAAGGAAGCATAAAGGAGAGATTTCAGGATATTAATATCAGTTGGCACCTTGTCTTTTAAGACCTTAAAAATGACATAGGCTCTGTCCACGCTGTCATGTCTCAAATAGAAGTGCCCTAGCACACGCAAGAAATCTATCTGTCGTTTTGATAGGGTGTTCATGTTAGGCTTGTAACAAAGCCATTTGGTGAGCATTGAAGAGTTTTCTTAAGTCTTTTTCTTGTTCTAGGATGGAGGCTAGGTCTTGAAGTAGCGGTTCGTTTGAGGGCGTGAGTGTTTTTAAGAGGCCATGCAGTGTCTGTTCATAGACATCAGGGTTGAGGATAGTGCCGTCCTGTAGATCGGGAACGAGCATATTACGGATAGCGGCATCCATGGTGAGGGCGCGAAAAATACTATTAAGTTTTTCATTACAAGCCCGTGCAGAGGGTATCATATGCAGAGGGCTATTGGTAGGAAGAGACTGATTGTGAGTCCGTTTATCATAGACGATTTCAGCGATGCCTCTTTGAAAGGAAAGGTCAAGTTTCACAGCCATAGTTTAAGAAGTTTGTTGTTGAAGGTCTTTGAGTTGTAAGATAATAGCGTTTAAGTTTTGCAACGAGGTTTGTCGTAGGGGAATATCAATAGCAAAGATGAGGTCTTCCTCGCCTTTGATTCCTGTGGTTGCGAGGAAAGATTTTGAGGTTTTAACGTTCATGAGAGCGGATTTTAGGAGTTGTGGCGTCATAAAGGGTCGTTTTTGCACGAGGTAAATGACGAGTCGGTCTTGGGGGCATTTTTCAATAAAGAGCTTGCCGGATTGTTCCATTTCTAAGCAGAGGATATCACTGCCGTGGAATCCGAGTTTTGACAGGTTTAACTGTTTTCCAAACTCTTCAATGACCTGATTGAGCCACATTTTGTTTCCTTACATGTTTTCTTCTTGTTCAATAGCAACATCAATAGCTTCTTGGACAGCGCTTTTGACGCCCTCAAAAGCTTCCGGTGTTTCAAAAAGTTTCATTGGCATGGAGCTCACGACCTCGTTTAAGCGATGGAGCAAGAAGAGATGACAGCTCATCTGTTTTTCATTTAACGATAGGGCATCGTCAAAGCCTGCTAGGATAAAGCTCACCTGTTCCACTGCCTCTTCGCCTACGAATCCTGAGGTCATAGGGAGAACACCTTTCATCATACGCGTTGCATCGCTTTGTGGAGGAAGCGTATAGATATGACTAGCTTTTTCCAGTGCACTAGCGCACAGTTCATGGGTGGTGACAAGGGACTGTAATTGGGCAATATCTTGCATAGCGAGCTGAATGAGGGTGGTATCTGTGGACGGTGTTTCGGCTTGCAAATCACTACTTGCGGCTTTGAGCAAAAAAGAGACGGCCTGAGCGAATTCTTGCGTACGAAATTCTTCTAGGATTTTGTTATAGGTCTCATAGAGAGGAGAAGGAGAGAGGACTGTTTCTCTGTAATGGTCTCTGAGGGACTGAATAGTTTTGGAGGTTTCCTGCGCTGTTTTTGCCGCATCAAGAGAAACATTAAGACCAGATTGAATAGAGACACTGTTTTCTTCTAGGAGCTGTTGTCGACAAAGAGCAATGCTTTCCACAGCATCTGTTGCATTCGCCTTGGCCATTTCTTTGTGCAGAAATTGCAGTGCGATAAATTGATGAGTTGGGTCTTCATAGTGTTGCGCAATAAATTTTTTGAGCTGTTGGCCTGTGTGAGGCTGTTCTTCTAGGAATTTTTTTCTCAAAGAGCCAAGAGATTCTTTGTCTTCAACATCTGGGACTTTTTCGAGATATTCTCTGATAGCGCCTGATTGTTCTGTTTTCAAAGCCTTTTTGTCCCTGATTTTGCCTTTTAGGCCGAGGGATTTTTTTTCAGCAACAGCAAAGGACAGCTCTTCAGCTGCATCTTGTATCAGAGAGGAAGGAGAAGGGACAAGCTTGACGGTTTCGTTATGGAATTTTCCCGCAGGCGTAGCAATGATCTGGGGATTTTGATCAACCGGAAGCTTTGTTCCAACACCTGTGAGATTGAGCATATTGAAACCTTGTCTCTTTGAAGTATCATTGAGTATCATAGCTCTTTGCCCTTAATCCTTTCCTAAATAAGGAAGGGAATGACAGGATTTTTGTTGAGAAGATTCTCCTGTTGGGTGAAAAGAGATATAGTGTGTGTGATGAGGGGGTGAGCGCATTAAGAGGAGGGTGTGAAAAATGATTGAAGTGGTTGCGCATCCTGTAGCGTTATCATTAGGGGGGATAGGGATACGCTGGTATTCCTTAGCGTATGTAGTAGGCATATTGTATGGTTGGTGGCGTGGCAGGAGGTTGTGTGAGCGGGTTGGTTTGTCTAGGCAGGAGGTGGACGATTTTGTATTATGGGGATTTTTAGGGGTAATTTTAGGAGGAAGAGTTGGTTATGTTCTCTTTTATAATGCTAGATATTTTTGGGAGCATCCTCTTGACATTTTGAAGATTTATGAGGGAGGCATGTCGTTTCATGGGGGATTATTGGGGGTTGGGGTAGCGGTTTTGGTGTATGGCTATGTTCACAAGATTTCCATACGGGCACTTTCGGATACGCTTTGTGTTGTGGTCCCTGTTGGATTAGGTCTGGGTCGCGTTGCGAATTTTGTCAATGTTGAGTTATGGGGTCGTATAACAGAGGTACCATGGGGTGTTGTGTTTGTGTCAATTGATTCCCATGTGCGTCATCCCAGTCAGTTATATGAGGCTTTTTTAGAAGGATTGGTGTTATTGGTATTGATGGAAGTGTTGATTAGGGTTCGTTTGGTACTGTCTTATCGTGGTTTAACAAGCGGTATTTTTTTCATAGGGTACGGTGTCATGAGAATTGTGTGCGAGTTTTTTCGTGAACCAGATGTTCAGATAGGATTGCTATTTGATTGGATAAGTATGGGTCAGGTATTAAGTGTGCCGTTGTTATTGTTAGGGTTTTATTGTGTTACTACGAGTCGGGATGAAAGGCAGGGTTAGCTATCCTATGGGGGTTGATAGGTTTATGGAGGAGTGTTTATACGGGGAGGAGGGGTATTACAGGAGTGGGAAGGTAGGGTTTGGTCGCGGAGGAGATTTTGTAACGGCGCCGGTACTCAGTTCGTTATTTGGGGAATTGTTAGGGTTGTGGGTAATAGGGAGCTGGGAAGGTCTGGGGAAGCCTGCATCGTTTTGTTTGTGTGAGGGAGGGGGAGGGAGCGGAATATTGATGGGGGATATTATTCGGACGCTACGGCGTTGTAGACCTGAGGTACTAGGGTGCGGGGAGATTGTGATGCTGGAGTCGTCACCTATTTTACAGAAAGTTCAGCTTCAGTATCTGTCTTCTT
Source organism: Alphaproteobacteria bacterium (assembly GCA_965222575.1). Lineage (GTDB taxonomy): Bacteria > Pseudomonadota > Alphaproteobacteria. The sequence continues at coordinate 247,995 of OZ244958.1, forward strand.
TTGGGGTACGGGTAAGGAGTATAAGCTGTTTAGAGGAATTGCCTAAGATAGTGCTGATTTTTTTAGCCAATGAGTTACTGGATTGTTTTCCTATTCGGCAGCATGTTTGGCATGAAGGGCATTGGCATGAGCGTGAAGTCAGGAAGGAAGGAGGGTGTTTCTCTTTTGGGATAGGAGGAGGATTGAGTTCACCGGAGGCGATTTGTCTGCCTTGCGAACCGGCGTACGAGGGGGATATTTTAGAGGATTCGCCCTTGCGTCACGAATGGTTGAGGAATCTGTCCCACCATTTTTTGCACTATGGAGGGTGTGGGGTTTTGAGTGATTACGGTCATGGGCGTTCGCACTATGGAGATAGTCTACAAAGTGTGAAGAGGCACAAGTATGTGGGAATATTTGATTCTCCCGGTAGCAGTGATATCACGGCAAGTGTGAATTTCGAGGCGGCTTTAAGCTGTATGGAACAAGTGGGGGTTAAGAAGAGTTTTTTGCGCACACAAAGGGCATTTTTGCTATCCTTAGGGCTCGCTGAACGTCTGAAACAATTGTCTCGGTCTCTTGACACTCATGAGGTTAAGAAACTGATGGCCTGCGCAAATCGGTTAACAGGAGAAAAAGAAATGGGCACACTCTTCAAAGTGTTAGGGGTGTGCGGTTGACATTTTAGCCACCATGAGCTATTTTTTTAAGAAAGGAAGTGTTGTCTGGTTTTATGGGACACGGTCTCTTGGGGTTCACAATTTTGAGGTATTGATGGCATTGCGTTTAATAGTCATTATGGTATTGGCGTTCAGTGTCATGGGCTGCGGGAAGTACCGCCAGTCGGTGGTGGTACAGGAGGGAAAAGTAGACAAAAATACGCTAACCCACGGAATGGTACAGCTTACTATAGAAGTTGGGAAGACGACGCAAACGAATATATTAGAAGCCTTTGGGGCACCGAACATTACTACGCTGGATGGTTCAGGAGAAGAGGTATGGACTTATCAACGGGCAGGACGCATTGTGAGAAGCAAGAAATCCGCGCGGTCTTTTCTCTTTTTTTTCGCCTCCTCTGAAGGCTATGCGGAAAGGCGCTCAAGTATGATGACCTTGATTATCAAATTCAATAAAGACAAAATCGTCAAAGACTTCCAAAGTCGCTCTTCACAGTTTTAAGGCAAGGTCATGACAAAGACCATACACAAGAGCTCTATAGGCTGGAGAGGAAGTGTTTTTAAGGTACGTTGCTGGATGATGAGTGTTGTGGTGCTATCTTTACTATTCAGTGGATGTCTTAGGTCTAAGCCTTCCCCTGTACCGCCTACGGCACTAGAAATCAGGCAAATGCAGGTTCGTCAATATGATAAGGAAATCGCCATTGTATTTTCGTCAGTGGTGAGTGTTTTTCAAGATAAAGGGTATATTATTCAAGAAGCAGATAAGAACAGCGGTTTTATCAAGGCGTATACACCCGTAAAGTCGCGTTCAATTCCCGGTCTCATAGGGCTATTGTTGAAACCCGGAGGGGTTCATCGGACAAAATGGATAACGCAAACGCATATTGAACGCATAGGGTCTAGGACCTCTGTGAGAATAGCCATTGTGCATTCGAGTACTGAGAATTATCAAGGTCAACATGAGATAGAGGAGTTTCCTATTTTGGACTCTAAGGTTTATCAGTCCCTTTTTGAGGACCTTGAGCAGGCGATTTTTTTACGCCAAGCAGCAGAGTAACCCCCCTACCCTCTCTCTCTCTCTCTTTTAAGAACCCTTGTCAATTGTCTTCTGATGAGAAGCACCTTAAGTATGATCTGTTGATTTTCTTATTCCCACTCAATTGTGCCGGGGGGTTTTGAGGTGATATCGTAGACGATTCTATTAATGCCGTCTACCTCGTTGACAATGCGTGTTGAGATACGATTGAGCAGGGGGAAGTCTAGGGGATAAGCTTTAGCGGTCATACCGTCTAGGGTGGAAACTGCACGCAGTGCGCAAGTTTGCTCATAGGTTCGTCTATCTCCCATGACGCCGACGGTTTTGACGGGCAGGAGAATAGCGAAGGCTTGCCAGATTTTGTCATAGAGTCCTGCTGTGCGGATTTCCTCTAGGAAGATGCGGTCAGCTTTTCGTAGGATATTGAGGCGTTTTTTTGTTACTGGGGCACAGATGCGCACAGCGAGTCCTGTTCCGGGGAAGGGGTGTCTGAAGCAAAATTCTTTAGGTAATCCGAGGGTTTGCCCTATTTGGCGGACTTCGTCTTTGAATAAGGAGCGTAAGGGTTCCACGACGCCCATGTTCATTTTTTTAGGCAATCCGCCTACATTGTGGTGAGATTTGATAAGGTGAGCATGTTTTGCGCCTGCGGATTCAATGACATCGGGATAGATAGTCCCTTGTGCTAGGAGTTCAATATTGCGTCCAATGGTTTGGCATATTTTTTTGGCTTCTTTTTGGAAGACATGAATAAAGGTTTTGCCGATAATTTTGCGTTTTGCTTCTGGGTTTTTCACATTTTTGAGTTTGTTCAAGAAGAGGGATTGGGCGTTAACGGAGCGGAGGGGTACGTGAAAGGTTTTGCGAAAGAGGGTTTGGATTTGTTGTGTTTCATTTGTACGCATGAGTCCTGTATTGACGAGGAGGCAGTGGACTTGAGGGGTACCGAGGGCTTTAGTGAGGAGGCAAGCGGTGACAGCGGAGTCGACGCCTCCTGAGAGGCCGCAGAGAATATGTTGATTGCCAACTTTTTCGCGTAGTTGTGTACAGGTGTGTTCGATGAAGGCATTGGGTTTCCATTTTTTGGAGGGGTTGACAATTTTTTGGACGAAGGTTTTCAGCAAGGCATCCCCGTGTTGTGTGTGCATGGCTTCTGGATGGAATTGGACGCCGTAGAGGCGTCGTTTTTCATTAGCGATGAAGGCACAAGGGGCGTGTTGATTTTTCGCAATGACCTCGAAGCCTTCTGGCAAGGCTGTGACATGGTCACCATGAGACATCCAAACTTCAAGTGTTGTTCCAACTGTTAGGTTAGGAGGGAGGAGGGAGGAGTGTTTGACAATACTGATAAGAGCAGAGCCATATTCTCCTTTTTCTGCAGTTGTGACTTTTCCGCCTAGGTTGTGGACCATGAGCTGTTGTCCATAGCAAATGCCTAAGATAGGGATATGCGCTGTCCAAAGGGTATCAGGGACAGTTAAAATTTCTTTTGCGTGAACGGATTGTGGGCTTCCGGACAGAATCACTCCGCAGGGGCGGACTGTTTGTAGGGTTTTCTCTAGATTTTCCGGCAGCACAGACTCTGTATAGACGCCAAATTCCCGCAGTTTTCTTGTAATCAAATGGGTCAATTGTCCCCCGAAATCCACAATGAGAATGGTGGAAAAATTGTTCATGTTCTTTCTTTTTCTAGGATTTTCAACACCATAGTGGCAACGCTTTTGTTTGTAAATCTCTCTAGGAAATGAAATCCCGCTTGACAGGTCACATTGAGTTCAGTGAGTTTGTCATGGATACAGTCCATACCGGCGATAAGAACATTGTGTTTTTTCAGGAGAGTCGCAACAACTTTAGCAATCTGTTGTTCTTTTTTTGAAAGAGAGGTTTTGAGGATTTTAGCACCTTTGAAAACGGAAGACTGAATACCTCTAGTAGGGATACGGAGGAAAGCCCCTATAGGATTGCCTTGAATGAAAATGATTTTTTTATCCCCCGTTGTTTTGACTTGTGGTAGGAACTGCTGACAAACCACAGGAGACTGCGGGGGGATGGTAATGGTATGAAGGGTTTCTTCTGTGATGAGGTGAACACCGCGGCCTTGGAAATCGTACAAAGGCTTGATGACAGCGGTTTTGTGTTTTTTCAAGAAGCTTTTGATAGCCTCTGGATAAGAAGTGATGATATGTTCTGGCGTGAAAGCGGCAAGGGGCGGGGCGAGCAATTTTTCCGGTAAGTCGCGAATAGCCTTTGGGGGATTGGTCACTAGGGGATGCTTTAGGGACTCTAGCATATAGAGCCATGTTATATACTGCATGGTGACAGGGGGCTCATGGCGCGCAAAGATAACATCCATTGCCTCAAGGTCTTGAAGACGGGGATTCTTCAGGCGAAAGCCCTTTTGATACGGAATGAGGTCAGAGAGTAACGCCGTAAGAGTTGCATCTTGATGGCGACAGAAAGAGTTGGGGTGAAGGTAAAAGAGACGATGTCCCCTCTTTTGCGCAACATTAGCAAGGCTCCAATTAGAATTACAGGGGATATCTGAGGTATTTTTATCGTTATCGGAAATAAGAAAAGCGATTTTCACTTACTTCAGTTTTGCCTCCTTGAAAAGAACATGCTTCTGAGCAATGGGGTCATATTTTCGAAGGACTATTTTCTCCGCTTGCTTCTTGGGATTTTTTTTCGTGACATAAAAATATCCCGTATCAGCAGAACTATTGAGTCGAATCTTAACGACACTCTTTTTCGCCATCACTCCCCTTTATTCATTGTTTCGTTCAGTATAAAACACACACACCCTTTGTCAAGCTCTACAACCCCCCTCCCTTCTTTTTTCCCATGCCGCAACCTCCTTGCCTTTAGGAGTAAGCCCCCCTTCTTTTTTTCTCATGCCGCAACCTCCTTGCCTTTAGGAGTAAGCCCCCCCTTCTTTTTTTCTCATGCCGCAACCTCCTTGCCTTTAGGAGTAAGCCCCCCCCTTCTTTTTTCCCATGCCGCAACCTCCTGCCTTTAGGAGTAAGCCCCCCCCTTCTTTTTTCTCATGCCGCAACCTCCTTGCCTTTAGGAGTAAGCCCCCCCTTCTTTTTTTCTCATGCCGCAACCTCCTTGCCTTTAGGAGTAAGCCCCCCCTTCTTTTTTTCTCATGCCGCAACCTCCTTGCCTTTAGGAGTAAGCCCCCCCTTCTTTTTTTCTCATGCCGCAACCTCCTTGCCTTTAGGAGTAAGCCCCCCCCTTCTTTTTTTCTCATGCCGCAACCTCCTTGCCTTTAGGAGTAAGCCCCCCCCTTCTTTTTTTCTCATGCCCCAACCTCCTCCCCTTTAGGAGTAATGCCCCCTCCCCTTCTGCCGCAACCTCCTTTTTCCCATGCCGCAACCTCCTCACCTTTAGGAGCAAACCCCTCCCTTCTTTTTTCCCATGCCGCAACCTCCTCGCCTTTAGGAGTAAGCCCCCTCCCCTTCTTTTTTCCCATGCCGCAACCTCCTTGCCTTTAGGAGTAAGCCCCCTCCCCCTTTTTTCTCATGCCCCAACCTCTATGTCTTTAGGAGTAAAAAGACAAGAGCAGGGTATGCAGTGAGGAGTGCGTGGCATTGGAAGAGTCTCCAACAGGACTGAGGGGTGAGAGTTGGTAAAAGGGAGGCTATAAAAAAGAGAGCGAGTGGAGAAAAAAGCAGTGCTGTCATAAGGGGGTTATGTCCTTGTGTGAGGGCAGCGGCGAGGAGTGCGAGGAGGGTGAGGAGATAAAAGAGAGCTAAGGCGGGTTTCAGGCAGTGTTGGAAGAGGAGTGCGGTAGATTTCAGTCCTATTTTCTGGTCTGCCTTACTATCCATGTGTGCATAAAGGGTATCATAGGCCATAGTCCAGAAAAAGCCGGCGATAAAGAGGAGAAAAGCGGACAAGTCAAGTGATTTTGTAGCGGCAACGTATCCGATGAGGGCGCCCCAATTGAAGACAATGCCTAGACCGGCTTGTGCCCAAGAGACAAAGCGTTTCAGAAAAGGATATAGGATGACAAGGGGGACAACGAGGAGTGTGAGAAGCCAAACCTGTGCGGGTAAGGCGGTAAACAACAAAGCAAGACAGAGAGTAAAAAAGAAGAAGGAGAGTGCTAGGGCTTCTAGGGGGCTGAGGGTTTTTTGAGCAAGGGGTCTTTGAGCGGTACGAGGAATGTGTTCATCGTAGTTTCTATCGATAAAGTCGTTTAAGCAACACCCTGCGCTTCTAGCAAGGAGTGCCCCGAGAGCTAAGAAACCATACAAGGACACTGTTTCCGCGAAGGGCAAGTGTGTCTGTAGACTCAATCCCCAAGCACAGGGCCAGTATAGAAGAAGAAATCCCCACGGGCTGTGAAGGCGAGCAATTGTACTCCAAAGGAGGAGTTTGCGTCTCACAGCCTAATGACAGCAGCACCCCAAACCAATCCGCCACCAATGGAACTCAACAAAATGGTATCGCCCTCTTTCAGAACGCCTTCCTCCATCTTCACAGACAAAGCAAGAGGAATAGAAGCGGCAGAGGTATTGCCATGTTGTTCTACGGTGCAAATGACTTTTTCCTGAGGAAACTTCATTCTATCAGACAAAGCCATTAGAATACGTTTATTAGCTTGATGAGGAATCATCCAATCTATGTCTTCAAGAGACAAAGAGCTTTTTTGCAGTACTTCTTCCATACAAGAGGAGAGTTTTGAAACAGCATGTCTGAAGACCTCTTGTCCTTTCATGACAATCGTCCCCACCTTACCGGTGAGTCCTATGCCATCTGTGGTACATAAGATATCTGCGTACTGGCTATCGGCTTTCAAGCAGGTTGCGAGAATGCCACGATGGTTTTGTTCTTGAGGTTCTAAGAGCACAGCCCCTGCTGCGTCTCCGAAGAGGATGCAAGTGGAGCGGTCTTGCCAGTTTAGGAGTCTGGAAATGACATCGGCGCCGATGACGAGGATTTTCTGGAATTTTTTGCTTAGGATGAAAGCGTCTGCGATATCTAAGGCATAGAGAAACCCGCTACAGACGGCTTGGATATCGAAAGCGGGAGAAGTGGTGTGTCCTAAGGCTTCATTGAGGGTTTTCTGCACGAAGACAGCAGTAGAAGGGAAGGTTTTATCGGCAGTAGTTGTAGCAACGAGTATGAGGTCTGGAGAGCGTTGCCCCACGGCGTTAAGGGCAGCTTGAGAGGCAAGGAGTGATGTGGTTTCCTCTTTGTTTGCTAGATGTCGTGTTCGTATACCCGTACGGGTTGTAATCCATTCATCGGAGGTCTCTACCCGGAGTGAAAGCTCTTCATTGGAGAGTATCTTAGCCGGCAAGACATGCCCTACTCCTGTGATGACAGAGCGCATCATGAGGGAGTACTGGTGGTGGTATCGTCTACTTCTAGCAGGGTAAGGTTTTCTCTTAATTTTCCCAGTATATTAAAAGAAACGAGGCGTAGAACAACTTCTAACGCGCTCTTAATTCCCTCTTCAGAGCTACCGCCATGGCTTTTAACGGAAATACCGTTCAGTCCAATGAGCATACCGCCATTATATTGGCTTGGCGTGCAAATCTTTTGGAAGGATTGAAGATAAGGCAAGGCACAACGGCCAACAATCTTCCCAACAAGAGAAGAAGAAAAGACCTCTTTTAAGGCAGTAGCCACGAAGTGTCCTGTTCCTTCAACAAGTTTCAGTCCAATGTTGCCCGTGAATCCGTCGGTAACAAAGACATCAGCAGCCCCCGCTAGCACTTCATTTCCCTCAGCAAATCCGTTGTATCGGAAAGGAAGAGAGAGTTTTTTTTTCTCTAAGATGTTGTGTGCTTCTCTCACGGAATCAATGCCTTTTCCGGTTTCTTCCCCTACATTGAGCAGGCTAACAGTTGGCATTTTTTTCCCCGTGACCACACGAAAGAATAAAGCCCCCATGATAGCGAATTGTAAAAGATTTTGACTATCACACTGGACATTAGCCCCTAAGTCAATGACGGAAGAAAAGCCCTTTTCATTAGGGAGAAACCCAATAATAGCAGGACGGTGGACGCCCGGTAGCGTGCCAAGAAGAATTTTGCTCATGGCCACAAGAGCCCCTGTGTTGCCACTGGACAGAATAGCATTGCTCCGCCCTTTTTTGACATCTAAAATGGCAGCATACATGCTGGATTTTTTCCCCTGCCGTAAGGCAACAGAGGGCTTATCATAATCAGAGATAACATCTTGAACATCAATGATGGTGATATACTCTCTTTTCTGGGGCAGCAAGGGTAAGAGCTGCTCTTGTTTGCCAAAGAGGCGAAAAACCACATGAGGCCAATCTTGATGCGTTTTCAACACAGCAGCAATCACAGCTTGCGGGGCATATTGCCCCCCCATAGCATCAATAGCAATAGGAAACCTCTCGTCTTTTTTGCCAAAAAGAGGTCTGAAAACAGCACCACGGTCTTTAAGCGGACGCGTCATCTACTTTTTCTTCTTCTTCTGAAGGCCGTAGGAGTACAGCACGCCCTTTATAGTAACCACAAGCCTGACAAACATGAAAGGCAAGTTTTGTCTCACCGCAATGAGAACACTTCGTTAAAGCAGGAGAGCCTACTCTATGGTGAGAACGTCTCATATCTCGCTTGGAGCAAGACGTTTTCCTTTTAGGAACCGCCATTTCCCTTTATCTTTAGTGATTGTTTTACATCCGTAGTCCATTTAGGGTATCTGATAATCCCTTGTGAGTCTAGACAAAAATCATGGGGTGATGAAGGCGTATCGTTCGCAATTTTTAAGAGAGGCAGTTGCTAGGCGCTTTCAGTCATGATGAGGCGTGCGTCATGGTCTACTAGGGGCTAGGCCACTTCAGAGGAGAGGCAGCAGTAGTAGCGTTGTTAAGTTGGGTTTCCATGAGGGAGAGTGCCTGCTGAAGGTAAAGAAGGGAGGCTGTAGTGTTAGGGGGTGTACAGGTACCATAGAGATTACGATTGAGGGCGTTTTGCAGGGAGAGGTGATGAGGAAGGTTTTTACCATAGGCTATCAGGCGTCCTCCTATGGCCCGTGTCATTGTGTTGAGTTTAGGTCCCACGCCGAAGTCGCTAACGCCCTGTAGCCGCACAGCCATATCGAGATGCTTGATACAACTGTTATAGACTTTATGAACGAGTCTTTTTTGTCCTGTGTTGCGTAAGGCTGTGAGGACACAAAACAAGTGCAGGACGAGAAGCTCAAATCGTCCATCTATGGTATCTGGAATATGAAAGGGAGGAGCATAGAATTTAGGATGGCGTGCTTGCTGAGCAAGGTCAAGATAGAGGATATTGGCGCGTGTATTTTCTGTAGCGCGTGCTTTTAAGAAGGCAATAATAGACATATCAGGCAGTGAAGCCAAAGGTTAGTCCTAAGAGGGCGTTTTCGATTTTATAGGAGAGCAGTCCGGGCAAGGTGAGTGATCCTTTTATGGGTGTGTCTTTGAAGATGAGTGTTAGGTGGCACTGTCCATTTTTTTCAAGGAGGCGGTGGTTTTTATAAGCGTTGAAGAGGATGTTCAGGTCTTCTGTTGAGGTGATGTTGACCCATAGTTGCGTTGAGTGTTGGGCGTAGAAGTCTTGGAAGTTTATGGTGCTGAAGCAATGGATATAGCCGGTTTGTTTTTCCATTTCTACAATAACCAGTGCGCCGGTCTTGAGGGTGTCTTGGAAGGATGTTTGTTTATTCCCAGAGAGAATCAGGGTAAACACCTTGCCAAAGTCCATGAGTTTGAGGAGGGAATAGGGCGCCCCTTTTTTTCCTATGCCTTTTTCTTTTTGTAAGACGACAACGGGGACTTTTTGTCGTTTGCCTGAGCCGCGTCCTATGTTATGGAAAAACGGGCTCAAGCCGAGGCGTTTGAGGAGGGGTTCTTGTCCTTCTAAGGGATGGGGTAGGAAGGTGAGGTCACAGGCAGTATATTCCCGCACAATGGCTTCTCTTCTAGACCAGGGCGTAGCAGGTGTGGTAAGGAGGTCAGTGACATTGATATCTGAGGGTTCAAAAAGCCCTCCTTGGGTGTTAGCAAGTTGTTTAGCCACCTCTATGAGTCTGGGAAGATTATGGTACAGGGTTGCTCTATTAGGGTCTAAGCAATCTAAAGCCCCTGCTATGATGAGGTGTTCTAGCTGTCTTTTTGTTACCCCTTGCGTACGGCGGAGAAAATCGGCAAGATTTTTGAAGGAGCCATGTTCTTTGCGGTTTTGCACAAGATTTTTGACGGTGAGTTCGCTGACATTTTTGATATCGCAAAGTCCGAAGAGGACGCTTTTTTTCTCATTCTGTTGTTGAACAGAGAAGGTAACATCTGAGGTATTGACGCAAGGTGAGATGAGAGGGATTCCTCTTTTTTTGAGTTCTTCTCTATAGAGGAGTAGTTTTTCGGGTTTATCTCTATCGAGGGCCATGGCGGAGGCGGCGAATTCACAAGGGTAGTAGGTTTTAAGCCAAGCTGTTTCATAGGCTATCAAGGCATAAGAAGCCCCATGGGCTTTATTGAAGCCATAGCCGGCGAATTTTTCGATTTTGTCAAAGACTTTGGTTGCAAGTTGCGCGGAAACTTTGTGGAGGTTTTGAGCACCCTTGATAAATTCCTGTCGTTGAAGAGCCATTTCTTGGGAATCTTTTTTCCCCATGGCGCGGCGGAGGAGGTCAGCTTGACTTAAGGAGAAGCCGGCGAAGACTTGTGCAATCTGTAGCACTTGTTCTTGATAAATAATAATCCCGTAAGTGTCTTTGGTGATAGGGGTGATACTCTCGTGCAAAAGAGGAGGAATAGCTTTCCCATTCTTGGCTTTAATATAGTTAGGAATGTTTTCCATAGGCCCCGGTCTATAGAGGGAGACAAGAGCAATTAAGTCTTCAATGTTATTGGGTTTTGCCTCTATTAGCAGCTCGCGCATGCCCTCGCTTTCAAACTGAAAGACCCCTGTGGTGTCTCCTTTGTTCATGAGCGCCATGACCAAAGGAGAGGCTTTTTTCTTATCCATAGCAGGCACTGTGCCGTAGTTACGGCGTATCATTTCCCATGTATTATGAATGACAGTGAGTGTCTTAAGCCCTAAAAAGTCAAATTTTATCAAGCCCGCTTGTTCCACATCTTTCATGGAGAACTGCGTGGCAGCCATAGCAGATTTTGGGTCTTTATAAAGAGGAACGGTTTCCATGAGGGGTTTGTTGCTAATGACAAGGCCTGCGGCGTGGATGGAGGGGTGTCGATAGAGTCCCTCTAGGCGTATGATGATTTCAAAGAGTTTTTTGACTGTTGGGTCATTGCGTTTTTGTTCCTGTAGGACAGGTTCGTCTTTGAGGATTTCTTGAAAAGGCTTAGGATTGATTGGCATAAAGGGAATACGCTTAGAGAGCGCATCCACTTGAGCATAGGGCATAGAGAGGACTCTACCGACATCTCTAATAGCCATTTTCGCCTGTAGTTTTCCAAAGGTTATTATCTGAGCCACCTTGTCTTCACCATATTGCTTACGGACATATTCCAGGATTTCCGGTCGTCTGTAAGGGCAAAAATCAATATCAAAGTCTGGCCATGAAACGCGTTTAGGGTTTAAGAAGCGTTCAAAAACCAAATGGAATTGTAACGGGTCTACATCTGTTATGCCGAGGCACCAAGCCACAAGGGAGCTTGCCCCAGAGCCGCGTCCGGGGCCGACGGGAATCTTTTGCTGTCGTGCCCAATTGACAATATCCGCCACAATGAGAAAATAGCCTGCAAACTTCAAGGAGCAAATAATGTCTAGTTCCTCCTCTAGTCTCTTTTGATAAAGCTGGACTTTGTTCTTGGGGAGAGATTTTTTCTTCAAGCCTGTGGCGGCTTTTGTCCTGAGCAAGGTTTCTTGGGTTTCTTGTTTTGGCGTTTTGAAAAGAGGCAAGGAGGGAGCTCTGGTTTCAAAGAGTGCGGCACAACGTTTGGCAATGAGGAGGGTATTTTCCACAGCATCAGGCAAGTCGGAGAAAAGTGCTTTCATGTCTTCAGGCGGTCTGAAAGCAAAGGAGTCGTTTAACATCACCCGCGTAGGGTCAGTGAGCACTTTTTTTTGCGTAATACGCATCAACACATCATGGGCTTCACGTTGTTCTTTGGTATCAAAATAACAATCATTGGTAGCAACTAAAGGCAAGCGATAGCGGTGAGAAAGTTTGAGAAGAGCACGGTGGTATTTTTGTTCTTGAGGCAGTCCGTGACGAGAAAGCTCAAGGTACAAACGATGAGAGAAGGCCTCTTGGAATTGTTGTAGTAGCGGGAGAGGATTACCGCCTTGTGAGAGGATGTGTTCTAAGGGCCCTGTGTTACCGCCTGTGAGAAGGATGAGGTCTTGTGTGCAAGCCTTAAGGGCTTCCCACGGGAGTCCTTCTCCTTGAAATTTCAGATACGCTTGACTGCTCAAGCGGATGAGGTTTTTCAGTCCTCTTGGCGTAGCCGCTAAGAGGAGGACGGAAGGGTGTGTTTTGTCTTTAGCATTTAAGATTAACGGCATCAAGCACCCCACAATGGGTTGGATGCCCTTATTTTTTAAGGTTTGGCAAAAGATCTGTCCCCCTGCAAGATTGACTTCATCAGTCATAGCCACGGCAGGCATACGATATTCTCTACAACGTTTAGCAATTTGTTCAGGGGAAAGCATACCCTTGCCGAAAGAGTACCGCGTTCTAAGCCTAAGATGAACAAAGGGCGCACTCATAGCACTAAGCCGCACAAGGGGCAACGAGGGTCAGGTGGCACAGCGGTTTTTTTTATCACCATTGTCTCAAAATCACAGGTCATAAGGGAGCCTATGAGGGATTTTTTGCCTAGTATCTGTTTTATAACCTCTAAGGCTTGGAGTGTGCCCATCACGCCTGCGCAAGCCCCTAGCACTCCCTGTTGACAGGAGTCAATGGGACTTGTTTGCAGGGTTTCTGAGAAGAGGCAAAATAAGCAAGGGGTTTCTTTAGTCCAAGGACAAAATGTTGTCAGGTACCCTTTCATCGTGGAAACGGCAGCAAAGATGAGGGGTTTACGATGTTTATAGCACTGTCTTGCAATAAGAGCCCTTGAGGCGGGATTATCGGTTGCATCAACAACCCATTGATAAGAGTCTAGGGGGGTGTGCTGATGAAAGGCGTGTTGAGCGGTTTTCACCTGTACAGTGGGATTATTGGCTTTAAGGGCTTTTTTTAGGATAAAAACCTTAGGGAGTCCGATATGTTTTGTATGGTAGGGGACTTGTCTTGAGAGGTTTTCCAGTTCAATGACATCGGGGTCTATGATGGTGAGGTTGTGTACCCCGCCTGCGGCTAGGTACAAAGCGGCCACAGAGCCTAAGCCGCCGGCGCCGATGAGGAGGACGGAAGCATGAGCAAGGGCTTTTTGTCCTAGGCACCCGACCTGTGGGGTATCAAGTTGCCGTTGATAGCGCCTTAAGAAGTTTTGTTGTTGTGTCACTGATTGGGACAGGAGGAGCGCTTTTGTTGAAAGGGGATTATTGTTCTGAGTTGTTGGTTTTCGAGAGCGTGGGCTATTTCTTCCACGAGTTCTTGTGCGATGAGGGTTTTGAGTTTTTTCTCTCCCAATTTTGGGATAGTGAGATTATCTTTGAGGAGTCTAATCTGATTAAAGTCACTGCCTAGAGGGAAGCCATTCTGTAAGGGGTTGTTGACCATCCAGTCGCATTGTTTTTGGAGGCGTTTTCTTTGGGCTTTTTCTGCATTAGACAGGGCGAATCCGATAACCAGTGGGGGTCTGTTTTGTGCTGTTGCAACGGTGTGTAGGATATCAGGTGTTTGAGAGAGGAAAATGGCATGTTGGGAGTTTTTGTCTGGTTTTCCGTTCTGATAAGCTGTTGGTGTATAATCTGAAACGGCAGCGGTTGCGATAAAAACATCTGCGGGCAGTGCGTTTAAGGAGGCATCGAGCATATCGTACACTGAGGTGACGGAGATGGTATTGAGCAGCGGTGGCGGTGGGAGAGAGGTAGGCCCTGAGATGAGTGTAACGTCTGCGCCGGCCTCTTGGCATTTTTGAGCAATGGCATAGCCTTGCTTACCGGAAGAGGCATTTGATAGGAATCGGATGGTATCGATATGTTCACGTGTAGGCCCAGCGGTAATGACAATTTTTTTACCGCTTAAGCGTGTGGGTTTAAGAGTGCGGCAAACGGCGTCAATAATGTCTTGCGTATCAGCTAAGCGTCCGTCTCCGACTTCGCCGCAAGCTTGTTCCCCGGTGCAAGGGCCGCAAAAGAGGACGCCATCTTTTTTCAAGGTGTTGACATTGCGTTGTGTCGCCTTACTGTGCCACATATTTTTGTTCATAGCGGGAGCGACGACGAGGGGACAGTGTCGTGCGAGGCACAGAGCGGCGGCTAAATCCTCTGCTGCACCTGTTGCTAGACGTGACAAAAAATTCGCAGTCCCAGGCACCACAAGAATCAGGTCTCCTTTTCGTTCATAAGAGATATGCGGCATAGGCGCGAAGCCTTTTTTGCGCTCAAAGAGGTCTTCTAATACCCGGTTGCCTGTTAAGCTTTCAAACAGCAAAGGGGAGACAAAGGCTTGTGCGGCAGTTGTTAGCACACAATGGACGGAAGCCCCAAGTTTTTTTAAGCCACGCACCACAAGACAAGCCTTATAAGCACCGACTCCTCCGGTGACAATCACAATCAGCGTCTTGTTCTCCAACACCATCAAACCATTACCATTCCGCCATTGATATGTAAGGTCTGTCCCGTGATATACTGTCCACTTTGCCCGGCTAGGAACACAACCCCTTGGGCAACATCCTCCGCTGTCCCCAAAACACCCATAGGAATAGTTTGAAGCGCCATATTTTTTACCTCTTGCGGTAAGTCTTTAGTCATATCGGTCTGAATATAGCCCGGGGCAACGCAGTTGACGGTAATCCCGCGTTTCGCCACCTCCCGCGCCATAGACTTTGTCCAACCCCCAAGCCCTGCCTTAGAAGCCGCATAAACAGTCTGTCCCGCATTACCCGTCGTCCCAACAACAGAAGAAATAGAAATAATTCTTCCCCAAGATTGTTGCACCATATTCCTTAAAAAAGCTTGAGCGAGAAAGAATCCCGCTTTGAGATTCACACACATCACCTCCTCCCAATCCCGTTCTTTTACCCTAAGGGCCAAGGTATCCCTTGTCATGCCCGCATTGTTGACAAAAATATCAACAGACAAACGGTGCTGTTTCAAAAAATCCTTAACCTCAAGGACGCCGTTTGGAGATTTCAAGTCCTGTACACAAACCACTGCTCCCTCTAAATTGCGCGCAAGCTCTTCTAAGACCGTTTGCCGCCGACCAGATAAAATCACCCGCACCCCGCGTACTGTAAGTGCCTCCGCCACAGACATCCCAATCCCCCCAGACGCCCCTGTCACAAAAGCAACCTTACCAACAAGAGAAGAAGACATCATAACTATATACCCTCACTGTTTTTTCGTAAAAACCAACAGACCCTTTTTCATCAAAATCGTGCGGATGAGAGGAGTTGAACCTCCACGAAGTTGCCTTCACTAGCACCTGAAGCTAGCGCGTCTACCGTTTCGCCACATCCGCCCCCAGACTTCAACATGATTGTACTCCAACCTGCCCCCGAAAAAAAGTAAGACTTTCTCACAATGACAAGACAGGACAGAAGTGTTACGTTAATAGCCTAAGAAAAAGAAAGCATACGCGACAATCACAGCAGGGATGAGGGTATAAAGCGTGGCAATGAGCGAGGCTTTAGGGGCAAAAGTCAGCGCTGGAATAAGAGCATCGCCGTCGTTACTGATGGCGTTGCCTAGTTGCGAGGAAAATGGCAAAACATCTTGGACATAGAGTTGCGTGAGAATAATTTGCGGCCCGCAGTTTGGAATAATACCAATAGCAATAGCAAGGAGAGGCAAAAACAGACCTGAAGTGACTTTTATCATGTGCCAAGGGATTTGGAAGTAGGTATCAGCAGCTTGGAAAATCGTAAAGATAACCATAGTCCAAAAGGCAACGAAATGCAGATGAGACACATTGGTACTCAGAGGAGAGATAGAGGAAAGTTTTCTGTGAGGTTTCCCATCAACGATGTTGCCATCGCAAGGGCTATCTAAGGGTCTCCAAAGAGAGAGTATAGAAGCGCCGCCGAGGGAGAAGGCTAGGAGAGCACCAATGAAGGCTAGGAGTTGGAAGGTTTTTTCTAGGAAAGGCTCTATAGGAAAAGAGAAAGCCTGTATGAGAGCAAAGGGGATAATGACAAACAAGCATAGTAAAGACAGGCGGGAGAGGAATTTTGTCAGGGTAATGAGGGGTAAGGTTTTTTGCGGAGGGGTGGAAGAGGGCAGTGGTGAAGGGGAGCCTTTTTTATTTAAGGTTGGTTGCAAGAAGTCTTTACCATGAAGGGCTTCGATGAGATAGCCATAGAGTATCCCTGTGACAGTGCAAAGGAAGATAATCCAAAGGGCTTGGAGGGGTTTTTGTACGAGGAGAATAAAAGCGGCATCGCCCATGGTAGCAGTGAGTGTTGCAATGATAGCACTGAAGCGGACTTTACCGAAGGTGAATAGGCTCACCACCATAATAGGGCCGCCGCATCCTGGTAGGGCGCCGAGGAGACCACTTGAGACCAGTTGAAAATGCAGATTTCTCTGAATGAAGGTATCAATACGAAAGCCTGTTGCCCCATAGAGAAAGCGGAGCAAAAAAGAGACCATTGCCACAAAGCACACCACTTGCAGGTAAGCTTGAGTGAAGGCTTCAAAAAGAATACGCGGAAAAAACAAAGCGAAAAGAGCGGTTGCAACAAAAACAGCCGTGATGAGAGGCGACCGCCGCAGGATTGCTAAGAAATCATACAGAAAAGGCAAGAAAGCATACTGTTGTTGTTGCGTTGTCATTATTCCATCACAATAACAGATGACTTGCTCTTTATTTTCTCACAGCCCATTTATCTTTCACACACATTCGAGTAGAGGTTGTTGTTTAGTTCTAATGAGAGGGGAGAGGGTAGGAGAGATAATCGCGCCATTTTGTGCTATGAACATAAAAAGCGATAGTTTTCAGGAGGGCGTTTTCATTAGGTGTTGAGAGGATATGGGTAGGGGTGTATTGGATGAAGGTTTTGCCGGGTTTGAGGACGGTAATGACGCGTCCATCGAAGAGAGCGAGTTTTTCAAAGGTTGAGAGGAGGATTTGCGATGAGTGTTCTTGTGAGAGGAGGTTTCGTCCATAGAATTGGCTTTGGTAGGAGAAGCCTAAAAGCGCGAGCAAAGTGGGTGCGACATCTATTTGGCTTGCGAGGACGTGATTGACAGCTGGGGTGATGAAGCCGGGGGCGAAGAAGAGGAGAGGGATATGGTAAGCGTCTAGTTGGATATCGTGTATACCGTTTGTTCTGGTGGCGTGGTCAGCTAGGATGACAAAGATGGTTTCAGAGAACCATGGTTGGGTTTTAGCGTGTTGGAGAAATTCTCCTAAGGCGTAGTCAGCATATTTGAATCCCGCCTCTTGTCCGCCGCCTTTAGGGGGAATACCGTCAAGGCCTTCTGGGAAGGTAAAAGGGGTGTGATTAGAGGTGGTCATGAGGACGTAGAAGAATTTTTGTCCTTTGCGGTGGGTATCAGTGAGGTGTTTAGAGGCTTTTCCATAAAGGTCTTGGTCGCACAAGCCCCAAGCATTTTCAAAGGAGCGTTCAGAGGGCGTAAAGTGGTTGATATCAATGATATGGTCGAAGCCGTGTTTTTGGAAGAAGGATTCCATGTTATCGAAGTGACCGTCTCCGCCATAGAAAAAGGCTGTAGCGTAGTCTCTTTCTTTGAAGAGGTGGGCGATAGACAGAAAGGATTTTGGAGGATTTTTTCTAATGACGGCAACACCGGGTGCGGGGGGGCGTGAGAGAATGACGGCTTCTAGGGCTCTTACCGTACGAATACCAGTGGCATAAGCCTGTGTAAAAGAGAGGGAGTCTTGTGCTAGGGCGTCAAGATTGGGGGTAAGATTCTTTGCATTACCGACTTGTTTCATGAAGCTTGTTCCTTGCCCCTCCATGAGAATAATCATGACATTTTTGTTTTCTTCTTTTTCTCTACCGTTGACCCATCGAGTGATATTATTGTGGTCTTTAGGATTGAGAAAGATATCGTTTTTGTTCCCGACAAGGGTTTTTAATTCGGGCAAGTTTTTATGTCCATAGCGTTGTATATACCATTTATCATACTGGATTTGTCTATGGCGCAGGTTAAATCCGAAGACATAAAGGCCATTTTTCGCTACTTCATTGACGACTCTGTTATGGCTTACATCAAAAGGTTTTGGTATCCCCGCTAGAAACAAGGCTAACAGGCTGACACTGAGCACGCCCCAGACAGTTCTGCTTGGAAAAGGCAAAGGCGGCAGGGAAGCGGGGGGGCGGCGGTAACGGGAGAAAAAGAACGCTAAAAAAGCGGAAAACAGGAGGACAATAAACGTGAGATACGGAGTATAAGGATAGGTTTGGATAATCTCAAGAGAGATTTCTTTGATATAAGCGAAATAATCCACAGCCACAAAGTTATAACGTGAATGGAACTGATACCAGAACAAAATTTCGCCTACACTCCCGAAGAAGAAAACAAACAAGGCCGCAAACAAGCAACAACAAGAAAAGATTTTCTCCACGCGGGAGTCTCTCATTTTACTAGGCAACAAGAGCAAATAAAAAGCCGTTGGCAAAAAGAGATAATAAAAAGCCGTAATGGTATCATAAATAAAGCCAACCCCTAGAACCAACGGCAGATGAGTGATTACCACCGTCCCTTGCACAGACTCCCAGATAAAAAAGAGCGCCCTGAGAAAGACACACACCCCAAAAAATAAAAGCGTAGGAAAAAAGAGTCTTTGCTTAAGAAAAGAGAAAAAAAGCATAGGAATTACAACACCCACAAAATCGTTTTCATGGCACAAGCAAGCACAAGCATGACAAACACATTATCATCGATTTTAAACCTCTCAGCATAATACTCAGCACTTCCACCGCAAAGGACAACAAAAACGCCCATCAGCAGCACCTGCTCTGTCCCCAAGTCCTCGCCTCGGTACCACTCCCACCAAGTCATCCCAACAACTTGTAAAAGACAAAAGGCACCAAATCCAAAGACACAAAAAGCTAGAAAGCCCACCAGAGTCTTGGAAAAATCTCCCTCCGCCAATGGGGAACTGCGCCTATACCACCTGCCCACAAGAGCAGCAGCACTATCACCAATAATCATAACACAAAGGCTCGTAGACGCAACCCCTTTTGAAAAAAAACCAACACACAAAACAACCCCCAAAAGCACATACACACCCCCTGTAAAAACTCTATAGCCCGTCTGTACACACTCCTCGGCACGCAAAAGAGAACCAAAAAATCCATGATAAACCCTGTCCACTACCCCACCCCTATGCCGTAACACCTCCACCACAACCAACCCAACTAACAAAGACCCAAAAAGCCATAAGCTAAACCCCCTAGAACACAAAGCCACCACAGGAACCATCCAAAGCGACGACAGATGAATGCCCTTGCGTAACACCTCAGACCCATAAGAAATAGGAACCCCCTCCCTCATCACTACTACCCTCCTCACATACCCTTTAACTTCTGTCCAAACTCCTCCCCCACCCTCTTGCCCGTGATACCCGAAGGACACGCCCTCTCCATAGATTATGCCATATGCCCTTGAACATCAAGAGAACTAGCACCCCTCTTGCCCGTGATGCGGAAGGGTACTAGCCATCTTCATGGTTATGCCATATGCCCTTGAATATCAAGGGAAAGTTCCACCCCTTTTTCGTACAATACTAACTGCCTCCCTCATCCCCCACCTAGCAACTCTTGCCCGTGATGCGGAAAGGTACTAGCCATCTTCATGGTTATGCCATATGCCCTTGAATATCAAGGGAAAGTTAACCCCTTTTTCGTACAATACTAACGCCTGAGAGAGGGTTATAGAGAGAAAGAAAACACCGCTTTTCATATACTTGCTAACTTTGACTCATTGAGTAGAAAATTATTGCCTTGTTTCAAAATGGTGTATAATATTCTAAATCCAGGCAAACCACCCTCCTTTGTAGAATTAATGACTCCAAATGACCGTGTGCTGAAGATTGGTTGGGAAGCGGTACTAGCCATGCTGGTATGAGACAAAAAACCTCAGGGGAGAGGTGACGGTATGAATTTGGCCAGAGATAGCCATGATGAGAGTAAACTTGATACATTACAGAACTGTTATTTGTTGGGTGATGCCATATGACTTTCTCAAAAATTGAATATCAAGGGAAAGTTCCACCCCTTTTTCGTACAATACTGGAAAAACTGCCTCCCTCATCCCCCAACTTGCCGGAAGATGATTCATTGAATGCAGAGGTCATTTATTGAAGCGGCATTGGAATGCGTTACGATATGGGGTCGTTCTCTTAACATAGGACGGAAGATAAAAAACCTACATGAAGACAGGCGAGAACTAATAATTGCAAATTTTCCTGTAAGACAACTTGTAATATGGAATCGCGGAAGCACGTTCCACCCCGTCTATATTGCCGCCAATATATGAACTTATTTACATTATTGCGGGCAGGAACTGGCGATCCCAATCAAATATCTTGCTGAATTTCGATATTGGGGAGATGTCTGGCGCATCAATCCCGAAATGAGAAATCTACACCCGGCACCATGCCCATTTGAACTGGCGATCAAGGGAATAGATGGGCCACCCCTTTTGCCGTACAATACTGGGCTTGCCTGCCCTCATAGGAGTGCCATTCTATCTGAACGATCTTTCCCCCGAGTACAGGGAAATGTTTTATCGGAAAAGGAATATCTTAAACCAATCTTTTATGCAATCTTTGATAGCCTCTCACTTATGCCTTTCCTGTAGAAATATCATTGTGATCTGCTCGCTAAAGTACAATAAACCAGCCTCATGATTTTGTCAAGGGAATGATGGATGTCTATAATAATCTTGATTGCCGGACTCTGTACATGGGAGGTATTTTGAATACGTAATCGGGGAGACTTTAGCAAAGGGGATTCGCCATTTATATTACCAAGCTGAGGTTTTGCATGTGCCATTGGCGACTTGACTGGTTTTTATACCATGAAACAAGCCCTGTTTCTGTCTCGTAAAACTAGGCTCGTGATAGATGGAAACAGGCAGCTTATGAAGCCATGGCATTGAAGAAGGTTTATGTCCAAGCCACCAATTACTTGGTGACTATGGAAGAGTTAAGTGCAACCGATAATAAGAAAACATCAGCACCGCAGACAATAGACTATTTCTTGGTCGCTACTAAATCTGAATATAGCGAGGCTTTGGAAGACATGCCAAACAAGGGAAAGTTAACCCCTTTTTCGTACAATACTAACGCCTGAGAGAGGGTTATAGAGAGAACCCCCCCCCCCGCACTTTTAGGGTAGTGTTACTCCTCTAGTAGCGGTATCAAAGAGCCTTCTCTTGGAGGAATTTTTGTGCTTCCAAAGCAGCTTGACAGCCTAAAGCAGCAGCAGTCACAGCTTGCCTATAGACCTTATCCGTCACATCGCCAGCAGCGAAAATCCCTTCTACAGGAGTCTTAGGAGAGCCCGGCTCTACCACAAGATAGCCATCCTCATCCATAGGAAGTTTTCCCTTGAACAAATCAGTTTGAGGAATATGCCCTATCATGACAAAAGCCCCGTCTGTGGAGAGAGAGTGCGTTTTCGAAGTTTTGACCTGTTGACAAGAAACAGCGGCAAGAGTTTTGTCTCCTAAGAATTCCCTCACCACTGTATCCCAAAGAAAAGAAATATTCTGCTGTTTCCACAATCTATCTTGGAGAATTTTTTCAGCCCGTAAGGTAGCACGTCTGTGTATTAGGACAACTTCTCTACAGACCTTAGAAAGGTGCAAAGCCCCCTCCACAGCAGAATTTCCACCGCCAATAACACAGACCTTTTGACCCTTGAAAAAGAATCCATCACAAGTCGCACAAGAGCTTATGCCAGCCCCTTTGAATTTTTCTTCCGACGGCAGTCCGAGCCATCGCGTTTTCGCTCCCGTAGCAATAATGACAGTGTTGGCATGATATTCCTTGTGATTCTCTGTTTGACACCTAAAAGGGGGTTGCAGTGCTAGTGTGGGTGAGAGGTCAAGATGAGTAAGAGCATCATCTTCAAGAATAACCCCAACACGGCGCGCTTGTTTTTCCATAGCAAGCATTAACGCAGGCCCAGAAATAACCTCCTCAAAGCCGGGATAATTCTCAACCTCCTCCGTAATGGTAAGCTGTCCCCCAGGAGACAATCCCTTCAAAACAACAGGCTCCAAGCCCGCACGCGCCGCATAAATAGCAGCCGTATACCCCGCCGACCCAGACCCCACAATCAAACAGTCCGTCTCAATAAAACCCCCCCCACTACCTAATACTTGTTTCATCATACCCTTTCACCATAAGACAATACCCCCCTATACAAAAAAGTTCTTACTACAAAATGCTAGGTCTTTCAAGCGTGTCCCTCATCAAAATGCGCGAACCCTTAACTGTGCGCAACCTGTACCGAAAGACAATGCGGTTTTAAGCCAATTTTTTTCAAGACCTTTTCCCACCGACAAGAAGGGTCTTTATCAAACAAAATATCAGGGTCAGCCGGACAATGTAACCACCCATTTTGTTGTAGCTCAGCCTCTAATTGCCCCCCAGCCCAGCCCGCATAGCCTAGCGCAATGAAAATTTTCGCCTTTTTTTGATTGAGAACTCTCGATAAAATCCCCGAAACCCAAGTGTCAGTCTCAAAATCCGCCTCCGGTGGATCCCCGCAATCATCTTGTTCATCGCTCGCACTACACTTAATCTTTCTCTTAATCAAATTGCTCTGTAGCAAAAACCCCTTTCTGGTATCTACCGGTCCGCCTAAATATACACAGGTCTTACAAGCCTTTTTATCAGGCTCAATACCCATCTGTAAGAGAATATCCCCTAAGTTCACCCCCTCTAAAGGCTTGTTAATGATAAAGCCTACAGCTCCTTCCGTAAGAGAATGAGAGTAAATAAAAATGACAGACTGCCGAAAGCGAATATCACGCATGAAAGGGGTCGCCACCAAAAAATGTCCTTCTAAAAATCCTCTAGGCATCAATTCATTCTGTGTGCATTTGTCTTGTACCATACAAAAAATATCCTTCTAAAAATCCTCTAGGCATCAATTCATTCTGTGTGCATTTGTCTTGTACCATACAAGAAAAAGATTGATGGTTTATTATGTCATACTATTACGGATTTTGCTAATAAAATTGGTTTTATAGCACAAGGATGTGGTACCCTAGAGAGAAGTAGTAAGGGGTTCTTGAGTGTAAAATGCCAAAGATAATGAAAAAAAGAGACACAGTTTTAGTGGTGATAGACAATACTCAAGAGTGTATGGTAGCACTGGAGTTTGGCGCTAGTCACGTGTGGCGCTATGGCGGAAAACTCGCCCTCCTCACCATTATGCCCGTTCCCTCTATCTATCAGTGGTCTTTTATAGCGAAAGAAATGAAGTTAGAAAAACTTGAAGAGGCTAGAAAAAAACTATTCCCCATCAGCAAAGATATACAAGCACGTTACGGCATAGGCGTTCAAACCATCATTAAAGTCGGATACAAGAAAAAGGAGGTGATGAAAATTCTGCATACCAACCCCTCCATTAGTCGCTTGATACTAGGAGCAGCAGTAGGCAAAAATCCCGGTGAACTCATACAGTACCTCACCAAACGCACAGCACTTATTCATACCCCCATTATGGTGATACCCGCTAACATCACCCCCGAGGAAGTGGAGCAGTTTGTCTAATAAGCTCTAAAAATCCCCCGTTCATGAGTGCCCGCCAACACGCAATGCAACCCCCTAGGGGGCAACCCCTCCCCCTTTAGCCAATCCCTTACGGAAGAGGAGGAGGAAAGAGGGCATCATCATCACCATCAACCTTAAAATCCAATGCGCCTAGTAATTTCGAGACATCTTTAATATTATGCTTTGTTCTGTAAGCAAAAAACTTCAACGGGTCACTCACTGTTAACTTTCCATAAACTTTGATTGTCACTACGGAACCTTGAATTGCCAAATCAAAAGCCGACTGGGTTGTGTGTTCAATACCAGAGATCAGTTCATATCTAAGCCCTATCACCGGCGTTACATGGGGATTAAAAACGAGTGGATTGTAGCCGTAAGCAATACCGTGAGCCGTACCACCCCTCAAGTGTAGTCTAGCGTTGGCTAGCGTGCCGCCATCAAACTTAAACTCTAACGCCACCCCTGCCTCTTCCAAATCAAGAAGCCCCTCCCTATACGAAACCTTTATATATACTGATTCTATCCCCCATAGGCGGAGAATTGGATGTTGATACCCCGGTGTAATTGTGAATTCCCCTACCTGTGCAAAAGACCCGTAAGGAGTGGCATTCTCACATTCTGTGGTGTCATCCTCCTTTAAGTCACACTCAATATTTTCCCCTTGATTCAGTTGTATCGGGGTCACAGTATAAGCCCCAAAGTTTAGGTGTGTATCTACTGTAATCTCAGGCTCCACTGCTAAGAGGAGTTGCCCTCCTAAGAGGAAACCTCCTATGGCAAGGCAACTGATAGAGATTTTGAAAGACTTCTTCATCTACAAGCTCCTGTAGTTATTTATAGACGGGTTGGGTTGCCTATATAATAGGACTCTTCAAGCCCTTTGTCAAGACCCCCTAGGGGTTTTTTTCCCCCTAAGGGGTTCCCCTAGCCAATCCCTTACGGAGTATGAGGAATGGTTCCTCGAAAGCCTCCGTCTGAGCGAGGTTTTTGGATATCATCACTATCATAGACAAGAAAGTTCAGGGCGCCTAGTAATTTCGCATCTTTAATATTATGCTTTGTTCTGTAAGCAAAAAACTTCACCGGGTCCTCCACTATTAACTTCCCATAAACTTTGATTGTCCTTTCTTTTGTAGCCTCTTGCCTGTTGCCTTGTATACGAGAATCGCTAAATATCAACCAGCTCACTGGTGACTCAAGGGGCTTAAACACCTCCAGGGCAGCAACATCATCAACCCTCTTCCCAGTGGACCTCTTCAGCGTAACGCGCGAGGGGACGCCCTCTAGGTGAAACCTTAACTCTAACGCCACTCCCGCCTCTTCCAAATCAAGAGACCCCTTCCTATACGAAACCTTTATAAATGCATGAGAGCTATAATCAGTCCCGCCGCCTCCCAACGGACTGAAGGTTTGCAACTGCGGTCTAATTTTGAATACCCCTACCTGTGCAAAAGACCCGTAAGGAGTGGCATTCTCACATTCTGTGGTGTCATCAGGCTTTAAGTCACACTCAATATTTTCCCCTTGATTCAGTTGTATTGGGGTCACAGTATAAGCCCCAAAGTTTAGGTCGTTATTTACTGTAATGGAAAGCGCTGCTAAGAGGAGTTGCCCTCCTAAGAGGAAACCTCCTATGGCAAGGCAACTGATAGAGATTTTGAAAGTCTTTTTCATTGTCTATAGGCTCCTTTGTTACTGCCTATAGACGGGTTGCCTATACGGGTTGCCTATAGACGGGTTGCCTATAGACGGGTTGCCTATAGACGGGTTGCCTATAGACGGGTTGCCTATAGACGGGTTGCCTATAGACGGGTTGCCTATAGACGGGTTGCCTATAGACGGGTTGCCTATAGACGGGTTGCCTATAGACGGGTTGCCTATAGACGGGTTGCCTATAGACGGGTTGCCTATAGACGGGTTGCCTATAGACGGGTTGCCTATAGACGGGTTGCCTATAGACGGGTTGCCTATAGACGGGTTGCCTATAGACGGGTTGCCTATAGACGGGTTGCCTATAGACGGGTTGCCTATATAATAGGACAATTCCAAGCCCCTTGTCAAGAAAAAACCCCCTAGGGGGGAAAAAAACCCTAGGGGGAAAACCCCTCCGCAAGAGTTTACTTGGGGGGGGAAGCCCCTAGGGGAAAACCCCCTAGGGGGCTAGCCCCCCCCCTACAGCAATTTTAGGAGGCTTCATCACAGCAGAGAAAAGCACAATGCTTAGAGGCTTCTAAACATCCAGATTAGAAGCTCTTAAGGCATTGGCTTGGATAAATTCTTTACGCGGTTCCACCACATCCCCCATCAATGTTGTAAACAGGGCGCTTGCTTCATCAGCTTGTTCTACAGAAACCTTCAGTAAGGTACGGGCATTAGGGTCTAAGGTCGTTTCCCATAACTGGTCGGGATTCATCTCCCCTAAGCCTTTGTATCGTTGTAGGGTTATGCGATTCTTGGCTTTCGTGAGAATCTTCTCAAGAAAATCGGAAGGACGCAAGATTTCTTCCTCAACCTCCCGCACTCTCAAGACTCCCTTAAACGGATAGACAGAGCGAAAAACCTCTAGGGCTTTGTGGAGTTTCTTCACATCTGTATAAGTGAAAATCTCAGGAGTCAGCTGAAACGATTGGCGGGCATCTCCTTTGAAGGTGTGAAACTCGTACCCTTGCGGTGTGCGTTCTAGCCTCCAAGTTGCTTGCGTTAACGTTTTGAGATAGGCTAAGACACGATTTTGCACTTCTGTGTTCTCAAACATTTCCAACCCATCTGCTAGGGCAATATCTTCAATTAAAACGGAAGGGGCGTACAGGGTAATGGCTTTTGTTAAACGCACGACTTTTTGTGCGGCTTTTATCATCTGGCGAATCTCACGCCCTTCACAGACTTTGCCGCTAGCGGTCACAAAAGACGCTTCCTTCTCAACAAGAAGGGCTAAAAAACTCTCCAACGCAACCTCATCTTTCAGATACACAAAAGACTTGCCCCACATTACTTTATACAGAGGAGGCTGGGCTATAAACAGATGCCCCTTTTCAATACACAGAGGCATATACCGAAAAAAGAAGGTTAGCAACAATGCTCGTATATGAGACCCATCTACATCGGCATCCGTCATAATAATCAGTTTATGATAGCGGAGTTTCCCTATGTTAAAATCTTCTTCTCCGATCCCTGTCCCAAGAGCAGTGATAATGTTTGTAATTTCGTTATTAGAGAGCATTTTATCAAACCGTGCCCGCTCCACATTGAGAATCTTGCCTCTGACGGGCAAAATCGCCTGATACTCCCGCGCACGACCCTGCTTAGCAGACCCACCTGCTGAATCTCCTTCCACAATAAACAGCTCAGAGGCACTAGGGTCTTTCGTCTGACAATCAGCAAGCTTGCCCGGTAACCCGGAAAACCCTAGCGCACTTTTCCTCCGCGTCACCTCTCGTGCCTTACGTGCCGCCTCCCGCGCAATCGCCCCCTCAATCACCTTTTGCGCTAAAATCTTCCCTTCCTTAGGGTGTTCACTCAACCAATTATAAAATCCTGTCCCTACGGCATTCTCAACAAAACCGCGTACCTCAGAAGAGACCAACTTCTCCTTCGTCTGAGAGGAAAACTTAGGGTCTGACATCTTCACTGATAACACGGCTACCAACCCCTCGCGCGTATCCTCCCCGCTAATGGAAATCTTCTCTTTCTTCCCCAACTCATGCTCCGTTATATAACTGTTAAACACACGCGTCAACGCCGCACGAAACCCCGCCATATGCGTCCCTCCATCCTTTTGTGCTATGGTGTTCGTAAAATACACAGCATCCGTATAATACCCATCATTCCAACGAAACGCACAAGTAAGCTCCATCTCATCCTGCTGCTTCTTCAAAAAAATCATTTGCCCAATCAACGGCGTCCTATTAGCTTCTAAATGCTCTACAAACTGCAAAAGACCTCCCTCATAAAAAAACCGGCGCTCAAAAGGCGGACTCTGCCTCTCATCCCGTAACGTAAGGCCTACTGAGGGATTCAAAAACGCTAACTCCTGTAGCCGATGCTCAAGCTTCTTAGACTCAATCTCCACAGACGAAAAAACCTTGCGCGACGGCAAAAACCTTATCAACGTCCCTTTCTCCGCCGTCTCCCCTTTCTCCTCAAGCTGCTCCCATACCTTCCCATCCCGAAACACCATCTCATAGTGCTTCCCATCCCTATAAATCACAAGCCGCAACCACTCCGATAAGGCATTCACCACAGAAACTCCAACCCCATGTAAACCCCCTGAAACCTTATAGGACTTCTGGTCAAACTTCCCTCCAGCATGTAACTGCGTCATTATCACCTCCGCAGCCGATACCCCCTCCTCCTTATGAATATCCACCGGTATCCCACGTCCATTATCGCGGACGCTCACAGAATAATCCTCATGTAATATCACTTGAATCTTATCACAATATTCCGCTAAAGACTCGTCTATAGCGTTATCCACTACCTCCTCAACCATATGGTGTAACCCAGAACCATCATCCGTGTCTCCAATATACATCCCAGGACGCTTGCGTACCGCTTCAAGACCCCTCAATACCTGAATAGAAGAGGCAGTATAACTAGGTGGTGGTGGTGGTGGTGACGACATCTTACTTCTAACCCCTTATAGTGAAACTGGAGGGAGTTGGATTCGAACCAACGTAGGCGTGAGCCAACGGGTTTACAGCCCGTCCCCTTTAACCACTCGGGCATCCCTCCTAACACATACTTTAATCCTAACACCTTAAAAGCGCAAGTCCTCTTACAAGTTTCAACTCTCCAAGTTTCAACTTTCTCATGAAAAAACTTGATTTTCTCTTAAGACACACTTACCTTACCAGTGAGCAAGCATTCAATTGGAGGATACCGCATTATGTATTTCAATCTCCCTAAAAAATCAGACCTTAAGAAAATTAAAAGAGAAGATTTTCTCTCCTTCGGCTGTGACACAGTGGCTTACATTAAACAAATCAAAATTAAAAACAAAGTTTTCTATTGTCTCTTCGGGGCAGATGGTCTACCGCTGGTCATAGAAAACACCATCAAAGAAGTCGCAGACTTCGCAGCAGAAAAAGATATATGCGTAGTGACCCTTCACTAAAGATACTGCTATTCAAAGACAGGGAGAGCCGTAATCGCTCCTAGCATTGAAATCACAATAAAGGCAATAAGGCCTCCTATACAGACTATGGCAACAGGCTCTGAGGCTTTGGCAAGAAGTTTTAGGTTTTCTCTTGTCTCATTACAGAGCTTGCGCCCTGCTTTTTGACACGCACTTGCAAGATGCGAGGCTTCTTCCCCTACTCTAACAATTTGAAAAACATCGTAAGGCAGCCCTAGCGGTTCTAGGGCTTGCGCAAATCCACCGCCTCTTTTCAGCTGCTTCGATATGCGCTCACATTGCTTCCGTAAAAGTGTATTGCTAGGCACCAAAGACGCTTTAGATAAAGCCTCTGACAAAGAGAGACCATTCTCCAGTAACAGACCTAATGTCTCTAAAAACGCCCCCATCTGAAAATGCACAACAAAGCGCTTGAAAACCGGCAAAGACAAAACAAGGACATGCAGTACCCTTTGAAAACTTCTGTTTCTACGAAAAAAATTAAAGGCCAACAGGACTCCTAGTGTGCCGAGTAATAGCACATACTTGTATCGTACCAAAAAATCACTAAATTGAAAGATGACCTGAATATTCCAGCTACTATGAGCCGGTAAAAAACTCTTAAAAATCGGCACGACATACAAGCCTAGAACAAATAAAGACACAATAGAGACAAAAAAGAGAAAAGCGGGATACAGGAGATTTGCAAACAGCTCTTTTTTCAGGGTGCGCGTATAGGTGAAGTGTACATCCAAAGATTGAAGGGCTTTTGTCAAAGTGCCAGCCGCTTCAGCGGAATCAATCACTGCAACATACAAAGGCGGAAAAGACCCAACGGACTCAAAAGATTGCGCAAGACTTAACCCACTTGTAAGCCCTCCATACACCTGTTGTGCTAAGCGACTTAAGGACTTATCATGGGGTGCCTCCGCTAGCAATCGAAGGGCTGACTCACAAACAATACCGCTCTCTAAAAAAGCCCGCAAGGACTCCGTGAAACGCCCTAAGAGTTTAGGGGCTACATATCGTCCAGTACACACCTTCAAACTCAGAATGAACAGCTTCTTTTTCTTCAACAGGCGGCGACAGGCAGGCTCACTCTCACAGGCTAAAACACCACGAACCTTTTGTCCCGCAACATCAATGGCAACATAGGAAAATAACGCCATACTATCCCATAATGCGTAACACTTCCTCTAAAGAAGTCTCCCCCCGCCCCACCGCCGCAAGCCCATAATCCAAAAATGTCCGATACCCCTCTTTCAGACCTTCCTGTACCAACTCTCCTTCCGTAGGAGAAGACAAAAGGCATTGCCTCAACCCATGAGTCATCACAAAAATCTCCCCAATAGCAAACCGCCCGCGATACCCTATCCCCTGACAACTTTCACACCCCACCGCTTGACAGCCTCTCTCTAAAACCTCTGTATGGGTAAGCTCCTTAAGCCTTTCCAAAACAGAAGAATCAAAAACCTCCTCCCGCTTACAGTCCTCACAGAGCTTTCTCACAAGCCTCTGCGAGGTCGCCGCTTGAATTGTAGAAGCCATAATGTAATCCTTTACCCCCATATTCAATAGACGAATTAGTGCTCCCGGTGCTGAGTTGGTATGGAGTGTCGACAACACAAGATGACCTGTGAGTGCGGCTTGTGCGGCTATGGTAGCTGTGTGAACATCCCGTATCTCTCCTATCAGGATAATGTCCGGGTCGTGCCTCAAAATAGAGGGGAGTATATTGCGAAACGTCAATCCTGCCGCTTCATTAACCTGTACCTGTGTCAACCCCTCTAACTGG
The DNA here is from genome assembly GCA_965222575.1 of Alphaproteobacteria bacterium. GTDB lineage: Bacteria > Pseudomonadota > Alphaproteobacteria. The sequence continues at coordinate 278,384 of OZ244958.1, forward strand.
TACTCCACGGGGTCTTCTACTGTGACGATTTTCTTCTCTAAAGACCATATCTTTTGTACCCCTCCATATAAAGTGGTGGTCTTCCCAGCACCCGTAGGGCCTGTCACAAGAATAAGACCATGACTCTTCTGTAAAGCCTGCACAAGACTCAAGCACATCGTCTTATCAAACCCTAAGGCTTCAAGGTCTAAAATGCGCTTCTCGGGATTTAAGAGCCGTAAAGAAATATCTTCCCCCTTAGAAGACGGAATAGTGCTCACGCGAATGTCTACTTTCTTAGACTGAACCACTAAAGAAAACCCACCATCCTGCGGACGTCTTCTCTCTGCTATATCCAAGCGCGCCAAAATCTTCAGGCGTGACACAATGGCCGGATAGTCCTCCATGCGTAACACCTCTTGCCTGTGTAGCACCCCATCCACACGATAACGCACCTCTACCTCTTCCTCCCTAGGCTCTATATGCAAATCAGACGCATTCATCGCAACCCCCGCTTTAATCAAATCATTCACCTTACGCACAATAGGGGCTTCAAAGGCTAAATCCTTCAAAGCCGTAGCATCTAAAACAGGAATTGCTTGTGCTTCCTTTGCTTCTTCACGAGATGCCGCAGGAAAATGTTTCGCCAAAAAATGCTGAATGTCCCCTCTAGTGGCTAGATAAATCTGTCCTTTGCGGGCTTTTTTGCGAATCATATCCACTAGCCCCTCGTCCTCCGGGTCGCTCAACACATACCCATAAACTGCCGACCCCGTTTTCTGACAGGTACGCTTAATAGGCAAAATATGATTCGCCCGTAAAAAAGCAGGCGGTAACACAGTCTCCTTATGCACAACCCCTCTTCTATCCCAAATCTTATAGTCCGTCACTTGACAAAAAGCCTCATGGAGACTCGCTTCTTCAACAGCCCCCATCTCTACTAAAGAAGCCCCCAAAGGCTTGTGGGTATAAGAAGAAAGGGCGTAAGCCCCCTCAAGAGTTGTTCGATGCAACGACACCTTCGCTAAAAGAGGCTCTAAAAAAGGGGGCCGTGGGCGCTCTTGCTTCAATCCCTTAAACATTCACCAATTCCCTATGTCTTCCGCAATATCACTCCCCCCCTCCTTCCCATCAGCCCCAAAGGAAAATAAGTCATAATCCACCCCTACAACACCGGGATACTTATAAATATAGTCCTGTCCCCAAGGGTCTTTCGGAATAGAAATCTCCTTTATATAAGGACCAAACCACCCTGCTGCACCGTCAGGCTTCATAATCAACGCCTTCAACCCCTCTTCTGAGGAAGGATACCGCCCCGTATCAAGATGGTAAATATCCAACGCACTTGATAAAAGCTTGACTTGTAGCTTCGCAGCTCTCATTTTCGATTGATCCAGTTGGGAAAATAAACGCGGCGTCACCATCACAGCTAAAACTGCTATAATCGCCACCACAATCATCATCTCAATAAAGGTAAACCCCTTAAACATGAACTCTTAAACTCCTATCAACAGGAGGCATTGTGTTTTTAACAGAGCTATTATGGTACAACATGAACAGTGCCTCTTAAAGGATGAATGTATAAAATCCTTTTTTTGCCCCTATTTTTGATTTCTAACGCCCCCGCTGTTGCCGTTCCAGAAGGATACAAATAGGTAAAAAGATGCCCCTCAAGATAAGGGGAAGGCGGGGGGTACAAAAGCCCCACCTTATCAGAGGAAAGAAAGGGAAAACGAGCCCCGTCATTTTGATTCACCAGCGCCCCCTGAGACAACGTGATAAATTGCGGTTGCCCAGAATTGTAAGCCTTGTTGCGTTGCTCTTCTAAAAAAAACACAACAGGGTCTTGACCCCTAGGCGGAGAGTAACGCGGAAGCATTACCATCAATCCAAGACCGATAATGCCTAACACAATCATCATCTCTATTAAAGTAAAGCCCTTCGGTCTCAGGTTGCCTCTTGTCATTGTGCGTGTCTTCCTCTTCCAGTTCACCATGTTAGACTCTCAAGAGATTCTAACGCCTTCCTCTGAAGGGGTTAGTGTGCCTAGTCCTTTTATACTATTGAGGGGAGGGAATTGTCTACTGCTAGACGACTTGTTTGCCCCCCCCACCCTATTACAACTAGCCAACAAGAGACTGTGCCGCTCAAAGACTGAGGCTTCCCTCTTGAGAAAATCGTTTCTTTTTATGAGGCTAACAGGACTTTGTGCTGTTTTTTTCCTACAGAGAGTTTGGCTTTTTGATGGGTAAAATCTCCCAGTGACACTGTGTGGGTAAAGGCAGAGACTACAACATCATTCAGGCGTACCCCCCCGCCTTGTATCAGCGTTCGCCCTTTTGAATTCGAGTCAACCAGCGCTGCAAGACGCAAGACCTCCAATATAGAAATCCCCTTTTCTAAGGTGTTTTTATCAATTGGCACCATAGTAGAGGTATCTCCTTCTTTTTTTTCAAAGAGCGTCGCCGCATCACGTGCTGCTTGGCAAGCGGCTTCTCTACCATGTAAAAGAGCAGTAGCCTCATGAGCAAGACGTTTTTTCCCTTCATTGAGTTCTGCTCCTTTCAAAGAGCCAAGACGTTGACATTCTGATATGTCAAGTTCCGTAAAAAGTAACAAGAAACGCAAGACATCTTCATCGTCCACATTACGCCAATACTGCCAATAGTCATAAGGAGAGACAAGGTCTCGTTGAAGCCAAACAGCTCCTTTTTGTGTTTTGCCCATTTTGCTCCCATCAGCCGTTGTGACAAGAGGAGAAGTAAAAGCGTACAGACTAGCCTTTTCTATTCGTCTCCCCATTTCTACGCCGAACACAATATTGCCCCACTGGTCTGCTCCTCCCATTTGTAAGCGACAATTGTAGCGGCGATAAAGCTCTACAAAATCGTAGGCTTGTAAGAGGACATAGTTAAACTCCAGAAAGCTTAGCTGCTGTTCCCGCTTGAGACGTTCTTGCACAGAGTGTAGCGTGAGCATCTTATTGACAGAAAAGCCATAACCAAAGTCTCTTAAGAATGTGAGATATCCTTTATCATTTAGCCAATCCTTATTGTTGACCATAAGGACGGAAGAGAAAAACCTGTTGAGTTGCTCCTCTAAACGCAGGCGGTTATGAGTGATGGTCTTTTCATCGAGAAGAGAGCGTGTTTTATCATGTCCTGAAGGGTCTCCTAATAAGGTTGTGGCTTCCCCTAAGAGCAGAATCGGGGCGTTGCCAGTGTTCTGAAACCACCGCAACATCATAAGAGATAAAAGGCTTCCTATGTGTAGGCTCTCCGCTGTACAGTCAAACCCTATATAGCCTGACATCTTGCCCTTAAGGAGCAGGCTGTCCAACTCTTCCAGATGCACACTTTGATAGAGGAATCCCCTCTTCTGCATCATGTGTAGGAAATCACTTTTGCAACAATAGGTCATAGAGGTAACACGTGCTAAAACGCTCTCAGGATACTGCTTATGGTCATGTTTTTCAAGAGGCAAGCAAGTGTCTTTAAGAAATAGCGCGTTATTCCTGAGGGAATCATGGGGGGGGTTAGGCAGGGGGTTAGAGGGTGCTAGAGGGTGGGATACTTTGTGTGTTTGAGGCTCATGTAGCGTAAAGTTCTCACTTGCTTTTGTCTCTTTTTGTTTGTAGTCTTTTGTTTTGAGATAACGGCCCCCCCATGAAAGTTAAGAATTCCCTCAAATCGCTAAAAAATCGTCATGCGGCGTGTAAAGTGATTCGTCGCCGTGGTCGTCTTATGGTCATTAACAAGATGAACCCGAAATTCAAAGCCCGTCAAGGCTAGGGGTTGTGGTAGAAGCCGCACCGGGTGAACGTTTCTTTCTTCCGCATAAGTACCGCCGGAAATCTCCACAATTGCTCTCTGTGGGAGGAAATTAAGAATTGTAAATTTGGGAAAGAATTGTGGTAAAAAAAAATTAAGCCCCTAAAGACTCAATCCGCTTCTCCAATAACTCTATCTGCTCCTGCTGCTCCTGTACAGCCTTTAACAACAATACACTTAAAATACTGTAATCAATGCTCTTATACCCCTCCGCATACTCACTCGTCTCTACTATCTCAGGACAAACCTTCTCCACTTCCTGCGCTATTAAACCATACTCCTTCTCACTACTTCCTCTTTGTCCCCCCTCAGGCGCTGGATTCGGTATAATGTCATTCCCATCAACATCCTTCTCAAATACAGCCTCAGGAACTTCCTTCCGCGTAAACGTTATAGGACGAAGCTTTTTAACACAACCTAACCCATCCGCTACAGCCTGTACATTCTCCTTTAACCGCTCATCACTCTTCTGAGTCATCTTCCCATCAATTACCATATTGCCCTTGCCAAGGTCTCCTCTTATTGTATTCCCTATTGATAGCTTATCACTAGAATTAATAAGAGGAGCTGTTGTGCCGTATCCTAGTAAAACACACCTACTTCCTGTCTGTAAATTCCACCCAGCGTTATAGCCTACACCCACATTGTTACTCCCTGTGGTGTTGACTCTTAAGGCATAATAACCACTTGCCGTGTTAGAAGAACCTTCGGTGTTGACTTCTAAGGCCTCAAAACCACTTGCCGTGTTAGAATCCCCTGTGGTGTTGTCTCTTAAGGCACCAACACCACTTGCCGTGTTAGAATCCCCTGTGGTGTTGCGATTTAAGGCAGCATAACCACTTGCAGTGTTATAATACCCTGTGGTGTTGCGATTTAAGGCAACAGTACCACTTGCCGTGTTACGTTTACCTGTGGTGTTGGCTTGTCCGTTTTCTGCTGACAAGAAAGTATTATTGGTATTGTCTAGATTCCATGCTCGAAAAACATCTGCTCTAGCAACTGTAAGGACATCCACCCCTAGTTTGCCCTTTGTTACAGCACTATCCGCTATCTTAGAGGTCGTTACTGAACCATCTGTTATTATACCATCAGTACCATCTGTCCCCGTCTCCCCCGTCTCTCCTTTATCCCCCTGCTCCCCCGTCTCCCCCGTCTCTCCTTTATCCCCCTGCTCCCCCTGCTCCCCTTTATCACCTTTGTCTCCCTTCTCTCCGTCTGTGCCATCAACCCCTTTGGTTTTAATCTCCGCTACCGCCTTTAACGCCTCAGCCGTAGCACAAGAAGACACCCTCTTAAGACCACTAGGCACAGCATACTGTTCCTCCCGCACCACTCCGCCCGATAACGACTTGGCATGGCTTATCCTCTTCAAAAACCCCCTCTCTACTCTCCCAATCCCCGTCTCTACAAAGCCCACACCCTCTATCAAATACCAAAACTCCACCCCCTCCATTGCCGCCAAATTCTTTGACCGATTGGAAGTCGGGGCGTCCAACCTTAAATCAGATAGTCCTATATCCGTTGTCGTGGTTTCAAAAAAGTCTTCAAATTTCGCAAGGTCAATACTAGTCATGTCAATCATAGGGAGTTGTTATAGGGTTATTACTAGGGGTTTGGGGGCGGGGGAACACCAAAGACATCCCCGCCGAAAGAACAGGGGCGCTAGATAAGTGAGGGTTGGCTGATAGGACTCTCTCAAGCATTTCTACTGTGCCATAATGACGCATGACAATCTCATCTAAACGCTCCCCAGCCTTTGTGCCATAGTCAACCTGTACTTGCGGTGTGCGCACGGGTTTCTTAATGAGTGGAGTCCGCTCCGATGGTAATGTACTGGGAAAATCAAAAATACTCATCCACGCCTCCTCTGTGGGACTTCCGCTTCAATCTCTGTCCGCCATCCTGCCCCAGCACTTAGCCGCTGAGTCACTTTACTTACCAGCCACAACCCACTTGCCTCACTAAAGGGCGGAGGGTCTAGCCTCATTGGGGATAGAGCAAAAATGTCTCCGCGCCCCAATATTGTAACTCTCAGAGATTGTCCCTTGCGCCTTAGGGCAGAGAGTTTGGACTCCGCTTGTGCGTGCGCCTCTTTTTGTGATTCCAAAATAGTCGGCAACCGGTAAATAGGCGTCCCCGTGCCCGCTTTTTCCACTTTCTCCGCCGCCGCCTCAATATCCCACCATCTTGCCTCCACCGCCCCATACCTCGGCGCCCCTACTGCTCTATGCTCTACAGACAATATCTCCTCCGTCTTTAAGGCTATTTCTGGCAAAGGCTCTCCTTTAAGTGACACACTCTCATGGGGCATGATAATGATTTTTCCCTTATCAGGTGTTGGCGCCTGTGGACGAATCACCAAAGAAGTCCATTCCGCTAAACGCTTCAAAAACGCTAACTCTGTCTCATTGTCTTGAACAATATGCTCAATCTTATGCACTGGTACTTGAGGGGCAACCTCAAGTTTAAGGTCATTCTCAACAGCAATCTCACCTACAATGTCACGGAGAGTCTTCTCCGTGAATGTGCGCGTCTTTCGTTCCTTCAGTCTACCCAACAGACCTATAGAGGACGCTGTAATACGCAAACGCCGCGGAGGGGAAGAACGCATTATCTCCTCTACTCTATAAACCCCTTGCTTTATCACCCCTGCTTCTTTCGTACCAAGTGCCACTGTCAAGGGTTGGTCTTTTAATGTTGCCGTAAAAGCCGACAACACTAGCTCTAAGCGGTCTGATTGGTCGCCCTTCTCCTCATACAGAACAAGAGACTGAAAAGAGGGGCGGAGTTTCTCTGTAATATCTTCTGCGCCTTTCACAATACGAAAATCTGGTGTACTCACCATAAGGCTTCCTCCTCTGGTGCTGTCGGTAAAGACAACGGCGGCAAAGTCAGCATTGTCCCAGCAGCTAGCTGCCCAGCAACTAGTTGCCCAGCGGCTAGTTGCCCTGTCTGTGTATCAAGATGGGGGTTGGCTTTAAGGACAAGCTCTAGGATGCCACCCTCAAGTGTGCCGTAATGACGCATGACAATCTCGTCAATACGCTCGGGGAAAGGGACAATATAGGTACTCATTGGGGTTGCCTCAAAAGACTTGTTTTAGTGTGATATCAAAAAGGATTCGTTTTGGGTGTCCTTGCTCATTAAAATAGGATTCTGTTCGGTTAACATCAGTAATCACCCAAGACCCCATAGTACTGCCATCTCCTGCCGTTAACGTCTGGGGCGTACCTTCTGAGGCAATTCCAACCAGACGGGGCATCTGTCCTAGACCGCCTGTGTGATGAGGGTATAGAGTGCCACTTAGCCGCATTGTTGTTTCCCCTTCCCCTAAGTATTGATATACGGGCTTATCCCCAAGTCCTACTACGCCATGCCATCTCCACTTGTGATTGGTAGTACGCTCACCGAAAGATGCTGTATCCGCGTCAAATCTAAACTCTCCAAGTGCCATCTCCATAATTATTGCCCTGCCCCGTCAAAGTAAGAGGTTTCCTGCCGCTCTATTTCCACCAGTACCCGCTTGGCTAATGCCTCGCCGTCTTCCCCTTCCGCTTGGGTAATGTTGATTGTGTTGGCGTGGGTTATGGTCTGAGGGCTCGCTTGTGTTGCTTGAACAGTGGTACTAGGGACTGACGGCAACGAGGCGGGAGATGCTGTAGCTATGTCACTAGTGACACCACTAGTGGCGCCACTAGTGGCTATGGTGGCAGCAGTTAAAGTAGTGGCGGCGAGAGGTTTTATGGCACCTGAAAATCCTTTGCCAAAGCGCGTGGTATCCCCCCCTTCAAAGAATTTCGATAACCACTTAATGGGGGTGCTTATTTTCTCCCACCCTTTTTCAATACTGCCGAAAAATCCTACCATAGCCCCAGTGGCTAAGGCCGCTGCCACCCCTACCACTTTGAAAATGCGCCATAACAACCCCAAGACTTTCACACCCCGCCCAAGTGGAGTCAAATTAAAGGCAAGAATAAGCCCTGTGAGCCCCACAGTAAGGACGCGTGTCAACACAATGCCAGTCTTAAATGCTGCCCAAAGTGCAACAACCGCTGCTACTACGGTGCCTGTCAGCACAGAAATCAGCCGCGAAAAAGCTTCTCCTAGTACGGCTACACCACCAGATAGCTTGCCTAACATCTTCGAAGTGATGGAAATGTCGGGCAAGAATGACATAGTGGTATTTTGAAGGATTTGTTTGAAGTTGTTTTTTGTCTCCTGCCAGCGTCCCCATGTGGATATTATGTATTTCTCATAGGTTTCTTCTAAGTCCTTCTCACTCTTTCGCACAGCTTTTAGACTTGAAGTGAACATCTCTAAGTTTTCTATGAGGAGACCCAAGCCCTTTTTGCCTTCGTCTCCAAAGAGTTTTTGCAATAAACCCTCCCGCTCATGGGCTTTCATCCCACCCACTTGCTCCTTAAGTCCTTGTAGTGTACTCACAAAATCCAACATGCTTTCTTTATCGCGAACAATCTGAAATCCTAATTCTTCACTTGCTCTGTTCATTTGACGCAACATGGCATTAAACGCTGTGCCTGATATTGAGCTTTTAAGCCCTGCGTTATGAAGTTGTTTAATTGTTGTAACTATGATATCAAGTGGTACTTTCATGCCCGCGGCTTCGGCACCTGCCATTTTCATCCCTTCCCCAAGCCCGCTAGCGGGGTACCCACTAGTGGGAGATGCTTTAGGTGCTCGGTGTCGCATCCCTCCCCCCATTCTCCTCTTTGTTTTTTCAGCTACTCGTCCTAAGTCTTGATGTTGTGTCTTAAGTTTGCTCAATGACAATCCATAGTGCTGTGCTTTGAATTGCACTTTTTGATACCCCATTGTCAATTTTGTCAATTCCGCACTATACTGCTCGTTTGCTCCGGTCTTTTGTTTTTTTGTTAACAAGGGAAGCTCTGTTTTCAACTCCATTAGCTTTGCTACCTGTGAGCGCTTTTCAATCTCTTTCATTGCCGTGCCTAGTTGACGCATTGATTGACTGCTACGCGCTAATGTCTTATAATACGAATTATCAAGTGTCGCACCAATGACTAACCCTACCCGACCAACTTCCGACATGCCCTCTTACCTCACAGGACTCAAATGCCGTGCCGACATCGCAGGCAGCGTTACCCCTATAATAATATGCCTATTCTTCTTCTGCTTTTTACTTGTTTTCTTGCCCATTACACTGCTCTTTACTATGGAAGGAAGTCTCCTTGAAAAAATAAGTGTAGCAGGGACAGGGGTGCTGGTGATGGGTGCTTTTTTTGCCCTGACACTACAGGTTCTTGCAGTTGTGTTTGATGTGCATTGTAAGCTCGCAACACCGGGCTCTTTTTCATATATTACAGGATACACTCTGTATTTCCTCAGTGAACTCACTCTCATCTTTCCACTCCTCTTTCACGTCTTAAAATCTCGCAAATAATCTTCCAGTACTTAAGCGCCTCCTCAAGGGGTAGGCTCTTGATTTCCCATAACGTAAAGCCTGTCTTAAGCCCTAAGGATGCCACTAACTTCTGCACCTCCCCCCCTCTTAGGACAAAAAATCCACGGCCACCTTCTGTATTTTCCCCCAATCCCCCATGTCTATCATCTCAAGAGCCGATGAGGGCAACCCTGAGAGTACCGATATCAGTGTAAGTTCCCGTTTTGTATCTGATTTTACCGCATCAAGCTTGAGGATATCCCCTACCAATGGACGCCGTAACGACACCTCTCTCACCTCATTCCCATCTAAAGTAATGGGATATTTTAGTGCTATGGTTGTAGTCGTTGTAGTCATATAAAAAACCTCCTATTTATGCTCCTAGTGCTGTTTGTACTGTTTCAAGGAGGTTTTTACCTCCAATGTTTTTGACGTTGTTTTCAATGTCAATCTCAAGTGCCACCTGTCCAGCTTTCGTCAGCTTAATGTACCTCGTGTCTAACGTAATCTTCGTCTCAGCCATCTCCCCATCCTGCCAAGAGCCAAACTCCACTTGCGTTATCCGCCCCCGTATACTCACTACCACAGCATCAATAGCACTGCCTCCGCCTACTGCTCCCCGTATCACAAGTCCTACATTCTTGCCTTGGTCTATCCCATAAGACGACAACATTGACGCCGACAACTCCCCTAATGTAATCACAGTCTCCATAGCCTGCATACCCACCGCAACCTTTACAGGTGCCCCCATGCCAAACCCGCGATAATCCTGCGTCTCCTCCGCTATAGTCGGTAAATCTACCGACTTAACCTTGCTCTCTAATGCCGTCCCCTCAAAATGTGCCGAAAATGATGTAAGTGGTTTGCTCATAGTCTTCTCCTATATCTTATAATATCTCCGTGTAATAGCCTTTGTTACGCACCGCTCTAAAGGTTATCCGTTCAACTGGCGCCGCAGGCTCAAAGTCAAAATCTACAACCAAATGACCCCTCTGTAACGCCTCACCATCATTGGCCTCCGGGTCTATTTTCGCCGTGCCGCCCAAAATCGCCCCTTGTGTCTTCAAACGCCTTAGGTATTCATTGAGATTCTCCCCAATATCATAAATTAAGTTAGCACTAAACGGCTTGTCCACTGCCCAATACTGACCCGCTTCTATAGCATCATAAATCGCATCCGCCGTCCGCCTCACTGCCAAAAACTGCCACCGACTATCAGTCCCCGTAGTCTGATTGCCCCATAAGCGATATCCGCCTCTGTAAATAATAGTGGCCACATTGCCAGCGTTTAATTGATTCGCCTCAGAATTGGGACTCTGAGGGTTAAAGCCTATGACACGGGATGTCCCCACAATGCCCATTATCTCCTGATTACTCGGACTATGCCAAAAGCCTAACGCCGCATCAGTCTTGGCAATCAACCCCGCCACAAATGGAGATATGGGGGCGTTACTCGTCTGCCCGTCTGCCGTTAACACCGATGCATAGGGGTCTACTACAAACAACCTGTCTGAAGTGAAGTCAGCGGCGTGACGAAGAGCGTCCGCTATTGTGGTATTAGGGGAATCACTCACCACCACGCCACGCAAACCGCGTGCCACATCCAATAAAGCACTTGTAATAGCGTTGCCTTTATTAGTAACAGTCGCCGTTAGTGTCGCACCACTGCCCCCGCCTCCCGATAAAGCAATTGTCGGCGTACTGGTATAGCCATAACCCGCGTTTGTAATGGTGATTTTTGTAATCTTGCCACTTTTCACTTCTGCTGTGGCTGTCGCCCCCGCTCCACCGCCACCTGAAAAAGAAATGGTCGGCGCTGAAGTATAAGATGACCCCGCTCCTGTAATAGATATGTCTGATACTATGCCATGCCGTACCCCTAAATAAGACGGCGCAATGAATATCTTAGGCGGACTCTCCACTGAACGCAAAAACGCATATGCCCCCGTCTGTGCACTTTTAGACCCCAGCAATGTTGTGATTTGTGCCACTGCTGTTTGCTTTGGCTCTACCCGTACTACCACAATAGGACTGCGGACTTGTGCGAAAATATGCCGAATGGAGGAAAGAAGTGTGCCTGCTGTTCCAAGTTTTTCAGCTTGTTGTATGGTGCGTACCACAACAGGGCGATTTAACGGGTAGGCGTCATTATCCGCCTCCGCCGCAGTCCCCAAAATGCCTATGGTTGATGTGGAAAGAGTGGCAAGCGCAGGGGCTCCCCGTTCCAGTTGGACGACTTCTGTTCCATGAAGATATTGCGTGGTCATAATCAATCCTGTGCTGTTTGTGTTGTTAATGTACTCGGCGGCGTTGGCCAAGTTACAGAGTCTAGTATCGTTTTATCCGTAATGCCTTTTGTAATGTCTCGTAACGCTTGCCGGTAGGTACCCCATTTTTCCTTTTCAACGGACGAAAGCGGTGCGTCAGGCAATTGCGTATAATCACTCATCAATAACAACGGCGCACGCACTTCCCGTATAGTCCCCAAAATGTCCTCTTTTGTCGGCAGGGGCGAAGAGGGTATTTCCACTTGTTTGGTGCGCGTAATCACACGTCCAGCTTGGAGGCTATAGAGAGTTGCCTTATGTTGTGGCATTACACCCTCCCTATAAATTGTTCCGCAGAAAAATCAAACCGGTGTCCCGCTTCCCCTGAGTAAGGGGCAATACTCAATGCCTTGACAGTTGACCTCAATAAGAGTGTTGGCTCAGTGTAAAAATGCTTATAATAGAATTGATAATTAAAGTAATCTATACTATACCCCCTCACACCACTACCACCACCGTGAAGTGCGAAAAAGCTAGTGCTATGCAAGAAGTGATGATGCACTGAAGGAGTGATGAAGAGCCCTTTGGAAAAAATGATGTGAGTGTAAGTTGGTCGATGCTGTATCTCCATTTGAAAATCCACTGATTGTGTATCCTTTGGTATCTTTAAGCGCCAGTAGGCTAGGTTAGTTACAGTGTAGTCATATATCTCTAGCCTCATCGCCTCCACATTAACGACTTGATTAGAAGCATCAGTAAATACAAATTTATAGCCGCTTTCATGTGTGTTGTCTCTTGGCGTTAGTGAGAATTTTATCTGTATACGTGGTTGAGAGGAGGGCGCTATAACTGTTGAGTCGAATTGGGTGCTATTTTCATTTGTCCCAGACAATGTTTGATTATAAGAGATGGGGGGAAACCATGACCGCGCGGCGGCACTCCCCGCAGGCGTCACAGCCCTTATTGTATCCGTGCCCGTTTTTGTTTCTTCTGTTGTGGCTAATTCTACAATGCCCCGCCCACTCTCCGACGCAAGGGGAATTGGATTAACCAAAGCGGGGACAGCAGACCTCAAGCCCGCAGGCGTTACAGCACGAAGGGAATCTCTCCCGTCTCTCGCCTCATCCTCCGTTGCTAACTCTACTAATCCCGCTTGACTACTACTAGCTGTGGGGGCTGACGGCGCATGGGCAAGTACACTAGCTTTAACGCCCGCAGGTGTAGTGATTTTATTGTCCACAATCCCCCCCAAAACCTCATCCGCTGTGGCTATAGGGGCTATACCCGCCACCAGTGGCGTTGCCCGTGGAAACAAAGGCGTAACATCCCCCGTTGTAATTGTTGTGGGGGAGATACTGTGAAGTTGTAAAAATAGCACAAAAGAGACTGTCTCATTGGCTTCCTTTGTTGCTATGGGTGTGCTATGAGAACCATAAGCAAAGAGGACTCCCTCACTGGTTATTACGCCTATTTCTTTGGCTGACCAGTCATCACTACTTTCATCCAAAACTGACAAACTCAGTGCGTTTCCAACCTCTTGAACAGACGCAATCGTTAAAGTTTTGACAGTGTTGGCAATAGTGGTGGGGGAACTCTGATTATCACTTCCCAAGTGTATCTCTGTAAGGGATAATTTTACACCAGACGCCGTAGCATCTGTTGCCGCTTGTAACCCCTCTGATGTAATGGATAAGTTTAATACAGGCATATCCCCTTTATAGCAAAGAGAATATGATATGTTCAGAGTCTAAGAATAAGTATTATCACCTCTTCTGTCTACTACTTCTACAGTGAAGCTTTCCTCTTCTAATTTGTCATCAAAGCACGGAAAGTCCCCCCATGGCGTTTTATAACAATATTGTCCAATGACTCGTAATCTTCCCTTCTTAAATCGCATGGGAACAAATGTAAAACCGCTTTCACAAAATATTTTTTGACCTTTAAGCTTTTCAGCAAAACTTTTCGGAAACTTATTTTGTGGTCTGTAAAGAAAGATTTTTTTTATTTCTTCAAGAAGCTCTTTCTCGTTTTCACTAAGACGAAGTTTTTGTATTTTTTTGTTTCCTTCCTTGGAAACCTGAAAACAACGCGGCAACATCTACAGACGAGATAAACACTCTTCCAAAGATATGCATTCTTTTGGGTCTATAGGTTCTGAAGAGACTAGCTCTTCTGCCTCTAACATTTTCCAATCTATAGGATGGGTTTTGGCCCCTTCTTTTTTTGCTTTCCCCCATGCAAGTCTCCATAGTTCTTCTTCGTGGGACAAATCACAGAGAGAATAAAACTCCATTTTTGCGCAATCATCAGAGGCTCTTTGTAAATACTCTAAATCCGCATCAGTTAAAGTTTTTTTAGAAAAAGGAATCCTGCTTGTGCAATGCAACCGCCTGCTTCCCGTAGACTCATCAGAGCAATCTTCAACGCGCACTTTTTCATAAAAAGAGTGAACTCTGGGGGAATATTTATTCTTTTCCTCCGGAAGATCAAGAACATCTTGCATGGCCACGTACTCGTCATCCAGAAGACCAAGAGCATTTTCAGGAACAGGACCTGCTTGCATTGCCACATAAGAAGACGTGGAAACAAGGCAATTTCTCTCCAGCATAGAGACCTTATCTGCATAATATAAACTCTTCATTAAATGATAATGCCCTATACAGGGATGTCTATCTACTATAAAATGTAGTGACTCCACGAGCTTATTAAAATCAACAGACATCCCTATCCCTTTCTCTAATCAATCATTTGTTGTTACAGTTTACAGAAAATTGTTAAAAAAAGTCAACCCCCTATATCTATTTGAATGATTTTCATCAGCCTTATTCCAACCCACAGAAACAAGTCAGAGGGGATTTTATAGTTGTTAGCGTCTCCGGGCGTTTCAATTGTATAATGAACGCCCGCTGGCTTTGTCCTGTTGACTATCTCTTTGATTTTTCCCTTCAGTTCTTCTTCCCCCCCTGTGCTACTGGTCATTTTCAAAACAAAAGTGCGGGGGCGCCCTTGTGGACGTTGGTCATACCACTCAAGGACTTCAATGCCAACTCCTTCATACGCTAATACTTCCCTCAGACTTCTCACTGTGCCTTTGTCCATGTGGGTTTGAATAGCTTGCTTAAGAATTGTGCGTTTACTTGTTTCACTCCAATCCTCTTCCCAGACGTCCACCGACAAAGTAAGGGCTAAATGCGCCAATAAATGTACGGGCAAGGACTCAACATCCATGGGCTTAGGGGTATCAAGTGCTAGCCTTTTGTCAGCTGTTGTATCCAGCGCTCTCTCAAGGGGCGTACTGTTATCAGGGAGAATGGTACCACTAGTGGTCATATTGTTATTCTCTCCGTAATCTCAATGGGATGTAGCATATATGACGCCTTTGAAACATCTTGCGAGGGCGCTGTAACGGAGATATCCTCAACTCCTTCCCCTTGTAGTGCCGCCCCCACCATAAAGGGGGTGAGTTTACCACCTATTTTGTGTTGTGACTTGGCCAAGGCACGCGCTCTGTTGCGCGCCGCTTCTAACACAGAAGCTTTTTGCGGCCCTTCTACTAAAGACACAGTCGCAGTGATGGCCACAGTTTGTATTGTTGCGGCGGCTACTGTAATACTATCCGTTACAGCCCGCACTTTTCTTTCTGTAGTGCCGTCTTAACTTTTGCTATTAACCCCCTATCCGCTAGCCCACTAGTGGGGTAACCACTGGGATTGCTGTCTGTTTGTTGTGCTAGAACTTCTACACGCACCACCCCGGGGGACGGCGATGTAATGCCTACATCTTTCACTTGTGCGTCTGCGGCTAAAGCATGCGCCTTGTATGCCCCCGCTGTTCCGCCCCCAGTCAAGCCTTCTGGGGCTAACAGAATCCTCTTGCGTAACGCATCATCGTCCTCCAGTACTTCCTCTGAACCTGTTTCCTGAGACGCCTCCTGAACAACTTTACGGGTCAATCCAAATAACGCCGCCAAATGCTCTAAGTCCGCTCCCGTTGCTGTGGCCAAGTAAGACGCACTCACAGAGTGATTGATGCGATTGCGTAATAATAACTCGCGGTAGGCAAACGCTTCTAATACTTTTGTCACAGGGTCGCTTTCTAGGGCATCTACAAAAGACGGATACCGCGCCTGAAAATCTGTTTTGAGTGCCGCAAGAATGCCCTCGTAACTCAACTCCTCTATGGCTTGAGGCGGAGGCAACGCAGTCAAATCTAAATCAACGTATACACTCATACTATCTCACTTCTCAGCGTTATAGGCTCTTTTGTCTCTTTAAGAAAAGCCCTTACAAAAACAATCATAGTGGGCTAGCCTCTTTCCCCGATTCAAAGGCAATATCCGTCCTTATCACACTTATACGCGGCTCCCATTTACTCAGTGCTTCTGCCGTGGCGTGCGCCGCTTCTAAGCGTGTCGCTTCCCCCGCCGGCTTGTCCAACAAGTCCATTAACGCACTTCCGTAATCTGGGCGCATGACACGACTGCCTATGGGAGTCGTCAAAATATCATCAACGGACTGTTGTAAATGCCCTAATCCTCCTAGAGGCAACCCCGTACTTCTATTCATGCCACTAGTAGTCATACCCCTCCTCCCACTGTCATTATGGGTTTGCCGTTCAGTGTACAGACACCCTTTAACGCTACTCCACTACTTGTTACTTTAACCTCCCCACCACCAAGCTTGAGTGTAATGGCATTACGGCGCACATCAACCAAATTATCCCCATCCGCAGTAATCACCCGTAATCCCCCCTGAATACTTGTTTTTTTCAGCCTCGTCTCTTCCTCGCCGAGTACCATTACCCCACTAGTGGGTACACCCCCATCCGTTGTTGCTGGAAGCCCACTAGTGGGAGGGTGATTCGCATCAAACACACAGCCAATTATCACACCTCTATTAATGTTGCCTTCTGGTACGAGTACCACGACTTGCTCCCCCACTTTAGGCGCCCACCACATTTTCGTCCCCCACACTACCCACGGCAAAGGCGGCGTAATAAGTTCTCCACTCTTTACCACTGCTTTTTTCGCCTCCAAGTCTACAGATTTGAACTTTCACGCCTAGTAACCCCTGAGAGGGGATTTTATCCTTTGTTCTTATCCCCATCTTTCTACCTCAAATTCATCCATCCAAAATAGTGCGCTCGGCAATAAATCCAACAGCCGTCCTCGTATAAACAGGTAGGGTTGTAACTGGTTTCCTACGCGGATGTTGGAGGCAACAGTAACTGCGTTCTTCACCTGCTTTCTCATCTCATCTAATTTCCCTGCTACCTTTGAACCTCTCCGGTCATCAACAGATTTAAGACAAGTCACAATGCCAAAAGTGTTGGTGGTCTTAATTACGCGCCGATTGCCTTTGTCAAACACACCTCTTGACGACAACGGCACAAATAGGAAGGACGGGAATGAGAATGTTTTGTCGTCTAAGTCACTTGCCTCCATAACCCACCCAGTCTCAAGACCAGCCGCTTTAAGCCCCTGTTGTATAAACCTATACACCTGCTACCCTCCTGATAGTACTCCTTAGGATATCCGCAATTTCTCTCTTGTCCTCCGCTCCAACGCCCAAAAACGGACGGGCTGGAACTTGTGACTGATACCCACTGGGCGCCGCGCCTTGACCAAATTGATGAAATGCCGCGTATTCTATATTCGTGCCAATGGTCACTGCTTGCGCCCCCGCCGCATAAGTAATTGACTGGTATAACCTCCGCGTATCCTGAAGAGCTTTAGACCCTCTACCCGCCTTACGCCGCACTATAGTAGACGGCGCTAAGGGTTGCCACGCCATACCATCTGGGGAACGTTCCCGCTCAAAGTTATCTTGTGTGCTAGAGACCATGGACATTCCGATATCCTGTAGTGCTTTTGTCACTGCCAACGGCGCAGATTGCGCTAAGCGCTTAAGCAATGCTTTGGCTTCCGATGTCTTAATTTTAACTCTAATCATGGCTAGCTAAACACCCTTGGCTTTCCTTCAACCCCCACCTGTGACCCCCCGGGATAAGGGAGAGTTGCACCAGTTGCTACCCGCTTTATAACCTCAAGTGCCACCTCATAACGCTCTTTCACCAGCGGGGGCAATACGTCTTCATAAACCCTTGCGTGGGCAATATCCATGAGTATCGTTCGCAACTGGGGCAACTCGGGATTAACACCATAGGCTCGTATCATCTCTACAGCCTCTCCTATAGCCGCTGTCAAGTGAGAGTCCGAATAGTGTCCACCTTCCCCTAAAGCCCTATATCGCTCTTTTAACTCCGTCGCCGTTAGAGTCATATACTTACGCCAAGTAGGGTGAGACTAGTATATCTGCTGTCTTGTACCACGGGTTACTCTTGCCAGCGTCCGTCCGCTCATTGCCTACCACTTCCCGCGCTTTTTGCTCCAGCGCAGGGGGAACAATAAGGAGATTTGGGATAACACCAATAGGCACCCCTGAGTCGCCTTTCATTGCCATCAATTTCTGCCTCCCTTTGGCATAGTTCTCCGCATTCAAAGTTTGCTTAGAACCCCACGCAAACTGAGGCAAACCAAATCCCGCGGCAACTCGCGCCTCCACGCCAAATAAATACATATTGCGCATAAACCGCGTATCGCCGGTATCAGAAGTAAGGGAGGTGGTCATATAGTTTTTGCGTACCTGAAAAATCAAGGGCTTCAACGCCTTACTCGCATCCAACAGAAACCAAGGAGTTCCACTGCCACCATCCGTATTCCTATTCACCAAGAAGAAAGTTTTCCCATCGTAACCTTTTATAGTCCACCCCTTCTTCAGTAAGGCAAATACTAACTGATTAGGATGGGCAGCGGCGTTTGCTCCAAGTAGCCGTGCCGCATCACCATAAGACGCTATTTTGTTGTCCTCCAACTCTGTCACTGGTATCTCTAGGGTATCTTCATAAAGAATGTTTTTCAGAGCAAAACCACTGACTTTTAGTTTGTCCAAAGCTCTGTTTCCTATCCATTCCTTCAGTCCCGTGATTTTGCCTAGCCAAGGATAATTCGTAGTATCTGAATCACTCCTCGTCACAGTTGCGACTTTTTTATAGTCCTCAGTGTTGCCAGTGGGTTTCAGTCCCTCTTTGAACGCCGTGTTAAGTCCCGTTTCTAAGGCTTTCAAATCCAAAGTTTTCATAGTCATTTTCTTTTTCCTTTTTTTGATTTAGTTTAGTTTTATGGTGGCTTGTCCACTCTTTATATCCACTATTTTCCCCACCTCGGTACTACCCGTAGAAGTTACAGTAATTGTATTGCGCGACGCTATGTACGCTTTTTTGCCAATGTTGGCGCGGGCTAATGTCGTTGTAAAGACGGCTTGCCCCCCAGATTGTATATATAATTTCTTCCCGCCCCGCGCCGCTGTGAGGGCAATACCGACAATCACAGCGTTTTGTTTTTTCACCGCCGGTACAGCCTTGCCGCCATCATTCTCCACAAGGTCTCCTAACGCAACACTTGAGCCTGCTTTTACTGTCATCTCTAATACATACAAGCTTGGTAAGGTCGGAGAGTCCACTAACTCCACCCACACATTGCTATTTTCCAAAGAGCGCACAATGCCAACAGCTGTGGTAGCTGCAGGAGCTTTTGTCACTGTGGTAGCATCCAATATATAAGCAAGACCCCCAATATCTTCTTGCCCTAGAGGACTATCACTGTCATTGGCAAAGCCAAATACAGCGTTGATTCTCACTCGTATCACTTCACCAGTACTCTCTGAATTGTAAATTGTCTCATCGGCAACACCCACAATCTTTACCCCCACACCTGCCACTGCTTCTTTGACTTTCTCCCCCACTGCCATTACAAGCGCCCCAGCAGAGATACTCTCTTCATCGGCAACTGCAAATGATGTTATATAGTGCGAGGGATTTTTTACTTCAGTCATGTCTTACTCCACATACACCCAGACTTTGCCATCCTCCAGCGATTTTACCTTCCCAATGGCGGTATTGCCTGAATCAGATTTAATGACAGTTTGCGCATCAGATATATACGCACTGCCTCCTATTTCTGTCGCCGTTACACCCCCAGATGCCGCGTTCTTGAAACCAAAGACGCAACCACTGCGCACACGGACTTTCTCTCCTGCCTTCGCTCCATGAGTAGCAATGCCCACCAACACAGCATTTTCTTTCTTGGTGGCGGGTATGGCTTTGCCCCCAGAATTCTCCACAAGGTCTCCCTCCACTATTGTAGTACTTGCCTTAACAGTGAGCTCTACAATGTAATGACTGCTTCCTTTAACTAACATTTTGCTCTCCCTTTGTTTTTGAGTACTCTTTCTCATCTAATCCAAATTTCGCACAAACCTCCTTCTCCGCATCACTTAAAGTCTCTATTTTCCCGCCCCCCGTAGGTGTAGACAACGGCGCAAACAGTGCCAACTTCTCAGACTTGCTAGCGAGTATCTCCGTTACATACTCACTGCCTCCCTCTTTCTCAAGCCAACCTAAATACGTGGCTTTTTCAGTTGGGAGTACTTTGCCTTCCGCACAAGAAGCTTCTACTTGCGCTTTTAATGCGTGCTTTTCCTCCTTAAGCTTCTCTTCCTCCGCCTTTTCTTGTTCTGCTTTGAGCGCAAGGTTTTCCTTTTCTAATAGCTCAACCTGCTTCTGCAATGTCAAAAGCTCAGTCTGCTCAACAGCCGCTGTTACTGGTTGTTTGTCCGTCATTGTAGTCTCCTGTTGTGTAGTAAATAATTCTTTCAAGGACAACGCTGGGTTGTTTGTTAAAGCAATGCGCTTGATTTTGCGCACAATGAATTTGTCTTTTCTCCCTTCATAATCTAACACCTCCTCGCCTGTTAAAGTAGGCGACAACCCCCTGAATTCCTTGTCCTCAACAGACTTTTTCCCCACTTCTGTCCACTCAACATCTCCCCATATGCCGCTCGACTCCGCTTTTAAGTTGCGTACCCAGCCAGCCGCCTTACTTGACCCACCGTACTTGTCGGTGCCATGGTCAAAGTCTATATGGATTTCCTTTGGCGAGGCCTTGATAATCTCCTCTAGCGACTCAAAGTCCATGACACGCCCATCGCGTGCTGTAATCTTGCCCGCACGAGGCGTAATCTGTATCCGCACAGGCGCCGTCACCTCGGCCGCTAACGCAATCTCTAAGTAATAGTTTTCAGTATCCATATCCCCCTTATACACCCCCTAAAACCCCTTGTTCAGAGTCTACTGAAACTTTTTTTGTGTCTAGACACTTTGACTTTTAGAAGAGTTCGTATACAATAATCTTGTCGCGCCCCTCGCGGGTGCGTGCATTGAAACATCTTAGCAAGCTTAATACCCTGAGTAATAAAGTCCTCAGCCTGATTGTACGGGGGGTTGGTAACAATGTTGGGGACTTGCTTGTAGCAGGAGAGCGCTGAGATGAAATCCCAACCCGCCTCGCCATATCCATACTCGTAAAGGTCAGTTGATTTCACACAATATCCCGCCTGCTCTAATACTTTAGACATCGCCCCTAGTCCGCAAGCAGGCTCCCAGATATCGCCGACAAACTGCTCACACTTCAACAGCGCTTCTGTCGCCCAAACAGGAGTCGGATAAAAATCCGATTCAGGTCTACGCGGGGAACCACTAGTGGGGAACCCATTACTTTCCTTGATTTTCTTCATCTACCTGCTATAATAATTGGTAATGATGTCTGGGGAAGTTAAGTAGCATTGATCCACGGAAAGGTCGCCACTGCCGCTTCTTTGCTTCAGGTAAGCCGTGTTGCTTGGAGTACATCATTTGCGTGTTCCCCCTTTTTTATATAAAAGAAACCCTTCTCGGACGTTGTTTAAGGTGTTCTTTTGACTGCGATTCAAAAATGTTAAGTCCTCTAACATACCTGCCGCCCCCTGAATAACAAAAATAACGTTGCTTTGTTCACCAAAATCAAGATTACAAATATATCTCTTTCTGATAACAGGCATACTCCTGCCCTTATAAACTCTCCTTTCAATGGTGCGCCAGATTTCTTGAGGGTTCTTGATTGCCTCCAGTAGTCCGCTTATATATTTCCCACGCTTCAACCCCTTGCTCTGATATAAGTGTAGAGCTAGAGACTTTGCGTTTACTCTCACCGCTCCACCCATCACATCTTTCATGATGACATTACCCCCACCCATGACTTTAGCAATGGATTCTTCCAGCTCTTTACCACTTGATGGCGAAGGGCTTGGCTTCATTTTTTTCAGTACGGGCAACTTTTCCTCAAGTCCGTGGTCTTTCCAATTTTTCAGGTTTTTGTTTGTTATCATCCACTTTTTTTTGTTCATCCCCCACGCCCGCAGTGTCGCAAACCCGAGGAAATCCGCGTAATTCCCCGTCCCAGCATTATAGGCAAAGCCCGGTGATATCCCCTGTGGCACACTCACCATTACCCGCCCCGCACTTGTGGTCATAGGGCGTATTTCCTTCCTAACGCGGGGGGCTTTTTTGGCAACTTTTAATCCTCGCCGACCCAAATCCCTATCATTAAGACTTTGGACACTACACCGACAACCCCAGCCATTAGGCGGCGTATGAGTCGACCACCACCCATCATCCACAGGGAGTATGGTATTATGCCAACTGCCATGCTCCGGGCGCTCCCGACCATCCATTAGTGCCGTATAACGGAGATAGGGACGCGTTTCTTTGGTTGACTGTATCTGCTCCCACCGCCCTGCCGCATAGGCACTCCGTATGTTGGTCTGATAGATTATTCGACTCCGCCATGCTTTGTACTTTCTTCCTCCCTTTTGATACTTTTTCCAGCCGTGCCGTCCCGCAATTTCATTGAGATTTTTTCTGAACCACTTTAAGTCCTTGCCCTCTTCCATTGCGCGCAACAGAGAAGTATGGATATCCGCTAAACATTGCTCATTGCGCAGACCAGCCACCATAAAGGCACGACTATGCGCCCCCTGCCAAATGTCATTCCAGCGCTCTGTTGGAACTTTGTGCTTCTTCTGCAGGAAATCAATAGCTTCTCCAAAAGGTAAGCCTCTGTTTATGACCTCACTCGTCATTATCTTTGTATTCGTCTTGCCCTACCAAATGAGACAACGCTATGGCTTGTTGTAGTTTCTTTGGCGCTTCCCCTTTGATGTCTAACGCCTCTAGTTTGCCCGCCAAATCCTCTAAGGATGTAGCTTTGTTAGTAAGCTTTTCAATGTCTTTTAATATCTCCGCATCCCCATCACTCTCAAGCGATTCCTCTACTAAATAATCCACACTATCCAGCACCTCCTCATCTTCTCCTGCTGCCATCTCTTCGTCTTTAGAGACCTCAGAGAGGCTTTGTGTGGTCATCCCCTCTGTCGCACCTGTCCGCGAAGGCGTATCATTTTCGTCCTTAGGCGCCGGCAATCCTAACTTTGAGCGTATAGCCTCTGCTGAGATTTTTACCCCTCTATCCATGGCCTTCATCACCATGTCCATATCCGCCTTTTCTTCTGGCTCTATGACAATCTTGGGATATGCCTGCCTCTCACCACGATTAAGTGCCACTATCAACGGCACGACTTGCCTATTGATTGTCTGGGCAATGGCAGTAGCATCCGACCTTAAAATAGAGGCTTTAACTTCGCCGTGGACTTTGGCTTGTGACATTGACGACCCGTCATCCGTTGTCATAGTTTGACCCAACACAAGCTTTGATATCTGTTTGTTAGAGTATTCTAACAATTTCTGATGGTCTGAGGAGGATTGGCCTTTGCCCCAAATCAACTCTATATTCATACTTTGAGGCACCGCCGCCGCCATGTCAGACGACAGATTACGCAAGGCGCTCAACAGCTTTGTCTTGTCCTCTTCAGTGGCCTCCGCCCCAAACTTGCCAACTCGAATAGGTTTGCCGAACAGTTCAAGATATTCCACCCAATCCTTCAGACTGAATTGCTGGTACAACCACAGCATCAACGCAGGCATAAGTAATCCTGCCGGAGTACCAGAAGACTTAAAACTATGCCGATGCACAACAATTTTGCCTTGTGGGATTTCCTCTTCATCTCCGACACTAGTGTCCTCTTTTTTCAGTTTCCATGCCCCCTCTTTGTGGACAAATCCCCTTTGGTCACGCCATTGAATATCCGGATGCCATACGTCCGAGTGGCGCCAAACAAGCTCTCCTACCGAAAAACCCTTGGGGAGTGCGTCAAGTAAATCATAGACTACCTCTTCCCACGCTAATGACGATATCCATTGCTCTATTAACTCAGCATCGTCCTTTGACGAAGGCGTATCATCCGCCGCTACACGAAGCAGCGAAAAAGGGGGATTTACAACAGTGCCAAGAGTTAATTTTGAAGGGACACGATGTTAATGAAAGAGAAGATAGTCGTTGGTCTGGTCACTTCACTCCTCTTCATTATGCTGCGGCGAGGGGACATTTGGATGTTGTATATTTACTCCTAAGTAGTGGTGCTCTTATTGATGCTCGGACTGTTTCAATGCGTGATACCCCCTTGGATAGAGCAAACAACAGAAGAAAGTGGAATGACGATGAGAGTACTAAGAAAATAGCGCTATTTTTAGCACAAGGAGGCGTTTGGGTAGAGGGACAAGATATCAACAAGGCTCTCCCTTCTGAGAAGGATAATACCCAAACACAGCCTAATGACCCCGATGAAGATGATGGTGGTACTTTCTGGTTCTGGTTTTGGCTGATTTCAGCTATTTTCGTTGGCCTCGTAATTATAAGAAGAAAGAAGAAGAAATAGCGTGTTGCCAAGCACGCTTTATAGCTTTATAGTATATTTATGGATAAAAATATAAAGGTGAATGATGAAAAAGCTAATGATACTCAGTGCTTTGGGTGTAATCATAACACTTACTTTTCATAGCCACCCTGTTAAGGCAGGAGTTTTAGATTCACTGCTCAAGCAACTGGTTGAGGAGAAAACTGGTATCTCAATTGACCAACTGACAAAGTCTATCCAAGAGGCAGCAAAAGCTGGAGATTTGAAGGGGATAAAAAAATTCATAGGGGAGGGAGCAAACATCAATGGGAGTTCTTTCGCGGACTCACCGCTGAAAAAAGCTATTGAGGGGGGGCACAAGGAGGTAGTAGCGTTCCTAGTGGAGAAGGGGGCTTCTGTGAAGGTACAGGATAAGGACGGCTTAACACCGCTTCAGTTAGCGGTTAAAGGAGGCAATAAGGATATAATTAGTATCCTAGAAACAGAACTCAATAAGACAGAAAATTAGTGCGTAAGCTGTAGCTTGTGCTCTTCTTTGTAGGCTTTCTCAAACAAAGCTTCACCTTTGTCTCTTGAAAACACCTGTTCCAATTTTGGACATCAATTAGTTTCTAATTTTTTACCACAATTCACAAAGGGTTGCCATGAGTTGGTGGGCGGTGACGGGCTCGAACCGCCGACCCTCTCGGTGTAAACGAGATGCTCTACCAAACTGAGCTAACCGCCCCCTCCGAAAAAAAACTTCCTCGTAAACCCCAGTAGCACAACCTATATATAAAACGATGGACGCTTCCTCATCACCTTACGTGAACGCCGAAGCGTCTCAGAACGCTCCCGCTTCTTCCTCTCCGAAGGCTTCTCGTAATAACGATGCAACTTCATCTTCCTCAATAACCCCTCACGCTGTAGCTTCTTCTTCAAAAACTTCAACGCATGCTCTATATTCCCTCCTCTCACCGTCACTTCTAACGTCATAAAAATCCCACTCAACCTTTCTTCATTACTTCCCCCACAAAAGCATACACCCTCTTAAAAAAACTCGCAAGATAAAAATCCCCCACAAATTCCCCTCTACATTTTTCCCTCACTATCCTTTATGATAGCATAAAGGCTCAACCTTCCCTCGTAAACCATGCCCCCA
This sequence comes from Alphaproteobacteria bacterium, assembly GCA_965222575.1. Lineage (GTDB taxonomy): Bacteria > Pseudomonadota > Alphaproteobacteria. The sequence goes on from OZ244958.1 coordinate 303,709, forward strand.
CTATGAAAACACAACACAAAATCCTCCGAAGCTTCCTACAAGAATGGCAAGAATGGATCGCTTCCTTACTCGCTATCATCGGCTGCTTGCTCCTCGCTTTGAACTCCCTTGTCCTCTCAAAATGGGCTTACCTCTTCCTGCTCCCCTCTACCTTAGGATGGCTCGTCCTGTCTTGGCAACGGCATATGCCACACCTTGCTCTCCTCAATATCGTCTTGTCCTTTATCAATGTCTGGGGACTCTATGCATGGATCATTATCCCTCTCCTCTCATCACAATGATTATCCCTCCTCTCTTGCTCTATGATACACCAAAAGGCAAAAAACGACCCTTCATACCACGCAACCCTCAGCAAGTCGCTCTTTATGTCTGTGGCCCTACTGTCTATGACTCCCCTCATATCGGTAATGCGCGCGGTGCCCTGACCTTTGACCTCTGGGTACGACTCTTAAGACTCTTTTGGAACGTCAACTATATTAGAAATATCACAGATATCGATGATAAAATCCTCGCCAAAGCACAACAAACAAAAATCCCTTGGCAAACAATCGTTGAAAACAATATCAAAGCCTATCATGCAGACATGGAGTGCTTGGGACTTTTGAACCCTTCTCACGAGCCAAGAGCGACACAGCATGTCCCTCAAATTATCGATTTTATTCAAAAAATCCTCTCAAAAAAACACGCCTACACTAACCATCAACATGTCCTATTCGATGTCACAAAAACGAAACATTATGGACAGTTCGCACGCAAAACCCTCTCGGAAATGATCCCCGGCAAACGGGTCACTGTAGAAAACTACAAAAAAAATCCTCTGGACTTCATCCTGTGGAAACCCTCCCATGACAATGAAGCAGGATGGAACTCCCCTTGGGGACGCGGACGACCAGGATGGCACATAGAATGCTCCGTTATGTGCTACCTTTATTGCGGCGAAACTATCGATATCCACGCAGGCGGCGCTGACCTCATCTTCCCTCACCATCAAAACGAACTAGCTCAAACAACAGCCCTCACACACAAACCCTTAGCCAATTATTGGCTCCACAACGGACTGTTAACCACCAATAATGCTAAAATGTCCAAAACCGTCGGCAATATCTTCTTGGTGAAAGACCTCCTCAAAACCTTCCAACCAGAAGTCCTCCGCTTAGCCCTCATCAAAACACACTATCGACAACAACTCTCCTTCTCAACCTCAACCCTCAAACAGGCAAAAGACCTCTTAGATAAATGGTACAGACTACTCCTCTCTCAACCCCCAACCCCCCTAACCCCCCCTAAACCCCACAACCCAACTTCTCTTCAAGCAGACTTTCTAAACGCTCTCATGGATGACCTCAATATTCCAAAAGCTCTCTCCGTCCTCCATGTACTAGCAGAAAATGAACCCATCTCTGCCCTCAAACACAACGCCCAATTCCTTGGACTCCTCCTGCAAAACCCTCAACAATGGTTCCAAGACCAAACAGAGACAACCTTAAAACAAGAGGATATCCAACAGTTAGTGCTCGCACGACAAACCGCACGGAAAAACAAAAACTTCAAAGACGCTGATGCTATTCGTGATAAGCTCTTAAAATATGGCATTGCTCTTGAAGATAAAGGGGACAAAACCTTTTGGAGAGGAAAATGAGATTCCTAACAGCTTTTTCTTGTCTCTCTTTTCTTTTCATCATGCCTAAAACTCATGGTGTTGATAAACCCTTCCCCCAATGGCTCAAACAGCTCAAACAAGAAGCATTAGCCAAAGGATTTCAGCCGTTACTTGTGAAAACCGCCCTTGATGTCACCTATCGTGAGCAAATCCTCAAAAAAGACCAAAACCAACCCGAACAAAAACGCCTCTTCCAAGAGTACAAATCCGCCCTTCTTTCACCCAGCCGCATCAGAAAAGGACAACAAATTCTGTCACAACACCATGCCCTCCTTGAGAAAATAGAACAGACTTACGGCGTGCCGAAATCACTCCTTGTAGCTATTACAGGTGTAGAAAGCTTCTATGGATTACAGCAAGGCAAAATCCCTGTGGGGGAAGCTCTTGTGGCACTGGCGTATCATAGCCGCCGTAGTACCTTCTTTCGTCGCGAAGTCTTTGCTTTCTTAAACATTGTCAAAACACTGAATATTCCCCCTAAAAGTCTCCTAGGTTCATGGGCAGGCGCTTTGGGGATGATTCAATTTTTGCCCACAACCTATCTTGCCTATGCTGTAGATTTTGATGCCGATGGAAAAACCGATATCTGGAAAAACTGGGCGGATGCTTTTGCTTCCGTAGCCTCTTTCCTCAAACAACGAGGATGGAACACCTCTTCTTATTGGTTTGAAAAAGTTTCCCTCCCCCCACAGTTCCTCATGCCTGCACACTTAAAATCAGGCTGTACCCTTATCGAAAAACTGCCTTCACCCAATACTTTGCCACACTGGCGCACAAAAAGACTCAAACTTCTCTCAAAATACCACCCCTCCCTCCCTACAGATGACCAGAAACTCTACCTCATCACCCTAGACAACAACGCATACTTAGTAACAAGCCATTATCTTGCCTTATTATCCTATAATTGCTCCCATTACTATGCGCTTTCTATCACCCATCTCGCACATGCTTTCCAACAATAATAACAAAAAGCCTGCTCTCCCTTTGCTCTTCCTGAGTGTTTGCCTGCTTGCCGTTTTCCCTCTACAGGGGTGTTTCAAAAGAGCCCCATCGCCACCACCTCCTCCGCCTCAAGAACCATCACAACCCTCGCAAAGTACAGCAAGAGACCTCAAAATTTTCTCTCCGCCCCCCTTGAATGCTTCAATCGATAACGTCCTGGTAGGCGTGCCTTATAAAATCAAAGGCAAATGGTATAGCCCTAAAAAAACCTCCCGTTACAAGGAAACAGGAATCGCTTCTTGGTATGGAAAACCATTCCATGGACGAAAAGCCGCTAATGGGGAAATTTACAACATGTACCACCTCACAGCAGCTCATCAAACGCTACCCTTGCCTTCTATCGTACGGGTCACCAATTTAGACAATAACCGCTCCTTGCTTGTGCGAATCAATGATAGAGGCCCCTTTATCAATGGACGCATTATTGACTTGAGTTTACGGGCCGCTCAATTACTAGACTTACATCAAAAGGGTCTTGCGCCCGTTCGCGTCGAACTGGTTTCGCCCTCTCAAGAAGAGCTACAGCAACAAGCCCTTGCCTTAAAACTCTCCTGTGAAGGACGCCTCTCTTTAGATAAAGCCCTATCCGGGTATCCCAACACACTGCCTACAGAAACAGACAACAAAACACAGGACGACACAGAAGAGAATTCTCTCTTGAAAAGAGTTGGTAAAATCCTAGAAGAATTGGCTGACCAATTAGAAAACCGTCCTTTATCTCTTAAAGAATTGCTACAAGAAAAGGCGGAAACCGCTGAATATAAAATTTTTGTGCAGGTTGCAGCGCTTTCCATAGAAAAAAATGCCGTGACACTCAAGAATTTCCTGCAAGACAAGTTACAAACCCCTGTGCAAATCATGCCGTACGCTGTCTCCTCTTCTCGTATCCTCTTCAGAGTCTCCGTAGGGCCTTTTGAGAGCCTTGAAAAAGCTGATGATATCCTACAGCGGCTCATTGACACAGGGTATCAGGACTCCATCATTGTCGTACGCAGGTTCTAAATGCCACCTCCTCTTATCGCCCCTTCTCTCTTAGCAGCCAACCCCTTGGACTTCAAAGAAGAAATTCTCCATCTCCAGCACCATACGGAAGCCGATAGACTGCACCTAGACGTCATGGATGGACATTTCGTACCAGCTATTTCCTTTGGAGCAGGCTTGATTAAGGCTATTAGGCATCTCACGACTCTGCCCCTTGATGTGCATCTGATGATAACGCCTACTGCCTCTTCTGTGCACCAGTTTATTGAAGCGGGTCCCGACTCCATTGCTATTCATTATGAAGCAGACAAAAATCTTACGCCTTTCTTGGAAGCGATTAAAAAAGCGAAGATAAAAGCAGCGTTAGCAATCAATCCTCGCACCTCGTACACTCTTCTTATCCCTTTCTTGCCCCTTTTAGACCAGATTGTCATCATGACGGTTGTGCCGGGAGAATGCGGACAGCCCTTTTTACCGGAGATTGTTGGGAAAGTGCAAGCCCTTAAAAAGCTCATTGTGGAAAAAAACCTGCCTATCCGCCTCGTAGTAGACGGCGGTATCACCCTTAAGACAGCCCCTATTGCACTTCTAGCCGGGGCGCATATTCTTGTTAGTGGCAGTGGACTTTTTTCCTTCCCAAGAGAACAAAGAGCTTCTGTTATCAAGAAAATGAAAGAGCTTCCCTCGTGATAAAAGATATTCGTCCTATAAAAAGAGTGCTTGTGTCTTTAGCTGATAAAGAGTCGTTTTTGCCTTTTATCAAAGACATTGTCTTGCTAGCGGAGCAACACCACCACCCTGTTGAACTGCTCTCAACAGGTGAGACTGCCAAGGTTTTAAGAGAGCAGGGTCTTTCCGTTATACTTGTGGAAGAGGTGACGGCTTTTCCGCCTCTTCTCGGGGGGCGCGTAAAGACACTCCATCCTAAAATCCATGGGGCTCTTTTAGCGTCTCCTGATAATCAGGCACACCAGAAAGAGATGCAGCACTATGGGATAACCCCTGTGGATATGGTGATTGTGTCTTTATACCCTTTTGAAAAAGCTGTCAAAGACGGACTATCTCCCCAGAGGTGTTTAGAACAGATTGATATAGGCGGGTCTGCTCTATTGAGAGCTGGGGCTAAGAATGCAGACAATGTGAGTGTGATTTGTGATACTGAAAGTGCTCGTTGTGCCTTAGAGGACATGAAAAAATTTGCCGGTATCCGACTTAAGACGCGTAAACAATTGGCGTACAAAACCTTTAGCCTCACGGCGCGTTACGATGCTCTTATAGCGCAATACTTACAAAAAAAAGAGTCGGGAGAATCCTTTCCTCCAACATGGACACTTACCGGCACACGCAAGCAAGTATTGCGCTATGGGGAAAACCCCCACCAAAAGGCGGCAGCTTATGTTACCACGCAAGGAGGTCTCCTTAGTGCTTCACAACTTCAAGGAAAAGAGTTGTCCTTTAATAACTTATTAGATGGTAATAGCGCTTGGAAAATTGTGACAGCCCTAGCCCCTCATCCTTGCCCACATAAAGTTGTCATTGTCAAGCATGGTAACCCTTGTGGCGTTGCAAAGGGGGCGTCTCTTCTTGAGACATGGAACAAGGCTCTTCATGCCGATAAAATCAGCGCTTTCGGTGGTATTATTGCTGTGAACTCAACCATCCATAAGGATGTTGCAGAGGCCATGACAAAGGAGTTCATTGAACTTGTACTTTGCCCCTCCCTCACAGAAGAGGCAAAAAGTGTCTTTCAACGAAAAAAATCCTTACGCCTGCTAGTGACTGCCGCACCTCCTCCTGCCTTGTATGAAAGTCGCCCCATCAGTGGAGGCTTTTTAGTACAAGAAGCGGATACTCCCCCCCTCTCTCCCGATACCTTCCAAGTGGTGACCCACAAAGCCCCTACTCCCCAACAGATGGAAGACCTTCTTTTTGCTTTTGATGTCTGTCGGTTTGTACAATCAAACGCCATTGTTTTAGCGAAAGACGGGGTTACTGTCGGTATTGGAGCTGGACAAATGAACAGACTAGATAGTGTGAGTCTTGCTCTCCAAAAGGCAGCCCAAGGCAAAGGGTTGGTAGCTGCTAGTGATGCCTTCTTTCCTTTCCCAGATGCCCTAGAACTCTTAGCAAAGGCAAAAGTGGAAGCGGTGATACAACCCGGGGGGGCTAAGAGAGACCAAGAAGTTATCTCGTCTGCGAACCGCACTGGTCTTGCCATGGTGATGACCCGCCGCCGTGCTTTCTCGCACTAATCCGTCTCTATCTAGGGGAAACATGGGGGATAGAGAAGAGACCTTGTACAAAGGAGGTGAAGAAGGTGAAAAACCCTATTGTTGGGACGAATATAGAGCGCCCCACTTGGCTCTCCCCAGAACAAGCAGTACAATACTTAGGAATCAAGTAATTGAAAATAAGGCACTTGCAGAGGAAAGATGGATGTGATATCTTAATGAGATAAGGATAAGGCACTTGACGGAGGAAAGATGGATGTGGCAAAATAAATTTCATCTAGCGGAGCCGTGGGGGATAACGGAAATGAGGCAGGAAATGGGTGCAAGGATATTGAAAATTAAAACTTGACAAAGGATTGGAAATTGCTTATACTCTAAAAAGATTTGAAAATGTGGTATATTAATAAAATAAGGATATAAAAAAATGAATTTATTAGATAAGATAGGAAAGAGGCTAAAAATAGAAGATCTGAAAGGGCTTCCAGACGATCTCAGGATTCAGTTAAATTTTGCTAGGAAGATTCCATTATCTGATGAGATTACTCATATCATAGATAGTAGGTATCAAGGGGCAGCAGATATTGATGAAATAATTTATGAATTTTATAAGAGGAAGCAAAAAATCATACAGCGCAAGGACTTCTATAAAATTATAAACAATATGCTGAAAAATAACATGATTTATAGAGTTAAAGGCAGAAGAGGAGTTTATTGCACAAGTGAAGGGAAAAAAATATGTGAAAACGAAATAGAATCATGAAGAATGGACTATAAATATAGTACTCTAATTTTAGGTAGGTTGTATGAAGCTCATTAAATTCCGGATACAAAACTATAAATCTATCAAGGACTCTGGGTGGTGCGACCTTGACTCTGATTTAATAGTACTTGCAGGTAAAAATGAGTCTGGGAAAACTTCAATTCTTGAGGCTCTACGGGATTTTAATACTAACGTTGAGAATCTGGAGGATGCACAGCCAATTGATAATAATGATGATAAACCTAAAATTACAATGTGTTTTGAGGTTAAAAAGCCGTTATTAGATGCAATTGCTAAGGAAGGAGATTTGAAAATCACTCGTGAGGTACGAGGTTATATATCAAAAAATCCTGTAACTATTTCGAAATTTCATGATGGCGAGTATTGTATGAACGAAGAGCTTAATACTCTTCTTAATAAGGAAGAATTGAAAGAGCAGAAAGACGAAACACAAAAGCTTTCCAATATACTGAAAAGCTTGGATTTTTATGAAGAACTAGAAATTCCTTCTTTACAAGGTATTACTACCTCTGAAGAACTCAAAGAGTGCATTAGCAAAATCAGAGGAAAATTAGAAGAGTACTCTTTTAACGAAAAAGATACAATTATTAAAAAGCTAGAAACTATCACTAATGCATTACAAATAGATAGTATCTCAAGTAAATTCCTACAAAAGCTAAAAGAGAAAATCCCAAACTTTATACTCTTTACCAGTTTTTCAGATCTTTTGCCTTATGAAGTACCATTTAGTGAAATAAAAAATCACAAGGCAATAAAATATTTTGAGACAATAGCTAATCTTGATTTAGAGAAGATTGGTCAAGAAAGTGATTCACAAAAACGTTCTATTCAATTAGCAAAAGCAGCAGCAAAAATTACAGGTAACTTTCATGACTATTACAAGCAAAATAAAATTGATCTTTCTGTTGTCCCAAATGGAGAGAAGATATGCTTTTGGGTGAAGGATAGTAACTCTACTACACTGTTCAAAATAGAGCAAAGAAGTAAAGGCTTTCAATGGTTTTTATCTTTTTATCTATGCCTCAACGCAGAGTGTAGCGACAATGAAACAAGCGTCATTTTGATTGATGAACCTGATTTGCATCTCCATGCTAAGGCACAACAAGATGTATTGAAAGTACTAACTGACCTTTCAAAGAAATCTCAAGTCATATTTGGCACGCACTCACCCTATTTAATTGATGCAGAAAGACTTGATAGAGTGCGCCTAGTGGAGAAAAGAGTGCGCCTAGTTGAGAAAGATGAAGAAGAAGAAGGGACAAAAATTAATGGAATTCATAAAAATGCTGGTGCTGAAACACTAACACCTATCATAACAGCCATTGGACTTGATCTATCACAATCCTTATCTTTTGAAAAGAGTAAAAAGCATGTATTACTTGAGGGGATATCTGACTATTATTACATGGAGGCCTTTCGAGAGCACTTGAATCTAAAGGTTGATCTAAGTTTTATTCCTTGTATAGGCGCCTCAAAGATACCTAATCTTGTGTCTTTATTAATAGGCTGGGGCTTCGACTATGCAGTAGTTTTAGACAATGATAAAGCGGGAAAGACAGTTGAGAAAAAACTAAAAACAGGTATGATAATAGAGAAGAGAAAAATTATTTTTGTTGGGGAAGAAAATGACAACATTGAAGCATTGTTTTCAAAAAATGATAGAGAGCAGCATGATATTGAGTCAGACAAATCAAACAAAGCCTTAATAGCAAAAGAATTGCATGAGAAGGCTCTTAAAAATTCACTCTCTGTATCAAACGAAACAAAATCTGCTTTCAAAAAACTCTTTGAAAAAATTGAAGACGCCTTTCAAGAAAAAAACTCCTCCAATTAGGGGTATCGTTCTCCTTTATAGTGAAGGATAGTCCAATCCCTTTACTTAGCACTCCACATTTATAACTTATTAATTGATTACCTGAATTGATATTCAATTATAGTGTATTTCCTCTTGATGTTGAAATCCCTGTAGTCTCTTCCTTCTATTTGAAAACTTCCCTGTGTCCTAGTATCCTGAAGTGTAGGAAAGAAGAGGAGAGGAGGTATGTTCACCCCTTATCAAGCAAAGAGTTATGCGTACGACTTGACGGCTAAGAAGACAGGCTCAGAGCGCCTATCAGCCTCTTTAATGGAAGCAGAGATTGAGACCTCAACCCCCATCAGATTGGAGCGGCTCTCTTTGTCTTGCGCTCTCCGCTCTCCAAAGGCGTCATCCTAGCGGACGAAGTCGGTTTAGGAAAGACCATTGAAGCAGGCCTCGTCCTTTGCCAGTACTGGACAGAGAGCAAACGCCACCTTCTTGTGATATGCCCTGCCTCCTTACGCCAGTAGTGGGCTTTAGAGATGAAAAGACAAGTTCCATCTGCCTAGCGCTATCATTGAAGAGAAGACCTCACTCCCCCGTCTCCCCTTTTTCTCCCGTCTCCCCCGTCTCCCCCTTATCCCCATCTTTGCCATCAACCCCTTTGGTTTTAATCTCCGCTACCGCCTTTAACGCCTCCGCCGCCGCAAAAGCTGGAGATTTAGCGGCTATAAAAACATTGATAGGGGAGGGGGCAAACATCAACGGGAGTTCTTTCGCTGACTCACCGCTGAAAAAAGCCATTGAGGGAGACCACAAGGAGGTAGTAGCGTTTCTAGTGGAGAAGGGGGCTGATGTGAATGCAAAGACCAAGGACGGCATAACACCGCTCCAGTTAGCCAAAAAAAGCGGCAATAAGGATATAATCAAAATCCTAGAAACAGCGCTCAATAAGACAGAAGATTAGTGCGTAAGCAGCTGTAGCTTGCCCAATATTTCAATAACGATACAAAGCCTTGGACGATACAAAGCCTTGGAGGTTTTGTGGACACCAAGGCTTCGTATTTGATTACAAGGATACGATATATTTCGTTTCCATGTGACACGCCCGCGAAAGCGTGAATACCCCTAAGATATAAACTTTTTCACTCGTTGTCAATAGACTCTAATTTAAGAGAAAAAACTCCTAACATTTGCATTCTCCCCACAAAAGCTATAGACTTTGATAAAAAAGACGGGACAAGCCTTTTGTGCTAGAGGCTGACTATGAAGGAGAGGATATCTCTTTAGTAGGCCGCGTAGTAGCCAGCATGCGGGAGTGGTAATCTCTATCCTAAAACAAACTAAGATATCCCTTTATGGCTTATAAAAAATGTCCAAACTGCTCAGAATTTAAGTTTAACGGCTTTATTTGTAAAAATTGTAAGTACAAATCGCCGCTAAAGAAAAAAACCGATATAATAGCCTTTGGCTTTCTTGCTATTTTTCTTCTAGGCATTTTCATTTTGGGAAAAGACGAACAGGCTAGCAAAGACGAACAGGCTAGCTTGGAAGAGTCTGAAAAGCAGATAACTCTTGAGGATATCAAATAGGATGTGTATTTCAGAGCAAGAGACTCCATGAAAGAAGTAATAAAGGCACCATCAACAGCAAAATTCGCTAGCTATTCTGATAGTACCATAGTAACCGATGGAGGATGGCCTGTAGTAACTGTTAGTGTTATCTCATATGTTGATGCGCAAAATTCCTTTGGCGCTATGCTCCGACAGAACTTCAAAGTTATAGTCTCTTATAACTATAACACTGATAAATATACCCTTCTTGATTACTCTCTTTATTAAAATCCAATTACAGGCACATCTGGGGCGTGACTTTTCCCCGGCTAGCCTGCTCTTCTGTGAAGTCTTGATTTTGTTTTTCTTGTCTCTCAAGAGATAAAAAATCTACAAACCTTTATTTTCTGGGCGGGGGAAAATTGCAAATGTTTATTTTCCGAGAGCTCTTTTTGATGTTCCGCCTATAAGGGGGTATAAACCAAGTTAAAATAAGGGTTTATACGCGGTTAGATGCCCTTAGATGCCTTTACAAGCCTTTATTTGTTTTTACACCCTGCTAAGGCAGGAATTTTAGACTCACTGCTCAAACAAATCGTCAAAGAGCAAACGGGTATTGATATTGATAACCTTACCTCTGCAATCCAAGCGGCGGCTAAAAGTGGAGATTTAGCGGCTATAAAAACATTGATAGGGGAGGGGGCAAACATCAACGGGAGTTCATTCGCCGACTCACCGCTGAAAAAAGCCATTGAGGGAGACCACAAGGAGGTAGTAGCGTTTCTAGTGGAGAAGGGGGCTGATGTGAATACAAAGACCAAGGACGGCTTAACACCGCTTCAGTTAGCGGTTAAAGGAGGCAATAAGGATATAATCAAAATCCTAGAAACAGCGCTCAATAAGACAGAAGATTAGTGCGTAAGCTGTAGCTTGTCCAATAACGATACAAAGCCTTGGAGGTTTTAGCGCCACCAAGGCTTCGTATTTGATTACAAGGATACGATATATTTCGTTTCCATGTGACACGCCCGCGAAAGCGCGAATACCCCTAAGATATAAACTTTTTCACTCGTTGTCAATACCTAGTCCAGTAGTGGGGGTATCTCGGCTTGTGCGCCTGCTCTAATTTTTTACCACAATTATTTCCCCAACTTGGCAAAAATTACCATTCGTAATTTCCCCAGTCCGCTCAGCTGTACCAATGCCTAATCACTCTTTACCCCTTATTTAACATGGTTTACCTGTCCTAATCTGTCCTAATCTGTCCTAACCTGTTTTTACATGCCTTTATTTCTTTTCACACAGATCATCCTACTCAAAAGCCCTAGCGGGAGAGGGACTTGAACCCCCGACACATGGATTATGATTCCACTGCTCTAACCAACTGAGCTATCCCGCCATCACCTCCTTCTATTCTTCAAGATTTTTCCTCCCTTGACAAGATAGAATATCTCTTCACACGCCCCCTTGGACATGCTATCCTATCACAATCAAAAAAAAAATAGAGAGAATAGCATGGCTTCCACGAGAACTTCCGTACAAAAAAAAGACGCCAAAGATGCCTTAGAAAGCGTCTTAGAAAAAATTAAAACCTCCTTCGGAAAAGGCACCATCATGCGTATGGGAGAAAATAAAGCCGAAGAAGTTGAAGCCATCTCCACCGGTAGCTTAGGCTTGGATATGGCGCTCGGAGTCGGCGGATTCCCAAAAGGAAGAGTCGTTGAAATCTATGGACCAGAATCCTCCGGAAAAACCACTCTAGCTCTACATTGTATAGCAGAATCTCAAAAAACCGGCGGAACATGCGCTTTTATCGACGCAGAACATGCTATTGACCCAATTTATGCCAAAAACTTAGGAGTAGATACAGACAATCTCCTAATCTCACAACCCGATACAGGAGAACAAGGGCTACAAATCACAGAAAGCCTCGTTCAATCAGGCGTCGTAGACGTTATTGTCATCGATAGCGTTGCCGCTTTAATCCCAAAAGCAGAATTGACCGGCGAAATGGGGGGGAGTCACCCAGGCTTGCATGCCCGCCTCATGTCTCAGGCACTAAGAAAACTCACAGGCGTTATTCATAAATCCAAAACCCTGGTCATCTTCTTAAACCAATTGCGACAAAAAATCGGAGTCTACTACGGCGGCAACAATGAAGTCACAACAGGAGGAAATGCTTTGAAGTTTTATGCCTCTGTTCGTGTAGATATCCGCCGCAGAGAACCACTGAAAGAAGGAACCAAAGTGGTAGGAAATCGTACCAAAGTAAAATTGGTGAAAAATAAAGTCGCTCCCCCGTTCAAAATCGTAGAGTTCGATATCTTCTATGGAAAAGGTATCCATAAAATACGAGAACTCTTAGACATCGGCCTCAACATCGGAGTCATTAAGAAATCTGGTGCCTATTTGTCCTATGGTGACAAAACCTTGGGGCATGGTATGACAAAAGCTACTCTGTTTTTGGAAAACGACCCTTCTCTAACAGAGGATTTGAAAAAAGAAATTCAGGAGAAAATTACTTCAGAAAAACTCTAAAAGGGATGCTAGTGAACAAAAAAGAAAGAGCCCTTGCTCCTAAGGATAAAGCACTCAGAGAAAACTTGAAACGCCGTAAAAAACAACAGTCTAAAGCACTCCCTATTAAGAATCACGCATCAAGTTTAATCCTCAAAATGACACACCACAAAAACGCATCATGACAGCTTTTGTCATGCAAGGAGGACACGCTCTCTTTGGACAAATTCCTATTAGCGGCGCTAAAAATGCCACCTTGCCCCTCCTCGCCGCCTCTTTTCTAACACATGAACCCTTTTCTCTCCTCCATGTGCCAAAACTCATAGACACAACAACTATGCTCGCTCTCCTCCGCGCCATGGGAGCTCATATCAAGGAAGATTGGCAAAAAAAACTCCTCACTATCTCTACCGCTCATGTCAAAACCCTAGAACACAACCCCTCTTATGCCCCTCTCTTCCAGAAAATACGCGCAAGTATCTTGTTGCTAGGACCACTGCTTGCGAGATTCTCAAAAGCTTATGCCATGATACCAGGGGGTTGTGCCATCGGCAAACGTCCTATTGATATTCACCTAGAATGCCTCAAAAAAATGGGCGCAACCATTCAAGTGAATCAGCACCTCATACAAGCTTCTGCTCCAAAAGGATTGAAAGGAACACATATCCGCTTGCCCTTCCCTTCCGTAGGAGGAACAGAAAATCTCTTAATGGCCGCAACAGCCGCTAAAGGCGAAACTATTCTGGAAAATGTCGCTCTCGAACCAGAAATCGATGACCTCATCACTTGCCTGAAATCTATGGGCGCTACTATCTCCAGACCAACAGCGAACACTCTCCTCATAAAAGGAGAAAAACCCTTATCCGGTACAACTCACCACATTATGCCAGATAGAATAGAAGCCGGTACCTATTGTATCGCCGCCGCCATGACAAAAGGAGAAATTACACTCAAAGGCGCCAAAAGTCAGCACATGACTACCTTCCTATCGGCTCTCAAACAAGCAGGCGCTTCCATCACAGAAGGAGACAATACCCTCACAGTAAAACAACAAACAGAACTAAAAGCTCTCTCCATCACCACAGGCCCTTTCCCCGCTTTCCCCACAGACCTACAAGCCCAATTCCTAGCTATGATGACCCTAGCAAAAGGAACTAGCTGTATCAAAGAAACTGTCTTCGAAAATCGCTTCCTGCATGTCCAACAATTACAACGCCTCGGCGCCTCCATTACTATGGAGGGAAGAAAAGCTTACGTGAAAGGAGGCACGCCTCTAACAGGCAATAAGGTAGAAGCCACAGACCTTAGAGCTTCTGTTTGCCTCGTATTAGCAGGACTATGCGCAAAAGGGCAAACCACCATTACCCATATCCATCACCTCGACAGAGGATATGAAGACCTAGAACATAAACTCTCCGCCTTAGGGGCCAATATCAAAAGAGTCTCAACTCCAGTGTGATTTCTTCACTTTTACAGGAATGGTAAGATTGATATCAATCTTTTTTATGTTATAATGGCTTTCCTGATACACAAGACAAAGACCATCAATGAGTATTAGCACCCGTCTTTATACCTTTTTTAAGGGGCAGTATCAGGGACAAGATGAAAAGGGCAACCGATATTATTGTCACCGCTATAATCTTAAAAAGCGGTGGGTCCTCTATAAAACAGAGGTAGAAGCGTCTTGTGTACCCCCCCTTTGGAACGCTTGGCTACACGGCAATCAGGACGAGTTGCCCTCTCCTTACAAACCTCGGTGGTGGGAAAAATCTTGGGTTGGAAACCAAACAGGAACTAAAAGGGCGTATTTCCCTAAAGACCCTCTTGCCTTCAAGAACCCTTTACTTTATACGCCATGGACTCCAGCTAATAAGAAAAAATGAAGTCTAATGTCTTTGAAACCTTGATTGGCGCTGTTGTCTTAGTAAGCGCGGGCTGTTTTCTGTTTTTCGCTTACAGTGTAAGCGGTATGAAAGTTTCTACCGACACCTACAAGCTACGAGCGCGCTTTCAAAATATAGGAACTGTCACACTCGGTAGTGATGTCAAAATCAGTGGTATCACTGTTGGTAAAGTGGTGAAACAAACATTAGACCCGCAAACTTTTCAAGCCATTCTCACCTTGGAAATAGAGAACGCTATTGACTTGCCTAGAGATAGCTCCGTTACCATTTTAGCCTCAGGATTACTCGGAGGAGGCTATGTGAAGATAGACCCGGGAGGCGATGACCTTTTATTAAAAGAAGGGGAGCTCATTCTCTACACGCAAGATTATATCGGCTTTATCGATATACTAGGAAAACTTTTCTCCTTAGGAAAATGATACGCCACACACTTTTGCTAGGAGTCGCTCTCTTTTCTATGGCGGCTCAAGGACAAGAGGTCACACTACAAATTCTCGATAAAGTCATTGGGAAAGCCTATCAGGTCACACTTAAAGAACAACAGTGGCAACAGGTAGGGGCTCTACAAATCAGGGCGCGGCAATGTATACGATACCCCCGCCCAACACCTCAAGAAGCTGTCTTTCTTGAAATTAAAGACTCGTCTTCAGACTCCATGTTAGGGGAACGCTGGTTTTTTACCCAGCTCACAACAACCTTCTTTGACCATTCCGTCTATGATATCAGACCCCTTTCCTGTAAAACCTCTTCTCCTTAAGAAATCTGTTCCTTAAGCATAGGAAGAGTCGTCTCTAGCCAATGAATATCATAGTTGCCATCCACAATATCCGGGTGATTTATAATCGCTCTGTGTAAAGGACACAAGGTTTTAATCCCTTCCACCACCATTTCTTCAAGGGCTCTGTCCATGCGTCTTAAGGCTTCATCTCTTGTGTTGCCTTTGGTAATGATTTTCGCAAACATACTATCGTAACAAGAGGGCATGGTATAGCCGCTATAAGCCACCGTATCAACTCGTACACCGATGCCTCCCGGCATATGATAGTGTTCGATATATCCCGGCGATGGTAAAAAGGTTAAGGGGTCTTCCGCATTTATACGGCACTCTATAGCGTGGCCTTTAGGCACCATGATATCCTCTTGAGAAAAGGAAAGTTTATTGCCTTGGGCAATATGGATTTGCTCTTTGACCAAATCAACACCAGAAATTTCCTCTGTAATAGGGTGTTCCACTTGTAGTCGTGTGTTCATCTCTATAAAATAGAGCTTTTTGCCATCATATAAGAACTCCAAAGTTCCAGCGCCAACATATCCGTACGCTTTTATGAAAGCGCAAATTTTTTGCATCATTTTTTGCCTTAAAGCCACTGGAAAATGTGGAGAAGGCGTTTCTTCAACGATTTTTTGATGCTTCCTTTGAGTCGAACAGTCTCTTTCTGGAAAACACACAACATTGCCATGGGTATCTGCTAGGACTTGAAACTCTATATGTCGCGGATTCAACAGATACTTTTCAACATACATATCCCCGCATCCGAAAGCGACTCTTGCTTCTTGAGACGCTAGATCGTAAGCTCTTGCAAGAGAGCGTTTATCAGTGACCAAGCGCATGCCACGTCCCCCGCCTCCCGATACAGCTTTCAATAACACAGGAAACTTAAGGCGCTCAGCTTGTTCACCAGCCGCCTTAGCACTGTTCGCAACGCTCGTCACCCCCGGCACGGAAGGAATGTTGTACTGCGCCGCTGTGGCTTTCGCCATAACTTTATTCCCCATGGTACGAATGTGTTCAGGACTCGGGCCAATGAAAATCATGTTGTGTAAAAGAACAGCAGTAGCAAATTTTGCATTCTCCGCTAAAAATCCCACCCCCGGGTGAATGGCTTCTGCATGAGTAATCTGGGCCGCTGCAATCACAGCGGGAATGTTCAAATAACTCTCCAAAGGAGAATCCTTCCCTATGCAAACACTTTCATCGGCTAGCAACACATGAGCAGAATTCTTATCCGTTACCGAATGCACAGCAATCGTTTGTAGCCCCATATCCTTACAAGTCCTCAAAATGCGTAAGGCAAGCTCCCCCCTGTTTGCTATCAAAACTTTTTGAAACACCTAATCCTCACTAATCACTGCTAACTGCTGGCCGAACTCTACCGGGTCTTCATTCTCAACATCAATACTAGTAATTTCCCCAGAAACTGGAGAAATAATAGGATTCATTGTCTTCATCACCTCAATAATAAACATGGTTTGCCCTTTTTTTACCTTTTTTCCCACTGTAATAAAAGACGGCGCCCCGGGCTTAGGCGACGTATAGACCGTCCCCACAATAGGACTTGTGACAGGGGTGCCATGACTAGATTCTTCACTAGCGACACCCTTATCATCACTTGCACTCCTTGCCTGTGAGGACGTTTCCACCACCACTCCTCCTTCTTGCTTGCGACAAAGACGAATGCTAGCATCCCCCTCTTTCCACTCAATCTCTGTGAGATTATTATCATGCAAAGACTTTGCTAACAGCGCAATGATTTTTGTGTCAATATTAAGTTTCATCACTAAGCGGACTATTTTTTATAAGCCATATCACAATGTTTTTGACAATAAGGCTTATCTTTGAGGGTTTCAAGAGAGCAAAACCGAAAGGTTTTTTCTCCCGGAAAGCCAATAGGCCATTGACAGAGGTCTTTCTTTTTTTGTACGGGGGGTTTGACAAGAGAAGAGGTCTTTTTAGGGGGGAGTTTTAGTCTATGAGCTTTCCCAATAACAGCATGTTTGGTGATGGAAGACCCTAAGAGTTTAGCAATATCAGTGCAATTTTTATCTGTTAACCAAAGGCTTTTTAGCTTAGCAATGGTTTCTTTTGTCCAAACCGTTTGTCTCACCATTGTCCCCTTAAACTCAAAAAAAATAGAGTATCAGTATATCAAAGAGAGGGAATCCTTTTCAATCTCTTTATCATCAGGATGATGCTTAAGGGCGAAAGTGCTGGTTGCAGGGGCTTCCCCTTGAGCGGAGAATAAGGCGCTTATCATAAGGGGCGAAAGGCGCTCTGGTTTTGAGGAAGATGAGAAAGCAAGAATTCTCTCCCTCTTTTGACGCTTTTCTGCCCATTATAAGTGATAATATCCGCTGTGGCATAGGTGCTACTCCAAGTGTGCGGAAAATAAGAGCCCGTGCCAATGGTATTGACTGGAGCCTTGACAGACCCGAAGAGTTTGCACTTTTCTGTGGTAAAATTAGAACTTGCTGTAATTTTCACCTTTTCAAAGCCATGTTTATCCAAGGTTTCTCTGAGATGAAACAGTGCTGCCGCACTAACGCCTGTTCCTAAAAGATAGTGTAACTCGTGCGGTTCTCTGTAATGTCTGATGGCTTCTGGTACACATCGTTCAATAACGCCATAAGAGCGTTCAGGGTCTAACCCTTGTACATATCGTCCCCCATGGGTATCAATGCGTACAGCAAGGTCTACAAGGCCTGAAAAATGTTGACAGACTCTTAACGTATCGTCTAGTTCCTTTCCAAAATAGTCTATCAGCACTGTTAAGGGGTCATGAGGAAAAGAGCGGTGGTATAATTGAGCGGCTTTGAGGGTATCTTTAGCATATCCTATGAGAGAGTGGGGCATAGTCCCAAGTCCTCTTTTCAGTCCAAAAAAAGGAGCCGTTAAATCTGTAGAGGTTCCAATAAATCCTTTTGCCCCCGCGGCTTGCGCCTTTTTACTGCCAACAAACGCCCCATAAGCCATAGCTATAGCCATATCCTTGCCTGTACAGTGACGGCTGTCCATGGCCATAAAGGCAGCATAAGGACAAGAATGGGTCATGTGAAAAACAGTGTAGGCTATGACACAAGGAGGGCCGAGCTTCTGTAAACAGAGTGTTTCAACTTCCGATAAAACTTGTAAACTCCCTTTCAGCAATAACAGCACATTGCCGCCTCCTACAAAGTCTCCCTCTTGATAGGGAGAAAATACGCTAATAGGCTTCTTTCTCAAGACTTTCACTTGTTTGAGGAAGTCTTCTATGAGCTTTGGTGCGTAAATCACCGGTTGGCGAATAAAAAAGGCATAGATCACTTCTACATCTCCATTTTCTTCCACAATACGAGCGGTTTTGGAGAAATACTTATCGGTTTCCTCCAAGAGTGTTTTTTCCGTCAGCGAATCGGTCATTTTCTCTCCATTGTTAAAAATTCAAAGACCAACTCCTTTTCTTTTTTCCTTTCTTGCTTCAGAATCGTCCAGTCTACAAGATTCAAAGGGGGAAATTTTGTGTCTCCCTGAAAATCTTTGAGAATACGCGTCATATAAAGACGTGTCACCAAAGGTAAGGTTTGTTCATAGAGCGTTTGTCCGCCGATACAAAAAAATTCCTCAACCCCGTGTTGCACACAATAGTCCTTTGCCGCTTGAAGTGCCTCTTCCAAAGAAGAGACATAAAAAACATGGGGAGCCTGTTTAGGCTCATGGGTTAGCACAATGTTGTAGCGATGAACCAAAGGCTTAGAGAAGGATTGAAAGGTTTTACGTCCCATAATCACAGGGTGATATAAGGTGATTTTTTTGAAGTGTTGCATATCTTCTTTGATACGCCATGGAAGAGACCCCCTTTGTCCAATGACATGATTTTGCGCCATTGCTACAATAATAGAAAAACGCAAGGACATAACGAAACTAAACGGCAATAGGAGCTTTTATGTGAGCATGGGGGTGATAGGAACACAAGAGTATATCCTGGACACGAAAGTCAAAAATGTTAGTAATATCTTGGTTGAGCTTTAGTGTGGGAAGAGGGCGCGGTAAGCGCTTCGACTGCGTCTTAGCTTGGTGTATATGGTTCAGATACAGATGCGTATCACCCGTTGAGATAATAAGCTCTCCCGGTCTTAACTTTGTGACTTGTGCAATCATCAGTGTTAAGAGGCTATAGGAGGCAATGTTGAAGGGTAAGCCTAGGAAGACATCTACACTGCGTTGATAGAGGTGACAACTGAGAATTGCGTTGGTGACATTAAACTGAAAGAAGCAATGACAAGGAGGAAGGGACATTTTGTCTAGTTCTCCTACATTCCAAGCACTAACAATATGGCGTCTGGAGTTAGGATTGTGCTTTAAGGTTTCTATCACATGAGAAATCTGGTCAAAAGAGCCTCCTTTTTGGGTTTTCCATCTGCGCCATTGTGCACCGTAGATAGGCCCTAACTCTCCTTGTGCATCAGCCCAAGGGTCCCATATCGTCACATCATGCCTCTTGAGATACTCAATATTCGTCTCTCCGCGCAAAAACCATAAAAGCTCAGTAACAATGGACTTCATATGGAGCTTTTTGGTGGTGAGAAGAGGATAAGGAACCAAGGGGACTCTCAGTTGGCACCCAAAGAGACTCAAGGCCTTAATCCCTGTTCTATTCTGCTTTTCTTCTCCTGTCTTCAGAATTGTGTCTAGCAACTCAAGATAGACGCGCATAACACACAAGTAAGGACAGCGGTTATTTTAATAAATTATTGCGCGACTCTGTTTCCTTAACAGATAATGAAAATCCTTTAAGAGAGAATTTAATTTCCAGAGGGCTTTCATTAAACCACTTCGTTTTCAACAACCCCTCACTTGAAGCAGCCCGAAAGGTCTTCAATAAATCATTGCTCAAAGACAATTCCACAAGACATCCCTGACCGGTACAGGTCTTAACGCTCAGTTTCGTGAACAAAACCCTTTTGTTGAGGGTCATTTGATAGCCTTCCGATAGCAAAGTCCCAAGAGGGGCGACAATATTCGCTGTGTATTTCCTCTTATCGGAATCGTAATCCACAACCATCACCATAATTTGCTGTTTATCCTCTGTATACACAGTATGAACAGCCTGACACTTCCAGATGCGTTTCGAATCTTCCGGGGCTTTGACACAAATGGTTTTCCAATTGCCATAGTTTAGCTCTATGGAATCGGAATCTAGCTCATTTGCTTGGGAGACATTGCCCCATAAAAAAGCGAAGCAGAAGAATAAAAAATAGATAAAAGAGTTCATAATTTTTCTCACCTATTACTTGATTATTTTCATGAAACTCAATTGTAACGAACTACTGATTTAATGTAAAGGAAGTTTTGATTTTTGTTTGCGGTGTTTCTATAGTAGCGGCAAAGGGTGTAAGGAAACACAGATGATTATTGACGGCAAAGCTTATGCACAGGAGATTTGTGACTCCCTAAAAGCAGAGTGGCAAAAAATGCAAGTCGTTTCTCCTCCTCCGTGTCTAGGGGTTGTACAAGTGGGCAACAATCCTTCTTCTAGTCTTTACATTGAAAAGAAAAAAAAAACATGTGAATCCTTAGGCTTTCAGTGTCTTCATCGTCATTTTCCAGCAACTGTTCAACAGCACACACTGGAAAAAGAACTCAAGCATCTGAATAGCAACGACTCTGTTCATGGCATTATTGTTCAGTTGCCGCTGCCACCTCATATAGAGACTCAGTCTATTGTAGAAGCCATAGCCTCTCAAAAAGATGTAGATGGGTTCAGTGCTCAAAATGTTCAAAGACTCCGCACAGGGCAAGAAGGATTGTTCCCTTGTACGCCCCTTGGTTGTGTCACTCTTCTGAAGCGACTGCCTATTACTTTACAAGGCAAGCGCGCTCTTGTGATAGGGCGCTCTCAGGTGGTAGGTCGTCCTATGGCGGATATGCTGTTAAGGGAAAATTGCACCGTCACCATTGCCCACAGTCATACGCAAGACCTTCCTGCCTTGTGTAGGCAATCAGACATTGTCATCGCTGCCACAGGTCAAGCAGAAATGGTGAAAGGCAACTGGATTAAAAAAGACGCCGTTGTGTTAGATGTTGGCATCAACCGTATCATACGAGGAGGAAAACCTACAATTGTAGGCGATGTAGACTTCCCCGCAGCACTCAAACACACCCTAGCCATCACACCGGTACCCGGAGGAGTAGGCCCCATGACGGTCGCCATGTTAATGCGTAATGTCTGGAAGGCTTTCAACAGCCTAAAACAAAATCAGCGGACGCAACAATAAAAGGCCTAATATGGCCACAAGAGGAGAAAGGTCTATGCCTCCCAGATTCGGTAAAAGGCGTCGCAACGGGTCTAAAAGAGGCGAGGTTAGCCGCGTTAATAAATCATAGAGAAAACAAAATCTCTGATTGGCAACAGTCAAAATCTGTAAAACAAACAACCAGTGAAAGATGGTATAGCCAATAATACAATAAATATAAAGACGTATGAGGGCGTCAATGACAAGAGATAACAAAGAAATCATTAAAAAAAAACCTGAGACCTTAGAGAACGCTGCCGTGAAGAAGTTTATCAAATTTTCTTGTTTGAAACAAGATAGAGCGTTACACTAGCAGTAACGATGACCTATGTTGTAACAGAAATCTGTATAAAGTGTAAGCACACTGATTGTGTGGAAGTGTGTCCTGTGGACTGTTTTATGGAGGGGGATAATATGCTGGTGATTGACCCTGATGTCTGTATAGACTGCGGGGTTTGTGAGCCGGAATGTCCGGTGAATGCTATTTTACCTGACACGGAAGATGGGGCGGAGGAATGGCTTGCGTTGAACAGGGAGTATGCTAGTCAATGGCCTGTTCTTACGCAAAAAAAAGACCCTTTACCGGAAGCAGTAAAGCATAAAGAGGAAACGGGAAAGTTTGACAAGTATTTTTCTCCTAATCCGGGCAAGAAAAAATAGGAAGGGCTTTAACAGCCTTTTTAACAGGGAAGCCCTACAATAGTGTGAAAAGATATTACAGAGTAAAACAAGAGGCATATCTTGGCGCGGGTTGCGGTTATTGGAGCTGATAGCGGTCTTGGGATTCATCTGATAAGAACCCTTATCAAGTCCGGCTACAGAGTCCTAGCTCTTGGGGGAGGACATGGGACTTTAAGGTTTGTGAAATCCCCCAGCAGACCCGGACAGCTGTTCTCTGTGCCGGTATCGATTCTCTCTTTGCCAAAGGGCATTTTTTCCTCTACAGAAGCGGTGATTAGTCTTTTAGACGCCAAGATTTTAAGGGAGAGTTTTTATCTTAAGGCTGTGGAGCAGCTCACGAAAAGGGCGTGCGAAGAGGAGGTGAGGTGTCTTGTGGGACTCTCGAGTTTGTGTGAGGACGGGCAGCAATACAAGGATGTGTTAAAACCCGCTTTTTATCACAATTTTCAACAGGCAGAACCCCTTTATAGGGCCTGCAAACAGGCCATTATTGTTAGACCATCTCTTCTGTTTGGAGCACCACACTACCCCTTGGAATCCTTAGCTTCTGTTTACCGCTTTCTCCCCTGCACCCCAATCCTGCAAGGAAAATATCAACCCTTACACATTGGAGATATGGCCCAAGGTATTGTCAACATCCTCACACAAAAGCCGTCTACTACTGACTTTGAAATGACAGGTCCTGAAACCTATACTTTTCGGGAACTCATGAAGATAATCGGACACTATACGCAACGCCCCAACAAACCCCTGTTGCCCCTTCCGCTAAAAGTCCTGATAGGAATCTGTTGGTGCTTGAGAAAAACCCCACTGCCCTTTCCCCTAAGCCCTAACGATATCATCGCCTTGACCATGAATCAGACAGCAAGAAAAACAGGAGGGTCTCTTAAGGACTTAGGCATCACACCAACTCCACTTGAGTGCTTTATCTCCTCGTGTTTCGGACGATTTCGCGCAACTTCTCCCCTAGATACCGATGCCATTATTCCATAACGTCCATAGGATTAACCCACTCCCTAAAACCATGCGGTACAGCACAAAAGCTTTCATTGTAAAATGTTGAACATAACGCACAAAAACCCGTAAGCTTAAAAAAGACAGAACAGCTGAAAATCCCATAACAGGGAGTATCAGCAGTTTTTCTCCTTGGAGATTGTACAGATGATAGAAAGACAAAAGCGTCACAGCTCCTAAGGGGAGGATTCCAAGAAAAGCGGATATCTTAACAGCCTGTAGGCGCGAAAATCCTTTGAATCGCAAAGCGGTGATGCACACACCTGACCGAGAACTTCCGGGTATCAAGGCAAAAAGATGCCAAAGTCCTACAAAAAGAGCCGTTCTAAAAGTCAATTGATGAGCACCTACCCTCTCTTCTTGAGGCGCTTTGTCCGCTTTATAAAGAAAAAAGCCAAAGACAATACAACCCATCCCTATAATGAGCGGTGCTTCAAGATGGTAAATGATCCCTGTGAAATGAAGGAAAAATCCTACAACTAAAAGAGGGAAAGACGCAAACAAGATAAAAATTATCAGCACTCTAGGGACAACAGAAAAAGAAGCCCGCTCTCCCCAATAGTCTTTCGAGAAAAAGTACACAGCCGCTAAAAAAGTCCCACCATGAGCAGCAACACTCATCAGATGTGCATTCTCCGCCTTTAGGAAAGAACTCACCAATAACAAGTGTGCAGAAGAGCTCACAGGAAGAAACTCTGTCACACTCTGAAGAACTGCTAAGAGAAAAGTGTCTATCATTTCAAACAATCTGTTATACCATAGAACTATACCAATAGAAGCATCAGCAGAGTAGCAAATTTCCCTGATGAACAAAACTGTTACAGAAAACAGAAAAGCAAAATTTCTCTACGCTATAGAGGAAACGCTAGAAGCTGGTCTTGTGCTGCAAGGATGGGAAGTCAAGTCCTTGCGGACAGGAGGAGGAGATATGACAGGGGCTTATATCGATGTACGAAAAGGCGAAGGATTCTTGATAGGCAGTACTGTCACAGCGTTGAAACAATCAAAAGGAAACCCTGAAAAATGCCACGAAACCCGTATCAGAAAACTGCTCTTAAAAGGGAGAGAACTCCGCAGGCTCTCCGGGAAAACACAAGAACAAAAATACGCTATCGTTCCCCTTAAACTGTATTTTAATCACAAAGGCATACTCAAACTTCTCATAGGAGTCGGAAAACGCAAACACTATGCCGATAGACGACAGGAAATCAAAAAACGCCAGTGGAATAGACAAAAACAAGCGCTAACAAAAAAAATCAAACAAACAGTCTCAAGGTGAAAAATAGACCATAAATTCCCAAGAATAATGCGCCTATGAGACGCGGGGGGCAAGACTTGAGCAAAAGAAGACCAAGAGAAGACGCAATGAGAAATATATAGATATCTCTATCAAGATTTTGATTCTTTGTAGCGATATCTCCTATAAAAAGCGCGCTTGCTAACACCAAAGACGGATTGATAATGTTGCTGCCTACAATGTTGCCAACCCCCAAAGCTATTTGTCCTTTTCTCATGGCGCTGAACGTCACAGCAAGCTCAGGCAGAGAAGTGCCTACAGCTATGATGAGAAGCCCTACTGTTGCGTGAGGAAGGTGAAAATAGGTCGCAAACCCAATACCGCCGGTTACAAACAGGTTGCTACCCCAATACATAATACCACCTGTTAGAAGCATCATCCCTAAAGCGCTAGGCACAACAAGATATGAGGCTTTTTTCATCAGTGGTCGAAAAAGAGGAGGAAAAGGCGGGGGCGGTTGAAGAGGGCTTTTTTTCCAACAATGGAGGAACGTTAAGAGAAACAACAAGACAAGGATTAGTCCTGCGTAGAAGACAAAAGCCTCTATGGTATAGAGTATCACAAACACCCCCACAATGACTGTAAGCCAAAGCAAGGAAGGATAAAGAGAAGGGAAGGACGGGGTTGTTTGGCGAAAGGGGTAGAGGAAGAAGCCTAAGCCAAGAATTAAAAAGGTGTTAGCGATATTGCTCCCGACAATATTCCCGAGAATGATACCGTCGCTTCCCTTAAGGCTTGCGGAGATGGTTGTGAACATTTCCGGGAGTGAGGTGGCAAAGGCTGTTGCCATTAAGGCAAGAAAAAAGGGAGAAATCCTTAGCACATAAGAGAGAAAAGTTGTCAATTGCACAAGCAGTTCCCCGGCAATGAACACAATTATAAGCCCTAGTACTAAAGGCAAACAAAAAGCCGTTATCATCATGAATCTCATGTTATACTGTCACCAGAAAAGTATAAAGGCATAAGTTAGAAGACCCCGGTATGCAATGACGAAAAAGAGGGAACAGACAGTAACGGATGATGTTGTGTATTGTAGTGGGGACTGTACCTCAGCAAACGATGAAGCAACACAGACTCAAGGGAGTCACCCTAGAGTTTTTATCAAGATAGACCCTCAAACTGAGAAGGGGAAATGTCCTTATTGCGGCGCAGTATTTGTGAAGAAAAGCCCCTAGTTTTTAAGGAAGTAGTCCTTTGAACTGTAGAATAAGGGAGGTCATATCATCAAAGGCAGGTGTTTTATCTGTAAACTTATCCAATGCATTTTGAAGGGTATTTAAGAGTGTTTGGCAAGAGCTTGCAGTTTGGTTCTTGAGGAACTCTTCCAAGCGTTCTTCTCCAAACTGGTGATTTTGACTATCCATTGCTTCTGTTATGCCGTCAGTGAAGAGGAATAATCTGCTTTCTTTTGGTAATATCACTGTTTTTTCTTGATAAGAAAAATCTGTAATCACTCCAACAGCTGTGCCTTGCGTACCGGGAAGTGGTGTGATGTGGTTAGGGGTGAGAAGATAGGGACAACAATGTCCTGCGTTAACATAGGTCATTTTCCCGGTACGCAGGTCCAAAATCCCATAGAAAATTGTAATAAAAAAGTGTTTTTCATTGACATCACAAATCATCTTATTCACATGCGTCATGCATTGTCCGCAGGAAGGTTTATAGCATGCAATAGAACGCAAAAGAGTCCGCACAACAGCCATAAAAAGAGCTGCTACAATTCCTTTCCCGGAAACATCGCCAATCACAATAGCGAAGCGGTTTTTATCAATGAAGAAATAGTCATAAAAGTCTCCCCCTAAATCTTTAGCGGGAATCATAGAGGTTGCAATGGCTAAATTGTCTGCTTCAGGCGGTGTTTTAGGCAAAATAGAAGCTTGTACTTCTCTAGCATATAAAAGTTCTTCTTGTAAATTCAGAAAGTCTTGTTCGGCTTTAGAAGCTTTTTTGAGGGCTTTGAGTATTTTAGACAAGCGTTGATTTTGTTTCAGAATGTATCCAAAAGCCTTTTGCAAAGTTTCCATCATGGATAAAAACTGGCTTTGCCCTCCTTTGGCTACGGAGGAGAATTCCCAGTCATAGGATTCTTTAAGGTGGTCTTGCATTTTGACGACATTTCTTTTAATAAGTTCTATTTGTTGCTTGTTTTGCTTTTCATAGCCATCGCACCGTTTTTTTAGTCCTGATAATCGGTAACTTAGGGTGTGAATATAGCGTTCAATTTTTCGTGCGGGCTTAAAGGGAATAGGGGAAGGTTCTTGTGCTTGTAGAACTTTTTTCAGGGAAGCTCGAATATGCTCCATGCCTCTTTTCCAGAAGGATAAGAGTGTTCTCATTTCAAAAAAGACGAGAAGAAGGAAAAGACTAAAGACCAGAATTTTTGAAACAATGCCCCAAAAGAGACTACCAATAGGAAAAACAGAAACAACATATAGCCCTAGAGGCCTGTGTTCTTTTTGAGGAATCACAGAGGAGTCCATTCTATCAAATAGAGAGGTATTGTTGGCTGGTGAAGACAAGTGATTAAGTTCTTGAATGAAAAAAAAGGCCCCCGCGCGGTATTGCATAGAAAGCGACTGCTTTGGAGGTTTTAACTGCTGATAGTCCGGTAAGGAAAAGGTTGAAGAAATAAGGGAGGTCTGAAAAGTCCCTAGCCCGTCTATAATCACAAGGGGGGTGTAAATGTCTTCCTGTAGTTGATGCAGTAGCGTACTGAGGGCAATGGCTAAGCCTTTTCCGGGAGTTTTTTCTATAAAAATCCAAAGAGCGGGTTTGCCATTAGGTAACACTTCTTTCACAAAGAAGCGTCCTCCTCCAAAGGGAATGAGGACGCTATTTTCTTTAAGCGTCAACGGGATGAGGGCTGTGCGCAAAAGGCTATGGGTATCGTGCTGATGAGAAGACCCTTCTAAAAAAGCAAAGGCTTGATGAATGGTAAAGAGGACAAGTTTCCTGTCTGCTAAGGACAAGCTCTTCAGATACTGATTATGATGAGGCATCGTAGAGGTGATGAGCCAGCCAAAAAACATCAGAAAAATCAAAAAGAGAAGGAGCTGTTTTCCATACCACTCTCGTTTTCTATAGTGAGAGAAAGGCGGCCATATTTTGGCTAATTTGTTGAGGCTGTAGATGAGTTTATCCACGCGCATTCTGTTTACGGCATCGGGTTGACTGGAGCGTATGGCGTTAGCGTCTTCCTGACAAGCCTTATGGGTCAGATGCAATTGATTAATTTGTTGTTGTAGAGACTTGCCTAAGCCAAATCCAGACTCTTCCCTGAACCCATGCTCCAAACGCACACCACTATTCAAACTTTTTTGCACTCCTGCTAAAGGGAGAAAAAACCATCTCCTCACGAAAAAATAGACCGCACAGCCCGCTATGCCACTGCCCCCTAACAGCACGAGTATAGTCTTTCTCCCACCACCACCACCTTCCTCTAAAAAGGCAGGAAATGATGGGACAAGCAGAGGTACCCCATACAAAACTGCCCACCCCAACAACAGACTCCCACAAACCCCCAAAAATACTAGCAACAGGTAAAGTCGGCTATAAGCCAATATGGAATGACGGGGGAAAAATGTCATGAATCTCCATAATTTTTTTCAATTTTCTTCAGGGAATGACGAACAGTTCGTATCGCTTGTTTGGACTCCTTTAACTCCTCCATAAATCTTCCGGTACAGGAGAGTAAAAGTCCTTCTTTGATTGCACCCTTTTTGCCGCTTATCTTAGCAGCGACAGAAACGATATGCCGATGAATCGGAGTCGTCACAAGAAAGAGAAAAAGACTTAAAAAAAGACCTCCCACACCACCAGCCACTCCCCACCATATCCCTATGATTTTCCACCTTTTCCAAAGATAATCCCAAAAAGAAAGAGGAGCAGTCAGTAAAACAAGAGAAAATTCTTCCTCAGGGTCCAAAGCTTGACTGATGATATGAAGGGAAGAATGCACGAACCTCTCCCTGTTGAAGTGATGACCTGTATGGAGCGGCGGGATTGATTGTAAAACAGTCCCTTGAGCGTTTATGACCAAAACAGCACGAAAAAACGGAACAGAAACAAGGGTTTGTTGAGCTGATGGTGAAAGAAAAAGCCTGTCCTCTAAGGAAAGCACCTCCTCCCAATCCACTGTAGCACACGCTTGCTCATAAGCCCTCTGGTACCCCTGATTTAGGTGATGATACTGAAGATAAAGCGAGACGATAATCATGCCTGCTAACAAAAGCCACAAGAAGCCGCACCAAAACCCTATGCAAAAACGCCGAAACCTCATGACCTCACCACCTTTTAGCCCGTAAATGTCTTGCGTAAGACACCTCTTTATCAAAGAAGATTTTCTTTAAGAAAGGATTGTGATACGGCTCTTGGATTTTTGTTTATGGGCAGGTTTTACTGATTCTTAAAGCCTTGTTGTCATACTAGCACTCTCTCTTCTTAACAGATAAAAAAGGCATCATGACATCCTCAGCACCCTCAAAAACGTTAGGAGAATTAGCCTTAATTGCTAGTTCTCTTGGTTGGAATCAGCAGGCTAATACAATTATAGAAGGATTAGAGATTGTATCAGAAGGCGTTTATCCTTTAATTGTAAAATCTGTGCATAAGCTTAATAGCGGTCAAGTGCAAGACGCTATTGACTTGCTTCAGAATCAGGCCTTAAAGCAAGATAGCGGCAATGTAGACGTGTTAGCCATTTTAGCATTAGCGTTCAAATTAAATGGCTATGAGAAAAAAAGTCAGGAGATTGCAGAACAAATTCTTGCACAAGAAGAGAATGGTGACACCCAAGCGGGACAATTTGCTTCTGCTCTTTTGAAGGGCGATTAACGAAGAGGAAAAGAGGAGAAGAGTCTGGTGGATACACAAATCACGCAACAAATAAGCCAAAAGGTTCTTTCTGAAGCGCAACGCGAAGTAGCCAAGCAGCCACAAACTCAAGATGTAGAAACCTTCAAGCAAGCCATGCAAGAGGGGGGGGGGCAACAACAACAGACACAACAAACCTCAACAGTAGAAGGTACCCAGAGAGTTCAAGAAAAAGGGGAAATACAGCCGACAGAAGGCGTCAAAAATTCCGGAGAAAAAATTCTGGATAATCTCAGCAATATGAACAAATCTTTTAAGGAGAGCCTACAGAAAATTCATAACATTTTAGACAAAGATGGCATGCAAGTGATTTCTACGCGGGATATGATGAAAGTTCAAATGGAGCTTTATACCATGCAATTCAAACAAGAAATGACGAGCAAAATTGCAACAAAAAGCACGCAAAATCTTGATTCTCTACTTAAGAATCAGTAATGGAAGAATGGATTTATATCTCTCCAGATACGAAAATTCTCAAGGCAGAAACCTATCAGGAATATATCACCTCAAAATCTATCCTAGACGAGGCGCACCAACAAGCGGACGAGATTTTATCGCAACAAAAACTTGCCTATGATATCGGCTACATACGCGGCGTAGAAAGGGCTAAGAGACAAGAAGCGCGTCAGTCCTTAAAGCGTATGTTAGAAGCACTTTGGACAGAAGCTTCTTTTTTCCATAACCAAAAAGCCCCCGCTACCGCTATGGCTAGTAAAGCGCTGGAAAAATTACTAGGCTCTATTGAAAACTCCGAGCGAATAGAACAAGAAGTCCAAGCCTCTCTTGAAGAAGTTCAAGGACGCTCCTTTTTAGAGCTACAGGTACACCAAAGCGTCCTTGAAAAGACCCAAGAAAAACTCCAAGCTCTCAATAAAACCCTTTGTGTTCCGTCATTTTTTTCAGTCACTGCTCATCACGGCATCGCTTATCCTAGCCGTTGTGCTATTCATTGTCGCTTTGCTTGCATAGAAGGGCTGCTAAGAGAGATGCTCAAGGACTTACAAACTCTTGTCAAGGAGCTTGGCTCTTAAAATGCTCTCTAACCTGAACTATATCAACGATGTGTTCAAGAGCGTCATTAGCGAGCTATCGCTGTTGCAGATTAGAGGCCGTGTTACGCAAGTCATTGGGACGATTATCAAAGCTTTTGTTCCTTCTGCTAAAGTGGGGGAGTTGTGTCTTCTTCAGAACAGAGACGAGGATTTTTCTATTACCGCTGAAGTGGTGGGGTTTGCGAAGGGTGCTGCGTTATTGACGCCTATTGGGGAGATGCGAGGGGTTTCTACTGCAACGGAAGTGATTCCTACAGGCAAAACGCATCTCGTAGGAGTAGGCCCGGGCCTCTTAGGACGCGTCCTAGATGGAATAGGCAATCCTTATGATAATAAAGGGGATTTGAAAGCAGAGACTTATTATCCTGTTTATCAAGAAGCTCCTGACCCTATGATACGGCGCATTATCAAAGACCCTTTGCCCTTAGGCCTACGGGTTATCGATGGGTTTTTGACCTTAGGAGAAGGACAGAGAATGGGGATTTTCGCGGCGGCTGGCGGGGGGAAAAGCACGCTTTTATCCTCTATTGTGAAAGGGGCTCAGGTGGATATTACGGTCGTGGCGTTAATCGGAGAAAGAGGAAGGGAAGTGAGAGAATTTATAGAACATGACCTTGGAGAAGAGGGAATGAAAAAATCTGTTATTGTCTGTGCTACTTCAGATAAATCCTCTATGGAAAGAGCAAAAGCCGCTTATGTTGCAACGGCTATCAGTGAGTATTTCAGAGACCAAGGGGAGAAAGTTTTGTTGTTGATGGATTCTGTGACGCGCTTTGCTAGGGCGCAAAGAGAAATCGGATTAGCCGCAGGAGAACCTCCCACTAGAAGAGGATTCCCCCCTTCTGTCTTTGCCATGTTGCCTAAGCTCATGGAAAGGGCTGGCAATAACGATAAAGGCTCTATCTCTGCTCTTTATACCATTCTGGTAGAAGGAGACGATATGACGGAACCGATTGCTGATGAAACGCGTTCTATTTTGGACGGCCATATTATTCTCTCACGCAAACTTGCCTCTTCTAACCATTATCCCGCTATTGATGTGCTCGCTAGCACAAGCCGTACCATGAACAATGTGGTGGCTGATGAACAAAAGGCAAACACAGGAAAAATCAGAGAATTACTGGCAAAATACACCCAAGTGGAGCTGCTGCTGAAAATTGGCGAGTACAAATCCGGCGCGGACCAAGTCACAGACGAAGCCGTTGAGAAAATTGACGCTATTAACGCTTTCCTCAAACAAGGACTAGGGGAAATCTCCTCTTTCCCAGAAACGCTCAAACGCCTCACAGAACTAACAAAATGACAGAAAATGTCTATAGCTCTTTATTGAGCCTTAAGAAATTTCAGGAAAAATCTAAAGAGGATAAAGTCCGCCGACAAAGAGATATCTTCAAACAAGAAGACATCATGGTAGGCAAACGTAGACATGAACTGAAAACCTATAACCTAGAACGCAAACAAAAAGAAAACAGCATGTATGACAATATTATGGAAAAATGTATCCCTCTTGACCAACTACAAGGAGTCAATCTCTCCATTACCTCCTTAAGAGAAGAGGAAAAACAGTACGAAAACCGCCTAACAGACTCTCTCTCTAATAAGAAGAAAGCGGAAGTGGATTTAACGGTTGCTAAAAAAGAACACCATCTTGCTATCAAAAAAACACAAAAATTTGAGGAACTGAATACAGAAAACGACACGCTCATCAAAAAAGAAAACCAACACAAAGAAGAAATGGAAATGGAAGAATTTTCTCCATCCTCCCCCTTATTGTAACTATGACTATCAAAACAGACTCTCCCCCTCCCTCCCCTTCCAGTGGGCACACCACGCCTGCGGGACCTAGACAAAATACCGCTAGTGTCCGCGACCAACAAGAAACTTTTCTTAAGTTTATGGAGAAAAAAGCCCCTCAAGAAAAAGGCACGCAACAGAAGCCTTTTGAACAGACTCATAAAAATACAGAACAATCTGCCTTCTCACTCTTTGGAAAAAAATCCTCCCACACACCCCAAAGACAAGACCTCCCACAAGCACCACTCTCAAAGTCCCCCCAAAATCTTCAACAAGCGGAAGTCTCAAAAGCTCCCCAAGACCTTCAACAAGCATCACTCTCAAAAGCTCCCCAATCTTCAACCTTCAACAAGCCTCTGTCTCAAAAGCTCCTCAAAATCTTCAACAAGCCTCTGTTCTCAAAAGCTCCCCAAAATCTTCAACAAGCTTCTGTTTCAAAAGCTCCCCAAGACCTTCAACAAGCCTCTGTCTCAAAAGCTCCCCAAAATCTTCAACAAGCCTCTGTTTCAAAAGCTCCCCAAGACCTTCAACAAGCCTCTGTCTCAAAAGCTCCCCAAAATCTTCAACAAGCTTCTGTTTCAAAAGCTCCCCAAGACCTTCAACAAGTGCCTGTTTCAAAAGCTCCTCAAGACCTTCAACAAGCCTCTGTTTCAAAAGCTCCTCAAAATCTTCAACAGACTCCTACTTCAACAGCCTCTTTGGAGGCACGTCAAGAGCAGCCGTCGCCTCTCAAGGCGTCGCCCCTCAGGGCTTCAAAGGCGGAAACCCTTTCTGCTACAGAGCGTGCTGTTGCCGATAAGGTGATTCCAGAAAAAGCGGCTCTTGTGGGCATGGAGGCAACTGCTTTCGCAGAAAAAATAGCCATAGCGGACAAAAATGTGCCTGCTCCCTCTAGAATTGCGGAAATCGCCAATAAAGTTGCCAAGCAAATACTGGTACAGGATGCCGCTTTTTCAAGTCAAAAACAGGTGACAATCAAAATTAGCGATAGTCTTCTTCCTCAAACAGAGATTGTTGTTCAAAAAGTTGGAGGGACATTACAAATCGATATTCAAACGCTCTCCGATGCTGCTGGGAAACTTTTGTCTTCTCAACTCCCCTCTTTACAACAACAGCTTCACAATCGCTTACAGGGGGATGTAGCGGTATCGCTGAATTATACCCCCGAAGACCAACAAACGGATCAGGATGGGCGCTCCAGACAGGAATATGTTGCACCTGAAGAGGAAAGTGAGCACTGAAGATATATCAAAACTTATACAGCACAGGAAGTCATGCTCAACAATCACAGTGTGTCAAGGGAAAACAAAGCGTCTCTCTTTTGCCGTTGGCGGTATTCCTTATACACGTCTTTTTTTAGAGGACATACCAGATGAAAATGAGTACTGAAATACTATCGGACACTTATACAGCACAGGAAGTCATACTCAACAATATCGTGTGTCAAGGGAAAACAGAGCGTCTCTCTTTTGCCGTTGGCGGTATTCCTTATACCCTGCTTTTAGAGGACATACCAGATGAAAATGAGTACTGAAATACTATCGGACACTTATACAGCACAGGAAGTCATACTCAACAATATCGTGTGTCAAGGGAAAACAGAGCGTCTCTCTTTTGCCGTTGGCGGTATTCCTTATACCCTGCTTTTAGAGGGCATACCAAAAGAGAAACCCCAAGAGAGGGGATGTTGGTATTGCCTTCAAACACCAGCTTGGAAGCTGAATTGTTTTATCCCTGACCTTTTGTGTCGCTGTTTCATACAGGATACAGCCCAGATGAAAGAGGTAGATTTATTTCTAGCCGATGAAGAGGTGGTGGATGTGTTGCTCAGGTGTGCTCTTGAGCCTCTTTTTTCCAAGATTACGCCTGTGTCTTTCGGGCGTGGTCGAGAAGAGAGTGAACAGGGTATTGATGTTGTTTGTACCCTCCAGCGTAAAAACCAACCTTTTGCTTGTTCTGTGCTTTTAGAGCTCCCTAGCAGTGCTCTTACCTTCTTCAAAGACCTCTCTCTTCAGACACAGGAGAAGGACATTGAAGATTTGTGTGTGTTTGAAACATTTTTGCTTCTTGGAGAGTGCACTTTAACGCCAGAAGAGTTAGGCATACTTGAGAAAGGAGATATTGTCTTTTTAGACTCCCCTGTAAGAGGGCTACAAAAGGGAGAAAAATGCATCTCATGCGGGGAAGCGGACTACCTTGTCTTGGATAAAAAGGGGAGCATACAACGTCTGTCAAAACCCAAAGAAGAAAATGCTTCTGTCATCAAGGCAACAGTGAGGGTGCAGATACCATTTCTCTCTTTATCCTTAAAGCAGCTAAAGGATGTGTTAGAACAAAAGCTCTTCTTACATAGCACCCCTAAAGAGCCGCAAAATGTCAAAGCTTATGTACAAGACAAGCTGTTAGCCGAGGGCATTTATTGCTCCATTATAGGAAAAGAGGCTGTACAGCTGACTAAGGTTTGTCTTGCGGCAGAAGCTCAAGCAACGAAAGAGAGCCTAAGCTAGTGGAGAGTAATGCTCTTAACCTTGAAGAGTTGATAGGCGCGTATGAAAAAGGCTTTTTATCTGTTATTCTGTGCTTTCCGCGTCTACACGCTACTTTCGCTCTTTTGCCTTTTATGAGCAAGCAGGTGATTCCGGGCATGGCGCGAAATGGGATGGTCTTATCCCTAGGGATACCCTTATATGCCCCTATGTACTCAGCATTAAACCTAGACATGATAACCCCTATGTTTGTGTTCGCTCTTATTCTCAAGGAGGTATTTGTAGGCTTGTGCATGGGCTTTTTGTTTGCCATTTCCATTTGGGCTGTAGAAGCGGCAGGGTTTTTTATTGATAACCAACGGGGGGCGTCCATGGCGAGCTCCATGAACCCGCTCTCAGGGAGTACAACATCTCCTTTAGGCATTTTATTTATTCAAGTGCTAGCAGCGTTTATCTTTGTATCCGGGATTTTCTTATTGTTTTTGCAAGCGATTTATGAAAGCTATCATGTCTGGCCGGTTTTATCCTTCGTGCCTAACTTGAATCAACCCTTAGAGGGATTTTTTCTCTCTCAGTTAGACAAACTCATGTCCCTAGCTGTCATTTTAGCGGGACCATTAATTTTATCTATGTTCTTAAGTGAGATGGGGCTAGCGTTCGTCAATAGGTTTGCACCTCAATTGCAGGTGTTTTTCCTTGCTATGCCTATTAAAAGCGGGGTCGGCATTTTTATTCTCATCATCTACATGCCTTTCCTTGTGCAGTATGTCATCGACAATTTCACGGACTTTGAAGGGATTTTCTCAGATTTCCTCAAGCTATTATAACCCGTTCCTCATGAGTGAAAAAACAGAACCCCCTACGGATAAGAAGATAAGAGACTCCCGAAAAAAGGGGCAAGTCGCAAACAGCAAAGAGTTAGTGTCGGCTTTCATGCTCACTGTTATACTGATGTATTTTTGGGTTACCTCGGACTTTTTGCTCACTCATTTTACAAAACTCATTTCACTGCCCGCCGATTTTTACGAGCTCCCCTTTCGTGATGCGCTACCGGGCGTCTTCAAAGCCTTGTTTAAGCATGTTTTTCTTATCCTCCTCCCTGTCATAGGCCTGACTCTCATAGGCGGTATTTTTATCAATTTCGTACAAGTAGGCCCTCTTCTAGCTTTTCAAGGGCTCAAACCGGATTTGAAGAAACTCAATCCTGCCCAAGGTATGAAAAAAATCTTTGCCATGAAAAATCTCGTGGAGTTTATCAAATCCTCTGTGAAAATCTGCTTTTTAGGAACATTGATGTTCTTGCTGGTGAAAAATGCCATTGCAGACCTCGTGATAGCCCCAGCCTTTGGCATTGGCAGCATTATAGACATAGGGGCTGACCAATTCAAAAAGGTCATTATCTACACGCTTTTAGCCTTCGCGCTGGTGGCGGCGTTTGATGTGTTCTATCAACGCATGCGCTATACAAAAGATTTAATGATGTCCAAAGATGAAATCAAGCGTGAGTACAAAGAACAAGAGGGCGACCCCCTTATCAAGAGTAAACGCAAACAATTCCACAGAGAAATGATAGAGGGAGGAGTAGAAAAAAAGGTGGCCTCTTCCTCTGCTGTGGTGACTAATCCTACGCATTGCGCTGTTGCCATTACCTATAAAGCAGAAAAAACGCCTCTACCAGTGATTGTCGCTAAGGCAGAAGGAACAAGGGCTCAAAGAATCATTGAAATTGCGAAAAAAGCTTCTGTGCCTATCATGCAAAATATTCCCCTTGCAAGAGGTCTTTATGAAGCAGCAGAGTGTGATCACTATATTCCTTCCGATTTCATTGAGCCGGTGGCGGAAGTGTTGCAATGGGTTCAACAATTAAAATCCCAAACACCCTCCTCTGAGAACAGCACGCCGTAGCATACAAGAAACACAATTTTAAGCATTTAGAGATAGCCTATTGCCACGTAAAGGAAGTAAATCTATAGTGTAACTAGGTATGCCTGCCATAAAACAGAATCCTGCTACTTTATTGGCGAGTACAGCGGTTGCTCAAAAGAATAATCAAAAAGAGGAGCAATTACTTGGCCGATCTGTTACTCTTTCGGCAAGTCGACAACAATTAAAAGAGAATCCTGCTGCTTCGTTGGCGCATGCAGCGGTTAATCAAAAGAATAATGAAAAGCAATTACTTGACCGATCTGTTAGTCTTTCGGCAAGGCACCAACCCTCTAATCAAGTCAACCCCTCGAAGAATCAAAGCCTAAATTCCTTAAAACCCTTGGGGCAAGATGTATTATTAGGGGAGAAAACCCCCTCATTTCTGCAGGGGATTAATCAACATCTGTCTTTTAACGAAGTGGTGGCAACCTTTGTTGGGCCAGAGGTAATTGTTGACAATATGGAAGACCTCATCAAGACCTTGGAGGGGGCGAACAATGACTCTGTGACACATTGTACTCATCAACTGCTCTCTTCTTTGGAAAATGAACATGAGCAGTTGGAGCAACAAGCATGGAGTCTTGTTAGTGAAGAGGTTGCTGAAAAAGTACAACCAAGGACAGAACCCTTAAAAAGGGAAGAGGGCTTTGAGAAAAGCGATGTGTTGAAATTGTGGTCAGCGACATCAACGACATCAAATGCAGAGAAGCAATTTTACGACATGAAAGAAGAACTTGAGCAATTAAATTCCCATCTTCAACAAGAGGAGGAACATATATCATTTGCCCCTGCTCCTGTTAAAGCTTTACAGAGAAGTCAGGAGTATTTATCGCAAATACAACAAGATTCTAAGTCAAGAATCAAGTCTTTCAAAAAGCCGTTGCGACAACTATCTCATCGTTTAAGTACTGAAATCCAAGACCGAAAAAGAAGTATAGAAAACGATCTCCCGTTATTAGAAAAGGAAGCAAGAAAAGCAAAGGAAGGAAAGAAAAGAAAAGCACCACAGGTGCGGCAATTGTCTGATTTATTAGAAAAGGTCAAGCAAAATAATATGAAAATTGTTTATGTGAAAGCGTTGGCTCAAGAAGGAAGCAAAACAGCTTCGAAAATAGCGAATCATTTAAGAGAAAACTTAGGCTCTATGCCTAAACCTACGCCACCTATGCCTACACCTGCGCCACCTATGCCTAAAGCTACGCCACCTACGCCTACACCTGCGCCACCTACGCCTACACCTGCGCCACCTATGCCTAAAGCTAAGCCACCTACGCCTACACCTGCGCCACCTACGCCTACACCTGCGCCACCTACGCCTACACCTGCGCCACCTATGCCTACACCTGCGCCACCTATGCCTAAAGCTAAGCCACCTACGCCACCTACGCCTACACCTACGCCACCTACGCCTAAAGCTAAGCCACCTACGCCTAGTAGATGGAGCATGGATATTTAGAGCTTTTGGGGAAGGCTGGAGGTCTCTGGCTGGAAGTCTCTGGCTGGAGGTCTCTGGCTGGAGGTCTCTGGCTGGAAGTCTCTGGCTGGAAGTCTCTTACTTCCTAAAAGAGATGTCCTTCTCGTAAAAAATCAGGAGGGCATGACAAAAGCCCCTAGAAAATTGTTGCTGCCCCTACAAAATTGTTGCTGCCCCTAGAAAATTGTTGCTGCCCCTACAAAATTGTTGCTGCCCCTACAAAATTGTTGCTGCCCCTACAAAATTGTTGCTGCCCCTACAAAATTGTTGCTGATGTTGTAGCAACCCTTTATACTGCCCTCATATGAAAACGTCTGATTTCCATAGGCTGATGACTTTAGAGAAGGTTTTGTCAGTGGTACTACAAAAAGCTGGGTTTCGTATACCCGCTGAGTTGTCTTACTATAGCTTAACAGAACTGCTTCACCTCACCCACACACAGCAGCTCCCTGAAAATGTCTTGCCCGAAGAAGCAGTCCAATTCCTTGCAGGCTTTTTCCACTTATCTGCTAGAATGCAAGACAATACCATCAAAAATCTTCATATTACCGCTTCAAAAGAAAAGCTCCTACAGCATTTTTATGTCCGTTTCTCTTGCCTCCACTTAGAAATCCTGTACGCTTTTATTCTCAGTGCTGAAAAAGGGATACACACCTCTCTTCTGCTGGAAGCCGGCACCAAGAAAAAAATCAATCTCATCCCTAAAGACCTCCTCAATAAAATTCTCCCGCACTTTAGCCACTCCTCCATGTCTGTTCTGCTACTACACAATCATCCAAGTGGCATCGCCGACCCTTCTAAAGAAGATATTCTTTTCACCAAACACATACAGAACTCTTTAATTTCGTTGAATATTCCTCTCTATGATCATTGGATTATTGGTCATAATACCTATTTTAGTTTCAAAAACCAGGGGCTTATCCTCTGAGCTCCCCGCATAACCTCATACTTGCAGGTCGGTAAAAATAGTACGGGCAAATTCCAGCGATTGCTCGAGAAGCGCTAAATATTGCTCTCTCCTTGCGTCGTTTTTTATTTCACTAGCATCCACTTCGAGTCCTATTGCATTTTCTATCCGTTGCAGTGTCTCTGAAACGGTACCCCTGTCGCTGATACCTAAGACCTCAAGGAATTTTTTTGGGGTTTCGATCTGGTGCCCCAAGTCCGCCCATATCCCTTGAATCTCCTGCCATTCTTCAAGATTGTTTCCTACTATCTGTTGCATCTGTCCTTCTAGGTCTAGTGCTTGTCTCCCAGCAGGCCCAACGGACTTAATATCTTCTAGGGGGGCATACATAGCAGTGATAAACTCCCGCGTTTTCTTGATAAGCGCTACATGTTGCTCTTTCTCTGCGTCCCCTCCCATGGTACTAGCATCCGTTCTTTCTGATTGTGCAATTCCCCCTTCTATCTGTTTCATTATCTCTGCAGGGGTATCCCTGTCGTTGATACCTAAGACATCAAGGAAGTCTTGTGGGGTTTCGACCGCTAGCCCAAAGTCCTGATATCCCTCTTGAATCTCCCGCCAGTCGTTAGGAAGAGCGTTCATTGTCTGTTGCACCCGTCCTTTTAGGTCTAGTCCTTGATTTTCTCCTACTATGTCTTGCATCTGTCCTTCTAGGTTTAGGTCTTGATTTTCTCTTACTGTCTGTTGCGTCTGTCCTTCTAGGTCTAGTTCTTGTCTCCTCATACGCTCAACGGGTCCAGTATCTTCTATGGGGACAAATGCACCAAGGACAAATTCCCGCAATTGCTTGATAAACGCTACATATTGCTCTTTCTTTTCGGCGTCTATGGCACTAGCATCCACATCTTGTTCCGATATCTCTTGTATCTGTGCCAGTATCTCTGGAACGGTATCCGTATTATCTTTGGTGATACCTAAGACATCAAGGATTTGTTTTGAGTTTTCGACCTCTATCCCCAAGGCCTGAGCTTTCTCTTGAATCCCCTGCCATGCCTCAAAATTTCCTTTTACTGTCTGTTCTAGCCGTCCGGGTATGTTTGCTCCTAGTGCGTTGAACCAAGCCTTGCGAACGGAATCAATAATGCTGTCCCCTTTATCAGATGTTAAACTCTCTCTTAAATCAGATATAGCATAAAATTTCTGTACCAATTTTTCCTTATGTTTTTCAAAACTTAAGATATTCTTAAAGTCCTCTCCTCCAGAAAAATTGGAGAGACGGCTTAGCTTGTTTAGGTCTTGTGTTAAGGAGTTCATCACACCTCCTAGTTTTTGTCGGCGGTCATTGAAAAAAGCTTGGGCCTGCTTGTAGCGCTTAGCAGAATCTCTAAACAATAGTCCTCCCGTTGCTCTATTCCATTTTTGCTTTTTTTTCAGAGGTTGGTATTCCTCTTCCTGTAAATTGAGAGCCACTAGCTCGTCGCTTTTAGACTGAAGATTCTTACTGACAACTTTTAGCTGTTCTTGTACAAGACTCTCAAACTCTTTTGGTTCAGAGACGTTTGTAGCAGCCAACAAGGAGACATCAATTCCTTCTCGTTTCAAATTTTTGTTTATCTCATCAAAGTGTACAAAAGCCCTGTCTAATCTTTCACCCATCTGCTCTAGTTCCGTATCACAGCGGTCTACAACCTCTGCTTTTGTCATTGTCTCTAACTTTTGTATATAGGCATCAGGTAACTGATCCCCTATAAAAAATTGTTTCAACAGAGAGTGATTGATATGCTGGGCTTGTTCTCTAACACTGGAAGGGACATCAGGCCCCTTAAAGACCTCACCTGTCAAGCTTTCTTCTTCCCATTTCACAAAGCCTTTAACATCGTCAGACGTAATAAGCCCGTACTTATGGTTACATTGAAGAAAGCTAGAAAAATCTCGCTCAATTTTTCTCTGGTCCTTGTGTCCCATGCCGCTTTCTGCTAAGTGCTGGGCAACAGCGTGCTTCACTTGTGCGTTAGAGTGCGAGACCTTTGCTTGTTCCCCTGGTGTCATCACATGCTTAATATCACGCTTTGCAATTCCCTCATGGAGCACAACAACCTTGCCGCTTGCCCCCTCTGTTCTCACCGGATAGTTACCCTGCGTGCTGAGAATGTCTCCTAAACCAATATTCATGATAAAAATCCCTGTGCTGTTTTGTACTCTTTTTAGACCTTACAAAGAAAAAATTAAAAAAATCAATCTCATTCTAAAGAAGATATTCTTTTCACCAAACACATACAGAACTCTATACAAGTAGTTTTGTAAAAGTATCACGGGCAAATTCCATGGATTGCTTGAGAAGCGGTACATATTGATCTCTCCTTGAGTCTTTTATGGCACTAATATCCACTTGGCGTCCTATTACATCTTCTATGCGTTGCAATATCTCTAGAACGGTATTCTTGTTGTTGACCCCTAAGACCTTAAGGAATTTTCGTGGGGTTTCGACCTGTTGCCCCAAGGCCGCCCATTTCTCTTGAATCCCCTTCCATTCATCAAGCTTTTCTCCTACTATGTCTTGCATCTGTCCTTCTAGGTTTAGGTCTTGATTTTCTCTTACTGTCTGTTGCGTCTGTCCTTCTAGGTCTAGTTCTTGTCTCCTCATACGCTCAACGGGCCCAGTATCTTCTATGGGGGCAAATGCCCCAAGGACAAATTCCTGCAATTGCTTGATAAACGCTACATATTGCTCTTTCTTTTCGGCGGCTATGGCACTAGTATCCACATCTTGTTCCGATATCTCTTGTATCTGTGTTAGTATCTCTGAAACGGTATTCTTATAATTTTTGGTGATACCTAAGACATTAAAGATTTGTTTTGAGGTTTCGACCTCTATCCCCAAGGCCTGAGCTTTCTCTTGAATCCCCTGCCATGCCTCAAAATTTCCTTCTATTGTCCGTTCTAGCCGTCCGTATATGTTTGCTCCTAGTGTGCTGTCCCAAGCCTTGCGAACGGCAACAATAATGCTGTCCCCTTTATCAGATGCTAAACTCTCTCTTAAATCAGATATAGCATCAAAGCGCTGTAAAAAAATTTCCTTATTTTTTCCAAACCTTAAGATATCCTTCAAGTCCTTTCCTCCAGAAATCTCGGAGAGATGGCTTAGCTTGGTGAGTTCTGCTGTTAAGGCGCCCCCCACCTTTTGTAGTTTTTCTCGGCGGCCATGGAAAGACGCTTTGACCTCCTTGTAGCGCTTAGCAGAATCTCTAAACAATAGTCCTCCCGTTGCGCTATTCAATTTTTTCCTTCTTTTCAGAGGTTGGTATTTCTCTTCCTGTGAATCGAGATCAAATAGCTCTTTGAGGTTAGACCCAATATTCTTATTGATAGTTTTTAGCTGTTCTTTTACAAGATTCTTAAACTCTTCTGGGTCAGAGACGTTTACAGCAGCCAACAAGTCAACATCAATTCCTTCTCGTTTCAAATTTTCGTTTATCCCATCAAAGTACTCAATAGCCTTATCTAATTCTTGATGCATCTGCTCTAGTTCCGTATCACAGCGGTCTAAAATCCCTTCTTTTGTCACTGTCTTTAAATTTTGTGTATAGGTATCAGGTAACTGATCCCCTAGAAAAAAATCTTGCAACAGAGGCACCCCTATACGCTGGGCTTGTTCTCTGACACTGGAAGGGACATCAGGCCTATTAAAGACCTCCTTTATCAAGGCTTGTCCTTCCCATTTTACAAAGGCTTTAACATCTTCAGACGTAATAAACCCCTCCCTATTGTGATATTGAAGAAAGCCCGTAAAATCTCGCTCGACTTTTCTCTGGTCCTTGTGTCCCATGCCGCTTTCTGCTAAGTGCTGGGCAACAGCGTGCTTCACTTGTTCGTTAGAGCGCGAGACCTTTGCTTGTTGCTCTGGTGTCACACACTTAATATCACGCGCCCTTACAAATCCCTCACGGAACACAACAACCTTGCCGCTTTCCGCCTCTGCTCTCACCGGAAAGTTACCCTGCGTGCTGAGAATATCTCCTAAACCAATATTCATGATAAAAATCCCTGTGCTGTTTTGGTATCTTTATTAGACCTTACGCAGAAAAAATAAAAAAAATCCTACTTGCCCGTATTAGACCTCTTATTTATTTTGAGTGAGCCGCTTTCGGTAGTACTTGGGATATTGTGGGGGTTTTGAGAGAGGGAAAAGTGGGTACTATACACTTTGTTAAGTGAAAAGTCTTACTCTTAGTCTTTGATATTAGTTAAGATGTTGGAGATAAATAGGGAACATGCCTTTTGGTAGGATTGATAAGTCTTCTCCCCCGCCTGAAGCGTCAGCGGTTGTTGGAGAGCAAGCTGTAGGGAAAAAGGGGGGAAAGGGAGCATTAGGCAAGCGTTCTGTGGAGCAAAAGGAGGGCTCCCCTATAGAGAGGGGAGAGGTGAGCAGCAAGGAAGGAGGAGGGATTTTTAAGAAGCTTAAGGAGAGGGTTGTAAGCAAGTTTAGCAGGAAGAGAGAGGTTTCTCCGGAGGCGGGGTTACCGAGGGGTACGAAGGGGGCTTCTGAGGGGCTTTCGCGGGAGAAAAGTGCTTTGGAAGCGCGGTTGCCGAGCGGCATGAAGCTTAAGGAGATGGAGTCTA
Source organism: Alphaproteobacteria bacterium (assembly GCA_965222575.1). GTDB lineage: Bacteria > Pseudomonadota > Alphaproteobacteria. Next base: position 347,309 of record OZ244958.1, read on the forward strand.
TCTTAATCAAGTGCGGGGGCAACACGGATTTAAACTTGAAGCACTTGTCGGAAGGAGAGAAAATATTACGGGTGAAGGATGAGTTACAAGGGCTTGTTGCTGATAGGAGTAAAGAGTATGCGGAAGCGGCCGAAAAAGCGCCGATTAAGGAGGCGCATGTGAAGGCGATTGAACGTCTGCGTGTGCGGGCGGCGGAAATTGAACTGAAGATAAGAGGAGGAAAAATAGGCAATAAAGAGCAGATGAAACACAGTCAGGAAGTGCTTCATAAGGTAAGAGAACATTTACAACGCGAGGAGGAAGGGCTGTCTCGTTACGGCGATGTTGGCACGGAGCGTGACAAGATGAAGGCGTCTTTGGAGATGACGCGTTTTTCAAAATCAACGGGAGAGATACGGGACTTCATCACGCAGTATCGGTATCATCTAGGCAGTCAGAAAGTGCTTCAGGCAGAGGGTATGCAGAAGGGTACTAGCCCAGAGCCTCTACAGGAGCGTTTTACGAAAGCCTGTCAAAAGCATCCAGAAGAATGGGCAGCAGTAAAGGAGAATTTAGAAGAGCAACGGGAGACTCGCCGGCGTGAGCAGCTGATAAAGAAAGCTGGAACAGGCCGCGCCATGAAGTCCTACATGGCTTTTTCAAGAGGTTTTCCGGGCAATACAGACTTGGGAGCCGTTGCGTCGGCGAATGTTTTAGGAGAGAATTTTTGGTCCTCACACAAGCCTTTTAGTATGTCGGATGGGCAAGCTTTTGTAGAATTGCTTGGGGGGCGCATGGAGTCGCAAAGTCAACAAGATATGCGCACAGATATCCTGTTTAGGGAGAGCAATCCTTTGGTTGAAGCTGGAAGTGCGGAGACGGATGCGGACCACGAATTGTGGCTTCAGTGTCGTGAGTTTGCCCACAGCTTTTTGTAGTTCACACCTTGAAACGGGCTATTTTGTTGAGTATGATAGCCTAGAGACGAGCTTCGTAAAGAATGAGGTTGTATGTCTACATTAGTAGGAATTTTCATAAGTTATCAAGGGCTATTCCCAGCAGCTCTGCTTCATGAAGCAGTAGACAAGGGAGATATCAGGGAGGTTCAAACACTTTTAGAACGTGGTGTTGATATTGATGCCAAGAATGAGGAGGGCTGGGCAGCTCTCCATTTAGTGGTGTTGGGGGAGGATGTGAAGATGGCGCAGTTGTTGATAGAGCAGGGAGCTTCTCTTGAGATAGCCGCTACTAGTCATGGACAAACACCACTACATATGGCTGTGCTAAGAGGGCGTGAGGAGATGATGCGCTTGCTGATAGAAGCTGGCGTAGAGGTGGACAAGGGGGATGCCACAGGGTGTACTCCGTTGTATTATGGAGTGGATCAACCCCTAGGGGAAGGGTGGACTTCCATCAGTGATTTGGTCACTTTACTGCAGGCAGGGGCTTCTATCAATGCGCAAAATCTAGGCGGTAACACCCCGCTTCACGGAGCAACCTATCAGGGGGATTTAGAAGTTGTTGCCTTTCTGATAAAAAATGGAGCCTCTGTGAGCATCAGGAACAAGAAAGGAGAGACTCCTCTCTATAACGCTGTGTATCAAGGAGATATCAACATGGTGAAAGCACTCATCAAGGCGGGGGCTAGGATTGATGTGAAGAACAAAGCAGGAATCACCCCCCTTGTGTTAGCACAAAAGCTACTGGCAAAACGAACAATTGATTGGGAGAAAAAGCATTACCAAGACATGATACCGTTTTTAGAAGGCAACAAAGAATAGGGAGTTATCCCTTTTTTATCTTCTCACCGCTATTTTATAGGGTATGTAATGTCTTCAAGCCGAGAGATTAGAGATGCATTTTTCGTCCAAGATTTTTGACTCTAAAGGAAAAATCAATCAACCTGTTCAACTAGATGTTGCTAAGAATAGACTGGTTCTAAAAGGAGGCAGGTTCAAGAGATGGATACAGCGTATCAAAAGCCCTTTTGTGAAGAAATTGAAGAACATGAATGAATATCAACAACAAGTCGTTGCCTTTTCTGTTTTTCGGGCGTTACAAGATTATAAGACGCAGTTTCCCCCCCCGCAAAGTTTAGAGGTTCAGAATCAGAATAAAGCATTAGCCCCCCCGCCTGATACACTCAAAGCGCTTGCCAAAAGTGAGGGGTGGTTGCAAAATGGTGTACTAGAAGAAGGCATGCTCAAAGAAACCATCACAAGAGGATTTACGCCCCAAGAGGTAACACTAAAGGAAGGGTTACAGCAACGGGTATTTCCAGATGCCATCTTTCACCATCAGGGGTTTGATAATATCAAGGAGGCACTTTTTGAGTCTCCGGAAGCCTTTTTAGATGGCGAGTTTCTCAAGAAAGCCTTTGATGTGATTAAGCATCCCGCAGACCAAGACAAAGTAAGGGCATACAATAAGGAATTAATCCGCCGCGTTTTTCCTTGTGAGAAATTCACAAGCATTCTAAAGTCCAGGAAATTAGATATTCACGAGGGGGTTTTTCAACAATGGGGTCTTGAAAAGAAATTACAGGATTTTGAAAAGCACCTAGAGAACACACTCCCAGAAGTCTGCCATAGCCCCCAAGAATACTCTTCCTATAGAAAGTTTTTGCTCTCTGAGTACGAGGGATTTCTTGACGCCGCGCTAGGGAGTATGAAGAAGGCAGGATTGACACTTCCTAAGAGTGAAAAGCCCTTTGAAAACTCCAGCACCTTGCCGCCCATGACCACCCCTTTTCCTCTTAGAGGAAAGAATCAAAAGGGTGTCCCCTCGCCTTTTTTTGCCAAGCAGGCACAAGGAAATCCTGTAGCACTGGAAGAAATACCCCTCCTACCCCTAAGGAATTCAAGGCACAAAGGTTGACGAAAAATTCTGTAAATGAAAGGGTCTTGATAGGAAATTTTACTTGATAAATTAAAAGATTTTTGTTAAACTTAAGAGCAATAATTGAGGGAATACTAATGAGTCAGTGTAAAAGCTTGAAGAAAGGATTTTTTATCTCACTTTGTGTGGCAGGGATTGGGGTAATGCTACAGGGTTGCGGCGGGGGTGGAGGCGGCGGAGGTGCAAGTGGGGGCGGAGGAGGCGGAGGGTCACCTTCACCACCTTCACCAACAGTGACCGAGGCTCAGGTCAACACTGTAGCGTCAACTGCTGCAACCGCAGTGGACGCTATTTTCAAGCTTAAGAAAGAAGTAAAGCCGTTCACTGAATCTATAGCTGTGACTTTAACCGATCCCGCTAGAGCCGCTCTCACTGCGGTGGAAGAAGCGAGAACGGCGGCAAAAGCCGCTCAAGCTAAGGCGCAGGAAGCGAAGAGTTTATTTGATGCAGACCCGACGCAAGCCAGTGTATTGGAGGCGATAAATGACGCAATAAGCTTAACATCTACCGCCCAAAAAGCCATTGAGAAAGCTGTTATTGCTCTTATTAACGTTGCTACACTAGCTCTCAAAGAAACAACTTTGACAACAGCAGCAAATGCAGTACTAGATAAGTATTCGGAGCAAGCAACAACAGCAGTGGACAAAACGCTAACTGAATTGTTCAACACGGCAAAAGGAAAGGAAGAAGAGGCAGAGGAGAAAAAGCTTGATGCGTTAAGAGAACGGAATAATACGCAAAATGCGCTCACTGTCGCCGCCGCAAAGACCGCCAAAGGGAAGGCGAATAGAGCGTATGATGAAGCTCTAGATGCCGCCAATGCCGCTAAAGGTGCCGCCAATACCGCAAAACACCTCAAAACCTTCAATTCCGAAAAGGTCAAAGACATTCAAGACCTTGCCGATGAGGCTCTACGTCATGCCAATAAGGCGAGCGAGTATGTCACTGAGGCTCTAAATGCCCTAAACACAAAAGGGCTTGAGGTGCTAGAGGAATATTTAGCAGCGGCACTGGAAGGAAGAAGGAAGGCTCTCGCCGCGTGGGAAGTGGTGAGAGATGCTCCCAATGATGATACTGCCGATTCTCTTGAAAGTTCCGCCGTTGACGCTGAAACTGCCGCCGCTGACGCTGACGCCGCTGCCAAAGCCGCTGACGCAAAATCCCTCGAAGAATTTGAGACTGCTGGACAGGTCCATGCCACTAAAGGAGCTGCCTCTGAGGCGAGAAGTTTTGCCCAGTCTGCTCGAAATGCCGTAACCAATCGAAGACAAAAAGAAACGCTAGATGGATATTTAAAAACGGCAGAGGACCAAAGAGACAAGGCACTGGAGCAAAAGGGGATTGCGGAAGACGAACGGGATTTGGCGCAAGCGGATGATGCTACTGCCGCTACTGCTCGAAGTGCCACCGTTGAGGCGAATACAGCCGCCGAAAAGGCGAATACAGCCGCCGGTAAGGCGAGAGATGCGGCTCGGGAAGCCACGAAAATCGACTCTGAAAGTCAGCAGGCGAAAGACGCTTGGGCGGCGGCGGATTTTGCCACTGAATATGCAAATACAGCAGTAGAAGCTGTCAAAGCCGCCCAAATAGCTACTAATGCTGCCGTAGCAGCAAAGAATACAAATCTTTTGAGCTTAAAAAAAGTGGCAGAAGAGGGAAAAGCGGCCGCAGAAGCCGCGCTGGGTGAAGCGGAAACCGCACGGGATGCGGCGAACGCTGCCACCACATACGCTACTAAGAAACCGCACGTCTCGGATGCGAGGGCGAAAGCCACAGAAGCTCGAGAGCTTGCTGCTCCCGCTGTTAAGGCTGGTCTTGATACAAGCGTATACACACAAAATACGCCGGCTGAGGCTGAGATAATTGTTGCTATTGTTTCGCTTGCTAATGCTGCTAATACTGCTGCTAATAATGCTAATACTGTTGCTAGTGACGCAGAAAGAACATTGGAGGCTAAAAAGACTTCCGAGCTAAATACCCATAAAACAACGGCACTGGCAGAAAGAGGCAAGGCAGAAAGGGCGAAAAATGACGCCTTAGGAGAGCAAGGGAAGGCGGACGCTGCTACCTTGTCCTCCGCCGCTCAAAAACCCGCCGCTGACGCTAAAACTGCTGCCTCTGACGCTAATACAGCCGCTTTAGCGGCGAGAGTGGCGTCTGATTTAGCCCAAGCCATCGACCCTGAAAGTCAGCAGGCCATTGATGCGGATACAGCGGCTGGATTGGCAGAGGGCTATGCTAGGGAAGCGAAAACCGCCTCTGGGCTTGCTGCTAGGGCTCTAAACTTTTTATTAACTAAAGACGCTAAAGACAAAGCAACACAATTGAAGAGATATTTAGCAACGGCACTGAAGCAAAAGGGGTTCGCGGAAGCCGCACAGGGTAGAGCGGAAGCCGCAAAAGAGGCGGCGGAAGCGCTTGATGCTACTGCCGCTACAGCGCGGGAACAAGCAGGCAAAGCGGCGGCGGAAATCCCTAAAGCGGAAGCTGCCGCTAGTTGGGCACATAAGGCTTCTGATGAAGCACAGAAACTCGCAGCCGTCAATGCTGGAGAGGCCGCAGATGCACTTACAGCGGCAAATGATGCAGATAAGGCGGTCGAAGCCACGAAAAAGGCAAGCACTGCCGCTCATAATGCCCTAAACACAAAAGGGACTGCGGAGCTAAGTACCCATAAAGCAACGGCACTGACGCAAAAGGGGTTGGCGGAAGCCGCACAGGGTAGAGCGGTAGCCGCAAAAGAGGCGGCGGAAGCGCTTGATGCTACTGCCGCTACAGCGCGGGAACAAGCAGGCAAAGCGGCGGCGGAAATCCCTATAGCGGAAGCTGCCGCTAGTTTGGCGCTTACGGCTTCTCATGCAGCACAGAAACTCAAAGACATTGATGCTGGAGAGGCCGCAGATGCACTTACAGCGTCAGCGGCAGCAGCGGCTGCGGTCAAAGCCACGAAAGAGGCAAGCACTGCCGCTAATACTGCCCTAAACACAAAAGGGACTGCGGAGCTAAATACCCATAAAGCAACGGCACTGGCGAAAAGGAATTTGGCGGAACAAGAGAAACAGGCGGCGATAGATGCTACCGATTCCGTTACTGCTGCCGATGCTGCCTCTAGGGCTAAGGCAGCCGCCGCTGCCGCTGCCACCGCTGCCACAGCCGCAGGCCTCCTCAGCGACTTTGATACTACTGGAAAGGTCGCTGACGCTCTAGGTTATGCCGATGCCGCTCAAGGTTATGCCGATGCCGCTCAAACTGCCGTAGACAATATAACACGGGAAGAAACGCTAGAGGGATTTTTAGCAGAGGCACTGAGGCAAAAGGGGTTGGCGGAAGACGAGCTAAATAAAGCAGAAAACGCACAAAGGTTGGCGGAAGCGGATGATGCTACTGCCGTTACAGTGCGGAAACAAGCAGGTGAAGCGAGGGGTTTCGCCGGTGACGCTACAACTGCTGCTGAAGCGGCGAGAAAGGCGTCTGATGACGCCATTGCCATTGACAAGAACAGTCAGAATACTAAGACTCAAAAAACGACGGCGGCGGCTGATAGGGCAGAGGAATATGCTGATGAAGCAGGAGAAGTTGCTACTACTGTTGAGACTGCTGCTGCTGCCGCAGAAAAAGCTGTTGCTGATGCAGAAGCCGCGAAGAATCTACTGCTCAATGGCTATTTAATAGCGGCAAATAAAGGAAAAACGGACGCAGAAACCGCGGAGGGTGAAGCGAAAACCGCACGGGATGCGGCAAAGGATGCCACCAAAACACTTGCTGAGGCGAAAACGGAAGCAGGAAACGCGAGGGATGCTGCCACTAAGGCACAAAATGCTGCTACTCCCGCTCTTTCGGCTTCTCGTTTAGCTCTAGCCTACCTAGACCAGGGCAATACGAATACGCAGGAGCAGATTGATAAAATTCATGAGATTGCTGCTGCTGCTACTGCTGCTGATACTGCTGCTAAGAATGCTAATACTGTTGCTAGTGAGGCAGAAAATGCAGTGGAGACTAGAGCGCTAGATACCCATAAAGCAACGGCACTGGCAGAAAAAGAGAACGCAAGACTCGCTAAAGTTGCCGCCTTAGCAGAGCAAGTGAAGGCGGAAGCTGCTACCGATTCCGATACCGCTCAACAACCCGCCGATGACGCTATCGCAGCTCTCGGTAGGGCTGATACAGCCGCTTTAGCGGCGAGAAAGGCGTCTGATTTAGCCCAAGCCATCGACTCTAAAAGTCAGCAGGCCATTGATGCGGATACAGCGGCCACCAACGCCGAGGGATTTGCAGGTGAAGCGAAAACCGCCTCTGGGCTTGCTACTGCTGCTCTAAACTTTTTATTAAATAAAGAAGCAGGCACACAAGCAAAGCTATTGAAGGAATATTTAGCAACGGCACTGGAGCAAAAGGGGTTCGCGGAAGCCGCACAGGGTAGAGCGGAAGCCGCACGGGATAAGTTGGCGCAAGCGGATGATGCTACTGCCGCTACAGCGCGGGCTGAAGCAAAGAAAGCAGAGGCGGAAATCCTTGAGGCTGTAAAAGCCGCTAAAGCTGCGCGTGCCGCATCTAATGAAGCGCAGAAACTCAAATCCGTCAATGCTGGAGAGGCCGCAGATGCGGATACAGCGGCAGATGCTGCAGATACTGCGGTCACAGCCACTCAAGAGGCCTCTAGGCTTGCTACTGCCGCCATACAAAAGGCGGTGGATCGAGAAGAAGCAGCTATAGCCGCGGCGCTAGCTGATTTTTAGCAACGGTACAAGAGAAGGTAGCAGACGCAAGAGCTAAGGCAACGGAAGCAGACACTGCGCGGAAGGCAGCAGTAGCAGCTGTTACTGCTGGGGATATACCCAAAGCAAAGACTGAAGCAGGAAACGCGAGGACTGCTGCCACTGAGGCTGATCGCTTGGCTAGGTTGGCGGAAGCCGCACATAAGGACGCAAAGCTCCTAAAATCAAAAGATGGGGCAACGCTTGAGGACATTAGAAAGTTAAAGAAGGCGGCAAGAAACGCAGCCGATACTGCTGCAGGCTATGCTCTTACTGCCGAAACAACAGCAAACAATGCAGAAACCGCTAAATTAAATTCACTTTTGGCTGATGGTAAATACACAACTAAAGGCGGCAAGAGATGCTAAACGTGCTGTTGATAAAGCATGGACTGATGCACAAGGAACATCCGTTCACGCCACAGCCAAAGCCGCTCAAACTGATGCCAATGCTGCTTTTCAAGCTGCGAAAGATGCCGCATCTGCGGCGAATACGGCGTCTGGTGACGCACAAACACTCAACGACCAAGCCCCACAGGCGGTAGAGGCAAAGACTAAAGCTCAAGAGGTAGCAAATGTGCGGGATGAGATAGAAACGACAGCCGGTCTCGTTAGTGGTAGGGTCAACGATTTGGCAGGACAAACTGATGACGAAAAAGCGCTAAATGAATATTTAGAAACGGCACTTGCGGAACAGAAGAAGGCGGAAGACGCGCGGGATGACGCCACAGCGGCACGTTTAGAGACTCAAGCCGCTCAAACAACTTTGGATGCTTTAAAGGCACAAACGGCTTTCGCCGAAATCATATTAGCGCAAGCGGCGGCGGAAGACGCCAAAAAAGCGGCGAACACGGCATATGAGGGTGCGAAAGCCCTCGACGAAAACGCACCGCAGACGACAGCCGCGTTGGCGGCGAAAGATGCCGCATATGCGGCGTGGCTTAAAGCGAACGCCGCTTACGATACAGCAAACAAGGTGTATAAAAAACTTCAGGCTGGCGTTAAAAAAGCTGACAAAACAAAGGTAATAATAAGTGGTTGGGCCGCTGTTGCGAGAATACAGGCAAACAAAGCAATAGCGGCACAATTGATGGCGGAAGCGGCGCAAGAGGCGGCGGCAAAGGATGATGTTACTGCTGCTCAAGCCCGGGAACAAGCAGAGATTGCGAGGGCTGCTGCAGAGGCTGCTAAAACTGCTGCTACGGCGGCGCGCACGGCGGCAAATACGGCGGACAGACTCAACAATGAAAATAGAAACGTTAATGATTCAAAGGTCGCAGCTGCTCAAACTGCGGCTTCGGAGGCGGAAACAGCGCTCATTGCAGCAAATACGGCGGCGGCAGCAGCGAATCTAAGTGCAGTCGCTCTAGAAATCCCCGTGCGGGCAGGCAAACAACGCCCAGCTGGACTCAGACTACAACGACGCAAAAAACAAGAGGCAAGCTGAAAATGCCTTGGACGAAATCATAGACATTCTGTACGACATACAAACTACTCAAGACACCATAACAGCTACAGACATACAGACTAAGGCTGGGAACGCAAAACGCAAGGCTGGTACAATCCGCGGTATAAGCAATGGCATAAACCATTATTTTCAGAAAGCAGAAGCTATAATAGACAATGAACGCAGAATGCCTGCCCCTTCGATACCTGATCCCCGTGGTGCAACAGAAACGAGAGATCCGGAGGTCCTCCACAGCCAAAACGTAAATACCGCCGAGTATATCATTGATTATGTGAATGACACGAAATGGCTAGCAAACAGAGCCGATATACTTGTTAATGAGATAGAAGCCATTGCCACTTACGCGGAAAATGCAGAGAAAGCATTTCCGGCGGGATTCACTAAGGATAAATTCACTGTCTTCTCTTATGTGAAACCAAAATATAAAAGGAAAACGGGGAATGATGAGAGTTTCATTTACGTTTGGGGTCAGATATACTCGAACGAAGACTTTCCAGACATTAGTTACAACGTTTACCTTTGGGAGAATCTTAGAAAAAGAGGAGAACACACTGTTAAGGTGAAAACGTCTAAAATGATTTACTTAGGCTGGAGTAAGCCTTATCACCCGAAACCTGATTCTCATTGGGATAAAACAACCTGGTCTTCCCTAAGTAAGGATGAAGCGCAAGCCGTATACGATGAGCGCTATGAAAATGCTTTCCAACATATAGGCTATCGCTATAACGTAGAAATTTTTGATATGATTGGCGTAGCCCATGCCTATGCGCGCGGCATTACAGGCAAGGGAGTCGTGGTTGGCGTTTTAGATAGCCATTTTGTGGAAAAGTTAATGAAAGGGATGGTTGTCACCGATGATAGTTGGAATGACGTGAAGCTGCCATCTCTCGATAAAGACAGGGACTTTCATGGCACCATAGTCTCACGCATTATTGCTTCGGGAAAGACCCATTATAGCGGTAATACGGATGAAGATTTGGTGGCGAGTATGGTTGGGATATGGCCCCATGGCGTTGCTTATAACGCCAAAATTTTTCCTCTAGACACCAGTAGATATCATACAAGAGCAGTAGCAATTGGGAACTTTGGGGTGACGACTTTGGAAAATGTTCCCATAGATGATATTCGAAAGGACGTCAATAGTGACTTCGCATTGTTTCACAAACACAAAAACGACATTGATATTGTGAATATGAGTGTAGCGGATACTAAGAATCAGGAGAATAGTACATTGGAACAGCTCATTGAGTATTTCACCGATGAGGGAATCCTTGTGGTGAGTGCTCTTGGCAATACGAAGAGCACTAATCGAACACCGAGTACTCCTGCAGCAAGAGCTCATTTGCCAAAATTTAATGGACGATATATTGTTGTTGGCTCAGCGGATATAAGAGATGCCTTTGTATGGCAAAAAGACCCCTCTTTAGAAGTAGAAAATTACGCGTTGCAGGTCGAGCGAGTCCATAGAACGAAATCAGCAGCCTCTTCTCGGTGGTGTCGCACTGCCAAAGACTTTTGCTTATTTGCACCTGTTGTCGTAGAGCCTCAAAGGATGGTGCATATTGCGGAAGTGGAGAGGACCAGGCGGAGCGGGCCGGATGCGGGTACTCCATCGTACTATGTAACCCCACGAAGCTCTTATGGGTTTTTCTCCAACCCGGGCCCGGGATTTGTTTGGCATCCACACACTGACGGAAGAAGTGTTGACCCAGACGGGTTTAAAAAATCATTAGATAGTGCTGGCGAGTATTATTATACTCATGCGGGCGGCTCTCTTGGCCAACTTGAAACGAATAATCCCGCCCTTGGTACGTCTATGGCGACGCCAATGGTAGCTGGTGCTGCTGCGTTGCTGATGGAACGTTGGCCGAGTCTTGCACCAGAGGATATTGCCCAAGTCTTGCTTCAAACTGCCGATGATATAGGCGCACCGGGCGTTGATGAGGTTTTTGGGCATGGCTTACTGAATATCAGGCAGGCCTTAAGCTCTGTTGGTGTTGAGAAAGTAGCGGCTATTGGTAGCGTAAGCTCTAGCACTGCTAGCGCTGTGCCTATTACGCCAAAGCTTTCTTTCATTGTCCCATCGAGTTTAGGAGATGCTTTACACAATCAACCCTTAAGTATTACTGTACTGGATGACTTCAATAGGGATTTTTCTTATTCTCTTTACGGGGGCTTTTTAGGCTTTGCTCAGGTAAAATCCCTACAATTTTTTGTTCCTGCTGGGAAACAGGTAGCGACACGGCATACACTCTTTGGGGGACGGCTGAACTTGCATTTACAATATTGGCAAACCCCCGGCTTAGATGTCCCGCTTCCGGATGAACTACAACAGATAATGGAGCAGAAATCTTCTGAAGAAGCGAAGCGCTCTTTGGGGCTTAGTTTCTCTTGGAGGGCTTCTGGGACTCTTTATCGTTTCGGTCTTGGCACAAAGGCAAAAGGAAAACCTTATATAGCAGGAGAAACTGTGTTAGGGCTTTATCATTCTATGCCACAAGAAACGCAGATAACGCCTAATTATTCCTTATCTGTCCAACGGTCAGTGAAGAATGTGGGGAATGTGACTCTTGGTCTCACCATGGCTAACAGGCAGTATGTTGAGCATTTTGACCAATCCTATTCACCGGGAGGGTATCGTCTTTATGTAGCGTACTCTCATTATCCTATTCAACTGGAGACGGGATATATTCAGGACTTCAGGAGTGTTGCAGGCATTACGGGACGGGAGTTATTAGATGTGGGACATGGGAAGACTTTGTATCTGAACTTGCAGACGTCTCTACATTTTCGTAGTGTCACTTTCTTGGGGAGTTATTATGTATCGCGGGCTGTGAGTGCGGAAGCAGACAGTGGTTGGTTTAAGAAACTAGAGGTGTTGAGCAGGAGTTTTGGTTTAGAGGGGCAATGGAGGGTTAGTGAAGAGGGGGACAGAGTGACTTTTGGCTTTAGCAGACCGCTTAGGTCTACTTTAGACATGGGGGTTTGGGATATGGGTATCGATGAGGAAGGGCATTATCTATGGGATTTAAAACCTAGGGCACCTTCTGGGTCTGAGCGTTTGTTCTTTTTGAGCTATGAGAAAAGCGGGACAATTCAGAGTCTTAAGCTTCTTGGAGGGTTACGGTTGGAGCGGGGCAGTTTTACCGGAAAGATTTTTCTCCTTTTCCTTTTCTTATGCAATTTGATAGACCTCTTTGGCAATGACACCATGAAAGGAAGTTTTCATTGAGGACATGGACATGAATCTATTTCCCCTTTTACCGTGTCTTAAATCTGCCAAGACCTGTATTGCAACTATCACAAATAAAGTCTCTTATGTTACCCGTATGGTGGTCGTGGTCGTCCCTGGTTTTTCGACGGGTCATTTAGCGCATCACCAAGTCGAGAGCTTGTTCCACCGGACGTGTCCTTTTTTCGCGGGACACAATATATACGACGCATCCCGGCGGAGTCTTGAAGCACTTCGGTCCCATTCGTACCAGAAAGCCAACCAGTTACAAGTCCTTGGTGGTTGCCGTAGCACAGCGGGGTTCATAGAAAAGACAGAACTTTTACGCGGATTGAAGTCCTGGATGAGCTTCTTACGCTGGCTAGAGTTGCCCCAGTTCTTGCCTGACTTCACCTGCGCGATGGTTCGCGCTCTCATCGTATTCGAGGTCTATACCGGATGTGCTGGACTTTCTCCCGTCTTTGGCATGTTTGCAGACCGTGATGGCGCAGCATTTGATACACCTCTTTGGCACGCATGTGGGCCAGCAGACGCGGGCCCGGAACAGAAACGGATTCTTGGTAGCTAGGTTTCGCCGACGACTGGCCGGTGAGCTTTGCTTTCACCTTCCCCGCGAACAACGCGACGCGGGCGTGGGTCACTCTCGGCGTACTGCCACCAATAGGTGGACATGGCTTTCCACGCTTCCGCCATCGCATCGCAATAGTCCTGCTTGGTGTCGATGCCAATGGCGTCCCTTCCCAATTCGAGCGCCGCCAACAATGCTTACCTGCGAACGGATCCTGGCACGGTGTCTCCCTTGTCCGTGAACAGCTTGATGAACCATGCTGGCAGTGCTTCGGGAATGCGGCGGGATGCCCCTTGAAGCCACACTCAGTCGCCTGCAACACGTTCGTGGGGTATGCCATTTCGCGCCCGATCCAGTTCTCGACCCGCTTGCTGAAGCCGTTTTCGTACTTCGATTCGTCTCGGGTGCGATCAGTGTCGGACAGGTTCCGCAACCGTGCGTCCTTCCAGTCGCACCTTACCTCTTCCTGCCGTTTGAACCTGGGGCTAACCGTGAAATGGAGCAGACGAATCACGGAAGCCATTTGCCGGGATAGCAGTTCCTCAGCAATATTCGTCGACGAGCCGCCACCCCTGCTCCCGGCGCATGGACAGAACCAGATCACATAGGGAGCTTCTCGGTTGTTCTTGACGCATGACCCGTCCTCGGCCAAGGAATCGCGTATTCGGCACGTGGTCAAGGAACCATGTCGACGTATTTGTCCGGGTGGACGCCGCCGTAGTTTCCCGCCCGTTGATCGGCGTAGGGTGGTGATGTGACACCAGATTCACTGATCCGTGCTGCAGAACGTCCAGGCAGTCGCCGTGGATGATCCGCGCCACGCTCATGCCTTCACCACTTCCGCGGACAGTTGCCCTTTATTCTAGGACAGCCGCTGCCGTGCACCTGCATCAAGTAATTCTTGAAACCATTGTCTTGTATGGGAGTGTCTTACCTGCTTAGGATAGCGCGTATACTACACTGAGATAAACAAGAAAATCAAAACATTTTGTTTATTGATGTCTGCTATTTTTTTACAGCGGAGAGAGAGGGATTCGAACCCTCGGTACGCATAACGCACAACGGTTTTCGAGACCGCCCCATTCAACCACTCTGGCATCTCTCCATACCTATCATACTACACAAATCAACAAACCACACCTTACCTCTTCTGTTTAAGACAGCTCCTCTCCCCCACAGATATCGGTTGATTCTTGACGCAAGTCTACGGCTTAGAATCCCTCTCAAGCAGATTGTCCATACTTTGGATAACGCTTTCACTTGCAGAGAGCGCTTCTTCTGTTTTCTGCGCTATATACTGCCAAGTCTTTACCTCTTGCTGATCCGTTGTTGAAGGCAAAGTCTCAAGCTGCTTATTGGCAATGTCAAAAATTTTTCGCAACTGCTCCGCCTGTAAGTCAATAGAATCCATATCTTCAAACACTTGTGTGCTCTCAAGTGCCTTTAGATTTGCGCTTTCAATCTCTTTTTGCGCAACGAGTTCATCACACTTTTGTTGAAGTTCCTCATTCGTGTAGGATTTTGTCCTCGCAAGAACCTCTCCCATAGCCTCACCGCGTTGAAACTTCAACTCCGCATAGGCTTGCGGAGATTTTTCCTTCTGTACAGCACTATTAAGCTTTCTGAACTTTGATAACACTTGCAGATCTGCCATGGTCGCAGGATTACTCCCTAGTTTCATGTTCTGCTGTAATCGTTGTATTTCCTTATCAAGTGCGCGAATGTTCGCTTTTCCTTTCTTGGTCTGCGCTCGTACTCCAGAGTCTAACGATATCCCGCTACACTGACCAAGCAATTTTAAATTTTGATGCTGCCGTAACTTCGAACAAAATGACCCAAAATGACGGGCAGCTCTTTGTGAGGCCTCAGGGCTATGCCTATTCAACCCTTTCATATCACTAAAAATCTTCCCCATGTCCTCAGATAAAGACTGCTCAAGAGCGTCCATGTTCCTAAAACCCTTCGCTAAGTCTTCTGTGTTCTTCATGGGAACACCCTCTTCCCTCAGACAATCAATGGCCTTGGAAGCCTCCTGATCTTGACCAAATCTTACCTCTAAATTATACCGATCTTTTAATTCTCGTTTGCCCGACAGCCCACTATCATACTGATGAAAAGCAAAGGCAGCAACTTTCAAGTCTCTAGCATGAAGAGGCTTATCAAGTGCTATAAAGTCACCAAGCACAGCGTTCACATCCCCCTTTGACCATTTATGAAGTGATACCTCCTGAAAATGTTTTCTAATGGCGTCTTGTACTTTATGATTCTGAGTCGCAACTTGACTCTTACTAGAAAATTTCGTCTTAACCCAAAAAGACATTCTATCCTTCAAAGAGGACAAGCTCTTCAGTTGTTGAGTCTTCTTATCTAAGACTACAAAATCGTGACCCCTAGCATGAGCAACAGAAGAAGGCAGTGTTACAGGCATGAGGGTTCGTTAGGGGTAGAGTTCCGTATGAGCATGTTGTGTCTCTCAATCTCCTAAGACAGATATCATGTCCTGAAGGGCTTGCGAGCTCCTATTCATTGAAAATGCTAACCAGGATTCCACATCCTCTAGTGCAGGCTTGATATGTTGTTCCTCCTCTCCTAAGTTTGCCCCTAAGTCATGGATTAGAACTTCTATGCTTCTTAATTGTTGTAGGTTCGAAGACAGCGTATTGATATCTTCTTGCCACCCTTGGACATTTTTTTCTAAAGATTCAAGCTTGAGCCGTTCCTGCTGTGTTTCCTCAAGAAGTGCTGCCTGCTTGTGCAAAGCGGATCGAAGATCGTCTTTTGCGGTTGAAAGGCCTTTTAGGAGTTTGTCTTTCTCATTACAAAGGGCATCAGCCACTTCCATAGATCCTTCCTTTCCGATGCGTTTCTCAAGAGCTTTGACAGCTTTGAGTGTTTTCTTTTTCGCATCTGGATGTGCTGCTGGTTTTAATTGCGTTTCAATTTTCTCTCTCTTATCACAAAGGGCATCAGCCACTTCCATAGATTCTTCCTCTTCGATACGTTTCTCAAGAGTTTTGACGGCTTTGAGTGTTTTCTTTTCCGCATCTGGATGTGCTGCTGGTTTTAATTGTGTTTCAATTTTCTCTTTTAGTTGCTCACTCTGTTTGGTTAAGCTCCCAATTTTCTTTTGCCCTTCCGTTAGGAGAACAGAAGCCCCTTTCTCCGGTGCCGTACCATGGAGATAGTGCTCAAGAATTTTCAGATTTTGCTGCTGGCGCATACCCCCACAAAGCATTTTCAAGCGATGCATCACCCCCACCTTATCCAAATCCAATGACTCAGGGGTAGCACCCTTCAGGTCTTTTAATGCCTCTTCACAAACCTTCTGGTTAAGAGGAATCTTCTGCTCAATAAAAGAAAGCTTCTTTAGTTGCTTCTCAAGGTCATTGATTGTGTACAAAGAAAAGTCTTTTTCTTTTAGAATCTTAACAGCCGCCTGCGCTTCAGGGCAATCCTTGAACACCGACTCTAAGTTATGAGCTTCTTTTAACTCTTTCCCTGGCGAGAGCATGTCTTTTTGTTGGAATTGCAAAGCGGCAAACTTCAAGTCTCTAGCACGAAGAGGCTTCCCTCCACCAAGGGAACCTTTCAAGAATGTCTTGATTTCCCCCGCTTCCCACTTATATGAAGCATTCTCAGATAAGCACTTTCTGAAAGCCTTTTGCACCGCTTCATTGCGGGCCGCCACTTGACTCTTTGTGGAGAGCTTTGTCTTGACCCAAAAACAAGAACGTTGGTAAAGAGAATTCAGTGCCTTCAGGTTTTGCGTCTTTTTATCCACAACAACAAAAGACTGCTCCTTAGCCTCGGCAATGCTCTTCGGAATGAACGCTCCTACCTGTACCACACTTACTCCCCTGTTAACTTCATAATCTCAAGAGCACCTTACAGGAAAAATCTTAACAAAATAGGCACATTCTTCTCCTTTAACGCCCGCCATGGAGAAAGCCCTCTATGTTTCCAACAGCACAGCCATATTCTTGAAAGTTTGTTCGCCTTTGTGAACGGCTTCTCCTGCGAGTTTAGCCAGTTCTCCATAGCAGGCGTCTTGTTTCTCTCCTCCAAAGGTAATAGACCAGTGGAGGTCTTCTAACCACTTTGTTTGCACGGCTACAATGTTCATATCCTCTTTCCATTGTTTGACAATCTCCTTGCTAGGGCGTATTTTTGCTTCTTCTGATGCTAAAGTGCTTAAGAGTTTCTTTCTCTCGACCACGCCTTCATCATCTTGTCCTGTTTTCTGAATCTGGGTTTTCAAGCGGTCAATTTCTCCCTGAATGGCCGATAAACCAGTAGGAGGAGTTGTGCCATTGATTTGATGACGCAGTAACTTAAGATATTGGTATTCCCGTATTTTACTACATAAGACTTTCAGGGAAAGACTGGCATTGTGCGCGGCGTCTTTTACCTCCTGCGGGGCGCTTCCTTTGAGCTCTTTGAGGTCTTCTTTACAGGTATCAAGACAGCCATTAAGAGTCGTTTTCAAGCCTTTAAGACTATCAAAACGTTTTTGCCTGTCTGTTGCATCCATAATGACGACCCCCTCTTTTTTAAGCACCTCATTTGGGAATTGGACATCCCGTTTGCTTGCAAATGAGCTGACAACTGTGTTTAAGTCTCTCACGCGCAAGGGCTTATGAGTCGGTATTTTCTGAAAAAGCCCCTGAAGTTCTTTGTGCGACAATAACTTGCTTTGCTCAAAATATTCTTTGACAGCAGATTGTACTTTTTGATTACGCTTGGCAATTTGATTTTTTGTGGAGAATTTTGTCTTGACCCAAAAATTCAATCTTCCGCCTAAAGAGCAAAGAGCCTTCAAGGTTTGTGTTTTTTTATCAACAACAATAAACGCCTGCTGTTTAGCATTAGCAATACCAGAAGGAAGAAGATTCAAAGAAACAGAAGACACAGTGACTTAAGACAAGATTTGTACCCCAATCCTAAAGAAAAAGTCCTAAGAAACTCTATATTGCTTGCGGAGGGGGGGGTTCTTTACGCTCTCAGGCACGGGTGAGCGTATGGCGGAAGAGCAAAACGCCCTTTCTCTTCCGTGTTATTAAAGGGAGCGTCTTGTGTTACCGGTATAGAGTTGTCTGGGTCGTCCGATTTTGAGTGCTGGGGTTTCAAGCATTTCGTGGTAATGAGAAAACCATCCCACAGAGCGTGCTAAAGCGAAGAGGACGGTAAAGAAGGATTTATCGAATCCTATAGCGCGCAGGATAACGCCGGAATAGAAGTCCACATTAGGATAGAGTTTTCTATCGATGAAGTATTCGTCTTGTAAGGCGGCTTTTTCCAGTGCGGCGGCTGTTTGGAAAAGTTGTATGCCTTTTTTATCGAGTTTTCCAAGGATGGTACGACAGAATTTTTGGAGAATTTGGGAGCGGGGGTCAAAATTTTTATAGACTCTATGTCCGAAGCCCATGAGTCGAAAGGGATTTTTTTTATCTTTAGCCTGTTTGATACAGTCTTGAATGTTCTGAATGTTTTCAAGCATGGTGACGACGGCTTCGTTGGCACCGCCGTGGGAGGAGCCCCATAAAGAGGCAACACCCCCTGCGAGACAGGCATAAGGGTGCGCTAAGGAGGAGCCTGCTAGGCGTACTGTTGAGGTGGAGGCATTTTGTTCGTGGTCGGCATGGAGAATGAGAAATTGTTCAAAGGCTTCAATGAAGTCCTGTTCCGGAGGCTCATCAAAGCACAGAGACAAAAAATTCTCTGAAAAGCCCTTATCATGTTGAGAGGTGAGACTCCTGTAAGATACCCCTTCTCCATGTCTGTAAATCATGGCGCAGAGAAGAGGCACTTGTTTCAGAAGAGTGTAGAAGAGTTTATGTCTATTTTTCCCTAGAAGAAAATTCTCTTGATGAAACCCGCTCATTGCCGCCATACACGTGCAAAGCTTCGCCATAGGATGCGCTTTCTTAGGCAGTCCTTTAAGAACACTTGTCATCCCCTCCGATACACTAGGAGCGTTAGCAATATCATTAAGAAACTCTGTTTTTTGCGTCCTAGTTGGTAACTCTCCGTAGAACACTAAAAAACTCACATCATAAAAATCACAAAACACCACAAGTTTCTCAATAGGATAGCCTCTGTATAATAACTCCCCTTTGATGCCATCTACAAAAGTAATGGCTGAGTCGCAACTAACAGTAGCCCCAAAAGACGGGTCATAGGCAAAATAGCCTAAAGTGCGCGGAATATCACGCACATCAATGACATCCTTGCCTAAAGTAGGACTGTAAATCGGCGCACTAACCGTGCGTCCTGTCTTTTCATCTTTTAAGAGAATTTTCTTTGGCACTGACAACAATCCGCCACTACTTGTATGAAGCTTTCATTATAGACATTGTTTCACTCTCTTAATAGTCTCTTTTTGTCCTAAGGCGTACAAGATAGCAGTAATGCCTAAGGGGTTAGGGTGTCCAGTGAGGACAATTCTTAAAGGGTGCGCTAAGTCTCTTAAGGAAATGTTGTGGGTGTTGATGAGCTGATGCAGGGCTTCTTTGAGGGTTGGTGGGGTCCAAGAGGGGAGTTTTTGTAACGTGGTGAGCAACGCTTTGAGATTGTGGCGTGTGCCTTCATTGAAGAGAGGGCATGGGGGGGGGTTCTGTTGCCGTAAGAAGGAGGAGAGATGGTCTAGGTCTTTTAGGGAATGGGTGCGTTTTAAGGCTTCTGGCAAGAGGAGAGAGAGGCGTTTTTTTTCTTGTTGTGACAAAGGCGTTTTTGTGTAGGCCTCTAGGCGGTGACAGAGTGTAGAAGCATCCATAGTTTGGAGAAGTTTTCTATTAAGAGCCAAGAGTTTGTCTTCAGAGAATCGGGCAGAGGCTCTGTGTAGCTTCTTCAAGTCAAACAATAAAGCAGCGTCTTCCAAAGAGATAAGCTCCGCATCTCCTCGGCGCCACCCTAGTTGAAAAAGAGCGTTATGCAAAGCAAGAGGAAGAAAGCCTTCCCGTTGGTACACTCTCACATCTTTAGCACCATGTCGTTTGGAAAGCTTGCGTCCATCAGCGCTGCAAATGAGAGGAATATGCGCCATGTTCGGCGGAGTCCAGCCTAAGGCATCATAGACTTGTATCTGTCGTGCCGCATTGATGAGATGGTCTGTGCCTCTGAGAATATGCGTAATCCCCATATCATGGTCATCCACCACAACACAGAGCATATAAGTAGGAGTTTCATCAGAACGCAATAAAACCATATCATCCAAATGTTGGGCTTGAATCACAACCTGTCCCTGTACAGCATCAGCAATCACCACTTTTCCTTTTACAGGGGCTTTGAATCTGAGGGCTGTTTTGGCACTTTGAGTAAGGCAGCGCTGACGGCATTTTCTCTGATATCCTTCCTCTGTTCCAGCAGGAGGGGGACAATCACACCAATAGGCATAGCCTTTTTTGAAAAGCCGAAACGCCACTTCTCTGTGGCGCTTCTGTTGTTGCGACTGATAGAAAATCTCCCGCCAGTCTAAACCAAGCCATTGCAAACCCTCTAAAATGGACTCCCCATAGCGCTCTTCACCACGTACCACATCGGTATCTTCCATGCGTAAGAAAAACGCACCCCCAAAATGACGGGCTAAAAGCCAGTTAAACAAAGCCGTGCGGACACTCCCTAAATGAAGAAAGCCCGTCGGTGAAGGAGCAAAACGCGTTCTCATCATCAATGTCATGGCCTAAAACCTCTCTTTCTGTGATATCCTACCTTCACACCTAACAGTGTATCTCAGAACAAGACATCTCTTCAAATGTCATTTTTCAGAACGCTTTCCGCCCAGTTCTTTGAAGAGAGATTCGTCTTCCCTCTTTGGTGCGTTGTCTTATTCGGCATAGGAATCTGTTGGTATTTTGCCCTCAAGGAAGAGCCTGTATTGTGGGTTTACGGGGTACTTTGGGGAGGAAGCGTGCTGTTATACGTGATAAAAAGAGTGCGTCTTTTAGGGATTTGTGCCTTAAGCTTCCTCACAGGCTTTACCATCTCAGCCATAAAAACCCACAGTCTCAAACACCCAGTCCTATCAGAACCCCTCTATAACGTTTATGTAGAAGGGATAGTGACGAAAAAAGAACAACGAGAAAATTCTGTGCGCTTTACGCTTAAGCAAGCGCTGATTCACGGCACTAGTACAAAACGCACGAAGATAAGGCTTATTGTGCGCTCTCAATTGTCTCCTGAAGAGATAGCGGTAGGAAGCCACATCACAGCCCGCGCCCTCTGTTTTCCGCCGCCGGACAAGGTTTTAGCTGATGGATACGACTTTCACAGGGATTTTTGGTTCAAAGGCCTCACCGCCACCGCTATCGCTCTTTCCATTTTAGATATCTCTCCTAGGGTGCAAACCCTACAATCACGACTAGAAAATCTTCGACTCCGTCTCAGTCACTCCATCACAAAGCACCTCAAGGGGAACACAGCATCCCTTGCTAAGGCGTTAATTTTAGGCATGAAAAAGGAAGTAAGCGAAGAAACAAAGGTTGCGTTTCGCCGCTCAGGATTAGCGCACATCTTAGCAATTTCCGGCATGCATATAGGCCTTTTGACAGCGGTTGTGTTTTTTCTCATGCGATATGCACTCTCTGCAATACCAGCATTTTCTTTGCGGTTTAACACAAAACTCTGGGCAATTCTAGGCGGAGTCGCCACAGCATTTTTCTATCTCCTCTTATCAGGTGCCTCACTTCCAACGAAAAGGGCCTTCCTGCTGGTATCGGTCATACCGCTAGGCATCGCCTTATTTCGCCCCATCTCCACCTTACGTGCCCTAGGGCTTTGTGCCTTTATCCTGTTGTGTCTCTCTCCCCAAAGTCTTTTATCAGCGAGTTTCCAACTCTCCTTTGCCGCTGTCCTGTGTTTAATCGTAGGGTTCAAACAGCTAAGAGGACTGCATCAAAAGCTTGCATTTTTAGGAGGGATATCCTCTCCTGTTGTCTTTGTGTTGTCTCTTTTCCTCTCAACGCTCCTCGCCGTCATTCCCACAAGCCTCATCGCTTGGTATCACTTTCAGAATGTCTCTTTTATTTCTCTTTTTTGCAATCTTCTCGGGGTACCGCTCCTTACGTTTTGG
This sequence comes from Alphaproteobacteria bacterium, assembly GCA_965222575.1. Lineage (GTDB taxonomy): Bacteria > Pseudomonadota > Alphaproteobacteria. The sequence goes on from OZ244958.1 coordinate 369,274, forward strand.
ATTATGCCTTGTATTGTGTTGTACTTAGGGCTTACGCCATTAGGCTTGGAGTTTTTACCGCTTTGGGGACTCTCTAAAGGTCTTGTGTTGTTAGAGCAGTTAGCGCTGTACGGGGCATCGATTCCTTACGGCTGGGGGCATTTTCCGAAGCCTACCACATGGAGTTTTTGTTTAGTAATTGTATCGGGATTATGGTTTTTGCTGTGGCAGGGTCGGTGGCGGTTTTGGGGGGTGCCGTTTTTGTTAAGTGGCTTTCTTTTCATGGTTTTCCTTCCGAATTTAGCAGATATACAGGTATTAGGAGAAGCGAAGCTTGTAGGGATTACCGATGGAAGGGGTCAGTTTTTTGTCTCAAGAAGTAATACGGAGTCATTCGCCCGTTCTGCTTGGTTTAGGGTCTATGGTCAAGAAAAGGAGGCTTATTGGCCTGATGGAGGAGGAGGAGGAGGAGCGGGGTTTTTCTGTGATGGGGAGGGGTGTATACTGGAGAAGAAGGGGTATTTGGTGGGGTTTCCCAAGACGAAGAGGGCTGCTATGGAGGATTGTATGGTTGCTGATTTTGTGATTTTTTCTGGGAATCTGCCGCCCTTTTGCAAGGGGTTAGGAGGAGAGCGTTTGCGTGCGGGGCGTGCTCATAGTGTGTGGTTAAAGAAAGGGATAAAAGTGAAGAGTGCGGAAGGGAATCGGAATCGTCCGTGGCACAGAGCGGCATTGCTTACGGCATTAAGTCCTTGAGTTCATGCAAGATATCAAGGGCTTGTCTTGGAGAGCAATCATCAAGATTGCAGGACTTAAGGAGGCGTTCCACTTTTTTGACAAAGGAAGGGAGAGGCGTTGGCAAAGGGGGGTTGTACTGAGGGGTTTGCAACTGGAAGTCAGAGGAGGAGGAGAAGTGCTTTAACAGGGTTTGTGCGCGTTCAATAACAGGCTGGGGCAGGCCTGCTAATTTTGCCACATGAATGCCGTAAGACTTATGGGCGCACCCTAAAACGACTTTATACAAGAAGACAATGCTCCCCTCCCATTCTTTCACCTGCAGATGACAATTGATTAAGTGTTTCATGTCCTTTTCCAGAGCAGTAAGTTCATGATAATGCGTAGCAAAGAGGCAACGGCAATTGAGGCGCTGGTGAAGGTCTTCAAGCACAGCCCACGCAATAGCGAGGCCATCATAGGTAGCGGTACCGCGTCCTATTTCGTCTAGAATCACAAAGCTTCTTGCGTCGCAAACTTTTAAGATAGAAGCGATCTGAAGCATTTCCACCATGAAAGTGGAATGCCCTTTAGCGAGATTATCAGAGGCACCAACGCGCGAAAACAAGTGATGGACAACGCCGAAGCGGCACGCTTCGGCAGGCACAAAAGAGCCTATTTGAGCGAGAAGGATAATCAGAGCATTTTGTCTTAAAAAGGTGGATTTTCCGGCCATATTAGGGCCTGTAATCAGTTGAATCCTTTTGTCATTTTCCAACACGCAATCATTCAGCACACAATCATCAGGCCCCTCCTGTTGGGGGGCGGGCAGATGTTGCTTTCCCCATTTGACAAGGGGATGGTATCCTCCCTTGACATGAAAATCACAGGTCATATCCACAACGGGACGGATATAGCCTTCTTCACGAGCAAGGTGTGCTAGGGAGGCAACAACATCTAAGAAGGCCATGCCCTTTGAGGCTTCTAGGATAGGGTTCCCTAGGTCTAGAATGCCCTTGAGAAGCTCTTGGTATAGTTCTGCCTCTAAAGAGGCGACGCGCCGTGCCGATTCCTGCATTTTCATTTCGGCTTCCATGAGTTCCTGCGTGATATACCGTACGGTATTGGTCATGGATTGCTTTTGAATAAAGAGAGGATTTTTTTCCATAGCAAGGCTCTGTCGAGCAGACACTTCTATAAAAGTGCCTAAGACATGATTGTGTCGAACTTTCAAGGTTTTGATACCGGTGAGCTGTTTATAGGTTTGTTGAAAAGCGAAAACCTCTTGGCGGCGGGAGGTTTTGATATCTTTGAGTTCATCCAGTGAAGGGGAAAAGCCTTGTCGAATGAAGTCTCCTGCCTGTACAAGAGCGGGGAGAGGGGAGTTGAGGGCAGAGGTTAAGGTTTTCAATAGACCATTGAGTGCATCAAGGGCAAGAGGGTTGGGGGCAGTCTTCAATTCTTCTTTTCTGTGAAAAAGAGACTGTACTTGGAAGGCACTCCACAATCCTTCTTGTATCGTTCCCATATCGCAAGGCCCGCCGCGCCCTAGGGATAGGCGCGTTAAGGCTCTCTCCACATCAGGGAATTGGCTTTGGTAGGAGCGAAGGGTTTGTCTTAAGGCATCGTGTTGAAAGAAGAGGTCAACCCACCGCAATCGCTTATCAATGGCTTCAATGTCCACTAAGGGACAGAGAAGCCATTGATACAATAGTCGTCCGCCTGCACTGGTGAGGGTTTTGTCAACGACAGAAAAGAGGCTACCACGTTTTTCTCCGCTTAATGTGCGGAGAATCTCAAGATTTTCTCGTGTATCATTATCCATTATCAGCATCTGAGAGTCCAGATGCGCAACAGGCACCCGCACAGGGGGCATGCCTCCTTGCGTATAAAGGATATAGGACAAAAGGGCTTTTAAGGCACGCAGGATGGTCTTCTCTCTTCCTTTATAGACAAGGGGAACATGCAAGTCATTGAGAAGGGGAAAATGTTTAGTCGTCTCTTCTTTGAGAGGGGTGATGACCCCTTTGTAGTCTTTGAGGAGGGAAGCGTATTGAGAAGGGATTAAGAGTTCCGTGGGGTTGAGCCAAGAGAGGGTATCCATAAGATTGTCAGTCTCTACAAGAGTGTATCGAAACAAGCCGGTGGTCATTTCTATCCAAGCGCAACTCGCCTGCTTCGAGGGGGTGGGGATGAGAGAGGCTAGGAAGTTAGGGACTTTAGGTTCTAGCAGTCCTTCTTCTGAGAGGGTACCGGGCGTTATCACGCGTGTGACGCCGCGGTGGACAAGCGGTTTTTTCCCCTTTTCCTCCGGGGATTCGAGTTGGTCACAAATAGCAACTTTGAACTCTTGTTTTATGAGGTTTAACAGATAATTCTCTACGGCATGACACGGAATGCCACACATGGGAATGGGGCGGTCTTTGTATTTTCCGCGAGCGGTAAGGGTAATGTTCAACGCTTGTGCCGCTACAATGGCGTCTTCAAAGAAAAGCTCATAGAAATCCCCCATACGATAAAGCACGAGCATGCCCTGATACCGTTGTTTTATCTCCAGATACTGCTTTATCATAGGCGTCGCAGCCTCCAAAGACACCTCTTGAGAATGAAGAGGAGGAAGAGGGGGGGGGGCTTCTTTAGTCATCGGTGCTCATGACTTTCCAAAAGACATCTTTTGGCAGTTGAATCTTTGCTAATGAGCGCATTTTTGTTTTTCCAGCTTTTTGTTTTTTTAGCAATTTTTGCTTTCTTGTCACATCACCGCCATAACATTTAGCGGTGACATCCTTTCTCAAGGCTTTCAGGGTTTCACGGGCAATAATTTTGCCCCCGCACGCCGCTTGTAAAACCACCTGTACCAATTGTCTCGGAATCAAGGTCTTCAATTTCGCACACAACCGCCGCCCCTCCAAAGCCGCCTTCTCCTTATGCAACACCACGCTTAAAGCGTCAACCTCAACCCCATTCATCAGAATACGCACAAAAGCAAGGTCTGTCTTGCGATACCCAATAGGCTTATAATCCAAACTCGCATAGCCACGCGTCTTGCTCTTAAGCTCATCAGTAAAATCAAAAACCATTTCACTCAAAGGAAGTTCATAAAGCATCACAACACGTTCCCCAATATAGTCTATTTTCAGTTGTTTTGCACGGCGCGTTTGACACAACGTCATCACCGAACCTATAAAATCCTGCGGAAGTATAAGAGACACTTTCACCCAAGGCTCATAGAAAGACTCAACAGAAGAAGGGTTAGGAAAATCAGCAGGGCTACAGATTTCTTTCTCTTGTTGGTTTCTAAACAGCGCACGATACACAACAGTGGGATACGTCACCATCAACGGAAGGTGAAACTCCCTGTCCAGCCGCGTGCGAATAATATCCAAGTGTAAAAGCCCCAAAAATCCACACCGAAACCCATTGCCTAACGCCTTAGAAGACAAAGGCTCAAAGGAGAAACTCGCGTCATTTAACGCCAATTTGTGCAAGGCCTTTTTCAAAGCGTCCCACTTTGCAGTGTCCACCGGAAAAAAGCCACAAAACACAACAGGAGAAGAAGGCTTAAAGCCCGGGGCAGGCAACGCACGCCTTTGCTCCTCTGTCACCGTATCCCCAACCGCCGCATGGGTTATGGCCCTCACACCCGCAACAAAAAACCCTATCTCTCCAGCCTCTAAAGACTCAACAGAGGTCTTCAAAGGAGTAAAAACCCCCACCTTCTCAACAGTATAAACCGCTCCCGTAGACAAAAAAACTATCCCCATGCCACGGCGTAACACCCCCTCCTTTACCCGCACCAACACCACAACCCCTAAATATACATCATACCAACACGCAATAATCAAAGCACACAAAGCCCCACTCGTATCCCCAACAGGAGAAGGAATACGACGCACAATAGCCCCCAAAACCTCCTCTATTCCTTGCCCCAATTTAGCGGAAATCTTCAACGCCTGCTGCTCACCACTACCAACACACAACCCCAAACTCTCCTCAACCTCCCCCACAACCCGCTCATAAGAAGCCGCCGATAAATCCATCTTATTCAATACCAAAATCAGTTCATGATTATGCTCCATGGCTGCGTAAGCATGAGAAAGCGTCTGAGCCTGAACACCCTGAGAGGCATCCACCAACAATAAAGACCCCTCACACGCTCCCAAAGACCGACTAACCTCATAGGAAAAATCTACATGTCCCGGCGTATCAATTAAATTCAGTACATACTCCACACCGCCAAGAGAATAGGTGAGCCTCACCGTTTGCGCTTTGATTGTAATGCCCCTCTCCCGCTCTAAATCCATAGAATCCAACACCTGATTCACCATAGATCGACTATCCAACCCCCCACAGCGCTCAATCATTCTATCCGCAAGAGTGGATTTTCCATGATCCACATGGGCAATAATGGCAAAATTTCGTATCCTATCAGACGCCACCACTACTTCCTCTCCTCAACCTCCCGCACCCACCCGCAAATAAAAAGCCGCACCATACCCTCCATAGAGTCCAACACCAAAATCCAATGTCCCGCACGGAAGACTGGTAGTTGACAGAGAGAACCATTTCGAACACTTGACCCAGAGTATTTTGACTCTTCTGGTTATACACATTCTTTCTTCTCTTCCTCTTTTCTGAGAACACCGCCGTACAGCTTTTTGATGCGTTGGCATAACTGCTTGGAAAATCCTTCTATATCGTCTCCCGTCAAGGTACGTGCGGAAGATTGGTACTTGACAGACAGCGCCAAAGAATACTGACCACTTGACTTCAACATTTCGTTTTCATACACATCAAAGACAGAGACTTGTACCACAAAGGGAGAAAGCGTCTCTGTAGTTTTCACCACTTTTTCTACGGGAATATGTTTTGGCAAGAGGAAGGCAAAGTCGCGTTTGCTTGCCGGGAACGATGAGATTTTGGGGGGCGAAGGGGGGGAAGATTGCACAGGCAAGCGGTCAAGGCAAAGTTCAAAACAGCCGCCGCTAGGCCCTACTAATTCTTGGAGTCGCGGATGGAAAAGCCCAAAGACTCCCACCACATTGTTGTCCCCCTCAATCAAGAAAGCCCCTGCCCCGGGGTGAAGCCATGAAGGAAGTGAAGAGCGCCGAAAGCGAATATTTTGACATCCAAAGGCCTCTAGTACGGTCTCCACATCAGCTTTAATATCAAAGACATCCCCATGACGTGCCGTCTCATTCCAGATGCGCTCCTTGAAGAGACCACCTCTTAAGCCACTACAGAAAAGGACTTGCTCCTCCGCTTCCATCCCAAAATAGCCGCCCCCCACTTCAAAGATTCCAAAGCGTTCTTGTTGTCTGTCTCTGTTGTACATCGCAACCTTCACCAGCGACGGAATAAGAGACCGACGCATGACAGATAAGTCTTCACTGATAGGATTCTCTACGACCACAGGTTCATTTTGCGGCATGAGCCATCCCTGATAAGTCTCATCCAGCGCCTTTGAGATAAAGGAATAGCTCACCACTTCATGCAGTCCGCGCACAGCGAGACAGCGGCGGATGTGCCTACTAGCCCCTTGTTTTGGCGTGAGAAAAGCACAAGAAGGCTCTTTGTGCGGCAGAGGGACTGCTAGCAAGTGCTCATAGCCCTGTATACGCGCAATATCTTCCACAATATCTTCCTTCAAATGACAATGGGGACGAAAGGAAGGCGGGGTGACTTGCCAAATGGGTTTTTGTTCTTTTATCTGAAAGCCTAGTGCTTTCAAAATCGTCTGTTGTGTTTTGTTAGCAATTTTTGTACCGAGGAGGCGGGCAGCTGTATTGGGGTCATAGGCAATAGGGGATAAAGAGGGAATCTGTCCCAAAGAGACCACTTCAGTTGGTTTTCCGCCACACAGAGTCCTCACCATATGAACAGCTCTTTTAAGAGCTGTTGTGACAAAGGCGGGGTCGGTTGCACGTTCAAAGCGTGTGCGAGATTCTGTGATAATGGACAGGCTACGTCCTGTGCGTGCTATGGATTCCGGAAGAAAGTAAGCGGCTTCTATGAGCAGGTCTTTTGTATCAAGGTCACACTTAGTGGTAGCACCGCCTAAGACTCCTGCTAGACTGATAACTCCTGTGTCATCACAAATCAGACAAGCTCCTTCAGGACAGGTATAGCGCTCTTCATCAAGACCTAAAAATTGCTCCCCCCCAGAGGCAATTTTCAAGCGGAGATTCCCTTTGATTTTGTTGGCGTCAAAGGCATGTAGCGGTTGTCCTGTATCCATCATGGTAAAATTCATACAATCCACAACGGAGGAAATGGAAGAAAGTCCTATGGTGCGTAAGCGATTTTTCAGCCACTGCGGGGAGGGGCTATTGGTCACGCCTTTTATGCCTTGAAGGCAAAAGAAATCGCAAGGCGGGGGCTTTTGGGAAGGGAAATCTGCTGTAACGCCTATAGTAGGAGCGGAAAAGGACGGCACATCAAGGGGCTTAAGAGGGATTAAAGTCCCCAACCCAGCCGCAGCCAGTTCCCGTGCTATACCATGAATATTGAGACCATAAGGTCTATTGGGTGTCACTTCTATGTCAATGATAACATCACTCTCTATGAAGTCCGCAAATGCCGCACCGGAAGAAGCCCCTTCAAGTTCCATAATGCCCTCTCCTTCCAAAGAGAGGCTTAATTCTTGCTCAGAGCACAGCATACCAAAGCACCGGACGCCGCGAATACGTGCCTCTCTTATAGGCATCTTATTCCCGGGCAGACAAGCTCCAACAGGGGCATAAACAGAGGTTAACCCCTCCACAACATTCCCCGCCCCACACACCACAGACACAATGTTTTCACCGCCAAGATGAACCTTGCAAATTTTCAATCTATCAGCAGCAGGGTGCGGGGAGACTTCGAGAATTTTCCCTATGAGAAAATGCCGATACAGCTCTTGTTCATACAGAATGCTCTCCACATCAAAGCCAATACGGCAAAGTGTTGCGGTGATTTTTTCCACATCATCTTCCCCCTCCAAATGCTGCTTGAGCCAACGAAGAGGGATTTTCATAGGGACCTCCAATAGGCAGAAAGAGCCGGAATATCCAGAGGAGAAAAGCCTGCCTGCTCACACCACCGACTATCTCCTTGAAACAGCGTCCTTAAGTCTTCAATGCCCCCTTTAAGAAGCGCTAACCTGTCTAGTCCCATGCCAAAAGCCATGCCCTGATAAGAACCATTCCCTAAGCCTACTGCCTCTAAAACACGGGGGTGTACCATGCCACAACCCAGAACCTCCATCCAGTGTTCACAACCGCCTATGGTAAGACAGCCCTCGTGCAGGCTATACCCCACATCAACTTCCGCAGAAGGCGTGGTAAAGGGGAAAAAGCTTGGTCTAAATCTCAAAGAGAGCGACTCCACCTGAAAAAAATCCTTCAGCACAGTGAGTAAGGTGTGTTTTAAGTGTCCCATATGAATCCCGTCCTCAACAATGAGTCCTTCTATCTGATGAAACATAGGCGTATGTGTTTGGTCGGTATCACTTCTGAAGGCACGCCCACAAGCTACAATACGGTGCGGAGGCACATGAGTTTTCATCCAACGTATTTGTACAGGAGAGGTATGTGTACGCAAAAGCTTCCATTGGACAGAAGCTCCTTTTTGGCGCACATAGAAGGTATCCATCTCTTCTCTTGCCGGGTGAAAAGGAGAAAAATTCAAGGCACTGAAGTTATGATAGTCGTCTTCTATCTCCGGTCCCTCGGCTAAAGTAAACCCAAGCTTTTCAAAGCTTACAAATAACATCTCTGTCACTTGCGTAAGGGGGTGAAGAGACCCTTTCAGTCCATGTCGGGCAGGAAGAGACAAATCAATCTGTTCCTTCACCAGTTTTTCCTCTAAAACCTTTTCTTGGAGAGCGACTGTCTTCTCCTTTAAGGCAGAGACAAGGGATTGCCGAATACAATTGAGCAGCTGGCCATAGCGGTGTTTGTCCTGTTCTGTAAGTCCTTTTATCTCTTGAAACCACTCCCGCAGTTGAGAGCGTTTCCCAAAGGTCTTATATCGCAGGCTTTCACAGTCTTCAAGCGTTTTCGCTCCTTTTATCTGGCCTTTGATTTCTTGCTGAAACGCTTCCAAAATCTCGGTAGAAAAAGAAGGGGGCACAAGTTTACTTGACACCTTTTGTCACTTGTCCAATCAGCGCTAAAAAATCCTCCCCCTCCGATACAGCAATCTCAGACAACATTTTCCTGTTCAGTCTCAAGCCTTTTTGTTTCAACTCATAAATAAAACGACAATAGGTCATCCCATGAAGACGGCACGCTGCATTAATCCTTTGTATCCACAGAGCGCGAAAAGTGCGCTTTTTCGCCTTCCTATCCCTAAACGCATACTGCCTTGCCCGCTCCACCGCTTGATGCGCAATGCGAAAGGTATTCTTACGCCGACCATAATACCCCTTCGCTGCCTTAAGTACACGCTTATGGCGCTTATGCCGAACAACTCCCCTTTTCACACGCGTCATCACACTCCTCCTGTACTCAACAAACTAAAACCGCGGTAAAAAATACTGCTTTATCACTTTTTCATCCACCTTAGAGACCAAAGTCCCACGGCGCAAGTTGCGATTCTGCTTACTGCTCTTCTTTATCATACCATGCCGCTTCCCACTCTGGGAACGCTTAATCAGTCCACTAGCCGTATAAGAAAACCTCTTAGCCGCACTCTTTTTTGTCTTAAGTTTTGACATACTGCACTACACCCCACCTCTTCCTTAATGCCTGCGCACCCACAATTTCCGATAAAAGACTCAAGCCTATAGCCTATCTTTCTCACCCAAAAGATTCAAGAGGTTTCCCAAGATTCTTCTCACCCCCCTTTTCCTTTACTGACACTGAAAAGAGCTTAAGAGACAAAAGGCTTAGAGGCAGGGAGCAGGCAGGGGCAACCCATCCACAATCTTGATGGTGATAGCACCCCTATAGTCAAGTCGTAGCTGTCCAATCAGTGTGAGTTTTTCCCCTACTGCCGTCGCCAAAGCTTCTCCCCAAGGGGTTGTGTTCACAGAAAAGGCAACAGCACCGACTTTGGTATTATCCTTTTCCAAGCTTAAGAACAAGTGCTGCTCTCCAAAGGGTTTGATGTGTGTAACAGTTACAGAGGAAAACAAAAACAAAGGTTCCGGGAATTTTTGTCCGTAAGGGGCTAAGGAGCGAATGAGTTGCCATAGGCTTGGTGTAAGCTGTATAAGGTCTAAAGGGGCATCTATGAGGTTCGGAGAGGCGGGCGGTTGTGTGAACCGTGCACTCAGAAAGTCTCGAAGCACCCCTATGGTTCCTGTTTTTGTCGTGAGGCCGGCGGCCATGGCGTGTCCACCGGCTGTGCGGATTAAGCCTTGTTCTTGCGCTTCATTCAGTGCTTCTCCTAGATGAAATCCCCTAATGGAACGCCCTGAGCCTTTATCTCCTTCTTGTGCCGTATCACCCTCTCCTTTTGCTGCAATAACCACAGCAGGGCGATGATAGCGCCTCATAAGCCGTTGTGCTACAAGCCCCGTAACCCCCGGATGAATATCAGCCGCTACAACCAAAACAGGGGTGTGCTGTAAACAGGCTAAGGCTTTCTCCGTTCCTTCTTGTTGTAATTGCTTGCGTATCGTATTGGTCTCTTTGAGTTTTTGACTCCACAAAAATCGTTCAGAATCATCAGTTGTCAACAAGAAATTCAGTCCCTCCATAGGCTTGCCTAAACGCCCACTAGCATTTAAGACAGGGCCCATAAAAAACGCCATGCTCTCCTCTGTGATTGGTCTATCACCAGCTAGTACCTGTAATCCTTTATTGCCAAGTCCTTTGTTCAATAATTCCAACCCTTGCGCAACATAAGCTCTATTCATCCCCCGCATTGGCACCATATCACAAACAGTCGCCATAGCCACTAAGTCTAACCGCTGAAGCAAATCAGGAAGATTCTTGAATCCCCCTTCCCGTAGCTTGCGATTCAAAGCCACCAAAGCAAAAACACTACCCCCGCAGCGGCTAGGTGGTCAAGAGCGCTTTCATCCCCTTCTTGATTAGGATTCACCACAAGACAGGACGCTAATGCGCTCTTAGAACAGTAGTGGTGGTCGCATACAATCACCTCCATGCCACAAGCCATCGCCATCCGCACAGCCACTCTATCCGTAGAACCGCAGTCCATAGCAAGACACAATGTCACCCCACGCTTCTTTCGAAAATCCTCTAATACCTCTCCCCTAAGACCGTACCCTTGCGAAATCCTGCTCGGAATATAAAAGGAGACCTCAACACCCAACGCTCTGAAGTAGGAAACCGCCAGCGCAACACAGCTTATTCCATCTACATCATAATCGCCATATAAGAGAATCCTTTCTCTTTTTCGCACCACTTGCTCTAAACGCGCAACCGCCTCTTCCATATGAAGTAACTCAAAAGGCTCCTTCATAAGAGACCGACAAGTAGGGTACACAATACTCTCTCTCTCCCCCTCACTCACCCCTCTCATGGTAAGAAGCCGCTCAATGAGAGGGTCTTCCCCCTCCTCTTCCGCACCCCCCAAAGACGCAGGCAAACGCCACACCTTTCCGCCTAAAGACATCACATCACTCACGCACAGCCCTCCCCCCTCCCCTCATCTCTTACCTCACGTCTCACAGACCCCTCCCATATCATCGAATGCGATAACAAAGTCTTGCCCCGACGGCGTACGCCCTTGAGAAGACTCCCATCCGTCACCCCCGTGGCAATAAAGCAAACCTTCCCCTTAACCATATCACTGATACCTACCTGCTTGTCCGGGTCCTCAATGCCCATCTGTAAAGCCTCAGCACGCCGCTTCCCCTCAGGAAATACCAACCGCCCCTTAAAACTTCCACTTCCGCCTTTAAGCGCCGCCGCTACCAGCACCCCCTCCGGCGCCCCCCCACACCCCATATAAACATCTACCCCAGAATCCTCTATGACCGTCACCAAAGACCCCGCAATATCCCCATCAGAAATCAAGGCGACTTTCGCACCACTCTTCTCAATCTTCCTAAGAAGACCCTCATGACGCTGCCTCTTTAACACGCAAATCACCAACTCAGATACGGAAACACCCTTATAAGAAGCAATCGCCTCTAAGTTCTCCTCCACTCCTCTATCCAAATCTAACATCTCCTCCGGCACCGCCGCCACAATCTTCTCCATATAAACATCCGGCGCATGAAAAAGACTCCCACTCTCCCCAAAAGCCACCACAGTCATAGCTCCCCCTTGCCCCTCAGCAACAATCCGTGTCCCCTCCAACGGGTCAACAGCAATATCAATCCCAACCCCCCCGCACCCAAGCCTCTCCCCAATATAAAGCATAGGAGCCTTATCTCTCTCCCCCTCACCAATGACCACCCGACCATCCATGGGTAGACCATTTAAAACACACCGCATCGCCTCCACCGCCGCTCCGTCCGCTGCCTCCTTGTCACCCCTACCAACCCACTCTGATGCCGCTATAGCCGCACACTTAGAAGCTTCCAAAAACCCCAAAACTAACCCCTTCATCTCACCCACGCACGCCTCCTCCTATACCTTGCCTCCTAGAAAATGCCTCCCTCGCTTCCCTATCCGTCATGGAAGATATCACATCCACAACACACCGCAATTCCTCATAAGAACTTTCCTCCTCTCTTTTTGTCTTCTCCTCCGTATAACTACGCAAAAGACCCCATACAATCTCTTTTTCCGCAGTGTCCATAGCATGTTCCGGATAAATCTCTTGCTCACAGGCACGCAACCGTTTCAACACAGGCCATTTAGACGTATATTCCAACAGAGGCTTCCTAGGGAAAAGACCCTGATAGGTTAAAAATGTCTCTCTATTCTCTTCAACCACCTTCAAAACTTGGTGAATGAGGTAGTCAATCACACGACTTTTATGTTTGAGAAATCTATCGGCTTTTTGTCCCACTATCGTCGGCACAGGGACTAAGTCGCGGAGAAACGCTATCACTTTGTCAAAGGAGAGTTTGTTCATCCTCCAAGCATCTTCTAAGTCACCAAGGAGATAGCAAATATCATCAGCCGCCTCCATAAGCCACACCAAGGGATGGCGGGGAAAGCCCTTAGGAGTGTCTTCCTGTATTCCTATGGTGCGGATGATGGATTGAAAGGCTGGGGCGTCTTCTTGGAAGAGACCATATTTTTTAGAGGCGCCGTTATCTTTAGCGTGTAGGGCTTGCCAAGGATATTTTACGGAGGCTGTGAGAACTCCGCAGGTCAAAGACAGTCCTTCAAGGCGTGTTAAGATACGAAAGGTTTGGGCATTGCCATCAAAATGAAGGAATTCTGCGCGTTGCCCCTGATTCATCTTGTTGAGAAGATAGGAGTTACGTTTAAACCATGCGCCAATGAGGAATTCTCCGTAGTGTCCGAAAGGGGGGTGTCCCACATCATGGACTAAAGCGGCTGCTGCAACAATACGTCCCACATCAAGAGGATGAATGTCCTGATAATCCTGATGATACAGTTCGCCGACGAGATTCCCAAGGCTGCGTCCGACTCTCATGACCTCAAGAGAATGCGTAAGGCGGCGGCGGACAGTACTGTGGGCTTCGTAATCCGGAAAGACCTGTCGTTTATCGGCTAGTCGTCTGAAAGACGCAGAAAAAATAATCTTGTCAATATCCCGTGCAAAGGGCGGGCGGCGGGGGTCTTCTTGAGTGCTTTGTGCAGGAAAACGCTTCTTGGAAAAGAAATCAATCATGGAACTCTTCCACAGGCAGGAAACGCGCCTGTTCATCCAAGAGGCAGTATCCTTTGAAGCCCTCTTTTTTAAGCCTTTTCAGCTGTTTTTCCAACCGCTTTTCCACAGGCAGTAAAGACACTCGTTGATAGGAGCGCCGTAAGGTGTTCACTTGACGCTCCACAAGTGCCCATGGAACATCACAAGCGGGAAGAAGACAGGCGATAGTAGAGGGCTCTTCTTCCTTTGGTAGAAGATTTTCCTCTTCTATCATCTGTACAAGCCGTTCAAAGCCAATAGAAAACCCACAAGCGGGAATAGGGGCGCCTGTGAGGGAGTGTATCATCTTATCATAGCGCCCTCCGCCTCCAAGGGAGAGAGGAGAAGAAGTTGCTTGTCTCACTTCAAACATAGCCCCGGTATAATACCCCATGCCGCGCACAAGAGTAGGGGAGAACACAACATGGTGACAAGATCGCTTAAGAGCGTCTTTAATCTCAAGTAGCTCGGCAACAAGCTTTCTGATAGGGTCATTGGTAAGAAAAGGAGACCACCATTTTGTTGATTCTTCTTCTAAGAGTTTTTTGATTTTTTGACAAAAGGCAGGATTACGAGTAGTGGCTTCAAGGTCTTCTAAGAGCTGTGCGGAGGAGTATTTATCTCGCTTATCCAAAATGACGCAGACTGCCCCTTGTAGTTGTTCAGGGCATCCTAAGGTTGAGAGCATATGTTCTAAAAATTTCCGATGGTTCAGTTCCACAGTTAGTTGTTGAAAGCCTAAGGCTTCATAAGCTTTCAACGCCGTTGTCAGCAGGTCAATTTCCGCCAAGGGAGAGGGGCCTCCTATGATATCAATATCGCACTGGAGAAATTGTCTAAAGCGTCCTTTTTGCGGTCGTTCCGCGCGCCAAACGGGGGCGATTTGCAACGCCTTAAAGACAGCAGGCAACACCGCCCGGTGCGTCGCATAATATCTCACCAAGGGCACAGTTAAATCAAAACGCAAGCCTAAGTCCGCTAGAGACGCCTTTGTTTCAAGGGCTTTTCGTAGCTTCTCACCGCGCTTTAACACTTGAAAGGTCAGTTTGCTGGTCTGTCCCCCCCCTTGAGACAATACCTCAAGAGACTCCAAAGCAGGCGTCTGTATCTCCCTAAACCCATGGGCTTGAAAAAGTGCGAGAATCTTCTGAATTAAGGTGTGGCGCAATGCAGTGTCTTGGGGAAGAAAATCACGCATACCCCTTGGAGGTAGTGGAGTCGTCATCAGGTAGGGGTTTTTTCTCTGTCAACACTAAGCTATAATTTTATCTCAATAGCCTGCCGTAAACAAGACTTGCCTCCCCTTATTTCCCGTGCCCCTCTACCCCCCCACCACTAGTACCTTAAAAAAAGTAGTAGCCCTTCTCAAAAACGGAGGCATATGCGCCTTGCCAACAGAAACAGTGTACGGCTTAGCAGCAAGCGCTTTTCATAGTGCAGGCGTGGGAAAAATCTTTGCCCTCAAAGGGCGTCCCCTTCATAAACCACTGATTGTCCATATCGCCTCTCCTGATATCTTATCCTCTTTCGCACACCTGCCCCCCCATCTCAAAGAGACCGTTCAGTCCCTAATAGACGCCTTTTGGCCCGGCGCTCTCACCTTAGTCTTGCCATTGAAAAAACAGACGCCGCTCTCCCCTCTGGTCACAGGAGGACTAAAAACCGTAGCCGTCCGCCTGCCCGCCCACAAAATTATGCAACGTTGTCTCCACCTACTAGGTGCGCCAATAGCCGCCCCTTCCGCTAACCCTTACGGATTCCTAAGCCCCACACGCCCTGCCCATGTCTTAAAAACACTCCCCCAAGAGAGAGCGGAAGACACAGAGGGCTTGTTGATTGTCGAGGATAACACCTCTCCTTGCGGGGTTGAGTCCACTATTTTTTGCCCGCACAGACTGAAAATCTTGCGCCCGGGCAGCATTTCCTCAGAAGAGATCGCTTCAGTACTGAACAAAACCATCTCCACCCTATCCGCCACCTCAAAGAGCGCACTACCCGGGGGAGAGTGCCGCCATTATCAGCCGGCTTTTTCTCTTGTGTTAAATGTGCAACGCCCGCCTTCCGTGATGAAGGCTTCTGAGGTGTTCGTAGGGTTTGGTCCTTGTCATCAAACAGAGTACAATTTCAGTAAGAAAGGGTGTCTGAAGGAAGCCGCAGCGAATTTTTTTTCTCTGTTACATGCCCTAGAAGACGCCGGCACAACAAAGGCTTACATTGTTCCGATTCCGCAAGAGGGGTTAGGCATCACGTTGAATGATAGGCTAAGGAGAGCTAGTGTATGAGCAAAGACGCCTTTTCAGATATTTTGTCTCACCAGCAGATTTTGCCGGGGGATAGGCAGTCTTTTTGTACAGACCTGCGTGGAAAAAGCGTGCCAGCCGCTGTGATTTTACTGCCTAAAAGCACCCACGAGGTGTCAAGGATTATCAAGCGTTGTAGCGCAAGACAATTTGCCTTGATACCCCAAGGTGGTCTGAGCGGTCTGTGCGGTGGTGCCTTGCCATCAGAGCAAGAGCATCGTCCACAAGTCATTTTGTCCCTAAAGCACCTGAACAAAATTTTAGAGTTTTGTCCCCTTAATCGGACTATTACAGCACAAAGCGGTTGCGTGCTAGAAACACTGCAAGCCGTAGTAGGCAAAAAACAACTTAAATTGCCCTTGGAAATAGGCTCCGCTAACCGCGCGCAACTAGGCGGACTCATCGCCACTAACGCAGGCGGCCTATCAGTTCTGTCCCATGGCACCATGAGGGCGCTAACCCTAGCCCTTGAAGTCGTGCTGCCTAACGGTCATATTCTCCCCCTAACCCCCCCCGTCCACAAAAATAACGCAGGATACGATATCAAATCCCTGTTCATAGGAAGTGAAGGAACACTAGGCGTCATTACAAAAGCCTCTCTCCTCTTGCGTAGTAAAACAAAAAAACTCGTGTACAAAGCCCTTTGGTGTCACGACTTATCAGAAGCCCTAGCAGTCTTTCACCGCTTTTACCAAAAAAACGGACACCTCTTAGAAATTGCCGAAATCTTCAACGATACAATAGCCCGTCTCGCCCACGAAGAAGGAGAGAAAGACGCCTGCCTTCTTCCGCCTGCAGGAAAACAATGGTGCCTACTCATAGGCACAATAACAGAAACACTGTTCCCCAAAGAGTTCGTCTCAGCCCCAAACCTCCTGAAAGCCCGCCTGAACTTCTCTTATGCCCAAAGACGCCGTGGTGCCTCCATTAAGCACGATATCGCCCTCCCCCTAAGTTCCCTAGACCCTACCATCAAAAGACTCACACAACGTATCATATCCCTCACGCCACAGGCTAGCATTATAATCTTCGGTCACTTAGGAGACGGTAGCCTGCATGTGAATGTCTACCCCCAAGGCCTCAAGGCGCCCACACCCCTCCCCACACAAGAAACACAACACGCTATCACCTCTATGGTGGAAGAAGAAGTCACACGGGCTCACGGCTCTTTCGCAGCAGAACACGGTATCGGACAATACAAAACAACCTCCCTAA
The DNA here is from genome assembly GCA_965222575.1 of Alphaproteobacteria bacterium. Lineage (GTDB taxonomy): Bacteria > Pseudomonadota > Alphaproteobacteria. The sequence goes on from OZ244958.1 coordinate 386,208, forward strand.
AAAACTTGACACAAGCCCCCTACTTTTCTCTAATGAAAGCACTGAAAACACTGCTAGACCCACACAATATTCTCAACCCGGGCAAAGTGCTGCCCCTCGAAACAAAACCGTAAGATATGTTTTCCGCCGTCCTATCTCCCGCGAAATCCTTCAACTTTTCACCCCACCCCTCTTCCCACCAATACACCATTCCACCCTTTCTCTCTAAAGCCGATGCCCTCGCCCAATCTCTCGCCTCCCTACCCGCCAAAGAACTCCAAACCTTAATGAAAATCTCTCCAGCCCTAAGCCAACTCAATCAAAACCGCTTCTCCTCCTTTAAGCCAAACTGCACAACACCAATTCCCCACCAAAGTCAACAAGCCATTTTTACCTTCTCAGGAGATACCTACCGCACCCTCAACCCACGCTCCTTCACCCCACGCCAACAACAACAAGCCCAAAAACAACTCACCATCCTATCCGGTCTCTACGGATGCCTGCGTCCCCTAGACTGCATACAACCCCATCGCTTGGAAATGAGCACACGCTTCCAACAAAATGCGCCTATGTCCTCAGTCTGGCAAGACATTATCACCCCTTGGCTCAATGAAAGACTAAAAACAAGCCTAGCACTCTTAATACTCGCATCAAAAGAATACAGAAAAGCCCTCAAAAAAGAAAACATTAACAAGCCCGTCATCACCATAGACTTCCTAGTAGACAAAGGACACCAAGGACTCAAAACCATCGGCGTCATCGCAAAAAAAGCCCGCGGTCTGTTCGCCCGCTTCATTGTTCAGGAAAATCCCTCTTCAATAAAAGCCTTACAACAATTTAAGACCGAAGGATGGAGGTTTAACGCCTCCCTTACCACCCCCGAATCCCTAGTCTTCGTTCGGTACTAAAGCGAAATCGAGCAATACTCCTTCGGCACAAAAATATCCACAGCCCCCAAGGGCATTGCCCCTAAGGGCGTTATTGGCAACGGAAGAGAAAGTACAAATCGCCCCCCCAAAGGACTAGTAATATCAACGGTATCCGTAAACACAATGCTATCCGCACCTTCTTCAACATCCTTCCAAGAGAGATCAGCATCCGCTACGAGTTTGTCACTGTTATTCCCTTGTGAGAAGGTCACAGAAGCAGGAGACGTGCCAAGCGGCGTCTGTCCATTGAAGAGTACCGCATAGGCAATAGGCTTTCTTTTAGGATAAACATTGTGAACAAGATACTCCAAGAGAAAGGCAGCAGTTTCAGGAGGCGTTGAAGAAAGCCCAATAGTCAGACTTTCTCTCGGAATAAGATAAAACTGCCCATTTTGGGGAGATTGGGCACTAACAAGAGGCTTGGAACAAAGGGGACGCCTGTTTTCATCAGCTACCACAAGATAAGCAATCTCATCCCACCCCGCCGTGGCATCTTGAATTGGTCCAAAACGGATATCATTGAGATTGGTGACATAAGCCTGTATCCTTCCGAAATGCCCCCACCCCTTTTGCTCATAGCGGACTTTTGAGAAGTTGATGCGTTGAGGCTGATAGTCCCCTTCACTGGAAAAAGCCCTACTTGCAACAGCGTCATCGCTAGACAAGTCTGTCACTGTAAGCGCGGGCTCTGTTTTTAACAGATGGGCATAGCACGCTAAAGGGGCTTGCTCCGCAATGTTGCCTTGATTACAGATCGTTAAGAGCTGGTCGCGAATCGTATTGAAAAAATTCATACCCTCCTCTTTAGGTAAGCCTCAGACCATCATAAGAAAGGAGGGGAAATCCATATTAGAGGCACTTAGAACCCTTTAGCACTACTCAAATGAAAAGAGACCTAAAGGCCTAGAGACCTTGGGGAACCCGTAAGCCGGATTCTGTTTACAATGGCTATTCCTCTAGCATCAGCCTTACAGCATGATGTCCTGCGACCTACCCGCCCTTTGCTGGAATAAAGCACTATAGGGTCCTTTGGTCTTGCTCCCGGTGGGGTTTACACTGCCTCTTTTGTTGCCAAACGAGCGGTGCGCTCTTACCGCACCATTTCACCATTGCCTAGAAACACAAAAACATGCCCTAGGCTGTTTGTTTTCTGTTGCACTTTCCCTGAGGTTCCCCTCGCCGGACGTTAACCGGCACCGCTATTCCATGGAGTCCGGACTTTCCTCCAGATTGCTCTGGCAACCATCCAGTTTCCCAAGGCCTCCCTTTACCCGTAACACAACAAACAGGAAAACACAAGAGGAAGAGATGTTTTTAATTCACGCCCCTTATTCACTCACTGCTTGAAATTGTTGAGAAGGGCTAGCCCCTAAGGGGTTCCCCTAGCCAATCCCTTACGGATTATGAGGAATGGTTCCTCCTCTGTTTGTGTCGATATCATCTATACCATAGACAGTAATGCGCAGGGTGCCTAGTAATTTCGAGGCATCTTTAATATTATGCTTTGTTCTGTAAGCAAAAAACTTCACCGGGTCACTCACTGTTAACTTTCCATAAACTGTGATTGTCCTTGCGTCTCCAACATTTCCCAAGGCGGGTGGGTAACTACCATGTTCAAATAGCAAATAGTTCACCTCTTTCTCAAGAGGCTTAAACACCTCCAGTGGAGCAATCTGATTCCTCCTACTCCCAGTGGACTGCTTCAGAGTGCCCCTGCCGCTGGTTTTTTTTAAAGTTAACTCTAACGCCACTCCCGCCTCTTTCAAATTAAGAGACCCCTCAATATATGAAACCTTTATAAATGCATAAGAGCTATAAGTTGTCGAAGTACCAAACCCCCCGAAAACTTCCACCTCCGGTGCAAAAGTGAATACCCCTACCTGTGCCCAGTTACCAACAGGAGTGGCATTCTCACATTCTGTGATTCCATTCTCGTCTAACGCACACTCAATATTTTCCCCTTGATTCAGTTGTATCGGGGTCACAGTATAAGCCCCAAAGTTTAGGTGTGTATCTACTGTAATGTCAAGCGCCGCTGCTAAGAGGAGTTGCCCTCCTAAGAGGAAACCTCCTAGGAGGAAACCTCCTATGGCAAGGTAACTGATAGAGATTTTGAAAGTCTTTTTCATTGTCTATAGGCTCCTTTGTTGATGTTGCCTATAGACGGGTTGCCTATAGACGGGTTGCCTATATAATAGGACAATTCCAAGCCCCTTGTCAAGACCCCCTAGGGGGGGGAAATCCTACTCCCTACGGACTTTATTGGGGGGGGAAACCCCTCCGCAAGAGTTTACTTGGGGGCAAGCCCCTAGGGGCAACCCGTCTATAGGCAACCCCATGGCACTCATAAAAACTTCCTACTTGATATTCTCTCTTTTACAAGTACTGTATAACAACAAAAGAAAATTCCTTACGCAAAGACCGGCATGAGATTCCTCAGCACCTCACTTTTTGTACACCTGCTAGTGATTTGGCTCACCTACAACGTTACCCCTACGCCCTTTGAGTTTCTACAGCAAAACATAGACCTCTCTTTCCTCCCCCTTCCCCCCCCGCCGCCGCTCCCACCAGAGAACCGACCACCGCCCCCGCCAGAAGAGCCTCCACCGCCCCCTGTTGAAGAAGAAGTGCATAGCCCTTCCATCTTGCCTGCACCGCGCCCGCCTATCAAAAAACCTTTAGGCCCGCCTCCCATTCCTAAAATCCAAGAAGTCAAAAAACCGCCCCCGCTAGAAGAACCGCCCCCTGTCAAAATTCGGACTTACTCCAAAATAGAAGACCTACTCAAAGAGACCAAGCCCCCGCCAAAGCCTACAAAAAAAATCCTCCTCCCGCAAAAACTCACAGAACAAGAAATTGTGTACTTAAAAACCCATATCCGCAAGTATTGGAAATGGCCTGAAAACATGCCTTTATCGGAACTGGAGGATGTGTATATTGTTGTCGCTTTTTCATTGAAAGAGACAGGATTATTTGCTACACTACCCCGAGTCATAGAAAAAAGCTTTGTCTCAGAAAATCATCAGGGCTACTTGGAGGCTTTTGAACAAAGTGTCTTGCGTTCACTTTTAGGAGCCGCTCCTCTTCCAGTCCCTAGAAACAAATATACCTTATGGAAAAACATGGAATTAACCTTTTATCTACAAGAATTATTGCCATGATGGTGTGGTCTTCTTTTAAGAAATGGCTGAAAGTCGGTTGTTATGCTCTGTTGTGCGTACACCTTCAGAGTGAAGGGGTTGTCCGTCTTCAGATTGGGTCGCCTTCGTTTTCGCCCTTCCCCATAGGCATTGAGGATTTTCACGGAGAAGAAGAGGAGATGCGTACCATAGGGCGTGAGATATCGTCCATTGTCCGGGGGAATTTATTAAAAACGGGCTTTTTTCACCACCCCCCTCTTGAGCAGGCAGAGTCCTCCTTACAGATACCGGATTATGCTCTTTTAGAGGAGAAGGGGTTTCAGGTTCTCGCCACAGGAACAGTCACACAAGCCGCCGGCTCAGAGATAATTGTTCTCTTTCGGCTTTGGGACATTTTTTCCAAGAGTCAACTCAAGGCTTATCGTTTTAAGGGCACTACGCGACTGGTAGCTCATAGAATATCAGATATGATCTATGAAGAGTTAACAGGACTAAAGGGGGATTTTTCCACCACAATCGCCTTTATAGCCGAAACGAAAAAAGCAAAACGCACAATCAAACGCCTAGCCCTTATGGACCAAGATGGTCATAACATACGGTACTTAACCGATGGGAGCTTCTTAGTCCTAACACCGCAATTCGCCCCCAATGGATATCTTTTGTCCTATTTTTCCTACAAAAATAAAGTGCCCCAGGTCGTCATCTTGAACTTAGAAACGCGAAAAGAAACAGTGCTAGAAGCACAAGGTATGACCTTTGCTCCTCGATTCTCCCCCGATAGCAACCGCATCGCCTTCGCGTTGGAAAAAGAAGGAAACTCTGACCTGTATTTGACCTCACTAGACACAGGCAAGCAGCACCGCCTCACCCGCCACTTCGGAATCGATACCTCCCCAAGCTTTAACCCAAGCGGCGAATACTTGGTCTTCAATTCCGACCGCAGTGGCGCTCCGCAGCTCTACGTCATGCACATAAAAGAAGGAAGAAGCAAAAGAATTACCTTTCGTCAAGGACACTATCTCGCACCCACTTGGTCTCCACGCGGCGACTTAATCGCCTTCACAAAACGAAAGGAGGGTGCCTTCCACTTAGGCGTTATGAGGCCAGATGGCACAGGAGAAAGACTCCTAACTTCAGGACACCTAGATGATACTCCTACCTTTTCCCCTAATGGACAGGTCTTGCTCTTCAGTCGCCTAGTGGGGAAAAGCTATCACCTGTTTTCCATAGACATTTCCGGACGCTTCTTACGCAAACACACCCTCCCCCATGAAGCCTCTGACCCCACTTGGTCTCCACGAAAAGTTGGCACTTCTCCATCCTCCTCTAGGGGGAACCCCTAGGGGCTAGGGGGCTAGCCCCCCCCTAAAGGTCAAGAAAGTCCCCCACGCACCCTAAGTGTGCTTAAAAACTTGAAGCTTGAAGCTTGTCGCTTGAAGCTTGTCGCTTAATCGGTTGATGGAAATAAGTCCTTATGCTCACTATTAACCTCAAAAGCCAATGTGCCTAGTAATTTCGAGGCATCTTTAATATTATGCTTTGTTCTGTAAGCAAAAAACTTCAACGGGTCACTCACTATTAACTTCCCATAAACTTTGATTGTCTTTGGGGCGCTAGCGAGGATTGCACTTCTGTATACAAAACTACCATCGATATACGCTAAATATGCCACCGGTGACTCAAGGGGCTTAAACACCGCCAGTGTAGTGTTAGTAGTCCCTCCAGAAAACAACGTATACAGCCCGCGCGTTGCATAAAAATGTAACTCTAACTCCACCCCTGCCTCTTTCAAATTAACAGACCCCTCAATATACGAAACCTTCATATATACAGTCTGCACCCGATAGTCGGTGGGGTAAAGTCTTATAGAATCCGGCGAAATAGTGAATTCCCCTACCTGTGCCCAATCCCCGTAAGGAGTGGCATTCTTACATTCTGTGGTGTTGGCGTCATCACGCTTTAAGTCACACTCAATATTTTCCCCTTGATTGAGTTGTATTGGGGTCACAGTATAAGCCCCAAAGTTTAGGTGTGAAACTACGGCAATGTCAGGCTCCACTGCTAAGAGGAGTTGCCCTCCTAAGAGGAAACCTCCTAGGAGGAAACCTCCTATGGCAAGGTAACTGATAGAGATTTTGAAAGTCTTTTTCATTGTCTATAGGCTCCTTTGTTGATGTTGCCTATAGACGGGTTGCCTATAGACGGGTTGCCTATACGGGTTGGACAATTCCAAGCCCCTTGTCAAGACCCCCTAGGGGGGGAAAAAACCCTAGGGGGCCTATAGAAAACCCTAGGGGGCTAGCCCCTCCGCAAGAGTTTACTTGGGGGCTAGCCCCTAGGGGCAACCCCCTAGGGAGAACCCCCCCCTACACCAACTTCAGAAAGCTCAATCACAAGAGGAAGAGTCCTTGAGTAGAGACAGTAAGTTTGTTAAAGTCTTTTAAGGGAAGACTTTCTGTTATGATGGCTGGTCATTCAAAATTTAAGAACATTATGCACCGTAAGGGGGCACAAGATGCGAAACGCGGAAAGGCGTTTGCGCGTACTGTACGCAACATTACCATAGCCGCACGCTCAAACCCAGACCCCAATACTAATGCCGCCTTGCGAACAGCTATCAGTGTTGCGAAAACGCTCAACATGCCAAAGGACAATATAGAAAAGGCTATTATGAGTGCTACGCTGAAAGAGAGTCAGGATTTAGAGTCTGTCATTTATGAGGGCTATGGCCCCGGGGGGGTGGCTTTGATGATAGAAGCTGTAACCGATAACAAAAACCGCACAGTGAGTATGGTGCGGTCTACACTTTCAAAATATGGAGGGACTCTAGGGGAAACAGGCAGTGTGCGGTTTTTATTTGACAGATTAGGGCTAATCACCTATCAAAAGCCTACCATAGAGGATTTTGAGACCTTTTTTGATACAGCCTGCCGCCAGGGGGCTTATGATTGCTCAATGGAAGAACACACCATTGAGGTGCTGTCTTTGCCAGGGGATTTTCACTCCTTACTCACCTCCTTAGAGGAGACCTTCGGCTCTCCGCAACAGGCTTCTTTAACATGGATTGCGAAAACCCAACTGCCTGCCCTAGACGAAAAACAGAGCCAACAACTGGAAAAAATCTTTGAAAAATTAGAGGAAAATAACGATATACAAAATATTTGTGTTAATCTATAACCCATTCATGAGGAGAACTAGACTAAAGATGAGACGCCTTCTACAACTTTTTTGCATCCTAGCCATTGTGTGTACACTTGGAGAAAGCAGGGGCGGAGAGCTACATAGTGCCGTTAAGGACAATAAAATAGACGATGTACTCAACCTGCTCGCCAAGAATCATTCTATCAACAGCCCCGACTATGAAGCCAATACCCCCTTACACCTAGCAATCCAAGAAGGGCATACCAAGCTTATCAAGCTCTTAATAGAGAAAGGGGCAGACATATGGGCAAAAAATCAACAAGGCGCCCTACCCTTCCATTTAGCAGCCTACAAAGGCAACACAGAGATACTCAAGGATTTACTCAAAAGAGATTCCCGTCAACTGCACACTCCTGATAACAACAATTATCAACCGCTACACTGGGCGACTTACGGTGCGCATCTTGAGACGATTTCCCTTCTAGTACAGGCGGGAAGCAATTTAGAGTCACAAGGGGGGTTTCCGTTGCACACACCCTTGCATACTGCCATTAGAAGCGGCACTTTGTCAGCCATAGAGCATTTGCTTAAGCTCGGGGCGAATCTCAACGCTAAGACAAAAACTGGTTATACGCCTCTTTTGCTCGTACTGAACTTTCGCCACCCTAATATAGAGGACATCGTAACCCTCCTTCTCCAACAAGGTAGCTCTCTTGAGGCACGCAATCACTTTCAGATGAACGCCTTACATATGACTGCGAAAAGCGGGGATGAGCAGCTCAGTCTCTTACTGATAGCAAATGGAGCCGATTTAGAGCTTAAAGACTCCGCAGGCTATACCCCCCTACAATGGGCGGTGTATAGCAAAAACCTTGACCTCATCAAAACCCTCATTGAACAAGGGGCGGATATCAATACACAGGATAATGAAGGCAAAACACCCCTACAATGGGCTTCCTTTGATGGCAACACAGAGATAGTACAGGTATTGCTCAAAGCTGGAGCTTTGGTGCAACACAAAAACAAAAAGGATAAAAATGCCTTGGACATTGCCAAAGAACAAGAACATATTGAACTTGTTAACCTCCTTCAAGACGCCCTAAAACAATGAGGCATTAGGTGAGAATCCTCGGCTTAGACCCCGGCTTAGAAAATGTAGGATGGTGTTTCATAGACCAAAAAGACAACACCATAAAAGGAGTTGCTATCGGTACTATTAAAACCAAAAGCACAACCCCAATAGGCACACGGCTTTTTCAGATTTTTGACGCCCTTGACAAGCTTGTCTCTGAGTATAAACCCTCAGTCGCCGCTGTGGAAACAAGCTTTGTCTCCCAATACCCACAATCTACCTTGAAACTAGGCATGGCAAGAGGGACTTGTCTAGCAGCCCTGTCTAAAAGTACACTCCCCATTTACGAATACGCACCCCTCACTATCAAAAAAGCCATCTCAGGAAAAGGAAAAAGCTCAAAAGACACCGTCAAAAAAATGGTCTCAATTTTTTTGCCTGCCCTTACTATCAGTACCCACCACGCAAACGATGCCGCCGCCGCCGCCCTCTGCCATAGCCACCACCAACAAAGTAAACACCCCGCTTCAAGAACTTTACCATGATAGCGTCACTAGAAGGTACCCTACAATACAAAGGACTACAGCAGGCAGTGATTGCCTTACACGGCATAAGTATTGAAGTCCTGTGTGCCCCCAGTACTCTTGAAAAACTCGGAGAAGAAGGACAAGCAGTTAAGTTATATACCTATTTACATGTACGAGAAAATGCCCTGACTCTGTACGGCTTCTTGACAAAGAATGCCAAAGACTGCTTTTTACAGCTCCTCTCCATTCACGGCATAGGCCCCTCCTTAGGATTATCCATTATGGGGGCGCTAACCCCAGAGGCACTAGCAAATGCTGTCCTTAAGAAAAATGCAAGCGCCTTTGAATCCATCAGCGGTGTTGGGAAAAAAATGGCAGAACGTCTTCTCTCAGAACTCTCAAGCCGTACCCTCTCCACCATTGACCCTATAACCGCCACCGCCCTCTCCACCGCCGAAGAAGACACAAAAACTGCCCTCTTGCGTCTCGGATTCAAAGTATCAGAAGCCACAAAAGCCATAGAAAAAGCACGTTGTGCAACAACGGACAATCACCAGCTGCTCATCACCGCTTTACAACTCTTAGGCAAGAAATCCTTTTGAGGGACTATAAAGCCTCCGACTAACGCCTCCCGACTTCCCCCTAGGGGGTTCCCCTAGCCAATCCCTTACGGAGTAGCAAAGAGGGCATCATCATCAATATTAACCTTAAACTCCAATGTGCCTAGTAATTGCGAGACATCTTTAATATTATGCTTTGTTCTGTAAGCAAAAAACTTCAACGGGTCACTCACTGTTAACTTTCCATAAACTTTGATTATCTGTTTGTGATTCTCCCTAGCAGCAATCGAGGATAAGCTGCCTACAGCAAAATCAACAGTATATTTTAAACCTATCACCGTTGCTCCACTACTGGGCCTAAAAACAACGGGAGAGAATGCTCTGAAAGAGCCACTACCAGGCTGAGTATTAGTCCTCACAATTAGTGAGGTGTTGGCTGGTAGCGTGCCGCCATCAAACTTAAACTCTAACGCCACTCCCGCCTCTTCCAAATTAACAGACCTCGCTTTGTAATCAATCCTTATATTTATATCTCTCAGATACCATACCACGATGTGGGCCCTCGAGAGTCCCCGGTGTAATTGTGAATTCCCCTACCTGTGCAAAAGACCCGTAAGGAGTGGCATTCTCACATTCTGTGATTCCACCTTCCTTTAAGTCACAGACAACACTCTCCCCTTGATTGAGTTGTATCGGGGTCACAGTATAAGCCCCAAAGTTTAGGTGTGTATCTACTGTAATGTCAGGTTGCACAGTATCCCCTGTCGTCGCCAAGAGCTGTCCGCCTTGAAGAACAGCCCCCACAACAACAATACTTAAGGATATCTTTTTGAAAGACTTCTTCATCTACAAGCTCCTGTAGTTATTTATAGACGGGTTGCCTATATAATAGGACAATTCCAAGCCCCTTGTCAAGACCCCCTAGGGGCAACCCCTTTGGGGGAAAAAGCCCTACTCCCTACGGACTTTATTGAAACCAGAGATAGTAATGACCAATCCAAGCCACAAAAGCGGACAAGAGGAGTGTAGCCAAAGAGGTCAGGAGGAGTTTCCATCCAAGAAGGGGTCTATTAGGCGCTCCTCTTTGTTGTCCTTCTATGGGCTTGCGGTCGTGGCCTTTTAAGCCAAAGGGAAGGGTGAGGAAAAAAATCAGCCACCATATCAGGGGAAAGCTTAGGGCAAAAATAAGCCAAAACATTATTGTAAAGCCTACCGCTTAAAGCATCACCACATTAGCAATAACCAGTGGCGCAGCGGGGGAATCCAACAATTTGATTAAGAGACTGGTGGCTTTTTTTTCGGCTTTGCGGGTGATTTCTTCTTCACTTAGAGACTGAACAGAGCGGGGGAATTGTTTTTCCAGCGCCCCTGCTATTTTCTCCAGAATGTCATCGGAGAGCAGGATGCCTTTTTCCGTCATGGTAAGACCGCGCGATAAGTAGCCTTCTTCATTAAAAACGAGGGTGATAATCAAAGACCCCGCTGCCCCCATAATAGAGCGTTGTCTAAAACAGGGGTCATCAATTGGTATCAAGTCGCCTGTGATATCTAGGGCTTTAGGTCTGAGGGGAATGCTATGAAGAAGTTTAGGCGTCTCTGGGGCGAGTTGCCACAGCTGTCCATTACGGGCAGGTATCACTTGCTTAATGCCTTGTGCTTTCGCAAATTGTTCGTGGTAGGCGAGGTGTTGACTTTCTCCATGAAGAGGAATGAGCAGGTGAGGATTGAGCCACTGGTACATTTTCTTTAGTTCCTGTTGCCCCGCGTGTCCTGAGGCGTGGATGGTGAGGTCGTCTGCGCTTATCACTTCTACTCCTGCTTCCACGAGGAGATTCACAATACGGGCTATGGACTTTTCGTTACCGGGAATCTTCTTAGCGGAAAACAAGACCACATCTCCTGCTTCTAGTGTCACTTGGGGGTGTCTCTGGTGGGCAATCTTGTCCATAGCGCTCATCTTTTCCCCTTGTGAACCTGTACACAGAAATAGCTGTTCCCCAATAGGCAAAGAGGCTCCTTCCTGAGGAGAGAGAAAGTCTTCCGCCCGAAGATAGCCACAACGCTTTGCCACTTCTAAAAACCTTTTCAAAGACCGCCCCACGAGAATGACTTGTCTGTTGGTGGCCTTTGCAACTTCGAGAACTGTTTTAATACGGCTAATCTGTGAGGAAAAGGTTGTCACAACAATGCGTCTTTTTTGTTGACCTATCACTGTCTTTAGGGTCTCTTCCACTGTCTTTTCCTGACAAACAGGCGTCTTCACCATCACATTGGTGGAATCACAGCCAAAGACTAAGACTCCTTCCTTCCCTACGGACTCAAAGAGCTTCTCATCATAAACACTATCTTTCAGTAAGGAAGTATTATCCAATGTCCAGTCTCCGCTATGCACAATGGTCCCTAGGGGCGTTGTAATTTTCACCATACGCGACTGTGGAATAGAGTGCGTAATTGGCAACAAAGACACCTCAAAAACTCCAGCTTTAACAGATTGCGTGTCCTCTAAAACAGAGACAGGAATCAGGGGCTTTTTCCCTTTTCGAAATTTTCCTTCCTCTTTCAGGCGCACGTCAAGAAACGCGCGCGCAAACGGCGTCGCATACACAGGACACCCCAGCTTCTCATAGAGCATATGCACAGCCCCAATATGGTCTTCATGGGCATGGGTAATAACAAGCCCCACAAGGTCTTCACGACGCTTTTCAATCCACTCAATATCCGGCACAAGAATATCAACGCCCGGGACATCTCCTCCGGTGAACCCAATCCCAAGGTCTACCATGAGCCATTGTTCTTTCTCTCCTTCGCAATAGCCGTATAAACTGAGATTCAGTCCGATTTTTCCGCACCCGCCTAAGGGTAAAAATTTTAACTCTCCTTGCTCTGTCATTGTGTTATGCCTCGTGATTGCTTTTTGTTCTCATTTTCATAAAAAGTGCACGCCATAAGAGCTAGCGCTTTCAGTGTCCATTGCGGGTCTCTAACATGAGGGTTAAGACCTGTTATCTCATCGTGACCGGTTTGAATGAGGAGGGCGGTGCTTTTCGTGTTGAGTACCGTACTGGCCTGCTGTACCGCCGCCTCTATCATCGCCGGATAACTGCGTAGCCCGCTCTTAAGTGCTTCAAGCGTAGTCGTGCCTATGACCGGAAATACACAGTCCCGGAGGTCTTCAACAGCCGGTAACAACGCACAGCACTCTAACCCACGCAAATAACTCGCCCGTCCCGGCAAAATAATCCCTCCACACCACTTGCCACTCTCCTCTACCACATCCACACTAACAGCCGTCCCAACATCAACTACAAGAAAGGGAGGGGCATACTGCTTCTTCGCCCCAAATACATTCGCTATTCTATCCTCCCCCGCCCCCTCCGGTAACACGCCTAAATCACAAACCCCCAAACAATCCCCTACCCCCAAAGGGGATACCCCACACCGCTTCTCCCACCAACGGCTAATAACAGCAGAACAATCCGGCACAACTGAAGACATAATTACTCCCCCCACCTCATCAACTCCACACTCCATAAACCTACCCCAAAGCGCCCGAAGCGTGCCCTCAGACACCGCTCTAGTCTTAAGACACTCTGAAAAATCCAAGCGCAATCCCCTAAATACCCCTACATGACAATGCGTATTGCCACAATCAATAGCTAAAAAGGAAGTGGGAAAATTTTGAAACAAAAAGACTCTCTCCACTTGACATTGAAAAAAGAAATGATTATTTAAGGGTTACGGCAATCAAGTTTTTCGTCTTAAAGAGCTAATCACTTGAAAGCCTTAAATGTAAATTAAACTTACGGTGACAACTAGAAAGTTTAGGTGTAAATAGTACGCATTGTCATGTATTGTATCCTGTAAAGGGAGGGCTTTGTCAAACAATTTTACACAAAGGTTGTGACCTCTAGTAGGATGTTTTAAGTGTTAAAAGAAATAATGATTAGGTAGGAGAGACATTATGGTTAATTTTCGCCCCCTTCAAGACAGGCTTGTCGTGAAACGTTTGGATGCAGAAGAAAAAACAAAAGGCGGCATTATCATTCCGGATACGGCAAAGGAGAAGCCCCAACAGGGCAAAGTGTTAGCCGTTGGTAATGGTGCACGCGATGAACAGGGAAAAATTGTCCCTCTGGAAGTGAAAGTAGGGAATATTGTATTGTTTGGGAAATGGGGGGGTACGGAGGTAACATTGGACGGAGAAGACCTGTTGATTATGAAAGAGTCTGATGTGCTAGGCATTGTGAAGTAATCTGAAGAAGAAGAGTTTATAGTTATAGTTATTCGAAAAATTGACAAGATTAAGGAGTAAAATAAAATGGCTGCAAAAGAAGTAAAGTTTGAAGCAGAAGTAAGAGATAAAATTATACGCGGGGTGAATACGCTAGCCAATGTGGTGCGTGTCACTTTAGGTCCCAAGGGGCGTAATGTGCTATTGGAGAAGTCATTCGGAGCGCCTAGGATTACAAAGGATGGAGTGACTGTGGCTAAAGAGATTGAACTCGCGGACAAGTTTGAGAACATGGGGGCACAGATGGTGCGGGAAGTCGCCTCTAAGACCAATGATGTCGCGGGAGATGGTACGACAACTGCTACGGTTTTAGCCCTAGCGATTGTGCGGGAAGGATTTAAGGCAGTAGCGGCGGGCATGAATCCCATGGATTTACGGCGTGGCATTGATATTGGGGTAAGGCATGTCGTGTCTGCTCTTCACAAGACCTCCAAGAAAGTTGGGAATTCCCAGCAGATTAATCAAGTGGCAACGATATCGGCTAATGGCGAAGAAGGCATTGGGGAGAAAATAGCGGAAGCCATGGAGAAAGTCGGCAAGGAGGGAGTCATCACTGTGGAAGAAGCCAAGGGCTTGAATACGGAGCTTGAGATTGTGGAAGGGATGCAATTTGATAGAGGATATTTATCCCCGTATTTTGTGACGAATTCAGAAAAGATGCTGGTGGATTTGGAGAATCCTTATGTCTTGTTGCATGAGAAGAAGCTATCGAATTTACAGCCTTTGTTGCCGGTATTGGAATCCGTTGTGAAGTCCAGTCGTCCGCTGTTGATAGTAGCGGAAGATGTGGAAGGAGAAGCCTTAGCAGCGTTAGTGGTGAACAAGTTGCGGGGGGGACTGAAAGTTGCAGCTGTGAAAGCGCCCGGGTTTGGGGATAGAAGGAAAGCCATGCTGGAAGACCTAGCAGTTTTGACAGGCGGACAGCTGATATCAGAAGATATTGGCATTAAGCTTGAGAATGTAGAAATCTCCATGCTCGGACACGCTAAACGCGTGATTGTGGACAAGGAGAATACAACCTTAGTTGATGGGGCTGGAGAAAAAGGAGACATTGATACGAGGTGTCAACAATTACGCAATCAGATTGAAGAAACGACCTCTGATTATGACAAAGAGAAACTACAGGAACGTCTTGCGAAATTATCAGGAGGCGTTGCTATTGTGAAAGTAGGAGGGGCTACGGAAATTGAGGTGAAAGAGCGCAAAGACAGGGTTGAGGACGCCTTAAACTCGACGCGTGCGGCCGTTGAGGAAGGCATTGTGCCGGGAGGCGGAGTGGCACTATTGAAAGCAGCGGAAGCATTGAAGTCTGTGAAGACTGCAAACGAAGACCAAGCCGTTGGCGTGAAGATTGTAGCAAAAGCCCTAGAATTTCCTCTGCGCCAGATTGCGGAAAATGCCGGCCTTGACGGGGCTGTCGTAGCAGGAAAGGTCGAAGAAAACAAATCCCCTTCCTTCGGCTTTGATGCCCAAGAGGAAAAATATAAAGACCTCTTAGTAGCCGGTATCATAGACCCAACAAAAGTGGTACGCACAGCACTACAGGACGCCGCCTCCGTGTCCGGGCTGTTGATTACCACAGAAGCTATGGTAGCAGAAAAACCAGAACCAAAGACAACCCCTTCTATGGGCGGTATGGGCGGCGGTATGCCTCCTGACATGGGGGGGATGATGTAACCCCCAATAAGCCGCAACCCCTTAACCACAAGAACTTAAGGGGAATGCCTAACAAAGAAAGGGGGGAATGTGAAGGCGGCGGTATGCCTCCTGACATGGGTGGGATGATGTAACCCCCCAATAAGCCGCAACCCCCTTAACCACAAGAACCAAAGACAACCTCTTCTATGGGCGGTATGGGCGGCGGTATGCCCTCCTGACAGGGGGGGATGATGTAACCCCCCAATAAGCCGCAACCCCCTTAACCACAAGAACCAAAGACAACCTCTTCTATGGGCGGTATGGGCGGCGGTATGCCCTCCTGACATGGGGGGGATGATGTAACCCCCCAATAAGCCGCAACCCCTTAACCACAAGAACTTAAGGGGAATGCCTAACAAAGAAAGGGGGGAATCCCCTGTGCCTAGTCGCCAAGCGGCAGTATACTTAAAAGGGGCGTTTCCCTTTAAGAGAACCCATGTCTACAAAGTCACCTTAAGGATATCTCTTTGGTCGTCTCTTGCCTTATAGAACTTTAAGACGCCCTGCTGCTTGTTAAGAAAAAAAACCCGCACATCTCCCCACTAGCATAGACTTAAAGGAATAGTAATCTTGTTCGTTTAGAGTGACACCCATAACAAAACCTACAACCCTAACCCTCCTTCATGAGGCTCAAAGACCTTGTACAGCATTTCTCAAAAAAGTGGGCTTGTGATCCTCTCAAGCCTGATGAAAAGGGACAGTACACACTTGTCATAGAAGAACGCTTTGAGGTGCTTCTTCTTCCCCACAGGCCAAAACAACTCTTGCTTCAAACCAGCCTCGCCGTAGAGGACAATCGCTTAAAAGACCTGTTGCAAAAACATTTTGCGCGCTTGCGGCAGTACAAAGAGAAGCTATACTTAGAACAAAACGCTTTAGTCATTGTTACCGAATTGGATTTACAAGACCTCACGTTTTCTCTTTTTGACCAAGAATTCCAACAGTTTGTAAACGCTGTGAATTTTTGGACACAACAGCTAGAAAACAGCGCACCAGTTTCTTCTCTTCCTTCATCCGCGCACATGCTCATGCCATGAGAATCTTTTTCCTTGTGCTGTGTTGTCTGTGTTCGCGTAGCTTTGGGGTAGACATCCCATGGAAGCCGGTGTTGTATTCTCATTATTCTAATGGGGAGCCTTTAGTGGAACTGCTACAGGATTTTTTTTCAACGCACAACATCCAAATTATCCCCAGCGAGGCAATTACTTCGACAATCAACGGCACCTTCGTAGATGAAAAGGGCGCTGAATTTCTCAAAAAGTTAGCCGTTACCTATAATCTGCTCTGGTATTATGATGGCACCGTTGTGTATCTGTATCCCTCTTATGCCCTTGACAGCAAAGTCTTTGTGCTACAACATTTAAGCCCCTCTTCTTTTGAGTCGCAGCTCAAACAGCTAGGCATATTAGATAAGCGTTATCCCTTTCGCATAACAAAAGAGGGGAGTCTCTTTTTTGTAGCAGGCCCTCCGCGGTATCTAGACTTATTGGCACAATCCGTCGAATTGATGGATGTGCCAACAGCACAGAAGCAACTGAAAATATTTTTTCTCAAGCATGCTTGGGCAGAAGACCGCAAAGTCATCATCAGAGGGAAGGAACAGCACATTAAAGGGATTGCCTCTTTGCTCAAGGAGTTGCTAGCCCCCCCCCCTGCCGCCTCAAAAAAGGACGGCGACCCTGCACCCTCTGCAACAAGCCCTTCCTCTAGCGGCATCTTCATCAGTAGCGATAGTCGTATGAATGCCATCATTGTGCGTGATGATCCGCGGCGTTTTGCTCTCTATGAAGACGTTATCTCCTTATTAGATGCCCAGACAGCCTTGATTGAAATTGAAGTCACCATCTTAGATATCAATGTAGACAAAGCTTATGAAGCAGGCGTTGATTGGCGTCATTACGGAGAAAAACACAATATAGGCTATGGAACCATTACCTCTCCTAATCCTTCTCAAGGGACGCTTGCTGTCACGAACAGCCAGTTCAGTACGATTCTCTCGGGAAAAGTGAAGACCTTTTTGGCAAAAATCAAGGCTCTTGAGACTCACGGCAATAGTCATGTTTTATCGCGTCCCACCATTGTAACGACCAACAATATGCAAGCCGTATTTGACTACAGCGGGACTTTTTACGTCAAGGTCTCAGGAGAACAATCCGGACAATTAGTGCCTGTTAGCGCAGGCGTCATGGTGAAAGTCACCCCGCGCTTGACGGAAGAGAAAAAGGACATCAAGCTAGCCGTTTCCATTGAAGACGGCAGTATTAGCCAACAACCTGCTCTAGAGGTCGAATCCCTTCCGCGTGTGAACGCTTCCACCATTAACACGGAAGCTAGCGTGCAGATAGGCGAAAGTTTAGTAATAGGCGGATATTATAGAGAAGAGGAGTCGCAATCCGTTAGTAGATTTCCTTTGTTAGGCTATCTCCCGGTGATAGAACTCTTTTTCAGTAGCAGAAGTCGTAAAAAGGTACGCATGGAAAGAGTCTTTATCATCACCCCTAGAATTGTCAAATCCTCTCACCTCAAAATCCCATCAACCATTGAAGATATCAAAAAAATCCCGAATCCATGAGCGCGTATCCCCCCTGTATCACCTTTACAAAAGTCTTAAATGGCGAAGAGCTTAATCCTGTGGGGTGGGCTGTAGCAGCGGGAGAATTCGCTCATAATCAAGGCTTAACGGAAGATGATTGTTATGCTATTACTCTAGCGGTTGAAGAAATCCTCTGTAACATGATACGCCACGGACAGAAAATACAACAAACCGCCCTTCTCGTCATCTTGAAGGTGCGTCTCTATGAGAAAAAATGCATACTGGAATTAGAAGATAACACAAAGCGTTTCAACCTCACAACTTTCCCCCCGCATGGCATAGAAACCAAAACCATGGACGCCATCACGCCCGGCGGCTTAGGCATTGTCCTCGTAAAAGCCTTCTTTGATAGGATTAATCACCACTATAAAAACAAGCATAACCATCTCAAACTTGAGAAACCCATCAGAAAACTTGCATCATGATTATTGAAGAACAATACCGCAACGATACCTTAGTCCTCAATGTTTGTGGGCGCTTAGATAATAACACGGCGACGAGCTTTCAAACACGCCTTCTCGAATATATAGGGCTACATTCAGAGAAGGGGCTTGTGATGAATCTGGAGAAGTTGGATTATTTATCAAGCGCTGGTCTGCGCGTGCTGGTTATCGCCGCAAAAGAAATGCATGGTAGGAGCGGCAATATTGTCCTGTGTCATCTCAACAGCAGTGTAGAAAAGGTGTTACAAAGTACAGGTTTATTGCCTATTTTCAAGGTTTCTCCTACAGTGCCAGACGCAACAGAGGCTATCAAAGAGAGCTAATTGACAAGGTTGTACTGTTAACTTAAGACATGCTAAACTGAGGATTTTGCTAAGATGAAAGGGAACGCGATATGAAATTTTTACGATATGGTGCTAAGGGAAAAGAGCAACCGGGCGTAGTAGACCGAAAAGGGAACATCAGGGATTTAAGCGCTTATCTTGCGAATATTACCCCGAACACACTGGAAGAACTCTTAGCATTAGACATTCCTCAGGACTTACCCCTTGTGAAAAGCCCTGTGCGTATAGGCTCTTGCCTCTCTTGGGTAAAGAAAATCATCTGCATTGGCTTAAACTATCACGACCACGCAACAGAGATGGGCTTTGAAAGCTTATCAGAACCTATGTGTTTCCTCAAATCCCCGTCATCTCTATGCGGCCCCTATGACGATATCCTCTTTCCACCTAATGCACAACAGATGGACTGGGAGGTGGAACTAGGCATTGTCATAGGCAAGAGCGGGTTATGCATACCGAAAAATCAAGCAATGAATTATATCGCAGGCTATTGTCTGATGAACGATATATCGGAAAGAATGATGCAAATACAAAGAGGAGGGCAATGGACAAAGGGAAAAAGCTTTGATACTTTTGGGCCTATGGGGCCATGGCTCGTAACAAAAGAGGAAATCCCTAACCCACACAATTTAGATATCACGCTATCAGTCAATGGTAAGACAATGCAAAACAGTCATACCTCTAAGATGATTTTCACCATTCCTTATATTGTCCACTACTTAAGTCACTTTATGAGTCTGCATCCCGGAGATGTTATCAGTACAGGCTCCCCTTCAGGCTCTGGACGCGGACAGTCTCCCATACAATACTTAGCCCCGGGTGATATCGTACAACACAGTATTGAAGGACTTGGCGCCGGAAAACAAAAATGCGTGGCTTGGCACGACAACGCCCGCACCATATAAGACTGCTGAACTTATCCTACCACGCACCCTTTGAGAGTCATCCCTCATCATTTTGGGGCTAATCCCTCCAAGACTGCTCTCACTTATCACCACGCACCCTTTGAGAGTCATCCCTCATCATTTTGGGGCTAATCCCTTCAAGACTGCTCTCACTTATCACCACGCACCCTTTGAGAGTCATCCCTCATCATTTTGGGGCTAATCCCTTCAAGACTGCTCTCACTTATCACGCACCCTTTGAGAGTCATCCCTCATCATTTTGGGCTAATCCCTTTAAGATGCACTCCTACGGCTCCCCCGCTTTTTCTCAAACGCCCTTCACCTTGGAGAGTTTCTCCTGTGAGTGCTTGGAAACGTTGTCTTTCGATAGAAGAAACGGAACAAAGCCAGCAATAATACCCAGTACAATCCCGCGCGTAATAGCATCACCGTTAAAAACAGACCATAGGATAATCGCACCTAGCCCCGTTAACACCATAGCAATAGCCGTCCTCTCAGACGGTCTCCCTCCAAGAGTCAAGACAAAAATTAACGGCGCAAAGCAACTGCCTAGTATGGACCAAGAATAAATGACAAGTTGAAAAACACTTCGAGGGCCGTGTAGGGCAATAAAAAGAGCAAAGGTCACAACAATAGCGGTCACTAACTTCGTAAACCAGTAAGAGGCTTGGTGATTTTTCTTAAAATCTCGTGTTAAGGCAGCAGAACAACTCAAGATTTGAGAGTCCGCTGTTGACATGGTAGCAGCAAAAAGTCCCGCGAGAATCAGCCCAACAAGAACACCGGGCAAAACTTGGAACGATAATAAAGGAAGGGCTAGCTCCGGGTCAAACTGCCCCTCTCCCACATATAAAGCTATGCGTGCTACCAATCCACATCCAAAAACAAGAAGGGAAAAAAGCGCATACCAGCCATAATAATAAAAGCGCAGTCTCATAATATTTTCCGTTTTATTCACAGCTAGGAATCGAATCATGATATGAGGCTGTCCTACGGCTCCCATCCCTGTGAAAAACCACCCCATAACAAATAGAAAAGGCCCCACAACAGGAACACCAAAATCAGAAGCAGGAGGAAAGAGATCCAAATAGCTGTCTGAGGCTACAAGTAGCCCATCAAAGAACGCCTCTTTTCCGCCTATAAACTCAACCGTCGCCAAAAACAACAAGAGCATAGAAAAAAGCATAATAAAAGACTGCGCCACATCAGTCCAGAGAGAGGCCCGTATCCCTCCTGAAAAACAGTAAAGCAACACAATACCAGCCCCTATAATAGCCCCCACATGATACGGCCAGCCAAACAAAACATACAAAGCTTTACTCCCAGCCATAAACTGTGCCGCCGCATAAGACCCTAAAAACACAACAGTAATAAGACCTATAAGCATTCTCAGAAATCTGTAATCCTCTCCATAAAAACGACTAAGCGCTCCTGAAAACGTCAAAATCTCCTCCTGCTCGCAAACAGCCCGTAAACGCTTATGAACCACCAAAGACGCAAACAAATCTCCAAATAAAAACCCAAGCAATAACCATATCGCTGACACACCATAAATATAGGTAAAACCAATCATGCCAGTAAACATAAAACCACTATTATTGGTCGCTATAGCCGAAAGACCTGCAAGCCATGGCTTAACATTCCTACCCGCTAATAAATAATCTTCAGTGGTACCACGACTCTTCACAACGGACATAAGACCTATCAAAACAAAAAGTCCTAGAAAAAATAAAAACCCCATCACCATAGGAGAAGCTACACTCTCCTCCACAAAAGACATAAACTGCTCAATCATACCAATTTCAACCTGTTTCTCTAGAAAATGATTACAGATAACATTATATCAGCATAATGTTGAAAGAAAGTTTTATTCCCACTTTCTTCTTGCCTCTTATACCAGCATAATGTTGAAAGAAAGTTTTACTCCTACTTTCTTCTTGTCTCTTGTAGGCACTATGACCTCGTCCTGAAGAAGACACCCGCTAAGGATACCTCCTACTCTTTAGGTTGCCCTATTTCACACTTTAGCGTATGGTACAAGGAGAGGCCTGAATGAAAAAATCTGTGCGCCAGTATCTGTTACGTCCTCCTCTGTGGACTCTCAAAGCCTTATTACCTCTTGGGCTTATAGTGCTTATTGTCTTTGAAATAGGGGGCTACTATAATCCCTTGAAACAATGGCTCGATAGCGACCTTCTTGCCTTTACCATCGGGGGCGTTAGGCTCTCTCTTTACACAATTTTCAAGGGCATTCTTGCGTTTCTGATACTCTTTTGGCTATCGCTGATAGCCATTGGATTTTTCGATAAAAAGATTCAACACCATAAGAAATTACAATCTCAACATAAGGTCTTCTTAGAAAAATTGACCCGCGGTCTCATCTATACCTTGTGTGGGCTTTTGTTTCTTCAGATTCTTGGGATTAAGCTTGCGTCTTTAGCCATTTTAGGGGGAGCTGTTGGTATTGGTATTGGATTTGGGCTACAAAAAATCGCCTCCAACTTCATCAGTGGCATTATCCTGATGTTTGAGCAGTCTCTGAAAATTGAAGACCTCATTGAACTCCAAGATGGCACCACGGGATTTGTGAGAAAAATCCGCTCGCGCTACATTTTACTTGAAACCTTTGATGGCAGGGAAATCATGATTCCTAATGAAGAGTTTATTAATCATCGTGTGTTGAATTGGACCTTTAGCCACTCCAGAGGACGCATCCAAGTAGATGTAGGAATTGCCTACAACAGCAATATTGAAAAAGCCAAAGAGATTTTATTAGAAGCTGCTTCCCCCCACAGTCTCAAAGACCCGCCACCTATGTGCTATTTAAGACGTTTCAATGACAGTAGTATTGACCTCTCGCTTTTCTTTTGGATAAAGGATGTTGCTAAGGGACGTTTTCAACCCAAAAGCGAGGTCATGATGGAAATTTGGAAAAAGTTTCAAGAACACCACATCGAAATTCCTTATCCCCAAAGAGACCTTCATCTCAAAACACTCGCACCACTAGCACAGAAAGGAGAACACCAGAAAGAAAAGCGCGCCGAGGAGGACTCGAACCCCCGACTTCCAAGTTCGTAGCCTGGTACTCTATCCAACTGAGTTATCGGCGCGAGATTCCAAAGTACTACAATCCGCAACAAAAGAAAAGCGCCTCCGATGTCTAACACCCTGAAAATCATCTCCCATGCCGTGGCAAAAGTCCTCCACGATTGCGCCAACAGCCTTGTCATCCTACAAAATCTCAAATACAACCCCTCGCCACAGCAAAGAGACCTAGCCCTCAAACACTTGGAAAATACACTCACTATCGCCGCTTTATCCTTCAGCTATGAAACCCCAGCTCCTCCTTGGACAGAGGTCATACAAACCCTACAACACATCTTTCCCAACCTCTCACTCACCTCCCATCATCACACAGACCTCAAAGGCAACACTATCCCAATGGCCGTCTCCCTCATCGCCCAAATGGCCAAAAGCCTAAGAGGTACAGGACAGATTCTCATCCACTCCTCACCTGATACCTGCTCCATCAAAGCCCAAGGAGAAAAACTCGTACTCCAAGATGACTGCCTAAAAATCCTCACAACACCGCACCCATCCCCTCACAACTCCTCCTTCATCACCATGAGACTCATCAGACAATACCTGCAAGACAAAAAAATCTCTGTCTCTTACAAAAAAGGACAACACTTAACCGTTTCCTTCCCAATCTTAAAAGACTAAGAACTTTAATAAAGTTTAAGCCATCAGCGCTAGAATAGACTCTTCACACGAAATCACTCGCTCATGGATACAGAACTGCTCACCGAGTTTGCAGAAGAAAGCCTCGAGTCCTTGACAGCCTTAAACAATATGCTCTTGGACTTAGAGGAAAGCCATGACAAACAAGAACACACCAAGCTCATCGGTGATATCTTCAGAATCCTACACACCATTAAAGGTTCAGCAGGCTTTCTGAACTTCAAGGCCATCTCAACAATCGCCCATAACGCCGAAAGCCTATTAGACCAGATAAGAGAAGGGAAGAAAGACTGTGACAGCGACCTGATTACCACAATACTCAAAGCCTCTGCACTGCTAGAGACACTTATCAAGAGCGCTAAAAATAACGCCGCCGAACCAGACCCCTTACCGGCCGACTTCAAGAAGATAGACACTGAACTCAAAACGGCTTGTGCGCAGCCTCCCCTGAAAACGCCTCCTACAACAACAGCAGAAGAGAAAGACAAGGAGGAACAGACAACAAAAACGCCTCCTACAACAACAGAAGAGAAAGACAAGGAGGGGCAGAAACCGTCCTCTTTTCATTCCACTACTGGTGAACAGAAGAGTGTGCGGGTCTCTTTACAATTATTGGAACGTTTAATGAATCTCACAGGGGAACTTGTGTTGAGTCGCAATAGCATGCTGGAGAAAAAGTCTTTGGAAGGGCAGTGTTTACAGCAAATGTCCTCTGTGATTTCAGAATTACAGGAAACGATTCTCAAAACCCGCATGCAGCCTATTGAAAATGCTTGGAACACGTTACCGGGACTTGTGCGGCAAATCAGTAAATCTTTCAACAAGTTTGCAAAAATCACAATGGAAGGTGGTCACATTGAGGTAGACAGACAGGTTTTACAGGCTATTAAAGACCCTCTTGTGCATTGTGTACGGAATGCGTTAGATCATGGCATTGAAACGCCTCAAGAACGGAAGGCTTTAGGGAAAAGCCAAACGGGGTCTTTAACTCTGAAAGCGCGTCAGGAAAGCGGTTATATTGCCATTTCACTACAAGATGATGGCTGTGGTGTTTGCCCAGAGCGTTTGAGGGAAAAACTTCTCAATGAAGAGCTTGTGTCTTCTGAAGAATTAAAGCAATTATCCTATGAAAAGCAGCTACAATACTTGTTTGCGCCGGGCTTTTCAACGGCGCAGCATCTTTCTTCTGTCTCTGGAAGGGGAGTCGGGTTAGATGTGGTGAAAACCAATGTAGAGGGCGTAGGGGGTGCTGTCACCTTACAATCAACTCCACAGCAAGGCTCTTGTATGGAAATTGTGATTCCGATCACCTTAGCCATTACTTCTGCCATGATTGTCTCCTGTGGAGACATTAAAGTGGTACTGCCGAAATTTTCCATCAGTGAAGTTGTACGTTTAGGCAGTGGCAAGACAAAAGCGAGTCTTAAAACCTTGCATCATACGCCTTTGTTGTCTTTAAGAGAGCAACTGATTCCGCTTCTTTCCCTTCAGGACATACTAGGCTTGACGGACAGAAAGGAGATGTTTGTTGTGTTACTCACTTACGGAAGACATCTGTTTGGTCTTCTAGTAGAAAGCATTGTCACCACAGAGGAAATTGTAGCCAAACCCCTTGTGCCGCCGCTTCGGTCTTTAGATATCTACTCAGGGAGCACCTTATTAGGAGATGGTTCTGTCGCCATGATTTTAGACCCTAATACGCTTGCTAAGCGAGTCGGTCATCTGAGCGCACTCAAAAAAGAAGCCTCCTCTTCTCTTAGGCAGACCTCAGAGGATCCACAGATGGTAATTTTTCGTTTGCCAGAAGATGATAAGCTCTATGCTTTACCGCTAGAATCGGTCAAACGGATAGAAGACTTGACAGCCCTAGACCTCATGAAAAGCCATCACGGCTGGGTTTTACGATACCAAGACACAATCTTGCCTCTTTACTGCTGGCCCTTGGAGAAAACAGAGACCATCCTTAAGCTCCAGCATAGGAATCAAAGAATAGTGATTCTCTGCCACAAAGACATACAAAGCGCCCTCATCATTGAAGACATCCTAGAGATGTCTCCGATTCCGCCTATACAATCCTCTGCCTCTCCCAAACCCGGACTCCTGGGACATGCTGTCCTAAAGGGAAAAATTTTAAGCATTTTAGACCCAGCGTTCCTCACGTCTTTGAACTCACCATGAAGACCAAAGCCCTCGTCTCAATTCTGTTACATAACAACCTCTTTGGCATTGATGTTCAACATGTTTACAACATTTTAAGGCACACACCCTTAAACTTAGTTCCTAGAAGTCCAAAAGGAATCGCAGGACTCATTAACTTAAGAGGACAAATTGTGCCCGCTATGGATTTACATTCTCCTTTACAATTCCCCCCTCCTACGCCTGAACAGATGAAAAAATTGTGCCACGTTATTATTAAAGTCAAAGAAGACCCCTATAGTCTTCTAGTAGAAAAAGCCTCCTCTGTGATTGCAATACAAAACTTTCATCTCTTGCCAACACCCACAGGAAGCACTACAGGATGGAAACGTTTTTGTCAACAAATTGCCTATTTAGGAGACGAAATGATACCAATGTTGAATGTTGAAGCCTTAGTAGAGAACATGAGCACCCACAGCACACAGGTGACGGACAAGTGAGCCATATTCTCATCGTTGATGATTCCAATGTCATCCGCAAAGTAGCAAAGCGGATACTAGCTGAGCTACGATTCGATACAACAGAAGCTTGTAACGGCAAGGAAGCACTGATAGCGTGTAGACAGCATATGCCTGATGGGGTGTTATTGGACTGGAATATGCCGGAAATGGACGGCTTGGAGTTTTTACACCGCTTGAGGAAACTCACCGGAGGGGATGCCCCGAAAGTTCTCTTCTGTACAACAAATTCACAGATGCAACATATCCGCAAAGCTATAGCAGCGGGCGCCAATGAATACATTATGAAACCCTTTGATAAGGAAATTATTCAAGATAAATTCACAGCTGTGGGATTGCTATAACCCTTTTGATGCTAGGTAACTTCTCCACAGATATGGTTTTTTGACAATAAGCAAGCTTTCACCCTCTCTATGCCCGGCGGCGATATTTTAGTGTTTGCATCATCAGCAGGCGGTACAAAGGGGTTGCTAGAAATTTTTTCCTCTCTTCCCAAACTCAAAGTGCCTATGTTGGTCACACAGCACTTACCAGCCACCCTGCTTGGGCGATTCGCCTACCAACTTCACTGCGCAGGCCCCAACACCTTAAGTATTCCCCACCAGCCGCTCCCACTCCTTGAAGGACACGCCTATCTCGCCCCCCACAACGCCCATCTCATCATCAGCAACACCCCTAGCAAATACGTCACCATCATCCCCCCAACCTCTCCCGACGAACTCTGTCCTTCCATGGATAAAATGACAACTTCCGCCGCTCAAGCCTTCAAAAACCGTACTTGGGCTGTCTTTCTCTCCGGCCTCTGTATCGACGGACTCAACGGCGCAAGAGCAATCCACCACCATCAAGGAACTATCCACCTCATCGAAGAATCCCAAACAACCTCCTGGTCTATGCCAAGAAAAATCGCTCAGGAAAACCTAGCCCCACCGCCTATCACAACAAAACAGCTCATCAACACACTCATCAGAGCAAATATGACAGAGGCAACATGAAACAACAAACGTTGCAAACACTGCTCCACACCCTACACACGCAAAGCGGCATAAAAATGGGAGAAGAAAAACAATACTTCCTCATGCAACGCCTCAAACCCCTCATGGAGCAACACTCCATCCCCTCCTTTGAAGCCCTAGCAGACCTCACCAGAAAACCTACTCCCCTCAGAAACGATATGATAGAAACCCTCATGATAGGAGAAACCTCCTTCTTTAGAGGCCGTGAAACCTTCCGCTTGCTCAAGCAAACCGTCTTACCAAACCTTCTGAAGACAACACAAAACCTAAGACTCTGGGTCGCCGCTTGCTCCTCAGGACAAGAAGCCTACAGTCTCGCAATGACACTGAAATCCTTGCAGGGAAAATGCCAAACCTTTATAGGAAGCGACCTCTCAACAAAAGCCCTCAATAAAGCACGCAAAGGACGATTCTCTCACTTCGATGTCCAACGCGGCTTGCCAATCCAACACCTCATCACATACTTCCACAAAGACAAAGACTCATGGATCATCAACAAAGACTTAAAA
This sequence comes from Alphaproteobacteria bacterium, assembly GCA_965222575.1. Classification (GTDB taxonomy): domain Bacteria; phylum Pseudomonadota; class Alphaproteobacteria. The sequence goes on from OZ244958.1 coordinate 413,747, forward strand.
CAAACCATCACTTGGAAGAGAATTAATCTCATAGAAAACTTCCATTCCTTAGGAAAATTCCACCTCATCTTCGCGCGCCACGTCCTCATGTATATGTCCAATAAGTGGAAAGGCAATATCCTAGAAAGACTCATAGAAGCCCTCAATACCAACGGCATCCTAATCCTCGGCGCAGAAGAAGGATTATGCCTCAAGGAAAGAGGAGACTTTCACCCCCTCGGCGGCGCCATTTACCAAAAACACCTCTAAGGAACCCCCCCGCTACAGAGTAGCTTTCTCGCGCACCACGTCCTCATAACTATGTCCAATAAGTGGAAAGGTGATTCTAAGGAACCCCCCCCGCTACAGAGTAGCTTTGGCACCTTAATCCTCGGCACAGAAGAAGGATTATGCCTCAAAGAGGAGACTTTCACGCCCTCAGCAGTGCCATTTACCAAAAACACCTCTAAGGAACCCCCCCCCGCTACAGAGTAGCTTTCTCGCGCACCACGTCCTCATGACTATGTCCAATAAGTGGAAAGGTGATTCTAAGGAACCCCCCCCGCTACAGAGTAGCTTTGGCACCTTAATCCTCGGCACAGAAGAAGGATTATGCCTCAAAGAGGAGACTTTCACGCCCTCAGCAGTGCCATTTACCAAAAACACCTCTAAGGAACCCCCCCCGCTACAGAGTAGCTTTGGCACCTTAATCCTCGGCACAGAAGAAGGATTATGCCTCAAAGAGGAGACTTTCACGCCCTCAGCAGTGCCATTTACCAAAAACACCTCTAAGGAACCCCCCCCCGCTACAGAGTAGCTTTGGCACCTTAATCCTCGGCACAGAAGAAGGATTATGCCTCAAAGAGGAGACTTTCACGCCCTCAGCAGTGCCATTTACCAAAAACACCTCTAAGGAACCCCCCCCCGCTACAGAGTAGCTTTGGCACCTTAATCCTCGGCACAGAAGAAGGATTATGCCTCAAAGAGGAGACTTTCACGCCCTCAGCAGTGCCATTTACCAAAAACACCTCTAAGGAACCCCCCCCCGCTACAGAGTAGCTTTGGCACCTTAATCCTCGGCACAGAAGAAGGATTATGCCTCAAAGAGGAGACTTTCACGCCCTCAGCAGTGCCATTTACCAAAAACACCTCTAAGGAACCCCCCCCGCTACAGAGTAGCTTTGGCACCTTAATCCTCGGCACAGAAGAAGGATTATGCCTCAAAGAGGAGACTTTCACGCCCTCAGCAGTGCCATTTACCAAAAACACCTCTAAGGAACCCCCCCCGCTACAGAGTAGCTTTGGCACCTTAATCCTCGGCACAGAAGAAGGATTATGCCTCAAAGAGGAGACTTTCACGCCCTCAGCAGTGCCATTTACCAAAAACACCTCTAAGGAACCCCCCCCCGCTACAGAGTAGCTTTGGCACCTTAATCCTCGGCACAGAAGAAGGATTATGCCTCAAAGAGGAGACTTTCACGCCCTCAGCAGTGCCATTTACCAAAAACACCTCTAAGGAACCCCCCCCGCTACAGAGTAGTTTCCTTCTCATCCTTTGAATCATCAACCTCTACGGGCGGGAGATTCCTCAAAAAATACCCTTTCCCCCATGTAGTCCCTATATAGGAAACATCCCCTAAATATTGCTGTAGCTTCTTCCTCAACTTACAGATAAACACATCAATAATTTTAATCTCTGGCTCATCTATTCCGCCGTATAAGTGATTCAAAAACATTTCCTTCGTTAACGTCATGCCTTTGCGTAAGGAAAATAATTCTAAAATGCCATACTCCTTCAACGTTAAATGAATCGGCACATTGTCCACCGTCACAGAGCGTTTATCAAGATTCACACACAATTTCCCCGTTCTAATGACCGAATCTGGAAACCCCTTAGAACGCCGCACAATAGCAACTGTGCGTGCGAGAATCTCATCCTTATCCCAAGGCTTCGTCATGTAATCATCCGCACCATGCCCTAAAGCCGTTACCTTATCCTTCACAGACTTACTTCCTGATAACACCAAAACAGGAGTCCTGACCTTCTTACTGCGCAAGGACTTCAACACATCATAGCCATGGATATCTGGAAGTGATAAATCCAATAAGATAATGTCATAATCATAGATTCTGCTTAAGTCAATACCTTCTTCCCCGAGGTCTGTGCTATAAAACACAAACCCTCTATTGATAAAAGCCTTCTCCAAAAGCGTTACAACTTGACAATCATCCTCTATCACTAAAACACGCATGCTGCGTCCTCCATCGAGTACCAAAAGAGTCTTGCCTATCTTGTCTTAGAACTTCATAAAAAAGTGTTAAAAATTACAAATTTCGGTACTCATTCTAACATTTTATTTCAATAATAATGTAAAGATAATTCCGCTATAATAACATTGAGATTTAACAGAAGCAATTTTTAATATATTTATACTAGTTAGTTTTGATAGTGTGGGAATTTCAGGCTAAAATATTTTTTTATGATTTCATTAAACAAGGGCATAGTGTTAATGGGGCGTGCATTTTTTAGCGATTTTCTACGATGAGTCCTCTGATTGAAATAGCAGTTATTGGTTGCATTGCGTTATTGTTAGGCGCCGGGTTTGCGGCACTGCGGCAAGCGCCCTTGTTAGGATATGTTTTAGCAGGCGTCATTTTGGGGCCATCGGTGTTAGGTCTTGTAGGAGATCATGAGGAGATACATATCTTAGCGGATATAGGGGTTTTGTTATTATTATTTTTGATAGGCATAGACTTAAAACTGGAGTGTTTTCTCAAGGTATGGAAGGTTGCCTTAGGGTTTACGGTCTTGCAGTTGGGGGGGTTGTGTTTAGTGGCTTTGATTGTGTGGCAGGTGACAACTATTCCGCTTGGGATTGCCTTATTTTGTAGCTTCGCGCTTTCTCTTAGTTCTACAGCAGTCGCCATCAAAATGTTGGACCAGTCCGGGGCGGAGAATAAGAAAGTAGGCTCTCTTGTTATAGGAATTTTGATAGCACAGGATTTGAGTGTGATTCCCATGTTGGTGATTCTCCCCGCTTTAGCATCGGCAGGAGGAGGGGTTGAGATTATCAAAGCCTTGACAGTAGCAGGCATAGGATTTTTGCTCTTAGGAGGCATTATCTACGCCATGAGTCGCAAGAAGAAAATACTACCTTCCTTGCTAGCTTTTACGGTCAATTCTGAGATTACAGCCATCAGCGCCGTGGTGTTTTGTCTAGGGAGCGCCGTTGTCTGTGGTTTTTTAGGACTATCAGAGGAATACGGGGCATTTTTAGCGGGATTATTATTGGGAAATACGCAAGAAAACAAGAAAATCCGAAATGCGACGCACCCGCTACAAGCGCTTTTAATGATGGTGTTTTTTGTTCTTGTAGGGTTATTGGTAGACATTAAATTTATTGTCGAGAACCTTACGATTATTTCTCTTTTACTCCTTGTTGTCACTGTTGGGAAAACACTGATGAATGCTTTTTGGCTTAAGATTCTCAGCACGCCTAACCAACAGGCGTTTTTCACCGCAACGATTCTCGGGCAAATTGGAGAATTTTCCTTTATTCTCCTTACTCTAGCGAAAAAAATCCTGCTGGTGGATTCTTATATGTATGAGTTAAGCGTGTCGTTAATTACCTTGAGTTTGGTTATCAGTCCTATCTGGTTATTGTCTTCACGATTTTTACAGCAATGGGGGTTAGGCAGGGCGGAACGATTCCCACCTATTCGGTAAGGAATAGGGAAAGGGTTGTGGTGGTATTGTATGTTGAAGAATCCAAAGAATCTGATTGGTGTAGATGAAGTGGGACGCGGGGCTTTGGTTGGGCCTGTGATAGCGGTTGCCTGTTGCTTGAAGAGCAATGTCTCATTAACAGGCATTGCCGATAGTAAGACCTTGACAGAGGCTAGACGCAACAGAATGATGCGCAAGTTACAACTGCATAGCGTCTTCGGCGTTGGGGCTGTATGGGAGAAGGAAATTGACCAACTCAACATTTTACAGGCCTCTTTGAAAGCGGCAAAGCAGGCGTTATTAGCCTTGCCCTCTTTCTGTTCTAAAACCTTCTTGATGGATGGGCTACAGGTGCCGGAAATGCCTTCCGGTTTCAAAGGACGGGCGGAAAAAAAGGCGGATGCCACCTATGCCCCTTGTGCAGCAGCTTCTATTATCGCTAAGGTGATTCGAGACAGACTGCTTAGGAAACTTCATCTGCTTTATCCCTTTTATGGATGGGACACAAATGTAGGCTATCCTACTCCTTTTCATAAAGAGGCTATCCAGCGTTATGGTCTCACTCCTTATCACCGCCTTTCTTTTCGGGTTTGACTTTACACAGCCTTATCCTTACTCTGATAGGACTGAAACTTAAGGATAAAGATGCCTGCCTCTTTAGTCTCTCAACAACAAGACCTTCGCCTTCAAGGGGGGCGTTTGCTCATTGGGGATTGCCTAGAGGTCATGTCATGGCTTAAAAGCGATTCCATAGACATGGTTTTTGCGGACCCTCCTTATAATTTACAGCTTTCCTCTTCTATTTTGCGGCGTCCTGATACATCTGTTGTGTCCGGGGTTCGCTCTCCTTGGGATCGCTTTCAAAGCTTTCATCATTACGACCGCTTTACAAAGAAGTGGCTTCTACAAGTACAACGTCTACTCAAGCCTAATGGCAGCCTTTGGGTCATTGGCACCTATCACAACATTTTTCGAATCGGCAAGATACTACAGGATGTAGGGTTTTGGATTTACAACGATATTTTATGGATTAAAGATAATCCCATGCCGAATTTTCAAGGGTCGCGTTTTACCAACGCCCATGAGACACTGATTTGGTGCGGAAAAACCCATAGGCGTCCAACTTTTAACTACAACGCCATGAAGGTTTTTAACGATGGCAAACAAATGCGTTCGGATTGGTACTTGCCTCTGTGTCAAGGCGCTGAACGACTCAAGCGAGATAAAAAGGCGCTACACCCAACGCAAAAGCCCCTAAGTTTGCTCTACCGCATTGTTTTAGCCTCTACAAACGGCGGTGATTGCATTTTAGACCCTTTTTTCGGCACAGGCACAACAGGGGTTGCGGCGAAAACTTTGGGACGTACCTTTCTTGGTATTGAAGAAAATCGCCCCTACGCCATGATTGCAAAGAAACGGATTGAAGCAACCTCAGCCACTCCTAAGAGCTTCACCCTCCCCTTTAGAGAGCCGAAAAAACTGCGCCGCATTCCTTTTGGCTCTTTAGTGTCTTGTGGTATGGTAACGCCGGGGACGCCTCTATGGGACCGCTCAAAACGCCACAGCGCCCTCGTCACCGCCGATGGCTCCCTCGTCTTAACAGCAACAGGACAAAGAGGCTCTTTACATCAACTCGCTGCCCTAGTCACCGGCAAGACCTCTTGTAATGGCTGGGGCTGGTGGTATATAGAACAAGAAGGCAAGCTTGTTTCCATCGATGACTTGCGGAACACACTACGCCAACAGGATACCGAAACTTCCTCCGCGCACTTGCTCAAAGACTATGGATGACATAAGACAAGCTTTCATAGAGCACTTCAAAAAACACAATCACCGGCTTATAGAAACAAGTTCTCTTATACCGGAAGACGACCAAACGCTTTTTTTCACAGCAGCCGGTATGGTGCCCTTCAAAGAGTATTTTCTCACGCCCCCACGCGCCCCTTTTAAGCGCGTGGTAACCGCTCAAAAATGCTTGCGCGCAGGCGGTAAACACAATGACCTAGAACAAGTAGGCTATACAACGCGACATCATACCTTCTTTGAAATGCTTGGCAATTTTTCCTTTGGCGACTACTTCAAAGAAGAGGCTATTCACATGGCTTGGGCGTTCCTTCACAAAATTCTTGGTCTGAAGCAAGAGCAATTATTGATAACAGTTTATCATACAGATGAAACAGCTAGACACTTGTGGAAATCTCTCGCGGGATTTTCTGATGGGCGTATTCTCTCTATTAAAACAGAGGACAATTTTTGGTCTATGGGGGATGTGGGGCCTTGTGGGCCTTGTTCTGAAATTTTCTATGACCACGGAGCATCCCGACAAGGCACTCCCCCGGGGGCGCCAAAAGAACAAGGAGACAGATTCGTTGAAATATGGAACCTCGTCTTTATGGAATACAATCGGCAAACAGACGGCACACTCACGCCTTTGCCTTCTCCCTGTATTGACACCGGCATGGGCTTAGAACGCGCCACAGCCATCATAGAAGGAAAAACAGACAACTATGAAACCTCTTTATTTCAGCCTTTGCTAGAAAAATGCTGGGAGAAAACCCGCACGAATACCCTCTCTGCCTCCCACAAGGTCATTGTAGACCATGTACGGGCTTGTAGCTTTTTAATCAGTGATGGTCTTCACCCCTCTAATGAAGGGAGAGGCTATGTCCTGCGCCGACTCATCAGACGCGGCATGCGACACGCTTATTTATTAGGCTATGAAAAACCCTTGCTCTACAGCCTCGTACAAACCCTAGCCCAACACCTCAAAACCCCTTACCCAGAACTCAACAGGCAACAAGCCTTCATTGAAGCCGTTATCAAACAAGAAGAAGAACAATTCTTGAAGAATCTCTCACAAGGCATGAAACTCCTCTCCCCCTTTCTTTCGACCTCCCAAAAGATACTCAAAGGAGATAAGGTCTTCCTCTTGTACGATACCTATGGATTCCCTGTGGATTTAACAGCGGACATTCTCCGTAGCCACAATAAAACGCTGGACTATAAAGGCTTTGAGAACGCCATGGCTGCAAGACGACGAGAATCCCAACAAGCAGCTTGGGCGTCTACTACAGAAGGAAGTCGAGTTGGGAAAAAATGGCCCCTAGCAGACTCCTTAAAGGAACAAGCCTTTCCCCCAACGCAATTCGTAGGGTACGGAAAGTCAGGATTAGGGGGGAAACTGCCGCCTTGCCGTGGGAAAATTCTAGGGATTCAACCATTAGATAAAGAATACCACCAGATTGTACTGGATAAAACTCCCTGTTACGCTGAAGGCGGCGGACAAATAGGGGACAGAGGAGACATGTGGGTGGAACTCAATGAGAAAAGGACAATCCTTTTTCATATCACAGACACACAAAAAACAAAAGAAGGGGTTTTTGTGCATACTGTGCGCAGAGACGATGTAAAAGTTTCACGTGACACACTTTCCACATGCATTGGAAAAACCGCGAAGATTATCGTGAAGGAAGGCTTACGCAAAGCCATCTCTAAGCACCATAGTGCAACGCATTTATTGCATCAGTCCTTACGCAAGGTCTTAGGGGAACAGGTACAACAAAAAGGGTCTTATATCGATGCCGAAAAGCTGCGTTTTGATATCCAGCACCAAGGGCCTATTCCCCAAGAGGCGTTGTCTGAAGCACTAGGGGAGGTTAACAGGCAGATTTTAAGGGATACCCCTGTCATGGTGAAAGAAATGCCAAAAGAGGAGGCTTTAGAAACAGGGGCCTTAGCGTTATTCGGGGAGAAATACGGAGGGAAGGTGCGGGTCATTGCCATGGGGGAGGAAGAGAAGACGCTTTATACGGGGTGGAAGGGGAAGACGCCATTTTCTGTAGAGTTATGCGGTGGTACGCATGTGGAGACAACAGGAGATATTGGCGGGGTAGCACTCACGAAGGAATATGGCATAGGCACTGGGATTAGACGTATAGAAGCCTGTGCGGGGGCTATTGCTATTGAGCATTTAACAGACAAAGAAAAAGCGCTTCAGGATGTTTTTGAGGAGACACAGGAGGCTTTAGCGGGTGAAAGGAAAAAGAATCGGCGTCTTCGGCTACAGATTGCTGCGCAAGCTCTTAGGCAACAGAAGGGGAATCTAGTGCGTTCTGTTATGTTCAAGGGGTTAGTGTTGGAGGAGATTTCTTCTAAGGAGGGTCATACGCTTGTGAAAGAGGCGGTGAAGAATCTGAAAAAAGAGCGGGTTGTCATTGCGTTGGTTGTGAAGGAGGAGAAGGAGAAAGCTGTGGTGATTGTGGGGGTGAGTGGGGGGGGAGGAGGAGAGGGGGGGGGGGCGTCATACCACAAAGCCCCTGAGATTGTAGCAGTAGGGGTAAAAGCGCTAGGGGGTACAGGCGGTGGAGGGAGTGATACCTTAGCGCAAGGAGGGGGGCGGAAAGCGGAGCAAGCGGAGCAAGCGCTCAAAGACATGCGGATTTTTTGTCAAGGTCTTTCGCCTTCCTTGAGAAAATAGCTTATGGGCGGGTGTGCTTTACGGGTGGTGGTGCTTCTTCTTCACCCTGTTGTTCAAGGGATAAAAGATGCGTGTACAGGAGATTATTTTTCTGAAGTGCTAGTAAATCGTCACATCCTCCAATATGAGAAGAGCCGAAAAAAATTTGTGGAACTGTGCGGACATTGAAGCGCTTTTTCATTGTCTCAAACTCCTCTAGGGCTTGTGTCACCTCAATGGTCTTAAAGGGGTAGCCGGTCTTCTTTAAGAGCGCCATGGCGCGTTGACAAAAGGGACAATACCACTTGATATAGAGCGTAATTTTTATCTTTTTTTTCTCATCCATCTTGTTCATATCGTCAATGGTAGCATAGAGGGATAATACTAACAAGGCGGTCTTTTTTAGAAGTGGTTAGAGGTGCGTCCCATAGTTCTAGCCAAGGACAAAATGTGTACAGCACGCGCTCCACCTTTCAGACAGACCTTCACGACTTCGTTGACTGTAGCGGAAGAAGCCACGATATCATCTACAACAAGGACAATGCGATTTTCTATTGTCTTGCGGTGACGCCATGAAAGAGCAAAAGCTTTCCGTACATTACGGGCTCGCCTCTCCACATTCTTCCCTTTTTGACTACCTGTATACCGTGTTCTCACAATACAATCAGGGAGATATTGGCTTGAAGGGAACAAGGCGTTGACATAAGGGAAGAGTCCCTTACACAGAAAGGCTGCTTGATTATAGTGGCGAAAAAACTGCCGCAACCAGTGTAAGGGCACAGGGACTACCAGCAGTGGTTCTTTTTTCTCTATCACACAAGCCAACTCCTCTAGCAAGCCTGATAATAAGCGGCAAAATATTTTCGTGAGAAACAGCTTATCACCATACTTAAAGCTGATAATCAAAGGAGAGGAGTTTGAATCATACACCAGCAAGGACTGCATAGAGGCATATAAAGGGGGATGACGCAAGCATTTTAGGCACTTTGCAGCTTCTCCTAAGTCGTAAGGGAAGGGATAGCCGCATTGTGCACACTTAGGAGACGATATAAAGGTCAATTTTCCCCAGCACCTTGCGCATAGCTGGTGGTGATCCAAAGTCGAACCATAACAGCAAACACACACAGGAGGAAACACTAGGTCTAATCCCACCTCTAAAAGAGGCTTGAGCCGTTCAAAAACCAAATCCCTGCCTTTTTTTTGATACCGCAGTTGTAGAGACACCCTAGCACATACAAACAAAAATTGATAGCAACCTTATCCCTGTGCTAAGGTATACAAAATCCCCTCTTCAAAGATGGCATGTCAGACCTGCACACCCTCATCACACAAGGCCTCATGGAAAGGCTTGGGGATATCAAAAGAGACTTTCCTACTGTTCTGGAAATAGGACAAGGGGCACTTGCCCCTCTTCTGGTGAAACGTACCCGTACCGTCATTCAACTCAGTGATGTGCTCACAACCTCTTCTACCACGCCCTTCCAAGGCGTAAAAGGAAAGGAAAATGCTCCTCCTTTTCAACCCAACACCTTTGATGCCATCCTAAGTGCAGGAACAATGCAACGGGACAATACGCCCTCCCTCTTAAAAACCCTGCTATCACTTTTGAAGCCTGATGGTCTCCTGTTGTATAGCCTCATTGGAAAAGAAAGCCTCAAAGAATATGCCGAACTTCTCATAGAAGCCCAAACACACTCTCTAGGAGGCGCCCACGCCCCCCAACAAACCCGCCTTCTAACCCTCAAAGACGCAACAGATATGCTCACCAAAGCAGGATTCGCTCTCACCGTAGGAGACCGCCAGACCTATACACTCTCCTATACCACCTTCAAAAACTTCCTAAAAGACTACCCTACCCTCACGCCACTTCCCCTACAACCTCTCACAAAAGATATTCACCACTACATAGAAAAAGACATCACCGCCCACACGCCGTGGACAGTGACTTGGGAACTCCTCTTCTTAACCGGTTGGAAACCAGACCCTTGCCAGCCCAAACCTCTCAAGCCTAATGAGGGGGTGATTCCCTTGTCACAAGTCCTATAAAGCCCCCTCATGCTGTAACAACGCTGTCTTAAGACCAAGGGCTTTCAGAGAACTGCCCCCTCTATAGCCCCGCAACTGCCCATCCTTTCCCACCACTCTATGACACGGCAACACCACACACAAAGGATTGCGCCCAACAGCCCCACCCACACTGCGCGCAGACCCCTCCCCCAAACTTTTCGCTAAGTCCTGATAACTCACCGTCTCCCCAAAAGGTATCCCCTTCAACGCCTCCCACACAGCACACTGAAATTTTGTCCCCTTCAACACAAGAGGAATATGGCTAAAGGCACACTTCTCCCCCCGAAAATAGGACTCTATAGCCCGCACTGCCTCCTCAATATTAAAAGAAGACCCAACACACTCACTCTTTGCGTTCCCGCGTTCCGAAGACTGCTCCTCCCCCTCAGAAGGCCCTAATGTCTCCTCCTCACGACCAAAAAACGCAGCGCATAACCCCTCTTTTGTCCCCCTAAAGGTCATCCAACCAAGAACACTATGAACATATTTTGTCTCCATTCCAGCTTCTTTTTTATCCCTTCAAAAAATTCCACACTGCACACCCTATTCAGTGAGCGCGGCAGGATTCGAACCTGCGACCCAGTGATTAAAAGTCACTTGCTCTACCGACTGAGCTACGCGCCCCTAACCCCCTATGATTTCTTGCGGGGGGAGGATTTGAACCTCCGACCTTCAGGTTATGAGCCTGACGAGCTACCACTGCTCTACCCCGCGACAACATCTCTCTATTATACCCTATCCTGCCACAAGATACAAAAATATCTCCTACAATTAAAGTCCCACAGAAACCCCACGAGAACCCCAACTTGCGCACAACAAAAAGGCAAGAGGCCTACTTGCGTTTTCTACCAGAAAAAGGGACGAATCCTAATGACACGGAGAGGGGGTTGGACAATGCTAGAGACTACTGTTAGCAGTCAATGACGGGGGTGCCTTGTACCTACCACTAGCTACATCGCCTTCAATAGCCATTCTATCCTCCTGCCAACACAACCACCAATGACCAAAAAATTATAAAGAAGAACCCGCAACCACTTGTACAAACTCTTCAACATAAACTTCCTGCATTACCCGTCTCCTTACTAGTATGTGTCTTTTGATTTCTCCTAAACCTAAGACAGGAGCCTACTTTACCAAAATAGCCCACCATGTAAAGCTTTTTGACGAGTCGGGAGTAAGAGTATCCACGAGTCATAGCGTACCACAATTTCTCCAGAGAGCGGCATTTTATAACAGGTGAGGTGACGAGGAGCGCGTGACTATAGAGGCGTCCTTTTCTGGTCTTTTCCCAAACACAAATAGCCCACCATGTAAAGCTTTTTGACCAAAGACAAATAGCCCAAATTTCTCCAGAGAACCATGTGACTAAGCTTTAAAGCTTTTTGACGAGTCGGGAGTGTATCCACGAGTCATAGAATTTCGCATTTTATAACAGGTGAGGTGAGTAGCGCGTGACTAGAGGCGTCCTTTTCTGGTCTTTTCCCAAACACAAATAGCCCACCATGTAAAGCTTTTTGACGAGTCGGGAGTAAGAGTATCCACGAGTCATAGCGTACCACAATTTCTCCATTTTATAACAGGTGAGTGACAAGGAGCGCGTGACTATGTCGGCTTTTTGACGAGTCGGGAGTAAGAGTATCCACGAGTCATAGCGTACCACGATTTCTCCAGAGAACGGCATTTTATAACAGGTGATGACGAGGAGCGCGTGACTATGGAGGCGTCCTTTTCTGATCTCTCCTAAACAGGTAAGACAGGGCATTTTATAACAGGTGAAGTGACAAGGAGCGCGTGACTATAGAGGCGTCCTTTTCTGGTCTTTTCCCAAACACAAATAGCCCACCATGTAAAGCTTTTTGACGAGTCGGGAGTAAGAGTATCCACGAGTCATAGCGTACCACAATTTCTCCAGAGAGCGGCATTTTATAACAGGTGAGGTGACCAGGAGCGCGTGACTATAGAGGCGTCCTTTTCTGGTCTTTTCCCAAACACAAATAGCCCACCATGTAAAGCTTTTTGACGAGTCGGGAGTAAGAGTATCCACGAGTCATAGCGTACCACAATTTCTCCAGAGAGCGGCATTTTATAACAGGTGAGGTGACGAGGAGCGCGTGACTATGGAGGCGTCCTTTTCTGGTCTTTTCCCAAACACAAATATAGGATAGGGGAACTGAATAACCAGTACGAGTCTGTTTCATACGAATGCACTTGAGCCACTTGGTCAAAGCTACAGAAGCATTACCATTACTAATATCTTGAGGGAAGGAGCCAGTATGGAACCAAATCTTATAGGATGCCCCCCCCCTTGCAATAAGTGCGTGAGGTCATGACCTTTTCAAGCAACCTTCTCCCACACCTTAAATTCCGCCCCTAAAAGCTTTGGCCATTAGCAACCTTCTCCCACACCTTAAATTCCGCCCCTAAAAGCTTTGGCCATTAGACGCAAAGCAACAAGCCTTTGTTGTAAATGAGTTGCCAATAGAGGATGCCCCCCCTTCAATAAGTGCGTGAGGTCATGTACTTTTCAGGCCAGGCAACGTCCTACTCTCCCACACCTTAAGATGCAGTACCATCGGCACTGTGGCATTTAACGACCGAGTTCGGAATGGAATCGGGTGGAACCACCACGCTATAACCACCTGGCCAGAAAAATACACCCCCAACAACCCCCTATCATCATCCCCCGCGCTCACTCACCTCCATTAGGAAACTCTAAGATAACTCACTACTACACATGAACCCCCTCTCTTCAAAACAATCGAGCGATTAGTACCTGTTAGCTCAATACGTTACCGCACTTACACACCAGGCCTATCAACGTGGTAGTCTTCCACAACTCTCAAGGAATACCTTGTTTCGAGGGGGGCTTCCCGCTTATATGCTTTCAGCGGTTATCCCTTCCGTACTTAGCTACTCGGCTATGCCCCGGGCGGGACAACCGAACCACCAGTGGTACGTCCATTCCGGTCCTCTCGTACTAGGAACAGCTCCTCTCAAGTATTCAACACCCACGGCAGATAGGGACCGAACTGTCTCACGACGTTCTAAACCCAGCTCACGTACCACTTTAATCGGCGAACAGCCGAACCCTTGGGATCTTCTCCAACCCCAGGATGTGATGAGCCGACATCGAGGTGCCAAACAACCCCGTCGATATGAACTCTTGGGGGTTATCAGCCTGTTATCCCCGGCGTACCTTTTATCCGTTGAGCGATGGCCCTTCCACACAGAAACCACCGGATCACTATGACCGACTTTCGTCTCTGCTCGACATGTACGTCTCGCAGTCAGGCAGGCTTGCGCCATTGCACTCTACAACTGATTTCCGACCAGCCTGAGCCTACCATCGCGCGCCTCCGTTACTTTTTAGGAGGCGACCGCCCCAGTCAAACTACCCACCATGCACGGTCCCCACAGCGGATAACGCTGCTAGGTTAGGTATCAAATCGCCACAGGGTGGTATCTCAAGGTCGACTCCACAAAAGCTAACGCTTCCGCTTCAACGCCTCCCACCTATCCTGCACAATGACAACCTGATGCCAATGCAAAGCTATAGTAAAGGTGCACGGGGTCTTTCCGTCTAACCGCGGGAACTCCGCATCTTCACGGAGAATTCAATTTCACTGAGCCAATGTTGGAGACAGCGGGGAAGTCGTTACGCCATTCGTGCAGGTCGGAACTTACCCGACAAGGAATTTCGCTACCTTAGGACCGTTATAGTTACGGCCGCCGTTCACTGGGGCTTCAAATCAGAGCCATTATAACCCTTCATCTTAACCTTCCAGCACCGGGCAGGCGTCAGACCCTATACTTCGTCTTAAAACTTTGCAGAGCCCTGTGTTTTTAATAAACAGTCGCTACCCCCTGGCTTGTGCCCCCTCCCCATGGTTGCCCACAGAAAGGGCCTCCTTCTCCCGAAGTTACGGAGGCATTTTGCCTAGTTCCTTCAACATTGTTATCTCAATCACCTAAGTATCCTCTACTCGTCCACCTGTGGCGGTTTAGGGTACGGTCTATACAGTGGGGCTATTTCCTGGTGCCTCTTCAGTGCCTATCCAATCCAATAAGGATAGACACCTTGCAAGACACGTCACTTCCCACTAGGCTGAGGAATATTAACCTCATTCCCATCGACTACGGCTTTCGCCCTCGCCTTAGGGGCCGGCTAACTCTGCGCGGATTAACCTGCCGCAGAAAACCTTGGACTTACGGTGACAGTGTTTCTCACACTGTTTTCGTTACTCATGTCAGCATTCTCACTTCCGATACCTCCACGCCCCTTCACAGAGACGCTTCATCAGCTTACGGAACGCTTCGCTACCATAGAGGTTTATCACCTCTATCTACAGTGTCGGCATATGGTTTAAGCCCCGTTACATCTTCGGCGCAAAACAATTTATCTAGACCAGTGAGCTGTTACGCTTTCTTTAAAGGATGGCTGCTTCTAAGCCAACCTCCTGGCTGTCATGATCGTTTCACTTCCTTTCCCACTTAACCATAATTTAGGGGCCTTAACTGGTAGTCTGGGCTGTTACCCTCTCGACAATGGACCTTAGCACCCACTGTCTGTCTGCCAGGCTCACACTCTTTGGTATTCGGAGTTTAGTTAGGTTTGGTAAGACTCGCGTCCCCCTAGCCTATCCAGTGCTCTACCCCCAAAGGTGATACCCAACGCTCTACCTAAATAGATTTCGCGAAGAACCAGCTATCTCCGGGTTTGATTGGCCTTTCACCCCTAGCCACAAGTCATCCCCCAATTTTTCAACATTGGTGGGTGCGGTCCTCCAACATGTGTTACCATGCCTTCAACCTGCTCATAGCTAGATCACCCGGTTTCGGGTCTTATACAACATACTAATACGCCCTATTCAGACTCGCTTTCGCTACGCCTACACCTAACGGCTTAAGCTCGCATGCTACATAAACTCGCTGACCCATTATACAAAAGGTACGCAGTCACCCCATAAAGAGGCTCCTGCTGCTTGTAAGCATCCGGTTTCAGGAACTATTTCACTCCCCTAACAGGGGGACTTTTCACCTTTCCCTCACGGTACTTGTACACTATCGGTCGCATAGGAGTACTTAGGCTTGGAGGGTGGTCCCCCCATATTCAAACAGGCTTTCACGGCACCCGTCTTACTCGAAAAATTCTCAGAATACTACCCGTACAGGGCTATCACCTTCTACGGCACTGCTTCCCAGCAGCTTCTGGTTCTATTCTGAAAATCCTATGGCCTAGTCCGCTTTCGCTCGCCACTACTCACGGAGTCTCGGTTGATTTCCTTTCCTCTGGTTAATGAGATGGTTCAGTTCACCAGGTTCGCCTTGTAATACTATGTATTCATATTACAATATCCCCAAAGGGATGGGTTTCCCCATTCAGATATCTCCGAATCATCGGCTGTTCTCGCCTACTCGGAGCTTTTCGCAGAGTACCACGTCTTTCATCGCCTCTATGCACCAAGGCATCCACCAAATGCTCTTCTCCTTTTGAAGAGATTTTAAGTTCATGTGCAGTAATCAGTCATCAAAGAGAATACACCCCCCTACAAACTCTTCACTCATTACAGCACTTGCGGTGTTGCTTTTCTTATTTACAATCTCAAAGAACCACAGACAACGCCTGCTATTTTTCCCCCTTCGTCATTATGAGAAAATGAAGGGAAAATGGCAACCTTTTTTTCTTTTTTCTCAGACCTTCACTTTGCCCGCTACCATAAGCCTATTCTCTCCTCTTTTTCGCATCACCCCCCCCAACAAGAAAGCTTTTTTTAACAGATTTCTTTTACACTTTGCTCTCATCACAACCTAACTAATGAACCCTTTAGCTGGAGCATGCAGATTTAGTATCACCTCCTAGCACTTTATAGAGAGAAAGACAGACTATGACGGCACTTGCCCTTCAAGGGCTCTTCAAAAAAGCAGTTTTCTATCTTCCGGGAGTCTGTCTTTTTTTTATGCACTTTTCAGCTAGCGCCCTACCGCTTAATCCTCAGATTAAAAAAGGGAACGCCCTTATTTCCACCTCTTCCCATAAGCTCACCGTTGACCAAAAAACAGAACTCCTCCATGTAGACTGGGACTCTTTTCAACTACAACGCAACGAAGAAATGGAGATACTCCACTCTTTTGGCATGAAAGGACTCAGCATCCACCGCGTCATCGGAGCCAACCCTTCTTTCATCAATGGGCGGCTTACTGCTGCAGGACGCGTCGTACTGGTCAATTCCAGAGGCATTATCTTCGGGCCGAATAGTATTGTCAATGTAGGGGCTCTGTTAGCAACAACTTCCGATATACTCACCTCCTATGACGAAAACCTGTTCGCCTTCGATACCAGACAGACCTCCTCTATAGGCGAAATCCTTGTGGAAAAAGGGGCAGTCATTACCGCTAGAGACAGAGGATGGCTTGCTCTCATCGCCCCCATTGTCAAAGTGCAACGGGGCGCTATTCTCACTGCAGAAGAAGGGATAATCACCTTGATAGGCGGTAACAAATTCCTCATAGACCTCTATGGAAACGGGTTGGTGAACTTTATTGTCAATACCACAGAAACAGCTTCTTCCCTTATCAACAAAGGGACACTGAAAGGGAATAAGGTCTTCATGAAAATTCCCGCCTCAAAAAGCGAATCCCCCCCTTCCATAGAACAAAAAGGGCATATTCTCGCGACACACTTCATAGATGAAAAGAACAAGCTGACTCTCGGTACTGTGAAAATTGAGGGAGGAAGAAAAGGAGAGGTCTCTTTTGCCCAAGACTCTTCTGTTACAGTGAAAAATAAACCGCCACCGCCTCCTAACGCCGATAATGTCCCCCCTAGTCAAGATGATACCCCCCCCAGTAAAACCGCCCCCTCTCCTCGCGATATCACCGTCTCCATCACAGGGCGAATCGTCACCATAGACGGAAAAATTACCACCCAAAGCGGTAAGATAGGTCTCAAAGCGGATACCCTGCTTGTCAAACAGACAGGCGCCCTCATCGTCAAAACCCTTACAGGAGGAGAAATCTTCCTAAAAAGTCGCGGGGATAGCTATATCTTAGGCACTATAGCTGTAGGGAATATCGCCTATAAAAAGAAATGGATTGCTAGTACGCATCTCCATGACTACCACTTCGAGACAACCATTCACCACCAAAGCGGGGGAGAAATTTTAGTAGGGGGACAGTACATAGCAACAGGCGGACAGATTATCCTTGATGCTCAAGGCGCCGTGAAATTCATCGGCGGAAGCGCAAAAGCAGGAAATGGTAAAAACGCTCTCCTCTCCATCACAGCACAAAAAGGCCTCTATACCAACGGAGTCAGTCACTTCCATATCGACTCAACGCAAATCGGACTCATCCTCTTCAAAAGCCCTCAATCTTTATCTTTATTCGGCGAAATCTTTATAGGAAAAAAGACACATCTCCGCTTGCAACACCCCCCAACCCAACCCCTCACCTATTCCATCACCCTTCACCTTAAAAAAAAGCAATATCACCTCATCTCTAAACCCAACGGTATACCGACAACACTGCCTCAAAAACTCCTGCTCGACGGCTTTGAAGGCCAATCCCTCACCGCACCAGAAACCTTCGACCACAAAAACGCCATCGGAGGATTCCTACCAGTAGCTAAAGCCCTATCCCATGTGAATAAACCCGTTCGTACCCTCGCTAAAGCTTCCAACACCCAATCCCACTTCCTAGCCCTCAGCATAAAAGACAAAGAACAGGTCTTCCTCTACAAAAGCGACAAAACAGACACAGAATTCAAACTGCAAGACCTCCTGCTTCTGTCCGTGATTAAATCCCCCTCTTCCAAAACCATAAACTTCGGGAGCGCTCTTGCCCTCACCATGATAGGGGAAACCCCACTCCTCATTGTAGGCGCCCCCACCTACTCTTCTACCAATCTCCCTAACGCAGGAGCTCTCTTCGTCTATCAAACCCCTTTCACCGCCCCCACACTCACACAAAGCATAATAGGCAAAATGCCCCAAGGATTCCTCGGCGCAAATCTCGCCTTCGTCAATACAAATACCCTCTTCTCCTCCCAGTATTCCCCACCCTCTCCCCGCTTCTTCCGCACCGCACAAAAAATCTTGCCCCACTTCCTCTCCTTCACCCTAAACCCCAGCACCCTAAACCCCAGCACCCAAACCCTCACCCACAACAACACCTACCTCATCAATAAACAAGGAACTGCACTCACCCCTATCCCCTCCCCTCAAACCATCACCAATATCTTCATAACCGTTGACCAATTCAAAGGGGGCGCAAACCTCCTCGTCTTTCGCCTGCTACTCCATGTCCCATCAAAAGACCACACCATTCCAACAGGAATCGTCATCGTCAACACAGCAACTCCTCAAAATAACAACTACCCCATCCCCCTAGCTTGGAGTACCAACCACCAAATCACCTCCTTTCAGCAGTCCTTCAAAGACCTCCCTTCAATAGACGCCATAGAAATCTATCAATCCCAAAACGATATCCTAAATGTCATGCTCCTTTCCTACCGTGAGCGCGTTATCAAACTCTTAAAAATAGAACTGTCCCCACAATCCCTACAAGTCCTTAAAATCGACCGTTATCCCATCGACTTGCCTGACTTTTACACCTCTTCCATGATTGTCATAGGGGGGAAACTCCTCATAGGCTACGAAAAGGGCGTGCTAGCTTATCAAATGAAGGCAAAACCTCATCCCGCATTACCCCAACGTTTCGGTCCACAACAAATCATCGGAGAAGACTTAAGAGGCATTGAAACACTGGCCTTTGGAGTCTCCATGGACAGCTATATTCTACCACCCTCTCAAAAAAGACGCCACAGCTTATACCTCCTAGCCGTCGGCGCACCCAATGCCGACCA
Source organism: Alphaproteobacteria bacterium (assembly GCA_965222575.1). Taxonomy (GTDB): domain Bacteria; phylum Pseudomonadota; class Alphaproteobacteria. The sequence continues at coordinate 432,839 of OZ244958.1, forward strand.
AGGATTTGGAAGAGTCTATCTGTACAGTGGCTCAGATTATCAATCTCTCACACTCCACACAATTCTCTCAGGAAAGCTAGAAGACGGCATCAATCCCAACACAGGATGGGGAGTCTCTTTAGCCCTAGGAGACGGCATTCTCTTCATCGCAACGCCTTACGACCAAAAAATACCCTTCATCCACACCTATCTCTTTGAAGAAGACTTTGCCTATTTACGAAAAAGTACCACCATCCCCCTAGACCCTCTCCGCATCCAAGACAACGAAATCCTAGCCATACATGGCTTAGACATGGATTATAGCAACGGGGTACTCGCCGTAACAAAAACTACAGAAACTTCTACCCATATGCTAGACCTGTTCAGAATCATAAGCCTCGATTCCATCCTCCTAGTGCAAAAACCATTTCCCCTCTTTACCCCCTTCTACACAATCGCCAACCAACAGCCCCAAGACACAAAATTCTGGCCTAACGCCGTAAGCTTCGACCCCACAGGACAACTCCTCGGCGTGCTCTCACGCAAGAACAATATGCTCCTCCTCTACAGACTGCCACAGAACCCCAAAAACCTCTTTATCCCCACTGATATACAAGTTCTCGTCACAAAAGACTTTTCCGTAAACTCCATTTCCCTCCCAACCTCCAAAATCACCAAAAGCAATTTCAAAACCATAGGATACGGTCTTGAAATCGGACAAAAATATATCTGGGTCTTCGGCAATAGAATAGACAATACTAGCTTCCTGAAAATCCCCTTCACCATAAAAAACAACTCCTTCTCCTTAGGACAGAGCAAGTTCTATGATGTCGCACAACAACTCCTCTCCCAACTTCTTTACAGTGAAGTCAAAAGCCTCAAAGCTGTCAAAAGAGGACAACTGAAAATAGGACTTCTTGAAGACCAAAACCAAGAAATCTTGTGGGGACGTCCCCAAGATGGATGGGTAGTCACCATGAAAAGCTATAGCCAAACAGAAGGGGAAAAATACTTCAAAATAAAAAACCTCTTCAAAACCTCCGAACAAATGACAATGTACCTTGAAGAAGGATTCGGACAGAGACTTGCTACTATAGTGCGCACTAGTACACTCTCTCAAGCCAAGCACTACATTCTAGCAGCCTCCTCCTTCAAACCCCACGCTTCTGTCATCGCCCTCTTTTTCTCCCCAGCGCCAGACTTCCAAAACGCCTCCCTCTTCGGACTCATCCCCCCCACCACCCACCAGGGCTTCGGTTTAGCACTAGCCCTAGGGAAAAATACCCTCTTCATAGGCGCACCAAACGCTAACACCGTCCTAGCCTACACCTATAGAGAAGAAAGCGAAAGAAGGTACGCCGTCACCAACCCTGTAAACCCCAAAGACCTCAGTCAAGACCTCCAAAAAGCCTTCCTCCCCCAAGTTCAAGCCGGGTTTTCCTTAGCATACCATGATGGAAAAAAACTCCTAGCCGTCGGCGCACCCGGTAAAGGCGGCGGGGTTGCAGTCTTTCAGGTCACAGATACCCTCACCCTCATCCCCTTCAGACTCTTACAAGCTCAAGCACTTCCCTACCAGACCAACTCTCCCTTCCAAACACTATGGGGAACATCCCTCGTCCAACAAGTCCCCTTCACAAACACTCCAACAGCCCTCTTCGGCGCCTCAGTAGCCTTCCACCACACAGGGAACCTCCTCGCCGTAAGCGCACCCGGCATGGGTAAAGTGTTCCTCTATCACGTCAAAACTACCCACCACAACCTCTGGCCCCTCATAGCCCTCATCGGCTCCCCAGCACCCCTCGAAGAACAATTCTTATACGCAACCGATAAAACCGCTATCGCAACACAATCCTCCCCCTCAACCTTCGGCGTGCCACACTCCTACACCATGAAACCTGTGTACGCTATGACACACTTCGGCTGGAATATCGTCTTCCTACACAACCCCTCCAACCAAGAGAATAAACTCTTAATCCTCGCAGAAAATACCCAAACAGCACTCTTCGCCTACCCCTTCACAACACAACCCCACTTCCAATGGGAAGACAAAAGTATAGGATATTTCCCCTTATCTCATACCTTCTCTCAAACCCAATCCATAGAAAACCCCATAGGACTCGCTACCCTCCACTCTATCTATGAAGACAGCACCTTCCTCTTTCTCGGCTACGCCAATAAGGTGACACGCCTGCACTCCAAAGACTTTTGGGCCTCCTCCGAACCTCCCGTCAATCCCTCAGTCTTAAACCTTCGCACCACGCCACTCCATCAAACCCTAACACTCAACCCTTCTCAACCTCAAGCGTTTGCACTCTTTCAGGGATACCTAGCCCTCGGAAACCCCTGGTATCAAGAAAACCTCGGAAAAGTCACCCTGTATAAAATTACAGGGGACAACTTTCTGGACTTGACCCTGCTGACAATCCTCTTAGGCAAAGAACAAACAAAAGATGCTACATATTTCGGCTTCTCCCTAGCCTTCGCCAATCCTTATCTCCCTGAATACGACGCAACACTCTTCATCGGAGCCCCCGGCGGGCAAACAGGAAAAGTCCTCGCCTTCAGCCTTGCCTCTAACACCATCACCCTACTCCCTTTTAACTTCCCAACTCTCCCTAATACAAAAGGCTTTGGCTTCGATATCGCCTTCCACAATGACAGATTAATCATCGGGGCACCCCTAAGCCAACACCAAAACAATACCCCTACAGGCGCCGTTTACTTCTATTCCATCACCTCCAACAACATACAACCTCAAGTCTCTCCTCTCCTCGTCATCACCCAAGACAATACCCAGAATCTCTTCCCCCTCTCCCTCCCTCCTCCTAGTAACCATCACCATCTCGGTAAGGTCTTATCCCTATCAGGAGACTATGCCTTCTTCCTCAGTGCCAACCCCGACCCCTCCACCTCAACCATACACCTCCTACACTACCCCTCCAACGCACAGCCTCAATTTATCGACTCTTACACCTTCAACGCCCCCCTATACGACCTCGTTGCCCTCCCAACAAAGCATCTCTTCCTCCTCACAAAAGATGCTCTTCTCTTCGCCTCATGGCAAACGCAAAACGGCCTGCAAATCCTAAAAGAAAAAACCTTCACAGAGATTCCCTTCTTCAAAAAAAATTCCCTCCAACAATACTATACAGGCGCCGCTCAATTCTATGAAAAACCCTCATTCGCAATGGATAACATAGAGGAAACCCTCTTCTTCCTCAATCCACAAGGATTGTACAAAATCCATTATGAACATGCCCTGCCCGCCGCCAAACCTCTTTCCATAGCCGTAATGACCACCACGAAAAAACTTACCCCCCAAACCTCTTCTCCAATTCCCCTCTATGTCATAGCCATAGGCATGAAAGAACAAGACAAAGTCTATCTCCTAGTCGCCAAACAAAACGCCCCAAAATTATGGCACTTAAAACACATCATACACGGGGAAAAAGACACGCAGTTCGGCACTTCTGTTGCTTTGTCCTCTCAATGGCTAGCCGTAGGTGCTACGGGCTTGAAAACCAATAACAAAATACAGGGCGGTGCTATCCTCTACAGATTAACGGAAACCGATGAAGTTGTGCTCTCCTCCCCATTGGGAAAAGGTATCCCCATCATAGCAGGCTTTTCTCACCTTTCCAAAGCCGGCTTCTCTGTGGCCGTCTCCAATCAACGCCTCGTCATCGGCGCACCGCACACAAGGAAAAATAACAAAAAAATCGGCGCCTTCTTCGTCTATAGCTTCTCTCAAAACCAACCAATACCCTTCTCACAGACCCAAAATAGCCTCTCCTCTTCTCCTCAACACCCTACTCCTTTCGCTCTCCCCGCCTCTCTCCAGAATCAGGACGCCTCAATCGGCTATAGTATAGCCCTAGGGCCGCACAACTTGCTTGCCGTCTCCGCCCCCGGACAGAAACAGGTTCTCATCTATAACAGTCTCTCAGGCACCTTCCTCACAACCATAGACCCTAATGAGGATACGACCAATGACCTAGACAGCTTTGATGCCATACCTTGGCAAATAAACTTCGGTTACAGCGTCACCTTTCAGCCGGGCGCACTTTTGGTCTTAGGGGCAAACTCTGGTGAAACTCTCATGTTGTATGAGTATACCTTCAGCTTCAACAACAACCAGCTACTAGGGCAAAATTCTCTCGTATGGAATGAGGGCAAGAACATAGAGGCTTCTACTTTAGGGTTCGAAACTTGGGAGCTAGACGACATCTCCAATGTCATAGCAGCAGTAGGGGATAAACTCTTTGTAGGAGGGCAAAGCGCAAGCCATGTTCTCCTGCTCGATTTTTCCAACGACAAAACCGCCACCATCAGCACCTTCCACAAAGGTCTTTTTCCTTTGGAAAAACTGTCACAACCCCTAGAAGAAATCACCCCCCTCGCCACCACAGCACAGCCTTTAGCTGTGGATTTCCTCTCTTTGCCATCTTCCCTCTTCTTAATGGCAATTGGCAAGCCTTATAAGGACGAGGTTTACATCCTAACATCAACAGCACAAGACCTCTCAAAGTGGCACTTAAAGTTTGTCTTAAAGGGAGAAGCGCAAAGCGCCTTTGGGGCCTCGTTATCTTTGTACTCGAATCATCATCTCGCCATTGGCGCTCCCTTATACAATAGCAAAACAGGAGCAGTTTACCTCTATGATATCTCTGGAACTTCCCCCTTGCTCACTCAACATATAACGGCTTTTCCCGCCGCCTCTCAAGGAGGATACAGTGTGGATATGACGCAACACTATTTGGTCATCGGGGCGCCATTCGCTAGCAGTAGCCCTTCCCTTAGCAAACAAAGCGGGATTGTATACGGCTATCATTACCAGTCTCAACAGAAACGTTATGTCTTGTCTTTTTTGCTCCTGCCCAAAGGAGGGCAGAAACCTGCCAGTACGCCTGCCGCCCTACAGACCTTAGTGTTTCCCAAACCTTATAAGAGAAAAATGCAGCTTGGGGCTGCTGTGAGCCTTGAAGGGGATACTCTAGCCGTAAGCGCCTTAGGCTACCAAAGCGTTTATCTCTACAATTTAAGAACCCGCCGTCTCATCGGGGGCGTTGGAGACCTCATCCAGAAAGCAGGATATCTTAGGCAGTCCTTTGACTCTTTCGGACACAGCTTAGTCTTAAAGCCTGATGCCCTATGGGTACTAGGCACGCCTGCACAGGCAGACGGCCTATTCTTGTACCGATTCCCCCTCACAGCTTTTCAACTCACCTCCACCTCCCCGCAAGACCCAACAGCTCTTACGCCCCTTCCCTCATCAGCAGGAAGCCCTTTCACCTCCTCTCTTTTCGCCCTAACTAACGGCTTCCTAGCAATAGGCGGTACCGGGCAAACAATCACTTTTTCTACAACCCAACACATCACCAAGCAACAAATAGGCTTCACCATGGAGGAATCCCAAACAGGGATTTATCAACAAGACACTATACAAGGGAGTACGCTTGCTATCAGAAGTGTCAAGGGACGCCTACACACCGAGGAAGACTCCATAGAACAGATGTATCTGATTGCCTTAGGCAACCCTGAGAAGAATCAAATTTATCTCCTTGGGGCCTGGGAGCAAGCCCCTGAGAAATGGTATGTACAACAAATCATTAAGGGGCCTCAATCCTCTCAATTCGGCTTTGCCTTAGACTTCAGTAAGAACAATATTCTCGCCATCGGCGCGCCGTCCTATAAGGGACGCGGCGCAGTCTTTCTTTACGAACACCCCTCCGCTTTGAACTTTCCGAACTGGCAACACTTAGTCTTAAAACAAGAGATATCAAACTTTGACCCCCAAAGCAAGGCAGGCTATGCCCTCGCCTTCGGCGGCAAAAATGACCAATTCTTAGCCATCGGCGCACCCGGTACCCATAGCGGCCCCACAGCAGGACAAATAGGGGGCGCAGTTTATGGCTATGAACTCTACCAACAGCACTTCTTGCCCGTGTTCCTCATAGCCCCTGCCGATACAAGACTACAACCTCTTTTTTACAAGTCTTTTAAGATACAACATCTTCCCGATAACTTTGTCCCTTCCATGAGATTAGGGGCTGCTTTAGCCTTTGAAGACGACACTCTAGCCCTAGCAGCACCGGGCGCACAGGCAATTTATCTCTATCACCTCAGTACAGATACGCCCAAAAACAGAAGATTCTTTCAGAAAATTTCCCTCCCCACTGCAGACAAAACCGTCGGCGAAATCCTCCTCATGGAAAAAACAAGCCTTTTCATCTCCCAAAGAGATAATAACAATCAAATCACTATGCTTGCTTACTACTTCTCCCTTACAAAATGGAAAGCCTTAAAGGACAGACAATGGAGTCTCACCCTTCCAACCCCCTTCTCTCCCTATGCTATTGCTTTAGTTGATGGGGTCTTTTTTAGCGCTACGACCGCAGGAGGCATTGAGAAAAAAATCCTCTCTTCTGTCCCTACTACTAAAGTAGTCCTCATCAACGCCGTTTTCCAACAGCCCACAAAAACCCCAGGGCTTTCCTTAGATATCGCCCAAGAAAGTCAAGAACGAGACCTCATGGCCATAGCACAAGGACGGACAGTCTTTCTTTACACCCTCACTTATAAAACCTTAGAACAACGATTCAAAAAAGTGACGCTCAAACAGATTCTACACCTGCCCTCCTCTTCTCCTAACCCCCCTTCTTTACGCGTCGCCCTAGGGCCCGATAAACTCTTTGTAGGAGACCCCTCCTATCATGGCGGATGGGGGCGGGTGCTGGTCTATGCTCTTTACCCTCATAAAGGACTCTCACTCTTAAGCTCCCCTCTCCCAAATCAAGGGATAGAACCCCTGAACTTCGGATATGCCTTAGATTACAACCCTTCAATAGGTCTCTTAGCCGTCGGCGCACCCCTAGCTCATAAGGGCAATGGTCAAGTGTTTCTGTACCGCTATCAACCCAGTTCTCCAGACCTGCCAACCAATAAATACGGCACGCACGCTTCCTTCTCCTTCACCGGTACAAAACAAAATCCCATAGGAGAAGTAGTCGCTTGGAACCCAAATGGATACCTCACTATAGCAAAAGGAAACAACCTCATCTCTTATGCCATAGACCATAACGCACAGCCTACTCTGCTCACAGTCGAAAATCCTCAAGATAGAGAACAGTCACAAGGCCACATCCTCCACGCCGCTTGGTGGGATAACACACTCATCACACTCAAACAACAAGGTGACCTCTTCTTTCTCTTTGCACAAACCGCTTCCATCACCTCTTCTACCCTCACATGGCAACAGATTACACCCCTCGGAACCTATCAAGCCTCCTCTCTCTCCTTCGCGCGCTCCCCCGTACTCAACACCCTAATCACAATCCTACAACAACCTCAAACCCTCGCTCTCCTCCAATTCCTCACCCCCTCTCCACAAACACACACTCCTCAACACCTCCTCGCCATAACAGCTGTCCCAATCTTAACATTAAAACAATCAATCTCAACTCAACTCCTACATGACCAACGATTTGAACACTATACCTCCTCCGTCCTAACAACGAAAATTATCTACTATTCACACCAACTCATAGGACCCTTCGCCCAAAACCATCCTTTCTTTATACCCTATAAAGAATACAGAGCTTTCTTGCACTTCCAACGCATCAAAGGCCTGATGCAAAAAATCCCTGCTCTCCTACAACTCCCACCTTCCTCAATAGACACCATACTCACTCCCATCCTCATCCAAATACTCAAAGACAATATCATTCCTATAAAACCTCTCCCAACTTCCTTTGCATTCCCCACCTTGCCAACAACCCCACACAACATTAACGACCTCACCGCATCCATCACACCAGAGAATAACGATATCGAAAACCCCATAGGGGACGGCGGCTTGCCTCCTGTAGTCATTGAAACCACCACCACCCCACCTGATAACAATGATAATGATGACAAGAAGCCTGATGAAGACACTGATAACACGCCTACTGACGGAGGCACCTTACCTCCTGTAACCATTACGCCTACTAATGAAGACACTGATGACCCAGACATTGATGACAAGAAGCCTGATGAAGACACTGATAACACGCCTACTGACGGAGGCACCTTACCTCCTGTAACCATTACGCCTACTAATGAAGACACTGATGACCCAGACATTGATGACAAGAAGCCTGATGAAGACACTGATAACACGCCTACTGACGGAGGCACCTTACCTCCTGTAACCATTACGCCTACTAATGAAGACACTGATGACCCAGACATTGATGACAAGAAGCCTGATGAAGACACTGATAACACGCCTACTGACGGAGGCACCTTACCTCCTGTAACCATTACGCCTACTAATGAAGACACTGATGACCCAGCTGATAACAATGATAATGACGACAATACGCCTGAAGAAGAAGAAGACCCCACCTTACCTCCTGTAACCATTACGCCTACTAATGAAGACACTGATACCCCAGGCATTGATGACAAGAAGCCTGATGAAGACACTGATAACACGCCTACTGACGGAGGCACCTTACCTCCTGTAACCATTACGCCTACTAATGAAGACACTGATGACCCAGCTGATAACAATGATAATGACGACAATACGCCTGAAGAAGAAGAAGAAGACCCCACCTTACCTCCTGTAACCATTACGCCTACTAATGAAGACACTGATGCCCCAGGCATTGATGACAAGAAGCCTGATGAAAACACTGATACCACGCCTACTGAAGAAGAAGAAGACCCCACCTTACCTCCTGTAACCATTACGCCTACTAATGAAGACACTGATGACCCAACTGGTAACAATGATAATGACGACAATACGCCTGAAGAAGAAGAAGACCCCCTATCTCCTGTAGTCATTGAAAACACCAATCCTCCAGATGATAACAATGATGATGATGGCAATACGCCTGATGAAAACACTGATGCCACGCCTACTGAAGAAGAAGAAGACCCCACCTTACCTCCTGTAGTCATTGAAAACACCAATCCCCCCCCTAGCAACAATGATAATGATGATACGCCTGATGAAAACACTGATACCACGCCTACTGACGAAGACAACACCCCCACCTTACCTCCTGTGGTCGTTAATCCCATACTAGCTGCCCCCATCGTTATGACACCCCTCCCTGCCCCTCTCAACCCCACAGTGGAAAACATCTTCTCTTTTCCCGCACCTCCAACACCTAACAACAACCAACAAACTCCGAACATCTCACCAATTTCCGTTAGCACGCCTTCTGTGCCAACAGTGGACTCAAAAATCTTAACGCTTACCTTGTTCACAGACGAACCGCCTAAAGAAAATGACTTTTTGCTCTTTTCCATCCCTCCCGTACCGCCACTCCCACCAGCAGCCACAGCACCACCAGTAGCCTCAGCGCCACCAGCAACCATAGAGAGTGAAGAGACAGAAAACAATGCGACAGAACAACAAAGAACACAAGCAACTACACAAAAGCCTTGGTGGGAAAGACCTATTGGAGAAGACCTTTTCCAAGCAAATGGACCGCTTTCACCGGAGAACAAAAATAACGAAGGAAAAGGAAAAAGACGAGACCCTAAAGGACGTAAGAGCTATCGTGTGATTTTTAGTAGCATAAAATTGCGCTGGAAACCTGAAGATGATACCCTCCTAACTGCTTGGATGTAAGACCTCACCCGACCAATCAAGAGATAGAGTATTGCCTTCTGTCCCTTGTGGCTTTACAGTAATAGGATTAACAGTATCGCTCCCATACCCCTTATTGTCTATGTCCTACCAGATTTTAGCCCGCGCAAAAAGACCTCAGCTCTTCGAGGAGTTAATAGACCAAGACATCATCGTCAGTACCCTAAAACAAGCCATAGCACAGGGGAAAATTCCCACAGGAATCTTGCTCACAGGCCCCCGTGGAGTAGGGAAAACTACTCTAGCACGCATCATCGCTAAGAGTCTCAATTGCCTCAAGGACACTACTCCTACAACAACTCCCTGTAATAGGTGTCAAAATTGTAGCGCCATCACCGCAAGCCAGCACATAGATGTCCTAGAAATGGACGCCGCTTCTCATACAGGCGTGAACGATATCAGAGAAATCCTATCAGCAACGTCCTACGCGCCAGTGCAGGGCAGATACAAGGTCTATATCATGGATGAAGTCCATATGCTCTCTCTCAACGCCTTCAACGCCCTGTTAAAAACCTTAGAAGAACCCCCCCCTTCCGTGGTGTTCATCCTCGCCACCACAGAGCTTGGGAAAGTCCCTAAGACTATTATTTCCCGCTGTCAGCGCTATAAATTACAACGCATCAGTACACCAGCTCTCGTGTCCTACTTGGAAAAAATCGCCAAGGAAGAAACCATAACATACGAACAAAAAGCCCTAGAAAGAATCGCCATCCTAGCAGACGGCTCCGTTAGGGACGCCCTTTCCCTTTTAGAGCAAGGAAGCCTCCTAGAACACAATAACATCACAACCAAGGGCTTACACGCCATGGTAGGCACAAACCATGATGCATCTTTGGCCACCTTACTGCAACTCACCCTAACAGGACACAAAATAGAAGCACTCAAAGCCCTTGAAAACCTCGTCCAACAGGGCATACACCCCATACACCTCCTAAGTCGCCTCCTAGACTTCACACACTACGCCTTCAAAAATGCTCTTAATCTCCCACTGAACCAAGACCTCCAACAGGAAGTCCTTGACATTCTCCTCCCCTTACACACACACCCCCCTGCTCTTCTCCTAAGAACTTGGCAAGCACTTTACCAAAGCTATAAAGACCTCGCCTCCCTGAACACCGCTCACCAAGCCGGCTTAGAAATGGCACTCCTCAAACTGTTATACGCTCAAGACCTCCCCTTACCAGAGGAAATCGTCAAGACCTCAACCTCCCCCGCACCCTCTTCCCCAAAACAAGACACAACACCACAAAACTCAAGACTCTTTCACTCTTTTGAAGATGTCCTCACTGCCCTACAGGGTGAAGGACATATTGGCGCTGCCCGTAAGCTCAGACAGCTTGCAACACTTGTCTCCTTCAACTCTCATGACCGTCACATCACCCTTGCCATTCCAACAGCCCACAACCTCAAAGAAGACCTGCGCACCATGCAACAAACACTCAAAAGACTCGGACACTTGGAGTGGACAATCTCCCTCACAAACAGCCCTGAAAACACCCTCCCCACCAAAGAACCCACCCCTCAACAAGAACAACAGATACCACAAAATGACCTCCCCCCTGTGGTACAAGAGGCAAAAAAACTCTTCCCAACCCTACAACTTAAACTCTAATCTCCCCATGACAAACATGCGAGAAATCCCCCCGCCTATAAGCATCTTATACAACTCCCAAAGGAAAGAGACACCCGCCCGCCACGTGTCAAAAATCGGGGAATGACATGCTCATAGAAGACTTAATTGCCCTCTTTGAACGCCTGCCCGGCATAGGAAAACGATCCGCTAGACGATTGGTCTTATTTTTACTCCACCATCCTAAAACCCTCCTGTTACCGCTCTCCTCCGCTCTCAGCTCCGTAGGGGAAAAAGTCTCCACCTGCTCTGTCTGTGGTAGCTTAGATATAGACAATCCCTGTAGCATCTGTCAGGACAAAAACCGCAACACAGAGACAATTTGCGTGGTAGAAACCCTAGTGGATTTATGGGCTATCGAACGCAGCGATAGTTATCAAGGAAGCTATCATGTCCTAGGGGGCACCTTGTCAACTCAAGGATTTAAGCCAGAAGAGTTAAATATTGCCACACTCCTTAAAAGAATTGAGCAAAAGAAAGCAGAAGGTACCCCCATCAAGGAAGTGATTTTAAGTATCAATGGGACCTTACAAGGACAAGTAACAGGGCATTTTCTTAAACAAAAACTCAAGCATTTAGATGTGTTGGTCACCGCTCTTGCCTTTGGAATCCCTGTGGGAGGGGAGCTTGAATACTTAGACGAACAAACCCTACAATTCGCTCTGGACAGCCGCAAGTCTCTCTAAAGAAACCCCTACCACTATCACAAGGCTACCAAAGCCTTTTGGACACAAACATAAGGGGCAATGCTTAAAAACTTCACGAAGGCTTTGGCATTAACAGGAATGTAACTAGGGAAATATTTTTTACTCCATGTCTCCTGGCGCTTTCTGTACTGCTTTGTTCTTAAGACTGTTTGTTTGATAGCATCTTCAAGAGAGAGGTGTCCTTTGTAAAGAGCAAGGGCTTCTAGCACACCGATACTGTTAGCAATGTTGGGTTTCAGTCCCGCTTTTAAGGCGTGGGCAATTTCTTTTTTAGCACTTTGAAACATCCCTTCTGTTCGCCTTTGACAGTGCATGTGTAGCCATTCTCGGGGGGCAACGGTTTTGAAGACAATCCATTCTCCGGAAAACAGAGGGACTTTTTTCTGCTGAAAATAGGCAAGGGATTTCTTTGTACTATAAAAAACCTCTAAGGCACGCCTTAGCCGATAGGTATCCTTTTCATGAACAGCCGCCGCCATTATGGGATCGCAGGCTCTTAGCTTACGGTGTAGCTCTTCAGAGGGAACGTCTCTGAGACGGAGACGGAGAGCAGGAGGGATACTAGGGAGAGGAGACAGGCCTTTTCTAAGAGCATGGAGATAAAATCCTGAGCCTCCAACAATGAGGGGAATTTTTTTTTGACGCCATGCCTTCAAAATTTCTCTTTTCGCCAACACCAACCATTGCGCGACATCAAAAGACTCGGACACATCTAAAAATCCATACAACTTCAGTCCTGTTCCCTTCACCGGTTGCGCCGTTAGGATAGGGAGCTGTTTATAGACCTGAGCTGGGTCTGCATTGATAATAATGCCCCCGCAAGCCTGCGCAAGATGCGCTGCAAACAGGGATTTTGAAGAGCCTGTAGGGCCTGTGACAATAATTCCCGGTCCTCTCAAAGTCTGATTTTGCGTATCGACAAGTATTTTTTTTTCTAGCAAGGAGACGCTCTCTTGTATGATTTGGTGCGGTCGAGAAGACTCGAACTTCCACGGGGTTGCCCCCACAGCGCCCTCAACGCTGCGCGTCTACCTGTTCCGCCACGACCGCATAAGCCCTTTATCATATCAAAAAACCACTCCTTGCAACAAGGTGAGAATCTTTGCTACCATGATATAGCAAAAAAAACAGGAAAATCCGACCCGATATGTTAAAACCTGACATCCTAGTTGGCATTATCATGGGAAGTCAATCAGACTGGGCAACCTTACAACCTTGCGCTACTACTCTTAAGACCCTCTCCATAAAGTACGAAACACGCATTGTTTCAGCACACCGGACTCCTAAACGCCTCTATGAATATGCACAAAGAGCAGAAGAACGAGGGCTTTGCGTCATCATCGCCGGGGCTGGAGGCGCTGCCCATTTGCCGGGCATGACAGCAGCGCTCACCTCTCTACCCGTGCTAGGCGTCCCCATAGAAACAGGCGCCCTAAGAGGACAGGATAGCCTCTACTCCATCGTTCAAATGCCAAAAGGAGTCCCCGTGGGTACCTTGTCCATCGGTACAGCAGGAGCCGTGAACGCAGCCCTATTAGCAGCAGCTATCCTAGCCTTACAACATAAAAAAATCGCACACGCCCTCAAGACCTATAAAACAAAACAAGAACAAGCCGTTCCTCTACAGCCCTAAATGTTCATCCCTCCTCCAGCCATCATAGGAATCTTAGGAGGGGGGCAACTAGGAAAAATGCTCGCCATGGAAGCAGCACGCCTAGGGTATCAAACACATGTCTATGACCCTTCAAAAGACTCCCCTGCTAAACAAGTCGCCACCTATAAGACAACAGCCCCCTTCGAGGATACAAAAGCCCTACAACAATTCGCCCAAACCGTTGCAGTAGCAACAGTAGAGTTTGAAAATATTCCCCTCAAAACCCTTGAGACAGTGGAAGCCATAGGGTCTCTTTTTCCTTCCTCCTTTGCCATTGCAGTCTGCCAAGACCGCTTGCGCGAAAAAGCCTTCCTACAGAAACTTGGTATCACCACTCCTCCTTGGTGCGCTTTAGAAAAGGAAAAAGAAGACAGACTTCAGGACTTCTCTTATCCCGCCTATCTGAAAACCGCACAAGGAGGATACAATGGAAAAGCCCAAGCACTTGTGCGCTCGAAAAAGGAAGCCTTAGCAATATGGGAAACATGGGGGAAGCCCCGTTGCATTCTGGAGGAAAAAATCCTCTTCTCAAAAGAAATGGCTTCTGTGATAGGAGTCGGTTGCGGAGAGACTCTCCTATACCCCCTCACAGAGACCCTTCACCAAGAGGGAATCCTGCATAAAGCTTTTGTCCCCTCCACCTTACCAGCAACAGCACAACAACAAGCCTATGACATCACCCATCGTATCGTCAAAGCCTTGTCCTATCAAGGGGTTTTAGCAGTAGAATTGTTCTATCTGAAAGGGGAAGTTCTCGTCAATGAACTAGCACCACGGGTACACAACAGCGCCCACTGGACATGGGAAGGGGCCATAACAAGTCAGTTCGAACAACACATCAGAGCCATTTGCGGCTTACCACTAGGGGATATCCATCTGTTAGGAGAAGCGGTAGAAATGACCAATCTCCTCGGAAAAATGGACGGCAGAACTTATCTGAAAGACCCTTATACCTCTGTTCACCTCTATGGCAAAAAGGACGTGAAGGCTAAGAGAAAAATGGGACATGTGACAACAATTAAACCTAGACAATAAAACGACTCACACAAAAGAGATGGCACAAGAAAAACTCTTTACAAAAACACGTGTCTCCTTAGGAGAGGCAGAAAAGAAACAATGGTTACGGCTCGTACGTAGTAAAAACATAGGGTCTAAAACACTTTGGCGCCTGTTAGAGGGATATAAAACAGCCTCTACGGTGATAGAGCAATTGCCTTTTTTATCCTCTAGCGGAGAAAGGGGATTTGGAAGAAATGTGATGCTAGCCTCTGAAGCTAGTATAGAAAAAGAGTGGAAAGCAGGCAAAAAGAACGGGGTGAAATTTTTAGCAGCATGCGAGCCTGACTATCCTCCTGCTTTAGCGTCAATTGAGGATGCACCGGGTGTCCTGTGCGTCTTAGGCAATCTCTCAGTTTTTCTCAAACACTCCATCAGTATCGTTGGCAGTCGTAACGCCTCTTTGCCCGGTCGTCATATGGCTAGAAGAATCGCTGCCGACCTTGCAGAGGAAAACTTCGTAATAACCTCAGGTCTAGCCTTAGGAATTGACACAGAAGCGCACAGAGGAGCGCTGGAAAAGGGAACCATAGGAGTATTAGCAGGAGGAGTAGATGTGGTCTATCCCCCGCAGAATAAAGACCTGTACCAAGATATCTTACGCCATGGAGGTACCATGGTGTCAGAAAATCCTTTAGGCACAAAACCGCTTCACCGTGCCTTTCCCACAAGAAACCGTATCATCGCCGCTCTATCCTTAGCGACCGTTGTTGTGGAAGCGCAAAAGAAATCAGGCTCTATCATCACAGCAGAAAGAGCAGGACATTACGGCCGTCTTGTGGGCGCCGTGCCGGGATTCCCCTTAGAACCAAGAGCTTCCGGAACAAACACACTCTTAAAAGATGGCGCGCTGCTAGTGGAATCAGCACAAGACATCCTACAAGAACTCTCCTATGATAAACACGACCTCAGCGTATACGAAAAAGAAGAAACCACTCCCACTCCTCCCACCTTTACGCCCCCACCACCCCCTCAAGAACAAACAATACAGGAAATGGAACAGGAAGTATTAGGGCTATTGTCCATAGGCGTAGAAACCTCTGTAGACGAACTCATTGAACAACTGAAAGCGGAAACTGCTGTACTGCAAATCGCCGTGGCGCGACTAGAAATCGGCGGCAGAATCGAAAACAGACCCGGCAACAAAATCCTCCTCATCCCAAGACAAGCCACTTAAAAAAAACCCCACCTCTTTGTACCGCTACTCCGATACAGACCCCCCCCCAACACTACTCTATTTTCTAGGGCAGTGCCTAGTAATCAAAGAAGGAAAACTACCGACGCTGCCCTAGAAAATAGAGCAAAAACTGAAACAGGTTAATAAAGTCCAAATACAAAGCCACAGCCCCCATGACAGCACTCTTTTCCATGATGGCTTCAGATGCCCCCTGACTCCTTAAAAAAGTGGTCTTAATCTTTTGCGTGTCATAAGCGGTAAGCAATGTGAAAATCACCACGCCAATTAAGGAAATTAGAAATTGAAGCCCTGTAGATTGAAGAAAGAAATTCACAATCATTGCAATAATCACCCCAAAAAGCCCCATGATTAAAAATGATCCCATTCTCTCTAAAGAAGACTTCGTCGTATAACCCCAAAGACTCATGGCCCCAAAAGTCCCCGCCGTAATCAACAAAACCCGCACAACACTCCCTAGCTCATAAACTAAGAAAATCGTCGATAAAGAAACCCCTATACTCGCCGTAAAAGCCCAATAAAGACCCTGAACCGTCTTGACAGAAAATCGATTTATGCCAAAACTTAACGCAAAAATTAATCCTAAAGAGAGAAAAGTAAAAACCCACACCAACCCTAATAAAGCAGGATTGCCTACAATGGCTTTCATCATCACACCAGCCACAGCCCCAGAAAGACATAATCCCGCCGCCATATAATTATAAACCCGTAACATATAAGACCTAAGCGCTTCATTATAACCCGCAAGCGCTGCAGAAGCAGAGTGTAAGTGTTCAGTAGACATAAGCTATACCTATATTCATGAATGGATAGGGTTAGTATAAAGCAAAACCCTGAAAAGTTTCTAAAAATTATAGACTATTGAAAGGAATTTTGTCAAGATTTCTTTTGTTAGGAACAATTTTTTTCTGAGGCATAAATTGGAAGGGCTTGGTGGTAAGATGAGCATTGCGGAAGTCATTGTAATAGGAGGGGGTCATAGTGGGTGCGAGGCCGCAGCGGCTAGTGTCCGTCTAGGCGTTAAAACAACCCTCGTGACACAGAAACTAGAAAGTATCGGCACCCTCTCCTGTAATCCCGCTGTAGGCGGTATAGGGAAAGGACATTTAGTGCGAGAAGTTGATGCCCTAGACGGCTTAATAGGGCGAATAGCTGATACATCCGCCTTACAATTTCGTCTACTCAATCGCCGCAAAGGACCTGCTGTACAAGGACCGCGCGTACAGGTAGACAGAAAACTCTACAAGCAAGCCATGCAAAAGGAACTAAGACGCCTGAAAAACTTGCATCTGGTAAACGGAGAAGTGGTAGACCTCCTTGTACAAGGTAACACCATCAAGGGGGTTCTTTTATCCTCAGGGCGCACACTGTACGCCCCTTGCGTCGTGCTAACAACAGGCACCTTTCTACGCGGCATGATTCATATAGGGAATCAAAAAAAACCCGCCGGGCGGAGCGGGGAAAACGCTGCAAACGCCCTAGGAGAACGACTAGAAGCAAGAGGACTACCAACAGGACGCCTGAAAACAGGCACTCCACCACGCCTGTGCGCTCACTCCATTAACTGGAAAACCTTGTGCCCACAACCCGGCGACCCAAACCCCGTCTGCCTCTCCTTCCTCTCTGTGCAAAACAAAAAACAACAAAAACCTTGCTACCTCACAGCTACAAACCACAAAACCCACAAAATTATTAAAGATAATCTCAAAGCCTCCGCCCTATACAGCGGACAAATCAGCTCAGTCGGCCCCCGCTATTGCCCCTCCTTAGAAGACAAAATTGTAAAATTCGCACACCAAAAAACACACCAGATTTTCCTAGAACCAGAAGGATGGGATAGTAACGTCATATACCCCAATGGCCTCTCTAACTCCTTACCCGAAGCCATACAACACACCTTCCTCACCACCATTACAGGCCTCGAACAAGTGAAAGTCCTACAATGGGGATACGCCATAGAATACGACTATATGGACCCAAGAGCCTTAAAACCTTCTTTGGAAAGCAAAGCCTTTGAAGGCCTATTCCTAGCAGGGCAAATCAACGGCACAACAGGATACGAAGAAGCCGCCGCTCAAGGACTCATAGCCGGTATGAATGGCGCCCTAAAAGCCAAAGGAGACCCCCCCGTGATACTCACCAGAGCCCATGGCTATAGCGGCGTCATGGTTGATGACCTAACCCTAAAGGGCGTCACGGAACCTTACCGTATGTTTACCTCGCGGGCAGAATACCGCCTCTCTCACCGATGGGATAACGCCGATACGCGCCTCACCCCCCTAGGACTATCAATGGGACTCATAGGCGAAAAACGACAGAAAGCCTTTGAAGAAAAAACCGCACGGCTCAAAACAGCCCGCACCCTCCTCAATAATTGCTTCCTAACCCCTAAAGAAAGCGCAAAGGCAGGATTGCCATGTCAACAGGATGGCAGGAGGCGTAATGCCTTTGAACTCCTATGCCACACCCCTTGGGAAGACTTGGAAAAAATTTGGCCAGCCCTCAAAACCCTCCACAAAGACTGCCGCTCCCAACTGGAAATTGACGCCCATTACGCCCCCTACCTCAGGCGCCAAGAAACCGCCATCGCCTCCCTCAAACGCGAGGAAGCCCTCACCATCCCCAAAAACCTCGCTTACCACACCATCCCCGGCTTATCCAACGAAATGAAAGAAAAACTTTCCCAGTTCAAACCCCTTACCCTAGGACAAGCCAGCCGTATGAGCGGCATGACTCCGGCTGCAGTCGCTCTCTTGCTCTGCGTCATTAAAAAACACAAACCGCCCTTGTCATGAAAGACACAACCGTTAGTAAAAACTGGTTCACAAGTCGCGGCGTGCCTAGACAGGGCATCCCTAAAATTTTACTCAGTGTTTCACATGAAACGCTTACAAAGCTTGAAGCCTATGTAGAAATGGTAAAAAAATGGAACAAAGCCGTAAAGTTAGTAGGACAAAACGATTACCACATTCTTTGGCCACGCCATGTTTGCGATAGCGCTTTATTATTAGAAGGCTTGTCTCATTATCCAAAAAAATGGCTGGACTTAGGGAGCGGCGGCGGATTTCCCGGACTCGTCTTAGCAATCCTAGGCGTGGAAAATATGCACTTAGTAGAACGAAACAGCAAAAAATCTTGCTTCCTCAAGGAGGCTGTACGACAACTGGGTCTTGCCGCTACCGTCCACCACAACAGAGTGGAACAACTCACTCATTTAGGCACTTTCCCCTTCATATCAGCTAGAGGAATGGGCAAACTTCATGACCTCCTTCCTTTAATAACTCCTTTTATGAACTCCGATACCATTGCCCTTATCCCTTCCGCCCGAAAGATACAACCCCAAAAGTTTGCGCCGTTCAAAATTTCCTCTATTCCCTCTCCTCTTTATCGCCACCATGTGATTCTGAAAATCAAACGCACCTCTTCTTAACCCCTTTGACCTAAAATCAAATTGTAAAAATGACTTCAGCACACCTATCATTAAGCAGGAAGGGAACGGTATGAAAAAAAAGAAAACCTCTAGAACATCTTCTAATTTTTCAACAGACCAAAGACAAGAAGAGTTCATAGTCAAAAAACTGCCGCTTCACAGTTTAGAGGCCAACACTTATCAGCCAAGAGAACATTGGGATGAAGAGGCGCTAGATGCTCTTGCGGGGTCTTTGAAAAAGAGCGGCGTTTTGCAACCGATTTTGGTGCGCCCCCTTGGAGACGAAAGATATCAGATTATAGCCGGAGAGCGGCGTTGGAGGGCAGCAACACAGGCGGGACTCTCTCATATTACTGCTGTGATACAGTCCTGTACAGAAAGAGAGTCCTTAGAGAAAGCGCTGTTGGAAAATCTACAAAGAGAGAATCTCAAAGCCCTTGAGGAGGCAACGGCTTATCAACTGCTCAAAGAGGAATTCCTTTTATCTCCCAACGATATTGCCGAAGTCATAGGAAAAAGCCGTAGTTATGTGGTCAACACCATACGGCTCCTATCTCTGCCTCAAGAGATTAAAAATTGGTTAAATGAAGGGCTTTTATCCCCGGGAGGTGCTAGGGCTTTACTGAAGGCAGAATCCCCCTTGGACATTGCGAAAAAAGCCATCAAATGGAAGATGACCGTACGACAAATAGAAAACATGGTCAAAGCAGAAAAACACAGACTGCCCTTTCTGAACCGTTTGCTCATCTCCAAGACAGAACAAGCCTTTATCACCTCCATAGCCCAATCCCTCAAAACCTCTGTCCGCATCACACTTCAAGGGAGAAATCGTTATCTCGTCATTACCTTAAATCAACAGGATATACTACAGCAGTTGAAAACCCTTCTGGAGAAAAATGCAAAGAAAAAAATGCCGTAGCCCTTCAAGCTTTGCTGAGAAAATTGAAATTGCCACCCCGTTTTGTTACTATTTTTCATATCAATAGCGCAATGAACAGTTGAAACAGTGAAAAAAGACACACAGGCGGGGTATATTCACTCTCTTTTTTCCTCTGTAGCACCCTGTTATGATGTGATGAATGACGCCATGTCTTTGGGGTTACACCGGCTTTGGAAAAAAAGATTGGTAGAAAAGGCAGCCCCTTTATCAACGGAGACCTTTTTAGACCTAGCAGGCGGTACTGGTGATGTTGCCATCAGCCTAAGCGGTCTTTGTCAGAGGGTACTGGTTGTGGATTCCTGTCAACAGATGGTACAAGAGGGGAAAAAGACGCAATGGGATAAAGGGTGCGGCGGTCAGATAGAGTGGATTGTGGGGACAGCGGAAGCTTTACCCTTGAGAACGCGTAGCGTGGAGGCTTGCGTGATGTCTTTTGGCTTGCGTAATGTGGAGTGTCGCCAAAAGACCTATGGTGAAATCTTGCGTATCTTAAAGCCCGGCGGGCGGTTCTTTTGCTTAGAATTTTCCCCTGTTGACACCACAACGCCTTTCGGTACGCTTTATCACCTCTGGGGGAAGACGGTCATTCCTTTCTTAGGACAAAGTATTGCTAACAATGAAGACGCTTATAGATATCTTGTGAAGAGCATTGCTCTTTTTCCTCCTCCTTGTGTGATTGCTGAGGAGTTACGAAAAGCCTCCTTTGAGGCGGTGGAGTATGAGAGTATGGCTGGGGGGATTGTTAATCTCCACAGCGGAACGAAAAAACCATGATAGGACGCAGTTTCAAAGTCGGGTGGGGACTCCTTTGTTTAGGCCTATGGACTCTGGGACAAAAAAAGGGGGAACGCTTGTGTAAAATTTTAGAAAGCTTGGGGCCTTCCTTCATTAAAATTGGACAATTCTTAGCGGCTAGACCTGACCTCATTGGACAAGACCTTGCTCAAAGCTTAGGAAAATTACGGGATGATGTCACCTCTATCAAGAGAGAAAAAATTCTCAACATCATACAAAAAGACTTTAAGCAGCCTTGGTACGCACTCTTTGATACCATGGAAAAAGACAGTAAGACTGCCTCTGTGGCCCAAGTGCATTTCGCTACAAAGGACAACAGAAAACTTGCCGTGAAAGTCTTAAGACCAGAGATAAAAAATGCAATGCTCATGGATTTGCAGCTATGCTACCGCCTTGTTTCCCTCTTGGAAAAAGTCCGACCCTCTCTTAAACAACTCAATCTCAAAGGCATCATTAAAGTCATCCGCAGTTCCTTGCTCATGGAAACGGATATGCGTATAGAAGCCGCTGGTATGGAAGAATTTCGTGATAATTTCCTCAAAGATAAAGACATAGAAGTGCCAACCGTAGACTGGAAACGTACAAAAAAACACTGTTTGACAATGGAACACCTCTCTTTCATTCCTCTTGAGAGAAAACAACTCCTCCATAAAGGCATAGATGTGGAAACACTAAGCCAACGCCTCGTAGCAATCCTCTTAAAGGGAGCCTTAAGAGACGGCTTCTTCCACGGCGATTTTCACCAAGGCAATGTTGGACTGAACCCTAAAACCGGACGATTAATCATCCTAGACTTCGGTATCATGGGACGCTTAGAGGAAAAGGTACGATTTTTTTTGATTCATGTCCTAGAGGCCTTCCTCAAGCGCCAATATCAACAAGTCGCCCACCTCCACAGAAAAATCGGCTACACCCCAAAAGAGTGTAACGACGCAGACTTCGCTCAAGCCTGCCGCGGCATCGGCTCCACCATCTTAGACCAACCCTCTCACAAAATTTCCCTCGGCGCTCTTCTCCTGCAACTCTTCTCCGTAAGCCAACAATTCAACATGACCATACAACCACACCTCTTCCTACTCCAAAAAACCCTGATAGCCGTAGAAGGACTCGCCTACCAACTCAACCCAAAAGTCAACCTATGGGAAACCTCAAGAAATACCATCTCACAACTCAAAAATACAACTCATCACCCCAAAGCCCTCCTCAAAAGACGTAGCGATTTCTTAACAGATATGCTATATCTCTTGCCTGAAACCCTAAAAAAATTAGAACGTACACCCCCTCCCCAATCCTTCCCTTGGGCACTCGTCATAAGCTCCTTAGGGATAGGGCTCTTATTAGGATACTTCTTACTATAGATTGTGCTGAAAGAGGTTGTCAATGCTCACAAAAAACCCTAACATAACAGAAACGTAATCCGCAAAACAAAAAAGGGCATAAGAATGAAGGGGCTTATCAGCTTGATTGTGTTGCTGCTTTTCCCTGTCATCACACGCAGTGAAACGCAAAATTGGCAGTTGGGATTCCCTCCGCCCGCAAGCCCTGTCATGGAGAGAGTCACTCTTCTCCACACGAGTATTCTCTATCTCATTGCCATCATTGTCCTATTGGTCGGCGCCCTCTTGTTTTTTATTCTCATACGGTATAGAAAACAAAAAGGACGCACCCCCCAAACTTTCTCCCATAATCCTTTGCTGGAAATCATATGGACAGCCATTCCGGCCATTATCCTTCTCATCTTAGCAGTGCCGTCCATTAAGCTTCTGTATTATCAAGACCGCGCCGTAACCCATGATATGACACTGAAAGTCACTGGCAGTCAGTGGTATTGGTCCTATGAATATCCCTCTCATGACATTGTGTTTGACGCCCATTTGTTAAAAGACGAGGAGCAAAAAGAGGGGTATCAACGACTGTTGAGCACAGACTATCCCATAGTGGTACCTGTAGACACAGTCATTCAGGTTTTAGTCACCAGTGTTGACGTGCTACATGCTTGGGCTGTGCCGGCGTTTGGCGTTAAAATCGATGCCGTTCCGGGACGATTAAATGAGACATGGTTTCACGCGAAAAAACAAGGCACTTATTATGGACAATGCTCTGAGCTTTGTGGTCATGGACACGGATTCATGCCTATTGAGGTGAAGGTTGTCTCAAAAGAAAAATTCTCCCGTTGGATTACTGCACAAAAACAAGAGACAAAATGACTGCTACATATGAAAAAGGTTGGAAACGGTGGCTTTTCTCCACAAACCATAAAGATATTGGAACCTTGTATATCATCTTTTCCATTATCGGCGGGCTTTTCGGCACGTTTTTCTCCCTTCTTATGCGGCTGGAACTCGCCGCCCCGGGTGCCCAAATCTTAGGGGGTAACCACGACCTTTATAACGTTCTCATTACAGCACACGGACTCATCATGATTTTCTTCATGCTGATGCCCGCCCTCATCGGGGGCCTAGGCAACTGGTTCGTCCCCCTGATGATAGGAGCCCCAGATATGGCCTTCCCACGCTTAAATAACTTGTCCTTCTGGCTCTTGCCACCCGCCTTTTGCCTCTTGATTCTCTCCCTCTTCATGGAAGGCTCCCCCGGCGCAACAGGCGTCGGGGCCGGATGGACTATCTATCCCCCCCTCTCCGGACTCCTAGGCTCCCCCGGTCCCGCTATGGATTTCGCCATCCTAAGCCTCCACCTCGCCGGCCTCTCCTCTATCCTAGGCGCCATTAACTTCATTGCTACCATCTTCAATATGCGCACGCCCGGCATGACTCTACACAAAATGCCCCTCTTCGTCTGGTCCATGCTGATCACCGCCTTCCTACTCCTGCTAGCCCTCCCAGTCCTAGCCGGCGCCCTCACCATGCTCCTAACCGATAGAAACTTCGCAACCAGTTTCTTCACCCCAGACAGCGGCGGTGACCCCCTCTTATTCCAACACCTCTTCTGGTTCTTCGGACACCCAGAGGTCTATGTGTTAATACTGCCAGGATTCGGTATCATTAGTCAGATCGTTTCCACTTTCTCCAAAAAACCCATCTTCGGCTACCTCGGCATGGTCTACGCCATGGTGTCCATCGGCTTCGTCGGAAGCCTAGTCTGGGCACACCATATGTTCACCACAGGCATACATGTAGACGCAAGAGCCTATTTCATGATTGCTACCATGATTATTGCCGTGCCTACCGGTATTAAAGTGTTTAGCTGGCTTGCAACACTCTGGGGCGGTGCAATCTCCTTCACCCCTCCCCTCATATGGGCTACCGGATTCATTCTCCTCTTCACAATAGGCGGCGTCACCGGTATCGTTCTCGCTAACGCAGGCATTGATGTCGTCTTACACGATACCTATTATGTTGTAGCTCATTTTCACTATGTCTTGAGTATGGGCGGCGTCTTCGCCCTATTCGCCGGCTTCTACTACTGGCTCCCAAAAATCTCAGGCTACCTATACCCCCACTTCCTAGCCCACCTCCACTTCGTCTTCACCTTCATCGGCGTCAACATGATTTTCTTCCCTCAACATTTCCTAGGATTAGCCGGTATGCCCAGACGTATTCCAGACTATCCTGACGTTTATCAAGGATGGAATGCACTCTCCAGTCTCGGCACCTATGTGGCCCTCATAGGATTAGGCTGCTTCTTGATGTTACTCATCATCACCTTCTGGCGCAAGAAAAAAGCCCCCAATAATCCATGGGGAAGCGGGGCTACAACCTTAGAATGGACAGTCAGCTCCCCCCCGCCCTTCCATACCTTTGAATCCCTGCCAAAAATCCCACAGGACTAAATGTTCTACTTTCTATCCTATGCTTCACTCTTGAAACCTAGAGTGATGATCTTGGTCGTCTTCACGGCACTACCAGGCATCACTTTATCGGGCGCAGGGCTAGGGGGCGGACAGACACTACTGATTCTCCTAAGCATTGCCTTAGGTGCAGGCGGCGCGGCAGCCTTTAATATGTGGTACGAAAAGGATAGTGATGCTAAAATGTCACGTACCTGTCAACGCCCCTTGCCAAAAGGCTCTATCAATAAAACCTCTGTGTTTTGGCTATCCCTTCTCCTAGCAATGACAGGAAGCCTTTTGCTCTGGTTTATCTCTAACATCTTAGCAGCCTCGCTACTGGCTTTAGCCATTATCATCTATGGGGGTCTCTATACCATGTGGCTGAAAAAACGTACCCCTCAAAACATTGTCATCGGCGGCTTAGCGGGCGCTTTATCGCCCATCATAGGATGGGCCGCCGCCACTGGACATATCTCCCCTCTTGCCTTGACAATGGGAGGCATTATCTTTCTGTGGACGCCCCCTCACTTTTGGTCTCTAGCACTACAACTCAAAGACGACTATAGCGCCGCAAATATCCCCATGCTCCCCGTTGTCTCAGGGGAAGAAACCACAAGACGCTCAATCCTCCTTTACACCCTCCTCCTCACCATGCTAGCACAAGCCCTCCTCTTCCTAGATGTGGGGGGCTTAAGATTTGCCGCATTGTCTGTCCTGCTCAATGCTCTATGCCTCCTTGCAGCTTGGCGCTTCTGGAAAACAAAACAAGGGGCTATGACCTTCTTCTCTTGGTCTATCTTCTACCTCTTTAGCCTCTTTGCTCTTTTACTATGGGAAAGCTTCTAACATGAACAAACCCCTCGCCACCGCCTTCCTCATAGGACTCTTCCCAGTCCTCATGTTCGCCTCAAGCTTCGGCTTCGTTCCTCTTTATAACTATTTCTGTAAAGTCACAGGATACGGTGGTACAGTCCAAAAAGTGACTTCTCTTCCGCTTCCTAGCCCCAACACAACAGACACCATCACCGTACAATTCCAAGGAACAATCGCTAAAGGACTACCTTGGACAGTTCGACCCTTGCAAAAACAACTCACCGTCCCCATGGGACAACCCTCAACCATCTGGTACGAAATCCAAAACCTCTCCTCTCAAGACATAAACGGCATTGCAACCTTCAATATTACTCCTCAAAAAGCAGGAAGGTTCTTTTCAAAACTTGAGTGCTTCTGCTATGATGAACAAACCTTGAAAGCTCAGGAAACAAAAAAACTCCCTGTAACCTTCGCCATCAACTCATCGGTAAGAGAGAAAAAAAATACCAAAGACCTTCAACATGTCACACTTTCTTATACCTTTTTTAAGACGGAAGATTTTTATAATGAATAGGAAAAAAAAACCCGCTGTAAAGAGAAGGCTTAATGGCATCACATGACTATCATTTGGTAACCCCGAGCTGTTGGCCGCTTCTAAGTGGAATTGCAGCCTTCATCCTAGCCTTAGGAGCCCTTGTTTTTATGAAGTGGCAATTGTCTTGGCTGTTAATCGGAGGGGGGGGGGCTGTAGCGTATTGTGCCTTTATGTGGTGCCGCGATGTCATAGCGGAAGCACAAACTGAAGGGGTTCATACTTCCGTTGTACAGCTAGGCTTACGTTATGGCTTTATGTTATTTATTCTCTCTGAGATCATGTTTTTTGTCGCATGGTTTTGGTCTTTCTTCAATAGTGCACTGCTACCCTTAGAAGCGACCAGCGCTTTCTGGCCACCAGAGGGCATTCAACCTATAGACCCTTTCGATTGGCCCTTAATTAATACACTCATTTTACTCCTCTCCGGCACCACTGTCACTTGGGCACACCATTGTTTATTAGAAAACAACCGCAAGGACTTTCTAAAAGGCCTCCTCTTGACCATCCTCTTAGGCGCCGCCTTCACCGGCATACAACTATGGGAATACCTCCACGCCTCTTTCAAGTTTCAAGATGGCATTTATTCTTCAGTTTTTTATATGGCTACCGGTTTTCACGGCGCCCATGTCATTGCGGGTACCGTGTTTTTAGGCGTCTGCTTCTTGCGCGCCTTGCGGGGGCATTTCACCCCCTCCCAACACTTCGGCTTTGAAGCCGCCGCTTGGTATTGGCATTTTGTGGATGTCGTCTGGCTGTTTCTTTTCTTTATGATCTATATCTGGGGAAGCGGACATGCCTAAAGCAAAAAAGACCCTGTGAAAGCCCTTTTCCTCCTCTTCTGTTGCACCGGTATCCTCCTCTGTATCGCACTTGGTAGTTGGCAAATTAAACGACTGAACCAGAAAACGACTCTTCTACAAAGACTCAATACCCCCATCTTCCTATCAGAAAAAGAAGTATTTTCTTCCCCCCAACCAGCCTTCCTCCACACGCAATTAAACGGCACTTTCCTCAACCGCCCCATCGAAATCCTCTCCTACCTCAAGCAAACAAAAGGCTATAAAGTCTATGGCTTGTTCAAAACTCATAATGGCTATGTGAACGTCTTTTGCGGCTTCAGACCTGAACACACCCCCTTAGGAAAAAGAAAAGGCTGCCTCCCCCTCACCACACAACCCAACACCACCCTCACCGGATTCCTACAACCCTTTCCTAACAAAAAGGCTTTCTTCCTCCCCGACAATACCCCCCCAAATTGGATGCTCCTTAACAGAGAAGACTTCCAAAACTATTGGGGCGTCCCTTTACAGGCTTTCTTCCTACACAGCACCCCCCCGCACACAGGACTCTCCCCCATCAACCCCACCCCACGATTACTGCCCCTCCACCACCTTTTGTACTCACTCACCTGGTTCCTGCTAGCAGGCATCCTCGTGCTCTTTACTGCCTATTGGTGGCACACACAAAGGAAATAGGTTGTGTTTTTCCTCAGATTGTTCCACACTCAAAGTATACCTCAAAAACCCCATAAGGCGAATAAATGAAAAAACGATATAGTCTCTTTTGTTTCTGCTTCCTCATCATTGGTACCGCTCACGCACAATCCCCTGTCAATCTAAAGATTCACCATTTTCTCCCCGCAACCTCCACCGTACAAAAGTGGCTCATAGAACCTTGGGTCGAACGAGTGGAAAAAGACAGCAAAGGGGCTTTGACCTTCACAATTTATCCCGCTATGCAACTCGGCGGACGCCCCCAGCAACTGGTAAAACAAGCCTCAGATGGCGTGGTGGATATCATCTGGACAGTGGCCGGCTACACCCCCGGACGCTTTCCGAAACTCGAAGTGTTCGAACTCCCCTTCCTCGCACGTAGCGCAAAAGCGACCTCCGCCGCCGCTCACGAATACGCCAAGACCTACGCCAAAGAAGAATTTCAACACCTCTACCCCATCCTCATTCATGTCCACTCCCCAGGTACCTTCCATATGCGAAAAGGACAAATCCGCTCCATAGAAGACTTTAGAGGGAAAAAAATCCGCGTGCCAACAAAAATCGTCCACGAAACACTCAAAAGCCTCGGCGCCGTACCCGTCTTCATGCCCGTTCCACAAGTCAGCCAATCCCTCTCCTCAGGCGTCATCGATGGAACCGTCCTCCCTTACGAAGTCGTCAAATACCTAAAAGTCGATAAACTCACCTCTTCTCATACCTCCCTCGAAATGACAAAAGGTATCTACACCATTGTCTTTTTATTCATCATGAACCAAAACTCCTATTACAAACTCAACTCAACCCTCAGAGCCATTATAAGAAAACACTCCGGTATCCCCTTAGCACTGGAAGTCGGACAGTATTGGGACGAACAAGACCTCATAGCAGAGGAAGACATGCGTAAGGCTGGAGATGACTTCCTCACCATCCCACTAGCCAACCAAAAAAACTGGCGCCTCAAAACCGACCCAGTCATAGAAAAATGGGTCAAAAACCAAAAACAGGGAACCTCCCTGCTAAAAGCCGCACAAATGCTGATTGAAAAATATGAACAACGGTGATACAGCGCGCTTCCTCCCTCCTCAGATATGTTATTCTAAAAATCGCTTTGCTAGGGGGAATAGGCCTCCTGCTTTGCGCCCTCATGGTCAGTATCGGCGCAGGGGGGCGGAAATTCTTCCACACACCCTTCCCCGGTAGCTTCGAAATACTGGAAATCACCACAGCAGTGGTAGGGTTTTGCTTCTTCCCTTACTGCCAACTCAAAGGAGAAAATATTGCCTTACAACTCATAAAATTACCCCCTCTTCTCCAAAAACTCGGTACCTACATAGGACATATCCTACAAGGTAGTATCGGTGCCGTCGGCGCCTATTGCTTAGGAACAGCCGTTCTGGATTTCTACCCAAGTCAAGAAGCCACCATGCAACTAGGTATCCCCCTCTGGATTGTCCTAGCAATCTGTTGCGGGCTATTCTTCTTACTGTTCCTAGCCTCTCTTCTCCCCCTCCAAGAGGACGCATGATTATCATAGGGGGTATACTCCTCTTGATTCTCTTGCTCCTCTTACGCGTCCCCATAGGGGCGGCTTTTTGCACCATAGGCGCAGTCCTTTACATCGCCGCCAACGGACTAGACCCGTTCCTCCTGTACATGAAAACTACACCCTATTATCTGTTCGCTCACTATGGATTTTCCCCGTTGCCAATGTTTGTGCTCATGGGCTCCCTAGCCTTCCGAACAGGTCTATCACAAGAACTCTTTGATGTCGCAAGACTCTGGTTAGGACACCTGCGCGGCGGCTTAGGAATGGCGTGCTTAGGCGCCTGCGGGGGCTTCGGTTCCCTTTGCGGCTCTTCCGTTGCTACAGCTGCTACCATGACCTCTATTAGCTACAAACCCCTCATCCAAGCCGGCTACGCACCAGCACTCGCCGCCGGTACCTTAGCCGCAGGAGGAACACTAGGATTCCTCATCCCCCCCTCCATCGCCCTCGTCCTCTATGCCTTCCTCGCAGAACAAAGTATCCTAGATATGTTCATCGGCTCCCTACTGCCCGCTATGGTAGCCCTTCTCCTCTTCTCCGCAACAGTCTGGTGCGTAAGCATCCTATACCCGGGCTCAGGCGGCGGCGTGGATAAAAAAGCCCCACTCGCCCTTAGACTGTATGCCCTCAAAAAACTCATCCCAGCGGCTTCTATCTTCACCATCTCCCTAGGCGGCATGTACGGCGGTATCTTTACCCCAACGGAAGGTGCCGCCGTGGGCGTCATCGCCCTCACCGCTTGGGGTCTCCTTAACCGCTCCCTATCTTGGCTAACCCTAAAAGCCTCCCTGTTCGAAACCGCAGGCATCACAGGCATGGTCTTCCTGCTCATCTTAGGCTCTAATATCATGAATACCGCTCTCGCCTTCCACGGACTCCCTTTCACCCTAGCAAACTTCATAGACGGACTCACCATCCCGGATTTCTACATCATCATCGGTATCCTGCTCGTCTACTTCCTCTTAGGGTGCTTCATGGATAGCCTCTCCATTCTCCTTGTCACTTTGCCCGTCCTCTTGCCAATAGTAGCAACCCTCAATGTGGGACTCCCCTCTTCAGAACATGTCCTCATATGGTTCGGTATTCTTTCCGTTATCATCGTAGAACAAGGCCTCATTACCCCGCCTTTCGGACTCAATATTTTTGTCCTGAAATCTCGTATCAAAACCCTCCCCTTGCGTACCATTTACAAAGGGACACTGCCCTTTGTACTCGTTTCTTTCTTACAAATGGCTATTGTGCTAGCGTTTCCTTGGCTAGTCCTGTGGTTTCTTCCCTAAAAACCCCGCCACAAGCGTGTTACGAAGAGGATTTTTCCTCTTCTTTCTCCCCTAGAAAAGACACATCAGTGATAGAGGAGGGTTCTTTCTCTTGTGCGTTTTTCTCTTGTGTGTCTTTCACAACAGGCGCTGTTTTAGAATTCAGGCGCGGAGCACGGCGGTAATAATGTTCCGCACTTTGAAGATATCTCTCTGCCATCACTCTATCGCCATCAGCTTTGGAATCTCTTGCTAAGGCACAGTACTGATTGTAAATCTGCATGGCCGTGCCTCTGATTTTGCCTCTAGGACCGTGACTCTCAAGAGGACGGGTTTGGACGGATTTCCTATGGGGGAAAAATTTCCGTTGAAAGGGACGTTTATTTACCATTTTCCTCACAAAATTGCCACAACATGTCTTTTGATACCTGCTAAATCTTTATGAACGTAAACTCGTTGAAAATAGGATTTCATTAGAGACTGTACCTCCTCCGCTTGATTCTCTCCGCACTCTACAATACCCACGCCATCAGGCTTGAGAAACTGCCTTAAAGGCGGAAGAATCTCATAAAACGCTTGCAGTCCATTTTCTCCTCCATCAAGAGCCATCGGGGGTTCATAAGTTTGCCACCTAGACAATCCTATGTCCGCCGTTCTGATGTAGGGGGGATTAGAGACAATAAGATCATAGC
This sequence comes from Alphaproteobacteria bacterium, assembly GCA_965222575.1. Lineage (GTDB taxonomy): Bacteria > Pseudomonadota > Alphaproteobacteria. The sequence goes on from OZ244958.1 coordinate 464,065, forward strand.
GCTGATTATTGCTAAGACCCCTAAACCAGAAGCCCCTGACAAAAAAAGATCGCCCCTCTACAGATAGCAGTCTAGCATTATCGCAAGCTCGTTGCAAGGCTTTCATTGAGTAATCCACACCGACTCCCCGTGCACGCTCAAACAAGGATAACAAAGACAAAAGCAAACAGCCACTGCCAGTGCCTAAATCTAAAAGCCACTGAGGTGAACAAGAGACATAATGTTGCGCAAGCTCCAAGATGAGTTCCGTCTCCGGACGCGGTATGAAAACATGAGAATCTACACAAAATGTGTGGCGAAAAAAATCTTTCCTCCCCAAAATATACGCCATAGGCTTGTGATAAGTGCGCACAGTAATCAGACTCTCAAAAGTCTTCCTCTCCTCCTCAGACAAACATTGCAACTCCTCCATACACAAAAGCGTTTGTGCACAGACCCCAAGCGTCTCTTCCATCAATAACCGCGCCTCTAACACAGGACTTGCAATGTCCGCCTCCGCAAGTCTCCTACTCCCTTTGCCCAAAGCCTCCCATAACCTCATGAGAAATCTAACCCTTCCAATAAACGCTCTTCCTGCTTCTTATGAAGCCCTCTCATAAACACCCCTAACTCTTCCCCTTGCAATATCTTTTCCAAATTATGCACCGTAACCTGAAACCGATGATCCGTTAGACGACCTTGAGGAAAATTGTATGTCCTAATTCTCTCCGACCGATCACCAGTCCCTACTTGCCCCCGCCGTTTCTCCGCCCTCTTCTCCTGCTGCTTGCGTAACTCCAAATCATACAGACGCGCCTTGAGAATCTTCAAAGCGCGCGCTTTATTCTTATGCTGTGATTTCTCATCCTGCTGACTCACCACAAGAGACGAAGGAAGATGGGTAATACGAACAGCAGAATCCGTGGTGTTCACACTTTGTCCCCCAGGACCAGAAGCTCTAAACACATCAATACGCAGGTCTTTTTCTTCTATCTTTATGTCCAAATCCCTAGGCTCAGGAAGGACCGCTACAGTGGCCGCAGACGTATGAACACGCCCACCAGACTCCGTCGTCGGGACACGTTGTACACGGTGAACACCAGACTCCAACTGTAAAAACCCGAAAGCCCCCTCCCCTTGAACATCCAATATCCCATAGCGTATCCCCCCCACCTCCGTAGACGAAAGACTCATCATCTCCACAGCAAACCCTTCCTGTGATAAACAACGGGTATACATACGCAACAAATCCCGCGCAAACAACGACGCCTCCTCCCCTCCCGTTCCAGCCCGCACCTCTAAAATCGCCGCTAACTCCCACCCCTCAGGGCGCGGCAATAACTGCCGCTTAAGCTCTTCTTCCAACACCAAACGCGCCCTTCCAAGCTTCTCAAGCTCCACCGCACATAACCCCAAAAACTCATGACCGCCACTCCCCTCTTCAACCAATCCGCGCGTCTCCTCAATCTCTTTCACCAATACCTCCCACCGCTGCGCCTTCTCCATAAACCCACACATCTTAGAATACTCTAAACTCAACCGTACCCGCTCCTGTGTCGTCCCCGCCTCCTGCAGAGCGCGCTCAAGTGCTAAAAAAACACAACGTTTCTTCTCTAAATACCCTTTCAAAGACATAAAACCCAAAACCCCCTATTCTCTCTTCTCACACTCAAGTAACCGCGCCTTCTCTTCCACCGCCTCAACAATCCTGTCAACCAGCGCATCATCCGGGACTTGACCACTTGGCAATCCATGCAAATACAACATATGTACACCCGCACCGCCTCCCGTCAACCCAACATCCGCCTCCCGTGCCTCCCCAGGACCATTCACAACACACCCCAACACAGACAAAGTCATAGGAGTCCGTATATGACGTAGCCTAGACTCCAAAACACGAACCGTCTCTATCACATCAAACCCCTGACGCGCACAAGAAGGACACGCCACAATACACACACCCTTACGGCGCAAATTCAACGCCTTCAGTATCTCAAACCCAACCTCCACCTCCCGCACCGGATCATCACACAAAGAAACCCTAATCGTATCTCCTATCCCCTCAGACAACAACGTTCCTATCCCTATGGCAGACTTAACAGACCCCGGTAAAAAACTACCAGCTTCCGTTACCCCTAAATGTAACGGATAATCACACAAAGCACTCAGCTTGCGGTACGCTTCTATCATCATCAGCGTTTGCGACGACTTTACACTAATTTTGAACTCCCTAAACGCTAACTCTTCAAGACAACGCACATGAAAAAGCGCCGACTCAACCATAGCATCCGCACAAGGAGAGCGGTACTTCTCCAAAATAGGCTTCTCCAAACTGCCGCCATTGACACCGATTCGCATGGAACAGCCATAATCTCGCGCCGCACGAACTACCTCTTTAATACGCTCCTTACTCCCTATATTTCCGGGATTAATCCTCAGGGCGCTCGCCCCATTCTTCGCCGCCTCTATAGCCCTTTTATAATGAAAATGAATGTCCGCTATCAACGGAACAGTTGCCATCTTGCTTAAAACCTTAAGCGCCGCCGTAGACGCCTCATCGGGACACGATACACGTATAATATCCACGCCCGCCTCCTCCAAAGCCCTGATTTGCGCCCCCGTACGCTGTACATCAGAGGTCGGGGTGTTCGTCATGGACTGTACCAAAATAGGATGCTCTCCCCCTATCAAACAAGCACCAACACGAATGACTGATTTTCGTACCCTCTTCGGAACAGTAGCGTAACTCATGGAAAAATAGGGCGCAGTAAGGAAAGAATATCTTGATAATCTAAGGTAACAAAGACGTCCTTCTCCAATAACGGCTTCCCTGTAGACACAAAATAAAGACGACTCGGGTGAGTCGTGGACAACAAAATCGTCTCCTCAAAGGGAAATTCCCGCTCCCCAGAAAAAAACCCAGAAAAAATCACCTCATGGAAAGTCTTAATTCTCACCCAGACAGGCAGAGAAGACCGCAACCGAAATTGGTCCGGAAGAGAGGGGACTCCTCCCTCAGAAGAAGAAATACCCTCTTGAGAAAGAGGCAGCACACCCTCAGGAGAAACCCTCTCCTCTTGAGGCAAAAAGGGCACTTTATCAGAAACAGAAGGCAGAGATTGCGCTTGGGGAAGAGAAGAGGAAGGCGGCAGAAGAGAAGAAGAACGAAACAGAGCATTTTCTACAGTAATCCCTATAACCCCTATGAAGACAACACTTGCAATCACCAAAAGAGGAAAGGAAAAATCACGTCTGGACTTGAAAAAGGCACGCGGTGCCTTCTTAGACGTTTGCGCATAATAATCCCCTAGGGCAAGAGAGGAAAACTCTATCTCAAGCAAGGGGCATAAAGCCCGCAAAAGACCCATCACATACGGCCGCGGCGGAAGGCGCGAAACCTCTCCTTTTTCCAAAGCTTCTAAGGTCTCAACCCGGACACAAAGAGAACGAGATAACGCCTCTAAACTCAGTCCCTTTTCCGCACGCAACTGCGCAATCTGTTCCCCAACTTGTAACCGCTTACGCTTTATCTTTTCCTCAGACATTCCTATTCCCCAACTATAACCCGTCCATCTTACCTATTGTAGGTTACCATAAAAAGACTCTTTTGACTAAACCCCCCTTTTAGCTATAACATATTGACGTAGCTTTAACACAATTTCTCCATTGTCATTTTCATATGCCACCCTTTACCTTTACCATAACACCCGTTGCACGCCGACGCATTAAAGCTCTCGTCACCAAAACCTCTCCCTGCTTCAGGTTGGAAATTAAGTCCGGCGGCTGTAAAGGCTTTCAGTATAACTTCGCCATGTGCTATAAACCTCTTAAGGAAGACCACGTCTTTATCATGAATAAAACAAACGGAAGCGCCGTGGTGATTGATAAAATGTCCGGACAATTCCTCAAAGGCGCTACCTTAGACTTCATAGAAACCGTCATGGAATCCGGATTCATCGTCAAAGGCACAGATCTAGGCGCAAGCTGCGGTTGTCAGGTGTCTTTCTCCCTCTGAAGACCCTTGCTTTCCTCAAAAAGGGTATGCTATTCTCTTCTCTTCTTCAATAAGGGATACCCCTCTTTTCCATGTTCTACGAACTCACCCTCATTACACGACCTGATTTATCCCAAAAAGAACTAGAGGAAGTCACCTTCCTCTGTGAAGAAGAACTCAAAAAACAGGAAGCAACCCTCAAAGGTATTGAACATTGGGGAACAAAAACGCTTGCCTACCGCATCGGAAAACACAGAAGAGGGACTTATGTCTTCCTCAAAATCGACTCAAAAATGCCGCTCAACGCCTTAGAAAAAACCCTAGCACTCAATAGTAAAATCTTGCGCTCCTTAACAGTGCGCGTAAAAGAATTCTCCCAAGAAGACACACCTCTTCTTCAGAAAACAACATGAACCCAATCTCGAAATCCCCCTCATGAAACTCAAAATCATCACTCCCCCACAAAAAAACCCCCAGACCCATCCCCATGATAAACAACCCACCATACCAAAGGTCATCGATTACAAAGACCCCAACAGTCTAAAGCCTTTCATCTCCGAACGAGGACGGATTATGCCCTCGCGTATCTCAGGCGTGCCCCCTAAAAAACAAAAAGAAATCACGTGTGCCATTAAACGTGCTCGATTCCTATGCCTCCTCCCTTACGTCAACAAAAGATTCTAAACAATTATGGAGATCATTTTACTGCAGAGAATCAAAAACCTCGGCCAAATGGGCGATGTCGTCTCCGTTAAACGGGGATTCGCTAGAAACTACCTCCTACCACAAGCAAAAGCTATACTAGCAACAAAAGAAAACCGCGCGCAACTCAAAGACAATTGGGCCCAACTCGAAGCCCGTAACCTCGAAAAGAAAAGCGAGGCTGAAGCCTTACGAAAAAAAATTCAAACCCTAGAAATCATCACCATTGAACATGCCGGAGAAAATGGACACCTCTATGGTTCCGTAAAAGCACAAAAAATCGCTGCCCTCTTAAAAAATAAACAAAATATTTCCATCCTCACAAACCAAATCCTACTGGAACATCCCATCAAAACCATAGGTCTACATGAAGTACAACTCCTGCTGCACCCAGAAGTGGAAATGACCCTACCCGTATGGGTTGCACGCACACAAGGAGAAGCGAAAACCCTAAAAGATCACTTCAAAAACCAAGAACTTAAAGCCGGCGAAAACCCTATCACAGCCCTCTCAAATCGTAAACCCCCTGCCACAGAAGACCACAAAGAAAAAAAAGAGACCAGCAAAAAACCTCATAAAGACACCCAAAGTCCGCCACCAAAACAAGGGGAAAAAACCGCAAGCACAACACCCAAAGACAAGAAAGCCATCCCTGTTGCCACAAAAAAGAAAGACCCGTCAACAAAGACCAGGACACCAGAAAAAGAGGAAAAAACCCTTCCCACAGAGAGTTAGGGCAGGTTGCACTTGAGAGGGGTAGGGCAGACTGAGCTTGAGAGGGATAGGGGTAGCGCCTTGCGGGGGACACCAGAGAAAGAGGAAAAAAACCTTCCCACAGAGAGTTAGGGTAGGTTGCACTTGAGAGGGGTAGGGCAGGAGCTTGAGAGGGTAGGGCAACCTGCGGGGGACACCAGAGAAAGAGGAAAAAAAACCCTTCCCACAGAGAGTTAAGGTAGGTTGCACTTGAGAGGGGTAGGGCAGACTGAGCTTGAGAGGGATAGGGGTAGCGCCTTGCGGGGGACACCAGAGAAAGAGGAAAAAAACCTTCCCACAGAAAGTTAGGGTAGGTTGCACTTGAGAGGGGTAGGGCAGGCTGAGTTTGAGGGGGAGCATCTTGCGGGGGACACCAGAGAAAAAGGAAAAAACCCTTCCCACAGAGAGTTAAGGTAGGTTGCACTTGAGAGGGGTAGGGCAGGCTGAGCTTGGGAGGGTAGGGCAACCTTGCGGGGGACACCGGAAAGGGAAAAAACCTTTCCCACAGAAGAGTTAGGGTAGGTTGCACTTGAGAGAGGGGTGTCCTGCGGGGGACACCAGAGAAAGAGGAAAAACCCTTCCCACAGAGAGTTAAGGTAGGTTGCACTTAGGGTAGGGCACTTGAGAGGGGTGCTTCACTTGAGAGGGTAGGGCAACCCTGCGGGGGACACCAGAGAAAGAGGAAAAAATCCTTCCCACAGAGAGTTAGGGTAGGTTGCACTTGAGAGGGTTAGGGCAGGCTGAGTTTGAGAGGGTAGGGCAACCCTGCGGGGGACATCAGAGAAAGAGGAAAAAAAACCCTCCCACAGAGAGTTAAGGTAGGTTGCACTTGAGAGGGGTAGGGCAGACTGAGCTTGAGAGGGATAGGGGTAGCGCCTTGCGGGGGACACAGAGAAAGAGGAAAAAAAACCTTCCCACAGAGAGTTAGGGCAGGTTGCACTTGAGAGAGGTAGGGGGAGCATCTTGCGGGGGACACCAGAAAGAGGAAAAAAACCCTCCCACAGAGAGTTAGGGTAGGCTTCACTTGAGAGAGTTAGGGGTAGCACCTTGCGGGGGACACCAGAAAGAGGAAAAAATCCTTCCCACAGAGAGTTAAGGTAGGTTGCACTTGAGAGGGGTACCTTGCGGGGGACACCAGAGAAAGAGGCTCCCACAGAGAGTTTGCAGAGGGGTAGGGCAACCTGCGGGGGACACCAGAGAAAGAGGAAAAAACCCTTCCCACAGAGAGTTAAGGTAGGTTGCACTTGAGAGGGTTAGGGGTAGCGCCTTGCGGGGGACACCAGAGAAAGAGGGAAAAAACCCTCCCACAGAGAGTTAAGGTAGGTTGCACTTGAGAGGGTTAGGGCAGGCTGAGCTTGAGAGGGTAGGGCAACCTTGCGGGGGACACCAGAGAAAGAGGAAAAAAAACCCTTCCCACAGAGAGTTAAGGTAGGTTGCACTTGAGAGGGGTAGGGCAGGTTGCACTTGAGAGGGGTAAGGGGAGGGTAGGGCAACCTTGCGGGGGACACCAGAGAAAGAGGAAAAAAAACCCTTCCCACAGAGAGTTAAGGTAGGTTGCACTTGAGAGGGGTAGGGCAGGCTGAGCTTGGGAGGGTAGGGCAACCTTGCGGGGGACACCAGAGAAAGAGGAAAAAAAACCCTTCCCACAGAGAGTTAAGGTAGGTTGCACTTGAGAGGGTAGGGCAACCTTGCGGGGGACACCAGAGAAAAAGGAAAAAACCCTTCCCACAGAGAGTTAAGGTAGGTTGCACTTGAGAGGGGTAAGGCAGACTGAGCTTGAGAGGGATAGGGGTAGCGCCTTGCGGGGGACACCAGAGAAAGAGGAAAAAAACCTCCCCACAGAGAGTTAGAGTAGGTTGCACTTGAGAGGGGTAAGGCAGGCTTCACTTGAGAGGGTAGGGCAACCCTGCGGGGGACACATCAGAGAAAGAGGGAAAAACCCTTCCCACAGAGAGTTAGGGCAACCCTGCGGGGGACACCAGAGAAAAAGGAAAAAACCCTTCCCACAGAGAGTTAGGGCAGGTTGCACTTGAGAGAGTTAGGGGTGCCCTCTACGGGGGACACCAGAGAAAAAGGGAAAAACCCTTCCCACAGAGAGTTAGGGTAGGTTGCACTTGAGAGAGGTAGGGGGAGCATCTTGCGGGGGACACCAGAGAAAGAGGAAAAAACCTTTCCCACAGAAGAATTAGGGTAGGTTGAACTTGAGAGGGGTAGGGCAGGCTGAGCTTGAGAGGGTAGGGCAACCTTGCGGGGGACACCAGAGAAAGAGGAAAAAAACCCTCCCACAGAGAGTTAGGGCAGGTTGCACTTGAGAGAGGTAGGGGGAGCATCTTGCGGGGGACACCAGAAAAAGAGGAAAAAACCCTTCCCACAGAAAGTTAGGGTAGGTTGAACTTGAGAGAGTTAAAAACAGAAGAATTAGGGTAGGTTGCACTTGAGAGGGGTAAGGCAGGCTTCACTTGAGAGGGTAGGGCAACCCTGCGGGGGACACCAGAGAAAGAGGAAAAAACCTTACTTTCCCTTAGATACCACAACCCGCGCCGCTCTAATCAGATAATCCCCACAACAATACCCTTGCTGTAACACCTCCAAAATAGTCCCTTGGGGAACTACCTCTGATTCTTTATAGGATATCGCTTCATGAAAATAGGCATCAAAAACCTCTCCCTCAGGATTAATAGCGACTATATCCTGAGAAGACAAAAACTCCATAAACTGTTTATAAATCAACAAAAGACCTTCCTTAAGGGCTTTATCCTGCGTCTTCACAGAAGATAAAGCCCGGTCAAAATTATCTAAAATATCGCAAAGAGGGCGAACAATTTGCGCTATAGTTAGTAACCGTTGTTGCTCTCTTTCTCTCCGCTCACGCGCCCGGATGTTTTGCTGCTCCGCAAGCGCCCTTAATAAATCATCCCTAAGCGTCCTAAGCTCCCCCTCCAACACTTTAACCTTAGAAACTCCCGAACGCTTCTTTTTTCCCTTCAAAGAAACAGGTACTTCAGAGGACACTCTCTCAGACATAAAATCACTCTTAACAAAACTATGATAAAAACGCTAACATATGCTACTATAACATAATATATAAGCATCACCACCCCATGATACAAGATGCTACCTTGCTCCTAGGGTCCACCAATAAGGGAAAAATCCGCGAATTCCAGCAACTGCTACAGGGAAAAACCCTCCTCACCGTGCCACAAAACCTCCTAACACCAAAGGAAACCGCCAACTCCTTCGAAAAAAATGCCCTCCTCAAAGCTAAAGCCTACGCCACACAAACACAAACTATCACCTTAGCTGACGACTCAGGCTTCTGCGTCAAAGCCCTAGGACATAAACCAGGACTCCTCTCCGCTCAATGGATCCAACAGGCCGGCTCCTCTGAAAAAGCTTGCGAAAAAATCCACCAAGACCTCAATTCCCTCAAACACACTACAACACACGCCTACTTCAAAACCGCTCTCGTCCTCTTCTACCCCAACACACAACAAGCCTTTACCTTCACAGGAAGTGTACACGGACACATCATATGGCCCCCAAAAGGAAGAAACGGATTCGGTTACGACCCTATCTTCACCCCTCACAAACAAAACAAAACCTTCGCTCAAATGACACAACAACAAAAAAATACCCTAAGCCACAGAGCCGCCGCCGTGGCTAAACTCATCCAATTCCTATCCCTCTACCCCCTCAACACTATCCCTCCTAAATCCACTCCCTCACAGATACAATTTTAAAAAAAAATACACAAAATAAGACTTCTCATGACAAAGACCCTCCACAAAAAGACCGACTTTCTCCATTTTCTCCTTGATAACAATTGCCATTTCACGCTATAAAATTACCCTAGTAACTTCAAAATCCTCAGGACTACATGACATACCTCTATCCTTCCTCCTTCGCAAAAAAAGACCTCCTCACCGTAACCATAGGCAAACTCTTCAAACATAACATACACGCACGCCTGCCAAAACCCCCCTTGCTCATGGTAGATAGAATCCTCCATATTAGCAAAAAAGGCGGAAAATTCAATAAAGGAGAGGTCATCGCCGAACTCGATATTAAACCAGATATGTGGTTCTTCGATTGCCATTTCGACCGCGACCCCGTTATGCCAGGATGCCTCGGATTAGACGCTCTATGGCAACTCATTGGCTTCTTCTTAAGCTGGACAGGCCTCAACGGAAAAGGACGCGCCTTAGGCGTCGGTAGAGTCAAATTCTCAGGACAAATCTTGCCAGAAAAAACTTGCATCACTTACCACCTGCACTTCCGACGCTTCATGCTCTCTAAAAAAATCTCCCTCGGCATCGCTTACGGTACCGTCTCCCATAAAGGAGAAATCGTCTACGAGGCAGAAGACCTAAGAACAGGACTCATTCCAGCTTAAAACCTCCCCCTCACCAAAAAGGACAGAAAACCCCCATGCCAACTACCAAAACATGACAAAAAATCACAATAGACGCGTCGTCATCACAGGAATCGGTATCGTCTCCTGTATCGGAAATAATACCACAGAAGTCACTCACTCCCTCAAAAACGGCCTCGGCGGTATCACCTCCTGTGAAGCACAAAAACAATTCGGCCTCAAAAGCCAAGTCTCAGGACGTACCTCCATAGACACCAAAAGCAAAATCGAAAAAAAAATCCGCCGCTTCATGTCCCCATCAAGCTGCTATGCCTTCATCGCCACAGAAGAAGCCCTGAAAACCGCTAACCTCAATAAAGAAGATATCGCACAATCCCCAAAAATAGGCCTCATCGTCAGTACAGGCGGTAGCTCCGTGGATACAGAAATCCACGCCGTGAATATCGGAAAAACCAAAGGCGTAAAATTCGTCAGCCCCTTCACCGTCCCAAAATGTATGTCCTCTACCGCCTCCGCTAACCTCGCTACAGCTTTCCAAATCACAGGCATCTCCTACTCCATCACCGCCGCTTGCTCCACCTCCGCTCACTGCATCGGACACAGCGCAGACCTCATCATCTCAGGAAAACAAGACCTCGTCATCGCAGGCGGCGCAGAAGAACATAGCGTCTTCTCCTCCATGATGTTCGATGCCATGGGCGCTCTCACCTCACAATATAATCACACCCCTAATACCGCCTCCCGTACCTATGATAAAGACAGAGACGGATTCGCCATCGCAGAAGGCGCAGGTATCCTCATCCTAGAAGAAAGAGAAAGAGCTCTACGCAGAAACGCACCACTCTACGCCGAACTCATCGGATACGGCGCAAACTCAGACGGCGATAGCATGGTACGACCCTCCGGTAACGGCGCCGCCCTCTGCATGAAAGCCTCCCTACAACAAATCACCGAAAACGATATCTCCTATATCAATACACACGGAACCTCAACTCCCGCAGGCGATATCATAGAACTCATGGCTATCAAAAATGTCTTCAATCATCATATCCCTCCCATCAGCTCTACAAAATCCCTCACCGGACACAGCCTCGGCGCAGCAGGCGCTCACGAAGCCATCTACAGCATCCTCATGCTACACCACAGCTTCATCGCCCCTTCCATCAATATCCAAAATATGGACGAAAACGCTAAAAACTTCCCCATCATCACTCAACCAACAAACCAACCCCTCAACGCTGTCCTGACTAACTCCTTCGGCTTCGGCGGCACAAATGCTTGCTTGGTCTTCAAAAAACCCTAAACCATTCCCTTGTAACCGCGAATCTCACGAGACGATACAGAAAAATTTACCCCCGTTAACATCAGACCTCTTTTCCCAATAGGCGGAAATAACCCCTCATAAACCTTACCATAAGGCCAAGACAAAAGTGAACGATACAGCGGACTCCTTACCCCAGAACTACCTCGACTCACCCCTACTATGCAACATAAAGACAAAAATGTCTCCGCACAATAAAAACAATGCGCTACCCCTACCGTATCCCCTCCCATAATCCAAACAAAAGCAAGACCGCTCTCCTTCAACCCACGCACTGTCTCTACAGAATAACCATAACCACACAGCTTTTCTAACCCACTCACATAAATCCTCTCTTCGCCCTCAACAAGTAACCGCGCCCTTCTAACCCGCTCCTCAAACAATAACCCAGGCGGCTCCTCCTTCAACGGATTCCTAGGCGTCACACACCACAAAATCCACGATAACCCAAAGGTCTCCTTAACCGCTAAGCTAATCCCAACATGACCTTTGTGCGCCGGATCAAAACTGCCCGCCAATACTCCACAACGACCCTCAACAATAGGTATCCCCTCAGACGCCAAAACTTCTAAAACCTTCACCGATACAACGGTGACCAACCAGACAATACTCCCTCCCTACTACTGCCCTTCTTCTTCAAATGCTTCTTCAACAACCCCACCAATTCCTCCAACCCAGAACCACTACGCGCACAAATCGATACAACATCAGAAACACCAGCCCTACGAAACTCTTCCACTATCAATGCCTCACGCCCCGCCTCCAGCAAATCACTCTTCGTAATCCCCACAACCTCCCATTTCTCCCCAAGACCTTCATCAAATGATAACAACTCCTCCCGCACCATACGCCACCTCTCTACAGGACGCTCCGATGTCCCATCTACCAAATGTAAAAGTACCTCACTCCCCCTCACATGACGCAAAAATCGCGTCCCAAGACCTACCCCCCTATGCGCCCCACAAACAAGACCAGGAATATCCATCAACAATATCCTACTACCCAAAACACCACCCTCCTCATACATCCCCAACACAGGATATAAAGTCGTAAAAGGATACGACCCTACCTTGGGACGCGCACAAGATAAAGACCTCAATAAAGTAGACTTCCCAGCATTAGGCCAACCAATAATCCCAACTTCCGCCACTAGAGATAAACGAAACACTACCTCAAACTCTTCTCCCTCCTCCCCAGAAGTCGTCCACCGCGGCGCACGAGCCACAGATGTCTTAAACGACGCATTCCCTCGACCTCCACAACCCCCTCGCGCCAATACATAACGCTCTCCAGACGAACGAAAACGAAAAAGCGCTTCCTCCTCCTCCCCAACAAAAAAACCCGCCGTCCCAACCGGTACCTTCAATACCACATCCTTCCCTCCACAACCACTCCTACGACAACCCCCTCCATTACCCCCCTTCAAAGCCCTAAAATGACGCATATAACGATAATCTACCAAAGTGTTCAAATCCTCAACACTCTCCACTATCACATCCCCTCCCAAACCTCCATCCCCTCCGTCAGGACCTCCAAAAGCACAATGCTTCTCCCTCCTAAACGATAAACAACCATTCCCCCCACTCCCAGATTGCACAAACAACGTGACTTCATCTACAAACTTCACCCGCTAGCTCTCAGTCCACCATACCACTATTATTCTGTCAATAAAGGGAAATACTTCACCTCTCCTGTAAGCCAACTACTGATACAAATAACCGCTCTTTCTTTGCTTTATAAAACAGCACGCGTCCCGGCTTAAGTGCAAACAAAGTATGGTCCCTCCCCATGCCCACACCCTCCCCCGCATAGGCCTTTGTCCCACGCTGACGTACCAAAATCTGACCGCTTTTCACCACTTGACTACCAAAAGCTTTCACCCCTAGTCGTCGTCCCGCCGAATCACGACCATTACGTGACGAACCCCCTGCTTTCTTAGTTGCCATCCTGCTCTCCTTCCTTCTCTAAGGGCACTGCCTGAATGCTTTTAATCAATACCAATGTATGAACCGACCGAAAACCCCTCTTGCGCCGAGAATTCTGACGCCGACGCTTCTTAAAAATACAAACCTTAGGCCCCTTCACCTCTTCCTTCAAAACTTCCCCCTCTACCTTCCCAGTACGAACTCTTCCCCCCTCAATCAACAAAGCTTCAAAGGGAATCCGCTCCCCAGCCTTCACGCCATGTACCCTATCTAAAGCCAATACCGTGCCTTCCTCCACCTTGTACTGCTTGCCCCCTCCCTCAATCACCGCATACATGCCTAACCCTCTTCTGCACAATTATTACCTCATACATTTTCCCCAACAACACACTCCCTTGTCAAGCAAACTCTCACAAACCCCAACAAAAAACCCAATAACCCTTACGCCCTCTCCCTTGACAAAAACCTAACCTCTTGACTATCATGCTCATAACCCAACAAAAAAAAATACCCCCTACAAAATGAAACTCTCCATCGAAAGAGAAAAATTCCTCCCCCTTCTCTCCCACGCAAAATCCCTCGTCGAAAAACGATACACAGATACTCCACTTAGCTTCATCCTCCTCAAAACCCTACACGCACAACTCCAAGTCCTCTCCACAGATAGAGAAATCTCCTTAGAACAAACAACCCCAGCCAAAATCAACGAACAAGGCTTCATCACCGCAAACGCCCACCAACTCTATAGTATCGTAGAAAAACTACCAGAAGGTAGCCAACTCACCTTGCGTACCTCTGATAATGGAAATGGCCTCCACCTCTCTTGGGGACGTAGCTTCTTTATCCTCCCTTCCCTACAAGACCCCTTCCCCTCTATCCCTCAAAAAGTCCCAGATTACCAACTGGAATTCCTAAGCTCCGACCTCCTCAAACTCCTAGAGAATGTCCAATTCTCCGTCCCACGCGAAGATGTCAGATACTACTTAAACGGCATCTACATCCACAAAGAAAACCCCCAACTCCTCTCCGCTATCTCAACCGATGGACACCGACTCGCTAAAATGTCCCTAGAACTCCATAACCTACCAGACTCCCTGCACGGCTCCATCATCCCCAATAAAGCCTGCTTGGAAATTATCTCCCTCTTCAAAAATACCGATGATAAAGAAAAAATCTCACTCTATCTCGACCAAAGACGACTACAAATCCGCGCCAACACCTTCTTGCTCACCACAAAACTCATCGACGGAAAATTCCCAGACTACCAAAAAGTCATCCCTCAACAAAACCACGCCATCGCTACCATCAACGTCAGTACCTTCAAAAACGCCGTCGACAGAATGATAGTCCTCCTCAACCAACCCACCACCTCAAGAGCTATCACCATTAGCCTCGAAAATAATACCCTAACCCTAGAAGCCGACTCCCAAGACGGCGCGCGTGGAAAAGAAGAACTCCCCATCGATTACACCGCTCAACCCTTCTCCGCCTCCTTCAAACCAGACTATATCCTCCAATACTTAAGACAAATTAACTCCTCCGATGTCCAACTCGCCGTCTCCACTGAAAAACCCTCAACCCCCATCATTATGCGTCCCCCTAACGCAGAACACGCCCTCTATATCGTAGCGCCTATGCAATCCTAAATATGCAAACCCCTCCCGCCGCTGCTCTCCTCTCTCTTACCCTCAACGCCTTCAGAAACTTCCATAACCTCCACCTCTCCCTCTCCTCAAAACCCATCCTCCTAACAGGGCCCAACGGAAGCGGCAAAACTAACATCCTAGAAGCCATATCAGCCCTATCCATCGGTAGTACCTTACGCGGCGAACCCCTCGCCAATATGACACAGTGGGGACAACCTCAATGGCAAATCAAAGCAGATGGAAAAGCTAGAGAAAACTTCAACCTAACCGCGACTTTCCAAAAAAAAAGACGCCTATTCCAAATCAATGGTCTAAACGCAAAACCCCAGGCTATCGCTCACTTCATCCCTCTCATCTGGATCACACATACCATGGAAAACCTCTTCTCAGGTCCCATAGCGCACAGACGGCGATTCTTCGATAGAGCTACCTTCTCCCTCTTCCCCTCCTACGCCCACCATATCATCTCATACCAAAAAGCCCTCAAACAACGACTCACTCTCCTAACACAACAACAACACTATGACCCCCTATGGCTGGACGCTCTAGAAAATACCATGGCCTCTCATGGCTCCGCAATCGCTCAAACACGACTGCACATGATACAACAACTCAATGCCTCCCTTAACCAAAATTCCCACCAACACTCAACACTCAACGCATACGGATTCCTAGAATCCATCCTACAACTCAAAACACAACAAACCTGTACCGACCTCTTCAAACAAAAACTCAAATCCTACCGCACAAAAGACCAACTCTCTAAAAAAACACTCGTCGGACCTCACAGAACCGATTACCAAGCCTATCACCACCCCCTCAAAAGAAATGCTGCAAATTGCTCCACCGGACAGCAGAAAACAATACTCCTAGATATCGTCCTCGCCATGGCTCAAGCCATAGGACGCAAACGAAACCTCCTGCCCATCATCCTCATGGACGAAATAAACGCTCACCTAGACCAACAAACACTCCAAAACCTCTGTCAACGCATCAAACACAATAATCAACAAATCTGGATCACCACCACTAACGCTCAACCCTTCAACTCCCTCAAAGATACCGCTCAACACCTCCACCTCACCCCAACCCCCGAAGACGCTTAATTTTATCCCTCAACCGCGCCGCCGACTCAAACTCCAATTCAGACGCCAATACCCGCATCTCTTCCTCTAAAGACTCTATCAGTATGCGCTTCTCACGCGCCCCACCCTTAAACACAGGCACCCTTTGCACTTCCAACCCCTTCCCCCTCCCCCTCCCCTTCCCCCTCCCCCTCTTCTTCCCCTCTCCCTCAAAAATAGCCGCACCAAGACCTACCGCCTTCTCCACCGTCCGAGGCGTAATGCCATGCTCCTCATTGTACTCCAACTGCCGACACCGACGCCGACCCGTCTCCTCCAACGCTCTACGCATAGACCCCGTCAACCTGTCTCCATACAATAACACCCGACCCGCACTATGACGCGCCGCACGACCCATGGTCTGTATCAATGACGTCTCTGAACGCAAAAAACCCTCCTTATCCGCATCCAATATCGCTACCAATGAACACTCAGGAATATCAAGACCCTCACGTAACAAATTAATACCAACTAATACATCATAAACCCCTAACCGCAAATCCTTAATCAGGGATATCCTCTCTAAGGTCTCTATATCAGAATGAAGATACCGACTCTTTATCGCCCCTTCCTGTAAATACTCCGATAAAACCTCCGCTAGCTTCTTCGTCAATGTCGTCACCAAAACCCGACCCCCGCTCAATACCTCCTTTCTTATCTCTCCCAGTAAATCATCAATCTGATAACCCGCACCCCGTACCTCGCAGATAGGGTCTAATAAACCCGTCGGCCTAATCAACTGCTCCACAATACGACCACTACTCAACGCCTTCTCCCAATCCCCAGGCGTCGCCGATAAAAAAATCGTCTGAGGACGCAATACTTCCCACTCCCCAAATCGCAACGGCCTATTGTCTATACAGGACGGTAACCGAAACCCATAGGACGATAAGGTATATTTACGACGAAAATCTCCCCGAAACATCCCCCTTATTTGCGGCACCGTTACATGAGACTCGTCTACAAAAAGTATCGCATCCGACGGTAAATACTCAAAAAGTGTCGGCGGCGGCGCCCCAGACGGACGACCCGTAAGATAACGCGAATAATTCTCTATCCCTTTACAAAAACCACTACACCGCATCACCTCTAAATCATACAACGTCCTCTCCTCTAACCGCTGCGCCTCTAATAACTTGCCACCTCCCCTCAATACCAATAAACGTTCCTTAAGCTCCCTCCTAATCCCCCCCATCGCCCCCTCAAGAGTCCTCTTCGATACCACATAGTGACTTTGCGGATACACCACACACCGCTCTAAAATCCTCTCCCTCTTCCCCGTCAATACCCCTACTTCCTCTATCAACTCAACCCTTTCGTCAAATAGCCTAATCCTCCAGTACCTCTCTAACAAATGCGACGCATAAACCTCCAAAACATCCCCCCTCAACCGATACTGACCACGCTCCAACGACAAAAGCGTCCTCTTATACTGCAATAACGATAACCGACACAACACCTCCTTCAACCGTACCTCCTCCCCAACCTCAAAAATTACCACCAGTGACCCATAAGACGCCGCATCCCCTAACCCATATAAACACGACACAGACGCCGCTATCAGTACATCACGCCTCTCCAAAAGCGCACGCGTCGCACTATGACGCAACCTGTCTATCTCTTGGTTAACCGTCGCATCCTTCTCTATATACGTATCACTCCGCGCAATATACGCCTCCGGCTGATAATAATCATAGTACGATACAAAATACTCCACCGCATTCCCAGGAAAAAAACCCTTCATCTCCTCATATAACTGAGCCGTTAAGGTCTTATTGTGCGACATTATCAACCCAGGACGACCCGTCCGCGCTACAACTTCCGCCATGCTAAAAGTCTTCCCAGAACCCGTCACCCCTAATAATACCTGATTGCGTACCCCCGCCTCTAACCCAGCTATCAACCCCTCTATAGCTTGCGGCTGATCCCCACAGGCTGAATACGAAGACACCAACTTAAATGGGGGCGAACGCTTCTTATACTCAACCCTAGGTGCCTCACTCCGCCACACAGAACCAGACTCCATCAACAATAACGCACGCTTATACGCTTCTTCTTCCAACCCCTTACCCTCTCTTCCTCTCCCTTAACACCAACACAACAAATAACAACACACTCAGCACCAACACACTCAACCCAAACAATAACGTCCCAATCCCTCCTCCGCGCTCTAAAAAAACCGCACCCCCATAACGCATCCATAACCACTCCCTCAGTCCTTCCTCCCCTAAACCCCCAGCCGCTAAAGACTTAAGCTTCATCTTCAAATCTAACGCAAGAGGCGCAGACGAATCCCATAAAGTCAATCCCTCGCATTGTAGACACTCAAGGGTCTTAAAAAACGATACCAAATCTCCCTCCTCCACTATATCCCTCTTACCCTTTCTACCACCCGCTCCCCTCTCCAAAACTACCAACTCCTCTTTCTCCTCTCCTTTTATCCACGGCCATAAATATCTCTTAATAACATCCAATGTCAAACCACCATGCAGTATCGTCACAACCCGCCCCTCCTCCAATAAAACCACCGCCGGGACATCCAAAACCCCCATAGAAACCAAAACTTCCCCCTCTTCATCTTTCCCAACCTCATCATAAAGACCCCCACCAAAACCCCATTCCTCATCCTTATACACCAACGCAACTAACTTAATACCAGCCGCATCAATATATTCCTTCAACCCCCTAAACACTTCCACATCTAAAACCGACTCCCTCGACCAAGACGCTACCACATGAACAATCACCCCCCCTGTCCCAAAAACCCCTTTCTCCAATACCCCACCCCCAAAACTACGTACTGCTACATCCCAAGACACCGCCGGGTGAGACACTGTTATCTCTCTTTTCCGCTCCTTAAACAAGGACAACAATAACCCCAACGCTCCCACACCAAACAATACCACACACACACTCAACACCAATACCCTAAACACCCAAACCCTTCCTCCTCCCCCTCCTAAAAACCGACACCAACACAGACCCCCCCATCACTAAGGCTCCCAACCATATCAAATCAATCAAAGGCTTGTAAGAAACCTGTACCAAATATCTCAACCCCTCTCTCCCCGCGCCGCGCGTGTTAATAGCCATATGGACATGAGACGGAAATACCCGCACAAAATCCGATTCCCACGTTTGGGCTAAAGGCGCCTTATAATACCTCAAAGACGGCGATAACTTAAAGGGAGGCTTTCCCGCAGATTCCCCCTCAAATGTCGTCACAAGTGACTGATAATTCTCCCCCTCCTCCCAACGCTCCTCTACCATCTTAAGAGTAATGCCCGCAACCTCAATATGCTCTCCTACTTCCAAAATCTCCTGCTTCGTCACCTCCAACCCTTGCGACGCTATCCCCAATAAACTCACGCACACCCCAACATGGGCAAACGAACGCACTGTCAATACAAGTCCCCGACCTTCCCATAAACTCCCAATAATCCCCCAAAAACTCACTGCTACCCAAAACAATACCAAAAAACCCCCGCCTTGCCACCGCCAAAACAAATACGTCAACCCTAACGATACCACCAATCCCCATAACAACGGCTTCACCCGTTCCCTCCCCACAAAACCCCTAGACGATACAACAGGCATCATCACCAAAAATACCCCCATAGGTAACAACAACATCGTAAAATACTCCTCCCCCAACGCCACAGGTAACGAAAAAAATACCCCAGAAATCACAGGCCACAATGTCCCCATCAACACAACCACCGCAATAGCACATATCCAAAGACACTGACCCAATAACACCAGCACACGAACACTCATCACCTCCCTACGCCAACGCCTCAACCCCGGGCCCATCACCACAGACACAACACTCACTGCAAAAAATACTAGAAAAATCATCAACAAAATTACCCCACGCGTCGGCGACGACGCAAACCCATGTACCGATACCAATACCCCGCTCCTCACCAAAAACATCCCCATCAAAACTGACAAAAAAGGGAAGCCCAATAAACTCATTAACAAAACACCAAAACCCCCTCCCACCGCATACAAATGAAGAACCCCTATCACTAAAAGCCATGGCATAAGCGCTACCGTCTCCACAGGATCCCAAAACCACCAACCCCCCCAGCCAAGCTCGTAATACGCCCAATAAGACCCTAACGCTATGGCTATAGTCAAAAACCCAAACGCTCCCCTAAGCCAACCCCCTAAACCCCTAACTACCTCAACACCCCTAAAACACCCTAACAACCCAACACTAAACGGCACAAGTAACAATGCCGCTCCTAAATAAAAAAAAGGGGGATGAAACGCTAATGACGGATCCTGCAAAATCGGATTCAACCCCGACCCCTCCAATACAGACTTTACCCCCCTAAAAGGCGACGAAAATACACTTGACAACAAAACAAACGATAAAATTACACTCCCCATAATCCCTAACACATATCGCTTCCCCTCTAAACTCCCTCCCCCGCCGCCAACAAAACTCCACACCACGCGCACAAAACACAACATCATCAACCACAACAATAACGACCCCTCATGATTCCCCCATACCCCAGCTACCCTATACAAAAGAGGCTCCCCCTCATGACTATGACGCCACACCAACCACAAAGACAAATCCGTACCAACAAAACCCCACAGCAATACCAAAAAACTCACAACACACAAAACAAGTGCTACCACACTCATCTCACGCTGAAGAAAAAAAATACCGCCTCCCCTCAATACGCCCCCCACACGCACAAAACCCAATAACACAACGAAAATCTCTACTAACAAGAGACTCCATAAAACAACATCTCCTAAAACCCCCAACATCACACACAGTCTCCTAATACCAATCTTTCAGATAACAACATAAAAGGACTTCAGATAAAACGGCAATAACGGCTCAGACAACGGCCTATAGGTCTCATCATGCTTCGCTAACACCCGCTCTGCAACAAATACCCCCGCGCTCGATACCCACCGACCCTTCACCACTACCAATTGACCCTCCCTAAATAAAGACGGCAGTAAACCCCCATACCTCACCCGTAACCGCGTCCGACTATCCTTTATCTCAAAAATAACCCAAGCTCCCTCTTCCTCAACACTCCCCACGCATACCTCACCCGCTACCTTCAATACTCCACCCCCTCGTATCAACTCCTCTTGCGACGGAAAAACAAAAAACGAAACCGTCCTGCTAATAGAAAAAACTAGCAACAATACCCCCAACACTACTAAAAAACACAACAACACAGTAACCCTAAAACCCACAACAACCCTCACCTCAACCTCACAAGCTTAACCCCTAATAACCCCATCATCAAATACCCCAATCCTAACCCCACTAATAACAACGCACTCAACACCACTAACGAAAAAGACCAAACCAATCCCACTCCCAATAATACAAAAAACCCTATCAACCACAACACCAACACCACGACACTCCAAAACCTCATCCTCCATAAAAAAGTCCGATTAAAGGCACTGCCAAATACCAAAAATATCCCCAACCCATACAACCCTAACGCTACCACTAACAACGGTAACAACATCGAATAAGAAATCGTTGAAGAAGACAAATCCCTAAATACCACACTCGCTCCCTGATGCAAGGTATTCCACCACTCCACTGAAAACTTGATAATAGGAAGATTAATCCCTCCCAATATCCCTATCACACTCGCCCCATACAGTCCCTTCTCCCCAATAGCTAACCGCGGTATCAACAACACCACAATATACAAAAAAAATAACACCAACACAGAGGTCAACCTCCCATCCCATACCCACCACCACCCCCACGTAAACCGTCCCCATATAGACCCCGTCACCAAACACAAAAAAGTACTCATACATCCCACACGCGCCGTGGATAACAAAAGCCTGCCTAACCCTTCTCCCCTCTTCAAACAATACAGTACCCCAACCACGCACAACACCACATAAAGCGATAAACTCAACCACGCATACGGTACATGAAGGTACAGTATCCTAAAAACTTCCCCCTGAACATAATCACTAGGCGTCAAAAATAATCCCCAAAATAATCCCCATATATACAAACTTACCCCCAATACCCCACACATACTCAACACCCACGATAACACCAATACCCGCACCCCAATTCCTCCCTCTTGATAAAACCTATCCAATCACTTTATAATACCCCCTTAATACTTCAACAATCAACTTCCTTCTCCCACACGTCTCCCCATGAGCTACCTCCTCGCCATACAAAATTGCTCCCTCTACTTCAACACCTTTTGCGCCTTAAACAATGTCTCCCTCAAAATCCCTAACGGAAAAATCTCCGGACTCATCGGACCAAACGGCGCCGGCAAAACAAGCCTCTTTAACTGCATAAACGGACTCTATAAACCCTCACAAGGACATATCCTCCTAAACCACCACGGCAACATCACATCCCTCCCACCTCACAAACGAACCGCACTCGGTATCACCCGTACCTTCCAATACCCCTCCATACCCCCACATATCTCCACCGCCCAAGCCGCCTCCACAGGCTCCTACACCCTCTTCCAATCCTCCCTCATAGACACCATCTTCAACTCTAAACGCTACAAACATCACAACTCACAACACAAAGAATGGACCTCCTACACCCTCAACCTCTTAAACCTCTCTCACCTCAAAAACCAACAAGTCCAAACCCTCACCTTCGTCCAAAAAAAACAACTCGAAATCGCTCGCGCTATCACCCCTAATACCAAACTCCTACTCCTAGACGAACCAGCTACAGGCCTCTCTATAAACGAAATCTCCTCCTTCAAACTCACCATAAAACGTCTCCAAAAAAAACTCAACCTCTCCATCCTCATGGTCGAACACAACATGACCCTCGCCCTCGATATCTGCCAAACCCTCTTCATCCTCAATAACGGTAAACTCATCGCCAACGGAACACCACACTCTATCCAGCAAAATAAAATCGTCCAAAAAGTCTACTTGCTCCAATAACCTGACAACATGAAACATATCCTCTCTATTAACCTCACTTGCGTAAGACAAAAACAACAAGTCCTCACCAATATCAACTGTACCCTCAATACCCACCACATCACCCTCCTAACAGGACCAAACGGCGCCGGCAAAACAACCCTCCTAAACTGTATCTTCAACCTCATCCCCTACAACGGATTAGTCCTCTTCAACGGACACAACCTCTCACAACTCCCTCCACAACGCATACCCCCACTAGGACTCGCTTACATCCCAGAAAATAAAGGACTCTTCCCAGAACTCACCGTTAAAGAAAATCTCTCCCTAAGCGGACACAACACAAAACGAACCCTACGCAACAAAACCCTCAACCACCTCCTCAACCTCTCCCCCTCCCTCAAAAAAAAACAACACCTACAAGCCGGGTTCCTCTCAGGCGGCGAACAGCAATACCTCGCCGTCCTCAAAACCCTCATGATGAACCCTAAACTCCTACTCCTAGACGAACCCCTAAATGGCCTCTCCCCTAAATGGAAATCCTCCCTCCTCAACCTCCTCAAAACCCTCAAACAAAACGGCATGACCATCCTCATGGCGGAACAACCTAGCCCCCAATGTAAAAAAATCACCAATACCACCTGGACCATCAACAAAGGACACCTCCAAAACCACCCCACCTCCCAACATGTGGATACATAATCTCGTTCTCATCCTCTCAAACGGCAGTATCTATGCCCTCATCGCCCTCGCCCTGGTCATGATCCATAAATCCACCGGCCTCATCAACTTCGCTCAAGGCGAAATGGCTACCTTCAGCACTTACATTTGTTTCTCCCTCATTACCTTCTTCCACCTCAACTACTGGGTAGCCTTCTGCCTCACCCTCCTCCTCTCCTTCCTCTTAGGACTCTCCATAGAACGATTCCTCATCCGACCCCTCTACAAACACATCACCCTCAACCACTTCTCCGTCATCACCCTCTTCATCGGCCTCATGATTACCTTCCACGCCTCCACAGGAGTCCTTTGGGGCTTTGGAACCTTCCCTTTCCCTTCCCCCTTCAAAACCATAGACTCCCACCTCATAAGCGGACACCACTTAGGCATTGCTCTTCTAGCTGCCCTCCTCTTCCTTGCTCTCTTTCTTTTCTTTCGCTACACCTCTATGGGCCTCAAAATGCGCGCCGCTGCACAAAATCCTCAAGCCTGCACCCTCATGGGTATCTCCGTCAACCAACTCTACAGCTTAGGATGGGGACTCGCCGCTGCCCTCGGCGCCATAGCAGGACTCCTCACAGCCCCCATGGTCTTCCTCGCTCCAGATATGATGATGGCAACCTTCATCTATGGATTCGCCGCCGCTCTCATCGGCGGACTCAATAGCCCCCTCGGCGCTACCCTAGGCGCTTTCCTCCTCAGTACAACTGAAATCCTCATCATCCAATACATCCCAGGATTCGGTACCGTTATGAAACTCCCTCTTGCTCTCCTCTTCATCGTTTGCCTCCTCATCCTCAAACCAGAAGGACTCTTCAATAAAAAAAATCCTCAGCGCGTCTAACCCATGACCTCTAAACTCCTCCTCCTTATCCTTACCTGCGCACTCCTGCCTCTCTTCCTCTCAGATTACACCCTCTTCCTCTCCGTCTCCCTGATAGGATGGGCTATTGCCCTCTTCGGCCTCAACTTCGTCATGGGGTTAAGCGGGCGATTCACCCTGGGCTCTAACGCCTTCATGCTCCTAGGCCTCTATACCGCCACCATCAGTATCAATTCCGCAACGGGTGCCCTCATCGCTCTCACCACCGCCACCGCCATAGGCGCCTTAGCCGGACTCCTCTTCGGACGACTCACCACCTCCTTAGAACAAGCTTCCCTCGCCGCCGCCACCATCGCTCTCGCCCTCGCTTTCCCCCCGCTCCTCAAACACCCAGCCTTCGAACCCCTCACCGGCGGCGTGCAAGGACTCCACATCCAGAACCACCTCTTAACCCTCCTTCCTTTTCAGACCATACCCCTATCTGATACCCTCCTCTTTTGGCTAGCAAGCGCTCTCCTCCTCCTTACCGCTCTTACCTTCCACCGTATCAAAATAAGCCCCCTAGGGCCCGTCTCCGCTTCCCTACAGCACAACCACATGGTCGCTCAAGCCATAGGAATCAATACTGCCAATATCAAAACCCTCTTCTTCTCCCTAAGCGGCGCCTTCTGTAGCCTCGCAGGTGCCCTCATCGCCCTCACTACCAAATTCGCCTCCCCTGATAGCTTCGACCTCTTCACCTCTATCTCCCTGCTGGTCGGCCTCACCATCGGCGGACTCTCCTCCACCAGCGGGCCCATCATAGGAAGCCTCTTCCTCTTCTTCGTCCCAGACCTCGTCGCAGAATACCTCTCAAAAACCGCAACCTGGGCCCTCTATGGACTCCTCCTCATCCTCGCCGTCTTCCTCTTCCCAAAAGGCATAACAGGTAGCCTACACCGCCTCCCATCAACCCTACGACTCCTCTTCCCAAAGCGGTGACTCTATCTTCAACAAAAGCTCCTTCCGACGACGCAACTCTTCCTCTGTCAATGCCTCAACAAAACCACGCCTCTCAATCACCGCCTCATCACCACCACTAGCCAACACAACCGCCGCCTCTTTCCTTCCTACCTCCTCAGGTTCCCCCGCTTTCTCAAGACACATCTTCCTATAAACCTCCGCCAATAACTGCGCATCCAGTAAAGCCCCATGCTTCGTGCGCTTAGACAAATCTACCCCATAATACACGCAAAGACTATCCAGCGACACACGTTGCCCAGGAAGCTTCTCCCGCGCAATCTGTAGCGTGTCTATCACTTCATTCTTCAATTCCCCCTCACCGCTCTCCTCAAGCTCCCTCTTCAAAAACGATAAATCAAAGGGCGCATTATGTATAATAAGAGGACTCTCCCCTAAAAAAGACAAAAATGCCGGCATTATTTCCTTAAACAACGGCTTGCCCTTCAGAAAATCATCGGATAAACCGTGAATCTTCACCACCTCCTCCGGTACCGACCGACAAGGATCAAGATAACACGAATACTCCTTCCCCGTTAACCGACCATCTAATATCTCAACAGCCCCTATCTCCACTATCTTATGTCCCTCAAGAGGACTCAACCCCGTGGTCTCCGTATCTAACGCTATCAACCGCACACACGCTTCTCCTTCATAACCGACAACACTATAGTTTGTACCTCTTCCTTCAGCCTGTAAAGAGATAACTCCCCTGAAATCCTAAAATCTACACACAACGGCGGTTTCTTATCATGACGCAACACAAGCACTTCCCATGGAAAAAAAACCCCACGACCCTCATAACGACGCCGACACACCTCTAAAGAAGTCTCTACATAAACCGTATAGTCCACTTCCTTCTCCTGACCCAATTCAAACAAAAGCGGTAACTCCAAAAACACAACCTCCACTGAGTGGGCAAGTGAAGACAAAAACCGCTGCCGATAATCTCTAACCAACGGGTGAACAAGAGACTCCAATACCTCTAACTCATGCAAGTTCTCCTTCAAAAACTCCCCTAGCTTCCCTCTATCCACACACCCACTCCCCCCCATCAACCCCCGCTCCTCAAAATACCGTAGTACACACTCCTCAACTCGATAAATCTTCCGAACCGCCTCATCCGATGACCAGCTAACGCCCCCAACACACGCCTCAAGACACGTCTTCACTACCAAACTCTTGCCAGCAGCAGGATAGCCCGTCACCCCTAACAACAACACACCACCCCTTCCCCCACGCCTCACGACACCACCACCCCTTCCCGCCTCAAAACCTCCAAAAGCCCCAACAACGGTAACCCCTGTATAGCAAAAATATCCCCTTCTATCCTCTCCATCAAGTGCAACCCTAACCCCTCTATAGCACCACCCGCTAGCATCTCCAATCCCAATGCCCCCACCTCCGCACAATACCCCTCAATAAACCTCTCCCCCAACACCCTCATCTTCAAAAGCGGACTCTCCACTGCACTCCACAACACCTCCCCACCACGTGCTAACACCACAGAGGTATGAAGATAATGCTCCTGTCCACTTAAAACCCGAAGCTGTTCCCTCAACTCCCCCATACTCCGCGCCTTCCTAAAAACACAACCTCTACACTCCAACACTTGATCCCCTCCTACCACATAGGCAGACCCCCTCTTTCGCGACACACTAAGTGCCTTCTTCTTCCCTAAATGCAAACTCATCCCCTTCCCGTCTCCTTCCCTCATAAACTCCCTCCCCTCAACACCCTCATCTACCTCAGACAGCAAAACCTCAAAAATAAGACCCAACCCCTCTAATAAACGACGACGCACTACACTACCAGAGGCTAACACCAACTGCTCAGAAGACACCTTCATAAACCCCATCAGCCCCCCCTCTCCACCTTCCGCTTCTCCAAAAAAGAAAAAATCTGCGACGCCGTCTCCTCCACAGACTGATAAGTCACATTCAAACTAATCCAACCATTACGATTGAACATACGCTTCGCCCTTGTAACTTCCTCCTCTATGGACTCCTCACGCGTGTAACTATTCCCCCTGTTACTAGCCTTAACCCCTATGCTATCAAACCGCTTCTTCCGTATCTCCCTCAACCGCAAAGTCTCCACCATCAACCCTATCACAGGACAACCTGCCTCCCTCAAAACCTCCTCAGGAAACCCCTCCTCCAACACAAAAGGCACATTCGCAGCCCTCACTCCCTTATTCGCTAAATACAAACACGTCGGCGTCTTCGACGTCCGCGATACCCCAACCAATATCACCTCAGCTCCCCCTATACTCCTCAAATTCTTTCCATCATCATGATTTACACAAAACTCTATGGCCTCTATCTTCCTAAAATACGATACATCTAAACTATGTTGACGACCGGGCTCCTTCTTCGAAACCTGACACAAATACCCCTCCATTAAAACCATCAACGGACCTAAAACTCCATAAACCTGAAGTCCCAACTCCCTCCCGCGCCTTTCTATCTCTTCCTGTATCTCCTTCTTCACCACCGTCGTAATAATTATCCCAGGGAGACGCTCTATCTCCTTGAAAACCTCCAAAACACGACGCTTCGTCTTCACCTCGTTCCACCGCACAGACCGCGGCTCCTCTAAAAACTGAGACAACACAGCACGACCCAACAAAGTTAACGTCTCTCCCGTCGAATCCGATATAAAATACACAACCCTTTCCACGCGCTTCAAACTCTCACCTCAAACCTAAAAAACTCTCTCTCCCTTCCAACAACTCAACTCAGTAATTTTCATCCCTACTACTTTATCACTCTTAACACACTCTCCTCACCATCCTATTTCTCATTAGGCTTTTCATACCCCTTTACAACCCTCAACTCATTGAAAAATAAAGACTATTTACTAAAATTCTCCGCTCTTTCCCTCCCCCTATTAATAAAGTATTAAAGAAGATTTCTTTACGGATTATTACAGTATAAACACTAAAAAAATTAAAAAAAACTTTGACATCGCAACAATAAGGGGATATGAAGGAACAGTAAAGGGAAATTTTCACTCCCAGAAAATAAGGGAAAAAACAAGTATCGTATTAAAAATAAAAGAGAGTTTAGAGGGTTTTATTAATGAAAAAGCAGTTATTTATTATAGTGTCTGTTGCAATAGCTTTTGTTGCACAAAGTGCTTATGCTAAAATAGAGACCAAAATCTCTGGTCGTTTCGCAGGGGGTCTTAGCTACTCTAAAGACAAAGATCACGAAGACTTTATTCCTAAAAACGCGGACGGAACCGATGCTCCGAAAAAAGCGGGGGATGGGCTTGAAAAAATAAATCGCAATGCTTACCAAATGATGCGCTATGGCCGTATTTACTTCAAAGCTTCAGGGCAAGTTACCCCTAGAGTTTCCGCTGGTGTGTTACTCTCTATGGAAATGGATGGCTCTATGGAAATAATGTCTGCTGGAAAGCTCGATATTACAAAGTTATTTGATGAAAGCTATATTTGGATAACAACGGCACTAGGACGATTGGAACTAGGAGGCACAGAACACGCGCCACTCAAGCTTAGCGCAGAACTCTCTTCTATGCCTAACATGTACTATTACGGCTTGTATGATGGGGCAACAGCTCCAAACTTCTCATTTGCCCAAAATCTCGGTTTAACTGGAGATGAAAACGATAAAATCAATTACTTCACCGGCGCCCTTCTTAAGGGAATAGAAGCGGGGATTTCTTTTACTAAAGACCCAAGAGTAATGCGCAGAGGACAGCTTCTCTTCGAAAAGCAGTATGGAAAAGGACTGAGAAATATCTTTGAGTTCGCTGTGCGCTACAAGACAAAACTCGAAAACGGAATGAGTCTTACCGTCTCTACTGGGTACTCTACAGCGGGACTTGACTTTGCCGAAAGTACTAGCGCAACAAGTAACCAGTGGTATGATCCTGTTACGGGAGACGCCTTTGGCCCTGGTGCTTATGCGACTTCAAAGTCCTCAACAAGAACAGGCCTGGGAATTTTAGCGAAGCAATTTGAGGGGAAAACACTCCAGGAAATAGCAAAGGAGGAAAGAAAGCCTGTTGTTTGGACTGTTAGTACCAATGTCAAAATGGAACACCTCTCTCTTTCCTTCCTCTTTCTCAGAAGGAACGAAAGAAATCTTGATAAGATAACGGAATGGATTGCTAACATGGAATACAAGGCTGATAAATTTACCTTTGGATTCGAGTATGCGCAATCTGTTTTTGTGCCCTTCTCTACTTTTGGTGGTCATACACCGGGCGTAAAATATAAAACCACTGGTCTCCATGGAAAAATCGCTTATAGTGTTGGTGATGGCGTGAGTGTTATTGGAGGGTATGCTATTGTAGATAATAAAGATGGCGCCTATACTTTGGGAAGCGACCTTGCTGACTATGTTAAAACCATAACCGGTGCCGCCGCCGCGGTAGAGAAAAATCCAAGCGGCAAGTTGCGTAGTAAAAAGTACACCTATCTGTACACAGGACTGGTTGTAAAGTGGTAGCTTTTTAGACTTCTTCTCTTTACAAGAAAAGAGACTAGAAAAGGAAGCGGAATACAGATATAATGTATTCCGCTTCCTTATTTCTTTACTAGAGAGTAAGCTTTATAACATGATTGTCTTGAGATATCTTTTTCAAACTTGCTTGGTTCTTTCCCTAGGGATTCCTATTTTCACAGCAAAAGCGGAGGTAACGTTTGGCGGAACCTTTGCTTACTTGTATAACAAATATACCGGCGGTTACGTCCATGAGAGTACGTTTTACTATGGCAAAGTTCATATAAGAGGACAAAAAAGCTTCTCAAACAATAATGCACTCGGTACGAAAAATGCCGGCTTCCATTTCTCCTTCAGAACCCACTCCCATGAACTTCAACGATTCTTGAGATTAGGATATGGATGGATTGATACAAGCTATGGAACTATCGTTATAGGGGGCTTATTCTCCGCTTCCGACCTCTTGCATATTCCTCCCTATAAATTCCCTTGGGAAAACTATGAATTCCTGCGCGATGAACAAATGCTAGGCTTTGATGCCGTCAACTTTTACGATTTTTACGATAAATCCTCTAGCACTCTTGATAAAAAGGCTTTCTTCTCTTCCTATCCCATGGATCTGTCTATGGCCGATAAAATTACCTTTTTGTCGCGTCCTAGTGACGGACTGCAATTCGGGGCCTCCTTAACGCCAGATAATAAATACTTCGGAGACGGAAACCTCCTCTTCGAGGAAAAATTCCCTGAAGAAACTACCGACACAGATAAATTATATGATACCCGCCATGGCTCTATCGATTTCGCCGTCCGGTATACAGCCCCTAAAAAAGAAAGCACCCGATATCTCACAAATTTTCGCCTCTTCTTCTCCTCTTCCTTTGCTTTTCGATACAAAAAAAAGCACGGAGACACAAACCTCAAAGCCCCTTATACAATCTCCGGAGGCTTTGGCTTCCTAATCAATAACAAAATCATAAGAAAACAACATGACATCGTTCTCTCCTATAAGAGATATGACGACCCGTTGGGCATTACATCCGATACCTTCTCTGCCGGCTTAACCTTTCGGTACTACAAGTGGAATACCGGTGTTGTTTTTATGCGAAAATCTCTTAAAAATCGTCACACAAGCGTAACTCAGGCTAAAAATTACTGGCTTGCAATGGGACTGTATGCAAACTATGAGTTTATGAAAGAAGTGTATTTGACCTTGGGAATCAACATTTTTAAGGACGAAGCGACCAACGCATCTTTGGGTGTGGGAGCCAACCTTAAGCACTATAAACCTTTGGGTATGGGAAGAAAGATTGGAACAGGGGACGCGGCAGATCAGGCAGAAGAAAACTTCATCAACCTCTATGTGGGGATTGTGATAACCTTCTGAGGCTTACACTTGCGGTGCCCCCCCCCTCTCCCGCAGTGAAATTAACATGAACCCCTTGAAGACGCACAGAGGCCTTGCGGTGCCTGCACAATATCATCAAGGCTTAACGTTCCAGTAAGAGTGCATCCTTCACTTTAAGACAGGTTGGTTGAAAGTAGAAAATCCCGGCACAATTCCTTTGTGCGTGGGGGGTAGGTATAATTTTCTTAAGGAAGCACGGGGGGCGTTGCTTAACAAAACAAGTGGCGTTTTATGCCTTACCCTTTTTTGGTGTTACGCGGGCAGGTTGCTTGGCAGGTTGCTTCTTGGGAGGGGCTTTTTTCGTCTTCTCACCAACCGATACCTGCTTCATTAAAGCCCCAAGCCTTTCGTGACTCGCAGACCCAAGCGATACAATAAATTTAATCCCATCTTCCGGACTAAGGTCTAAAGGATACACACTCTCTTTAGGAACTATGACTAAAAACCCAGAGGTCGGATTCGGCGTCGTCGGTACAAAAATCGTCAGACCATCTCCGCCAGGAACGTCTACCTCATCATTTGTTATAAACCCTAGCGCCCAAATCCCAGTTCGCGGATACTCCAACACCACTACACGACCAAAATTCTTCTTCTGTACAATGGAACCTAACGTCTGCTTGCTCGTCTTGTAAATAATCCCTAATAACGGAATCCTGCTTAGCCATCTCTCTAACCCTTCCAAAACCTTCTGGCCAGCATAACGACTCGCACAAAACCCTATGCCAATCAACACAAATAAACTCAGTAATAACCCCATCCCCCATGGAGGGTCTAACCCTAACGCCCCTAAAAGAAAACTGTCTAAAAACTTCAAAATGGTCGTGGCTAACCACACCGTAAACACAATGGGAATGATAACAATCGTGCCAGCTATAAACCAACGACGACAACTCTGTAGTGACTCCTTATACATCCTAAGGCTTCTTGAGCTCCTCTCTTATCTTTCTTAACGCCTCCTCAGATAGCAACGTCTTCCCCTCCTGCCTTAACAGATGATCTCTAATGTTAGAGGGGTCTTCAAGGGAAATCCCTAAAAACTCTAACACAGAACGCTCTCCTCCATTTAACCGAGACACATCATGCACAGACGAAAAAGAAAAATCCCTCTCCGGAAAAGACTTAAAACCGGGCGGAACTATCAACGGCGGCGTCCGTAATAACCGCTCCAACGGATGCTTCTCCTCCTCCGTGTAAATCCCAGTAGCACCTCCACAGCCACTCAGTACTACACACAAACATAAGAAAAAATTCCTCATCCTTTTCAATCTCCTGATAAACTACCTCGCTTCAATACTTTACCACGCTCTTCCATGCTGTACAACCCACAAAAATCATACACCCAAGCGTTATGAAACTATCCCCTATATTAAAAGCAGGAAAGTGATACACCCCTATATGAACGTCTATAAAATCCAGCACAGCACCCCTGAGTATCCTATCCGTGAAGTTCCCAACCGCACCGCCGCTTATACAACAACAACTCAATTGCACCACCCTGCTACTAGACCTAAGTCCCCATACCATAAAGACACCAATGAGAAAACTTGTTAAGATAATCAAAATAAAAAATGCCATCTGACTCATAGCCGCAAATAACCCAAAGGCTATACCCTTATTGTAGACCAACACAAGCGAGATATACCGCCCTAGCACCCACTCCTCTCCAAGCTCTAAAAAGGACAGAATGTACATCTTCGATGCAACATCAAAACACGTAATCAGGGCAACGCCAAGTAAAAATAACGCACTCCTTTTCATCTTTTACAGGCACGCACAATTTTCGTACATCGGTCACAAAGCGTGCTCCATTCCCCCACCTTCCAACACCGACCACACCTCTCCCCCCACGCCTTTTTCACCTTTATTTCACCAAACCCTTCACAAGAGGAAAATTTCACCCCCACTTTTGACACAATAAACAATGCCTCAAACTCTACCTCAAGCTCTTCCAAAGAAAATTGACCAAATCGACTCTCCTCTACAGCAAGTTCTACATGAGCCTCCAGACTGGACCCTATCTCCTTCTCCTCCCGCGCAACCTCAAGCTCTTTTTGAACAGCCACCCTCACAGGCTCAAATTCCTTGTACATCTTCTCTATTTCCTCTTCGTACCAACACGACGGCACAACAGGAAAAGACTCCAAGTGACTACTCCCACTTCCGCCGCCCTCAAGATAGGCCTCCTCCGCCGTAAAGGGTAAAAAGGGACCTAACCACACCGTTACATACTTGAGAACTTGCCTCAAAATATACACGCTAGCGAGACGCTCCGCAGAATCCCTCGGGGCGCAGTACAACACATCCTTGCGTATATCAAAGTAAAACGTCGACAAAAAGGTCACAAAATCAAATAACTTCTTTACCACAACATGATAACGAAATGTCCTCACCTCAGAACGTAACGCCTCATCTAGCACAAATAGTCGCGATAAAATATACCGCTCAAGTGAGGGCAAAGGAAGCGAAAATACCTCCCCCTCTTCCCGCCTTAAATTCCCTAAACAGAAACGCAAACAGTTTCTAAACTTCCTATACATGTCTTGTGCCGTGGCAAAAGACTCCGCACTGTACTTCAAATCCTCCGAGCAATCTGAGCTTCCTACCCATAACCGCAAGACATCACAACCATAGCGGTCTATCAACTCCATCAACCCTCGCCCCTTCCCCTGTGACTTAGAAAACTTCTTTCCGTCTCCGTCTACAATAAATCCATGCGTCATCACTGCTCTGTAAGGACTCTTCCCACCGCTTCCGCACCCGTGCAACAATGACGACTGAAACCAACCACGATGCTGGTCAGACCCTTCTAAGTATAAATCCGCTACGGAATCGCACGACAAAAGACCAAAACAATGACTCACTCCAGAATCAAACCACACATCCAAAATATCAAACACTTGCTCATAATCAGATAAAGCATACGTGCTCCCTAACAGCTCCTCTCCCCTCTCCCACCAAACATCAGAACCATGCTGGGCAAAAAATTCCACTATCCTCCGATTCACTTCCTTGTCCACCAAAGGCTTGCCTGTCTCCTTGTGAACAAAAAGCGCACAAGGAACACCCCATAACCGCTGCCTTGATAATAACCAGTCAGGACGATCCCTCACCGTGGCTTCAAGCCTCCTTTTTCCCCTAGAAGGAAAAAATGATACCCCCTCTAACGCCTCAAGTGCCTTTTCCCTTAAGCCTAACCGTTCCATACTCAAAAACCATTGCTCAGAACTCCTATAAATCAAGGGCGCCTTAGACCGCCATGAATGCGGATACTCATGGCGAAAAGTTGAGGCGTTATAATAACAGCTTGCTTTCTGAAACGCTTCAATAACGGCCTCCTCACTCTTGAAAATATGAAGACCTCTAAATAGCGGCACCTCATTTGTAAAGACCCCACCTTCCCCAACATAGTTCAATGAATCAAGCCCCTCCCGTTGCCCTAACGCAAAATCCTCTACGCCATGATCCGGGGCAAGATGTACCAATCCCGTCCCCTGATGCGCTGTTACAAAATCACTCGCTAATAAAGGATTTTCCTTCCTGTAACCGGGTAAAGGGTGCGCATAACGCAACGAACGCAGTTCTTCAACCGGTATCTCTTTGACAAAACGCAGAGACTCTCCCTTTAAGCGCTCTATCCCTTCTACCAATGCCTGCCCAATAACCAACTTCTTCCCCACAGAATCTGACTCGTAAAGCCCATAAGATAAATCAGGATTGTAGGCAATAGCCTGATTACACGGCAATGTCCAAGGCGTTGTAGTCCACACCAATAAACTCATATCCTCCTCCCCCGTTACATCAAATAGAACATAAACAGTGCGCGATTCCTTTTCCCGATACTCAACCTCCGCCTCCGCAAGCGAGGTTTCCTCAACCACAGACCAGTACACAATGCTCCTCTTGCGATATAATCGACCCTCTTCCAGAAAATTCAAAAATTCCCGCACAATAATGCTCTCAGAACGCTTATCCATAGTCGTATACGCTTCATCCCAGCAAGAAAGAATCCCTAACCGCTTAAACTCGCTTTTCTGTATCTTTATCCACTTCTGCGCAAATTCACGACACTGGGCACGAAACGCTAGCACCCCTAAGGACTCCTTCTTCTTCCCTTCTTCCCGTAAGGTCTCTTCTATTTTCCATTCAATCGGCAACCCATGACAATCCCAACCAGGACGAAAATTTACCGCCTCTCCAAAACCATGACGAAAACGACAGGTCATATCCTTCAGTATCTTATTCAATCCATGACCCATATGAAGGTGACCATTAGCATAAGGCGGGCCATCATGGAGCAAAAACACGCCTTCTCCTTCCTTAGAGGTAAAAAATGCCTCCTCAAGCCCCAACCCCTTCCAATACGCTAAAAGCTCTTCTTCCTTCTCTCGAAATGCTGCTTTGATGGGAAAACCCGTGGTGGGTAACTGCAAGGTAGACCTATAATCATGCTGCTTCATACCCTCTCCTGAGGCTTTTGTGTTTCTCTTGTCTCCCATTAAGATTCCAGTTGCTTAACTAAATCTCCCCTAACATATCAGGCAAGATAGTTTCTATCTTCGTAAACCGCTTCTTCGATAACGCAATGTCTTCTTGTATGCGCTTCTTTAACAACTCTTTGTTGGAAAACTTCTCTTCAGGTCTTAAATATCCTACGAAATACACATCCATTTTCTTGCCCTGTAACGACGACGCCTCATGGTAATCCAGTAAATGCGCTTCTAATACGGGAGGTTTATCAGACTTCATGGTAGGTGCTTTCCCAAAATTCACAACCCCCTTGTAAACCTTTTTCCCGCCAGATAACCGTATATAGCTCATATAAACACCAAATGCCGGGTGTATCACTTTCTCTATTGACATGTTCGCCGTTGCAACACCTAAGGCTTTCTCACCAAGACCAGACCCTTTCTCTACCAAACCCCTAACACGCCAGTACCTCCCTAACAATAAACTCGCCTCTCTCACCCAACCGCGAACAATATATTCCCTGATTTTAGAAGATTGACATACCTCTTTCCCAACCCTATAACAAGGCACAACATGACAAGTATCAAAAAACTTCTCTAAAAGTATACTGCTCCCTAGCCGATCCTTCCCAAAACGAAAACCCTCTCCTACTACCACACTGCGGCAACCAATCATCTCATGTAAAAATTCACAAAACTCCACAGCACTCATACACGACACCGTAGAATCAAACGTCAGATTATACACCTTCTTCACACCAAAAGCCGATAATAATAACAGCTTGTCCTTTTCCGTTGTCAACAGAGAGGACCCATCCAGTGACCCAAAAAATACACGCGGATGAGGGGAAAAAGTCAACACGCTTAACGGACGTATCGTACTCACATCTAGACCTTTGCGCAATAACCACTGGTGCCCTAAATGTACCCCGTCAAAATTCCCAATGGCTATGGTCTCCGCTAGCTTTGTCTTCTTCTTCTCTTCCTTCCCAGACAATTCTATTTTGTTGTACTCACTCATTACTGGTGCCCTAAATGTATTCCATCAAAATTCCCAATGGCTATGGTCTCCCCTAGCTTCTTCCTCTTTATTGTACTCATATCATTCTGGAAAATACTGATTCCTCCTACTCCTTTGACTATGCCGAATTTTAAGACCCGCCGCACTCTACGCACACTTGTGATTCCTCCAAGACCATAAACAGGCATAACACTTCTTTTTACCATATTCAAAAAAACATACAACCCTAATCCTCTTACCCCATCATGACTGCGCGTCTCAAACACAGGTGATAAAAAAATTACATCCGGCAATACAATCTCCCTATGACAACGCAATAAATTCTTCACAGAATGTACCGAACAGGTATAAAGTATGCCCGCTTTCCTCTTGCTAAACATCACAGGGGGCACTGGTGATAACGATTTTTGGTGATACCCAACACCCCCTAAAGATACCCCGTCAAAAAAAGTGGACAGCAAATAAAACCCTTTATGAGAAAATCTTCTTCTTAAAAACGATACAGTGGATAAATTCTCTTCTTTATCTCTAAGACGCACAATCAGGCCTATTGACGATGGTAAATTTTCAATCACTCGCTTCGAAGGCGCCTTTTCTGTATCCGTGAAATAAAAAAATCCGCACATCTCCTATAAACGACACACCACAGGGACATGGTCTGAAGGCTTCTCCCAACCTCGAAGCTCTTTCTTGACGCTTATCCCCTCCACCCTGTCTGCTAAAGACGGACTCAGTAAAAAATGGTCAATTAAACAGCCCGCATTCCTCTCCCAACACCGACCGCGATAAGACCAAAAACTAAAGGGGGGATTCTCTTCTCGTAATAGGAGCGGATTGACATAACCATAGCCTTGAAGTAAACGATAAAACCCTTGCGCATCAGGGTGCGCCACCGCATCACTTTTCCAAGATTCCCAGTCATGACAACACGCTTTATTCGGAATAATGTTGAAATCTCCACACACAACTACTTCCTCTTCCACTCTCTCCTCGAACAGCTTACACAGCGCCCGTAACCACAGAAGCTTCTTGGAAAAATTCTCACTCCCAACAGGATTCCCATTCGGAGCATACACATTGCATATCCGTATCCCCTCTATTTCAGCCTCTATATAACGCGCTTCCCCCTGCTCCGATTCTGCTGCGGCTTCCGGTGACTCCTCTAGCGTCAACCCATAGCGAATATCATGAGCCAAAAACTGCGATAAAATCGCAACGCCGTTATACCCTTTTTGACCAAAAATTGCCACGTTATATCCTAATTCCTCCGCTAAAGTGCGCGGAAACTCATGGTCTTGACACTTAATCTCCTGTAAACACAAAACCTCCGGTCTTTTCTCCTTCAGCCAACGCTCTAGTATGTGCTGTCGCGACCGAATAGAATTACTGTTAAATGTTGCAATCTCCATAACCTGTACCCTAGCATATCTTCTCAAAAAAAGATACCATAGGACTGATATTCTTTCAAAAAAACCGTGCCTGTTCGTGATTACCTTCTATGGCTTTTCTTTCCTGCCAGCTTCACGCCTCGTCTTCCTCGCCCTAGAAGAAACCAAGACATCCTATGTCTTAAAGTCTCTTCAACCTTGGAATCTTCAAAAAGACTTCCTCATCCTAAGCCCTTGGAAAGAAATTCCCGTCATCGTTAAAGGCACTGACATTATCAGAGGAGCTATTCCTATTTGTGAAGACCTCTTCCCTCCACGTCATGCGCAAGGGGTAGCGGAACTAGCGTTCTTAGAAAACGCCGATACGCCCTCTCTTCTAGGGAAAGGAGGGGGGCAAACCGCTGAAATTCGAAACCTCGTCCAGCTCTTTGAAGCCAACATGACACATGCTACAACGCTTCCCATCTTGCAAGAAAAAGCCCTGAATTTTTTCGACCAAAAAGGCGCCCCTTCGCCACAACGCTTAACCCGCGCAGAAAAAGCACTCCAACTCTATCTCAACCGCATACAAACGCTCTTTGAAGCCTATAACTTCCTCGCCGGTAACACCCTCTCCCTAGCAGACCTCGCCGCCGCCGCTCACTTCTCCATCTTAGACTACTTTGGCGCAGTCCCTTGGGAAAACTATCCCCTCGCTAAACAGTGGTATATGAAAATGAAATCGCGGCCGGCTATGCAAAAAATCCTCTCTTGTTCCCTCCCAGGCTTCTCCCCACCTCCTCATTACGCAACTATGGATTTCTAGTGTCCTCCTTCGCCCCTCAACTCGCTCATTATGCAAAATTACAAGGCTTCCATGTCATTGGCTTCTCCAAGCCAACCTTGCCTCAACACATCACGCGTAACCTCCAAGTCTTTATAAAATGCGGACACCATGGACAAATGCACTGGATGGAAACCTCTCTTGACAGAAGACTACAGCCTAAACACCTTTGGAGCGAGGTGAAATCTCTCATCATGCTAGGCATGAACTACGCCCCTGACAAAAACCCCCTCCTGCACAATAATAACCCAAAAATTCCCAATATTTCTGTCTATGCTAGGGGTGATGACTATCATCTTGTCCTTAAAAAACGACTCAAACGCATTGCTCAATGGATCTGTCATCATACAGACCAACCGCATGTCAAACTCTTCGTGGATACAGCACCCGTCATGGAAAAACCCCTCGCCGCTCAAGCCGGCTTGGGATGGCAAGGAAAACACACAAACCTCGTGAGCCCATCTTACGGCTCATGGCTCTTCATCGCCTCTCTCTTTACCTCTCTTGACCTCTCCCTCTTCCAAAACCTACCCCCAACACACAACAAAATCCCCTCCTGTGGTAGCTGTAGAAAATGTCTCACTATTTGCCCAACTAACGCTATTATCGCCCCCTACAAAATCGATGCGAGAAAATGTCTCTCCTATCTCACCATTGAACACAAAACCCCCATCCCTATCCCCCTCAGAAAATCCCTCAAAAACAAAATCTATGGTTGTGATGATTGCTTAGCTGTTTGCCCGTGGAATAAATTTGCTAAAACTTCCAACATCATGGCTTTTAAGGAAAGACCTTCTCTAAAAAATCTTCCCTTGAAACTGCTCCTCTCCCTTAATGACCAGAGCTTCAGAGCGCTCTTTCGAAAATCCCCCATCAAGCGAATCGGTGTCCATCGATTCCTAAGAAATGTCCTCATAGCTGCTGGCAACAGCCAACACCCTCCCTTGATTCCTG
Source organism: Alphaproteobacteria bacterium (assembly GCA_965222575.1). GTDB lineage: Bacteria > Pseudomonadota > Alphaproteobacteria. The sequence goes on from OZ244958.1 coordinate 503,879, forward strand.
CTGTCATTACCTTGTTGCGTCACCCTCATCCTCTCGTTAGAGGCGCTGCCGTTTGGGCCCTCGGTCAACTCATCGCTCAACAACCCTTTCGAAACATTGCCCAGCTTTATAAAAAACACGAACAAGACCACTCTGTCCTCAAAGAATGGCAACACGCCTCTGAACCTCTTACATGAAGAACACCATCACATTGCAAACAAAGGGCTTAACTTTTCATAATCGCCTTCTTTTCCCCCCCTTTACCCTTTCCATAAGAACAGGAAAAACTTCTATCTTCATGGGACACAATGGCGCCGGCAAAACTACCCTTCTCAAAGCCATGGCCGGACTGCCTCATGACTTCCAAGATTTTCGCCTCCTCTTCCCCCCCTCTCTTCCCCACCCCTCCATAGGATATTATCCCCAAAACGCTACCGTTTTTCCTCATCTTACTGTGAAAATGAATCTCTGTATCGGATACCTCTTACGGGGAGAACCTGTCTCTGAGAAAAAACTGCAGGAGGTCATCACACTCTGTCAACTGCAATCCCTCGCTTCTCATAATTGCCAAACCCTCTCAGGCGGCGAAGCCAGCAGAGTCGCTATGGGGCGCGTCCTCATGGAAAATCCAGATGTCATTCTCATGGATGAACCCTTCAATGCTCTTGATGTCTCTTATAGACTCCTTCTCCAAAAAAAAATCCACACCCTCTTCCCACACAAAACTATCCTCATGGTGACGCACTCCATCAATGAAGCAGCCCTCTTAGGACATGATATCTTCTTATTCCAAGCCCCCTTCAAACCAAAAAAATGCCTCACCCAAGATAACTGCGGGCTGCATGATAAGAAAATTTTGCAAAATACCTCCCTCTTTCTCCAAAACGCCCTCACCTCCTAACCTCCTGTGAAACCCCTGCTTCCTCCTCTCTTGATGATTTGTACCTTACTCGCCCTTTGGGAAGGCGCTGTTTTTCTCAGCACTGTGCCACCTTACATTTTACCCCCTCCCTCTGCTATCTTCACCACCTTGTGGCAGCTAAAATCTCTCCTAGCACTCCATGCTGCTACCACTGCGTTGGAAATCCTCACAGGGTGGATAAGCGGGGCAAGCCTAGGACTTGTCATCGGTACCCTTTTATTCGCTCACTTGGGTGCTAGAAAAATGCTCATGCCCCTCCTGATTATCTCCCAAGCCCTTCCTGTCTTCGCACTATCCCCTCTCCTTGTCTTGTGGTTGGGATTCGGCTTAGCCTCTAAAATCGCCATGGCGACCCTCATGATTTTCTTCCCAGTCTCAACTGCTTGCTTTTATGGATTGCTCTCTATCCCAAAAGATTCAGAAGACCTGATGATACACCTGAGTACCTCCTCCCCTTTACTCCTCAAAAGAGCCCTGTATGTGCGTATCCCTTTCGCTTTGCCACAGATAAAACAAGGACTCCTCGCTGCAGCGACCCTTGCTCCTCTTGCTGCTATCATCGCTGAATGGATAGGAAGCGCACACGGACTCGGATACCTCATGATGCATAGCATCGCTAAAATGGAAACAACCACAATGATGGCGGCTCTCTTCGTGCTGGTCTCTTTGGCTTTAGCTTTTTACTTGCTTGTTAAAATCTCCTTAAGTATAATGACTTCCATTCTGTGCATTGCTCAAAAAAGAATGCAAAATTTTACCACCTGAACACTTTACATGAAAAGAATCAACGGGCTTTTTGTTTTCATATGCGCCTTTTGCACATTCAATGCTTATGGCGCACAAAACTTGTCCGTTACCTTAGATTGGTTCATCAATCCAGACCATGCCCCCTTGCTTCTCGCTCAACACTTAGGGCTGTTCCAAAAACAGGGACTTACCATCACCATCATTCCGCCTGCCGACCCTAATAGCCCCCCAAAATTCGTCGCAGCCGGGAAAACCGATATTGCAATCTCTTATCAACCACAACTTACCCTCTTCGCTGCTAAAAATATGCCCCTCGTGAGAATCGCAACCCTCATAGCAACCCCACTCACTTGCTTGGTCGTCCTCAAAGAAAGCGGTATACAAAATCTCTCTCAACTCAAAGGAAAAAAAATCGGCTACTCCGTCGGGGGATTTGACGATATCTTCCTGAATACTATGCTGTCCTCCGCTAACCTTTCCGTAAAAGATGTACAAAAAGTCGCTGTCAATTTTGCCCTCTCTTCCTCCCTTGTGTCAAAAAAAGTCCACGCCATAATCGGCGCCTTTCGAAACTTTGAACTGAATCAACTCACCCTCCTCAACCAGCCCGGAGTGCCTTTCTTCCCAGAAGAATACGGCGTCCCCCCCTATGATGAACTCATCTTCATCGTACACACCGATAGACTCTCCGACCCACTCCTTAAAACCTTTGTCACCGTCCTAGAAGACGCCGTGCAGTGGCTCGTCAATTACCCAGAAAAAACTTGGGATATCCTTATCACCGCTTACCCAGAACTCAACACCCCCCTCAATACAAAAGCCTATCACGATACCATTAGACGATTCGCCCTCAGACCCGCTGCCCTCTCTCATGCTAGATACCAGCAATTTGCTCAGTTCCTCTTCAACAATAACCTCATCCAACACCTGCCCCCCCTCTCACAGTACGCTCGCGACATCACCAATCAATAAACCCCCTATAATCCCACACCCCCAATTATGTTTTCTCTTGCTCTCGCCAATACCACTCAATCTTCTCCTTTTATTCAACTCCTCCCCCTAGTTCTTATCTTTGTGGTCTTTTATTTTCTGCTCATTCGACCTCAAAGACGAAAAATGAAAGACCATCGCTTGATGGTACAAAATCTGAAAGTCGGTGACACCGTCATTACAAGCGGTGGTATCATCGGGATTATCGTTAAAATGAAAGACACAAAACTCCTCCTCAACACAAACAATATAGAACTCCTACTGGATAAAGGCTCTATTTCCTCTCTCCTGCCTCTTGAACGTGCGAAAAAACCCAACCCCCCAAAACCACAGAAAACATCCCCCAAATCAAAAAAAAGGAAATGAATAGCCTCCGATTCTCAACAGGCTCTTCTTTCGCCATCCTCTTTCTAACAGTGGCTTGCCTCTTTCTAACGCTTGCAAATGTTCCGTTCCTAGCCTCTAAAGTCCCAATCCTCAAAAATAAAGCGTTGCGCCTAGGGCTAGACCTGCAAGGCGGAAGCTATATCGTCTTCCATGTGGATACTTCTACGGCTCTCAACGAAGTCATGGAAAGCCTGTTGAGTGATATCAGAACCATGCTCGTCTCTGGAAACCTCTCCTATCAGTCCCTTGTCCTCTCAGACCAACAAGTCGTCATTACTCAAAAACAGCACCCCCCCCAAACCATAGCCAATGCCATTAAAGCAGGACTCTCCACCGGTAGACGCTCCTTTGATATCGTCTCAACAAAAGACCGCGTGACCATTTCCATGAATGACCTCTCTTTACAGGAATTCCAAAACTCCATGGTCAAACAATCCATTGAAGTCATTAGAAATCGTATCAATGAAACCGGCGTTAATGAACCCCTCATCCAACAAGCCGGAAAACAACGTATTCTCATCCAACTGCCGGGGATTGATGACCCTGATAGAGTGAAACGTCTCATTGGAAAAACTGCTAAGATGACCTTCCACCTCGTTGTCTCCCCTAATCAGCCGGGCGGTAAAAAATTATGGGCTTGGGAAGGAACACAACAAAAACCTGTCTGGGTAAAAAGAGCACCAGAAATCACAGGCGAACACCTCCTAGATGCCCAAGTGGCTTTCCATGACGGACAACCCGTTGTCAATTTTCGCTTCGATAACTATGGTGGGAAAAATTTCGCCCGTATCACAACGGAAAATGTCTCTAAAGCCTTTGCTATTGTCCTCGATGGAGTGGTGATTAGTGCCCCTATTATTGAAGAACCTATCCTGCAAGGACAAGGCATGATTAGCGGCAACTTTGATATCCCCCAAGCCCAAGACCTAGCTGTCCTCCTCCGCGCAGGCGCTCTCCCCGCACCCCTCAATATCCTTGAAGAACGTACCGTTGGACCCTCCCTAGGACAAGACTCTATCGCCGCCGGAAAAATTGCCTTCCTCCTCGCCTTTGTTACTGTCATTCTCTTTATGATTCTAAGCTACGGCCTCTTCGGCCTCTTCTCAACTGCCGCTCTCATCATCAATTGCTTCATGATACTAGGACTCCTCTCCGGAATCGGCGCAACCCTCACCTTGCCAGGTATTGCAGGAATCGTCCTCACCATCGGTATGGCCGTGGATGCCAATGTGCTCATCTTTGAACGATTACGAATAGAAATAAAAAATACAACGCAATCCTTCGAAAAAGCCCTCTTCAATGCCTATAAACGCGCTACACGTACCATCCTAGACGCCAATATCACTACCGCTATCGCAGCCCTCGCCCTCTACTTCCTCGGCTCAGGTCCCATCAAAGGCTTTGGCGTCACCCTGGGCATCGGTATCTTCACTAGCGTTTTTTCCGCTGTCTTCTTCTCACGATTGCTCATGAGCTTAGCCTTTCACAAGAGAACCTCTCCTCCAAAATGGGGCTTGACCTAAATGACACGACTTTTTAACCTCGCTACCCGACTCTTTGTCGCTACCAATTTCTCTAAAAACTACAAACTCTTCTTTATCGCTTCCTCCCTCTTCGTCGGAATCAGTCTCCTTCTCATCACCTTTAGCGGCCTCAATAGAGGCGTTGACTTTCGCGGCGGTACCCTCATGGAAGTCCGATTCTCTCAACCCCTAACCCCAGACGATGTCTCCTCCCTCAGAACACTCCTCAACCCTACCGCTCCTCATAGCACCCTTCAACAATTCGGTACCCCAGATACCATCTTAATGACTTTCTCTATTTCAGAAAACCTCCAACAAACACTCCAAGATATCAAAGTCGCTCTTGCCTCTTTCGACTCCAACATCGATATTCGACGCGTCGAAACCGTCGGCCCGCAAATCAGTCGCGAACTCATCCTAAAAGCACTCCTCGCCCTCTCCGTCACTGTGGCTGGTATCTTTTTATACATATGGATCCGATTCGAATGGCAGTTCAGCCTCGGGGCTGTCCTCGCTTTAATCCACGATGTCCTCCTAACTATGGGACTCTTCGCTCTTTTCAAAATGGAATTTAATGTCTCTTCTGTTGCCGCTCTCCTCACTATCTTAGGCTATTCCATTAATGATACCGTCGTCCTATACGACTGTATCCGCGAAAATGTTTACGGCAAAGAAGACTATAACCTGCAGACCGTTATCCAAAATTCTGTCCTGCAAACACTCCCTAGAACCCTCATGACCTCTCTCACAACCCTTTTAGCACTCCTGATGCTTCTCTTCTTCGGTGGACAAATCCTCAAAGGGTTTGCTATCGCTCTCATCTTTGGCGTCATCGTCGGGACTTATTCCTCTATCTTCATCGCCTCAGCTTTGCTCTTTGTGTTCAAGCTACCCCCTATCGGTATGAAAAAAGAGGATAAGGATGTTGCCCTAACCTCCTAACAACAATAAGGGCAAAGAAAGGGGGGGCGGAGAGTAGAAAGCGGCTGGCGTAGGGGAGATGTGTGTGAAGTGTGCGTTTCTTGTTAGGGAAAAGAGGGCAAAGAAAGGGGGGGCGGAGAGTAGAAAGCGGCTGACGTGCGGGAGATGTAATAGGGGGGAGCGGCGTTTCTTGTTAGGGAAAAGAGAGGAAAGGGGACAATGGGACAGACAGAGCGGGGGGAAAAGCTTGAAAATAGGAGTGAACGCGTAAGACGCGAGTTCTTTTTGGGGCTTGATACTGTTACACTTGCCCGAAAACTCATTGGAATGCTTTTTGTCCATGAATATTGTCATCAGACGCTTGCTGGTATTATCTCTGAAACTGAAGCTTATACCCAAGAAGACCGAGCCTCTCATTCCTTCAACGGGCCTACTAACAGAAATCAAGCTATGTTTGGACGCCCGGGAACCCTTTATGTTTATCTTATTTATGGCGTGCATTATTGTGCTAATGTTGTAGCGGAAGAACAGGGACGGGGTTGTGCTGTTTTACTGCGCACACTACTCCCCTTCAAGGGCCTCCATCATATGGCTCAGAATCGACAAAAATCGCCAACTCACCCAACCCTTACCTGTGGACCCGCTAACCTCACAAAAGCTCTTGGTATCACCCTCAAACACAACAAAACAGACCTTTGCCTTGAACAAACCCCTCTCTTCCTCACTCCATCAACGCCCCCACTTTCTATTACGGCTACACCACGTATTGGAATCTCAAAAAATCAACAAAAACTCTGGCGATTCATAGGACAATTCTAAGACCCCGCACTTAAAAGCTTCATATCCCCTCCAGAAGCCGTTGTGTCTATTGACACTGTCTTCTCCGTCGTAAAAGAATGCAGATAACGCGGACCGCCAGCCTTAGGGCCTGTCCCTGATAATCCACAACCTCCAAAGGGGTGAATGCCAACTTGTGCCCCTATTTGATTCCTATTGACATAAATATTGCCAGCTCTCATCTTCTTGCTCACCTTCTCTATCCTGTCATCACAGCGACTATGAAAACCGAATGTTAAACCGTAACCAGTCCCATTAATCTCTTCTAAAACCTCATCAAGCTCCTGCTTCTTGTACCGACTAATGTGCAAAATAGGACCGAAAACCTCCTTCTCAGGGAGCCTAATGTCCGGCAAAAGCCATGCCTGTGGAGGGACAAAATACCCCCTAGAAGACGGCACCTGCCCACACGCTACTCGCTTACAACCCCTAGAGGGCAACCCCTCTACCCATTCTTCTATCTCACGCTGCGCCTCCCCTGATATCACAGGACCAATATCCGTGGACCTATCCCACGATATCCCCACTTTCAATTCCTCTAAAGCCCCTCCTATCATCTCTATTTGCTTCTCCGCAATTTCCTCCTGTAAATATAACACACGCAACGCCGAACACCGCTGTCCCGCACTCCGAAACGCCCCGCTTAACACATCGCGCGTCACCTGCTCCGTCAACGCCGACGAATCCACCACCATGGCGTTAATCCCTCCAGTTTCCGCTATCAGTGTGGCAATAGACCCCTCCCTTTGCGATAACCGACGATTAATCTTTCGCGCCGTCTCCGTACTCCCAGTGAACGCAACCCCGCTTAACCGATTGTCTAATAATATCTCCGAACACACCTCTTCTCCTTCCCCCGGCAACACATGTAAAACACCGCGCGGTACCCCCGCCTCATAAAGTATCTTTACCGCCTCAAACGCTATCAACGGCGTTAACTCAGAAGGCTTCGCTAGTACGCTGTTCCCAACAGATAACGCAGCGCAAACCTGTCCTAAAAAAATGGCAAAGGGAAAATTCCACGGCGATATACACAAAAATACCCCCTTCCCCTCAACATAATACCTGTTCTCTTCCCCTGTTGCCCCTACTAATAACTGCTCCTGTAAAACCTTCTCCGATTCTACCGCATAATATCTCAAAAAATCTATCCCCTCCCGTACCTCCGATATACACTCTTCTAAACAACGACCCCCCTCAACACTGATTAAGGACACCAACTCCGGGGACTTCTCCTCCATCCTTAAAGCCGCATCTTCTAAAATCTTGCGCCGCTCCCCTTTGCTTCTCCTCCTCCATCCCTCTTGTGCCAAACTCGCCTCCCCTAAAGCCACCACCGCCTCTTCTCTACCGCAAGACTCTACAGCACCAACAAGTAAAGACCTATCATTAGGACTCCTAACTTCAAGCTTCCCTGAATCACTTGTCTCCTTCTTGCGCAATGACTTCAATAACTTTGATACCGACTGCTCCAAAACCAATAAATCTTTTTCATTACGCATATTCATCCCTCTGCTATTACGCCGCCCCCTCAATATCTCCCCAGGCTTCCTCACGCAACTCTTCCCCTTCTGATGTAACGGATCCTGCATCACTTCCTCTACCTTTTTTGTTTTATCTGATAATTGTTGCACAAAAGAACTATTCGCTCCATTTTCTAATAAACGACGCACTAAATACGCTAATAAATCATCCTGCCCCCCAACAGGTGCGTAAATACGAGGGGGATTAATTGCAAATTTTTCCTGCAAAACCTTATACATACAAGCCCCCATGCCGTGAAGACGTTGAAACTCCCAACCCTTGTAATCGCCTCCACTCATCTGTAACACACTACAAGCAGTATGCAAATTGTGCGTCGCAAAACAGGGATACAATCGATCCCTTAACCGTAACAACTCCTGACTACACACAAGATAACTGATATCCGTATAGCACTTACGCGTAAACACCGCATAATCCCTTAATCCTAATTCCTGATAATGCTTAATCTCTGTGTCCCAATAAGCCCCTTTTACCAAACGCGGCATCAATCGACGCTTGGTTTGTTGCGCTATTTCCTCTAAATACCGCACAACCGCTAACCCACGACGCTGATACGATTGTAGCGCTACCCCAAACCCTTCCCAATCCTTCAGTTTCTTATCCTTACACACCTCAGAAAATACCCCTAAAGTAAGATGAAGCCTGTCCGATTCCTCCGCATCTATGCATAAAGGGACATTGTAAACACTTGCTAAACGCGCAAGCTCTAGTACCCGCGGCACCAATTCCTCATACACACGCTCCCTTTGTAACACATCAAAACGAGGATGAATCGCTGACAATTTAATCGATAACCCATGATTCCTTTCACTTCCCTCCCTCCCAATAGCCTCAAGTGCTTCCATGTACCGCGAAAAATACTTCTCCCCATCCTTCCTAGTCCATGCTCCCTCCCCTAACATATCAAATGAACACACACAACCACTAGACTTCTTAAGACCTTGCTCTATTTCCTGCCCATAGATAAACTTCTTCCCCATCAACGACACAATATGATTCATCACCCGCCTGATGATAGGACGGCTAAGACGATATAATAAAGAACGAAATAGCCCCTTCTTCCCTCTAAACCCTAGCACCCCTTTTGAACATAAAAGCCCCACTGTAGAGATGTCTAACCAAACATTCCCTCTCCATAAGTGTGATGTCCAATCTCCCCGCGCTAACTTACCGGCTATAAAGCTATGGGATGTTCTCTTATCTGGTATCCTAAGCAGTCCTTCCGCTAAACACATCAGTAGTACCCCCTCTTCAGAGTTTAAGTTATACTCCCTCATCACCGCCTGTATCACCCCCCCTCTCTCTTCCAGTACCCTCACTTTCTTCCCTAAAGCTGTAGACTGCTCCACTATGCCCCCTCTCTCTTTCGCACTGAGTGACAATAGGGATACCAACTCTCTGATGAGCTCTTCCTCTTCCCTATCCCAACTAGCCCCTAAGGCTTGCGTCGGGGCATACACAGAGGTCTCTTTGTAACTTGGCACAACCCTTTGACTCATTCTTTCATTGTAATCTCATTGTGACTTCTTTCACAGAAAGTATTATTATCTTCTCATCATAGTCACCGTTCCCTCACCATGAAACAGAAATTTACTCTTTGGTCTATGCGTATTCCACTTGTTGCTACGCTCTGTTTCACAGCCCTTTTCTTCGTTGGCGCCTATTTCTCTTATGACCCTTTTGTTGGGCCTTTTGTCTACAATGAGAGGCCTGCTCCTGATTTTTTTTCGCGTGTTTTACTCCTTTGGAAATGGGGTGCTGCTAGTTGTTATCAAGGAATTGGTCTCACCTCTTTATTTCTAGCAGCAACTCTTGCTCTTTTAGGCATAAGAATAGGCCTTAAAGGAGAGGCACCTCCTCTGAAAGTGACAGTGCCTTTCTTGGTACTCTTTGTGTTCACCACGGCGTTAGCACTTGAAATCGTATATCCAAAACAAAATGTCTCAGGACTCTTAGGCCTCCTCTCTTTTCACCTCTTATACACGCTCATTCCTGTGGGAGAAAATAGCCAAACAGGCACTGTTGCGCTCTTTTTTTCCCTCACGATTTCTTGCCTTATCTTTTTGTACTTTGGGGGGAAAAATATTTGGAAACAGCTTCTTGCAACCCTTTTCTCTCACTTCTCCTTTCAAAATCCTCTAAAATCTCAACGCCTTCGGCCCGCCTCTCGTAAAAAAATCCCCCTCACCCCGCCTCTTTCTCTCCTGAAAAAACCACAGCCTCAAAACACAGAGGCACACCAAACGGAAGTTAGGAATCGTATCCAACCTCTGAAAAAAGCCCTCAGTGATTTTGGCATCAAAGGGGAGATTATTGATTTCTCCATCGGGCCTGTGGTAGCAGTTTACAACTTCTTCCCAGCCCCGGGTATCAAGGCTTCACGCATTATCTCCCTAGCAGACGATATCGCCCGCTCCATCGGCGCTCTCTCTTGCCGTATCGCCCCTATTCCGGGCAAGCAGTCTTTAGGCATCGAAGTCCCACTGCAAAAACGACAACCCGTCCTCATCCGATCCCTCATCCAAGACCCAGCCTTCACAAAAGTGCACCATGATACCCTTACCCTTGCTATGGGACAAACCATAGATGGGAAACCCTTCTATGATAATTTAGAAGATATGCCTCATCTTCTCATTGCCGGTACTACAGGTGCCGGAAAATCCGTTGGCTTGAATGCAATGCTGATTTCTATCCTCTATAACAGAACCCCACAGCAGTGCCGTTTTGTCATGATTGACCCCAAAATTTTAGAACTCTCCCTCTATAATGATATTCCACACCTCCTCACCCCCGTCGTTACAGACCCCAAACACGCATTAAGCGCTCTTAAATGGCTCGTCAATGAAATGGACCAACGATACCAGAAAATCGCAGACCTCGGCGTGCGCGACATCTCAGGATATAATCAAAAAGTCTCACACGCTACTAAAACAGGCAAAATGAGTACCCTCTCCTCTTTTCAGCGTACCCCGCTAACCCCTCTCCCGAGAATCGTCCTCGTCATTGACGAATTTGCAGACCTCATGATTATCGCACGCAAAGACGTTGAAGATTGTATCCAACGACTCGCTCAAAAAGCCCGCGCCTGCGGTATGCATATGATACTAGCTACCCAGAGACCTTCCGTAGATGTTATCACAGGAACTATCAAAGCTAACCTCCCAACCCGTATGACCTTCAAAGTCGCCTCCAAAACAGATAGTCGCGTTGTCATGGGACAGAGCGGTGCGGAACAACTCTTAGGACACGGCGATATGCTGTATATCCCAAGTGCTTCAGAAATTATCCGTCTCCACGGCGCTTATGTTTCTGATACAGAAGTGACCGCTGTGGCAAAATTTTGTAAAGCTCAACAAAAACCAGATTATATCACTATCCCCTCAACACCCTCTCAATACCCTTCCGCACTGCCGCAAGAAGAAGACCCCCTCTATCAACAAGCTGTGGATTGTATCTTGCAACAAAAACGATGCTCTACTTCCCTCCTGCAAAGACGATTTAATATCGGGTACAACAGAGCCGCTAGAATGGTCGACACCATGGAAAAAAATCAGGTTGTCTCTTCTCCTGACCACACAGGAAAACGCTCCATTCTCCTATGAAACTCCTGCCGCTCTTGACCCTCTTTCTTGTTTGCTCCGCCACCGCCCAAACACAACCCCAAAAACAAACAGAACAACAGGTACTCTCCCTCTTACAAGACCTCCTCCAAAATGACGAAAAAGCCCTCTTCTCTCCCTTTACGCAACAGGACCAAAAAGGAACCTCCACCGGTACCCTAATCCTCTCAAGTCAAGGACGATTTCGCTTTTCATACCACCATCCTACCCCTATGACTATCATCTCAGATGGAATCTGGATAGCCATAGAAGAAGACGGCTTCCTGCAACGCTATCCCCTCTCCTCTTCGCCTCTCTCCGTCCTCAAACGCAAAGATATCAAGCCCTTTATCAAACAATTCTCTTTTCATGAACGCCTCGTTACCATTCTCCTCGCCCACCCCAAAGACCCACAAGCCCCTTCCGTCACCCTCAATATCGAAACTTCCCCCCTTACACTCCTCTCATGGACCATCAATACCCCACACCCCATCATTGTCTTACTGACAAACCCCACAATCTCTGATGCCAAAACCCTCCCTATCTCTACTTTTTTCATTGACTACGATAAGTATTTCCACGAAGAGTAACAATACCCAAAGAGAAAAAGTATTTTTTTAACCTTGTCTCTTTCCAAACTTTATGCTATAGTCAGCTTCATATCGTGGGTAAGCGTGTGCTCAATATTAAGGGACGATTCTTGGTTTTCTCTTTCTCTTTTTCCGATCTCTTCTCTTTGAAAAGCATTGTGCACACCGGAAGCTTAAACCTGTAAGAGCGCCCTAGAGAGTTCTCTAAGGCGCTCTAATGTGGGGTTTTTTATTGCAACAAAATGACCCCCTTATGGTTTTACCTTATCCTCCCCCCCCCGGAGAGAGGGATTCAACCCCCTTAGTTTTTGCTCAGTGTGGAGGAGAGACGGATGAAAATGACCAAAAGAGACGCAATTGATGTCCAGAATTGAGGAGCCCGGAGAGAGAGGGATTCGAACCCTCGAAGGGCTTATCACCCTTACTCCCTTAGCAGGGGAGCGCTTTCAGCCACTCAGCCACCTCTCCTTAAGACCAATTTTCCCTGAAAGTCTGCCTTACGGATTTCTTCCTTTAGGCAAAAATCTTAACGTAATCTCTTCACAACTGCAATTCATTCCTGTAAAATAGAGCTTTCTTGTATTTCATCTCTTACGGTGTCTGAAACTTTTTATATCAAAACTTATGGCTGTCAGATGAATCACTATGACTCTGACAAAATCTCTGATATTCTCCTTCTCATGGGATACCATAGAGTCGATTCCTATCTCAAGGCGTCCATCATTGTGCTTAATACCTGTCATATTCGTCACAAGGCTACGGAAAAAATGTATTCGAAGCTAGGGGAGGTGAGAAAAAAGACGCGCCCCCAGCGCCTTTCGCCTCTTATCATTGTTGCCGGGTGTACAGCTCAAGCAGAGGGACAGCTACTCTTTCAACGCAACGAACAGGTGCGTATTGTTGTGGGCCCGCAAGCCTATCATCAATTGCCGCAGCTGATTAAGCGCGCGAAAGTGTGTAAGCAACTAGCTCTTGATTTCAAGGTTATTGAAAAGTTTGACCACTTGCCTAAACCTGTTACTTCAAAGTCTTCCGCTTTACTTTCTATTCAAGAAGGGTGTGACAAGTTTTGCTCTTTTTGCGTGGTGCCCTATACCAGAGGGCCAGAGCTGTCAAGACCTGTTCGTCAGATTGTAGCGGAAGCGACACAGCTTTCGCGGAAAGGAGCACTTGAGATTACACTCCTTGGGCAAAATGTCAATGCGTATAACGGACAGGGATACGATGGAAAGCCCTGGACACTTGCACAACTTCTCCACCTTCTCCACAAGACCTTACCGCTCAAACGTCTCTCCTATATGACCTCTCATCCCCTTGAGATGACCCAAGACCTCATTACGGCTCATAGAGATATTCCTGTGCTGATTCCCTACCTTCACCTCCCCGTACAATCAGGTGCTAATCGTGTTTTGAAGGCGATGAATAGACGATATACTGCCCAACAATATGCAGAGATTATTGCCCAAATGCGTAGCCTCAGACCAGACATGGCCATCAGTTCAGACTTTATCGTTGGCTTTCCGGGCGAAACCGAAAAAGAGTTCCTCCAAACCATAAGCCTCGTCGAGAAGATTTCCTTCTCCCATAGCTTCTCTTTTACCTTTAGTCCAAGGCCGGGGACAAAAGCCGCTACCTTAGAAAACCCCGTACCTGAACAAGAAAAACGTAGACGACTCCTCTTCTTGCAAGAAGTCCTAGCCAAACAAGCCTACAACTTTAACAAATCCTTTGTAGGGAAAACCCTTCCCGTGCTCTTCCAATACAAGGATACGAAAAAACAGCTGCTGAAAGGAAAATCCTCCTATATGCACAATGTCCATCTTCCTCTCAACTCAAAATACTTAAACAAAATCCTGCCTGTGCAAATTACAAGTACCTCACAGCATGCTCTTAAGGCAGTCCTTACATGACTCACCACCACCATAGCATAATGGTAAAAATTGATAAAGATACCCACAATTGGGCTTTTTGTAGAGCCCTCCTTCAGAACCTTTCTCCTACCATTTTAGGCTTTCTGCACCAACGTGTCCCCCAAGGATTCAGTGCGGAACTTTCTATCTGTTGTGTAAGCCCTCAAACCATCACACACCTAAATCATACCTACAGAAACCAAAAGTCCCTCACCAATGTTCTTGCGTTTCCAACCCAGTTTACACACGCTCTAAATGACCAGCACCCCCTCTTGCCCCTTCCTCTTGGCGATATTGTGATTTCTCCTCATAAAGCTTGTTGTGAAACCATGGCTTTACAGACCTCTTTTGTAGCACACTTTGCCCACCTTATCTTCCACGCTCTCCTCCATCTCTTCGGGTACCAACACAATAACAAAGCCGCTGCCCATAACATGTCTCAACTTGAACAACAATTGCTTGATAAAGCAGGTCTATGAAGTCTCTTCTCAAACTGATTCAAAGATACCGCTCTCAAAATCAACCGCAACAGGCCTCTCTCAAAAAAAATGTCCAAGAGCAACAGAAATTCATCAAGCTCAATGTGGAAAAACTCCCCTATTCCTCAGTTTCCTCCATTATGATCCCAAGACCCGAAATTGTCGCTTTTGATAGGAAATTGAAAATCCCAGATATCATTCCTATTCTTCAACGCACCCCTCATGCCCGCTTTCCCCTGTATGACAAAACCCTAGACCATGTCATCGGCATGCTCAGACTCAAAGATATTGTCGCTTCTCTGTTGCTACAACAGCACAACAAATCCCTGAAGCACTTTTCCAAAAAAGTGCTGTTTGTGCCAGAAAGTATGCTCGTGACAGACTTGCTGGTGGAAATGAAAAAAACCGGCATTCATCTCGCTATTGTTCTGGATGAATATGGCGGTACGGAAGGACTTGTGACAATATCAGATGTCACAGACGAAATTACAGGGGAAATGAGAGAAGGTATTGCATATCAGATTCTCAATAAGCCCCTCAAGTCCCTTCCAGATGGATCACTGGAGATTGATGCCAAAACGCCGCTTGAAAAAGTGGAACAGTGGATGGGGCGGAAAATCATACACGATAATCACGATGTTCATACCATCGGTGGGCTTGCTTTTGAACTCAACGGCGCTGTCCCAGATATAAATGATGTTGTGAAATATGAAGACTTTGATATTCACATAATAAAAGCCGATAAACGCTATATTAAAGTCGTGAGATTGACAAAAAAAGACCCACTTGTCTCTTGAAAGTTTGTACAGTACACTCTTTAAGTTGTATCCTCGGTAGCTCAGCGGCAGAGCAAGCGGCTGTTAACCGCTAGGTCGTTGGTTCGAATCCAACCCGGGGAGTGCTACAGATAAAGTAGAAGACAGCTCTTATGCCCTTTTCCTCTCCCGTTTCCATTGTTATTGTTGGCTATGGACGCATGGGGAAAGCCGTAGGGAAAGTCTGTGAGGAACAAAACCTCTCTATTCAAAGTATCTGTCATTCCCTAGACGAACTAAGAGCGGCAACCTTTAAGCAACCAGCTGTTGCTGTTGTGTTTACGACCTCTCCTACCCTTACCCCTACACTTGAAGTGATTGCACAACATCATATGCCTATGGTGTGTGGTTCCACAGGGTGGCAGGAAACAAAGCCACAAATACAAAAGCTCATCAAGGACTATGGCATTCCTTGCGTGATGGATAGTAATTTTTCACTAGGGATTCATCTCTTAAATGAAATGGCAACCCTAGCAACCACACTAACAGACCCGCACAATTATAAGATTGCTATCAGTGAAATTCATCACCGTCATAAGAAAGATAAGCCTTCAGGGACAGCACTTAATCTCGTACAGCGGATACTAGCCTATAGTCGGTCTAAAACCTCCTTTTCAAAGGGTTCAGTGCGTAACTCCCACCAGAAGATTGCCCTCTCTTCTCGGCGCCAAGGCGCAGGGTGCGGGACGCATCGGGTTTCTTTTTCTAGCACTTATGAACGGCTTGAAGTGAAACATGTTGCCCTCCATAGAACACTCTTCGCCCAAGGGGCTGTCCGCTCTGCTCTTTGGCTTTATGGCAAGAGGGGTCTCTTTTCTTTCAGCGATGTTGTACGGCAGGAAGCCCACTTTCCCCCTAGGGGGTTGCCCCTAGGGGCTAGCCCCCCCAATAAAGTTCGTGGGGAGTAGGGTTTTTTCCCCCTAGGGTTTTTTTTCCCCCTAGGGGGTTTTTTCTTGACAAAGGGCTTGGAATTGTCCTATTATATAGGCAACCCGTCTATAGTATAGATGAGTTATATAATCTAAACAGGAGCTTGGTAATCATGGAGAGAAGAAAGACGTACTTCGGTACTGCAAGAGAGATATATGTTAGTTTTCTGACAGTAGGGGTTGTTCTATTAGGAGTATTAGGAGGGACATTCCTCTTAGCGCAAAGTTCCGCCGTTGTTGATCAACCTTCCATTACAATAGATGAACACCTAAACTTTGGGGCTTATACTGTGACCCCGATGCAACTGAATAACGGGGAAAAGATTGAGTGTAACTTAAAGAGTAATGGAAACACAGAATGTAATAATGCCACTCCTGTTGGTAACTGGGCACAGGTAGGGGAATTCACTATTATACCGGAGATTTCGCCCATCATAAGTACCGATCTCAATACGGGGAACCCTTACACCACCTATGAACCTCTTGCATTTATAAAGGTTTCATATATTGAGGGGTCTTTTAATTTGAAAAAGTTGAAAGAGGCGGGAGTGGAGTTAGTGTTCAGGTTTCGCAAAAAAAGCGGCCCGGCGGGCGATCTGAAGAAGTCCACTGGGACTAGTAGTTCGAATGTTGCTGACCTGACGGTGTTTAATCCCCTTGAGTCACCAGAGGCCTATATGATATTTGTCGGTGACACTTCGGTATCAGTGGCGGCAAACGTTAATAAGAGCCCAAGGGTATTCAAAGTTTATGGGAAGTTAATAGTGAGTGACCCGGTGAAGTTTTTTGCTTACAGAACAAAGCATAATATTAAAGATGCCTCGAAAGTACTAGGCACATTGAACTTTAAGGTTGCTACTACGCGGGCAGGGACTGATTAGTAACGAACCGCGACAAGCTTAAGCTTCAAGCTTCAAGCTTTTAAGCACACTTAGGGTGCGTGGGGGACTTTCTTGACCTTTAGGGGGGGGGGCTAGCCCCCTAGCCCCTAGCCCTGGGCAGTGATACAGAGGCGGGGCTTCTTACGAATAGCCGTGCTCTTTGAGTACCCAGTCTATCCATGGAAGTGCGCGGGCAATGTCTTCTTCCTCTATGGTAGGGCCTGCCCAGAGCCGAAGACAAGGCGTTGCTTTGTGGTGATTGATTACATCACACGCCCCCTGATGGCTTTCCAGTAAATCCCCTATGGAGTCTAGTTGTTGCCATTTCTCCTTCTCTGTGAGAGGCAAAAAGGCTTTGTGCGTCAGGCGTATGGTGAGGGCTAGCGGACACCGGCTTGCAGGCTCTTTAGCGAGAAAATCCAGTGAGGGATGACGGAGTACCCAG
Source organism: Alphaproteobacteria bacterium (assembly GCA_965222575.1). Classification (GTDB taxonomy): domain Bacteria; phylum Pseudomonadota; class Alphaproteobacteria. The sequence goes on from OZ244958.1 coordinate 521,378, forward strand.
TTATGTATTATCTCTGCATTGGCGTGGGTTTTCTTCACTAAGGCGTCCAAGCCTCCTATGGACTCTGACCACTTGAGGGCGGCGTACATGTCAAGGGCTGCTAGCATGGACGGCGTGTTGAGAGTCTTGCCTGCGAAAAACCCTCTTAAGAGCGACTCCTCTCGCGGTAACCCTAAAACCTTAGGAATCCCCCAAGGCGGACGATAAGACAAAAGCCTCTTGATAGCGCGCGGAGACAAAATACACATACCAAATCCCCCTTCACTTCCTAGGGCTTTTTGCCAAGACCAAGTGGTAACGTCTAGTTTTTCCCATGGAATATTGTTCATCCCGAACACGCCGCTTGTGCCATCGCAAAAGGTCAAGCCCTTACGCTTGTGTGATATCCAATCAAAGTCCGAAACCATCACTCCAGAGGTCGTACCATGGAGGGTAAACACAATATCGTGATTACTGTTTGTGCGGGAAAAATCTGGTAATACCCCGTAATCTGATAGAAACACATTGGGATTGAGGGCTAATTCTTCCTTGATGTCCTTAATCCATAACTGCCCAAAATAGTCCCAAGCACAGACATCTACAGGCAGGACGCCGAGCAAATTCCAAAGTGCCATTTCAAAAGCCCCGGTAGCGCTTCCCGGGGTTATCCCTATTTTGTAGTCGTGAGGAAGATTGAGAAGTTGATGACTTTTGTTTATAATGTCTTTTAGGAGTCTTTCTCCTGCTTTTGAGCGGTGAGAGCGATTGAGAACGCCGTAAGGGTCTTGATAGGAGTCGCTGATGGAAGCGGCTTTAGCGGTGGGGCCTGAGGAAAAGAAAGGACGCCGGGGACGTTGTAGGGGCTTTGGGGGCAGACTCATGGAGAGGAAGCGGGGGGGTATAGGGGGTTGAGTAGAATTATTATCTTGGTATTGAGGGACGAATGCAACAAAAAGGACTAGTGACTTCTACGACTGAAAGGATAATCACCTTACAGTCAAGTGAAGCGGGGGCAGTAGAGGAGTTTTTACAGGCTCTTCTTACTGTTCGTGTAGAATCTGTGCCAAGGTGGAGTTATTTATTATTACCGCAGGGGAAAATTCTGTATGAGATGTTGCTTTTCCCAGTGGGGAAAGCGTGGTGGCTTTATAGTCCTTATGAGTGTCAAGGACTTCGAGAGAAGCTTTTGTTTTATCGTTTGCGTCGTCCTTTGGAGATTGGGGTGAAGGAGGTGGGACTCCATCGTTTTTGGGGTTTAGAGGAGGGTATGGTGCTTCGGGAACTGAATGTGGGGGGGGGTATGATTGCTTTGTTTGGGGATCCGCGTTGTGAGCGCTTGTGTTTTTGGGGTGTTGGGGAAGGAGAGCGGGGGGGGTGGGGGTATAGGCAAGAGACGTTAGAAGCCTTTCAGCGGTGGCAAACTCGTGTGGGCATTCCGGCGCTTGGTCAAGATTTTGACAGTGGCAAAGTCTTTGCTTTAGAAGCGGGTGGCGTGGTGTGGCGGGCTGTGGATATTGATAAGGGGTGTTATCTTGGGCAAGAGGTTGTCACGCGTATGCAGGTACGCAATTTACAAAAGAGGGGCTTTATTTCTGTGCGGTGGAAGGGGGTGATACCGGCGCCTGGCCAAGAGGAAATTCTCCAAGGGTCTCCTGATGAACAACCCTTGTGTATTGGGCATTTGCGTTCCTATTGGCAAGAGAAGGACAGCGGTGGTGGTCTTGCGTGGGTGGACTTAAGAGCCATGAGAAAAGACTCCCTTTTTTTTCTAAAAAAGCATAGCATTATGCTTGAGGTAGAAAGATAGGATTGCAAAATGGAGACAAAGGCGTTATATTATGGGCATAAGCGGAGATGATCTGTTTTTTAGGGAGCTTTTATCCAGTGCTCTTAAGGGGGAGGGTTACGGGGTTGTTTGCGTCCGAATACTGCGTGGTAGAAAGCCGGTTTTTCAATTGATGATAGAGAGGCTGGATAAGAAGCCGGTTGGGTTGAAGGATTGTCAAAAGGTGAGCTGTTATGTCTCTACGATTTTGGATGTAGAAGACCCTATTGCGGGGGCTTTTTCTCTTGAGGTTTCGTCTCCGGGGGTGAACAGGCCTTTGGTGACCAGTGCGGACTTTTCTGCTTACGAGGGCGAGAGAGTAGAGGTAGTGATTCGATTCCCTAGGGAGGGACAAAGAGTCTTCCGGGGTATCCTGAGGGGGAAAGAAGGGGAGTGTGTCTTGTTGCAAGAGCAGCAACTAGGCTTGACGACTCTTCCGTTTTCGGAGATTACGAAGGCTTGTCTTATGCCCTGTGATGTGCATTCGACGGGGGAACGGGAACTAATGGAGGGTGAACAACGGTGAATTGGACAGAAATTGAACTGCTTGCTGATGCGATATCTGCTGGGAAAGCCATTACACTTGAGAAGGTGTTGGAGGCTATGGAGGAAGCGTTGGGGAGGGCGGCTTATCAGGAGTATAAGGGCCCTGTGAAGGTGACATTGGATCAGAAGAAGAAGACGGTGTCTTTTCAACGTATCTGGGAGGTGGTGGAGGCATTTCCTTTAGGTGAGCATAGGGATAAATTCCTATTGCTTGACGAGGCACGAAAGAAGAAAAAGACGGTGAAAGTCGGGGATATTCTAACGGAGGATGTACCGCCTATTAAGATGACGCGGGTGGGGGCACAGCTTGCTAAGCAAGTGTTATTTGCCAAGGTACGGCAAGCGGAGCAGGAGAGTCAATATCAGGAATTTTCTGCTCGTGCGGGCACTTTGATTAATGGTGTTGTGCGCAATGTAGATTATGCTGGCGTGGAAGTGGATGTTGGGGGGAATGCGGAGATTTTTCTCCCGCGCAAGGAGATGATACCGCAGGAAATGTTTCGACAAGGCGATCATATTTGCGCTTATCTTACGGAGGTTGAGAGTGAGAATAAGGAGAAGGATAATAAAATTATTCTTTCGAGAACGCATCCGCAGTTTTTGGTTCATCTTTTCGCTCAGCAAGTGCCGGAGATTTATGAAAACATTATTGAAATCAAGGCGGTAGCGCGAGACCCTGGGAGTAAATCTAAAGTTGCTGTTCTGTCGAATGATGCGAAGTTAGACCCTATTGGGGCTTGTGTTGGCATGCGCGGTAGCCGCGTCCGGTGGATTACCAGTGAGCTACAGGGAGAGCGTATTGATATTGTCCCGTATTCTGATAGTATTGTCACTTTTGTGGTTAATGCCTTGGGGTTATCGGAGGTGACGAAAGTGATTTTTCCGGAGGAAGAGGGGCGTGTTGAAGTGGTGGTGCCGGAGAATCAGCTATCTCTTGCTATTGGGAGGCGGGGGCAAAATGTGCGGCTTGCGCATCAGTTAACGGGCTTTTATATTGATATTCGTACTGAGGAGCAAGAGGCGAAACGAAAAGATGAAGAGACGACTAAGTACGGCGCTCTTTTCGCTGCGGCTTTGGATGTGGATGAGATTATGGCGCAGTTTTTTGTGACGCAAGGATTTCGCTCCGTTGAAGATATTGTAGCTGTAGGCGAAAAGGACTTGATTGCCATGGACGCACTGGACGAAGAAGTGGCAAAGGAGCTTTATCAACGCGCTTCAACGTATCTTGCGCAACGTGAAGCGAAAGATAGGCAGTGGGTGAAAGAACAGGGCATGGAAGAGAGCCTCTTTGAGTTGCCTCATCTTTCTGCTGCTATGCTACGTTGTCTTGCGGAGGCAGGCATTTTGACACTGCAAGATGTCGCAGCACTCGCCGGCTATGAATTAAGTAGTAAGCAAGGGGGCATTTTGAAAGATTTTGATTTGTTGGAAGAAAAAGCCAATGAAATTGTCATGGAAGCCCGCAAGCCTTGGTTCACTAACTCCCCCCCGTCTAAATGACACAAGACCAAAAAAGACCAACGCTTTCACTTTCTTCTAGCCGCGAGGGGGCTGAAAAATCGAAACGTAAAGGAACGATAGAAGTGGAAATCCACCGTAGAAGCTCTTTTTCAAGCGGAAAATCTTTAAATCCCGTGGTGTCTTCCGCTGTTCGTCCCTTACCCTCTTCTTCTACTAAGAAGATAGGCATTAGTCTCTCCACTCTTCAAGAAAGGCAACGACAATTAAAGGAGAAACAAGAAACAAGTCCTTCCGTTTCTGTGAGTTTTATCAATCAAGTTGTCAAGAAGAAGAGTATGACAAGCACAAAGAGCGCGAAACAGAAAAAGCCCGCTCTTAAAGCGGCAGGCAAAAGAGAGAAAAAGCTTGCCGGTGCGGGAAGCCGTAAGGCGTTGACAGTGGTAGAAGTTCTCAGTCCTGTTTCTTCACAGGAGAAGACCTATTCCTTAGCGTCACAGAAGAGGCGGCATGAGAAGATGGGGTCGGTTGTGGAGTCTTCTCCGCTGCCACCGCTACCGCCTCCGCCGTCGTCTGTACAGAAGGTTGTGCGGGATGTTGTCATATCGGGTCCTATGACGGTGGCGGATTTGTCTAATAGGATGGCGGAAACGAAAGGGGAGGTGGTCAAGAAGCTTATGGTTTTAGGGGTGATGGCTTCTGTGACGCAAACCATTGATGCGGATACGGCGCAGTTAGTGGCTGAGGAGTTTGGGCATCGGGTGAAACGTGTGGATGAGGCGCTGATGGAGGAGGCGTTATTAGCGGAGCGTGATGTAGCGGAGCAGTTGGTGGAGCGTTCTCCTGTTGTGGTGATTATGGGACATGTTGACCATGGGAAGACGACGTTGTTGGATGCGTTGAGGCAGTCTTGTGTTGCTACTAGTGAGAAAGCTGGGATTACGCAGCATATTGGGGCGTATCAGGTGGCGGTACGGAAGAAGTTGGTGACATTTATTGATACGCCGGGTCATGCGATTTTCACGCGGATGCGGGCGCGCGGAACGGAAGGAGCGGATATTGTTGTGTTGGTGATAGCGGCGGATGATTCGGTGAAGCCTCAAACGCGAGAAGCCATAGCCCATGCGAAAGCGGCAGGCGTTGGGTTTGTGATAGCGATTAACAAAGTGGATTTGCCGGGGGCTGACCCGAGCAAGGTACGTCAAGACCTTTTACAGTGTGGGATAGTGGACGAGTCTTTGGGGGGTGATGTACAGAGTGTAGAGATTTCTGCTACAAAAAAGACCAATCTTGATGGGCTTATTGAAGCGATTTTTTTACAATCGGAAGTGATGGAGTTGAAGGGGAACATGGCGGGTCGTGCGCGGGCGGTTGTGATTGAGACCTCTCTGAGTTTGGGGCGTGGACCTGTGGTGACGGTGTTGGTGAAGAAGGGTGTGTTGAAAAAGGAAGATATTTTTGTTGTAGGGTCGAAATGGGGGCGGGTGCGGGCGTTGCGGGATGATAAAGATAGAGAGATACCGCAAGCGTCTCTTTCCATGCCTGTTCTGGTGTTGGGGGTATCGGGTCTTCCTAAGTGTGGCGATCTCTTGATGGTGGTGGAAACAGAGGCGTTGGCTAGGAGAATTGCGGAGACTAGAGAGAGACAGGAAAAAAATCAACACCTTGCTCTGCGCAGTAAAAAACCTGACAAAGAGGAAGACGCCGCTGCTTCTCCTCAAAAGAAGACCTTACCGATTATTGTGAAAACCGATGTCCATGGGTCTATGGAAGCGATTGTAGGGGCCTTAGAGAAAATGCAAAATGAGGAAGTGTCCGTTTCTATTCCCCATGCGGCTGTTGGCGAGGTGACAGAGACTGATGTGTTGCTAGCGAAAGCCACGGGGGCGAATATTTTCGCTTTTAACATTAAAACCTCTCCTCATGGGGCAGCGCTAGCCATGAAGGAAAAGGTCTCCATTAAACGGTTTAATGTGATTTATGAGCTAGTAGAAGAGATTGCGGACGAACTCGGCTTCATGCTAACGCCCGCTGTGACCTTTGAGAAAAAGGGACAGGCGCTTGTGAAAGAGGTCTTCGGCATGAAAAAAGGCAAAGTGGCCGGCTGTATTTTGGAAGACGGAGAAATCACTCATGATGCACTCCTAACAGTTAAGCGCGGAGAAGAGGAGTTGTTCAGAGGAGTTGCTAGCTCTTTGAGGCATTTTAAGGATGAGGTGCGCTCTGTTGGGAAAACCAGACAGGAGTTTGGGATTGTGCTGAAAGATTTTCAGGAGTTCAAGGAAGGGGATATTATTGAAGCTTTTGAAGAAAAACACAGCCCTAGAGTGTTTCAGGAAACCCGCTCCTCTCCGTCATGACTTGGATTCCTTCAAAGAAGCCCTTTGCCCGCCCCACCTCGCGACGCTTTCAACGTATGGCAACACAGATTCAACGCGCTCTCGCCTATAAAATGGAACGCGGGGACTTTGAGCCGCTCCCTGCTCTGACTATTTGTCGCGTACAGGTTCGTCGGGACTTGCGATTCGCTACCGTCTTCGTTAGACCAAAAGAACACCTCCAACAACTTCACAAAGTCGAACACGCTCTTGAAGTCCTCCCTCCTATAGCCCGAAAAGCCTTAGCGGAAACCCTAGCGCTTCGGTATGTGCCTAAACTCTCCTTCCAAATAGAGGCTTCCCATGACCTTGTCCGGATGGTTAGTGAGTGATAAACCATCAGGCATCAGCTCTTTTGATGTGATTAGAACCTTAAAGACGTTCTATCAGGGAAAAGTCGGCTATGTTGGTACCCTAGACCCTTTGGCTACGGGCGTTTTACCCTTAGCCTTAGGAGAGGCAACAAAATGTATTTCCATGGTCATTGAAGGGCGAAAAACCTATGAAGTGACCGTGAGATGGGGGGTGAAAACGGATACAGGGGATTGCGAGGGGAATAAGCTCCTCACAAGTCCGCACTCACCCACACAGCAAGAGGTCGAAAGGGTAGCGACCTCCTTTTTAGACCGCCAGTACTGGCAAAGGCCTCACCCTTTTTCTGCTGTTAAAGTCAAGGGCAAACGCGCCTATCAACTAGCAAGAGCCGGCAACCCTGTGACTCTCCCCCCGCGTGTCGTGAGTCTCTTTTCCTTCTCCTGTTCGTCTCCTTCCTCTTTCTCTTTGCAATGCTCAAAAGGATTTTATGTCCGCTCTTTCGTTGAAGATTTAGCCAAACCCTTAAACACCTATGCCCATATCACGGCTTTAAGAAGAATTGAAGCCGCCCCTTTTCATATTAAGCAGGCCTTCTCTCTTCAGAAAAACATGACACTTGCGCACCTTAAAACCCTTGTGATGCCTATAGAAGCCGCTCTCTGTGAACACTGTGCGCTGACTGTTACGAGGCAACAAGAGAGGGATTTATGCCTTGGGAAAAAAGTGAAAGTGACAGCAGTGCGCACAGGGGGCGAAAAATCCTTTTATGGATGGGCTAGAGGAGAAGAAGGAAAATGTGTTGCACTTGTTACAGGTTTACTGCACACTGATGGTATTGTGCTGATTCCTAAGTGTGTGTTGGTGAGGTAGGCGTTTGAAATGGGGGGTATGTAAGATAGGGATATGAGATAGGAGATAGGATAAAGGTTGAGAAACGTGGCAGCAACGACACAAGAGCGGGTAAAGGAATTTGGCAACAGTTCAACGGACACAGGGGCTTCTTCAGTTCAGATAGCGCTTCTTACGGATAGGATTTTAGCGCTTACCTTACATGTGCAACAGAATAAGAAGGATAATGCGACGAAGCGCGGGCTTTACCGGTTGGTGAATCAGAGGAAAAAACTTCTCTCTTATTTGAAGAGGAAGGATGTAGAGGGGTATCAGAGTGTGCTTGGAAAACTTAAGTTAAGAAAATAAAATAATAGATGAGGAAAGTAGATGAAAGTGTATAAAGAAGAAGTGTCATTTGGAGAGGAATCTTTGTTTCTTGAGACGGGGAAAATTGGTCGACAAGCTGATGGGTCTGTGATGGTGAGATATGGAGAAACGGTTGTATTGGTGACGGTTGTTGTGGGTTCGGAAGTGGAGGAACAAGATTTTTTGCCTCTTGCTGTGACCTATCAGGAAAAGACATTTGCAGTGGGGCGTATTCCCGGGGGTTTTTTCAAGCGGGAGGGAAGACCTAGTGAGCATGAAACCTTGGTCTCAAGGTTAATTGATAGGTCTATTAGGCCTTTATTTCATGAGGATTTTTCCTCTACGACTCAAGTTTTGTGTACGGTGTTAGCCTATGATATGAAGCATGATCCGGCTTTAGCGGCTATGATTGGGACATCGGCGGCGCTTCAGATAGCGGGGGTTCCTTGGAATGGGGTTATTGCAGCCGCTAGAGTTGGGTATCAGGAGGGTAAGTTTGTGATAAATCCTGATTTAGACAATCTCAAGGAGTCCTCTTTAGACCTTATAGTAGCAGGTGGGAAGGAGGCGGTTTTGATGGTTGAGTCCAAAGCGCAGGAATTAAGTGAGAAGGAGATGATAGAGGCTGTGATGGTGGGGCATAAGGCTTTTTTACCGGTGATTGAGGCTATTGAGCGGTTGGCTTTGAAGGTTGGAAAAGCGCCTTTGTCTGTGTCTTTGCCGAAGGCAGCGCAAGATTTTAGTACGCGTGCGGAAGCGGTAGGAGACAAGATAGAAAAAGCTTATGCTTTGTCTGTGAAGCAGGAACGGGTGGTGCAGTTGAAGGCAGTGCTTGAGGGGTTTTTGGAGACCTTTGAGGAAGAAGAGAGAAGCGAAGCGAAAAAAGCCTTCAAAAAGGTGGAAAAACAAAGAATGCGCCGTGACATTCTTAAGGGGAAGAAGCGTATTGATGGAAGAGGGATGGACGAGATTCGCACTATTGAGTGCGAAGTAGGATTTTTACCGCAGGTACATGGCTCGGCTTTATTTACGCGCGGTGAAACGCAAGCACTAGTGGTAACGACTTTGGGGACGGGCGATGATGAACAGCTGGTGGACGCTCTTGAGGGCGTTACGAAAGCGAATTTTCTCCTGCACTACAATTTTCCGCCTTATTCCGTAGGAGAAACATCCATGCGGCTTGGCCCGGGAAGACGCGAAATTGGACATGGAAAACTCGCATGGCGCGCCCTACAACCGCTGCTGCCCCCTGAATTCCCTTATACCATACGCATTGTGGCAGAAATTACAGAAAGCAATGGCTCTTCCTCCATGGCGACGGTCTGTGGGGCTTCCCTGTCCTTAATGGATACCGGTGTTCCTCTTAAAGCCCCCGTGGCTGGTATTGCTATGGGACTCGTCAAAGAAAAAGACGAATTTGTTGTCCTCTCCGATATCTTAGGCGATGAAGACCACTTAGGGGATATGGATTTTAAGGTTGCAGGCACCGCTGAGGGCATTACCGCTTTGCAAATGGATATCAAGATACATGGCGTTACGCAAGGCATTATGGAAACCGCTCTGGAACAGGCAAGAGTGGGGCGACTTCATATTTTGGAGAAAATGAGCCAAGTTGTCTCGACCGAACGGAAAACCATGCGCGATACCGTTCCTAGAATGGTGAAATTCCAGATTCCTGAGCCTAAAATTCGCGAAGTCATTGGCGCTGGCGGAAAAGTCATTAAGGAAATTTGTGCTTCCACTGGCGCGAAACTGGATATCGAAGACGATGGGATGATTACTATCTCTTCTGCTAATGCTCAAGGCCTGAAAGATGCGAAACAATGGGTTATGGATATTGCTATGGACCCAAAAGTCGGCGGTATTCATAAAGGGAAGGTCGTCAAAACACTGGATTTCGGCGCCTTCGTCTCTTTTGGCATAGGAAAAAAAGATGGCTTAGTCCATATTTCTCAACTGGACAATAAACGGGTAGGCAGAGTCAATGATGTCGTAAAAGAAGGAGACGAAGTCTTTGTGAAAATCCTCAATGTAGAAGACAATGGACGCATCAGACTTTCTATGAAAGAAGTCAACCAAAAAACAGGAGAGTCCTTTTAAGCCCACCCCGCGCACACTCCCCCGGGGCACTGGGAGAGGAGGCAACACGCACTCCCGCACACTGAGGGGAAGAGAGGGTGTACGCACTCCTCTGCACACTGAGGGAAGAGGGGGTATCTGTATAGCTAGGGGTGACCCCCTAAGGGGTGAAGCTTACAAAAGAGTCTTGTTGCTTATTTTCTGAGGGCGCGAATATTGTTGATATGGTCTTTTAGGGTTTCTGAGAAGAGGTGTCCGCCTTTTTTGTCAGCGACGAAATAGAGGGCTTTTGTTTTTGCGGGCTGTAGAACGGCTTTGATGGAGGCTTTGCCGGGATGACAAATAGCACCGGGCGGTAAGCCTTTGAACACATAGGTATTAAAAGGGTGGGGGGTTTTGAGTTTCTTTTTTGTCAGCGGCGGCTGTTCCTTATATAAAACGGAAGGGTCTGATTGTAGTAACATGCCTTTGCGTAAGCGATTGTAGAAAACGCCGGCTATCCTGTAGCGTTCGTGTTCACGTGCGGTTTCTTTTTCCACTAGAGAGGCTAAAATGACAGCTTCTTGAGGCGTGGTGATAAGGTCTGAGAGGGCTTCTTTGTTGCGGTTTTCCCAAGCGGTATTGAGAAACTCCTCTTGTGCCGTTTTCAGTCTGGTAATCACTGAGGATACAGGAGTTTGGTGTTCTATGTAATAGGTTTCAGGTAAAAGGCTGCCTTCAGCGAAAGCAGGCGGGGTATCTTGTCTTAAAAATGGACTCTTCTTGAGGAGAGATAAAATCTCTTCAGAGGTTAGTCCTTCTGGAATCATCAGGGTGGTAATTTCTGTTTGTCCTTTGATGAGGCGGTATAAAATGCTTGCTCCTAGCGTCCCTTTCTCAAAGGAGTAAGTCCCTGCCACAATGCGTTTGTCTTGCCCTAAAAGGCGCGTATAAAAAATAAACAGCCGGGGAGTGGCGAGATTGTCCTCAAAAGACGACACAATGGACTTCAGAGATTGACCGTATGCAATGTTAAGGTGTACAGGTACCTTAATGGGAAGAGCAAAGGCTAGGAGGAAAAGGCCTATCTGGCTTACCACAAGTAAGACAATGAGGACGATTAAAGTTTTTTGAAAATTATACACCCATTAGTTCCTCCAAAACCAAACGAATTAGACAGTACTGCCTTGAATTTTCCTCCTTCTCTCGGACTGAGCGGTACCAAATCAAAAATGTTACTTTGCGGTGGTGTTTCGAGATTCAAAGTCGCAGGGGCTATGCCAGTTCTTAAGGCTTGAATGGCAAAAATGGCTTCCAGCCCCCCTGCTGCCCCTAACAGGTGGCCTGTTGCGGATTTTGTAGAGGACACCAAGGGGCGTTTTGTTTCTTTTCCCCACAATTTTGTTAAGGCTTTCAATTCCGTTTCGTCCCCTAAAGGCGTGCTTGTAGCATGGGCGTTGAGATACCCGATATCTGATAAACGAAGACCGCTGCTTCTAAGGGCTTCTTCCATAGCACGCCGCCCTCCCTCCCCGCTAGCCTCCGGTGCCGTGACATGATACGCATCGCAACTTGCTCCATACCCTCCCACTTCAGCCAATATCTCCGCTCCACGCTTCAAAGCGTGGTCATAAGACTCTAAAACCAAAACCCCAGCCCCTTCAGACATCACAAACCCATCACGCTTCACATCCCAAGGCCTAGACGCTGCTTGCGGATCCTCACAATAACCCCGGGATAAAGCACAAGCCGCCTGAAAAGCCTCTAACCCAAAACGACACAAAGGGGCTTCACTGCCTCCTACTACTACAGCATCACAACGATTAGTCCTAATTAACCAGTACCCTTCTCCTATACTATGCAACCCCGTAGAACAGGCTGATGTAATCCCTATGTTAATGCCCTTAAAACCATACCGAATCGATACCAACCCGCCGCACATATTCCCTAACAAACCCGGTATGGTAAAAGGACTGAGCTTCTTGCCTCCTCTTGAACTCCCCTCCTCCATCCCCTTAAGATTCCCTAAAGCACTCCCTATCAGAACGCCTACTCTTTCCGAGGCTTCCACGCCGCTTTGCTCTATGGCTTCTACACTTGCTGCTAACCCATAGTGAATAAACGAGTCAAAACGGCGCGCTGTCTTTTTATCCATAAAATCGAGCGGCGAAAAATCCCTGATTTCCCCACCGTAAAAATCCTGATGTGACAGGCAAACAATACCGCTCTTCCCCGATACAAGAGCCTCCCAACTCCGCTTAACCCCTATGCCAAGAGGATTAACCGTCCCCATCCCTGTAACCACAACACGGTGCATGCCTGAAAAAAAATATTATGGTAAATTCTCTTCAATATATGTAATCACAGACCCTACCGTTAACAGCTTCTCCGCTTCCTCGTCTGATATCTCACACCCAAACTTCTCTTCAAACGCCATCACAAGCTCCACCACATCTAAACTGTCTGCCCCTAAGTCTTTCATGAAGGCCGCTTCAGCCTTGATTTCTTCTTTCTTCACAGACAAATTATCACAGATAATCTCCGTTACAATATTCGTAATTTCTTTTCTATCCATTGTTCGTTGCTTTCTTTATCTTTCACTCAAAGTTTATTATGAGTTTACATGATAAAAAGCCAAGAGAAAAGAGCAAAAATTGGTCCCAAAAATAGCGCCGCCCACAACATATAACTGAAGAAATCCGGCATTTTTACTCCGTGTTTCTTCGCAATGGACTTCACCATAAAATTAGGGGCATTCCCAATATAAGAGTTTGCCCCCATAAATACAGCCCCAGCAGAAATCGCAACCAACGTTGTCTTTTGTGCACCCATCAAGGTCTCTGGGTCACCACCAGCTGCATTGAAAAACAAAAGATAGGTCGGCGCATTGTCTAAAAAAGACGAAAGCACACCGGTTAACCAAAAATACACAAGAGGATTATTTTCTCCAGTTGATGTTGTTAACGCCACAAATAAACTTCTAAATGGACCAGATTGTCCCATCTCTAAAAATCCTATCACCGGCGCAATGGTGATAAAAATTCCCGCGAAAATTTTTCCAACTTCCAAAATCGGCTCCCAGTCGAATTCATTTTGCTCTCTGATGCTTTGCGGCGTCACAAGGAAGGAAATCACGGCTAAGGTTATAAGACTTGCATCGCGCAGGAGAGAAGACAAATCCACATGATAGGATGACAGAATCGGTAGCTCATAAGACCAAGTCGTGCTGAGTAAAATGCTCCCAATTAACAGTCCTAAAAATCCTATGTTATAAAGCCCTTTTAAGCCTTTCTCTTTGCTGCCGCCTTGGTGGGAACGTATGGCGGGGTCTTCTTTGCGCCAAAAATATGTGTCTAGTAGATAAAAAATCCCTAATAAAATACTGCTGATGAAGACCATGGGTAAGAACAGGTGAACAGTAGGCCAGAAAAAATCCACCCCTTTCAAAAACCCTAAAAACAAAGGCGGGTCTCCCAAAGGAGAAAGAGAACCTCCAATGTTAGAGACTAAGAAAATAAAAAAGATGACAAGATGAACGCGGTATTTCCTGTACTTGTTAGCGCGCAGTAAAGGCTTGATAAATAAAATAGAGGCGCCAGTCGTCCCTGTTAAAGAGGCTACCGCTGTCCCCATTGAAAGATATTTTGTGTTGTGAAAAGGAGTCCCATGACTGCTACCCGCTATCATGATACCGCTTGCTATCACATAAAGAGACGATATCAACACAATAAATGGTAGGTACTCTTCTAAGAAAACATGAAACAGGAGACTTGCAGTCTCTCCGCTGCCTATGAGGAGAACTTGGGGAACCAACATCAGTCCCGTCCAAAACAAGACGATTTTCCCATAATGATGGTGTATGGTACTTGGCAACACCAATAAACCTAGCGCAATGCTTAGCAACAAGCCAGCAAACGGAACGCACCAAAGAAGAGAAGACATAACCCTTTTGATTTATTGAGATGAGAGAAAAAATTGACGGCTAAGACGCAATCCTTGACCTTGATAATGAGACCCAAGGGCAGCACCATATGGACGAGCAACCGCTTTGTTCAGAGGATAAAATGTCAACTGACCCACCACTTGCTTGTGAGATAACAACATAGGCGTTTCATGTACGCGTATCTCTAAGACAGCACGCGAGGGTACCCCTAGACCAAAGCCCGGGTCAAAAAACCCAGCATAATGTAAACGATATGCCCCTAAACTATGTTCATAAGGACATAACTCTGCTGTCATTGATAAAGGAATGGAAACACTCTCATGACTCCGCAAAATATAAAAATTGTCTGGCAATAAAGACAGCCAACCCTCCTTTGCCTTCACAGGCTCCCAAAAATCCTCCGCCCGATAACGCCCAACAGAATCAAACACTAAAGGCCTTGTAACCGCCTTCTTCGCAACCCACCCCACAACCCCTCCTTCTTCCTCCAAACTCATCCGTATAGGCATACGCTCTATAGTCTTCTGTTTCACTGATTTCTTCGCAAAACGTATCTGATTAAGCGTGTCTCCTGCTTTGAGAACAATATCAAAACTCCGGGACGAAATTTCCGCATATAATGACCCCTCATAACCAAAAGGCGTCCTATCATAACAGGCTATCTCCTTACCAGATTCACACATCAAACGCACAAACATATCTAAGCGCCCAGACGAACTCTTCGCATTGCTAATACACAGAACTTCTTCTGGTAAAGATAAAGACTCCATCAACGGCACAATATACACATGAGACTTCTTGAAAAGCGCACCATCCCCTTCCAGATTCAACACTTCATCACTCAAAGACTGTAAAGCCGATTGCAAAGGACAATCCTCCGATGGAAGAAAACTTCCCCGCACAGCATAGGCTTTCTTCCCAAGACGTAAATCTAAACTTGCAGGCTGTTGCTGTCCCGACTTGAGAGGATGGACAGCATGTACCCATGAAAGCGTGCGCTTCTCCAGTGATAACATCTCTAACATGTCATAAAACATAAACCGCCTCAAATCGTAAAAAAATACCTGTTATTACTATAGACAATTTCTATCTTCAGGGAAAAGAATTAAAAGAAAGCCAATGAGAGATTCTTCTTGTCAAAGGCTAAGGGAAACCAGTGAAAGTAGGGCGTGAGGTTGGCGGATTGTCTTTAGTCTCTTGTCAAAGGCTAAGGGGAAACCAGTGAGAGTAGGGCGTGAGGAGGTTGGCGGGTTGTCTTCAGTCTCTTGTCAAAGGCTAAGGGGAAACCAGTGAAAGTAGGGCGTGAGGTTGGCGGGTTGTCTTCAGTCTCTTGTCAAAGGCTAAGGGGAAACCAGTGAAAGTAGGGCGTGAGGTTGGCGGATTGTCTTCAGTCTCTTGTCAAAGGCTAGGGGGAAACCAGTGAGAGTAAATAGGCTTCTAAGAAGCCATCTATTTTTCCATCTAAAACAGCCTTACCGTTTCTGTTTTCATAGTGTGTGCGTAAATCTTTCACCATTGTATAAGGGTGAAAAACATAAGAGCGTATCTGGTGTCCCCATCCTATATCCTCTAATTTTCCGTAGTTTTTTTGTTTATCATCTAGGACTTTTCTTTCTGATAGTTCGTAGAGTCTCGCTTCTAACATTTTTCGCGCTTGTGCGCGGTTGCGGTGTTGAGAGCGGCTATTTTGGCATTGAACGACAATGCCTGTTGGGTAGTGTGTCAGACGAATGGCGCTGTCTGTGCGATTGACGTGCTGTCCTCCTGCTCCAGAGGCGCGGTAAGTATCAACGCGAATATCTTTTTCTTCAATTTTGATCTCTAAACGTGATTCTACCTGTGGATAAACCTCTATGGACGCAAAAGATGTATGCCGTCTCTTGCCAGAATCAAAGGGGGATATCCTCACCAAACGGTGTACACCAGATTCCCCTTTTAACCAACCATAGCTATACCTTCCTTTCATGCCCAAAGTTGCTGATTTAATACCAGCCTCTTCTCCATCTGTACGATGCACAATCTCACAGCCCACGCCTCGTCGTTCCGCCCACCGACTATAAAGACGCAACAACATCAAAGCCCAATCCTGGCTCTCCGTACCGCCAGCCCCCGCATGAATCTCAAGATAGCAAGACTCCTCATCACACTTCCCCTTCATCAACGATAACAAGGCTTCATGACGCGCCTCCGCCTGCACCTTCAACAAAGACTCCGCTGTGGCTTTTTGTAAGGACAAATCACCATCCTCCACAGCAAGCCTGTATAATTCCTCTAAGGTTGTCTGCTCTTCCTTCAGAGACTCATACTGTTTAATGCGTACCTGCAAGCGCTTTAAGGCCTTTAACTCTTCTTTTAAGACCTGCCCGCCTCCTGCATTCCACAGCGTTTCATCCTCTAGCTTCTCTAACCGACTCTTTAAGTGTTCCTTGCACTCAGGCCAGTCAAAGACACCTCCTGAGAATCCCTAAGGAGCTATTGAGAGATTTTAGACTGTTTTCAATATCAATTCTCATGAGGCTTTGGGGTAGAGTTTTAGTGATAGGGCGGTAGAAAAGACGAAGGCTTCGGCCAAGTGAATTCTTTGAAGCTCTTTTCATCCAATTCTTCCCAGCGCGGGCCTGTTCCCCCCCTTCTCTCCTTTTTAACGGGAATGAAAAGAATCTCCTTAGGGATGGGAAAGGTGCTTTGCGTTGACAACTCTTCAGTTTCTTGTATTGTGTTCAGCAAATCCTGAAAAATAGGAACCATGGTGTTAGAGGCCGCGGTCTTTTTCCCTAGACTCGTTGGGAGATCATATCCCATATAAAGCCCTATGGCTAAGGAAGGCGTCAAGCCTATGAACCATAAGTCCTGACTATTGTTTGTTGTGCCAGTCTTTCCAGCGAGAGGAAGGGGGATACGATTCAAGCGGGCAGCTGTTCCTCGATGGACAACCCCTTTGAGTAAGGATAAAACCTGATAGGCTACGGCAGGGGAGAGAATCTGCTCTCTTTTGTCCACCACGCGCGGGAGCTGGTCGCCTCCTTTCTCCCAAGGCAACTGCTTGTCTTCAATTTCAAAGGGCGAGTTCACAAGGAGCGTTTTCCCTTCTCTATTCTGTACACGCGAAATGAAGACAGGCGTTACTTTCTTCCCTCCGTTGACAAAACTAGCGTAAGCTGCTGTAAGCTTTAGTAAGGTCGTCTCAACAGACCCAATAGCCAAAGAAGGCGTTAAAGACGGATTCTGATTCAGTTGAAAATCCTGTACCCTTTGACCTATTTTGTCCAGACCCACCGCAAGCCCTAGACGAATGGCCATCAAATTATGGGACTGCTCTAGTCCTTGTCTTAAGGACTTCTCTCCTTCAAAAAAGCCGCTATAATTCCTAGGACGCCACAGCATAAAGTCTCCTTGCTCCATGACAAGAGGCATGTTGGAGAGGCGCGATAAGGAGGTGTACCCTTGCTCAAAGGCTGTGGCATACACAAAGGGCTTGAAAGCTGAACCGGGCTGGCGTTGTGCCTGTGTCGCCCTGTTGAAATGCGATAACCCAAATTGCCACCCCCCAATCAATGTTAACACTTCTCCTGTGTGGGCATTCATTATCACTAAGGCACCATTCACTTCAGGGACCTGCTCAATATGCCACGTCCCATCAACATTCACCCCTACAGTAACCAAATCTCCAACCTGTAGAACCTCATCTAAGGAGGTAAGCGGCTCTCCTAAGGTACCCTCACTATCCAGTGTGCGCATCCAGTCTAAATTTTCCTCCCATAAAATTCCCTCTTCCTCTTCTTCTCCATAAAATTGTAGCTTGCCACCTCTCTCTTCTACCACGGATAAACGCGCAAATCTCCAACCCGCTAGTAACCCCTCCGGCGGACGGAGACTCCCCCAGCCCAATGCAGACCACTCCTCTTCTGAAAGATGGCCTATAGCCCCCCTGTACCCTCTCTTCCTGTCATAACGCCGAAGTCCAGCTTGTAAAACACTTTGACCCTCATATTGTCGTTGCGTATCCATTGTGCCATATAACACAAGACCTTCCTTGTACAACCTTTTTGACCCATAAGTCTTAAGCGCCCAACGACGAACTTCTTCTGTAAACCACGCCGTTGAAGCAGACCTAGCGGTACGCTTTTGCTCCGTAACCTCTATAGGAAAAGACACAGCTCTCTTGAAAATATCTGCCGTGATATACTCATTTTTTAACATCTGTTCCAACACCCAACGCCTCCTCTCTAAGGCCCGAGCAGGGTGCTTAAGCGGGTTAAACAAGTTTGGACCCTTAGGCAAAGTCGCTAAAAACGCACACTCCTCCAATGTCAATGCTGACACACTCTTATCAAAATACGCCAAAGACGCTTTCCCAATCCCCCATGCTCCAAACCCAAAATAAATCTCGTTAATATACAGTTCAAAAATCTTTTCCTTTGATAAAATCCTCTCTATACGCAAAGACAAAATCGCTTCCTGTATCTTCCTATCCAGTGTTCTTTCCCGACTCAATAGAAAATTTTTCGCCACCTGCTGGGTAATCGTTGAAGCCCCTATTAAACGCTCCTTGCGCACCTTACGACCAATATTCTTCAATCCCGCTACAATTGTACTGACTATGTCTATCCCCCCATGAGAAAAAAATCTCTTATCCTCCGCTGAAATAAAAGCTTTCACTAACAAAGGCGGTAGACTCTCATAAGGCAAATATACCCGGTGCTGATAAGCAAAATCCTCCAATAACTCCCCCTGCCGACTGTAAAGACGACTGATGGTATCTGTCTGGTGATTGAGAAGATCACTGTGTGACGGCAGACGCACACTGTAATACAGAAAAGTCCCCAACCCCAACAACACAAAACACAAACCCCCTGCTAGCAACAGATACAGAACAAAACGACCCCTCAAAAATCGCAAAGAAAAGGACATAAAGCTTGGCTTGTCTTGATTGATGACTATACTATAAACTGAAAAGACCTACGTGACAACAATCCCATCATGTCTAACACATTTTCTTCCTTTGCTACTATCCTAACGAAGGAAAAAAAACGACACTTCCACACCCATGATAAAGCCTTTTACGCCCTTCTGAAACATTGGGAAAAATGCGCACCAAATACCATTAGGCAAAACACAAGACCCCTTGCATTGAGAAAAGGAATCCTCACACTCGGCGTCCACCCGCACGCTTCCTTGATTGTACGGTATCAACAAGGAAAACTCCTTCTTGCTCTACAGAATTTTTTTCGTTCCAAAAAAATTGTGAGCATTAAACTTGTGCCACTTCCTTTGCAAGACACCCTAAAGCCTTGTGCGGGGGAAAAGTTTGAACCCAACAAGGGGGGGGAAGGAAAGCCTAAAGTCTTGTGCGGGGGAAAAGTTTGAACCCAACAAGGAGGAGCGGAGGGTCTAAAGCCTTGGGAAAGTTTGAACCCAACAAGGGGGGGGAGGAAAGCCTAAAGCCTTGTGCGGGGGAAAAGTTTGAACC
The DNA here is from genome assembly GCA_965222575.1 of Alphaproteobacteria bacterium. Taxonomy (GTDB): domain Bacteria; phylum Pseudomonadota; class Alphaproteobacteria. The sequence goes on from OZ244958.1 coordinate 540,550, forward strand.
CAACAAGGAGGGGGAGGAAAGAAAGCCTAAAGCCTAAAGCCCTGTGCGGGGGAAAAGTTTGAACCCAACAAGGAGGAGCGGAGGAAAGCCTAAAGCCTTGTGCGGGGGAAAAGCTTGAACCCAACAAGGGGGAGGAAGGAAAGCCTAAAGTCTTGTGCGGGGGAAAAGTTTGAACCCAACAAGGAGGAGCGGAGGGCCTAAAGCCCTGTGCGGGAGAAAAGTGCGGGGGAAAAATTTGAACCCTAAGGGGGAGGAAGGAAAGCCTAAAGTCTTGTGCGGGGGAAAAGCTTGAACCCAATAAGGGGGGGAGGAAGAAAGCCTAAAGCCTTGTGTGGGGGAAAAGTTTGAACCCAACAAGGGGGGGAAGGAAAGCCTAAAGCCTTGTGCGGGGGAAAAGTTTGAACCCAACAAGGAGGAGCGGAGGAAAGCCTAAAGCCTTGTGCGGGGAAAAGTTTGAACCTAACAAGGAGGAGCGGAGGAAAGCCTAAAGAGGGGAGTGAACCAGTATTTTCAGGTCTCCCGGACTTGTTGGCAGGATAGTATGGTGATTATTTTCATCTAGAAAGGCCACTTGGAACCACCACTCGCCTTCCTCTGTGAAGGTGTGTAATTCTACGGGGAAAACAATGGTGTTTTTTCGCACTGTGCCTTGGAGGCGTGCGATTTTTGTCGGGTCTTTCCTCAGGACTAAACGCCCGGTGATTTTTGACAAGCTTGAGAGATTGTCATACCCCTTAAGTGTGATAATAAGGGGTGTTGTATCGCCAATACAGCGGTTAGGAATTGGGGAGAAGTCACTCATGGATTTTTTCGTCTTGGAGAGGCTTATAGAGGGCTATGGTGCCATGGGGGAGTGCAAAGGCAATGGTCATAGAAGGGATGAAGAATGTTATGGTGTTTTTCTTTTGAAGTGTGTGATGCAGGATTGTTCTGCGGGGAGAAGGCAAAGAAAGCGGAAATGTTGTTGGGAGATTTACCATGGAGACGTTTTATATCTATGAGGGGTATGATACTGAAAAAGTGCATGGGGTTTTTAGAGTAACTTTCCCCTTTTCCTCTTTAACAAGTTGCTCTACAGCTGGTGTTTCCGGTAACCTTATGCCTTGTACATTGTTTTTAAGGGAGAAATATGCTTATGATAAGGCGTGGGGTCCGTAGCTCAACGGCAGAGCTGGCCGCTCATAACGGCTAGGTTGTAGGTTCGAATCCTGCCGGACCCACTGACAGAATGCTTCTTTAATCTTACTAGCTTATGACTGAAAAAACACCCCCCTTGCTTTCTCGTGAGAACTTATTTTCTTCTCCATGGACTGTTGTGGTTGGGACGCAGTGGGGTGATGAAGGCAAGGGGCGAATCGTTGATTACCTTTGTTCTGCTGTTGCGGGTGCGGTCCGATATCAAGGGGGGCATAATGCTGGGCATACCATTGTCATAGAGGGGAAGACTTATCAGTTAAGCTTACTGCCTTCCGCTGTAGCTTATGAGGATAAAACCCTTATGCTAGGGACGGGCGTGGTCATTGACCCCCGCGCTTTAATGCGAGAGATTCACTCCTTAGAGGCTGTTGGTCTCTCAATCCGGAATCGTCTGTTCATTGCCCGAAGTTGTGCGTTAATCCTTCCTCTTCATTCACACCTCGATGGCTTTCGCGAAGAGCGGGCAACACACCCTATTGGTACGACACGTCGCGGCATTGGGGCTGCTTATGAAGATAAAGTCGCTAGAAGAGCTGTTAGAGTGTGCGATTTGCGTGATGATAAGCTCTTAAAAGAGCGTCTTGCCAACCTTTTAGAACACCATAATCCCTTGCGGCTAGGACATGGAAAAAAACCCCTCACCCTCAAACAACTCTGGGATTTCTTAGACCCCTATAGACCCCACTTATTGCGCTTTTCCGCCGATATCCAGCACATGCTCCTCGCCGCTTGGGAGAAAAAAACGCCCCTTCTTTTTGAAGGGGCTCAAGGGACAATGTTAGATCTAGACAGCGGCTCCTACCCTTATGTTACCTCTTCTCATACCTTAGCCGGCAGTATCTATACAGGTGCGCCCCTCCCGCCTAGTGTCACCCCTTCTGTCCTAGGCGTCACCAAAGCCTATACCACCCGCGTAGGAGAAGGCCCCTTCCCTACAGAAATACCCTCCCATCACCCCGTAGCTCAACACTTGTTTCACAAAGGAGAAGAAAGAGGAAGCGTGACAAACAGACCAAGACGTTGCGGCTGGCTCGATGGCGTCATACTGAAATATGCCTCTAAAATTAACGGACTAGATGGACTTGTCCTCACAAAACTTGATGTCCTTGACGGACTCGAAACCATAGAGATCGCCGTAGACTATAACCTGCACGAGATATCTGAACAACATATCTCCTATAAAACCTTCGCAGGATGGCAAAACAACACAGAAGATATCACGCAAAAACAAAAACTCCCACCCCAAGCTAGAGCGTATATTGATTTTATTGAAGAATTTTGTAATGTCCCTATAAAATATGTCTGCACAGGCCCCCAAAGAAACGCCATTATCCAGTGGTAAATCCCCCTTCAATCCACAAACACTTGCCTTGTATCGTGAGTGGAAAGACTCCCTCGCCGCACGCGCTCTTTCTTGCCATACACAACAAGCCTACAGCTTTGATGTCCTCGCCTTCGCCTCTTTCATGACAACTTACTTAGGACAAAAAATAACCCTCACTACCCTCAAAACCCTCACCGTTTCCCACATGCGCGCCTGGCTTGCCCATCGCGCTAACAACTATCAACCCGCTTCCACTACCCGCGCCCTCGCCGCCGTGAGACACTTCTTCTCCTTTAGTAAAAAAAACCTCCACACCATCTCTCTTGCACCGCAAGTCGTCTCTTCTCCTAAAAAACAACAACTCCTCCCTCGCGCCCTAGAACAAGAACAAATCCAACGCCTCCTCAATTTCCCGCACACAACTCGTACCCCCACTTGGATTGTCGCTAGAGATAAAGCTCTCATCCTCCTCCTCTATGGACAAGGCTTGCGAATCACTGAAGCCTTACACCTCACCTGTAAACAACTGGACTCACCCCTCCTCACTGTCATGGGAAAAGGACAGAGATACAGACAAGTTCCTCTCATGAATACAGTCTATAAAGCCTTGAAACTCTACCTCTCTGAACGCAAAAAATTCACACGCACAAAACCAACAGACCCACTTTTCATCGGCAAAAGAGGAAAACAACTACAGCCAGCTGTAGTACAACGATTCTTCAGAACCTTACGCTCCACCTTGCACCTCCCCCCCTCCCTCACGCCCCATACCCTAAGACATAGCTTCGCAACTCACCTCCTAAATGAAGGGGCAGACCTAAGAAGCATACAAAAACTCCTAGGACATCAAAGCCTCAAAACAACTCAAGTCTATACACAACGACAGACCAAAGCCCTCCTCAAAGTCTATGACGCCGCTCACCCTGCCATGAAGAAAAAATAAAGGTTAGTTGTTTCTAAAAAGATAAGGCAAATCCAAGTGAAACTCTTGCGCACAGGCAACAGCAGGAGGTTAGTCTCTAAAAAGATAGGGCAAATCTAAGTGAAACTCTTTAGCGTCCTTGTAGCCAGCACTACTGTGACGCATCACGCCCGTTGCCGGGTCGTTGAACAAAACCCGCCCTAAGGCTTCTTCCGCTAAAGCCGACCCATCACAGACCAACCCTATGCCAGCATGTTGACTATAGCCCATGCCAACACCCCCCCCGTGGTGTAAACTCACCCAAGTCGCCCCACTAGCACAGTTCAACAGACCATTTAATAATGGCCAATCCGATATGGTATCAGAACCATCTAGCATGCCTTCCGTTTCCCTGTTAGGCGATGCCACAGAGCCACTATCTAAATGGTCACGTCCTATCACAATCGGCCCCTTTACCTCCCCACGGCGTACCATTTCATTAAAAGCTAAGCCTAAAGCCCTCCTGCCTCCTAAGCCTATCCAGCAAATACGCGCGGGAAGACCTTGAAAGGGTATCTTCTTTTGCGCCATGCTTAACCACTGCTGTAGGGATTTATCATCAGGAAACATCTCCTGTGCCTTAGCGTCTGTAGCGGCGATATCTTTAGCGTCTCCTGAAAGGGCTATCCAGCGAAAGGGCCCAATACCACGACAAAATAAAGGACGTATATAGGACGGAACAAAGCCCGGAAAACAAAAGGCCTCTTTTAACCCTGCTTCAAAAGCCATCTGGCGAATGTTGTTGCCATAATCTACCACCGGCACCCCTTGTTGATAAAATCCTATCATAGCCTCAACCTGTTGCTTCATAGACGCTTTCGCTGCTTGCTCTACGCTTTTAGTATCCTTCTTTTGCGCACACCGCCATTCCTCTAGCGTCCATCCAGCCGGTAAATACCCGTAAATAGGGTCATGCGCCGCCGTTTGGTCTGTCACTAAAGACGGCCAAAAATCCCCTTGGTAAATTAAGGGATAAATCTCTGCCGCATTGCCTAAAAGACCAACTGATACAGGAGACCCAGACGATAACCCCTCTTGAATATACCCTAGTGCTTCCTTAAGTGTCGTCGCACTCTTGCTCAAATAACCGCTCTTAAGACGCAAAGATATCTTCAAAGCATCACACTCCACCACCAACACAGAAGCCCCCGCCATAGTACCAGCTAAAGGCTGCGCCCCGCCCATGCCCCCAAGACCAGCCGTTAAAAGCCATTTCCCCGCATAAGACCCTCCATAATGCTGCCGCCCAGCCTCTGCAAATGTCTCATAAGTCCCTTGTATGATTCCTTTGCCCCGATGTACATCCAAGACCCTGCTGTCATCTGACCATACATCATGAGACCTTTCTTATCCAACTCATGAAAATGCGACCATGTACACCACTTCGGAACAAGATTCGAGTTCCCAAGCAACACACGCGGGGCACGCACATGCGTCCGAAACACCCCAGCCGCACGACCAGACTGTACCAGCAACGTCTCATCCTTCTCTAACCGCTTCAATACTCCCAGTATCACCTCTAAATCCTCCACAGACCGCGCCGCTTTCCCCATCCCTCCATATACCACTAAAGACTCAGGCGATTCCCCTACATCTTTATGTAAGGTATTCAGCAACATGCGAAAAATCCCCTCCGTTTGCCAACTTCTACACACGCGTCTCTTATTGCGAATATTCTCCTCGTAATGAGACAAAAATGAAGGCAACATCCTCATCATCTTCCTCCTCCTGTTGTTCCTAATAGGTCAAGAAGACCCGCTAGTAAAGACCCTAGCCTCTTGCGCAACGCCTCAAACGCCTCTTTGCGGTAAGCGTGGGTGTCTTCCTCTAAATAAAGCCGTTGTGCTAGCTCTATCTGTAGTGCCTCAATCCCATGAGAAGGAGTCCCGTAATGACGAATCGTATAGCCGCCATGAAATCTTTTGTTCGTGACAACCTCCTCACCAGAAAATCCCTCGCGGACAAAAGAGACAATGTCTGTACTACAAGACTTTCCATGATAAGAACCAAGATTTACCGCTGCGATCTTCCCCTGAAATAAATACGGCAAATGGGACTTAATAGAATGACAATCTAGGAGCAAGAGTCGGGGATGATGCTGTTTTAGCCTATGAATCTGGTAGGTAATGGCTTGGTGATAGGGTGCATGAAAGTGCCGCTTGCGAAACCTTAGTGCCTCTTCATTGGGGCTGTCTTCCTTATACAACTTTTCTCCGCGAAAAGTTGTGAGCGGACACAGTGAGGTGTTGTTATATTGCTCATACAACGCCTCATCGGTAGGAGGGCGATTCGCATCTATCAGATAGCGGTGAAACTGCGCCTGCACAATGGTGATATCGGGATGTAGACCTTCATAGAGTTTATCAACATACCAGTCTGTGTCCTCAAGAGCTTTCCCTTTCTCTGTGAGTGCGTTCAGAACAGAGGAGGGCAGATAAGTGCTTGTGTGGGGAAAGGTAAGAATGAGAGGGGCTGTCCCTTCTTTCACGTAAGCGGCGGCGGGATGTGTGGCTTTTATCATAGCAGGTCTTTTGGTAAGTTGGGAGGAGGTGCAGACCAAAGCAGGCGTTGTGCTGCTTTTATGTCTGTGGCCATATAGCGGTCTTCTTTGAGAAAGGGCACTTGAGACCGTAAGTGTGTGATGAGTTTTTGTACAGGTGGGGATGTTGTCAAAGGAGAGCGTAGTTCTACAGCTTGGACGCCCATCATCCACTCTATGGCGAGTATGTAGGAGAGGTTTTTCAGCATTTTTTGAAGCCGTAAGGCGCTCCCTGCGGACATGGACACATGGTCTTCCTGATAGGCGCTTGTAGGCGTGGTATCAAGGGAGCAAGGGGAGGCTAGGTGGCGATTTTCTGCCATGAGGGCTGCCGTGGTGACCTCAGCCATCATAAAACCGCAGTTCAATCCAGCATTAGGGGCTAGGAAGGCTGGTAGACCATAGTTCAAGGAAGGGTCTACTAACAGAGCGCTGTGCCGTTGGGATAATGTCCCTATGGTGGAGAGGGCAAGGGCGAGTTTATCGGCTGCAAATCCTAGATACTGACCATGAAAATTGCCTTCAGAGGCAATACCATCAGATACAAGCACTGGATTATCTGTGACGCTATTGAGTTCAGTTTCTAGAGTTTTCCTGACTTCTTGTAAAAGTTCCCAACTAGCCCCTAACACTTGCGGCATACAACGCAAAGAGTAAGGGTCTTGTACTCTTGTATCCTCATGGCGGTGACTTTCTCTGATGGCAGAGCCTTGTAAAAGGGAAAAGAGGCATTTTCCTACTCTTTGTTGTCCCTCGTGTGTTCGTGGTGCTAAGGCTTCCTGTTGAAAAGGGCTATCAGCACCGCACACACCCTCCACGGAAAGCGCCCCTAGTGCTACAGACCATTTCAATAAGTCATCAGTCCGCTTAAGTGCCAACATCACAAGCGCTGTTGAGACTTCCGTTCCATTGATGAGCGCTAACCCTTCCTTTGCGTACAGAGTCATTGTTGAAAGACCGCAAGCCTTTAAGGCCTGCTCAGCGGGCAACCTGTCATTATTCTCCGTTAGCACATATCCATGGCCTATTAAAACAGCTGCTAGGTGCGCTAAAGGTGCTAAGTCTCCTGATGCCCCCACAGAACCTCGCGAGGGAATCAACGGATGCACATGGTGCGTCACCAACTTTTCTAGCCCTTCCAGTACCTCCCATCTCACCCCTGATAACCCTTGTCCTAACGATAAAAGCTTAAGTCCTATCACCAGCCGTACCACAGGCTTAGACAAAGGCTTCCCAACCCCGCTACAATGCGATAGTACCAAGTTCTCTTGAAGCTTCTGAAGATTCTTAGAGGAAATCAACACATTGCCAAGCTTGCCAAATCCCGTTGTGAGACCATAGACGACTCTTTTTCCTTGTAACACAGCCTCTACTTTCTTGCGCCCCTCTAAGACAGCACTCTGAGCACTCCTGCACAAGTGAAAAGACTCCCCCTCAAGTAACTGAAATGCCGCCTCAATGGACATCTCTTTCGGTTTCAACACAATCATTACACAATCCTTCCGTCTTTCACTCTAGCGTGTAAAGGATTATGCCCTAACTTATAGGCAATCTCATTGATATTCTCTACATTCCATATGGCGCAATCGCCCGCCTGCCCAACTGCTAGCCTGCCCCCCTTCCATCCTAAGGCTTGCGCTGCCACTGAGGTGACCCCTAGTAAGGTCTCCCAAGGACTAAGACCGAATAAGACCATAGCCATGTTCATGGCTATCAGTAACGACTCAACAGGAGAAGACCCAGGATTGCAATCCGTTCCTATGGCGAGCGGTACCTTGTATTTCCTTAAAGCCTCAATCGGTGGCCGCTTAGAACCTCCTAAATAATAAAATGCCCCGGGCAATAACACTGCAACAACCCCCGCTCTCCCCATGGCCTTCGCCCCTTCCTCATTCAAATACTCAAGGTGATCCGCACTCAAAGCCCCCTCTTCAGCAGCCAATAGACCTCCCCCCTGATCCGATAACTGGTCAGCGTGAAGCCGTACAGGTACCCCTAAGGTTTTCGCATAACGACACAATGTTCGCGCTTGTGAGGGCGAAAATCCGATGTTGTCACAAAAAATATCCACACAATCCACTAACCCCTCTTTCACCGCTACCGGTAATACAGCCCCTGCTAAAAACTCTATGTAATCCTCAGCACTCTCATAGTCAGAAGGCACGCAGTGCGCCCCTAAAAATGTTTGAAAAATCCGCACCCTTCTCTCCGCTTTGAGTCGCTTTGCTACCCGTAACATCTTAAGCTCCGTTTCAAGGTCTAAGCCATATCCAGACTTTATCTCCAACACCCCAACGCCGCTTGCTAACAAATTGTCAACACGCATAAGCGCCGATGCTAATAGCTCTTCTTCCGATAAAGCCCGCGTCTTACGGCATGTAGACATAATACCACCCCCTCTTAACGCAATCTCTTCATAAGAAACCCCTTTTATCCGCTCCTCAAATTCCCACGCCCTATGACCCCCATAAATAACATGAGAATGACAATCTATCAAAGACGGCGTTATCAACCGCCCCTCCATATCATACACTCGTCCCCCTCTTTTGATAACAGGTAACTCCTTTTGTGCCCCTAACCACGCAATCTTCCCCTCCTCCACAACTAAGGCACCCCTCTCAATCACCTCTTCGGCTCTCTCACATGGTGAAATCCGCACGTTTCGAAACACCGCTCTCATTACTTAAATCCCTCTTCCCTCTCTTAAACATGCTACACTTAGGCTACTATACTATCTCAACACAACATGACGCTCCCTGTCAAACCCTCCCTCTTTGCCCCTTTGGCTTTCCTGCCAGAAGGATGGAGAGAAAATGTCCGCATCCGTATAGATGAAGACGGCAAAATCCTGCAAGTCAAGACAGACACAACCCCCTGCCCACAAGACCTCCACCTCCATCATCGTGTTTTATTGCCTGCTCCTGCTAATCTCCACAGCCACGCCTTCCAAAGAGGGCTTGCAGGCCTCACAGAAACTAGAGGCCGTCAATCCGACTCCTTCTGGACGTGGCGTCAAAAATTATACCGATTCGCACAACTGCTCAACCCGGAGGATGTAGAAAACCTCACCGCACTTGCCTATATGGAAATGATGGAGGCAGGATACGCTTCTGTGGCGGAATTCCATTACCTACACCATAGACCTTCAGGAAAACCCTATGACCTGCCAGAGGAACTTTCCTTACGCGTGTGTGCGGCGGCCGGTCAGGTTGGCATAGGACTCACCTTGCTCCCTGTCCTCTATTCCTATGCTTCTCTCAATCAAGACCCGCCTCATCCCGCTCAACGGCGCTTCATCAATCAGAGGGACTCCTTTCAAAAACTCATGGAAAACTGTACCGCACACTTGCCTCTCCTGCCCCCCGATACCGTCCTAGGCGTAGCCCCGCACTCCCTGCGTACTGTTGCAACAGAGGATATCATTTCTTTCATTTCCTCTCTCAACTGCCCTATTCACATACATGTCGCTGAACAACAACAGGAAGTGAAGGAAGTAAAGCACACTCTGAAAACCTCCCCTGTTCAGTGGCTTTTAGACCATACCTCTTTGGATAAGCGCTGGTGTCTTATCCATTGTACGCACGCTACTAAAAGCGAAGTCACTCAACTAGCCAAACGCAACTGTGTCGTCGGACTCTGTCCTGTCACAGAAGCCAACTTAGGCGATGGTATCTTCAATGCTAGCGACTATTGCCAAAATGGCGGAATCTTAGGCGTTGGTACGGATTCACAGGTTTCTATCTCCTTTACGGAAGAGGTGAAAATGTTGGAATATGCCCAACGGTTGCAAACACAACGCCGTTGCGTGCTGGCTTCACCGCAAACTCCCTCCTGTGGGCGTTTTTTGTTTGAAGCAGTCTTGACCGGCGGGGGACAAGCCTTAGCTCGAAAAACAGGCCGTATCCAACAACACTTCTGGGCAGACCTCCTCACACTCAAACCGCTCTCCTCTTACAACAACCCCCATACCCTCTTAGACCAATGGGTCTTTACAGCACAGCTTCCCGTGCAAGAGGTCTTAAGCGCCGGACGCCTCTGTGTCAAAAATGGACAGCACATCAAACGCCAAGAAATTCTTCATCGTCTCCACACAACCTTCAAAAAAATACTATAAATATATGTGCTTCTGTGTTAACATAGCTTCTCGGGTTTCTTTATCAAGGAAAATCCCCTAAAAAAATAATTTCAAGAGGGTCACACAATGGCTGCAGTACAAAATCGTGGACACTGGGGGACACGCATAGGCTTTATTCTTGCTGTTTCAGGTTCAGCTGTCGGATTGGGGAATATTTGGAAATTTCCTTACAATGTAGGAGAAAATGGCGGTGGTGCCTTCGTGTTGATTTATCTTCTCTGTGTGCTTTTTGTGGGGCTTCCTCTTATGATAGGGGAATTTGCTATTGGGCGGGGCGCAAACTTAGACCCAGCAGGCGCCTTCAAAAAACTAAGCCCTAGAAAGTCTTGGGGGTGGATTGGACTCATGGCTGTGCTGGCTGCCTTTTTGATTATGTCTTTTTATAGCGTTGTTGGCGGATGGGCTCTTGCTTATACTGTTAAGTCAATTTCTCAATCCGTCACGTCTTTCACCTCACCTGAACAGGCAGCGAGTTACTTCAAAAATTTCGCGGCAAACCCTGTGCTGATTATCGGCTATACTCTTGCTTTCTTAGCAATTTGCGGCGCCATTGTCATAAAAGGGCAAAAAGGCATTGAACGCTCTTGCGATATCCTGATGCCGGCTCTTGTGATTTTTATGTTGATTCTCATCGTCCGCGTTCTGACCCTACCAGGGGCCGCTGAAGGGGTAAAATTTTACCTCATCCCTGACTTCTCAAAAGTTACTGCCGGTACAGTCTTGACCGCTCTTGGACATGCTTTCTTCTCTCTGTCCATTGCAGTAGGCGCTTTGATTACTTATGGAAGCTATTTGTCCAAAAAGGAAAACCTCCTCTCCGCTGCCGCTTATGTCACCTTCTTTGATACCTTTATAGCAATTATCGCCGGATTCTTGATTTTCCCTATTGTCTTTTCCATGGGGCAAGACCCAGCTTCAGGACCAGGACTGGTTTTCCATATCTTGCCAGCTTTCTTCTCCTCCTCTTCTTTCGGCGGATTCTTCTCCTTGCTCTTCTTCTTACTCCTCTCTATCGCTGCAATTACCTCCGGTATCTCCTTGATAGAGACTGTTGTCGCTTATTATATCGATGAGTGGAAGTTCTCCCGATTGAAATCCGTTCTCGTGGTCGTCTCCACACTCTTCTTGGTGAGTATCCCTTCCGCTTTGTCTTTTGGTCTATGGAAACATATCACACTCTTTAATATGACCTTCTTTGACCATGTGGAAAATATTGCGGACAATTATCTTCTACCGCTAGGAGGCGTGATGGTTGCTCTCTTCATTGGATATGTCTGGAGCCCCCAAGCCGCTCAAAAAGAATTGGAAACCGGCGCTAAAGTCTTTACCTTCGCACCGCTTTGGGCTTTCTTAATCCGATATGTTATCCCTGTTTTGGTTTTGACTATTCTCTTAGCGAAAGTCTTCCCCTTAGCGAAAGCCATCATATCATAAGATAAGCCTCCAACCAGCAGGAAGGGGAAAAAAGGGAGTACAGCTTGCGCGCGGGCGGGCGGCGGGTTAAGGAAAGTGAGGCCTTATCATAGGAAACCCTTGAGGAATGAAATTATTATCCCTTGTCGTTTTGGCGTAAGGAAACTCCTCTGCCTTAGCTCCATTGGAACCCTCCGCCCTCTAAAAGAGGAGAGAAAGGGTTAAAGGCTACTTCCCAAAGAGTCCCATCCGGATCCGAAAAATAACCGGAAAAACCACCCCAAAATGTCTCAGCACTCGGCTTTATCAACTGGCCTCCTGCTTCTACTACTTTTCCCAAGGTCTCCTTGACTGCCTCTTTTGACATGACATTATACGATAACAGCACACTGCTATAAGTCCCTTTTGTTATGCGGCAGTTGGTTTCTGAAAAAAATTTCTCCAACGGATAAAGCGCTAACACCATATCAGGAAGATTATAGGCAATAATATTTTCCTCTTTCCCACTAGCCGCTTGCCAGCCTAGCCCATCATAAAACGCCCGCGCACGCTCAAGAGACTCAACACCGAGTGTTATCATACTGATTCTTTGCTCCATTGCTTTCCCTGTCATGACTCCTCCTCCTCTTTGCTTTTGCTCTGGAAAATTTTATTTGTTATTATATTTCAGTTCTTTTATTATAAGCAAAAGGATAAATCAACAATAGAGAGAAAAAAGATGACTATGTTAGATAATTTCATCAAGCAGTGTCGTTGGCACGATATCGCTTTGATTAAACTTGCTGCTTTTGCCTTCGCTTTAATGCTTGCTAAGCTTTGGATGCCTCTTTTGAGTTTAGAGTGGTATTGGTATCTGGTAATTGTGATAGTGGCAGGCATTATTCCTGGGTGGAAGCTCTGTTGCGTTAAAAGCAAGTAGCAGAATTGCTAGTGATAAAGGGGGGGTGTTAGAGGCGAGCGTTTTCCTCTGGTGTGAGAGGAGAGGAGTGAAAGCTTCAGTATCTTGAGAAAGGTTGGGAAGGCGTCTAGGAAGTCTTCTGCACTTGTGCCGGGGGGGAGTTTATGGAAGGCAGCGCTGTGACACCAGACAGCACTACAAGCGGCTTGAAAGGGGGGTAGTGATTTTCCTAGCCCGGCAGCAATAAGCCCTGATAAAATGTCTCCACTGCCAGCGATGGCTGCTGTAGGGTTGGGAAAGTAGTGTACGGAAACGCAGTCTTTTTTCGCTATAATAGTGGTTGCTCCTTTGTAGACCACAAAGGCACCTGAACGCTCAGAAGCAATCTGTGTCGCTTCAATTTTATCACAGGTTTCTGTTGTTATTCCGAAGAGGTGTTCAAATTCTCCTCTGTGGGGGGTGAGAACCACGGGCTCTTTTTTCTTTTTAATGGCGCAAAAAAGCTCATCGGGACAAGAGGCAAACACCCTTAAGCCGTCTGCATCAATCACAACAGGGCAGGGAATGGATAAAACAGAGAGGACATCTTGTCTTGCTTTAGGGCTTCTTCCTAACCCGGGGCCTATGACACAGGCAGAGGCTTTTCGAAACAAGGGCATGGTTTTAAGCGGCCGTTTCTTAGTGTACCCCATGATGCTAAAGGGGACCTCTCTTCCCCCGCCCCCTACCAATGACACCACACCGCTTCCCATGCGATAAGAGGCTATGGAGGCAAGTGTGCAAGCACCAGATAAGGCTTCTTCTTCTCCGCCTACCACCACAACATGACCTTTTTGGTACTTATGAGCAAACCTATCCACAGCAAAAATCCCCGCACTCCACCATACAGAAGGGTGATTCAAAAAAACGGCCTTCGGTATCCCAACTAAACCGATATCTGACATAATAGTCACACCGCACAATTTCGCATGGGGACTTAAAACATGAGACCTTTGTAAGCAGGAAAAGGTGATAGTCTTATCAGCTTGAAAACCTCCGTAACGCCCTTTATACCTTCCTCCTAGTGGGAGATCGATACTAAAACGGCGCAGGTCTAAATGAGACAAATCCTGTAAAAAGGAAAAAAAATCCCCCGATAACGCCCCAGAACCCCCCCTGCCGCAAAGACCTTCCACAAGAATATCTTCCTTACTGAAACGTTCAGAAGCAAAATCATAAGAAAAGGGCACAACAGAACCACCCCACTGTGATTGTGCTGCTCTTCCTTCCGCACTATGGCATGCACCGCGGGAGTAGACCTTGACTTTTACCCCTTTCTGCTTGAGATAACACGCTGTAAGATACGCATCTCCACCATTGTTGCCACGCCCACACAGCACAAACACGCACCCACCGCGAAGCCCTCTTAAAACCTCTTTCCCCACCGCCCGACCCGCTCGTTGCATTAACTCAAAGCGACTCACCCCCCCACTAAAGGTTGCCTCCTCTGATTGCTCCACTTCCTCCGGTGTTAAAATATACCCCCTACTCTTCAGTGACGGGATAACACTCAACACAACTAAAATTTGCCCGGTATCAACATGCGTAGTAACACAACATCTTTTCTGATGAAATGGTGATACAAGGCAAGTGCCGCATGTAACAGAATTAAAACCCACACCAGATACGTCCCCGAAATCCTATGCAAGCCTAAAAAAAATTTCCTCAATCCGCTCTCTGCCCATAGACCCGAAAACCATTGCTCATACAAGGGCACTATCAAAGACTTCATCTCCCAAACCCCCCACACTTCTATGCCACTCCTCAAGGAGAAATACCCGCTAATAGGCATGACAATCATTGCTAAATATAACAACCCATGCATACCACGTGCTAAGATATGCTCCAACTTATTGCGCGCTCCTACAGCGCGCGGCGTAGGGGTTAATAAACGCCACAATATTCTTAAAACCACCAGCACCAGTATCGTTAACCCAAAGGAGGCATGGTAAAAGAAAACCAGCCGTCTCTCCGGTGCGGCCTCTTCAAGAAAAAAATGCCAATACACCATGCAAACATACGCCCCTAAAATCCCAAGGGCCATACTCCAATGCAAGATAATAGCAATGAGACCGTAAAACTCTTTCGTGTTCTTAAAAGGAAGAGACTTCATAAACAAAATTTTAGCATATCACGACTCATAAACCAAATTGTTCCGCAATAATACGTTCTTCTAAACTGCGCCCTGCTCTACAAAGCAAACTCACATGGCGCTCAGTCTTCGAAATGGAAGCCTTCATCACATGATGTACTTCATGAATGTCCGCCACCGCATGCACCGGACGCTTGTCTGTATGCTCCGCTATAATGTCAATGCGGACATCCATGGGCAATAAAGCCCCACGCCAATGCTTCGGCTCAAACACATTTATAGGCGTTAGTCCCAATATCCGAGACCCAAGCGGAATAATAGGCCCTCGTGCCGATAAATTATAAGCCGTACTCCCTGCAGGCGTACAGACTAGGATACCATCTCCATTGAGATGCAATCTCTTGCGCTCATTGATGTACACCACTAGATGCGCTGTCTTAGGCGTTGCACGCGTCAAAAAAATGTCATTAATCGCAAGTCTATCCGTGATAACGCCTCGGCTGTCCGTGGCTCTAATCCTCAAAATCGGCAGCTTTTCAATAACCGCAGACTCTATACTCGATAACAAATCTTCTTTCTCTCTCTCATAGCTGTTGAGCAAAAAGCCGCGACGCCCAAAATTCAATCCATACACAGGCTTAGACTCCCCCCTATCAAGATACTGATGCAAACTATAGAGCAAAAATCCATCCCCCCCTAGTACCACTATCACATCAGCGTCTGACTCCTCTACATGACCATAACGTGAACGAAAATACTCCATCTCCTTAACAGCTAAGGGCTTCTGTGGATTGGCAACAAAACTCAAACGCATGGTCAAACTTTTTATCAGTCTATCAATATCTTCTTAAGAAGCATCCTTTAGTGTAACTTCTACCCCTTACAGAAAACAATGCTTAAAATTCTCATGATATCTGTCCTTGCGAAACTTGATGAATCACTCAAACATGTTGGCACTATTTTAGGGTTAGAGGGTATCGAACTCAATGAAAAGGGCCAGTGTGTCCTGAGCTTTGATGAAAAAATTGTGGTACAGTTCCAAGCCAAAGAAGAAAAAGAACAGGCGGTCTTGATGTCCTTTATAGGGACTGTTAAAGGCGACTTGGAGAAAGGGTATGGCACACTCTTAGAAGGCAATTTTCTCTGGAGAGAAACAGGTGGTGCTACACTAGCTCTTGAAGAGAAGGAAGAGCTCCCTCAAGTGGTGTTAGTAGAAAAACTTTCCCTCCCTCTCCTGAACAATGAAACCTTTGAGAAAATCCTAGAGCGCTTTGTGAATTGTGCAGAGCTTTGGATTGATAAACTCAACACACCCTTCGTTGCAGATTCACAAAATGTCACCACAGCAGAGGCAGACAAGAATCTGGAAGCGTTCGCTCTCAAAATTTAACGCCCCCCCCGTCTCCAACCCCCGCGCGCAAAAGGATAAAGATACCCTTCTTTACACGGCACAGTAAAAAAGGGAGTGAACAGACAGCTGAACAGACAGCTTTAATGCCCCCCGCAAAGAGAGTAAAATGCCCTTTCATGCATCCTCCCTCTGATGGCTTGGGAGGCAACAGCTTAGCTGAGTTTCCTTTGGTTCTTTGCTGCTGGATTCTTCTTCGGGTCGTCGATGAAGGTTTCTGTTTTGGCTATGATGGGAAACCCTAGATTTTTCAGTTTCTTTTTAATGTCTTTGAGGGTAACCACGTCATCGTCAAAGGCTATCACAATGATTTTTTTCTTCATGACAAAGCCTATACTTTCAACGCCTGCAGTTTTCTTGAAGCCATGGCGAATATCCGGGGGACATGAAACGCACAGGGGATTCTTCAATTCCATAGACACCATTTTCTCTTTTCCATAAGAGAAAAAAGGGACGAGAAAGAGACTAGCGATGATGCAAAATTGCTTGACCATTTTAAGACCTCCTATTTTTTTTTAATTCCAAGGGTAAAATTTCCATGCTAAAGACAGCAAAACTATTATCAAGCCTATCCAAAGCAGTATTCTGTAAGTTGGTGTCCACCAGGGAATGGTGCATAAAGTGCCGGGCTTACAAGCCTTGGGGACTTTATACTCACGCCAAAGAAGAAAGCCAAACAGGACTAAGCCTGCGGCTGCAATGTAAATCTGGTAAGGCGTAAACCATCTAAAGTACGCAAACCACCAAGCTGTAAAGCCCATCATGCCTAAAAGGAATGGGATGACGCAACAAATCAAGCTTGCTGTCATGACACCGACCAATCCAACAATAACAGCCCATGCCCTAGCAAGTGGCGTTTTTGAATCACTAGACATAAAAACCCTTCCTGTATCTACTTAACCCCCCATTATAGCAAATACGGGCGCGACTTTCAAGAACATCCTGACTCTTTCTAACAGAAAACTTCTTTTCAAACCTTTCGTGCTATGATATTGATAAGCCATTCATTTCTTTTTATTGTCTTTATTTTACCATGTTTGCTAGAGATGGCAATCCTCCGGGCAATGGCTATGCCTTAGATATTCGTAATGTCTCCAAGCGTTATGCGGAGTCTACTTTAGCGTTGGATGATGTGTCTTTACAGGTCAAGCCCGGCGATTTTTTCGCTCTTTTGGGCAAAAATGGAGCGGGAAAGTCCACATTGATTAATATTCTTGCTGGTACTGTGACGAAAACTGCTGGTAGAGTTTATGTTTGGGGCTTTGATTTAGATGTCAATGTGCGCCGCGTCAAAGCGCATCTCGGCGTGGTGGCCCAGGAGTTCGATTTAGACCCCTTTTTTGATACGCAAAGTATCTTACACTTTCAAGCAGGTCTCTACGGCGCGCCAAGAACGAAAAAGGATATCGCTAAACTCTTAAAGCTCGTGCAGCTTACCGATAAAGCGAAAACCAAAATGAGACAGCTCTCCGGTGGCATGAAACGACGCCTCATGATAGCCAAAGCCATGGTGCATAACCCCCCTATTCTTATCCTAGACGAACCCACAGCGGGTGTGGATATTGAACTGCGTTACCAGCTGTGGGAAACTATGACCAATCTCAATCAACAGGGCTGTACCATTATCCTCACCACGCACTATATCGAGGAAGCACAGGCTTTATGTAAAGATATTGTCATTTTAAGAAAAGGAAAACTTGTTCTTAATAAGAAAAAAGATGCCCTTTTCAGTCTTTGGAGTAAACGACGACTGATTGTCAAAACACAGAACACCGAACCTAGTGAAAAAATCCAAGCCATAGGAGGACAACTTCTTGACCGCTTTACCATTGCTTTTCCTTTCAATCATGAAAAAGAAACCATTGGGGGCATTTTAGAGAAACTCAAGCACCACAACATTCCTTTTTCTGATGTCAAAACTGAAGAAATTGACTTGGAAGAAATTTTTCTGCATTACGTACAATCATGACACGAAAACCATGACAAAAAGACAATTCCAAAACACCTCAAAAGAACACAAGCTTACCTATAGGCGCTTTTATCGGTTGATTTTTATCACAGGGGGGTGTATTCTATTCCTCCTTTTGATAGGATTCTTACTCGTTGCTTTTTAAGAAGAAGCAGTAGCAGACTTCAAGGTCTGTAGGGTACCTTAGCCTCCCGGTTTCCAGAGGATATCGTTCCCTTTATTAAAGTGGCGGGCGACAACAAAAAGATAGTCGGACAAGCGATTTAAGTACCGTATCACCTCTTTGTTGAGTCCTTCTTGTTCTGATAGTGCTACGGCTAGGCGTTCTGCTGTGCGGACATGCGCGCGCCCTAAGTGACACCAACTAGAAGCAATACTGCCTCCGGGAAGAAGAAAACTCTTCAAAGGCAATACTTTCAAACGGGACATATCTTCTTCTAATTTCTCCACATAATCAGCCGTTATCCTAAGTGCTTGCTCCTTCTTGGGGATACAGACATCTGCCCCTACATCTAGCAGATCATTTTGAATCCTCAAGAGTTTGCTGTCTTCCTTATGATTGCCCGTCTGTAACCGCAACAACCCTATCACAGCGTTCGTTGTGTCCAATTGCCCTATGAGTGCAATGCGTACAGTGGATTTCGATACCCTTGTGTTATCGCCTAACCCCGTGCTGCCATCGTCGCCCTTCTTTGTAGTGATGACGGTGAGTTTAACCATACAATGCCTCAATTTCTTTTTGATAATAGGTAAAAATCTTGCGCCTTTTCATCTTCAAAGTTGGGGTTAATAGTCTATTTTCCAATGAAAAGGGTTCTTTGACAACAAAAAAGCGTCGGGGACGTTCGTAAGCACTTAAGGATTGACACACCATGGCCATGGCCGTTGATAACGCTTTGTGATAGACGGCTTCCCCTTGCTCTAACAGTGAGTCCGCAGGAACTAATAGTGCTACTAAAAATTTCTTATCGTTGCCAAACACACAGGCTTGGGCAATCTCTTCCTCTCTCATCAACGCTTCCTCAACGCGAACAGGAGAGACATTATCACCTCCTTGTAACACAATAATGTCCTTCAAGCGGTCCGTAATGGTCAGAACCCCTTCCTCATCTAAAGCCCCTAAATCTCCTGTTTTTAACCAACCCTTTTTCAGTACTTGTGCGCTCTCTTGGGGCTTCTTCCAATACCCCTGCATCACAGAACGACTGGATACAGCGATTTCTCCACCCTTGAGGATTTTCACCTTCACGCCGGGTAAAGGAGGCCCCACACTTCTAAACTTGCCGTCTAAGAGATTCCTTGGGTGCTGTACACTCACAATAGGTCCCGCCTCAGATAAGCCGTACCCCTGTAAAACTTGTACCCCAAGAGAGAGAAAAAACTCCACAATCTCAGGGTCTAGCGCTGCGCCGCCACAACAAAACGCACGGAGACGACCTCCGAAACGTTTGCGAAAACGCCGACGTACCAACTGCTCAAGAATAAAATCACCACACCTCTCCACTCCCCCTATCTTCTTCCCCCCTAGCCTTTTTCGCCCCAAGGCTAATGTCTTCAAAAAAAGATAACGACTCAGTTTGCTACTTTGCGCAGCCCCTTGTTGTATCCGTGAGCGCATCACCTCTAAAAGACGCGGGACAACTAAAAAAAATGTCGGCCGCGACGCTTGGATGTCTTTCGAAATACTTTGTAGCGACAGAACATAATATATCTTGTGTCCCAATAACAACGGTAACAATTGACCCACTGTTCTCTCATAAGCATGCGCTAAGGGCAAAAAAGATAAAAATACTTCCTGCTGGTGACCATATATCTCTCTTAATAAAGTTGCCGCCCCCCAACAGTTATGAAGTAAAGCCCCATGGGTTAACATCACACCACGCGGAACGCCTGTAGACCCTGAGGTATAAATTAAACAAGCCAAATCTTCTTGGCAAACCACAGGCGGAGGCAGTACAGACTTCTTCTTCCCT
Organism: Alphaproteobacteria bacterium; assembly: GCA_965222575.1. GTDB lineage: Bacteria > Pseudomonadota > Alphaproteobacteria. Next base: position 560,498 of record OZ244958.1, read on the forward strand.
CTCTCTATGACCTCTTGTAGGGTGTAACGGACAACTTTACCACGCACCCCAACAGAAGAAGAAAGCCCCACAATCCATTCACAAGGGGATTGATGAAGGATTTTGCTTAAAGACTGCTCATACTCCGCACCGCGCACCACAATCCCCCGCGCACCACTATCCTTCAGTATATAAAGCCAATCCTCTGTAGGCGATACCGTGTACACAGGAACACTCACCCCCCCAATGCTCATAATTGCCATATCAGTAAGTGCCCAAAGAGGATGATTTAGAGATAAAATCGCAACCCTATCCCCTTTACGGACGCCTAAAGCCTGTAATCCAGACCCTAATGCCTTGACTTGCTGTGATGCCTCTGCCCAACTGAAAGCCTTATAAGACAGACTCTGCTCACGGTAAAACAGACACGGACTCTCTTTCAAACGATTAGCTGTGGCAAAAAAAGCCGCCGTCACAGAGGAAGCCTCTAACAAAGAATCAGTTTCTATAACCGGTTTCATACTAGCTTTCTCAGTATCATCCTACTTTTCTGATAGTAAGGAGAAGTGTAGCATAACACGTTTCCTTCTGCACAATCAGAAAAAAACATTGTTACCAGCTTGAAGGACTTTGCGGGGGAGGTGAAACGGAGGGTGGCTGTTGGTGGGGAGGAAAAACATCGTTACCAGCTTGAAGGGCTTTGCGGGGGAGGTGAAACGGAGGGTGGCTGTTGGTGGGGAAGAAACACATCGTTACCAGCTTGAAGGGCTTTGCGGGGGAGGTGAAACGGAGAGTGTGCTGTTGGTGGGGAAGAAACACATTGTTACCAGCTTGAAGGGCTTTGCGGGGGAGGTGAAACGGAGAGTGTGCTGTTGGTGGGGAGGAAACACATCGTTACCAGCTTGAAGGGCTTTGCGGGGGAGGTGAAACGGAGGGTGTGCTGTTGGTGGGGAGGAAAAACATCGTTACCAGCTTGAAGGGCTTTGCGGGGGAGGTGAAACGGAGGGTGGCTGTTGGTGGGGAGGAAACACATCGTTACCAACTTGAAGGGCTTTGCGGGAGAGGTGAAACGGAGAGTGTGCTGTTGGTGGGGAAGAAAAACATTGTTACCAGCGGAAGGGCTTTGCGGGGGAGGTGAAACGGAGGGTGGCTGTTGGTGGGGAGGAAAAACATCGTTACCAGCTTGAAGGGCTTTGCGGGAGAGGTGAAACGGAGCTTGAAGGGCTTTGCGGGAGAGGTGAAACGGAGAGTGTGCTGTTGGTGGGGAGGAAACACATCGGAAGGGCTCTAACGGGGGATCAGTGAAACGGAGTTTCATACTAGCTGTTGGTGGGGAGGAAACACATCGTTACCAGCTTGAAGGGCTTTTCTGAGAGGTGAAACGGAGAGTGTGGCTGTTGGTGGGGAGGAAACACATCGTTTCTTGAAGGGCTTGCGGGAGAGGTGAAACGGAGAGTGTGCTGTGTTACCAGCTTTGCGGGAGAGGTTACAGGGCTTTGCAGAGGTGAAACGGAGAGTGTGCTGTTGGTGGGGAAGAAACACATTGTTACCAGCTTGAAGGGCTTTGCGGGGGGCGTCCTTTTGAGAATCACTGGTCTGTTTGTTTGTGAGAAATCCTGCTATCATGGCGTTATGACCATAGCACTTGGAATTGAAACTAGCTGTGATGATACGGCTGTGAGTCTCGTTCAACAGGAAGGGCGGCGCCTGTTAGCGAACTGTGTTGTGTCCACTCCTTCCTCTCATGAGACTTGGGGGGGTATTGTTCCGGAGCTTGCGGCACGTGACCATGTGGATTCCATAGATAGTGTTTTGAAGCAAGCCCTCAAAGAGGCTAATTTTTCTTTGGACAATATTGATATTATTGCGGCGACACAGGGCCCCGGGCTTGCGGGCAGTTTGTTGGTAGGCTTCTTATTTGCGAAAACTCTTGCCTTTTGCCTCAAGAAACCCTTCTTCGGTATCAATCATTTAGAAGGCCATGCCCTTTCGCCAAGATTGCTTCAACGCATTGATTTTCCCTATCTCTTACTTCTTGTCTCGGGAGGGCACAGCCAGATTATACAGGTCAATGCTGTAGGGGATTATCTTTTGCATGGCACAACAGTGGATGATGCGGCAGGAGAGGCTTTTGATAAAGCGGCGCGGTGTCTTTCTTTACCGTTTCCGGGGGGCCCTGCCATAGAAAAAATAGCCCGCTATGGCCATGCTAAGCGCTTTGCTTTTCCCCGCCCCTTTCACGGGGAATCCCATTGTCATTTTTCCTTCGCTGGCTTGAAAACCGCTATGAAAAGACAATGCGATGCCTTAGGAACTTTGACCCCGCAGCAAACAAGAGACCTAGCTGCTAGCTTCCAAGCTGCTATGGTTGATTCCATAGTCCATAGAGTCAACAGAGCTTTTGACCTCCTGAAAACGCCTGTCAAGTCTTTTGTCATGGCCGGGGGCGTTGCAGCTAATCAGCGCTTAAGACAGACCTTAAAACGTGTTTGCGCACAACGGCGTTTGCGCTTTATCGCTCCTCCTGCTTGGCTTTGTACGGATAATGCTGCTATGATTGCTTGGACGGCGCTGGAAAAACTTCCCAACAATTCTCCTGCCCCATTAAATGCCTCTATTTATCCTAGGTGGCCGTTACAAACTCTTTGAGGTCTATGTCTCAACTCTCTCTCAGAAGGGGCGTTTTTTCCGTTAGCTTGCTGACCTTTTTAAGTCGCCTGTTGGGACTGTTAAGGGATATTATCATTGCCACCTCTCTAGGGGCAGGATGGGCTTCTGATGCCTTGTTTGTGGCACTCAGACTCCCTAACATGTTTCGAGCTTTCTCGGCAGAAGGCGCTTTCTCTATGGCGTTTATTCCTGTTTATACAAGCCTACCCCCCCTCGCTGCCCAACGCTTCGCTATGATGATTCTCACCGCACTCCTGCCAATCCTTCTCCTCTTCCTTCTCGTCACAGAACTGCTCATGACACCTCTCATCACACACCTCATCGCACCGGGCTTCCAAGGAGAAACCCTCAACTTAGCCATTCACCTCTCCAGAATTACCATGCCATACCTCGTGTTCATTACCCTATGTACCTTCTGGATTACCCTCTTAAATGCCCACACTCACTTCGCTACCAGTACCATCCCGCAACCGCTTTATAATGCCGCTATCTTGCTCTTTTTCTTTGTAAGTAGTAGCTTTTTTGTCTCTCCCGCCGTCACCATCGCTTATGCCGTCTTCTTCGCAGGGAGTATACAACTCCTCTTTATTCTATGGGCTGCCCGAAAACACGGCTTAAATATCCCTTCCCTCAAAACCCCCTCCCTCACCCCCCCTATGAGACGCTTCTTGCGATTCTTCAGGCGCTCTCTCATTGCAAGCGGTATCTTCCAATTTTATCTCCTTGTGGATATGATTTTCGCTTCTTTCATGGCGGCCGGTAGCCTTTCCTACCTCTTCTATGCCGAACGCTTAAGCCAACTCCCCATAGGCCTTATCGGCGCCGCTTTAAGCGTTGTAAGCTTGCCCCTCTTATCAAAAACCTTTGCCCAATCACAGCACAAAGGCTTTGCACTCTTCAATAAAGCCCTACACCTAGCCCTCTTTTTGTCCCTACCCGCCGCCTTAGGACTCGGTCTCACCGCTGAGATGATTATCCGTAGCCTCTTTGCCTACAAAGCTTTTACTCTGCAAGCCACCACGCAAGTCACACTCATCTTGCAACTCTACTGCCTTGGCGTTCCCGGTATCATCCTCTATCGCTTGCTAGGTGCTACTTTCTCCGCACGCCGCTCCTTCAGAAAACCTATCCTCGCCGTTGCCCTTGGCACTTTGGCGAAAATCCTCCTAAGCCTCCTATGGTACCCTTATGCCCATTTAGGTCTTGCTACAGCTACTTCTGTCTCTATGTGGATTATGGCTATTGTTCTCATGGGGTTGCTCTGGAGAGAGGGATGGAGACCGGAAACAGGGGCGCTTCTCAAAGCCGTCAAATTTTTAAGTGCCCTTGTAAGTGTCGCTCTTATTGCTTGGGGCGGAAACCTTTGGGGACAAACCATTCAGTCTAGCGTCTTTCTCTTCTTACTGATGATAGGCGTTATCCTCTTGTCTATTTTTCTCTTTTTTCTCCTGTGTTTTCGCACGCAACTCCTGAAAAAACAAGACCTTCAAGAACTTTTTCTCCCCCCTTCCGCTTCACAGTGAAGGGCAGGCGTTGTTTTCTGCTGTAAGGGGGCTGTGTGGTGAAGAGGCCCTCTGCCTTTGCCAATGCCGGGGGCTGAGGCAATGGCTTGGTGTACATACTCTAGGGCTTTTCGCGTCGCTTCTTCATAGGATGCCCCATAGGCTAAATAGGTCGCAAGAGCAGCGGATAAGGTACACCCTGTTCCATGTGTATGAGGGGTGTAAAGGCGGCGGTTTCTAAAGACTGTCATGCCTGTATCGGTGAGCAAGATATCTACCACCTGTTTTTCCTTTCCGTGCCCGCCTTTCATCAACACATTTTGTACCCCTAGTTCTTTGAGGGCTTCCGCCGCCTTCATCATGTCTTGTTCGTTTTCAATGGAAAGACCTGTTAGCACAGAGGCTTCCGGTATATTCGGCGTCAAGAGCGTGCCATGAGGTATCACCGATTTCTTTAGCGCCGCTACCGCTACTGTCTTTAGCAAACACTCTCCAGACTTAGACACCATCACCGGGTCAATCACAACAGGGCAGCGTAATGACTGACAAAACACGCCCACAGCCCGCGCTATCACTGGGCGGTGTAACATGCCAATTTTCACACTATCAATTCCTATGTCCTCTTGAATAGCAGAAAGTTGAGCGTTCACAAACCACGCAGGTACCTCTAGGACATTGTAGACTCCTTGCGTGTTTTGCGCAGTTAAAGCACTCACCACACTCATGCCATACCCTCCAAGCACCGTGATGGTCTTAAGGTCAGCCTGTATCCCAGCACCGCCACTACAATCAGACCCGGCAATGCTCAATACCCGCTTTAACACGCTCTCTCCTCAAGGCGCTTTCTCACCTCTTCCAGTACGCTTTGTACCAAAGAGGCCGTCTCCCCTTGCGCACTAATGCGTATCACAGGCTCTGTCCCAGACAGCCTGATGAATAACTCGCCGCCATCTGCTTCTAATTGTGCACGCTTTGCACTTATCATGTCAAAAAGTGCCCCTTTCTTCAGAAATCTTGCCTCTTTTTCCCCTTTTAACGGAACAGATACACACCCTTGAGGCAACAACGGAAACAAATTAAACCCTTGACTGCTCTTCTTGATTCCTAGCCTTATCAAACTCATCATCACAGCAATCGCTGTTTTTAAGCCGTCTCCTGTGGAGTCAGTATGACCTAGTAAAATATGACCGCTCGCTTCTCCTCCTAGAGGGTATCCCTTCTCTTTCATACTGCTCATCACATGTCTATCCCCAGTGGGGCATAACACAACCTCTATGCCTTCTTTCTCCAAGTATCGTAAAAGCCCCTTGTTCACCCCTTGCGTGAGAACAATGCCTTGTAAGCCTTGATGCTTTAGAGCATCTTTCGCTAGTAACCCTAATACTTTCTCTCCCGGTACCTCTTGACCTTTTTCATCGCAAAACATTGCCCTGTCTCCATCTCCGTCTAAGGCTATGCCTATGGAGGCTTTATGCTTGCGGACTTCTTGAGACAATTTCTTCCTGTCCATAGACCCATACCCAAGATTAATGTTCTTGCCATTAGGATTACAGCCTATGGTGATAACATCGGCTCCAAGCTCCCAAAATAAATCCCCGCCTACGCGATACGCTGCCCCATTAGCACAGTCTAAGACAACCTTTTGACCCCTAAGCCCTGCTTCTTTCGGGACTTCCGCCTTCAAGAATTCTATGTACCGTCCTTTAGCATCCCCTAAGCGCTTCACTTTGCCTGTCCTCTCAGGCGATACCACCACTTGCTTGCGGGAGGAGTAAATCTCTTCCATTAAATCCGCTAACTGATTTTGAGCGGACACATCAAGCTTCCTTCCCTCTTTGTTAAAAATCTTCACGCCATTGTCCCAATGAGGATTATGAGAGGCAGAAATCATAACCCCTAGATTCGCCCGTAAACTCCTTGTGAGCATAGAAAGAGCAGGCGTTGGGATAGGACCTAACAACAACACTTCCATGCCAACGGAGACAAAACCGGATACCAGTGCATTCTCAAGCATATAACTCGATAACCTTGTGTCCTTCCCAATGAGGATGCGGCCGGAAGAGCCTTCCCTAAAAAGGTGGCCGCTAGCCTGTGCAAGGGCAACCATCACATGTGCCTGTATAGGCCAGCAATTCACCCGCCCCCTCATCCCATCTGTGCCAAATAGAGTTCTAAACGTCATGCCTTAAAAACGAGAGGAGTTGTAGCATTTGCTTTGTTTCCTTTATATCATGAACGCGGAGAATCTGTACCCCCTGTAAAACGCCCCACGCCCCACACACAATAGACCCAATTAATCGGCTGCTTGGAGAAGCCGCACCGGTACAGACTTTCCCAATGAAGGACTTGCGTGAGACGCCTAGCACAACACCTGCTCCTAAGCCTTGAAAAGAGGATAAAGACTGTAACAGCAACCCATTGTGAGCCGTCTTCTTCCCAAATCCAATACCCGGGTCTACAAAAATCTTCTCCTTCAGTATACCACACTTCATTAGTCTTGCACATCTGTTAGATAACCACTGCCTCACTTCTTCCACAACATTCTCATACACAGGACACGCCTGCATGGTCTTTGGGAGTCCCTGACAATGCATCACCACAGCATAACAGTCTTTATAGGCTCTCATCACCTCTAAAGATTTCTCATCTGCACAGAAACCGCTGGTATCATTTATCATCTTGGCACCCTCCTCTAAGGCTAGCTGCATCACGGAGGCCTTGCGTGTATCAACGGATATCACCACCTCCTCCCCAAAAGCCTTGCGCACTGCCCGCAACACTGGCAAAAGACGCCGCTTTTCCTCTTGTGCTTCCACAGGCTCACTGCCAGGACGGGTGGACTCCCCGCCAATATCAAGAATGTTTGCTCCTGCTTCTACCATAGAGTGAGCGTGACGAAGAGCACGAGCAGGGGTGTTGTAAAGACCACCATCGGAAAAACTATCAGGCGTCACATTCAAAACCCCCATAATTAACGGCTTTTTCTTGGGAAGGGTCATGTTCTCTGAGTGTGAGAGAGGGAGAGGGGTGGGGGAGGAAGAAAGGAGAGGTTCGGCTTTTTCTTTAGGAAAGTTCATGTTCTCTGAGTGTGAGAGAGGAGAGAGGTGTGGGGGAGGAAGAAAGGAGAGGTTTGGCTTTTTCTTTAGGAAAGTTCATGTTCTCTGAGTGTGAGAGAAGGAGAGAGTGTGTGGGGGAGGAAGAAAGGAGAGGTTTGGCTTTTTCTTTGGGAAGGGTCATGTTCTCTGAGTGTGTGAGAGAAGGAGAGAGAGGTTTGGCTTTTTCTTGGGAAAGAAGGGATGAGGTTTGGCTTTTTCTTTAGGAAGGGTCATGTTCTCTGAGTGTGAGAGAAGGAGAGAGTGTGTGGGGGAGGAAGAAAGGAGAGGTTTGGCTTTTTCTTTAGGAAAGTTCATGTTCTCTGAGTGTGAGAGAAGGAGAGAGTGTGTGGGGGAGGAAGAAAGGAGAGGTTTGGCTTTTTCTTTAGGAAGGGTCATGTTCTCTGAGTGTGAGAGAAGGAGAGAGTGTGTGGGGGAGGAAGAAAGGAGAGGTTTGGCTTTTTCTTTAGGAAGGTTCATGTTCTCTGAGTGTGAGAGAGGAGAGAGGGGTGGGGGAGGAAGAAAGGAGAGGTTTGGCTTTTTCTTTAGGAAGGGTCATGTTCTCTGAGTGTGAGAGAAGGAGAGAGTGTGTGGGGGAGGAAGAAAGGAGAGGGTAGCAACGGGTGGGGGGATGCGGAGGCTACTAGGCGGGTTTCGGCACAAGTTTTTTTGTTGAGGGGATGAGGGAAAAGGGGGTTTTTTTTCTTGCTGGCTTTTTGCTAGGAGTGTATTTTTTCAAGGGTTGTCCTTTGAGGATTTTTTGAATCTCTTTTCCTGTGAGGGTTTCGTGTTCTAATAGAGCCTTTGCTAGGGCGTGGAGGGAGTTGATATCTTTTTTAATGATGGTGCGGGCTTTTTCCGTCGCCATGTTAATCAGTTTTTTGACTTCCTTGTCCACGATTTTGGCTGTGTTATCGGACATATTTTTTACTTTTGCTACAGAGTGGCCTAAGAAAATTTCTTCTGAGTCTTCGCTGTAACGGATGGGGCCTAATTCGTCGGACATACCCCATTCTGTTACCATTTTTCTTGCGAGACTGGTTGCCATTTTGATATCGTTAGAAGCGCCTGTTGTGACGGATTCGCAGCCAAAGACTTCCTCTTCTGCTATACGTCCTGCCATAGCAACAATGAGATTTGCTTTCAGTTGCTTTCGTTTCATAGACAAGTGATCTTTTTCTGGCAACTGCATGACAAGCCCCAGAGCGCGTCCGCGCGGAATAATCGTCGCCTTGTGAATAGGGTCAGCTGCTGGAAGCTGTGTTGCTACCAGTGCATGACCTCCTTCGTGATAGGCTGTGAGTTTCTTCTCTTCCTCTGTCATAATCAACGACCGTCTTTGGGCCCCCATCATCACTTTGTCCTTGGCCTCTTCTAACTGCTCCATGAACACCATGCTTTTGTTCTTGCGCGCCGCTAATAAGGCTGCTTCGTTGACTAAGTTGGCTAAATCTGCTCCACTGAACCCCGGCGTGCCACGGGCTATGTCTATAATGGAATTCTCAACCTCATCGGCTGTTTTAACGTCTCTTAAATGCACGCGTAAAATTGCCTCACGACCCTTGATGTCCGGCGTCGGTACCACAATTTGGCGGTCAAATCGACCGGGACGTAATAAGGCAGGGTCTAGGACATCAGGGCGATTTGTTGCTGCTATCAACACAATGGAGGTCTGCGTCGTAAACCCATCCATCTCAACCAATAACTGATTGAGCGTTTGCTCCCGTTCGTCATTGCCACCCCCAAGTCCCGCCCCACGATGCCGCCCCACCGCATCAATTTCATCAATAAAAATAATACAAGGGGCACTCTTCTTCCCTTGCTCAAACATATCCCGCACGCGACTCGCTCCAACCCCTACAAACATCTCTACAAAATCTGAGCCAGAGATAGAAAAAAACGCAACACTAGCCTCTCCCGCCACCGCACGGGCAAGCAATGTCTTCCCCGTACCGGGCAGACCAACCAATAAACACCCCTTGGGTATCTTGCCTCCTAAACGACGAAACTTATGCGGATTCTTCAAAAACTCCACAATCTCATAAAGTTCTTCCTTGGCTTCCTCAATCCCAGCGACATCCTTAAAGGTCACCTTCTTCTTCCCTTGCGTCATTAACCGCGCCTTAGAACGACCAAATCCAAACGCTTTACCCCCACCCTTATTCATCTGACGCAAAAACAATAACGACATCCCTATCAGCAACAACATCGGTAACCAAGAGAGAAAAATACTCAAAAAAGAAATCCCCATCCCTCTTTCCTTCACTGATATCATCACCCCTTGCCCTCTTAAAGATGTCACCAAATTCGGGTCAAATAACGCTGTCGTCTTAAATACACGTCCATCCTTCGTATTCCCTTCTATTTTATTCCCTTCTATATACACCTCTTTGACATAATTCCCCTCAACAGCATCTAAAAAATCACTGTAAACCCACTGCTCACGACGAAAAAAATCTCCTCCATCCGATAGCATATTCATCCCTATGACCGTCAATAAAATCCCAATCACTATTAACGGAAAAAGAGGCTTCTTGGTTTTCATCTCGTAATCCCTTGTCTGCTACACACTAAAGATATGTCCCGATTATACTCTATTTTAACCCTTGAACTCAAGCTTTTTCCCTCCTTTTGAAAAAATCTCCCAAGGAGCAGAAAAAGGCGCCCGCACCACAACACTTTGCCCATACCCTGAAAGACAGCAATAACGGCTATGAGGCATGACCACAGGATGCCGCTTGTCATTCACAAGGACAGGCAGAGGGGCTAATAGACGTTGTAATAGCCTATTTCCTATGGGTTGAGAAGAAAAAAATCGACTGACAATTTCCTCTCTTTGATGAGAACACCAAGACCCATGCGACGACAGAAGACTTGAAAAAGGCACAATCTTCCCAGAGAAAGCAACAGGGGCAATCAGACGCCACTCATAACGCTTATCAAACACAACCGTACAGCCAACACCCCTAAGACAGACAACCTCCACCTCGCGTAAATTACGCCCCTCTCGTAGTACTATCAACTGCTCTTTCTCCACAACAAAAAGATAGGCCCCGAAAGACCCAACAGACCCAGACCTCTTCTCATACCGCAACAGCCCCTTAGCAAGCCTTTCAAAAGGGGCTATCTCTCCGCTTGCGCACATCAGTTGCAACACCCGCCACCTAAGAGCCGGGGGCAACCGCTTAAAAGGGGCTAAAGCACAGGAAAATACCCACAAAGAATCAAAACAACCATGCCGTTTTAAGAACGCCTCTCCTTTTTGTAGGAGCACTTGGTGGTCTTCTTCTAACCGCCGCGCTACCGTTCCTAGACGGATAAACAACCGCTCCTGCACCGGTACTAGACTCTCAAGCGCTTCACGTAACCGCACGCGTTCATACTGTTTATCACTATTAGAAGGGTCTTCAACCCATGACAGACCTTCTTGTAACAACGTCTCTTTCAGACGATAAGGCATATACTTCAACAAAGGACGCACAATAGGAAATCTCCCTCTTAAGGTACACATCTTCATGCCTCCAAGCCCTCTTGTCCCACTAGCGTGCGCAAGACGTATCAGAAAAGTTTCTGCTTGATCTCCTAAATGATGCCCAATCCAAAGGGACTTCAACCCAAAATGGTGACAGGCCTTCATCATCACCTCATAACGCGCACAACGCGCCCATTCCTGCACAGAAGACTTAGGCGGCGGCCAGTGAGCCGTCTCTTTCAACCCATAAACCTCGCTCTCCATGCCAAAGGACGCAAGGCGACTTTGTGTCTTGCGAGCCTCTTCCAAGGAAGAAGTGCGCAACCCATGGTCAACACATAAGCCTCTAACTTCTTTCCCTCTGTAACGGTGTAACAAAAACGCTAAACAAAGACTGTCCGCACCGCCGGATACCCCAACACCACAAGGAAATAACTCCTCTGGTACCCCACAGCTCTCAACAACTGAAGCAAATTCTTCTAGGCTAATAACAGACAACTTCCCTATAACAGCGACTCCACGCTAACTCATTCGCAAGCCATACGCTTTTTCTCTTCCATCACCCTGTCCTCCACCACTAACTCTAACGGCGCGTGATCCTCCTCTAGCTGTATCAACATCTTACAGGCCTCCTCTCCATGACCAAGACCCTTTAAGCTCATGGCTAACTTCAACAACATATGCGGCGCTTTCTGGGAGTCAATATAGCTTTTATACCCCTCTAAAAACACCTTTGCCGCTCCACCGTAATCCTGCTGTACATAGTGTGTTTCCCCAAGCCAATACGCAGCATTAGAGGCTAACGCATGGGTGGGATAAGACGATAAAAAGGCTGAAAAGGCTTCTTTTGCAGCTACAAAATTCAGATTGCGAATGTGATTATAAGCGTCATTATACAACTCTTCAGGCGGGGGCGGGTGAGCCTGCTCAACAGACTTTCTCTCAGGAGGTGCAGACTCTTCTTCCCTCTTAGGCGCCGGCACAACCGGTGGCTTTTCCGTTATGGGCATCGCCCTCTCAGGTGAGGCCAATGAGGGTTTCCCCTTTTTTAAGGTGAGTAGTTCGTTTTCTAGCACACCAAGACGCAACTCAAGCTTTTGGAGAAACGCTTTCAGCTCTTCGCGTGTTACAAGCGTTTCTTGCAGTGTGCGCTCTAGTGTTTCTATGATAACGCGCTGGTCTTGAGACAGAGACTCAAGACGCGTGTACAAAACCTCTAAAGTGGAGGACGGTAAGGCCTCTTCTTGTCCCCATACTACCCCCTCTCCTATGAGAAGAAGACCGACAACACACAAAAAAAACTTATGACGCTTGAAATTCAACACTTTGACCACAACCACACTTTGATATTTCATTAGGATTCTCGAACACAAAACCTTGCCTAAAATCATTGGCTTCAAAGGATATACGAACACCAAGAAGCCACATGACTGATTCTTTAGCTAGGAAAAAAGGAATACCATGAACTGAGACTTTTTCATCCCCCTCCTCCGGAGAAGAGACAAGGGTCATCTCATACAGAAAGCCAGAACATCCGCCCTTCTTCAAGGATAGACGAAAAGACTTGCCCCCATTGGATTTGAGCAGTTCTCTCGCGTGCACAAGAGCCGTAGGATTTAAACTCAACACTTCCATTATAACCCTGATATCATGCGTGCTTCTTCTGACATTTTCTCCTTACTCCACGGCGGGTCCCATACCAAGTTGACCGTTACGATACCGACTCCTTTTTGCGCCGCTAATACTTCTGCTACTGACTTTAATAGCTGGTCTGCTACAGGACAGAACGGCGTCGTGAGAGTCATCTCCACCTGCACATCCCCTTGCTCCGCTTGAGAGAGGTTATAAATTAACCCCAAATCGTAAACATTCACAGAAAGTTCAGGGTCTTGTACGGTTTTCAAAGCCCCTACTAATGTCTCTTGAGCCGCTATAGACTCTCCTGCTACTAGCTTCTTGCCTGCTAGAACAGGGGGAAAATCATGATGAAACATGTCATGGCTTTGTATCATTGACAGCTTACAACTCCTTTGTATAATCCATGCCAAGCCATTGTAGCACATTTTACACGCATAGGGAAGCGTGAAACGCCTCCTAGGGCTTGTAAGTTATGGCGCGCTGCAGGGGGGAGCATGTGAAGGTGGGCGTCTATCTCTTCTGGGGACTGCTCTCCCTTACAAAAAGAGGTGATTGCTTGCAGAATTGTCTCAACATGACACAACGCAACACCCTGCATCAGTTCAGACATCAAAGACCCAGACGCAACAGAGATAGCGCATCCTTCTGCTATTACTCCAATAATGTCCAATGTGGAATCAGGGGGGGGTGAGAGTTTCCCTGTGATGAGAACTTTGTCTCCACAGAGAGGATTGAACGCCTCCTCTTTGAAGTCTGCATCTTCCACCAAGCGTCTGTTGCGGGGGATTTTACTGTGGTCTAGCAGGATTTCCTGATACATGAAGTCTATGTCATCCATGGCTTGCTTAGGTCTTACTTGATGAGGAGTGAAAAAAGCGGTAGGTTTCTTCTAGGGCTTGAGAGAGGAGGGTGATATGCGGAAGTGTGTTGTAGACGCCAAAGGAAGCGCGTACTGTTGCGGGGATTTTCAAGCGTTTCATGAAGAGTTGGGCACAGTGGTGACCGGCGCGCACGGCGATATGAAATTTTCCATCTAAGAAAGTTGCAACATCGTGGGGGTGAACGCCTTCCATGAGAAAAGAAAGAGAGCCTGACCGATGCTCAGAGTTCGACTTCAGAACACGAATGCCTTTGAGATTGTCTAGGCAGTTGTGGGCATGAGAGAGAAGGGCTTGGTTATGGTGGGAGATGGTTTCCATGTTCAAAGACTGAAGGTAGGAAATGGCGGCTTTTAGTCCTATGGCTTCAACGATAGGGGGAGTCCCGGCTTCAAAGCGTTCTGGCGGGGGAAGGTAAGTGGAAGAGTGAACAGTGACCTCTTCTATCATGCCGCCCCCTCCTCTTACGGGGGCCATAGTCTTGAGGTATTCCTCGCGTCCCCAAAGAACGCCAATCCCTGTGGGGCCATACATCTTGTGTCCTGAAAAGGCGTAAAAATCTACCCCTAAGGCTTGTACATCCACAGGAAAATGAGGCACTGCTTGTGTGCCGTCTACCACTACGACTACCCCTCGCTCATGAGCTATGGTCACAATCTCCTCAATAGGCAGGCGACTGCCAACGACATTAGAGACATGAGTGATGGCTAACACTTTGGTCTTAGCGTTCAAAGACCGCTTGATATCCTCTACTGAGACAAAGCAAGGGTCTTCTGTTTGGGCTAGCGTAATTGTTGCCCCTATGTCCTTTGCTACCAGTTGCCAAGGAACAATGTTAGAGTGATGCTCCAGAGGGGTTAGTAAAATTTCCGCTTCTTGACCTTTTTGTAGAGTCTTGCCATAAGAACAGGCTACGAGATTGAGGGCATCTGTTGCGTTGTGCGTGAAGATAATTTCGTTAGGAGACGGGGCATTGATAAATTTTGCGACGGCGCACCGCGCTTGGTGATAGGCTTCTGTGGATTCTGCGCTGAGGCGATAGAGTCCTCTTTTGATGTTGGCGTACTGGGTAGTCATCATATTGGTCATAGCCTCTATCACGCAACGGGGCTTTTGGGCAGACGCTGCGGTGTCAAGGTACACTCCCCCTTTGGGGAAAATCGGAAATTCTTTTTGGACTTGAAGGAGACTATTCATGAAGTGCGTCTTCCTGAAAAGTCGCTTGAAAGACCTCCTCAACTGTTTGTTGCAAGGGTTTCCAGTGAGGCTCTTTTATCAGTGACAAGAAAAACGCTTTTAACAGGACTGTTTTAGCCTGCTTCTGTGGCAACCCTCGGGAAGTAAGATAAAATAAGGCATTGGGGTCTAAGCCCCCAATGGCTGCACCATGACCACAGCGCACATTATCAGAGGCAATTTCCAAAAAGGGCTTGTTGTAAATCTGTGCCTTATCCCCCTGCACTATACCGCGACATGATTGCAACCCATCAACCTCTTCGATGTTCTTTTTCACAAAAATACCCCCTTGAAACACACTCTTAGAAGAGTCAAGGCCTATGATTTTACAGTGCTGGCGGCTCTGTGTTTGCGAGGCGTTATGGTGGACATTGTTCAAAAAAGCTAAGGCGGCATCCTCTTGGGCTAACGCCACTTGTTGATAGTCACAAACTGCCTCTTTCCCTTCTAACACAGTGCTAACGCGTATTAAGCTCTGGGGAGACCCAACGCCAAAGGCTTTGTGATAAAATGTTCCCCTCTCCCCAACGGACACCTCCGCAGAATAAGAAATCACGCAATTGCTATGGCGCGTTTGTTGGACGCTACTGTGTACCACCGCCCCTTCTTCCAGCACAACCCGCATACAGACATTTAAGCCATCACCTCCTTGGGCAGGGTCTAAAATTTCCATCAGATGTAAACAGCTTCCCTTGCCAACGACAATTTCATGACACAGACTGCCCTCGCCCTTGTATTGTAAAGTGACCTCTGCCTCCGCCCCTGCCTTGAGTGAGAACCGCTCTCCTCCCCCCAACACCCCTAGTGACCAGAACATATCCTTTGAAACAACGTCTTCTAAAAACTGACTGTGCGCCAAGGGGGCTCTCGAGAGGCGGTTTCCTTCCGAGTAGAGTGTTTGTGCGCTATCAGGGGCTTCCTTCCATTGCTTCAGCAGTCGACTAAGCTGTGCAAGCCGTACATAACGCCATTGCTCCTCTTTCACAGACGGAAACGATAAACGAGACAGGGACTTATAGGCATGGGTTTTCAGTTCCTCCAACATACACACTCTCACTCAACTTGATTTATTGAAAGAATTTGTAGCCTTTTTGCTCTAATTCCACCGCTAGAGTCTTATCGCCAGAGCGTATAATTTTCCCCTCCATCATCAGGTGTACTCTATCCGGGACAATATGTTCCAAAAGCCTTTGGTAATGGGTGATAATCAAAACAGTCCGCTCCTTATTGGCAAATGTCCTAATCCCCCGTGCTACATGTTTCAACGCATCAATATCAAGACCGCTATCAGTCTCATCCAATAACGCCATAGAAGGCTCTAAGGCTAACATTTGCAACATTTCCATCCGTTTTTTTTCCCCTCCTGAAAATCCAACATTCAGGGGGCGATTTAAGAAATCATGGGAACAGCCCAAACTGGTAGCTGCCGCTTTGACGCGCCTTAAAATTTCCCCGCTATCTTCAGGAGGCTTCCCTTGCTGTTTGCGCAAGGCGTTAATGGCTGTGCGTAAAAACGAAAGTGTGTTCACTCCCGGCACTTCCGTGGGATACTGAAACGCCATGAACACACCGCAACCAGCCCGCACATGGGGCGCCATCTCCAACAAATTCTCCCCTTCATAGAGAATCTCACCCCCTACTACTTCATATTCCTCCCGCCCAGCTATCACATTGCAAAGTGTACTCTTCCCTGAGCCATTCATCCCCATAATAGCCTGTACTGTGCCTTTCTCAACTGTCAAAGACAGCTCCTTGAGTATCACTTTGTCTGCTATGGAAACTGTTAAATTTCGTATCTCAAGCATGGGGTCTCTGTGGTGGGTTTTTCCTTATCCGACGCTTCCCTCTAAAGAGAGTGCCAAGAGCTTATGGGCTTCCACGGCAAACTCCATGGGAAGCTTTTGTAGCACATCACGGCAAAAGCCGTTGACAACGAGTGCGATGGCTTCCTCTGTTTCCATCCCGCGTTGTGCGCAATAAAACAGCTGGTCTTCATTAATCTTCTCTGTGGACGCTTCATGTTCCACAGTGGTAGAATCATTTAAGACCTCAATATACGGGACTGTGTTGGAGATAGCCTTAGGTCCAATGAGCAGGGAATCGCATTGTGTGTAATTACGCCCGTGTAAGGCTTTAGGGGCGATGCGCACGCGCCCTCTGTAGACATTCACAGACTCCCCTGCTGCTATCCCTTTTGAAATGATTGTAGAAGAGGTTTTTTCTCCTAAGTGTATCATTTTAGTCCCTGTGTCTGCTTGTTGGTGGTTGTTGGTAATGGCAACGGAATAAAATGACCCGGTGGATTCAGCGCCCTGTAAGATACAGCTCGGGTATTTCCAAGTAATAGCAGCTCCAGTTTCAATCTGTGTCCAAGAGATTTTAGAGGCTCTCCCTTTACAAAGCCCGCGCTTAGTTACGAAGTTATAAATTCCTCCTTTTCCGTTCTTATCGCCGGGATACCAGTTCTGAATGGTGGAATACTTGATTTCTGCTCCTTCTAGGGCGATAAGTTCTACCACTGCTGCATGAAGCTGGTTTTCATCTCGCATGGGGGCTGTACACCCTTCTAAGTAACTCACATGAGCTCCTTCCTCTGCTATAATCAGTGTGCGTTCAAATTGCCCTGTGTTGGCGGAATTGATACGAAAATAGGTGGAGAGTTCAAGGGGACAGCGCACGCCTTTGGGAATATAGACAAAGGAGCCGTCAGTGAACACAGCGGAATTGAGCGTTGCAAAGGCATTATCCGTATAGGGGACTACAGACCCAATATAACGCTTAACGAGGTCAGGGTGTTCTTTAACAGCGTCGGAAAAGGAACAAAAAATAATCCCCATCTTGGAGAGTTTTTCTTTATAGGTCGTTGCAACGGAGACAGAGTCGAACACAGCATCTACCGCAACGCCCGCGAGCCATTTTTGCTCCTTGAGGGAAATACCAAGCTTTTCATAGGTTTTCAAAATCTCAGGGTCTACTTCCTCTAAGCTCTTGAGTTTCTTCTTAGGCTTAGGTTCAGCGTAATAATACGCCTCCTGAAAATCCATAGGAGGAAACTTAAGATAAGACCATGCCGGCATTTTCTGTGGATTCCGTTCAAGGGTTTTCCATACTTCATAGGCGCGAAGACGCCACTTAAGCATCCAGTCTGGCTCCTGCTTGTGTTGACTGATGAAGTGTATGGTTTGTTCATTGAGTCCTTTAGGGGCTCTGATGGAGTCTATATCCGTCACGAAGCCAAACTTGTAATCGGCTAGGGTCTGAACTTGGGCCTTTGTGTCTTCAGAAATTAGTGCGTTTGCCATGGGGCCTCTTGTGATGGTGGTGGTGTTACTCTCTAACTCATTATAGCATAATGACTCAAGGTTTATAACCATAGCAAAGTTTTTCTTTTACTCGGGAGATTTTTTATGCGCAGCGAGAGGGTTTTCTTTAATTGTCTCTGACTAGTGTGCCTGAGGAGAGGTCTTGACTTGCCAGATGAGTTTAGGTATTGTGATGAGGTGTTGATTATGAGAGGGAGGCGGGAAAAATGGTATATAGTTTGATGAGGATTATCCTCCTAGTAATGGTTGTTCTGTCTATTGGGTCGGCTGGGGCGGCGGAGATACATGATGCGGCGCGGCTAGGGGATCTTAATGTGATAAAAGCGTTGATTGATAGGGGCAGTAATATCAATGTTCAGGATATAGATAAGCGTACGCCGCTTCACTGGGCGGTTTATTCTGGCCATATTGAGGTGGTGAAGTTTTTGTTGGGGAAAGGGGCAAAGCTGGATATTGTGGATAGGGAGAAATGGTCTCCGCTTCATTTAGCGGTAGAGCTGGGGCATGAAGAGATTATGAAGTTGCTGTTGGTGCGCAAGGCGAAAGTGACTTTGAAAGACTATCGTGGTATGTTACCGCTTCATGTAGCGGCTCTAAAGGGGAATATTGTAGCGGTGAAGCTTTTATTGGAGCAAGATGCGAAGGTGTTGCAGTCTAAGGGTCAAAATGGGTTAACGCCGCTTCATTTTGCGGCAGAAGCGGGTCATTTTGAGGTGGTGAAGTTTTTATTGGGGAAAGGGGCGCTTGTGCGGTCTAAAGATAAAAATGCGTCAACGCCGCTTCACTATGCGTCTTATTTTGGTCATACTGAGGTGGTGAAGATTTTTTTGGAGAAAGGCATTAGTAGCAATGTGCGCAATAATCGAGATTGGACGCCGCTTCATTTTGCAGCGGAGAAGGGGTCTGTGGAGGTTGTGAATCTTCTTCTAAAAAATGGGGCGGATATTTATGCGAAAGCAAGAAAAGAGATGCCTTCTGTGGAGTCTGGGAAGCCTGGGGAGTTTTTAGGGGGTGTAACGCCGCTTCATTTTGCGGCTTATAATGGTCATATAGGGGTTGTGAAGATTTTGCTTACTAAGGGGGCGGAAGTGAATGCGCGTGCTTTGGATGGGACGATGCCGCTTCATTTTGCAGTGGAGAAGGGTCATGGGGCGCTCGGGAAGATTCTGATTGACTCGGGGGCGGATATTTATTCTAAGGGTGGCAAGCGGAAGTTATCGCCTATTTTTTATGCGGCTGAGCAAGGGTATAGCAATGTTCTGAAGGTATTGCTTGAGGCGGGGGCGGAGGTGAATGAGAAGGGGGAATTCGGTGTAACGCCGCTTCATCAGGTTGCTTTTTCTGGGAATCTTGGGTCTGTGAAGTTGCTGATTGAGAAGGGGGCAGATATAGGGGCGCGGACGAAATCTGGGGAAACGCCTCTCCATGTTGCTGCTGCTGAGGGGCATTTTGGGGTGGTGAAATTCCTTCTTGACAAAGGGGCGGATCGCAAGGTGAGAAACAACACTGGTGCGACTCCTCTGAGTGTTGCGAAGAAACTGGGACATCAGGGTATTGTCAAGATGCTTGAGAGTGCGAAATAGTGAGAATCTCTGTGAGTTTTGTCTTGTTCTTAGAATAGATGCGTGCGTGCGTGGGGGTTAGAAAGATTAGGAAAAATCAGGGATGGTAATGGGAAGTTGAGATGAGAGTGTTAAAAAGTGCGCTTTTTGTGTTGGTGGTTCTTTTTGGAAGGGGACAAGGGGGAGAGCTTCATGAGGTGGTGAAATCGGGAGATAGAGAAGCTCTCTTACGGTTGATTTCCAAGGGGGTAGCGATTAATGAGAGAGATGAAAATGGATTAACGCCGCTTCATTGGGCTATTTATGAGGGGGACGAGGCATTCATTCAAGAGTTAATTAAGGCTGGCGCCACTGTTAATATGAGTGGCAAGGATGGTAGCACGCCCCTTCATGTAGCGGTTTTCTATCAACGTGTGGGAGAGGCAAGGCTTCTGATTAAGGCGGGGGCGCGGGTTAACGTGAGGGATCAGTCTGGCCTAACGCCGCTTCATCATGCGAGTAATGAGGAGATTGTGCGCCTTCTTATTGGTAAGGGAGCGGCGGTTGGGGCGTTGGATAAGGACAGTGTTACCCCTCTTCATATGGCTGCTAAGGGGGGTCGTGCGGGGGTGGCTAAGAGTCTGCTTGAGGGGCAGGCTAAAGTTGATGCCTTGGAGAAGAGCAAAAGGACACCGCTTCATGTGGCGGCGTATTATGGTCATAGAGGGGTTGTGGAGGTGTTGCTTAAGGCGCGTGCCAATGTTAATGCTGTGGAGATGAACTATAGGACGCCACTGTATTGGGCTGTGCTGAACGGCCATGTTGCTGTTGTGAAAATGCTCCTTGAGTCGGGGGCGAAAGTTAAGCTAGCCGATAGGGAGAAGCGTACGCCGCTTCATGGGGCGGCCTTTTCTGGCAACGTTGGGTCTGTGAAGTTGCTGCTTGAGGCGGGGGCTGATTTGGGGGCGCGGACGAAAACTGGGGAAACGCCTCTCTATGCCGCTGTTGCTGGGGGGCATTTTGGGGTGGTGAAATTCCTTCTTGAAAAAGGGGCAGACCGCAAGGTGAAAAACAACAAGGGTGTTACCCCTCTGATTGTTGCGAGGAAACTGGGACATCAGGGCATTATCAAGATGCTTGAACAGACGAAGACGAAATAGTGAGAATCTCATAAGGATTAAGAAAATTAGGGAGGGTTGGGATAAGGAAATGAGAGTGTTAAAAAGTGCGCTTATGGCGTTGGTGGTTCTTTTCGGAGAGGGACAAGGGGGAGAGATTCATGAGGTGGTGAAAGCGGGAGATAGAGAAGCTCTTGTGCGGTTGATTGGGAAGGGTGGGGCAGCGATAAATGAGAGAGATGACAAGGGATTAACGCCGCTTCATTGGGCTGTTTATGAGGGGGAAGAGGCATTGGTTCAAGAGTTAATTAAGGCTGGCGCCGTGGTTGATGTGAGCAGCAAGGATGGGAGCACGCCCCTTCATATAGCGGTTATCTATCAACGTGTGGGAGAGGTAAAGCTTCTGCTTGAGGCGGGGGCGGCGGTTGACATGAGGGACCAGTATGGCGTAACGCCGCTTCATCATGCGAGTAATGAGAAGATTGTGCATCTTCTTCTTGGTAAGGGAGCGGATGTTGGGGCTTTAGATAAGGACAATGTTACCCCTCTTTATATAGCTGCTAAGAAGGGTCATGTGGTGGTGGCTAGGAGTCTGCTTGAGGGGCAGGCTGAAGTTGATGTTTTGGAGAAGGGCAAGAAAACGCCGCTTCATGTGGCAGCGTATTATGGTCATGGAGGGGTGGTGGAGGTGTTGCTTAAGGCGCGTGCCAATGTGAATGCTGTGGAGATAAACGATAGGACGCCCCTGTATTGGGCTGTGCAGAATGGCCATGTTGCTGTTGTGAGAATGCTCCTTGAGGCGGGGGCGAAAGTTAAGATACAGGACAAGACTAAGCGTACGCCGCTTCATGTGGCTTCTCGGGAAGGATATGCCGAAATTGTCAAAATCCTTCTTAGTAAGGGGGCAGATATCAATGCAAGAGACAGACTAGGGAATACCCCTCTTCACGAGGCTGTTTACAAAGAAAAGGTCGGCGTGGTGAAAGAACTCTTAGGAGCAGGGGTTAATCACAAGATAAAAAATGAGGGGGGCGTAACGCCTCTTGATATGGCGAAAAGAGGGAGATATCTTCAACTTATCAGAATGCTTGAAAGCAAGAAGTAAGGCAACTCTCCTTGCATTAAGAGAGAGTGCTACTTGATGGGCTAGTGCGTGCGTGCCTTCCGTTCGGTCTTTGCGTAATGCCCTCCTTTCAGGGGATGGGGGTCTAGGGGACATTGACACGCTATTGGTTTTGGTGTATCCTTATAGGGTTAGAGTCATCAGGCAGAGGGACAGGGTTGTGAAGTCTTTGAAAGTTGGGGTGTGTCTTGTGATGAGTCTCCCTTTTTTAGGGAGTGCGTCATTGCTTCATAATTTAGCAATGATGGGCTCTTCTAGTTTAGTTGCTAAGAGCATTGAGCGTGGTGGGGATGTGAATGCTTTGGATACGCGGGGTAAGATTCCGCTTCATTATGCTGCGTTGGGGGGGCATGAGCAGATTGTAAGGATGCTGATTGTTGCGGGGTCTCGGGTGAATATGCAGGACGAAGAGAAGATAGCGCCGCTTCATGAGGCGGCTTCTAGAGGGCATGAGAAGGTTGTGAAACAACTGTTGGCGTCGGGTGCTGAGGTTAATATTCAAGATGCGAGCTTAAGGACTCCTCTGTTTTTAGCAGCTTGGGGGGATCATGTAGAGGTTTTGAAGCTACTTATCAAAGCCGGTGGAAACGTAAATGCTAAAGATAGAGGCGGTGATTCGCCGTTGCATGGGGCGTCTAAACATAAGAGTGGGAAAGCCTTTAAGATTCTCGTGGGCAAGAGGGCGCGTGTTAAGGGTGTGAACAACGCTTTGTGGACGCCGTTGCATGTGGTGGCTAAGAGTGGCTCAGGAGAGATGGCAAACCTCCTGTTGGATAAGGGGGCGGTGATTGATGCGCGCACAGACAGAGATCGCATGACTCCGCTACATTTAGCTTGTGGACATGGGAATATTCCGGTGTTAAAGGTCTTGTTGGCAAGAGGGGCAAAGATTGAGCTTGTGGATAAATCGGGCATGGATGCTCTTGCTGTTGCGCACAAAATGAAACAGAAAGAGGTTATCAAGATATTGGAGCAGATATTAAGTAAGAGCAGATATTAAGTTAAATGAGGGCTCTTTAACTCTTTCATGCTTGACAATTTTTTATTATCTTTTAGGCGGGGGGTGAGTCAGCAGGCGGGGCGACGAAGCAGTAGGAGAAGGACGCGCGGATTAGTGGGTGCGTTGTTGGTGTTGGTTTCAGTTGTTTTCGTGTTTTCTTTAGAGGCGGCTTGGCACTTAGAGGCGGATTGGCATCGTGCGGCAAAGAGTGGGGATGTAGAGACGATTAAAGAGTTGCTCACTGGTGGGGATAGAGAGGAGATTGATGAGAAGGATGAGGATAGCATGACGCCGCTTCATTGGGCGTCTATTTTTGGTCATGTGGAGGTAGTGGAGCTTCTGTTGTCTGCTGGGGCGGAGATTAATATACGTGGTGGTGAGCAGGGCTGGCGGCCGATTCATGTAGCGGGAACGCGGGAGGTGATAGAGGTCTTAAAGGGGCGGGGTGCGAATTTGCAGGTTAAGGATGATATGGGGTGGAGTCCGCTTCATTTTGCTATTTTTAGGGGTACGAAGGAGCAGGTGCGTGCGCTTTTGGAGGCGGGTGCTGTGGTGGAAGCTGTGGATGATAAGGGCATGACGCCGCTTCATTTGGCAGTTTTTTATGAACAGGAGGGGTTGGTGGGTGTATTGTTGGAGGCGGGTGCGGAGGTTGATGCGCGTGATGATGAAGAGAGGGTGCCGCTTCATTATGTGAAGACGGTAGGTATTGTGTCGTTATTGTTGGAGGGGGGTACTGAGGTTGATGTTCGGAGTTACAGCGGTTCCACGCCGCTTCATGAAGCGGCGAATCAGGGGGCATTGTGGGTAGTGCGTGCGCTTTTGGAAGCGGGTGCGCAGGTCAATGCGCGCCTGACGACGGAGAGGACGCCGCTTCACTTTGCTGCTCGTATGGGGCATGTGGAAGTTCTCAATGTGTTGCTTGAAGCGGGGGCGAACGGTATTGCTAGGGGGGGAAAACATGGGACAACCCCTCTTCATGAAGCGGCAGAAGCGGGGCAAGTGTGGACAGTCAAGGCGTTGCTTGAGGCGGGGGTAGCAGTGGATGTGAAAGACAAACGCGGTTCCACGCCGCTTCATTGGGCAGTGAGAAAAGAAAGGGCAGAGGTGTGTCAAGCCCTTGCTAGCGGGGGGGCTAATTTTAACGTTGCTAACTATCAAGGCGACACCCCTCTTGATATTGCGCATGAAATAGGGCGTAGCGATTTGATAGAAGAGATGGAAAGTGGACAGTGAAGCAAGGGGTTTTTCTGAGTGAGAAGAGGTGAAAGGATAATAGTGGAAAAGACATGAGGAAAGGGTGTTGTGCGTTATTGTTAGTGGTGTTGGTTTCTTTTGGGACGCTACAAGCGACAACGGAGCTTCATTTCGCTGCGCGTGCGGGGGATGTTAGGGCTATTGAGCGGTTGCTAGCAGAGGGGGCTTATATTTATGCTGAGGATAGAGAGGGGAAGAGGGCGCTTCATGAGGCGACGACTAAGGAAGTAGTAAGGGTACTGATTAGGGCTGGTGGGGAAGTTCATGGTCAGGATAAGAGGGGGTGGATGCCGCTTCATTGGGCGGTGAAGAGGGGCAATTTGGAGGTAGTGAAAGCGTTGATATTAGCTGGGGCTTCTGTGAATGGTGAAGGCAACTTAAAATCGATACCTCTTCATATTGCGGCTTGGTATGGGCATGAGAAGATTGTGGAGATGCTGTTAAATGCGAGGTCTAAAATCAACGTTCAAGAGTCTCAGGGACAAACCCCTCTTCATTATGCTGTGATGCAGGGGAAGGGGAGGGTTGCTGAGATGCTGATAACGGCAGGGGGGTATAGTGGGATTCGCAATGAAGAAGGGATGACTCCCCTTGATATGGCAAAAAAGATGCGGTGGGGAGATCTAGTGAGAAAGCTTGAAAAGGGGCGCTAATCTCGGCAAAGATATGGGGCTAGCAGAGTCCGGGACACGGGATAGCGGCTACTAGTAAGATAGTAAGAGTAGTGACTTATTGGAGAAAATGTGTCAAGAGGCATCAATTTTAAGGATGGGTTGAGGCTTTGTGGGGACACAACCTGTACTCTGTACTCTGTATCCTGTTGAGTTTCAGTATTGTGAGTGGGAATTGAGCGTTTTAGTGGTTTTGGGCTCTATTCTTCAACTTTCTGGTATCCTTGTGCGCGATAGTGTTTGTCTAAAAATTCTCTGATGGAGAGTAAGAGATAAGTGTGAAGGCATAAAATAATTATCATGAGGATGACAACGGAGCGTACAATAAAGCTAGCCCCTAAGACACATAGCATAAAAATTGCGCCCTGCTTCCAGAGTCCTTTATAAAAGAGGTAAAAGACTCCAAATAAGAAGAGATACCAATAGACTAAAAGTGTGACTTCTTTTCTATCGCCTGTTTCAGGTTGTTCATAGACGACTTTGGAAAAATCTAACATTGTCTTTACTTTGAGCGCTATAAAAAGGATTTTATCATAAAAACCTCATGTTATCATCAGCATTTTTTTGGTGTAGTGGGAAAAAGAGCCTGCTTTTTCAGGGATAGTTGGGAAAACAGGGTCTATTATTATCAGCACTTTTCGGGGTTATGTGCGCAAAGCGGAGAGACTTTTTCGGGGATAGTAGTGAAAACGCCTCACCCGAGGGTTCACCCCGCGCGGGTCTTTATTTTGTGTCTACAGGAGGAAGCCGCATTGTCAGGGATAGTAGTGAAAACGCCTCACCCGAGGGTTCACCCCGCGCCGGAAAACGGTATAGTTTGTGTCTACAGAAGAGAGTCCGCATTGTCAGGGATAGTAGTGAAAACGCCTCACCCGAGGGTTCACCCCGCGCCGTCTTTATTTTGTGTCTACAGGAGGAAGCCGCATTGTCAGGGATAGTAGTGAAAACGCCTCACCCGAGGGTTCACCCCGCGCCGTCTTTATTTTGTGTCTACAGGAGGAGTCCGCATTGTCAGGGATAGTAGTGAAAACGCCTCACCCGAGGGTTCACCCGCGCCGTCTTTATTTTGTGTCTACGCATTGACGGAGGAACGTAACTAGGTGAAAAGCTTCACCCGAGGGTTCACCCTTGCGTTTGCGGCCGTCTTTATTTTGTGTCTACAGGAGGAGCCCGCATTGTCAGGGATAATGAAAACGCAGGGTCTCTCAGTACCGAGGGTTCACCCCGCGCGGGTCTTTATTTTGTGTCTACAGGAGGAGAGCCGCATTGTCAGGGATAGTAGTGAAAACGGCCTCACCCGAGGGTTCACCCGCGCCGTCTTTATTTTGTGTCTACAGGAGGAAGCCCGCATTGTTCAAAGGCCCTACTTTTTGGGGTTAGTGAAAACGCCTGCGGATCGGGGCGAGCCGTTATTCAGTCTGCTTTGATTGATTGTGTCGATCACAAGTCGGTAGCTTTTTCAGGGATAGTAGTGAAAACGCCTCACCCGAGGGTTCACCCCGCGCCGTCTTTATTTTGTGTCTACAGGAGAAACCCGCATTGTCAGGGGTAGGGAAAACGGCTCACCCGAGGGTTCACCTCGTAGCCGTCTTTATTTTGTGTCTACAGAGGAGGAGCTCCCGCATTGTCAGGGTTAGTTGGGAAAACGGCTTGTCACCCGAGGGTTCAGGCCCTCGGGGTCTTTAGTGCTACGACTGGCAAGGGAAACCCGCACACAGGATATCGTGAGCGGGGATATCAACGTACCATCGTCATCGAGGGTTCACCCGAAATTGCGGGTCTTTATTTTGTGTCTACAGAAGGAGCACTCCGCATTTTCAGGGATAAGTTGGGAAAACAGGGCTATTATCGGTACAGCTACTTTTCGCAACGGGTTAGGAATTCCACAAAAAACGTCGAAAGGCTTTTTCAGGTGTAATGGCGAAAAATGAATACTACTCCCTATGCATTGCGCAGTGACGGCAAAGACTGCTCATCAGCACTTTGGAATAAGAAAATGACTAAAGCCTCTTATTTCTAAGAGTATTTGAAGGCGGCCGTAAATGAATATTTGATAAAAGTTTATGTTACTAAAAAATGTGAGAGAGGGTAAAAAAACCCCTCCTACCACATTTTACTCGTAAAGGAGGTGATCCAGCCACAGGTTCCCCTACGGCTACCTTGTTACGACTTAACCCCAGTCGCTGACCCTACCTTGGTTGGCTGCCTCCTGCTAAAAGCAGATTGGCCCACCACCTTCGGGTAAAATCAACTCCCATGGTTTGACGGGCGGTGTGTACAAGGCCCGAGAACGTATTCACCGTAGCACGCTGATCTACGATTACTAGCGATTCCGACTTCATGCCCTCGAGTTGCAGAGGACAATCCGAACTGAGACGGCTTTTGAGGATTCGCTCCAGGTTGCCCCTTCGCGGCCCATTGTCACCGCCATTGTAGCACGTGTGTAGCCCAGCCCATAAGGGCCATGAGGACTTGACGTCATCCCCACCTTCCTCCAGTTTATCACTGGCAGTATCTCCAAAGTGCCCAACTAAATGCTGGTAATTGAAGACAAGGGTTGCGCTCGTTGCGGGACTTAACCCAACATCTCACGACACGAGCTGACGACAGCCATGCAGCACCTGTCACCGATCCAATATTATTGAAAGTACTTATCTCTAAATACCCTAATCGGGATGTCAAAAGCTGGTAAGGTTCTTCGCGTATCATCGAATTAAACCACATGCTCCACCGCTTGTGCGGGCCCCCGTCAATTCCTTTGAGTTTTAATCTTGCGACCGTACTCCCCAGGCGGAGTGCTTAACGTGTTAACTACAATACTGAGAAATCAAGTTCCCCAACATTTAGCACTCATCGTTTACAGCGTGGACTACCGGGGTATCTAATCCCGTTTGCTCCCCACGCTTTCGCTCTTCAGTGTCAGTCATAGGCCAGAAAGTTGCTTTCGCTCGTGGTGTTCCTCCCAATATCTACGAATTTCACCTCTACACTGGGAATTCCACTTTCCTCTCCTAAACTCTAGTCCTGCAGTTTTGTATGCACCTCCCGGGTTAGGCCCGGGGCTTTCACATGCAACTTGCAAAACAACCTACGTGCGCTTTACGCCCAGTAATTCCGAACAACGCTTGCCCCCTCCGTATTACCGCGGCTGCTGGCACGGAGTTAGCCGGGACTTCTTCTTCAGGTACTGTCATTGTCCTCCCCGATGAAAGAGTTTTACAACCCTAAGGTCTTCATCACTCACGCGGCATGGCTGGATCAGGGTTGCCCCCATTGTCCAATATTCCCCACTGCTGCCTCCCGTAGGAGTCTGGGCCGTGTCTCAGTCCCAGTGTGGCTGACCATTCTCTCAAACCAGCTACTGATCATAGGCTTGGTAGGCCTTTACCCTACCAACAACCTAATCAGACGCGGGCTTCTCCTTTAGCGATAAATCTTTCCTCCGTAGAGAACATCCAGTATTAGCAACCATTTCTAGCCGTTATCCTGAACTAAAGGGTAAATTCCCACGTGTTACTCACCCGTTTGCCACTAGCCTTACCCAAAAGGATAAGACTCGTTCGACTTGCATGTGTTAAGCCTGCCGCCAGCGTTCGTTCTGAGCCAGGATCAAACTCTCAGATTAAACAGCTCGAAATTTCAAAAAATCACTACTAAAAAGAGACTCCTTGAAACATCCTTAAGCTGTTTCTCCAAGTTCATCCCTGGCCGCCTTCAATTACTCTTAAAAATATAACAAAGGCTTTGTCATTAAAAATACAATGTCAAAGAATTAAATAGACCTCGTCAAAGAACTAAATAGACCTCCATCCTACTTGAGAACCCTTGGGGATGCAAGACTTATTTAGAGGTTTCTTTTAACCCAATCCTCACCCCCTGTTTCTCCATTTTCTATAGGAAACCCCAACAAAAACTGCTATACTTACACCACTCGCCACCAGGGAAAATCCTTATGATAGAGAAAGTCTAATGCCTGATACTCACTCTTCTCCTTTGCTTATGCGCCCCTCCTCTTTAGAAAAATTTGTGGGACAAAAAACCCTCGTGCAGAACCTCACCGTTTTTATTCAGGCCGCATTAGGGCGGCAAGAAACCCTAGACCATTGCCTCTTTTCAGGCCCACCAGGACTCGGAAAAACTACTATTGCACGCCTCATTGCAAGAGAAATGGGCGCTAATCTTTGCTCCACCGCAGGCCCAACCCTCTCTCATAGCGGTGACCTTGCCTCCCTCCTGACAAACCTCCAACCCAATGATATCCTCTTCATTGATGAAATCCACCGACTCCCTCCAGCTGTGGAAGAAACACTCTATCCTGCCATGGAGGATTGTAAACTTGATATTCTGATAGGAGAAGGCCCTACGGCAAGAAGTCTGTCTATTGATCTCCCCCCTTTCACCTTAGTAGGGGCTACCACAAGAAGCGGCTTGTTGACCTCTCCTTTTAGAGAACGCTTCGGCATTGCCTTTGCCCTCTATTACTATAGCACTGATGAACTCGAAGAGATTCTGAAAAACAGCGCGCAAGCCTTAAGCATTGCTATTGATGAAGATGCCCTTTTCACCCTAGCGAAACGTAGCCGTGGCACGCCGCGGAGAGCGTTGAGACTCTTAAGGCGGGTGAGAGATTTTTCCGAAACCATGAAGGAGAATTCTATCTCAAAAATCACCACTGAAAAATCCTTAGAAAGCATGAAAATTGATACCCTAGGACTTGAGATTTTAGACCAACGGTATCTGTCGGTCTTGCATAAACAATTTCGCGGGGGGCCCGTGGGACTTGACACCCTCTCCACTGTTTTGTCAGAACCAAAAGATGTTATTGAAGATGTCATTGAACCCTTTCTTCTCCAACAGAGCCTCATCCATAAAACGCCGCGAGGACGCCTCTTAACGCGCGGCGGCTTTGCACACCTAGGGGCTAGACCAACAGCACAGATTTTATCCTTGAAACTGTAATGCCCTCACTCGGTAAGCTCCACAATAAAGAACACACCTTTACACTCAGAGTCTTCTGGGAAGATACAGATGCTAGCGGGCGGGTTTATCATGCGAACTACTTGAAATTCGCTGAACGGGCGCGGTCTGCTTTCCTAACGCTTATGGGACTTAATCAACAAGACTTAATGAAAACACAGCATATTGCTATTGTTGTGAAAGAGTGCCATATCTCTTATCATAAAGGGGCACTCCTGTTGGACACCCTCTTGGTACGCACGCGCCTCTCACAGCTCAAAGGGGCTACCGTTACCCTCTTGCAAACCATCCTCTGTGGTGAAGCCCCCGTTGCCGACTTGACAGTAAAACTAGCATTCCTGAAAAAAGAAACCCCATGCCGTGTTCCTCCTGCCATCAAGAGTTTCTTAACAACTTCATTGACATGCTTTTTTCTTTATCTTACAATCCTTTAAGACTTTGAGAGGTGCCTCGAGAGGGTCCTCAAGAGGTTCCTCAAGAGGTCACTCTCACAAAGTGGTCATCACCACTGGAATGTTGATGACTGAACAGAGTGCTTAATCATTAATTTTAACTAAAAAATATTTGAACGGTATGGCATACGATCACACGATTTGGGGTATGTTTTTGCAATCTACCTTTATGGTCAAGGGGATTTTGATTTTTCTTTTTATCTTATCCATTTGGACATGGGCTATTATTATGGAAAGATTGGTATTTTTCTTTCTTTTAAACAGGCGTAATAAGAGCTTTATGAAGGAGTTCACACTGTCGAGGATTGCCTCTTATGACAAGATTAGCTGGAAGAGTCCCTATGAACGGTTAGTGGTGGAGGCTTTATCGGCTTCTAAAGGGAAAGAGGCGACTGCGGATAGTGTTTGGGCTAGTTTGGATTACAGTATCAATACAGAGGCCTTGCGGGTGAAGAAGAATGCTACTGTGTTGGCGATTGTTTCGTCTGCGGCGCCTTTTATTGGGTTGTTAGGCACGGTGTGGGGGGTGATGAATACCTTTACGGCTATGGCGGTCTCTGAGTCGGCAGCTTTAGCTGTGGTGGCACCTGGTATTGCGGAAGCTTTATTTGCTACGGGGGTTGGGTTATTTGCTGCTATTCCTGCTAGTATTGGGTATAATACGCTCACATCACGGTCTGCTGCGTTTAGGATGAAACTAGAGCATTTCGCAGACGAGATTGTCAAAAGAGTCGCGTGAAGCCACATGGCTTTTTCACTATCCTCACAGAGTAACGGTCAAAAAAGTAAAAGGCGATTCTCTACCCCTGCATCAGCATTGGATGACAGCATTAATGTCACACCTTTTGTGGATGTTTTGCTGGTTTTGCTGGTGATTTTTATCCTAACGGCGCAATTTATTAACCAAGGTGTTGATGTTTCTCTTCCTAAGACTAAGGCTCAGGACATTGCCGAGATTGATAACAATGTTGCTATTTCTTATAAGGCGGATGGCACGTTATATCTGAATGACAAACGGATATTGTTGGACAATTTAGCCTCTGCTATGGAGCCATATTTTCCGGAGAAGGAGACGATTCCCCTTTTGTTGAGAGCTGATGAAACGCTGGATTATGGAGACGTGATGATTGTAGTTGCTCGCCTTAATCGTTTAGGGTTCAAAAGGATGGTGTTTTTAACGGATGACACAAAGGAAAAGTAACCTTTTATTCCTTTTATTTTTTAGGAGTGAGGGGGTCTTATTGGGGGGATTTTTCTGGAAGGGAGTTGCGGTTGTGGGCAGTTCTTATTAAGGTGTGCACTTTATGCAATTTTCTACTGTGAAAGAAAGGCTAAAAGGGTGGTGGGAAAGTCTGTATCAGCGGGGGCGTGCGTCGTGGCCGTATATTGTTTCCTTTTTGATTCACCTTTTTCTTATACTACTTTTTATGGGGTCTGGTGTTGGTGGGAAGTTTGAAGGGCCTCTTAAGGTGGAGGGTTTTTTTCTAGAAGAGGAGCCTGAAGGTCCAGAAGAGGAGCCGAAGGAGGAGGAGCAAAAGGGCCCGGAGGAAGAGGAGGCCCCTGTGCCGCCACAAGCCCCTCCGAAGCCGACACCGGACTTAGTGCCGGAACCGCCACCGCCACCTCCGTTGCCTAAGCCGGAGGTACCGCCACCGCCGCCTGATTTAGAACCTGTGCCGGAAGAAGACCCGGATGCTATTCCTATACCGGAGGAAGAGCCTACAGACGAGCAACCGGAAGAGGAGAGGCCGGAAGAAGAGCAACCGGAAGAGGAGAGGCCGGAAGAGGAGGAACCGGAAGAGGAGAGGCTGGAAGAGGAGCCTTTAGAAGAAGAAGTGCCTGAATCTGAGCCTGCACCGGATGCTGAACTACCGGAAGAAGAGCTCACGCCAGAAGAGCAGGTATTAGCGCATATCAAAGCGCACTGGAAGTGGCCAGCAGGGGTGAAAAAAAGTCTGTTGCAGTATGTGACTATTATCTGTAGGATTACCCTCACGCAAGGAATGGACTTTGTGGCAATTGATGAGATTGACATCAAGCCACCGGAAGACTCTGAGATTACGCAAGATATGTTGGTCTCTTTATATGAGAGTGTTGAGAAGACCTTTCATTTAGCGTCTCCTTTGCCTAATTTTCCTGATGTTTATGAGAAATCTGGTAATTACTATAGCTTAAAGATGCGTATGTTGTTTTATTAAGGTTGAGGCGTGGGGGTTTTCTGGGAGTTTTGAGAGAGAGGGTTTTTTTCGTAGGGTCTTTATAGTAGAGTATTTTGGGGTCTGTAGCTCAGTTGGTGAGAGTGCGCGCCTGATAAGCGTGAGGTCGGGTGTTCGAGTCACCCCAGACCCACTGGTTTGCTGTGGGGTTGAGATGAGTTAGGAATGTCTTGTTGACTGAGATATGCGGTTGGTATTTGGGTTTTTATTTTGTTATTATAGGGCTTGTGTTGACGCATTGGGGGTGTAGCTCAATTGGTAGAGCGCCTGTTTTGCAAGCAGGAGGTCGTCGGTTCGATTCCGTCCACCTCCACCAGTGTTAGTGTATGTGTGTGGAGAGACGGATGAAAATGTCCAATGGAGACGCTATTGATGTCCAAAATTAGAGCAGGCGCACAAGCCGAGATACCCCCACTACTGGACTAGGTATTGACAATGAGGGGAAAAGCTTATATCTTAGGGGTATTCGCGCTTTCGCGGGCGTGTCACATGGAAACGAAATATATCGTATCCTTGTAATCAAATACGAAGCCTTGGTGTCCACAAAACCTCCAAGGCTTTGTATCGTTATTGGGCAAGCTACAGCTTACGTACTAATCTTCTGTCTTATTGAGCGCTGTTTCTAGGATTTTGATTATATCCTTATTGCCTCCTTTAACCGCTAACTGAAGCGGTGTTAAGCCGTCCTTATCCTGTACCTTCACAGAAGCCCCCTTCTCCACTAGGAACGCTACTACCTCCTTGTGCCCCCCCTCAATAGCTTTTTTCAGCGGTGAGTCCGCGAAAGAACTCCCATTGATGTTTGCTCCCTCCCCTATGAATTTTTTTATAGCCGCTAAATCTCCACTTTTAGCCGCCGCTTGGATTGCAGAGGTAAGGTTATCAATATCAATACCCGTTTGCTCTTTGACGATTTGTTTGAGCAGTGAGTCTAAAATTCCTGCCTTAGCAGGGGGATGAAAACTAAGGGCTATGATTACACCCAAAGCACTGAGTATCATTAGCTTTTTCATCATGTTAATACCCTTTAATCATCATAAATATACTATAAAGCTATAAAGCGTGCTTGGCAACACACTTTGTTATTTACCATTCGCCCATGGAGGCAACGACACGACCTACAATAGCAATGTCTTGTCCCTCGTAATCAGGCTCTAACATAAAAGGCTTGTAATCAGGATTGCTAGAACTTGCCTCTAAGCGTCCGCCCGGAAGTCGTTGGATGTTTTTGACAAGTAATTCGTTGCCTATTCTGAGGACATACATTTTCGCATTGATTAAAGGGTCAGCCCCGCCCCGATCCACTAAAATGAAATCTCCCTCCCGCAGGCGAGGTTCCATAGAATTTCCTATGGCATCAATAACTCCTAAATTACCAGAAGATACCCCTTTGTTTTTCAACCATCTACGAGAAAACGCGTATTCGTGTGTCTTGGTCTCTAGCCTTTCTCCAATTTCCTTCTTCATGTAGGTGTTTTTGAGAAATTGTCTCAATTGTTATTGACAAAAGGAAATAAATGGGGTGCCCACTAGTGGGTTCCTCACGCAGAAAAAGACGTGATGAAATGATACACTCCAAACAACACGGCTTATTTGGAGCAGAGAGCGGACTTTGGCAGGGATTCCGTACCCGTAGGGTCGTCACTCCCGACTATCATTGTGTTTATTGTATACGGACTTCAGGCAAAATACAAGACAAAGTGAATAGTTTTTTGTCCTAAGAGGGGGGGAGGTGCAGAAGGTATTGGTGATGTTAGCAAGACATTTTAAGTGGCAACCCAGTGAGATTAAGGCACTCTCTTGCCGTGAGGCCGTACTTTACGCAAATAAAATTGTTAAGGTTTTGAAAAAATGACTGCTCAAAGAGGCATATATTTCAGCATTCCCCAGCTTTCTTTGAAGAGGCATTTTGCATCGTATGCGTTGCTTTGGGCAAGAGTTAAGGCACGGGCTTTTTTGGAGGGGTTGGAGGCGGTGAGAACAAGCAAGATACACACTTTGGATAAACCCCAAGCGAGTCCTGCGAGTACCATTAGGAGTATGCATAGTCCTACTGTGAATAGCACTACGGCAGATAGGGCTATGACCATAAGGATTAACGCAAGACCTAAGAAGAAGATTCCGTAAGCAATGCTAGCAAGAAGGGTATCAATCATATGTCATCTCTAGGGAGTACAGTGCTTGCCGTGAGGCTTTAGGGTACTTGAGCTTATTGTGCGATGATTACAAAAAGACACCACTGGTGGGACTATGAGGCAGACTTCCAAGAGCACCCATAAGACTTTACACCAAACAGGAGGGGATTTTTCTTCTTCTCCCGGCATTCTCTCAATGAGCCAATTGCTCCAATCAGCTAACGCGAAATCGGTTAACAAGTCAACAGCCCCCCAGATGATGATACCGAGGGGAATAGAAGCTAGGAAGAAAGTCATGAGCCACCAAATGGCCATTTCCCATAGTTGCAGGTTCATGGAAATGCCCGCCCACAAGGTTGTAATGGTGGGAATGACAAAGAGACTAACAACTGCCGCTATACCAATGAGGGCAATAATGAGACTTGCGATTATAAGAATAAGGCTAATGAGTGCTATTACACATTGGCCAAAGAGCTTTCCCCGTCCTAAAGCGTGTGCGAGGTAAAAAGAGATGGCGGATGCAGGGAGTTTAGGATTAGGGTTTGTCATAGGAGCAAGTCTGAGTAGTGGTTATCATAGCACTTAAGACAGGCTTTAGCTTAGGGGAAATCAAGAGTCTTCCCATTGAGGAGGCGCTTAAGTATTGGAAGAGTATTTGCGAGATTTTAAGACGTGAAAGAGGAGTGGGAAGATGAGAGTGAGTTCACTGAGGAAATACAGAGTGTATCCCGTGAGGTATCGCACAGAGTATGGTTGGGCAGGTTTCATGGCTTTTTCCCAATCCACTCCAAATAGGAGAGCGATAGCATGGACACTCAAGCCAGTGATAATTATCATAAATAGAAAGCTTACGCCCCCGATGACAATTTTTGTAGGCAGGCTTTCGTCTGCGATGAACATTGTACAAATGGGCAAGAACACCACAAGTCCGCCAAGGATAATGATATATAGAATAACAGTGGTAGCTTTCCCTACTAGGTCTGCGCGCTTTTTCAGTCCCGTGAGGTAAGACGGCATGTCGGAAGTTGGTCGTTTAGGGTTAGTCATTGGTGCGACACTTGATAATACGTATTATAAGACATTAGCGCGTAGTAGTCAATCTGTTGAACAATTAGGGAGTGCGCTGAAAGAGATTGAAAAGCGCTTCTTAGCAGCAAAGCTAATGGAGTCGAAAACAGAGCTTTCTGCGCTCACGAAAAAACAAAAGGACTCGGCAGTGGGACATTTTCATCTGTCTCTCCATACCTTGTTAATTTCTATGAACTGAAAGATTACCACAGCCAAGGAATGTGGTATTGACCGCTTCACACTGATGCTGGAGTGCTGGGTGGTCGTCTGCGGACAGGCACAATGGTAGGGCGGGTTACGGCCAACTGAAAGTCATAGGGACACTGGAAAAGAATTAGTATTTACTGGTCCCAATTTTCACGATGCACTTTACCAGTCTGATAGAATTCACGGACTGATTTTATATAATTCAAGAAGTCTCTATTCTCATTAGCCAAGCGATTGGCAATATTCCAGTCAATGTCATTGCGCTCTTTAGCCGGAATCATAATTTGGCTCTCTGATGGATTGTCAGCATTGAGCTTGATAACACCAATACCATGCAAACTGACCAGTATACGAAGCTCTTTTAACGCTGCTTCTCTGATTCCAATGGCCACTAAATATCCAAAATTAGCCCATGAGGAATTGCTGACTGCTTGGAAAAAGACCTTTCGCACATTGGAGCGATCAATCCACTTTTTAACTTCAAAGGACCATAGTTTGGTCTTTTTATCTGCATACTGCTTCACACAATCCTTAATCTCACGGTGCCAATCTTGGCTCAAATTTTCCATGCCTACCACATCTGGATAAAGCCACTCATTACCGCCAGCACCATGAGAGTTGCTGGAGTGTTTCTCATTAATACGCATGCTGTCAATTTTAAGCTTCTCCCGCAAAAACTTTCTTAAAATCGGGTAAAGATTGTGTTCTGTTATGACTACACCATTCGTAACAGCCGCGGATGTCGAAGCAGTGCTCTCTGCAAAGTCAATTTCGGCACTGTCACTTGATTCAGTATAGTAATATTTCCGAGGCCAACATTCAATCGTCTTGATTTCCGGGGGTCTCTCTCGAATGAGTAGAGAAGTTATTTCACCAGCAATCTGTCCAACCAGCGCATCATTATCACGATCACGCAGCTTTTCAGAACGATTTTTTTTTTGTTGACAATCATCTGGATAGGTTTTGAATATCCAGTCCGCAATTTCACGAACAGTAAATTTCTGCTCGGGGTTTTGCTTTAAGCATTCAACAACTTTGTCCTTCAGTTTCAACTTAAATGCCTGTATCAATCTCTCTGTTTTTCTTTTGCATTCATTGTATCAGGAGCAAATAAAATCACAAGAAAAAAATGCGCTGGTATCACCCTCGGTGGTGGAGTAGGGGAGCGACCAACCCTGTGCCGGAAGACTGAACCCAGGGCGGTGATTTCTCTCATTCCGATAAGCACTGGTGGAAACTACGGGAGAGATTGTTCAGCAAGTGAAAATACAATGCCTCCCCCTGCTCAAGCCTAGCCCCTAGTGGGTCAAGTGTGCCAATTCTCACCCCTGTGCCTTCTGTCACGACTCTAATGACTCGGTGGGAAAATTGCGGCTCCCGAAACACGCAAACAACACCTTTTTCCCGCAACTTCTTACGCACTTCCTTAAGATGCGCAGGAGACGCCATAACATCCGCATCCACCAAAATAGACCCAACCCCTCTTAAACCATAAGCACGTTCAAAATACTGATAAGCGTCATGAAGCACAATAAAAGGCTTGTTTCTTACGCCCGCAAGCAACAAGTGTAACGCTGCCTCCAACCTCTCGCTTTTCTCAAAAAACACCCCCGCATTTTCTTCATAAAGAGAGCGATTTTCAGGATAAAGACCGCTTAGCTTCTCCGTAATCAATCTCACCATCCGTTTAGCATTTTCAGGGTCAAGCCAAAGATGCCAATCATAACGCCCTTGATGAGAAACATGCTCATGGACGTGTTGCCCTTGTTTGTTGCTGTCTTCCCATGGGCTACCTTGACGGGACGGCAGTAGTAAAACGTCTGCTTCTTGGGCTAAAGAAACGCTAGACACCTGAGGGGGCAGTGTTTTTAAGGCCTGCGAAAGAAAGGTTTCTAAACGGGTATCAAGATAAAAAATAAGTGTGGCTTCCTGTAACGCCTTCAGTTGTGAAGGCTTAAACTGAAAGCCATGGGGTGAGGCCTCCCCGGACAGCAATAATGTCGCCTCCCCTGTCTTGCCCATAACACTCATTACCAACGAATGAAGAGGCTTCAGAGTCACAACAACTTCCCCTGCCGCTTTTGCGCTTCCTGTTAGAAAAAATACAACCCCTACAGAAAATACAAACTCTCTCATTATCTCACCTTGAAAAAAATTAATCCTTGTGGAGATATTAATTGTTATGTTATAACATAACAATTCCTTGTCAATGACTAAAATGACGGCAATATGCGCCTCTGTAGAACCCACGAACATTGTATCAATAAAGCCTTGCGTCAAGCAGAACTCATCTGTGAGCGCTCGTCTCTTCGCTTAACCCCCTTAAGACGAAAAGTCTTAGTTATTATCTGGGAAAACCACAAGCCCGCTAAAGCCTATGATATTTTGGATAAACTCAAAAGCCAAGAAACTGCAGCAAAACCTAGTACTGTTTACCGCGCCCTCAATTTCCTCTTAGAAAGTGGCTTGATTCACAAATTGGAGGGCTTGAATGCTTATATAGGATGCTCTCACCCCTGCGCCCATCCTACCTGTTATTTTTTAATCTGTTCTTGTTGCGGAGACATTCAAGAATGCTGTCACAACCATTTAACAGACGCCATTGCTTCTACAGCTCATCAGTATGCCTTTCACTTACAGCACAGTACTGTAGAGCTGAAAGGCACCTGTACTGACTGTGCCCAACATGCCTAAGGAGTCTGCACTCATTGTAGCGTCTCATCTTACTGTTACCCGCCGAGGGAAGAATATTCTCAACGATGTCTCCCTTACTGTAGGGCAGAGGGATTTTGTTGCGATAGTTGGTCCTAATGGTGCTGGGAAATCCATGCTACTTAAGTGTCTGATAGGCTTATACCAACCGAATAAGGGGACGATTATACGGCAAAAAGCGTTAACAGTTGGCTATTTGCCCCAACGTCT
Organism: Alphaproteobacteria bacterium; assembly: GCA_965222575.1. GTDB lineage: Bacteria > Pseudomonadota > Alphaproteobacteria. The sequence goes on from OZ244958.1 coordinate 598,975, forward strand.
TGTTCCTGAGTATGCAATGCCTATTACCACAGAGCGATTCTTGCGTCTCCGTAGAAAAATTGATGCCACAGAACTTCATACTGTATCGTATGAAACGAACATAGAACATTTGTTGCGACAACCGCTTTCAGTCCTTTCAGGCGGAGAAGTACAACGTGTCTTGTTAGCGCGGAGTTTGCTTGTCAACCCGTCTTTGCTAGTGCTGGATGAACCGGTGCAAAATCTTGATATTGGAGGGCAGTTGGCTTTTTACAAACTACTGGAGCGGCTTTATCACAAGAGACGATTTAGTATTCTCATGGTGTCTCATGATTTGCATATGGTCATGGCTTCTACCAAGCAAGTGATTGGTCTGTTTCATCATGTTTGCTGTTCCGGAAAGCCACAGGCTATCGCACAAGACCCAGCGTTCATTTCTCTCTTTGGCCGTGATATGGCGAAGATGATGGCGATTTACCAGCATGGTCATGACCATAGGCACGAGGGAGAATCAGGTGTTTGAGCCTTTCATTCTGCGCGCCTTAGCGGCTGGCATTGGAGTAGCAATGATTGCAGGCCCCATAGGCTGCTTTGTTGTCTGGAGGCGTATGGCGTACTTTGGGGATTCCCTAGCCCATAGTGCCTTGCTTGGTATTGCCTTGGGGCTAGCCACTGGTATGAGTATGAATGTTGGCATTGTCCTTGTGTGCCTTAGTTTCGCGTTGTTGTTTTTCTGGTTACAGCAACAGGGCACACTGCATGTTGACACCTTACTAGGCATACTAGCCCATGCGGCTTTGTCTATTGGAATTGTTGCCATGAGTTTGCTGAACCAGCGGGTGGATTTACACCTCTATCTTTTTGGAGACATTCTAACGGTGATGGCAACGGAAGTGTGGGGGATTGTTGTTGTTGGCGCTTTGGTGTTGGTATTATTGGCTTGGCATTGGTCTTCTTTGGTGTTAATGAGTATCGATGAAGAGTTAGCACTAGCGGAAAAGGTTCCCACAAAGTTTCTACACCTGTTGCTAGTGGTTTTAATGACCGTTGTGGTCGCTGTGTCCGTTCGTGTTGTTGGCATTCTTCTGATTACTTCCCTGCTGATTATTCCTGCGGCTACTGCAAGAGGGTTGGTACGGTCTCCAGAAGTTATGGCGCTTGTTGCGACGCTACTTGGTATGAGCGCAGTTGTTGGGGGCATTTCCCTTTCTGTGATACTGGATACGCCCTCTTCGCCCTCCATTGTTGCTAGTGCTACTGTCCTGTTTTTTCTCCTCTTTCCCATCTCTAAGCTCCTGTCTTCTTTCACGCCAAGCAAACTTGACCGCTCTTTGCCTAGGTAAAGGGTTGAGATTTCCCTTGCTTATTAGTGTGCCTTGCTTAAAAGGTAGGCTATTGTCTCCTCTAAGCGTTTCTTGTCTTCCATGTCAGGCCAGAGATTGTCTTGTGCATATTGCAGGGGGGTTTTACCCCCTTTATCTTGTAGAGACATATTAGCACCTGCTTCTGCTAACACCACGACCACTTCCTTGTGTCCTTCAACGGCTGCCCTGTGTAGCGGGGTGCGCTTGTAGGAATTTTGTGTGTTGATATCCGCTCCTTGTTCTAACAAGAACACGATCACCTCTTTGTGTCCCTCTCCGCTTGCTAAATGAAGTGCTGTAAACCCGAATTGGTCTTGCCAATTAATAGAAGCCCCTGCTGTGAGGGCGGCGGCTAGCATCTTTTGATTGCCATGATGTCCTCCCCACCCTAATACCGCTTGACATCCTTCTTGCGTAAACTTACCACCTTGCAGAAAAATCTCCACCACTTCCGTCTGTTCGTATAAGGCTGCTAAAACTAGAGAGGTCATACCCCAGTATTCATCTTTTTGATGAAACGCCGCACCGGAGTCTAACAAAAATTTCACCATGTCCTTTTGTCCATTATAAGCGGCTAGGTGAAGAGCTGTCATTCCCTTCTCATTTGTTGCATTGATGGACGTGCCGCTTTGTATGAGCGATTTGAGTGTATTGAGGTCTCCATTTAGGGCTGCCTTGTGAAGAGGGGTGCATGTCCCATTGAGGGTGGTGAGTGCAACCGAGCAAACTAGTAGGCGTAACAGAAGAGGCATAGAAGAAGGGGTGTGGGGGGGGGTGAGAGGAGACTATGTTCTTAAGTGTAAGGCAGTGTGAGGGGCAGGTCAATTCAGTTATGTGATGGCAAGATTTCTGGGTTTTCGTTTGCGGAGGATAGAGGCTGGTTAGGGTGGGTGCTGTGGGGCTTGGATTTTGCCCAGTTCTTTGAGGAGTGACCCTATTGTTTCTAGGGGATTTGAGTGTTTATAGTGTACTTTGTGCTGGTTGATTAAAGACAGGTGGGAGTGATTGTGGATAAAGGTTAGGACTTGCTTAGGGTTGATAAGATGGTCATGGGAGAAAATGATTTCAATAGGTCCGTTTTTGAGCTGCGTGAGATGGCTGACTGCGGCTTTTTTACAATGGATTCTTAGGGAAGTCATATGGAGTGTGCGTTCTTCTTTTTGCCCTAAGGGGCCGAAGCGGTCTATCATGGAGGCTCTGATGTCTGAGAGGTCTTGCTGTGTGTTAGCCATACTGAGAGAGCGGTAGAGGTGCAGTCGTGTTTGGATATCTTGAATATAGGATTCTGGGATTGATAGGTCTCCTAGAGAGAGGGTTGGTGAGAGTTCTTCAGGGATGGTGTTGTTGTGTTGAGGGGAAGCTGGCAAGTTTTTGTTGTGAGTCATTTTTTTCAGGGCTTGTTCCAGGAGGTACTGATAGAATTGAATACCGATGCTTTTAATGTGTCCCCACTGTTCTGTGCCTAAGAGGTTACCGGCACCGCGTATGTCCATGTCATAGTTTGCCAGTTGGAAACTAGAGCCTAACCCTTGTGCGGACTGTAAGGCTTCGAGACGGGCAAGGGCTGTTTTCCCTAGAGGATGGTTAGGCAGGATGATATAGCAGTATCCTTTTTTATCGCCCCGTCCTGCGCGTCCTCGTAGTTGGTATAGTTGTGCTAAGCCGAACAAGTGACTTGAGTGGATAATTACTGTGTTCATGTTGGGGATATCTATGCCGGCTTCTACGATGGAGGTACAGACGAGGGCATGGATTTTGCGTTGTTGGAATTGCTCCATGGTGGTTTCGATGGTTTGGGACGGCATTTTTCCGTGGAGGCTTTTGACCTTCAGGGAAGGGGCAGCAGTTTTAATGAAGGTGAGTTGAGAGGGGATGTGTCGGATTTTGGGACAGATATAGAAGATTTGTCCGCCGCGCAGGGCTTCGCGGTTCAGGGCTTCTTCTAGGAGGGGACTGCCTTCTCTAGCTAAAATTGTTCTCACGAATTGTCGTTTTGGCGGCGGCGTGTTGAGAAAGGAGAGCTCCCTCAGTCCTTCCATGGCCATTTTCAGTGTGCGGGGAAGCGGGGTGGCGGAGAGGGATAACACATTGAGGCCTTTCTTGAGGCCTTTTAAGGCTTCTTTTTGCTCTAGTCCAAAGCGATGCTCTTCATCAATGATGAGGAGATTAAGCCTTTTGAGGCATGGTATGGATAAGAGGCTGTGGGTGCTAATGAGAATATCGAGGTGTCCCTTTGCTAAGTCTTCTTTGGTTTTTTTCTGTTCTTTTGGCGTTTCGAATCGGCTGAGTTTTTGCAGGTGGAGGGGGAAGGGCTTCAAGCGCTGAACGAAGAGATTATAGTGCTGTTGACACAATAAGGTGGTGGGGGTGAGAAAGGCAACGCATCCTCCGGATATGGCAACGGAGAAAGCGGCTTGCAGGGCGACTTCTGTTTTCCCAAAGCCTGTGTCTGCACAAAGTAGCCTGTCCATGGGGTAAGGCTTTTGGAGGTCTTGGAGAATGGTGTCAATGGCCGTTTTTTGGTCTGTTGTGAGCGGGTAGGGACAAAGGGACGCGAAGGTTTTACTCTCTTCAAGAGAAACATTACAGCTAGCGCTTTGACAGGTTAATCGTTGTGCCTCTGTCTTGATGAGGGCGGAAGCCATCTCAAGCAGGCGTTTTTTCAGTTTGGTTTTTTTCGCTAAGAAATGATAGCTCCCAAGTTTGTCTAAAGACACCCGGCTCTCTTTGGTGCTATAGCGGTAAAGCAAATCCATGTTTTGTACTGGTACATACAGCCTATCATTATCGCGGTAAGCCAGTTCAAGACAATCCACCTCTCTGCCTTCTATGGTGAGGGGTTTGAGTCCTCTGTATTGTCCTAAGCCATGGGAAGCGTGGACGAGATAGTCTCCTTGATGAAAGGTTTGAGCGGCTTCTATCAAGGAGAGTGAAGGTTTTGAAGAGGTGGTGGCGGCGGAAGGGGGGGGGATTCCTAGGATATCCTGTGAGCTTAAGAGCAAAGAGGAGCGGAGGTTTAGGCTTTGTGGCAAGGGAGAGGAGGGGAGAAGGGCTAAGGGGGGAGGAGGGTCTTGAAGAGAGGAGATGATGGCGGGGGGGCGTCCTTTTTGAGTGAGCAAGCGGTGAAGTGTTTTTTGGTGACTTGAGTGGGCACAAAAGATTGTGATGGGTTTTTTTTGCGCTAGTGTGTTGAGAGTGTTTTGAAGGGTGCCTGTTGAGCGGGCAGTGGCGAATTCGGGCGTAGGCAAAAACGAGTAGGAGGGGATTTTTTTGCGGACAGGAAGAGTATGATAAAGACAAGTTGGGATATGTTGGAACCACCGCTCAGGGGGGGCGTAAAAATACGAGGGCGGTAAGAAGGGCGGGGTTTTGTCTTTATGATGGTCAAAAGCGTCTTGGTAATTTTTGAAGAAAGTGTGAATTGAAGCCTCTGTGTTGGCTTCCATGAGACAAAAATCAGGCTTCCAACTGTCATATAAAGGTTGTAGCCCCGCCCCCGCAGTTGCGCCGTAAAAAAGGGGCCAGTGACTAAGTGCCTCTAAGGGCTGTGCCCCTTCTGAAAGTGCGTGATAGAGAGTATTGTCTGTATTCTTGAGTCCGAACACTTGGCGATAGTGGTGACAGAAGTCTTGAGATTGACTGAAGGAAAAAGGCATAACAGAGGGAATGGTAAGCGATGTGATCGCCTCTTTGCGCCGTTGGGTGTTGGGACAAAAGGTATGGAGACTCTCTAGTTGGGTATCAAAGAAATCTAGGCGCACAGGGGATTGATGGGGAGGAAAGAGGTCTAGGATGCTACCGCGTATACTGTATTGTCCCGGGGTAGTGACCACGCCTTTTGATTGGTATCCCCGCTCCTTGAGTGCTTGGGTGAGCTTGCGTAGAGATAAAGAGAATCCCTTTTTGAGAAAGAGAGGAGGGGGCAAGGGGGGGATATATTCTCCTATATGATAAGGTTCCACCACAAGCAGGTGGGGGGTATCCTGAGGGGGAGAGTGCTGTAAAATGGCATGGGTAGCGTATGTTTTGCTTAAGTATTCGGGGGAGGACGGTAAATAATCGTACAGGTGTTCGTCTTGGGCGGGTAAATAGTGTATCTGGCACGGGGGGACGAAGGCTTTAAGAAGAGAAAGGGACTGCTCAAGGGAGAAACAGGACGGGCGGACGAAGAGCAGGCGTTTGTATTGGGAGAGGAGGGCTTTGCGTAAGAGCAAAAAGAGTCCGCTTGCAGGTTCTATGAAGACCTCTTTTGGCAAGTCATCACTTAGGGTGTTTGGCAAAAGAGCGGTTGACATAATGTTTGAGAGAGAGTAACAGGAGATTATTTTTCAACGGCGGCTGGTCATCCTTTGAGGGGAGAGAGAGCAGCCAGTTGTATAAAACAGGAGAAGGGAGAGAGAGGATATCTTCAAAGTCTTGTAGTTCTGTTTCCTTTAGGGTTTGTAGGTAGGCTTGGGCGAATTGCCCTAGTATGAGGTCTGTTTCTTTCATGGCGGTGTGATGGGCTCTGTAGAAGAGTCTTTTTCGTCTGAAAAAATCTCGTTTGGTCTTTGACACTTTTTAGGAGTACACTTTGAAGGAAAATGTGTCTTTTCAGGAGGTGATGTATTATAGCATGTTTTGAGACCATTCCCAAGACTCTCATAGCAGCGGTAGAAGATAAGCTAGGAGGTTTCTGGCCAGATATCTTGTGGCATTTCCCCAAAGAGCATCTGTCACTTTTGCCGACGCCGTCTCTTAAAGAGTGTTCCTTGAGGGACAATGTGACGATTATCGGTCACGTGATGGCGCATCGTCCGCCGAAAAGAGGGACGAAAGCCCCTTTTGTCATTACGATAGAAACTTCGGAGGCCTGTGTGGATGTGTGCTATTTTCACTATGGGTTGGAATGGGTGAAAAGGCTTTACCCGTTAGGGGAGAAGAAAACAATTTGCGGTACCCTCACCTGCAGAGGCGATACGATGACCATTGTGCATCCGTCTTTGGTAAGAGCCTATGAAGAAGGTTCTGTTGTTGAGCCTTATTGCCCTGTTTATCCTGCCTTGAGTAGTTTGTTATCATCGGGGCGCTTAAGGAGTCTTACCCGTTATGGACTTACGCTGTTGAAAGAGCATACTCCCCCTCCTTGGTCTCTTGAAGTTTCTGTTGTTGAGCTGTTGGAAAAGATACATTTCCCTAGGACCAAAGAGAGCCTAGAGCGGCAAAAAGAGTGGCTTCGCCAGTTGGCTTTTTATGAGTTGTTTGTGTATCAGATTGTGATAGCAACTGTGCGGAAGCATCATGGCAAGCAACAGAAGTCCGCTTCATTGCTTGTGCCCGGAGAAAAGGGAGAAAAGCTTGTGGAAGCCTTGCGAAATATTGTACCTTTTACGCTCACGCAGGCGCAGGAAAAAGCCTTTTTATCCATTAAGCAAGATATGGTACAGAAGGGGCGCGGGGGTGGGCGTATGCTACATTTATTGCAAGGGGATGTGGGGAGTGGAAAGACAATTGTTGCCTTGATGGTGACGGTATCTGTTCTTGGCGACGGTCAACAAGTGGCTTTTATGGCGCCTACGGAATTGCTAGCGCGGCAGCATTATAAGAATCATGTGATGTGGCTGGAGAAACTGGGGATTAGCAGTGTGTGTTTGACGAGCGCTGATAAGGGGAAGAGTCGCAAGCGGATTCTCAACGGGGTAGCGACGGGAGAACAACAGATTGTTTTTGGGACTCATAGTTTATTGCAAGATACAGTATCGTTTCACCATCTTGCGCTAGCGGTGATAGATGAACAACAAAGGTTTGGGGTTTATCAGCGGGTAGTCCTTGCGAAGAAAGGGAGAGGGTGTCACGGCTTAGTGATGACAGCGACGCCTATTCCGCGTACCTTAGCACTAGCGATTTACGGTGATATTGCTGTTTCTGTGATTGATGAGAAGCCTGCGGATAGGTTAAAGATAGAAACAGCTGTCATGGCGGAGCATAAGCTTGAGGCGTTAGGGGAGCGGTTGCGGGAGCAGCTGCGTAAAGGGCGGCAGATTTTTTGGGTGTGTCCGAAGATAGAGGAAACAGAGGGGCAGGCCGTTGTTTCTGTTCAGAAAAGAGGTCTATGGATTCAAGAATTGTTTGGAGAAGAAGCTGTTGTGATGATTCATGGGCGGATTCCTTCTGCTGAGCGGGAAGTTCTTGCACAGCGGTTTGTGGAGAAGAAAGCCAAGATTTTGTTAGCGACCACAGTGATTGAGGTTGGCATAGATATTCCAACGGCTTCTATTATGGTGGTGGAGAATGCGGAGAGGTTTGGGTTGTCTCAGTTGCATCAGTTGCGGGGGCGTGTGGGGCGCAATTGCGAGCAGAGTTTTTGTATTTTGCTTTATAAGCCGCCGTTGTCTTCTGTTGCGTTGGGGCGGTTAGAGACCTTACGGGATAGCCAAGATGGGTTTGAGATTGCGCAACAGGACTTGATGATACGGGGAGCGGGAGAGATTTTAGGGGAGAGGCAAAGTGGGTTACCGCGTTTTAAGGTTGTTTGCCTTAAGGAGCATGGACATCTTATTCCGCAAGCGGCGCGTCAAGCGCGAAAAGTTTTCTGTCAAGAGTCCTCTCTTTCTTTTCTTGAGGAGAGGCGTCTTGTGTCTTTAGTAGAACTGTTTGGACAATCTTTGGCTCCCTTTTTAGAGAAAGGACGCTTAAAAGGGGAAGAATTCTTCAAAGGGGGATAGTCAAAGAGGGAGAAAATGAGTAGGCTAAAAGGAGGAAGACGTGCAAGGGTTTCATGAGTGTAACAAAAAAAGATTTTGGTCATCTGCTCCCTTTTGCGTGCGAGCCCGGTGTGGTGCGGGTTTTACGAAGGCTTCTTGAAGCGGGGCCAGCGCGTCTTGTGGGGGGCTATGTGCGGGATTTGTTACTGAAGAGTCCGTCAAAAGATATTGATGTGGCAACCCCTCTTTTGCCGGCGCAAACATTGAAGCTTCTTGAGCCTTTTGGCGGTAAGGGGCAAGGACGTTCCTTTCGTCATGGCACGGTGTGTGTGTATTGCGGGTCTTGGCAGATACAGGTGACAACGCTCAGAGAGGATATCATTACCCATGGGCGCCATGCCACGGTCTCTTTTTCCCATGACTGGGAGAAAGATGCTCAACGTCGGGACTTTACGATAAATGCGTTGTACTTATCGTATAATCACCAGATGGTAGGAGAGGAGATTGTTGATTTTTTTGAGGGACAAGAGGACTTGCGTAAGGGTATCATTCGTTTCATTGGAGACCCTTTTGAGCGTATCAGAGAGGACTATTTAAGGATTTTGCGTTTCTTTCGTTTTAGTGCGTATTACGGGCGGGGGCAGCTACAGGAGGAGGGTCTTAGAGCGTGTGCAAAAGCCAAAGAGGGGCTTAATACCTTATCTAGGGAACGGGTGACCGCTGAATTTCAACGTCTGTTGATGGCCCCTTATAGCACAGAGATTCTAACAGTGATGAAGGCAACATCTCTTTTGTCTCATATTGCCCCTATTGAGGATTTATCGTTATTTTCTGCTGTGAAGGAGACCTTTGACAAAAACTGGATATTGTATCTGTGTGCTTTGTTTTCCTCTGAAGGGCGGGGATTGCATTGTCTAGCGTTGTCTGACAAGCAGCAAAAGTTACTAGAGCGTATGGGGAAAGCCTATGAGTTTATTATCTCACTAGGCGGGGTGTTAACGCCCGGGGGGCTTCACAAAGGGGTTGATTTGTTTGGAAAAGAGGCTCTGAGAGGCGGTTTGTGTCTGTGGGCGGCAGGGAGAGAAGGGGCTATAGGGTACCTTGAAGCCTTTGATAGGGATGAAGCCTTTCTGAAGAGCTGCCCTGTACAGGCGGGGGATTTAATGGAGAAGGGCTTGAAGGGAGGTGCCCTTGGGGAGGCTTTAGAGGTTGTCAAGCGGCGGTGGGAAGCCACAGATTGTCAAGCTACTAAGGAATCCTTACTGCATTTTCTTGGAAAAGCTGGTTATTTTTAAGCGGAGACTCATGAAGAAGCTACAAAAAGACCAAACGGAACCTCTTATGCGTCGGGTTGCTGTGAGTGCTAAAAAAGGACAGTGGCATCGTGGGTATTTCAATGACTGGTATGTTCAAGGGGCGCATCAGCATGGGTTACGTGCTAGGTCTGCTTGGAAGTTGTTAGAGATACAGAAGAAGTACGATTTGTTTCAAGGGCGGGGTGAGTCTATCTTGGATTTAGGGGCAGCGCCCGGTGGATGGAGTCAGGTCATTAGCCAGTTAGGGCATAAAGTTTTTGCGGTGGATGAGCGCCCTATGGAGCCTCTCGAGGGCGTTCGAATATTACAGATGAGCATACAGTCCCATGAAGACAGCATCAAAGCACTTAAACAATGGATAGGTACGAGAGTAACAGGTGTAGTCTCTGATCTCTCCCCTTCTCTTACTGGTCACAAGGCGACGGATCATATACGCCTGTTGAGGTTGGCGTCTTTGTCTTTAGAAGTTGGCAAGTGTCTTCTGAAAAAGAGGGGGTTTTATGTGGTGAAAATTTTTCAAGGCAGTCAAGAGGCGGATTTTGTGAAGGTTCTGAAACAAAGCTTTGAGCAAGTACGGTGTTTCAAGCCTAAAGCCTCCAGGAAGAATTCTTGTGAACGCTATCTTATTGGGCAATCTTTTCGCTATCTGTTATGACTGTGGTTGCTTCAGAACTTGGTGCATTCTTTCCGCGTGCCATGGAACAGGTTGACCGATATATTCTGGAGGAGCTGGATTGTATTCCTTTTGTAGGGCCTGTAGCACGTCGGCTTCTTTTTGCGGGAGGGAAGCGGTTGCGTCCTCTGTTAGCGTTAGCGTTCTGTTCTCTTGAAGCACAAGAAGAGCAGGAAACCTTAGTCTATCCGTTTTCTACGATGATTGGGGCTGCTGTGGAGTTGATGCATTTAGCCTGTTTGCTACATGATGATGTGTTGGATGATCAAGCACTCAGACGTGGTCTTGCTACAGCTAGTAAGCGTTTTGGCAATTCTGTGGCAATTTTGTGCGGCGATTTTTTATTTGCTCAAGCCTTCAAGCACGTCTTAAAAGTGTCTGATAAAACTTGTAGTCTTAGCATTTTAAGCAGAGCAGCACAAAATATGGCGTGGGGGGAGCTACTACAACTGCAACAGTCTTGTGACTTTATTCCTCAAGATTTGTATATGGAGTCCATTGAGAAGAAAACGGCTACTCTTTTTTCCGCTGCCTGTTCCATGGGGCCTACGCTTTTGGACAAGCCGCCCGTTTTTATACAAGCAGCTGAGAGGTTCGGAAGAAATTTTGGGGTCGCTTTTCAGATTTTGGATGATATTGTAGATTACACAGGAGGCGTTGGCTATACCAAGGAATGTGGCAGGGATTTTGCGCAAGGGACACAAACCTTGCCTGTGATTTTAGCCATTCAAGGGGCTTCCAGTGTGGAGAAAGACTTTTGGCGTCAACAGATGCGAAAAAAGAAGAGCAATAAAAAGCTGGACCCCCAAGACTTTCAACAGGCTTTGACGATTCTCAGGCGTCACAGGGCTTTCCACGAAGCTGTTCAAGTGGCTAGGGCTTATGAAAAAAAGGCGCTAGTTGCCATAGAATCTTTTCCATCCTCGCCTCTTGTGGGAAAAGTCTCACGGTGTCTCAGTGATATTTTTACCCGCCTTGTGGAAGGGCAAGACGCCTAATCTCCTTCACAATCCCCCGCTTGTTGTCTTTCTCTAATTGGCAACCCTCTCACGATATCTTGTCCCCCCCGCCTGTCCTTCCTATTGGCAATGCTTTGTCATTTCGTCAAAAGCCTTAGTGAAGCCTCTGAGAGAGTAGGTATCTTTCGTGACAGTGCCTCTTTGAGAAGTGGCTGTGATACTGAAGCGATTCCCTTTTTTCATAGCACTCACCAGCTGTTTATCCATAGCCACCGTTTCAGCCCATATGGTTTCATCTCGTGCAATGAAGCTAAAGGTTTTGTCACTGATAACGCCCATGATATCTTTTTTCAAATCAAGAGGGTATCCCATATAGCTACTGACTTCTCCAAAGAACCCTTTTTCGGGATTATGGGTCACCAAAAGTGCAATAGTTCCTCTTTTGACATGGGGAGGGGTGCTGTATTTAGGAGAGCTTATAATGTAACAAATTTTATGGGGTTGATTTATCACTAAAACCTTCCAATCATGAAAGATTTCTGCTTTAACGGGAGAGGGAGTATCTGCGCCTAGTAAAGGTTGACAGAAGAAGAGCAGGAGGGGGAAAATTGTAAAGCGCATGACTGATGACCGAAGGAATTGACTTTTTTTGAGGATAGGAAAACCATGAGGGGTAAGTCAATGATTGATTTTAAGCACCGGGCTTTTTTCCTATGAGAGGCCTGATTCGTTATTGGCATAAAATCTTATTCTTTATCTGAGGGGGGTAGTGGGTCTGAGGAGGGTTAGTCGTCAATGCCTAAGCGCAGGGCTTTTTCGCTATCAAGGAATCCTGAGCCATAAGCGGCATCAAGTCCTTTTTCCCCTAAGTCGAGGGCGCTTTTTGTCATAAGGGCGGTGATTTCCTGTGCTGTTTTTTGAGGAAAAGCCTGTCGCAAGAGGGCCGCCACTCCAGCTGCTACGGCGGCGGCGGCGTCAAGATGGTACTCGCTGTAACCGCGGGACTCAAAACGCCCGTCTCCGCGAATGCCTATCATACCTTGAGGTGCTGTGAGTTTAGAGGTTTTCTTTGTGGAAGAAGAAAATGGTTCCCCTATTAGCTCTATTGTGTCTTCTACAAAATCGTATTGAAAATGGTTCATACTGGTCTGTTTTTGAAGCCGTCCGCGCACAATTAAAATTTTGGGAGAATCAATCTCCGGCGGTAGATAGTAGCTAGATGAAACCACCACTACGATATCTTTTTCTAACAGTTTTTGTATTTCTTCTGCTGTATGGTTGCTTCTTGTAGGCAACAACAAAACCTTGACATTAGCTTTCTCTAGCATTTTTAGGCCTGAAGGGCTTAAAGAGGGGAGCATGAAAACAGAGGAATCAAAGGCGACGCCATGGAGGTATCCTTGTTGTTTCTCCTTCTCTTTTGCTAGAAGCATTTCTCTTCCGCGACTCGCTACCATAATGCTGGTGAGAAAGGTTTCTCCTTGGGGTTCTTTTCTTGTGATGGATTGGTGTAAACTTAGAGGATGTAATTGGGTTTTTAGCTCTCTTAGGGTGTCATTCACCGCTCCCCCCACAATACCGATAGTAATGCCTTTCCCAGTCAAGCCATAAGCGTAAACGAAGGGCAGTTTAATAGAAGAAAGAGGGTGTTTATTGTTTTGGTATTCAATGGTTTCATAGAATTCTGTTGGTTCGTATTGTTTGTAGAAGTCCCCGAGGATATTAGGAGTCCTGTTGTTATACTTTGTTCTTTCTGTGTGGTAATCTGGTACTGAAGAGGTAGGTGAAGCATGTTCTGTGTGGAGGATATGGCGTTGAGCGAGGTATTCGAAAGCGGCTAGTGCGTCGGGGAATCCGCGTCCTGTTTGCCAATCGGTTCCTGGTTGTCCTATATCCACGGCTGTTTCCAGAATGGCTTCAACGACTTCGTGATTTTTCGCCTCAGGGTAAGCCTGACGCAAGAGTGTGATAATACCGGCTACCATAGGGGCTGAAAGAGATGTGCCTGTGTTGGGGGAGGGGCTATCCTCTGTATCAAGGGTGTTTATGCCTTCTCCGGGGGCAATGACACAAAACTCTGCTACCTCTTTGCAGGGCGTTGCCCACTGAGAAAAGGAGGCATATTGCCCAATATCTTCGCGTTCAATCCTTGGGGAGAAGTCCAATTCGTCCCTGATAGCATGCTTTTGCTTTTTAGAGATTGTCGCAGAACTCACAGCAAGAATAGCCCCCCTTGCTTGTAGAGCATAAGAGGCGGGAAAATAAACGCCGCTGTCCGGCCCCCAGTTGCCAGTAGAACAAACAATCACCATATCATTTTGAATGAATTTCTGTATGCCCCGTAAATAAAAAGGGGGGTGATTACGGGTATTCCATACGACACTGATATTAATCACTTTGACGCCGGCATCAATGAAAAGCTCTGGATTGCGAAAAATCCGTTGAGGCCTATCTGAAATCACCAAGGACTTATAAGCAATGCCTTGCATGTTGATGTTGTTTTTATTCCCTACTAAAATCATAGCAACTGCGGTGGGGTGTCCTGTGGTGTCTATAACGCCGCTGCGCAGATGCACTCTTCCTTCAAAGTCCGGTAAGGAAACCTGTAGGCCTCCATCAATGTTGCCTAGTACGACATTTTCCCCTGTGAGATTTTTTTCATATAAATAATGAATGTTCAACAGGGTAAAAGGAATACCATTTGCTTTGTATTCCATATCATCAAGGATGTCGTAGATATTTTCACTTTTTCCACACAAGGGATAAAGAAGCAAGAGGAAGAGGAGAAAATAGAATTTCATGGAGGATAGTTTTGACTTTGTAGACTTAAGGCAGTACATAATACATAATTGTAAAGGAAAATCAGAAAAAAACTAGTTTCTTATGGTAAAGAATTTTCAGGAGAGGGGTATGGGGGGTGAGGTGGTAGGGGCTTGTGTCTAGAAAGAAGCTTTGTGAGGGGAAAGGGAAAGTTCTGTTTCAAGGGCCTTATCCGCACACGGCGGTGCAAGTTTTCAAAGATACGGTGACGGCATTAGATGGCAAGAAGAGGTCTAGCATCAAGGGGAAGGGTCGTGTGAACAATGGGATTTGTGCGCATATTATGGAGGGGTTATCGGCTTGTAGTTTTCCGACGCATTTTCTCAAGAAGCTTTCTTCTACGGAGCAGTTAGTGAGGTATGTGAAGATGATTCCGTTAGAAGTGATTGTCCGCAATGTTTCGGCTGGCAGTTTTTCGAGGAGGTTCGGGGTACAGCGCGGAGAGAATCTGTTGCGTCCTGTGGTGGAATTTTGTGTTAAGAGAGGAGAGGAAGACCCTTTTATTGGGGAGGATGTGATTGTAGCCCTTGAGATTGCCTCTTGGGAGCAAGTAGATGAGATGATGGAATTGGCGTTGAGGGTTAATGATTATCTCAGTGGTTTGTTCAAGGCTGGAGGGATAATTTTGGTAGATTTTAAGGTAGAGTTTGGGTGTCGTGTTGATGAAGAGGAGGAGGAGGAGAGACTGGTTTTAGCTGATGAGATTACGCCTGATAGTTGTCGTTTATGGGAGAGTGTGACGAAGAAGTCTTTGGATAAAGATTTGTTTCGATTAGGGTTGGGGGATGATATGCTTGAAGGGTATGAAGAGGTTGCGCGTCGTATTGGGGTGTTGAAGCGTCCTTTGTATTTGGTGAGGGGTTTGGGAAAAGAAGAGAAGAAGAAGTGAGAGAAGATGGTTGTGGTGCGGGTAATTGTGACACTTAAGGCGGATATTTTGGATCCTGCGGGGAAGGCTATTTGTGCTGTTGGGGTTTCCAAGGAAGAGGCGTTAAGGGAGGTACGCGGGGGGAAAATTTTTGACTTGAGTATTGAGGCGGAGGCGGAGGAAGCCTTAGCCATTGCTACGCGTCTTGCTGAAGATTTCTTAGCGGATGCGCTTTCGGAGAATTTTTGTGTAGAATGTCTATCGTCATGAGGACGGTTGCGCTGATTATTTTTCCCGGTTCCAACTGTGATTGTGATACGGAAAAAGCCTTACGGATGGTAGGGGCTAGGGTTAGGAGGGTGAGTTATAAGGAGAGGGATTTGGGGGGGGTATCTGGGATTATTTTGCCCGGCGGTTTTTCTTATGGAGATTATCTTCGGGCTGGGGCTATTGCATCTTGCGTGCCTATTATGGAGGAGGTGCGTCGTAAGGTGAAGCAAGGGGTGCCTCTTTTGGCTATCTGTAATGGCTTTCAGATTGCAACGCAAGCGTCCTTATTGCCCGGGGTTTTACTCCCTAATGATACTGGTCGATTTATTTGTCGCTGTGTTTCTGTACGGATTGCTAGTGAGAGTCCTTATTTTACATCGGCTTGTTCGACAAAGCATCTGAGCATTCCTATAGCCCATAAAGAGGGTCGTTTTTATGCCCCTGTTGAGGTTATTAAGGCTCTGCGTGAAGAGGGACGCATTGCCCTTACCTATACGAAAGCGTCAGGGGATTCGGATAATCCTAACGGGTCTTGTCATGACATTGCTGGCATTTATGATAAGGAGAGACGCATTTTAGGGATGATGCCTCACCCGGAGAGGGCTATGGGGGGGCATATGGTGCGTGAGGGGGGGAGAGGAGTCCTTGAGTCTTTTGTGCAGTCACTAGTGGGAGGGTGAGGGCAGGATGTTTGGGTTGACTGAGACGGAACGTGTGCGGGTTTTGTCTTTATTGAAGCGCGAACCTAATGGCGTAGAGTGGGCTATTATTGGGGCTTTGTGGAGTGAACATTGTTCCTATAAAAGTTCTAGGAAGTGGCTTAGCATTTTACCGACGACCTCTTTGGCGGACCCTGAGAGGGTGGTGTTGGGTCCGGGGGAGAATGCTGGTATTGTGCGGCTACAAGATGGGGTTGCGGTGGCACTAAAGATAGAAAGTCATAATCACCCGTCTTACATTGACCCTTATCAAGGGGCGGCTACGGGAGTGGGGGGGATTTTGAGGGATATTTTCACCATGGGGGCTAGACCGGTGGCGTTGATGAATGCGTTGAGTTTTGGGTCTTTTGAGTCGGAGTCGACGAAAAGGCTAGCAAGAGGGGTGGTAGCGGGCATAGGAGGGTATGGGAATTGTATTGGGGTACCGACGGTGGGGGGTGCCACGGGGTTTTATCCTTGTTATGAGCGCAATATTTTGGTTAACGCTATGGCTTTAGGCGTGGTAGACCCGGAGAAGATTTTTCTTTCTAAAGCGTCTGGTGTTGGGAATAAAGTGGTGTATATTGGGGCGAAGACGGGACGTGATGGCATTGAGGGGGCGGTGATGGCTTCAGCCCCGGAGGGGAGTGGCGAAAAAAGCGCTGTACAGGTAGGAGACCCTTTTGTGGGGAAGATGCTCATGGAAGCCTGTTTGGAGATGATGGCCTTGGAGTTAATTGTGTGCATTCAGGACATGGGGGCGGCGGGATTGTCTTGTGCGGCTTCTGAGATGTCTAGTCGTGGAGGTGTAGGCATGCAGTTGGATTTATCAAAGGTGCCGATACGCGTTGCTGATATGGCGCCAGGGGAGATTATGTTGTCTGAAAGCCAAGAGCGTATGCTAGCGGTGGCAGAGCCTCATAAGGTGAAGGCGCTTTTAGAGCTGTTGGAGAAATGGGATTTAGAGGCGGTGGTGTTAGGGGAGATTACCAATACCGGGGACTTAGACATTGTGTGGGGTACAGAAAATGTTGCCTCTTTACCGGTGAAAGTCATCATTGAGCATATGCCCCTTTTAGAGAGGGCCTATTGCTCGCAAGTCGCAAAAAAGGGTGCCGCCCCTGCTCCTTGTCTTTCTGTTAGGGAAGCACTCCCCGCTCTTTTACATCACCCCAATGGATGTTCTAGAAAAGCGATTTGGCAGCAGTATGACCACATGATACAGACCTCGTCTCTTGTGCTACCGGGAGAAGAAATAGCCGCTCTTGCCATTGATAAAACCGCTCTTTTGATGAGTACGGACTTCAATCCTCATTGGTGTCAGGCTAGCCCTAGGGATGGTAGCATTGCTACTGTTGCGGAAGGGTGGCGGCATATTATTGCTGCTGGGGGTAAGCCTTTAGCGCTAACGAATTGTCTGAATTTCGCTAGTCCTGAAGACCCTGTTGTCATGGGGCAGTTTGTGGAAACAGTGAAAGCCCTGAAAGAAGCCTGTGAGATTCTTGATGTACCAGTTGTGTCTGGCAATGTCTCCTTTTATAATACTTCTGGTCATCAGCATATTACCCCTACGCCTATTCTCACAATGATAGGGTCTTGTCCTTTGGATTTGTTTCGTCGCTCGAATCTCGTAGCAGGGTTGGATATTCTCTGTATCGGACAAACAAAGGGCTGGTTAGAAGGGTCTTTGTATCACCAAGTTTGTGCGTTGGAAACGGGAGAATCTTTTGAGGGGGGGCCTCCTTCCACAATTGATTTAGCCTATGAGAAGCGTCTTGGGGAGATGATGAGAGAAATACTGAGGGCATATCCTAAGGTTAGTGCTAGGGCTGTAGGCAAAGGAGGTCTTTTGACGACTTTGTGTCGTTTGTTGATAAGGAATCAGGAGGGGAAAAGAGCAAAAGGGGCGTTTTTGACTTTGCCTGTTGGTCAGGAGCCTGTATCATGGTTATTGGGAGAAGACCAAGGGCGTTATTTTGTGTTTTGTGAGCCGGAAGTGTCTCCTGCTGTGCTCAAGAGAGTACGCGCCGTAACGGAGGCGATAATCATTGGGGGGACAACACAGGAGTCTGTTTTGTCTGCTGGAGAAGACAGATGGTCTATGGAGATTCTCAAAGAGAGGTTTTTTACAGGATTTCATCAACTCATGTAGGAGGTATCATGACATCAATACAAGAAAAGATTCAACAACTGGTTCAAGATCATCAGGTGGTGTTATTTATGAAAGGAACGCCTAAGGTGCCAAGATGCGGCTTTTCTGCACGCGTGGTCAACATTTTAGACTATTTTTCTATCTCTTTTATAGGAGTGGATGTCTTGGAGAATGACACCATGAAGGAAGCCCTTAAAGTCTTTTCCGATTGGCCGACGATTCCGCAGCTCTATATAAAAGGCACTTTTATAGGAGGATGCGATATTGTTGCAGACATGATGGAAAAAGGAGAGTTAGCGTCCTTTTTTTCTCAGCAAGGCATTCCCATTTCGAAGCCGTCTTCTTCTCTTTAGAGCCTCTATCCTCTAGGGATTGGTTGAGAGAGGTCAGCTGTAGAGTAGCGAAGACTATAGGAGGATTATAGTAGCGTTGTTTTTCTAGCGCCTTTCTTTGATACGTGCGGCTTTGCCTCGTAGTTTACGCATGTAATATAACTTTGCTTGGCGTACTGCCCCTTTGCGTACAATTGCAAGACTGTCAATCAGAGGCCCATAAAGTGGGAAAACGCGTTCTACTCCTACTCCTGATGAGAGCTTGCGTACGGTAAAGGTAGAGTGTAGGCCTCTGTTACGACGCCCTAGACATAATCCTTCAAAGATTTGGATTCTTTCTCGTTTGCCCTCTTTGATTCTCACGCCGACTTTGAGAAGGTCGCCGGGACGAAAATTTTTTGCCTTTTTGTCTTCTTTCCCTGAAAGGAGGGCTTTTTGTTCTTCTTTGAGTGTTTGGAGTAAGGACATATTTTAGGAATAGAGGTTGGTCACTTAGAAAAGTTTATTGTGACTTGGGTGTGGCTGTTTTTGCAAGATAAATTTCCCATAAATCTGGGCGGGTTTTTTTGGTGAGCCGTTGTGCCTCTTGAGTCTTCCACTGAGCGATTTTTTTGTGGTCTCCTTTGGTCAGTACCTCAGGGACAGATTGAGTTTCCCAAACAAGAGGGCGTGTGTAAAGAGGATGTTGTAAGAGGCCGGACGGGGAAAAACTTTGTCCTTTTAAGGACTGTTTGTTGCCTAGAATGCCCGGAATATAGCGCAAAATGCCATCTGTTAAGGTAAGAGCCGCTATGTCTCCATTGGAGAGAATGTAATCACCAAGTGATATCTGTGTGATGCGATAATTGTGAAAGAGTCGTTCATCAATGCCTTCAAAGCGTGGGCAAATGAAATACGCACCCCCTTTGCGGGCTAGAGACTGAATAACAGATTGTTTCAGTACAGGGGCTGTAGCACTAAAGCAAATAATAGGCCGCTTGCCATCAGTAATAGAATCAAGACATTGTCCCAAAACATCAGCTCTCATGACCATGCCCCCCCCTCCTCCATAAGGGACATCATCCACCGTGTCACTGAAGTCTCTTAAGAAAGTTGTTTGAAAAGTCCATAAGCCTGCCTGTAAGGCTCTCCCTGTAATGCCAAAGCCTAAGGGACCGGGATACAAGTTAGGAAATAGTGTAATGTAGTGTGCCTCAAATCCTGTGCTTAGAGAAGCTTTAGGCACTGGTTGGGGAAGATTTTCCTTACTTGCCCCTCTCTTTGGAGACAGGAGGTGTGGTCTCATGAGTAGTGGGGGTTTTTGCTTTTTTAGAAGAAGAAGCAGAGGCTTCTGCTTTAGAAGTTGAAGGTGTCCTGTCCTCTGTTTTTGCTTTAGGAGTTGGGGGTGTTGTGTCCTTTGCTTTAGGAGTTGGGGGTGTTGTGTCCTTTGCTTTAGGAGTTGGGGGTGTTGTGTCCTTTGCTTTAAGAGTTGGGGGTGTTGTGTCCTTTGCTTTAGGAGTTGGGGGTGTTGTGTCCTTTGCTTTAGGAGTTGGGGGTGTTGTGTCCTTTGCTTTAGGAGTTGGGGGTGTTGTGTCCTTTGCTTTAGGAGTTGGGGGTGTTGTGTCCTTTGCTTTGGAGTTGGGGGTGTTGTGTCCTTTGCTTTAAGAGTTGGGGGTGTTGTGTCCTTTGCTTTAAGAGTTGGGGGTGTTGTGTCCTTTGCTTTAAGAGTTGGGGGTGTTGTGTCCTTTGCTTTAGGAGTTGGGGGTGTTGTGTCCTTTGCTTTAGGAGTTGGGGGTGTTGTGTCCTTTGCTTTAGGAGTTGGGGGTGTTGTGTCCTTTGCTTTAGGAGTTGGGGGTGTTGTGTCCTTTGCTTTAGGAGTTGGGGGTGTTGTGTCCTTTGCTTTAGGAGTTGGGGGTGTTGTGTCCTTTGCTTTAGGAGTTGGGGGTGTTGTGTCCTTTGCTTTAGGAGTTGGGGGCGTGGGTTTCTTTGTTTTAGAAGGTGTGATTTCCTTCTTTATTTTCTCTTGAGTTTTGCGTTTTTCTTCCTTTTCCTTAAGACGTTCTTGAGCTTTTGCTTTTGGCTTGGCTTTTTGAGGATTGTGGTGTGTTTCAAAAGAGGCAATCAGTCCGGCGCTGTACAATAATCGGGCGACGCGGTGGGTAGGTTTTGCTCCTTCTCCGAGCCAATACATTGTGGCTTCTTTATCGAGGTGCACATACTGTTCGGAGTCTTTGTTCACCAGAGGGTTATGAGTTCCTACTTTGGCTACGAAGCGTCCGTCTCTAGGGGCTTGTCGTTCAGCGACGACAATTCTGTAAAAAGGCTTATTTTTAGCCCCTCTTCTTGTTAATCGTATTCTGAGTGCCATAGGTATTGAAGATATCTTTGAAGGGTTTTCCGAGGATTTCCCTGTTGGATTCTCTGGTTTGCCCCTGCCCTCAAAGAGAGCTTGTCACAACCACAGGTCACAACCGCAGGTCACAACCGCAGGCAAAAAAGAGGGAGAGAGAGACGGGTTCCCTCTTTTTCCTAGATTGAGAACTGAGCAAGAGCGTTAATTAACAGAATCTTTGAGTTTTTTAGCGGGGCGAAACTTTGGTTGCTTAGAAGCAGGAATCTTCAAAGGTTCTCCTGTTTTAGGGTTGTGACCAGTGCGTGCGCTACGCTTCACAACTTCAAAAAATCCAAACCCTGCAATACGTACGCTGTTTCCTTTGCCTAATTGAACAGCGATGGATTCTAACACGGCATCTACTGCTTGCTTAGCATGCGCCACTGATACACCAAGTTCACTGGCTACTGCATTGACCAGATTGGCTTTATTAATAGCACTCATAGTTATCTCCTTAAATTTAGTTTACTGTTGACTTGATTCTTCTATAGAAGATTCTTAATCTGAGTACACCCGCCTGATGCGGTAGTGTGTAACACTTTACGCATATAACAGGGGTACACAAAATCACTTGTATCATAGGAAACCTTGAAAGACAAGGATTTCTTAAGAAACTTTTCATTTTCTCTTTGTTAGCAATCAGGAGAGAAAATCTTTGTATCTTCTAGATTTTGTTATGCGTGGGAACACTCGGGACAAAGACAGTAGCTCAGTCGGGAAGAGAGGATTTGAACCTCCGGCCCCCACGTCCCGAACGTGGTACTCTACCCGACTGAGCTACTTCCCGTGTTTCTTAACACTAAGACTTTTTCTCCTTTTATACAAGCTCAAGGGCGCTTAAGAGCATCTGCCGTAAGGCTAGCAAGTCTGTCCTTTCAGAAGGGAGATGTTTTTGAAGAAAGTATCCAGTTAAGTTCCCCCCATTTCTATAGTCTTCCTCACTGATAGCTGCCTCCTCTTCACCCCTTAAAAAAGCAGGAATGGGAAGAAGTTTACGAAGGTATTGCTGTCCCACTGCCTCGCATACTATAGCGCCACTGCGGGGGGATATATGCGTTAAGTTTTCTCTTGTCCCCGTTACAACGCATTTTGATGTATCCAAGCCATAACCTGCTTCTTTCAATAGATGCATTTCCCACTTGAGATAGAATTTGAGCCAATAAGGTACCTCTTTGTTTTTCTTCAGAATCTCTAACAACAGGACCAGTTGCGTGAAAATGTTGCCGCAAGGGGCTTGTTCAGGAAAAAAACTCAGCAAAAGACGACAAGCACAACACAGGGCTAAAGATTTCTTGGTGCAATTGAGCAGGGCAATGCCCGGTACCCTCACCTGTTCAAAAGTCCAATTCCCCAAGTGAGAAGCAAGACGCCCCCGCCAAGTCACATCTGCTATACTACCTTCCATGCAATAGGCTACCGGTACCCGTTTCGATACGCGTAATAATCCGCTTGTAATCCCTCTCTTCTTCGTCAAAATCCTTACAATACGGCTGTTTCCCCGTATTTACTTGACGATAACACTACCCCTTCATCTTGCCAATCCATCTCTTTTAATTACCGGCCAGTAGGCAGACTCACTGAAAAGGAAAAAACCTCAGGCAATGCCACTACCTCAAGAGTCACAGGAGAAAAAGGCTCAAGCCACTCATGAGGACTAGGACAGATACCACTGATACTTAACACACTATTTTCAAAGCGTATCTCATCAATGACTGTGCCTTGAGGCGCCTTTTCTAAAACCTGTCTTAGGAAACTGGTGAGTGGAGTGTGCGGCTTTTGAAAGGCGTGTAGGTCACTCAAAGAAAAACCGAGCCTTTCCGCTATCCGCAATTGATTCTTAAGAGGCCTATATCGCTCTTCTAAAAGCGCCAACTGTTTCTTCTTAGCCCCTAAAATATAGTGCCTTTGGTGGCTGGAGAGACCTAGGAGACCTGCTGTTAACAGCACAATGACGAAACTTGTGATGGCGGTGAAGAAGATAGTCGGGGGAAGCAGGGGAATGAAAGCGGGTTGTAAATCTGCTAAGCGCCCTCTCTTTAAGCGGTAGTGGAGGGCTTTGAGCAGATGAGTTGAGCTTCTGCTAACGCTAGGGGTAATGCCTTTGATAGAGACCTTGTCAAGACCGAATTCTTTTGTGAGTGCGGCAAGAGTTTCCTGTTCTAGGGCGTAAAAATATCCTTCTTCTCCTGAGTAGGTATAACAATACATGGCTTCCTCACAGGCGAACAGGTCATGAGCAGCTTTTAAGGTCTCTGGGGTTTTGGGGATAAAGTTCGCTCTTCTGCGGAGTAGGAGCTTTTGGTCAATGACCAAGAACGCTGTTTTTATAGGCTTTTCCGACTGCTTCAAGGGGATTAAGGCGAGCTTGCCATTGAAGTGACGGTGAATTTTCCATGTCATTTTTTTGCCGGGCGAAAGGGCAATGAGGGTAACAGGAAGAAAATTGAGCATGAAGTTTATGGCGTAGCAGGTGGCGGCGGTGGGGGAGTCGTAATAGGCGGAGGAGGAGGAGGAGGCGTAATAGGCAGCAGTGGGGGAGGAGGAGTCGTCGTCTGTAAGATAGTGGAGCGCTTGAGTGCTTCTGTGAGCATTTGCGCTGCATCAGAATCAAAAATAATATACGCCGTTACAAATAGCAGTAACTCTGTTTTTTCCCCTATATTAGAAGTGCTTGAGAAAATTTTATTCAAAAGAGGCAGGTCTCCTAGCAGGGGAATTTTCTTCTTAGCCTTTCGCACGACATACCGCATAAGACCTCCTAGCACAACAGTCTGACCATTGGTAGAAGCCAGTTTTGTTTCCAAAGACCTCTTGTTAAAAGTCGGTTGACCCGTATCCGCCCCTACTGTGCCATCTCTTGAGTCCTCCACTTTAATATCCATCATAATGGTATCAGTACCTCGAACTTGAGGAGAGATACTTAATTTTAAGCCTATCTCTTTGGTTTCAAATTCTTGCTTGGGAATGGAGGTGCCGGATTCTTGGACGGAAGTGCTGAGTACGGACTTGATAATCCGTTTTTCATCTATACTGGAAATGGTAGCTGTTTGACCATTGCTTACGAAGATACGAGGCCGTGAGAGGATTTGCACATTGGTTTCGCTTGCGAGCATTTTAAGAGTCGCGAAGGTTTTATTAGCAGGGTCTGATTCTGCGTTGTTGAGAATGTTAAACTGGAATCCATCTGATATACCGCCGGAAGGGAAGGCATTGAATCGGAAATCTGCAGACTGATTGCCCTCATCTTTCCCTCTTAAGAACCACTCTACTCCGAATTGTAGGGCTTCTGATAGTTGTACCTCTACGATGGTGATATCTGCGAATACTGTAGGTTCGCGTTTATCTAGGGCCTGAATAGCGCCCCGGATTTTGTAGTATTGACTAGGCGTAGAGAGGATAAAGAGGCTATTATTTAGTTCATCGACCTGTAAGAAGGGGGGAGAGGGGTCGTTGTCAAAGAATTTATTGATTAACGGGATGAGCAACGTGGAGAGATAAGAGACGCTGCCTTCTTGCATTTTGTACAGGAAGAGTTCAGGGACTTCTTCTCCCGGTTGGTCTACTTCATTGAGGAAGTCTATTAAAGCCCCTTTGTAACCAGCTGTAGGGAGCACAATGATTAAGCGTTTATCATTGGGAATAATAGCGCTTTCGAAAGGCTTAGCGGCGCCTTTTAAGTTTAGTTTGGTTGGCAAGGTGTCTAGGAGTGCGGACAGCACTTGAGCGGAACGATAGCGCGGGGTGTACAGCAGCACGGAACGCCCTTGAAAAAGGGAGACATCAATGGAGCGCAGGAAGCTCTCTGCGCGATTAATGGTACTTGTCGTCCCAAAAATTAACAGCGTGTTGGTGCTGTCAAGGGGATAAGCCATGTCCGGTTGGGTTAAGAGATTTTGTAACAACGGCAACGCCTCTTTGACTTGAAGATACTGAAGGCGAAACATGCCAATGACTAAAGAAATCGGGTCTTGAGAAAAGGCGGAGGAATCCGGTAGGGAGGACTCCTTGTGCTCAGGAGATGGTTGAAAAAATTCTGCTCTTGACCCGATGACATACATCCCATTGTGATACCCAATGTAAATCTGGTGAATCTCTAAGAAGGAGGCAAGAACATAAAAGGCATCCGCCGCTCTATACCACCCCTTTAGAACCCAGTTGACCTTCTTATCAGGAAAAGTGTTGGTGAGAGTATAGGAGTAAGAAGAGAGATAGGTATCAAAGAAAGCCGTGATAATCTCTTTGATAGAAGCCTCTTCCACGCGAACATCGACCTCTAGGAGAGGGGCATTGCGCGCAGTATCAGAAGAGAGAGGATTGTTACGGATTTGTTGAGAGGGAGAAGAGAAAACATTCTTGAGGTTCTCTTCTACGGTGTTGTCTTTTCTGAAGTCTTTCTTCAGTAAGGATTTTGTTGTGGGGTTTTTTTGTTGAGAGGAAAGAAAATCTGCGGGAAGCTTTAACTTGCCTTGGGCTTCCATTTCCTCGAGACTAGGCAGCTGGTTGCGGTTTTCGGAAGGCCTTTTTAAGCTACAGCCGGAAGCGGCTAAAGAGGCGATGATGAGGAAAAGACAGGCGTTTTTCATGAACTTAGGGGGTTGGCGCAAGAGGCGGCGGCGGATCGGGAGCGGGTTTTTGTAACTTGCGGAATGAGGGATTGAGCGGAATCTTGTGATGGAGTCCGTTTTTCTTGAGGGCAAGGGGGGGTTTTGAGAGCGTTAAGGTCTCTCCTTTTTTGAGGGTGCGCACTGTTGGTTTCGAAGCGTTAGGGAAGAGAATATAGTGTTGGCCAATGCGTATAAACCCTTTGATTTTCTCTGCTTCTTGTGCTGGCTCTTTTGACCAAGAGCGTCCCTTGGGGTCAAACACATTGAACGTCATGACATAAGGCAAGGGGATGGAAGAAGAAGAAGGAGCCCCTTTGAGGACTTCTTGTGACGGAGCAGCGAGGTGTATGGAAGGCGGCGTATCAGAGACTTGAAAAACAGGCAAAAAGAAAAACGCTGCCAATTGTAAAATGACTAGGAGACACAACCCATACAAAAATGTGTTGATATGATGCATTATCCTTCTATAGCACTGATGATAATACTACGAAACCGCACAATACTGTTCAAAGACTGTTTATTTTTTTGAGGGGAAATATCAAAAGAATGAATACGTAAGCCAAAGGCTTCTGTATCTAGGTAATGCAAGGCTTTCAAAAGGGCTTGTTCAGAAAAACAGGTAAACGAAACCGTGCCGTCAATGAACGAAGTCGTCTCTGCTTTCCCCTTAGATAAAGAGGTTAAGGATACCACAATATTTTCTATTTGCCCAATCTCTTGTAAACGTTGTTGTAAAAGAGAGGTTAGAAATTCTTGAGGCTTTTCCTGCCCACTATAGGTCTTAAGAGGCTTGATATACTCCAAGAGAGCCTCCAAAGACTCTGTATAGGTTTCCTCTATGTTTTGTTCACTTTTAAGCAATCCCCGATACCAGTTTATTGTGTGAGAAGTGCTTTGGAATAAGGGGGTATCCTCTTGACGATACAGCTCTATATGGGCCACGGCAATCCATAAGATAAGAGCACTAACCGCTACCCCTGTGATAACCACACTGTTAGTGAGTAAATAAGACACTATTGCAGGAAGATTTCTTGTCATCAGCCGTTGAGGGTCCTCGTTTGCGGGTTGGTGCCGGCGGCAGGAGTTGAACCCGCGACCTGATGATTACAAATCAACTGCTCTACCAACTGAGCTACACCGGCTTCAAACCCCTTCTCTAAGAGGGATGTATTCTACAGGAGAGTCTCAATTGGAGTCAAGCTCAACAGGCAACGCCTTGACACAAGAGAGTCTTAATTGAAACTCAAGAGTACCCCCCTCCCAACACAAAAGAGCTTTTGGGGTCAGTATGAGAAGATAGGCAATGCAGACTGTAAAGGAGACGATTCCCCTAGCAAAGAGGGCTAAGGGGGGGGGAACTCTTCTGAAAAGAGGCGGTAAGAGGCGGGACTTTCCTAGAAGGGGTTAGAGGTTGGAAGACGAAATTTTATGGTGAAAGTTCCAGTATTTTTCTGCTACTGCGATTCCGTTTTCTAAGGCTTTGACAATGGCTTCCTGATTTTGGAAGCTTTCTGGAGGTAGTCCTTTGGCAATGGAGGCTTTGGCTTCCGTAAGCGAGGTTGTGAGTGTGTCTTTTATGTGTTGTAGGGCAGTGCCGTCTGGGTCTTTAGCTAGGGTTTCTTCAAGGACTAGCATGTGTAAGGGTTCTTTTTTATCGGTTGCGGCTTGGGGGGAAATTTTTGGAGAAGACGAAGAGAGCATAGGACATTTTGTGTGTAGAATGAGAAGGTATCAGTGAAGATACATTAGGATAAGAGGGTTGTTTTTTGATTAACGCGGGATAATTTTTCCAGTAAGGTTTGGATATCCTGTGGGAGAGGGGAGTTGAGGGTTAAGAGTTGTCCTGTTATGGGGTGTGGGAAGGAGAGGGAGGAGGCGTGGAGGGCTTGTCTTGTGAAGCGGCGTCCGATGGTCATTTGTTCAGAATTATGAGGGAAGGGGTGGGGAGATTGATAGGTTTGATCTCCTACGAGGCTGTGTCCTAAGGAGGTGAAATGCACGCGTATTTGGTGTGTTTTCCCTGTGTGGAGGAGGCATTGTACTTTTGTCATAGTGTTCCATCTTTTCAGAACGGTGTATTCTGTTTGAGCCTTTTGTCCTTTTGGAGTGACACTCATGCGTTGGCGTTTTTTAGGGTCTCTACCGATGGGGGCGGTAATGATTGCATGGGGGTTTTTGATTCTTCCCCACACAATGGCTTGATAGCATCGTTTTATCTGGCGGCGTTTTAGGGCGTTACTGAGGAGGAGGTGAGTCTGTTCTGTTTTGGCTACCATGAGGAGGCCGGAGGTATCTTTGTCCAGTCGATGCACAAGGCCGGGTCTTAGAGGAAGGCCAATAGGAGATAGGGAACAGTGATGCAACAAGGCTTGTACGAGGGTGCCTGTTTTGTGACCTGCGCCGGGATGAACGACCATACCGGCAGGCTTGTTGACCACAATGAGGGACGAGTCTTCATAGACGATATCTAGGGGAATCTCTTCGGCTATCAGGGTGGTATCTTTTTTTTCTAGGGGGTCTATGGTAAGGACATCTGAGGCTTTGATTTTATAGGCCCCACGCGTGATAGTGTCTCCATGAATACGCACGCCACCTCCACTCAGATGCGCCTTTAAGGCCGCGCGCGAAACCGGAGAGAGAATTTCTTTCAGCACATGATCCAGCCGTTTCCCTACATGATAAGGGGTACACTGTATTTCAAGAACAGAGGACATGACTTCTTTAAGAGTTTTCTAGTAGTTTTTTCCCTATGGCTTCTTCATAATAGCAGATATGGCAAGATTTTCTCCAGCTTCCTCCTTTTTGCCTTCCTTAGAGGCTGTCTCCTCCATTGCGAAAAAGGCGGGGGAAAAAGCGCTCCTTGTGCGCCAAAAAGGCTTGAAAATCAAAACAAAACAAGATGGCAGTCGCGTGTGCAATGCGGATATTCTCTGTGAACAGGAAATTTTAAGCGCTCTTGAGGAACTTTCTCCATCCATTGCTGTGATTTCTGAAGAACAGCAGTCAACCCTGTCTTCCGTGTATCAAACCTTGCCCTCTCTTTACTATCTTGTAGACCCAATTGATGGCACAGAGGTCTTTATCAATGGGGAAAAGGAGTTTTGTATCAATATTGCCCTCATTTGTGAAGGGTGTCCCATTATGGGGGTTATTTACCAGCCTGCGACAAAAAAGCTTTATCAAGCTTTTAACCAATCTCCCCGGCGGGATGATGACAAAATCGCTTACACCGAGTATTTACAATTTTGTTCTGTGGTTGTGTCCGGGTGGAAGCTTAAGCGGAGTAAAGTCATAGAGGACTTGCTTGCGTGTACAAAGACTGTAGAACAGTACCTTTGGTGTCATGCCGCTTGTAAATTTGGGTTTTTGTTGGAGGAGCGTGCACAGGTGTATCCTTCCTTATATCCCTTGCATTATTGGGACACGGCGGCTGGGATAGCGCTTCTTGAAGCGGCAGGCGGGGTGAGTGTGCATCTCCACACAAGCCTTCCTGTGCGGTATCATACGCCCTCTCTTATCACCCAACCCTTTTTAGCTTTTTCTCCTGCTGTTGTTGCTAAGAGGAGAAATGCTCTTTCATAGGGCCTTCTGTTTTTCCATGAAGAAATTGTTGCACATAGGGGTTTTTTGTTTGGTGAAGGTCTTTGATGGAGCCTTGCCATAACAAGGAGCCTTCATACATCATGCCGACTTTGTCTCCGATGATAGAAGCACAAGCAAGATTGTGGGTAATGGAGATACCGGTAGCCCCTAGAATCTTGACACATTTTACAATGAGCTGGTTGATTCGTGCAGAGGTGATGGGGTCTAGTCCTGTTGTTGGCTCATCGAAGAGCAGGACGGAGGGGTTGGGGGCGATGGTTCTTGCCAGGGCGGCACGTTTTTTCATACCGCCTGATAAAGACGCTGGATATAAAAGTGCTGTTGCTTCATTCAGTCCTACCCTTTCTAAGGTGGATAACGCCATGGGATAGGCGTCTTTCTTAGAGGCTTTTTTTTGAGCGATTATACCGAAGGCGACATTTTCCCAAACCCGCAAGCTATCAAAAAGCGCACCGCCCTGAAACAGCATGGAAACATGGCGGTAAAGAAACGGGTGATTTTTCGCAAGACTCACCTCTACGCCGTCCAGATAAATATGCCCGCTATCCACCTGTAAAAGACCCAACAAACATTGCAGTGCCACCGTTTTCCCCTGACCAGAGCCTCCTAAAATCACAAAGGATTCGCCTGCCTTAACTTCAAATGATAGCTTGTTCAGAACGATTTTGTTTCCGAAACGCTTACACACACTATCAAAAATAATGGATTTTCCCATGGGAGTCGTTTTTAACTAAAAAATAAAGCGGAAACCAAGTAATTCGCTGCGAGAATCATAATAGAGGCGGTGACAACAGAGTGAGTCGTTGCCTTTCCGACGCCTTGTGAGCCTCTTTGGGAGTAAAACCCGAAATAGCAGCCGCATAATGCAATAATCATCCCAAAGACACAGGCTTTAGTAAGTCCAGATAGCACATCTTGTAGCACGAGAAATTCCAAGCTTTTTTGGATATATAAGGCATTGCTAATGTTGAGTTTTTGGGTACTCACC
This sequence comes from Alphaproteobacteria bacterium, assembly GCA_965222575.1. GTDB lineage: Bacteria > Pseudomonadota > Alphaproteobacteria. Next base: position 628,655 of record OZ244958.1, read on the forward strand.
AGCATACCGCCAAGGATACCCATGGCGTCAGCGACAATGGTGAGCAGGGGCATGGAGATGGTTGTAGCGATGAGACGTGGGGCTACGAGGTATTGTAACGGGGGTGTCGCAAGAGTTTTGAGGGCATCGATTTGTTCTGTGACGCGCATGGTGCCGATTTCAGCGGCTTGAGCGGCGGCAATGCGTCCTGCAATCATCAGTCCTGTTATCACGGGGCCTAGCTCGCGGGTAATGCCGATGACGACAATGGCGGCGACGGTATCTTCTGCGTTAAAACGCGTACTGCCGATGAAAATCTGGAGGGCTAAAACCGCACCGGTGAAGAGGGCGGTCATTCCAACTACAGGCAAGGAGTTATAGCCGGTAAAAATCAACTGGTGCAGGGTATTTTGTAGATAAAAAGGCGGACGAAAGATCGCTATAACTCCGCGTAGACCAAAGAGGCAAAAATGTCCTATCTGGTATAGTACTGATAGGACATAAGCACCAAGAAGAGCGAGGGGGTTTTTAGAGGGTGAGCGAAAGGGCATGTTAGGAGAGATAGCATTTTTTAGCCCCCCCTTGTCCTAATCGTAACAGTAACTCATAGGGCATGGAAGAGGCTTGAAAGCTTGTGTTTTCTAGTGAAAGCTTGTTTCCTATCAAGGTGACGCAAGCCCCTCGCAGGGAAAAAGGGTTGGGAATATGAGAGACATCTAAAATGGACAGGTTCATGGACACTCTGCCTAAGATGGGGACAGGTTTACGCTCGAAGTTGTCTAGGTGGAGCAGGGCTTTCGGCGGGTGTCTGCTCAGGGCGAAGGGGTATCCTTCTGCATATCCTGCTGGAATTGTTGCTACTATCTTATGAGACTTGCACTCATAGGTACAGCCATATCCAATTGTGTCACCGGGTATCAGGGTACGGACTTGTAAAATATTTGCCTGTAGTTCGACCACGGGCTTGATAATTTTTTTCGCTTTTGGACAACACGCCACGCCGTAAATAGCGATACCGGGTCTTAAAAGGGCGCCGTGGAAGTCTTCTCCTAGAAAGATACCGGCTGAATTGCATAAAGACCATGGTAGTCCAAAGGTTTTAGAGATGTTCACCAAATCGTCCCTTTGTTTTCTATTGAGGGGATTGTTTTCTTCTTCGGCGCAGGCAAGATGACTCATGAAGCATCGAATATTGAGGGTTTTGAGGAGTGGTGCGCACTCTTTGAGCATCTGTGATTGCAGACCTTGTCTATTCATGCCTGTGTCTACATGGACAATGCAGGGTGGGGGGTGTGTTTGTGTTGCGGTGATGGTTGCCCATTGTTGTATTTCCATGCGTGTGGTGAGCACGGGATAGATTTTGTTATGGAGAGCTTGTTGTTCTGCGCCGATTGGAATGCCGTTAAAGGTAAAAAAGACTGTATCAGAGGGGAGGTGGTTACAAATGTCTAGGGCTTCTTGCAGGTGAGAGACAAAAAAGATTCGACACCCTATGGCGCTGAGTGTTTTTGTGACGGACTCTGCGCCGAGGCCATAGGCGTTGGATTTCACAACAGCCCCGCAAGTAGCGTGAGGGCTTAAATCCCTTAGGGCTTTCCAGTTAGAAGCTAGAGCGCCAAGGTGAATGGTCACAATGGCTTGCATTAAGCGGTCTGAGAATGGTCTACGGGCGGTAAGGAGAAGGAGGTATCATCTGTAGTAGAAGAGAAGTGTGTGAATTCCGGGGTGAAGGCGACAATGATTTCCCCGGTATCGCCATTTCTGTTTTTTCCGACTATTAAGGATGCTTTATTGTGGACTTCATCACATTGCTTTTGCCATTTTTGCAATTTTTCCGTTTCGTTTTCCGGGGGTTTGGCATTTTTGAGGTAATACTCTTCTCTATAGATAAACACGACGATATCGGCATCCTGTTCAATGGCACCTGAGTCGCGTAGGTCTGCGAGGTTGGGGCGTTTATCGGCGCGAGATTCCACGGCTCTGTTGAGCTGTGAGATAGCAATCACGGGGATTTTTAGGTCTTTCGCTAAGAGTTTGAGGTGTCTGGAGATTTCTGATATTTCTTGGGTGCGGTTCTCAATGGAAGACGTTATGCTATTGCTTGCTCGTAGGAGTTGGATATAATCCACAATCAACAAATCCAAGCCTGTTCGTCGTTTGAGTCGTCTTACGCGTGCAGACAAGCGTGCAATGGAGCTTTCGGCAGAATCATCGATATAAAGCGGCAAGGATTCTAAGGATTCCACAGCGGGAATATACTGTTCTTTTAGTATCTGTGTTGATTCCTTAGGGTTTTTATGAAGGTTTAGGATTTTTTCTTTTGACAGCTGTGACTTGTGGCAAATCAGCCTCTGTGCGATTTCCGCCGCGCTCATTTCCAAGGAACAGAAAGCCACTCTTCCGCCTATTTTGCCTTGACTTTTGTAGTACAATTCTGAGGTATTCAGTGCAATGGTGGTTGCTAGAGCGGTTTTGCCTATACTAGGGCGTGCGGCTACAACGATTAAATTTTGTGGTAAAAGCTTTCCGATTTTTGCGTCTAAGCCTTGTAATCCCGTTGTGACGCCTTCATTTTTAGAGATTTTTTCTATTAAATCTTCGGCTTCTTTAATGGAATCCTTCATGTCTTTCGCGGCGCGGTGCCGCTCGCCTTTTTCACACAGAGCGTACAGCTCTTGCTCTGCTTCGTCTAGTTGTTCTTGTGCTGTTTGCAGGGAATCCATGTTATAAACGTTAGAAGAAATCTTCTCAGCGAGCTTTAACAGGGCTCTCTTTTTACTTAAATCCCATAAGATTCTCGCATATTCCTGAGCAGCGACTCCTTCTGTAGCATTCTTTGATAAGGTGTGAAAATAATGCGGGTCTTGAAGTTCTTGATAGCTTTCATTGTTCAGGAGTGTATTGTGCAAGATTGCCGGCGTGACCCCCATGGATTTTTCAATCAGTTGCTTGCAAATGCTAAACACATGGCGATGAAAGGGGTCGAAAAAGTCCTCCTCTTTGATATAGGCTATTTCATCATAAAGACTATTATTGAGGAGAATTTTTCCTAGCAGTTGCATTTCTGCTGCGGGATTTTGTGGGAGTTGTAAGGAAGAGGAGGATTGCGCCACGAAAAACGATTCTGTTGGTGATGAAGATTTTATTAGGGGGAAATAGTCTACACCGAAAGCATTTTTCTCTAAAGAGAAAACTGCCACTTTTTTTTCAAGGCGATTTTGAGTTTTTCTCGAAAGATAGTCATGAGGCTTAGTCCAGTGAGAAAGCGAATATCTGTAGAGGTCATGTGCGTTTCCTGTAAGAGGACTCTCGCATGAGAGAGGCTTCCGCGTTGGCTGGTATTTTTTCTGATTGTTTTGTACCATCGTCTTGGTTTTTCTGGGGGAGGTGTGTTGTGTGTGTGGGAGCGGGGGCGTGGGTGCGGTTTCACGGGGGGAGGTGTTTGCAGGCGTTTTAGGGCAAGGGCTGCATTGTTTCTTTCGCCTTCATAGGGGCTTTCAGCGGCTAGGCGCGCAAGTGTTAAGAGGCGATTCTTTGAAGGATTGAGCATGTAAAGTGACCTCGCAAATGCCGGCCTTCTGTTGCAAGGTGGCCGGCGACCCCACTTAACCGCGTGCTTGCGGTTAAGATTTCACGTTTTCAAGCGAGGCTTGTGCTAAGCAGCAAGACGCGCTTGTGCCATTGTATTATTGGCTCGTTATGATTGACCCTAAGCGGTGGAATCGTACCGAACGAAGCTATCACTCTTTAGACGCGCATCGAAGCTATTTCACCCCCCTCGGTGGAGGTGCCGGGTACTGCCCCCGGGTCTGCTCGCTTATGACAGTGCAGGTTTATCGTTATAGTGATGAACCATCACAGCACGCAGTATAGCACAAGGACTTTACCATTTTCAAACCCAATAAACTAAACAGGTGAGACTTCAAAAAGAGACCTGCTCTTGCGAGAATCCTTTAAGTAAAGATTATTCTCCTTGTTTTTTTCAGAAAAACCCCCTATCTTGAAATAAATATCAGTAATTTTTGTTAGTTCCGTGATGTTTTTTAGGAGATTACCTTTTCGTTATTGCTTTTTGTATCGCTTTCAACAGACTTTTTTTTCGGGATTTGTCTGCTTTCTAGTTCTTCTAGGGGGGCAAGCGGCGCAAGGGAGAAGTGAGTCGTATTTTATGATTGGAGCTGGACAACTTTTTTTGGATGGGAACTATAGTAACACTCCACCTGTAGTAGTGTACCGCGAGTGATTGAGCTTGAAGCCGGTGGTTTTTTGGACAATTATATGTTTGAAGCGGCTGTAGGGTACAGATTCCTCTTAGGCGATACGGGCAGTAGCATAGGGGTGGAAATTTACCGCACACAGCAACTTTTGCTCCCCTATAGGAATGAGAGCATATTCATCTCTAGTAGTCGCCGAATACAACGGTTGAATACTGAGGATGTCAAACTGGACATATATGGGATTTCTTTTCCTGTTGGGGTTCGACTCAAGGAGGCGGCTTTGGGGAATTGGGATTTAAGGACTTATATCCTAGTAGGGTATATGGTTTCGCGCATTGAAGGGTTTTTTGCTGCTTTTGGTCTCGCCGGATGGCAACTCGGCGAGTTGAAAGAGAGGCATGTTTCCTTTGGGGGACGGCTTGTTTTACGAAAAAAAAGAGAGCTGTTCGCTTTAACCTATACGCAATCTTCCGTACGCTTTCCCTATGATATGGCCTATAGCTTTAAGCTTTGTAGTAGTGGTAATCTAGGAATCCAAAAGTTTGGAGCAAAGGTGTGATCCCTATGAGGAGGTTTTGGAATCAGAATACGATAAGAAAATAGGGCCTAAACGGGTTATCCGTCGTCTTCTGGTACAATATGGTTTTGTGAGATAGACTGATGCTGTTGTGTCCCAATAAAAAACTTTTCAGAAGGGTATGCTTCCCCGCTCTTGCGAGTTGTTGGGCTTTGTTGTCTCCTACTATGGCTCTTGCTAAGAGTGTTGATGCTTTTCATTTTTCCATTGGGACCTCCCTCACGTATATAGGAAAAGAGCAGGGGATGTCTTATGGCCTGCAAGTGGGATATAATCGTCCGTTAGGCAACGACATATACATAGGCCTTGATTTCCACTTTAGGAATTTAGGGCAATTTAAGAGTACGGGAGTGATTCCTGTCAACATCAAGATGGGGGCTGTCTCCCTGCCCATTGGCGTGGTCTTGGTTGAAAATTTAGCAAATTGGCAACTCCTCTCCTATTTCCGCTTTGGTTTCGTAAAACTCAGCTTTTCCACTGCTGATGAGATCCCCTTCAGTAATAAAACTAATGAAAAGGTGTGGAATAAAAAAATGTGGGGAGTAGGGTTGCGGTTTACGGCCCATAAGACAGGCTTGATGGCAGCCTTGGAGTATACCAGAATAAAAGCGTATTTCCCCGATATGTCGGAGATTTCCCGAGTAAAGCTTCTGAACTATTCTTCTAGTAACCCTTCTATTGACTTTGAGGATGTGGTCTTACACCAATTTATGGTACAGGTGGGGTATAGATTCTAAATGTTGTATCGGTTTCCACTCTCTTTAGTTAGGCAGGGTCTTTTCCCTGTGGTGGCATGGCTTGCGTTACTCCTCTGCCCTAGCGTTGCCTTAGCAGAGGGATTTGTCACCTTTGGATTGGGACGTACAAACTTTGGTGAAGAGGAAGGCCTGAGGTTCCCGAGGTTTTCAAAGGCAGTAGTTCTCACAGCACGCTTTCTTATGAAGTAGGGATAAGGACTTTTGTCGTTGTGGACAGTCAACTGGTTTTAGGATTGGATGCCTTATATTATGACTTTGGTAAAGTGCCTTTTAGTAGAGTTGGTTAAGGGAAAAAAAAGCCTTTTGGTAGAGGGGATAGTACTAGAACAAAAAAAGTGAGTAATTACAGTATAGCCCTTACTCTAGGACGCCGTATGTCTTATGGCGGCAAAGCCCTAACCCCTTATGTGAAAGCTGGAAATGCTAGATATTATTCGGCAGGCGGACACAGAAGTGTTATTTTCCAGGGCAAAACGACAACGATTATAGCGGGGGACAATTTTTCCTATACGTTCTTTGGGCTTGGTGTGCGCCTAGAAATTACCGACAGACATTTCATAGGATTGGAGAGGATTACCTCTCGTGTACACTTCACTGATAGGAAAATGATACCGTACCGGCGTCTTTCTTTTTATTATGCTTATAAGACTTGGTAGAGATGCAACAAGCTATTAGGATTATCATTGCTCTTTTGTTGATGCTCCCGTATTTTGAGGTACGTGCGCAGTATCTGTATGCTGGATTTGGTATTGGGAGGACCTTTGCAGGCGGTATCACGGTTCCTTTTGAGAGTCAAATTGAGGGGTCGGACTTAAAGGCTGAGGGGGATATCCAAGTGGCTGAAAAAAAAGAAGAATTGGTCTCTTTTTCCCTTGGGTATGAAGTGTATAAAAATCGTCTGTTTTGGGGGCTTGACTTTACTGTTTTATCTTATGGCATCATGGATCAGATGATGGTGTTGCGTCAACTAAAAGACAATGAGATACTTGTCTCAGGGGATTTAGATAGCGCCCTGAAGATACCCTTAGAAAAAGTGGAAGGGCATTCTTTCACCTTCATGATGCCCATTGGATTTCAGATGGTGCGGTTTCAAAGCTGGAGTATTATCCCTTACGGAAAATTTGGCTATAGCCGCACAACGCTTGTTGTCAATCCTCAAGATGTTGATGTAAGGGAGCATGCTGGGGCAGATGTTGTGTTGCCTGAAAACCCTGTCTTGACGATACAACTCAAAAGAGAGGTCTACAGTAAAATTACTTATGGAGTGGGGGTATATTTTAATAACCATAGGTCTGGGGTAGGGATAAAGATTGATTATATGGCCTTTCCTGCTGTACTGCCTCCGCAGATAAAGGGGAGCTTTGTCCAAAATAGTGGTACATTCTCGGCACTGGGGGTAGAAAAACAAGAAAAAATCTTCCATACTATCATGGTAAGATTTGTTATACGATTTAGCCCCTGAATGATGAAATTGAGCGAGAATTAAAATGAAGAGTTCCTTTATCCCTATTGTTGTGTTTGCTATCCTCTTGTTGACAAGTGCTAGTGTGTGCCAGGCGGCGCCATTTTTACAAGGGGATAAAAAATTGTATGTCTTGTTTGGGATATCGTCTCCTTCTATAGAGAAGAAAACCATTGCCTTGAGTCGGTTAGATACGGGGGACTTTGCCGGGGATATCAGCATGAAAAGCAATGAGCTTTTAGCACCCGGGGTGACAATAGGGTATGCTTGGCGGTTAGGCAGTTTTGAGGTAGGCGTGGATGTTTCTTATGACTTTTTAAGTGCGACGCAACAGACCTTAGTGCTTAGCAAATATGGAACAGAGGAGGCAATTGCCTATTTTGACGGTACCGCTCACAGGACAGAAGGCTTGAATATCCTTTGAAGGATATCAAGATGAGGAGTTTTTCAATTTCTTCTCCTTTTGGCGTGAGTGCTGGGCGGCTTCGAACGTGGGATGTCCTGTTCTTTGGTCGCGCCGGTACGCAATATACAAAGACAACCGTCACACAGCAAGTTTTTTCTCCTGCTTCTTTCAAAAGAGTGAATGAAGCCGATGTAATTGGCACAGAAGGATGGGTCAATTTAGATAAAGATGATGACGACGCCATAGGAAGCACAACTTTGGGGGGAACCTCCATTTCAAAATTCACTTTGTTGATAGGCGGCGGCGTGAAGTTCTTTGAAGATAGAGGAATCATTGTCAGTCTGGAATACCTTTATACACATGTCTTTATTCCTAAGCAGCCTGACAAGGCAGGCTATTTTTCATATGAAGGGTTTAAGGTGCGCATGAAACGGTTGGTGTATTCTGTAGGATACCGCTTTTGAGGTTGGGTTCGTATTAAGAGTTTGTTAATTCCTGCTTAATAGCCTATTACCCAATGGGTTTTGTTGTGGATGGGAGATAGCATCTGATGATGTATGAGGCTCTTGTAGCTGGTATTTTGGTGTTCCTTGTGGGGTTGTTGTGGGGCTATAGGCAAGGATGGCGGCGTAGGGGAAGAGAACAGCTTTCTGCTTGTCTTATTTTGGAGAAAAAAAAAAGTATTTTTTCACGACTAGCGCCCTTAAAACGCTTTTTCCTTCTTGTCGCCCCCATGGCCTGATAGAGAAAAACCATAGGATTGAAAATATTCTCACGGAAGTTGGTATAGCTTGTACCTCTGTTCGTACGGTAGGCAAGAATACCTATGAGATGCGCTATGGAGATGGGGCGGTTTTAATTACCAGAGAGGACAGAAAGGAGCAGAGTCTCTTTTTGTTTATTCCCTTTAATTTTTATCACAAGGACTATGAAGAGTCTCTTCGGGATGTGGTTCACCAGATAAAGACTCCTTGCGTGATTTTGAATAGGTCTTTTCAGATTATCATGGGGAATCAGGAAGCGGCTTTTCTTTTAGGGCATCAAGGCAAGGAGGAGTTGATGGAGGCTCTATTGTTTCGATTTTTCAATTTGAGTCACCAAGATAAGCTAGCCTGCATACAAAAGATAAGGCGCAATGGGTTTTATAGCAGGACAGTGCCCTTGCATGGCGAGGATAAGAAGTCGCGTTCCGCGCAAGCTGTTTTTAAGTCTTTAGCGGACAAGAAGATTTTGTGTCTGTTTTATCAACCGACGGTGCATATGGGCAGGCACCTGTTTGTGAGGGATAAAATTCACTCTCTTGGGATGCTAGCGGGACAATTAGCGCATAATTTGAATAATATTCTAGCCTCTATTGAAGGGTATGGGATGATGCTCAAAGAGATGTTACAGGGCGATGCTTTTGAATTTGCTAAACAGATTTTGGAGGCCTCTTCTCAAGGGAAGGAAATGGTCAAAGAGGTGTTGTGTGTTGCGCAAAAGGACGCAGTGTCCTCGCCAACAGGAGTCAAAGTGGAGAGAATTGTGAGAGAGTTTCTGAAATTGATAGAGCCGACTTTGCCTAAGGAGATATCTCTTTGCGTGGAGATTAGAGGGAGCGGTGAAGTTGGGGTATCGAAGGTAGAGATGATCAATCTTTTAATGAATGTGTGTGTGAATGCGAAAAATTCTATGACCATAGGACGCATTAGTATTGAGATTTCTGTGGAGGCGCTAGGCAAAGAGATGGAGGGGAAGTTTGGGGATTCTAGCACGATTTCTGTGCCTATGAATTTAGAGGAAGATGGGAAAGGGATGAAACACCTGTTTGTCTGTTCTGTGAAGCACAAAGGTCCTTATGTACGGCTTGTGATTAGGGATGACGGGAAGGGGATAGAAGAGGAGATTTTACCGTATATTTTCCAACCGCTTTTTTCCACTAAAGGGAGCAAGGAAGTGTGTGGGCTAGGCTTGATGCAGGTGTTAGATGTTATGGTGAAAGCCTGTGGTCTGATTCATGTGTGCACGGCGCGGTCTGTTGGGACGACGATGACATTTTATTTTCCGTTGAAGAATCGGTCGAATGATGCGGTTGTACCGTATTCAGAGGAGGAAAAGTCCCCGTCTGTTGTGTCACGCAAGAGTTGTATTATGGTGGTGGATGATGAGGTGTTGGTGACCACGATGCTGGTCTCCTTTTTGAAGCGGCAGGGGTATGGAGCGAAAGGGGAAATTTGTCCTATGGCTGCGCTGAGTCAGTTTGAAAGGCTTTTTCGGACAAGTGGTCGTCGTCCGTGGGATTTGGTCATTGTAGACCAGACCATGGAGGGCATGACAGGTCTTGAGTTCATAGAAAAGATTAAGGCGTTAGACCCCATGGTGCCGACGATTTTATGTTCAGGGTACTCCGCTGTCATAGCCGCTAATCAAGGTCTCACCTCTTATGCTGATGGATTTTTACCGAAGCCTTTTGATTTTAAGAAGTTATCTCGTCTGATAGAAGAGCTGTTAAAGCCCTCTCCAAAGGATAGTTTATGGGAGGTTCCTTCTCATAAAAGGGGCGTACGAAGTATAGGCCACAAGGGGGAACGTTAGGGCCTGCGGCGGTGCGGGATTTTTGGTGAAAGATAGCGGGAATTTGTTCTGGTTTCCATTGGTGTTTGCCGATTTTCAATAAGGTTCCTACTAGGCACCGCACTTGGTGGTGTAAGAAAGAAGGGGCGCAAGCCGTGATGAACAGGCTGTCTCCTTTAGAGATGAGGTTGAGGGAAGAGAGGATTTTTTGAGGGGAAGGGGCTTGACAATCTGTGTCTCTGAAGCTTGAGAAGTCATGGTATCCTTCTAGGAGGCGACAGGCTTTTGTCATCAGTGCGGTATCAAGAGGGACTCTTACCAGCAGGGCGCGATTGCGGTTGAGGCAAAGATGGGCGCGGCGATTGAGGATGTGGTAAACGTATTGTCTCTCTAAAGCGTTGAATCGCGCATGGAAGTCGGAGGGGACGCTTTGTACATGTAAAATGGAAATTTGTCCGCTGAAGGGGAGGCTTGTGTGGAGATAGTGGTTACATCCATCCCGCAACCGTATAGGGGAATGAGGTTTTGAGAAGTCGGCATGGGCGATTTGACATAAGGCATGAACGCCTGCATCCGTACGACCAGCTCCGAAGAAAGTTGAGGTCTCTGCCGTTAGAGCTTTGGCTGCCTGTTGCAGAAGGGACTGAATACTTATGGCGGTTTTTTGCTTTTGCCAGCCTGCTAATCCTGTGCCGTCATACTCTATGATAAACAGGTAACGAAAAGACATAAGGACAATGTTGGTAGAGAGGTAAGTCTTCAGAGGAGGGTTTGTCCTAGGAGAGGGAATCCGCGGAGAAACTCCTGAATATTTTGAGGGTTTTTAGAAGCCCGTTGTAGGGTTTTGAGTTGTAGAGAGCCTTGTCCGCAGGCCACTTGTCCTCCTTGTAGCACTTCTCCTACATTAGCCTGTACGTCTCCTTTGAGAGAGCAATTCAAGACTTTAATCACCTCCTTCCTAGCTTGGAACCAGACGCCCGGTTCTTTTCCGAAAGCAAGGAAGAGGTTATAGAGATTCTGTGCTGGTTTTCTGAAGTCTAGGCGGGTTTGTTGAAAGGTAACAATGGGAGCGGTGGAACTTTCTTCTTCTCTTTGGGGGGTAGGAATCAGATGCCCTTGTTGGTAGGAGTTTAGGGAATGCAGCAAAAAAGTTGGGGCGGCTTGAGCTAGGAAGTCCGTGATTTGTTCAGTGGTAGCGGAGAGAGGTCTTAAGAAGGATTGCTGTGCGATGATAGCCCCTGTGTCAGTACCTTTATCCATAATGATGAGGGTCTGTCCTATGGTGCGGTCTCCGTTTAGGAGTGTGTGTGGGATGGGGCAAGGGCCGCGCCAACGGGGGAGCAAGGAGGGGTGGAGATTGAGGCAGTGTTTTGTCGGCAGGGCTAGAAAAGAGGGAGGTAATAAAAGACCATAGGCTATGACGATGACCAGTTCGGGTTTTAGGGAGGCAAAGGTTTGAAAAGCGTCTTGGGTTTTGAGACTTGGGGGGGTAAAGAGAGGAAGGTTGTGTTCTTGGGCAAATCGGTGTACAGGAGTGGCAAGGTGGGCGTTTTTCCTTGTTTGGGGGGGGCGGCTATAGACTCCTTTGAGATGGTAAAGAGGCGAAAGATGAAGGGCTTTCAGAGAGGGGATGGCAAAGGAGGCACTGCCCATGAAGAGAGTGCTGATAGCACTGGTCATAGCAATCTCTCCCCTAAAGTGATACAAAAGGCAGCAAAACTGATGCCGGGTGCGAAGGGGAAAGGCGTTGTGAAAGAGGTCTTGCGTTTTCGGGACAGAAATACCCCTATTAGAGTGCTGGTGGAGGCTAGAAAAAACAACAGCGGTACCTGATAGGGGTGTATCCAAAGAGAGACGAAGGCTAAGAGATAAATATCTCCTTCTCCTATGCCTTTTTGTCTTCTGAGGAGGGCGTATCCACTGGATAAGACAATGACAAAGATGAGGGCTAGACCTGTACTGGTGAAACATAAAGGCACTTGGGGAACTCCTATGGTGAGGGCGCTACTTAGGCTTATGCCTCCGAGTCCTATCAGATAGAGAGGAGAAATCATCCCGCACTGCCAATCTTCGACAGCAATGGCTAGTAGCAGAGAGCCGAAAAGAGCGAAAACCACACTCTCTTTTCCTCCTATGAGAAAGAAAAGGGCTATGAAAATGCCCAAGCATCCTCCTTCAAATAGGAGGTAATATCCTTGTGGATAGGGCTTTTGGCAGTGGCGGCATTGGCCGCGAAGAAGGAGTGTTGAGAGGAGGGGGACAAGCTCCCATAATCGGAGTGACTTTTGGCAAGTGGGACAATGGGAAGGCTTGAAGAGAATCTTGTAAGGAGAGTTTTGAGCTATCTTCAGGCGGTAAGAGAGGCAGCCTAAGAAACTTCCTAAGGAGGCGAAAAACAGACTACCTAGAAGGGCTAATATTATGGAAGAGGAGAACAATTTGTTTTGGGTGTGTGTGTGTGATGGTACTAGTTTTAGAAGAGGGCAACAATTTGTTTGGTTGTGTTATCGTAGATGGCTTTTAGGGTTGCGCTGTTTTTCTTGAGGGTGAGGCTTATATAGCGGTGGTTGTAGGGGTCTCCTTTGAGGTGTAGGAATTTTTTAATTGTGTTGGCGTGTAAGGTGCCGACGGAAAAGGCGAGGTGGTCGTAAGTCCTGTCTATTTTGAGGGCGTTCAGAGCGGTACGACAGACATTGGGGGGGAGATTTGTTAGTGCTGATAGGAGAGAGGGAGAGAGGGTATTGGGTTGTAATTTGTTGAGATTATAGGGGCTGAAGTGGGTTTGTAGGAAGGCCACTAGGTCTATGGAGCTATTTTTGAGAAAGAGAGCCTGTCCTATTGAGGAGAAAGCGGTGTTGTGGCTTTGGTGGTGGAGTTGTTGTTGGTGGAGGTAGGTTCCTTCTGTGTTGAGTCCTCGGGGGAAGATATCTGGGTCTTTCCAATCGGCGAGTGTTGCGGCGAGGGCGGGGGCTTTTTGAGGAGAGAGACCGAGATGGAGGAAGAGGCGTTTGAGTGTTGCTTCCTCTAGGAGATTGGGGTTGAGTTTTCCTTTACCTGCGTATTGTACGGTGACGGAGATGGTAGATTTGTCGTTTAAGGAGAGTTGATAGGGGATTGGGGAGGGGTTATATTGTTTGACGAACAAGGAAGAAGCGAAGAGGTTCAGAGTGAGTTTTTCTGTTTTCAGCAAGGAGGGGTCTATTTGGAAGGGTTGGTCTGTGGGGAGCAAGTCGTCAAGGTCTATAATATTTTTGAGTAGTTCTTTGAGGCTGTTGAAGAGACGGTTTTTTTCCGTTTGATATTTTTCGAGCTTGATGACCATTTCTTTGTGATAGGAGGTGACCCAATCTTTATGGACTACTAGGGCGGCGTTTTGTGCTATAGCAATCAGGTAGGCTAGTCCGTCGTAGAGTTCTCTTTTATGGAGGGGGTAGCTTCCTAGCTCTTGGACGACTTTTTTGTTATCGAGAGAGTGCAGCAGTTGTGCTAGGAAGACGGAAGCCCCTATGGTGATCCAAAGGACGAAGATAAGGATAAAACCCCGACCTCTAGGAAGAGGTCTTCTTGTTTGCCTGCGCGCACCATTTGGAGGCGTAGTACTACAGGTCGCGGTTGGGTGTGTTGAGCGGTTGGGTGTGATGTCCACTGAGATGTCCATTGGTGATTGTTGTAATAGGAAAAGGCTACCTTATCTACTTGGTTGAATACAACCCCTTGCCATTGTCCTGGGGAAGAAAGAGGCATAGTGTCTAGGGTTTCCATCATAGCGAGGGCTTTTTGGTGTTGGTTTAGGAGGGCGTGGGGGAGGGGGTCGAGGGAATTTTGAGGGGCAAGCCAAGGCGGGGGGAGAGTCGTTTCTGTGTAGACGAGAGCCTTTTTTTGAGGGGTAAAAGTGTAAGAGACAAGAACGGGGATGGGGGTTTCGCCGTATTGAGCGCTGATGGGAGAGATGAAAGTAATCTGGTGAGGGGTTCCTTCCCAAAAAGACCCTAAGGGAGAGGAAGAAGGCACATAGAGTTGATGCCGAAAAAAGGACAAAGCCGTCATGAGTGGTCTGTGTTCTTGGGTATACTGTCCGCTTCTTAACACAAAGCTGTAAAGCTGTATCCCTACGAGTATCACCAAAGACGCCAAGAGAAAGGCGATGAGAATTTCCATGAGGGTAAACCCTTGAGACTGTTTCATACTGACTATTTTATCGGTATTATGGGGGCTTCTTCAAGCCCTCTTCATGAAGGCTTGCTTTGTTTTACGGCTAATTGTCATGAGGATATTGAAGACTCTATTTTTTTTGAGGACAAGGGCGGCGTCTTTAAGGTTTTTTAGTTATTGTCCTGTTGAGTGAGTTGTGTTATGATGTGCTGAGGGTTTTATTGAACTTGTAAAAGGACGTGTTAGGGGAATGAGGGAAGGAGACCATAGAGAGAAGAGAGCGAAAGGGAATAAAATGATGAAGTACTGTATCGGTCTTATGTTAGGAGTTTTTCTTTTCTTTGGTACGAGTTTTGAGGTACAGGGAGGCGGGTTTTTGTATATTGGCACCAGTTTTAGTGATGTGAAGCTTAAGCGGAATTTAAGTGTAAAAGAGGTGGCAGACCCTGTGTCAAGCTCTATTTATTTTGAGGGCGTTGATAAATTTGAGGAGAAAAGAGTACTAGGGTTCTTTACAGGTGGGCACTATTATGTGATGTCCAATAAGATATTCAGTGCTGGGGCTTATGGAGAGTATAAGAAATTGGGGAAAGTTGCTCGTTGGCTTGATTTGGAGAATGCCTCTAGTGCTGCTAATGGTGAGTTGTATAATGAAACAGGCTCTGAGAAAGCTTCTATGAGAATCAATCTTCAGGAAGGAGAGTTAACAACCTTAGGCGTAGGGGGTATTGTGGATGTAGGGGCTTGGGTTTTTGGAGGTGGGGCGGTTTCTTTTTATGGAAAATTTGGCTATCAGTACACGACCTTGCGCTTGAAAGAGCATAGCCTGAATTGGGAAGGGGCTATTACGTCTCGAACGGTAAAACCTGACACCGCTACACTCTTGACGACTGGGGTGCGTAACATTGCGGAATCTTCTGCTTCCATCCTTAGGATTGCTATAGCGGGTGGCGTGACTCTTTATAGCAAAGGCGGAATGGTGGCTTTCTTAGAATATGGAGGTCTACAAATCCCTGTGCCAGCCAATAAGGAAGGTGATAAATCTCTGGGAGAATTGAAAAAAATAGAAGGATGGATTACAATAATTTCCCTTGGCGTGGGGTATAAATTTTAGAGAGTTCAGCAGTTTGAGGAATTATTATTATTGACTTTCTTGGTGATGTGGGTTAAATATGCTAAAGCTTTGTAGGAAGTTAGTTCTCAAGGATTTTTAATTTTTCAGGGAGGTGTATCTCTTGTGATGAAGTATTTTTATAGTCTTATTTTTTGTCTTTTTTTCCTAAACTCTCATGGGAGTGCGGAAGTGATGCCTGAAGATACATTGATTATTTCTTTGGGGACGGGCTGGTCGAAAATTGATGCCGAGAGAAGTTTTCGTATGCAGGTTCGTGAGTGGGATTACAATGAGAGGTATTCTTGGTATGCTTTGCGGGGTACTGAGAAATTGGTACTGAAAGACAAGAATAAGAGAGGCAGTATAGGCTATGACCTCTCTTTGGGGTATGAGATGAAGTTTGGGGATAACATGATGATAGGGACGCAGTTGTATTATGTCATTTTAGGGGGCTTTCAACATAATTTTTCTGCCACGGATATTACAGCTTTTGAATCTGCTCCTGCTTATTTCCGTTCTTTCTCTCTTTCAGAGGGTTCTGTGACGTTGAAAGAGGGCAAACTATCAGCCATAGGGTTAACGATTCCCATTGGATTTATTTTTGAAACTTATGGGGGTTTCTCTACTATTTTGGCTATAAAGATTGGCTATCAACGTACAAAGACCATTCTTGAGTCGAATACTGAAGGCGGCAATAGTTTCGGTTTGTCTGATGATGCGAAATATGAAATTCCGGGGAAAAGTTTTTCCCTAGCCTTAAAGGAGGTGAAAGCCATTAAATACGCCTTTGTGATAGGGGGAATGGTATCCTTTGTCATGCCGTCAGGGATTTTTTTGGGGCTAGAATACGATATCATGAAAGCCTCTCTACCAGCCTATAAAGCGGAAGATTTTGCGCTTTCTCTTGTGTTTGCTGATATGGATGTGAGAGGAGACAAGCGCGCAATGAATGACCCGCTGGCAATAGAGGGCAATACGTCTGTTAGTTCGGAGATGACAGAGGTAAAAAACTTGAATCTTCAGCGGTTGTCTGTACGAGTAGGCTATCGTTTTTAGAGCAAGCGGGATGGGTGCCCCGGTTGTAATCACCATAGATGGAAGGGGGGCTACAGGGAAAAGCACTCTGGCGAAAAATCTTGCTTCTAGGATGGGGGGAGTTGTGATACATACGGGTGTTTTGTATCGCTATATAGCAATGTGTGTGCTAGAGGCCGGGGGGGCGGTCACACAAGAGAGTGTATTGGCTTGTGCGCTACTAGAGTTGAAGCAGTCAGTACAGAAAGTAGAATCCCTTGTGTTGGGGCAGTTGTCACTTTCGAAAATGGAGACTGAAGCGGTAGCGGAAGTGGCGTCACAGATAGCTGTTTTTCCATTGGTGCGCACTTTACTTACGCGTTATCAACGAGAGTTGATAACGCGCTATTGTCAAAAGAAGAAGCCTGTGATTTTAGAGGGTCGTGATGCAGGGAGTGTTGTTTGTCCGGAAGCGGGGGTGAAATTCTTTTTGGAAGCCCCTCTAGCAGTAAGAGTGAAGAGGCGGGATGTTACTATGGAGCAGCAGTTGAGGCGGGATTCTCGGGATGAAAAGCGCACCATAGCCCCTCTTGTCTGTCCTAAAGACGCTTATATACTTGATACAACGGGCAATAAGGAGTCCATGACAAAAGCGGCTATGGCGTATATTGCTTCTGTATTTCCCCATGAGACTCTCTGGTAAGAAGTGAAAAAACTCTTTTCATCCTTTTTGTTTTCCCTGTATACTAGATGCTTTGAAGAAGAATGCATAGGGGTAATAAGTCTTGGTAGAGGACACTAATAATATTGTGATACCCCATGAAGCTGATGAAGAGGCGCGCAAGGAATTTGTGTCTCTTTTAGGGGAGGGGAGCGTAGAGAGTCTCAAGGGGTCGGTTGTGCAGGGGGTAGTGGTGATGGTGGAAGGGAATCAAGTATCGGTGGATATTGGTCTTAAGATGGAAGGATTGATTCCTTTAGAGGAGTTTACCTCTGCGGGGGAGGAGGTATCGCGAGGAACCCTTGTGGAAGTTTTTGTGGAGCATATGGAAACGCGTCGTGCGTTGTGCGTATTGAGTCGCCAACGTGTTCGTAATAGGAAAGTTTGGGCGGAGATGGAGGAGCTTTTTGAGGCTGGGAAAGCGGTTGAGGGGAGTGTAGAGTCTTGGGTTAAGGGGGGATTTACTGTTAAGGTGAGAGGGATTTTGGGATTTCTTCCTGGGAGTCAGTCTGATCTTTTGCCTGGGGCGGATTCGGAGAGTCTTGTGGGGACGACTCATTTGTTTAGGATTTTGAAGATGGATAGGGCTTGGGGGAATATTATTGTTTCTAGGCGTGCTGTTTCTGATGAGGGGATGGAAGAGGAGAAAGCGACTTTTCTATCGGAGCTGAAAGAAGGACAAGTCTTGCAAGGCGTGGTGAAAAATATAACGAATTACGGGGTATTTGTAGACTTAGGGCGCCTGGACGGACTGGTACATATTACGGATATGTCTTATAAGCGGTTATCGCACCCTTCAGAGCTTGTGGAAGTGGGGCAGAGTGTAGATGTACAAGTGCTTTATATTCAGTCGGATAAGAAGCGCATTGGGTTAGGGATAAAGCAGCTCAAGGAAGACCCTTGGGATTGTATAGAGGAGAAGTATAAAGTAGGAGAGAAGTATACAGGGCGCGTGACCAACATTATAGATTATGGGGCTTTTGTGGAGTTAGAGCCCGGTATTGAGGGGTTAATTTATGTTACGGAAATGAGCTGGGGGCGGCGGGCTGAGCCTTCTAAAATTGTCTCAACATCGGAAGAGGTAGAGGTAGTGCTTTTAGGCATTGACAAAGAGAAGCGGCGTATTAGCATGAGTTTGCGCCAAGCTGTTAACAATCCTTGGATGAAGTTTCAGGAGGAAAATCCTGTGGGGACAAAAATTAGGGGGCAAGTGCAGTCTATTAGTGATTTTGGTTTGTTTATTGCTTTGGAGGGGGAAGAGGATATGGTGGGCATGGTGCATATGTCGGATTTGAGTTGGGATAAGGACCCGGAGCAGGCGTTGAATGACTATAGGAAGTCGCAGGAGATCGAAGCTTGCATTTTGGAGGTAGATTTGGAAAGGATGCGGATTAATCTTGGGGTGAAGCAGCTGACGGAAGACCCCTTTCAGAAGGCTTTAGACCTTGAGTTGCACAAGCGTGTGACGGGGGTTGTGGCAAGTGTCAACGATGCCGGCATTACCCTGACTTTGTCTAATGGGATGAGAGGATTTGTCCGCAGAGGGGATATTTCTTCCTACAGAGATAACCAGAGGACGAATCGATTTGCTGTGGGGGATAAAGTTGATGCGAAGATTACAAGCATTAATGAGAAAACCAGAAGGATTTTTCTCTCTATTAAGGCGGTGGAAATAGAAGATGAGAAAGAAGCGATGAAAACTTATGGGTCTAAAGCGTCTGGTGCCTTGCTAGGGTCGATTCTAGGGGAAGCTTTGGGAGGAGAAGGGAAAAAAGAAGAGGAGGAGGAGGACTCTTCTGAGAAGCCTGCTGTGGATGATGCGCAGAAAAAGAAAGAGGGGACACCCTCTTCAGAGAAGCGAGCTGTGGATGATGCGCAGAAAAAGAAGGAGGGGACACCCTCTTCTGAGAAGCGAGCTGTGGATGATGCACAGAAAAAGAAGGAGGGGACACCCTCTTCTGAGAAGCCTGCTATAGATGATGAGAAAAAGAAGAAGAAAGGTACAGCTAAAGCTACAGAAGAAAAAGGGACGGGCTAGAGGGGAAGAGGAAGGGGGTCATTGGGTTAGGGATGAAGGGGGCATACTCTTGAATGAGAAGGGAGAAAGATGAAGAAAGGTGACAAGAATCCCTCTTTTGAGGAGGCATTGAAGGAGTTAGAGAAGATTGTTGAGAAGTTATCGGGTTCTTTAGCTTTAGAGGAGTCTGTTCAGTTATATGAGCGTGGGATGGTTTTGAAGGGTTTTTGTGATAAGGCGTTGAAGGCAGCGGAAGATAGGATAAATGCGATTAAAGTGGTGAGGCCGCGTGAGGAGGGAGTGGAGGAAGTGTTAGTGGATGCTTCTGAAGGGGATGATGTCATCTTTTAAGGCAGCATTTCGGGCGTTTCTTCCGTCTTTTGAGCGTTATTTGGAGGAAGTGGTTGAGTCGTATCGTTTGCGAGCGCCGTCTTCATCTTTGTATGGGGCGCTACGGTATGGAATTTGTTCTAGGGGGAAGAGGTTTCGTCCTTTTTTGGTATGGATTTGCGGAAATTTTTGGCAAGTAGAGTCTCGACAGGTTCAACATTTGGGGGTTGTGATAGAGATGCTACATGCTTGGTCATTGATGTGTGATGATTTGCCGTGTATGGATGATGAGAGTGAGAGGCGGGGTTTGCCTACGACTCATGTAGTGTATGGGGAGGCTCTGACGGTTTTAGGGGCGCATTGTGTATTGATAGGAGCGTTAGAGCAAGTGGTACGGGGGCCATTTTCTGAGGGGGTTAAGGGGTTAATTTTAGAGGAGATTCTCGAGGCGACGGGATTGAGGGGTTTGTGTGGGGGGCAGGCGTTGGATGAAGAGTGGCGTCATGGAGGTGGGAGTAAAGAGGAGTTACAGTTAGTTCGGCGGTTAAAGACTGGCAAACTTTTTGAAGTGTGTTGTGTTTGTGCGGGGGGATTAGCGGCGTTGCATGGGAAAGATTTAGAGATTTTGAGAACTTTCAGTATGCTATTGGGGGATTTGTTTCAAGTTACTGATGATTTATTGGAGAGGGGGGATAGGAAGGCGGGCAGGAGGGAGTCTACGCTTTTAGAGGTTATGTCTTTAGGGGAAGCACAAGCGGAAGCGCAGCGTCTTTATGAGGAGGCCTGTGCGTGTCTTAGGTCTCTTTCTGTACCGAGGCCTTCTCTTTTGGAGGAGGCGGCTAGTTTTGTATTAAAGAGAAGGCAGTGAGGGTGGTACGGTTATTTGTTCAGCAGGATTTAGGGGCGGGGGTAGAAGTTGTGTTATCCTGTGGTCAAGGGCACTATGTTCGGACGGTCATGAGGGTGAGAGAAGGGGAGCAGGTGGAGATTTTTAATGGGAGAGATGGTCAGTGGGGGGGTCGGGTTGCTTATAGGGGAGGAGGGACTATTTTGTTGTGTCAAAGATTGTTGCGGGTTCAGCCTTGTTGTGTTGTGCCTTCTGTGGGGGTAGTGTTTGCTCTTGTGCGGTCTGTGAAGATGGGATTCCTAGTACAAAAAGGGACGGAGTTAGGGGTTGGGGTTTTCCAGCCGATTTTAACGCAGCGCTGTACAGTGCGCAGTCTAAGAAAGGAGCGTCTCAAAAGCCAAGCCAAAGAAGCGGCAGAACAGTGTGGAAGGTTGACTGTACCAGAGGTGTGTTCTTTGTTATCTCTTGAGGAATTTTCCCTTTCTCTTTGTGCGTCTTCGCGTCTTTTCTTTTGTGATGAGATGGGAGGGGAAGATTTTGTGGACGTTCTTAGGGCTTCTGATATGAAGCGGATAAGGAACGTATGGGTTTTAGTTGGACCGGAAGGAGGGTTTTCTCCGGCGGAGCGTGCCTCTCTTTGTAAGCGAAAATTTGTGACACCTGTGTCTTTAGGTACAAGGCTGTTAAGGTCTGATACTGCGGCCTTAGCGGCTTTGGTCATTTATCAATTTTTTTCCCTAAACGCCTCTTCCTCATGTTAACAAAAGAGATGCTACTGGAACCTTTTGTTAAGGGTATTAAGAGTCGTGATGCTTTTCGCGTTGGCATGGAGTATGAGTTTTTTTTGTGTCATGAAGAGACAGGTAAGCCTATCGGTTACGATGTGATTGAGAGTCTCTTTGGTCTTTTGTGTGATGTTGATGGCTGGAGTCCTGTGCGGGAGGGAGTATATGTGATTGCTCTTAGCAAAGGGGGCATGTCACTGACTTTAGAGCCGGGCGGGCAATTTGAGATTTCCACCCCTCCTTACCGAACGCTTCATGAGGTACATGAGGAGTTGGTAACGGTATTGCGTGTGCTGAGCGGTATTTGTCAGAAGATGGGTATTAGGCCTGTGTTTCGTGGGTTTCACCCTACGGCGAAACGCGAGGAGATCGCCTTTATGCCAAAAGTGCGCTATGACATTATGAAGCACTATATGTCAAAAAAGGGAGACTGTGGCTTGGATATGATGTTGCGTACCACAGGCTTGCAGGTGGCCATTGATTACGAATCGGAAGAAGATATGGTGCTGAAATATCGTCTGGCTTTATTGCTTTCTCCGTTTTTTCGCGCGGTTTTTGCCTCCTCCCCCTTTTGCAATGGGGAGAAAACCCCTTTTGTTAGTTATAGAGGCTATGTATGGGATAATACGGACGCTGAAAGATGTGGTATCCCTTCTGTTGTGTTTTCGAAAGGGTTTGGATTTTGTGCTTATGTGGACTATCTGTTAGGAGTGCCTATGTATTTTGTGATGGATAGAGAGACTGGGGTTTATCATGATGTAGCGGGGAGTGATTTTTCAGAGTTTTTATCTGGTAAGCTCTCTGGTTGTGAAGACCTTATCCCTAAAGCGGAGGATTGGGAAGACCATATTGCTGCGGTGTTTCCTGAAGTAAGGTTGAGGCCTTATTTAGAGTTACGTTCTGCTGATGGAGGGACTCCGTTAGTAGCATTAGCTTATGGGGCTTTTATTGTGGGGATTTTTTATCATGAAGAGTCTTTACAGGAGGCTTGGGATATGGTGAAAGGATGGCAGGAAGGGATTAAAGAGATTTTGGTTGCGTCTTCTAAAGAGGGACTTGATACCTCTTTGTCGAGCGGCACCTTGAGAGAGGTGGGGAAAGACTTAGTAGGTCTTGCGGTGCAAGGATTGGAGAAACGGGGGAAGGGGGAAGAGGTTTATCTGGAGCCAATGGAGTTTTTATTAAAGCGGCAGCGGGGCGATATTGGTGAGAAGCAAGGCGGGGGCTGGGAGGAGCTGTAAGAGGAGGGATACCCTCTAAAGGGATACCCTCTAAAGGGGTACCCTTTTTTTGTAGCTGTGGAGTGTTAGGTAAAGTTTTGAACGAAAGGTTCTAAATAGCCTTGTACGGTTTTGTGGTAGGAGAATCCTCTGATGAGGGATTCTAGGATTTGTTGACAGGTTTGCAGATGGTCGTTAATGACGACATAGTCGTATTGTGTATAGTGTGTGATTTCTTGTTGTGCTACGGACATGCGGTTTTTGAGCGTGTCCTGTGAGTCTTGGTTACGGGCTTTGAGTCGTTGGTGGAGGACTTGCAGGGAGGGTGGTAGGATAAAGATAGTCATTAAGGGTATGTTGAGGGGCTGTTGTTGGATTTGGAGTACCCCTTGCCAGTCTATATCGAATAGGACATCGTATCCTTTGTTGAGGAGGGAGAGGACTTGTTGTTTTTCTGTTCCGTAGAAGTTCCCGAAGACTTTGGCGTATTCTAGGAAGTCCCCTTTTTTTTGTTTTTTGTTGAAGTTGTCAAGGGAGGTGAAGTGGTAGTCTATGCCTTGTTGTTCGTTGGGTCTTTTGGGTCGTGTTGTGGTAGAGATGGAGAGACGCAGTTTAGGGAAGGTCTTGATGAGGTGTTGGCACATTGTGGTTTTTCCGGCTCCTGAGGGGGAGGAGAGGAGTGTCATGAAGGGTTTTCGTTTAGGGAGGGGCATGAGATTTTGTTAGGGTAATCGTGGTAACAAGGGGGAAAGTTTAGTATATACTATCAAAGAGAGGGGGTATGAAAAAGGGCTTTTCTTTTTTAGGGAGGGTGAGTTTTATGGGAGAGATTATTCTTTATAGTGGGGAGGAGTTTGCATTTATGAGGCGTGCTGGGAGGCTAGCGGTGCAAACATTGGATTATTTAGAGCCAAAAGTAGAAGTTGGTATGACCACTGATGAGGTCAATAGAATCTGTCATGATTTTATTGTATCTCATGGGGGGAAGCCGGCGAGTTTGCATTATAGAGGGTTTCCGAAATCGGTGTGTACGTCTGTTAATCATGTGGTTTGCCATGGGATACCGGGGCAGCAGGTTTTGAAGGAAGGAGATATTATGAATGTGGATGTTACAGTTATTGTGGAGGGTTTTTATGGTGATACAAGCCGTATGATAGGAGTTGGGAAGATAGGGATATCTCCCCGACGACTAGTTGAGGTGACGGGTCAGTGTCTTTGGAAAGGGATTGAGGCTGCTAGTTGCGAGGGTGCGACATTAGGCGATATTGGATATGCTATTGAGCATCATGCTAGGAAGTATCGTTATGAGGTGGTACGCGAGCTATGCGGTCACGGTATTGGGAGGAATTTTCATGAAAGTCCAAGTGTTTTACACTTCGGTCGTCCAGCAGAAGGGATACGGCTGAAGGCGGGCATGTGTTTTACCATAGAGCCTATGATTAATGCTGGGCGCAAGGAGATTAAGCTGAAACAGGACGGCTGGACAATTGTGACGAGAGACCTGTCTTTATCGGCTCAATACGAACATACCATTGGGATTAGGGAGGAGGGTATTGAGATTTTTACTTTAAGTCCAAAAGAGAATGTTCCTCCCACTGTGCGGCTACACAAAGGCCCTTAATTTGCCTTCTACGGCACCTCCCTTTGCCTTCTTTTTCTTAATTCTTGCCTTCTCTTAATGCGGCACCCCCCCCCTTTGCCTTCTCTCTCTTAATGCGGACTCCCCCCTTGCCTTCTCTCTCTTAATGCCCTTCCCCTCTTTGCCTTCCCTCTCTTAATGCGACTCTTCCCCCTTTGCCTTCTCTCTCTTAATGCGGCACCCCGCCTTCCCCCCCCCCCCCCTTTGCCTTCTCTCTCTTAATGCGCACTCCCCTTTGCCTTCCCTCTCTTAATGCACTCCCCTTTGTCTTCCCTCTCTTAATGCGGCACTCCCCCTTTGCCTTCCCTCTCTTAATGCGGCACCTCCCCTTTGCCTTCCCTCTCTTAATGCGGCATCCTCCCCTTTGCCTTCCCTCTCTTAATGCGACCCCCCTTTGTCTTCCCTCTCTTAATGCGACTCCTTCCTCTTTGCCTTCCCTCTCTTAATGCGGCACCCCTCCTCCCTTTGCCTTCCCTCTCTTAATGCGACTCCCCCCTTTGCCTTCTCTCTCTTAATGCGGCACCCCTCCTCTTTGCCCCCCTCTTAATGCGCCTTCTCTCTCTTAATGCGGCACTCCTCCCCTTTGCCTTCCCCCTTTGACTCCCCTTCTTCTCTCTTAATGCGGCACCCCCCTTTGCCTTCTCTCTCTTAATGCCTCCTCCTCTTTGCCTTCCCCTTAATGCCCCCCCCTTTGCCTTCCCTCTCTTAATGCGACACCCCCCTTTGCCTTCCCTCTCTTAATGCGGCATCCCCCCTTTGCCTTCTCTCTCTTAATGCGGCATCCTCCTCTTTGCCTTCCCTCTCTTAATGCGACTCCCCCCTTTGCCTTCTCTCTTAATGCGGCACCCCCCTTTGCCTTCCCTCCGCACCCCCCTTTGCCTTTCTCTCTTAATGCGGCCCCCCCTTTGCCTTCTCTTAATGCCCCCCATGGAAGGACAGGAAGGAGCTTATTGAAGGATTAGGGAAGTGTCTTTAGAATTTATTAGTAATCAGCCTTCCCTCTCTTAATGCGTTAGTCTCAGGCGTTAGTCGAAGGCTTTAAGGCTTTAGTCTCAGGCGGCTCAGGCGTTAGTTTAGTCGAAGGCGTTAGTCTCATGCGAGGATTTTTTGAAAAAAAAGCTGTCAACAGGAGTGGAATTTTGTAAAGTGGAAAGAGAGATGAATTAGCCTTCTGGGGTTAGTCTTACTATAGGTTGGTGCCTGTGGAGAAAGTTTTTAAGCGTAAGAAAATAGCCCTTATTGGTGGTGGCAATATAGGGGGTAGTATAGCTTATCAGTTAGCATTAGAGGGGATAGGTGATGTAGTGATTGTTGATATTATGGGTGATGTAGCGGTGGGGAAGGCTTTGGATATACAGCAGGGTAGTGCGGCGGTTGGTGTTGATGTGCGGGTAGAGGGGAGTGATGAGTACCGCGCCATTGCGGGGGCGGATGTAGTGATTGTGACGGCGGGTGTTGCCCGTAGGGAGGGCATGAGTCGCGAAGATTTATTGTCTATTAACAGGAAGGTGATGTTGGAGGTAGGCAAAGAGATAGGGGCGTATGCTAAAGAGGCATTTGTCATTTGCATCACGAATCCTTTAGATGTGATGGTTGGGGTATTACAGAGGGCATCGGGTCTTGAGACCTGTAAGGTTGTGGGCATGGCTGGGGTATTGGATAGTGCTAGGTTTGCGACGTTTTTGTCTCAAGCGTTGGAGGTATCTGTGCGGGAGGTTTTTGCTTTAGTGTTAGGGGGGCATGGGGATTTGATGGTACCGTTGGTGCGGTTTACAACGGTATGCGGTGTTGGGCTTCCGGTGTGGATTGAGAGAGGAGACTTGAGTGCGGAGACTTTATTAGGGATTATAGAGAGGACTCGTGAGGGAGGTCTTGAGATTGTGCGTTTATTACAGAAGGGGTCTGCGTATTATGCCCCTGCCGTGGCGGCTGTTGAGATGGCAAAGGCGGTGTTATTTCATCGCCGTAGGATGATGCCTGTAGCGGCTTTTTGTCGTGGGGAATATGGCGTACAAGGTGCTTATGTTGGTGTACCTGTGATTCTTGGTGGTGGTGGCGTGGAGAAGATTGTGGAGCTTCCTTTGAATGAAAAGGAGCAGGAAGAGTTTCGAGCATCTTATGAGTCTGTTGCGTCTTTGGTAGAGCAATGTGACCGGTTGGAGTCTTCATGAAGATTCACGAATATCAAGCGAAGGCTTTGTTAAAATCTTACGGGGTTCCTGTGTTAGCGGGAGGTGTTGTTTTTCGTGGGGAGGAGGCGGAGGCGGTTGCGCGTTCTTTGGGGAGTGAGACTTATGTTGTGAAGGCGCAGATTCATGCTGGAGGGCGTGGTGCTGGGCGGTTTTTGAGAAATGGAAAACTGGATAAAGAGGGCGGGGGCGGGGTGCGTCTTGTGTCCAGTCTTGAGGAGGTAGGCAAGGCGGCTCGTGATATGTTGGGTGCCCCTTTAGTGACAAAACAGACCGGTAAAAAAGGCAAGATAGTCAAGAGGCTTTATATTGAAGAGGGGACTACTATTGAGCAAGAATTTTATCTTTCTCTTCTGTTGGATAAAAAGACGCAAAGTCTTACTTTTGTTGCGTCTTCTGAGGGGGGGGTGGATATTGAAGAGGTAGCCCTGCAGCGCCCGGAAAAGATTCTCAAGGAATCTGTTCATCCTTTAGAGGGCATAGAAAATTACAAGGCTAGGAAAATCGCTTTTAGATTAGGCTTAAACCCTGATACAATCTCTCCTTTTGTGGCGCTCTTGAAGAAACTTTATCAGGCTTTACTACAATTGGATGCCACATTGATAGAGATTAATCCTTTAATTTTAACGGAGGAGCGGTGGACGGCGTTGGATGCGAAAATGCTCTTGGATGACAATGCGGCTTTCAGACACAAAGAGTGGAAAGAGTTGCGCGATGATAATGAAGAAGAGGTAACAGAAAAGAAAGCCTCGGATTATCAACTGAACTATGTGCGCCTAGATGGCAACATTGGCTGTATGGTCAATGGGGCGGGATTGGCTATGGCGACTATGGATGTGATACAGCTTTATGGTGGGAAGCCTGCTAATTTTCTTGATGTTGGAGGTGGTACGACTAAGGACCGCGTGAAGGCGGCTTTTGATATTATTCTCTCTGATAAGAAGGTGAAAGGCATATTGGTGAATATTTTTGGGGGGATTGTCCGATGCGATGTTTTAGCGAGCGGTATTTTAGCAGCTTTAGAAGAAAAGCCCTTGCATGTTCCTTTAGTCATACGACTAGAGGGGACGCATAGACAGGAAGGCATAGAGATGTTGAACTCTTCATCGTTTCCTCTTAAGGTTGCGAATACGCTTCGGGAAGCGGCTTTGAGCATTATTGAGTGTGTGTGAGATGGCGATACTAGTAGGGAGTGATACGCGTGTGATTTGTCAGGGATTTACAGGGTCTCAAGGGACTTTTCATAGTCAGGGGTGTTTGGATTATGGCACCCGGTTGGTAGGGGGTTGTACGCCCGGAAAGGGGGGACAGACGCACATGGGGTTACCGGTTTTCAACACCATGATGGAGGCGGTGGAGGAGACTGGTGCTACGGCTTCTATGATTTTTGTTCCGCCTGCTTTTGCGAAAGATGCCATTTTAGAAGCCGCTGATGCTGGCATTGAACTGGTTGTCTGTATCACGGAGGGGATTCCTATACTGGATATGATGCGGGTTAAGAAGTTGCTACAGTCTTACAAGACGCGGTTAATAGGGCCTAATTGTCCGGGTATTATTACACCCGGGCAGTGCAAGATTGGCATTATGTCTGGAGATATTCACCAAGAAGGGTGTATTGGGGTGATATCGCGCTCTGGTACACTCACTTACGAGGCGGTTTTACAACTGACTGAGAATGGGTTAGGTCAAAGTACCTGTATTGGGATAGGAGGAGACCCGTTACCGGGCACGAGTTTTATTGATTGTTTGGAGCTTTTTCTCAATGATGAGGGAACGGAAGGCATTGTGATGATTGGAGAGATTGGCGGCACGGCGGAAGAAGAGGCGGCGCTTTTTATTGAGCGTTGTGCGGTGAAGAAGCCGATTGTGAGTTTTATTGCGGGTCTTACGGCGCCTCCGGGGAAGCGCATGGGGCATGCTGGGGCTATTGTGGAAGGGGGGCAGGGCACGGCTAAGAGCAAGATAGAGGCACTTAAGAAAGCGGGGGTACGTGTTGTGGATTCGCCTGTAGAAATAGGGGATGTGATGAAACAAGTGTTAAGCTAGTATGGGTGGGTCTCCTAATGAGATACTAAGCGCTATTCTGTCTGGGGATAGTGTTGAATGGGTTGAAGGGTTGTATAGGGGGTATCAGGAAGACCCGTCTTCAGTTTCTTCTCAATGGCAAGAGGTTTTTTTAGCTCTTGGAGGGCAAAAGGACGGGGTGGGGCGAAAAGAGAAAGAGGCGCGCGGGTGGCACCGGGCGGTAGAGAAGGCTTTATATGGTGCTGAGACTGAGGTAAAGAGCGCCATTTCTTCCACGCAGTTAAAAGTGGCTATTCAAGATTCCATACGGGCATGGATGCTGATTCGTGCTTACAGAGTGAGGGGACATCTCTCTGCTTCTCTTGACCCCTTGAAGTTGCATCCTCCTGTGAATCATGGAGACTTGGACCCTAAGACTTATGGCTTTGAGACCAAAGATATGGAAAGAGAGATTTATTTAGGAGGGGTATTAGGTCTTGAAGTGGCTTCTATAAAAGAGCTTCTGAGTGTGTTACAACGTCTGTATTGCGGCACTTTAGCTGTGGAATACATGCATATACAGAGTCTACAGCAAAGAGAGTGGATACAGAAAGCCATAGAGTCCCCGCCGCCTGGTTTTGATGAGGAGAAGAAAGGGTTTATTCTTGAGCAGCTGTTGCAGTCGGAGAATTTTGAGCGTTTTTTAGGTCTTAAGTTTATTGGCACGAAGCGGTTTGGACTTGATGGCGGAGAAGCCACGCTTCCAGCCTTGCGCGAAGCCATAGAGCGTGGGGCTGCCCATGAGGTGGAGGAAGTGATTATTGGCATGGCTCACCGGGGGCGCCTGAATGTGCTAACGCATCTGTTACAAAAGCCCTATGCCTCTATTTTTCGGGAATTTCAGGGACACTTTGATGCTGATCACCATGCCTTAGGTTCTGGTGATGTGAAGTATCACCTCGGGAGTTCGGCTGATGTGAAAATAGGACAGAAAACCGTGCATTTATCGTTGACGGCGAATCCCTCTCATTTAGAATCTGTTGACCCTGTGGTGTTAGGGAAGGCTAAAGGGAAGAGTGATTTACGGGGTGGTCGCTTAGGCTATAGCAAGGTGTTGCCGATTTTGATTCATGGAGACGCTGCTTTTGCGGGACAGGGGGTGGTGTCTGAGTGTTTTACCCTCTCGCGTCTTGAAGGCTATGAGACGGGAGGGACATTGCATTTTGTGATTAACAATCAAATAGGGTTTACTACTGTTCCGCGGTATGGTCGTTCGTCACCTTACTGTTCTGATGTGGCAAAGATGGTTCAGGCGCCGATTTTTCATGTAGGCGGGGATGATCCGGAGGCTGTTGTGCGGGCTATGGCGCTTGCCATGGACTTTCGGCAAACTTTTCAGACTGATGTCGTGGTGGATATGTTCTGTTACCGCCGTCATGGTCATAATGAGGCGGATGAGCCGCTGTTTACGCAGCCTCTGATGTATAAGGCGATTGCGAAACATAAGAGCTGTGCTGTTGTCTATAGTGAGAAGCTACTCAAGGAGGGCGTGGTTTCTGAAGAGAGCGTTTTAGAGAGTAAAAAGCTCCATACTGAGCAGCTGGAGGAGGCCTTTTCTTCTGCTAAGCAATATGTTCCCACGCCTCCTGATTGGTTGGATGGCCAGTGGGAGAAGTTTCAGAAAGCGCCGCACAACTATTGTTATACGCAGACAGGCGTGTCAAAAAAGAAATTATTGTCCATTGTTCAAGCGATGAATGAGACCCCGCAGGGGTTTGATGTTCATCCTAAGGTGAAGGCTCTCATGGAGAAGCGTCTGTTGATGTTGCGAAAAGGGGCGGGGATTGATTGGGCCACGGGGGAGGCATTGGCTATTGGGTCTTTATTGTTGGAAGGCGTGCCGGTGAGGTTTTCTGGTCAGGATAGTAGGCGTGGGACATTTAGCCAACGTCATGGCGTTATTGTTCATCAGTCTACAGGAGAAGATTATGTGCCCTTGGGGTCTCTTGGGGCGCGGTTTGATCTTTTGGATTCTCCTCTTTCGGAGGAGGCGGTTTTAGGATTTGAATATGGGTACAGTTTGACGCGTCCTGAAGTTTTAGTGATATGGGAAGCGCAATTTGGGGATTTCGCCAATGGGGCGCAGATTATTTTTGACCAATTTATTTCTTCTGGGGAATATAAATGGTTAAGGATGTCAGGTCTCACGTTATTATTGCCCCATGGGTATGAAGGGCAAGGGCCTGAGCATAGTTCGGCGCGTCTTGAACGCTATCTTCAAGCGTGTGCTGAGCATAATCTTCAAGTGGTCAATCCCTCAACGCCGGCGAATTTTTTTCATCTTCTAAGACGCCAAGTCGTCACGAATTTTCGCAAGCCTCTCGTGGTGATGACGCCAAAGTCTCTGTTGCGTCATAAAGGCTGTGTTTCCTCTTTGAAAGATTTTACAGCCGCTACGCGGTTTCAACGCATAAAAATGGAAGAAACCCCTGTCTGTTCTTTGGAGGAGGCAGAAAAAGTTGTGCTTTGCTCCGGCAAGGTTTATTATGATTTGTTACAGCGGCGTAAACAGGAGAAAAAGTTGGGACGCTTGACTTACATTATCAGGATTGAGCAATTATATCCTTTTCCCTTGGATGCTCTTGTGAGAGCAGGGGTTGGGAAGAAAGCGTTGAAGTGGTGTCAAGAGGAGCCTGAGAATATGGGGGCGTGGCGTTTTGTTGAACGGATTTTGAGGGAAGAGTTTGGGTCACTTACCTATGTTGGTCGCAAGGAAGCCGCCTCTCCTGCTACAGGACAAAGGCAGGTACATTATCAGGAACAGGAGGCGTTTTTAAAAGAGGCGTTGTCATAATCAAAGGAAAAACTAGGGAGGGAATCATGGTAGAAATATATGCTCCTGAAGTAGGGGAATCGGTTACGGAAGCTACTGTTGCTAAGTGGTATAAGAAGGTGGGGGAAGAGGTTAGGGAAGATGATGTTTTGTGTGCCTTGGAGACTGATAAGGTCACAATTGAAGTGCCGGCGCAAGTTGGGGGGGTATTGGAGAAGATAGTGGTGGAAGCAGGCGGCACGGTGATGGTGAAAGGCGTGCTAGGACACATTAAGGAGGGGGCGCGTGCCCGGGTTTCTCAAGAGAAAAAGGGGCAGCGTCGTGAGGAGAAGGAGGAGAAGGAAGAAAAGGAGGGAAAGGAAGCGTTGGTGATGGAGTCTGTGTTGGTGCTAGCCCAGGAGAAGGGGGTGGACATTTCCTCTATTAGCGGCACGGGGAAGGGGGGGCGTATTTTACGTGCTGATGTGTTGGCGGTGGCTGGAGAATCTGTAAAGGCGGCGGTATCGGCGGCGGTATCGGTGCCAGTGGATACGCCGATTTTTTCCTCTGAAATGCGGCCGTTGAAAGAGGGGGAGCGTGCGGAGCCTATGACAAAGCTTAGGAAGACGGTGGCGAAGAGGCTGAAGGAAGCGCAACATAAAAGTGCGATTCTTACCACATTTAATGAAGTGGATTTGTCTTCTTTGAAAGAAGTGCGCCAAAAGTACCGTGAAGCTTTTGAGAAACGCCACGGTGTGCGGCTAGGCTTTATGTCCTTTTTTGTCAAGGCAGCTACTGTGGCTTTACAACGCGTACCCTTAGTGAATGCTGAGATTAGCGGTGAGTCTATTATTCTGAAAGATTTCTGTCATATTGGTGTTGCGGTGAGTACGCCTGCGGGATTGATGGTGCCGGTTCTTAAGCATGCGGAGAAACTGTCTTTAGCGGGAATAGAGGCGTCCATTGCGAATTTTGCGAAAAAGGGCAGGGACGGCAACATATCCATAGAAGATTTAAGTGGCGGTAGCTTTACGATTTCCAATGGAGGGATTTTTGGGTCTTTGCTATCGACGCCTATTTTGAATCCGCCTCAATCGGCTATTTTGGGGATGCATCGCATTGAAGAGAGAGCTGTGGTGGTGAAGGGGGAGGTAGTTGTACGTCCTATGATGTATTTGGCGTTGTCTTATGACCACCGTCTTGTGGATGGGCGTGAGGCTGTGACGTTTTTGGTGATTATTAAGCAGTGTTTAGAAGAGATTGAACGTTTGATACTGGACCTTTGAAGATGCGATACGATGTAGTGGTGATAGGGAGTGGTCCAGCGGGATATATGGGGGCTATAAGAGCTGGGCAATTGGGTCTTCGGGTGGCGTGCGTTGAAAAGGAAGAGACCTTGGGAGGCACTTGTTTGAATGTGGGGTGTATACCGTCTAAGGCGTTATTGACCTCGACGCATTTCTATGATGAGGTTATACGTCATGGGGGAGTGCATGGGCTAATGATGGAGGGGAGCGTAGACCTTAAGAAGATGTTGTCTCGTAAGGATGCTGTGGTGAAGTCTTTGACGGAGGGGATTGCGTTTTTATTTAGAAAGTACAAGGTAGAGAGGTTGAGAGGGGTAGGGACTCTGTTAGATGCTGAGACTGTTCGGGTTACGGGAGAGAAGACAATCCGTGTAGAAGCGGATACTATTATACTTGCCACGGGTTCTGAGTCCGTGTCTTTGCCGTTTTTGCGGTGTGATGAAAAGGCAGTGGTGTCTTCTACTGGGGCATTATCTTTTCGCAAGGTTCCAAAGTCTCTAGCGGTTGTGGGTGGAGGGTATATAGGTCTTGAGCTTGGTACTGTGTGGGCACGTCTTGGGTCTGAGGTGACGGTGATAGAAGCCCTAGACGGGATTATGATGGGGGTAGACAGGGATATAGCCCAACAGATGCAGGTATTGATGGAGAAGCAGTGGGGTGTGAATTTTCGTTTATCGACCAAGATTACGGGGGGAAGGGTATCAAAGGGCAAGGTATTGTTATCGTTAGGGAAGGAAGAGTTGCGTGTAGAGAAGGCGTTGATAGCGATTGGTCGGCGTCCTGTGACGGCGGGTTTGGGTTTAGAGGCTGTTGGGATAGCCTGTGATGAGGGGGGGTATGTGAAGACGGATGCTTGGTACCGGACTTCTTGTCCTAACATTTATGCAGTGGGGGATGTTCAGGGCGGACTTTTGTTAGCGCATAAAGGAGAGCATCAAGCCATAGCGGCTGTTGAACATTGCGCTGGTTTATCTGTGGAGGGTGTAGGAGACAATATTCCTTGGGTTGTGTATACATGGCCTGAGGTTGCGGGTGTTGGGTTGGGAGAGGAGATATTGAAGGAGAAGAAGGTTCCCTATAGGGTGGGAAAATTTCCCTTTATGGCTAATGCGCGAGCGCGAGCGAGCGGTCAGGGCATGGGGTATGTGAAGCTTTTAGTGCATGGGGAAACGGAGGCGTTATTGGGGTGTCAAATTATAGGTCCTGAGGCGGGGGGTCTTATTCATGAAGTGGTGGTAGCACGTGCGGCTGGTATGAGTGTTTCGGCGTTTTCCCGTGTTTGCAGGGCGCATCCTACCTTAAATGAAGCCCTTAAGGAAGCGGCATTGGCGGCACAGGGGTGGACATTGAATTTGTAGCGGTATGACTTTTGTTACGGTCTGTCTCAATGGAGAGCAAAGGAGGCTTGAAAGGGGCATGACGGTAGAAGGATTGTTAAAAAGCCTTAAAGTAGAGAGCGCCCTGGTGGCTTTAGCCTGTAATGGATGTGTTGTGCCTCGTTCTACATGGTCTCGGGTGACCATAAAGGAAGGGGATACCTTAGAAGTGATTCACTTTATTGGAGGAGGGTAGTCATGGATTCTCTGGTGATTGGGTCTTATACAATTGGGTCACGATTGATAATGGGGACGGGCAGGTTTCAGGATTATGCGGTGACGGCTAAGGCTTTAGTGGCTTCTGGGGCTAGGGCTGTGACTGTGGCTGTTAGGCGGATGAATTTAAGCCATGACAATGGGCCGACATTAACGGATTATATTTGTCCACGTACCTATCGTTATGTGCCTAATACAGCAGGCTGTTATACGGCAGATGAAGCGGTGAAAACGCTGTGTTTGGCAAGAGAGGCGGGGGGATGGACGTTGGTGAAGCTAGAAGTGATAGGAGACAAAAAAACCCTCTATCCTAATATGCAGGAAACCTTCAAGGCTGTGCGGGTGCTGATAAAAGAAGGATTTGAAGTCATGGTGTATTGTAATGATGACCCTGTAGCGGCTTGCGCTTTAGAAGAGATGGGCTGTGTAGCGATTATGCCTATGGGAGCCCCTATTGGGTCTGGATTGGGGATACGAAATCCACTGATGATAGGATTGATAAAAGCTTCTGTCAAGGTTCCCGTACTGATAGATGCGGGGTTGGGGACAGCTTCTGATGCGGTTGTTTCTATGGAGCTTGGGTGCGATGGCGTGATTTGTAATACTGCTATTGCCCAGGCTAGTAATCCTGTTGTCATGGCAAAGGCTATGGCGCGGGGGGTGGAAGCTGGTCGTTTGGCTTATTTAGCGGGGCGTATGAAAAAGACTCTTGCCTCTCCTTCTTCTCCTTTGAGGGGGCTTGTTGAATAAAGAAGAGGGTGCGTGC
Organism: Alphaproteobacteria bacterium; assembly: GCA_965222575.1. Classification (GTDB taxonomy): domain Bacteria; phylum Pseudomonadota; class Alphaproteobacteria. The sequence goes on from OZ244958.1 coordinate 663,116, forward strand.
TTTTACAAGACGCCCTTGATTTCTTGTAGCAGTGTTGTAGAGGAAGACTTTTGGGATTGTTTGATATCTTCTTTTATGATGTCCTCTAGGGTAAGACGTTCTTGTTCTGTGATGACTCCTAAGATGAGGGGCCATTTGAGTTCACTTAAGGCGAAGGCTAGGGTTCTATTTTTGGTATCATGTTGAGCGATTTTGAAGTGTTTCCAGTTAGAGGCTTTGTCTATGGGGATAGGGGTGAGTTGTCCGTTGTGGAAGCGCAAGCCGAAGGGTTGGTTATCAGAGGAGAAGAGGAGGGGTTTGCCGTGTTCTAGGAAGAGGGTTTCCATTTTTGCAGGGGGTCGGTTGTTAAAGACGATACAGTTTTGTAGGATTTCTACTACGGCGAATCCGCGGTGTTTTTGAGCGGCTTTGAGGGTTTGCATCAGGTGTTCTTGAGCGGTATCGACGCTACGTGCGAAGAAGGCGGCTTGGCTTCCTAAGCTGAGTGCTAGAGGGCTTAGAGGGGTTGTGCGTTGTCCATAGGGAGAGGAGGGGGTTTTCAGTCCTAGGGGGGCGGTGGCTGAGGCTTGTCCTTTGGTGAGGCCGTAGACGCCATTGTTAAAGAGTAGGAATGTCAAGGTTGGGTTTTTGCGTATAGTGTGTATAAAGTGGTGAGCGCCAATAGATAAGGCGTCGCCGTCTCCGCTGATGACCCATACATCGAGTTTAGGGTTTGCTAATTTTGTACCGATGGCTATGGGCAGAGCCCGCCCGTGGAGGGTATGAAACCCGTGGGTTGGCATATAGTAGGGGAGTCGTGCGGCGCATCCGATACCGGAGATGAAGACTGTGTTATCCACCGGGGCTTGTTGTTCTTTTAGGAGGTTTTGCAAGACCTTGAGGATGGCGTAATCTCCGCAACCTGGGCACCATCGAATATCTTGTGGGGAGCGATAGAGATTCTTGTCGGGGGTTGTTGTCATGTGATATGGGTGAGGAGGAATTGTTCTAAGGCTTGTTGGGAGAGGAGGCGTCCATCTGCTTGGGTGTAAGAGATGAGGGGGCGACTTAGGGTGGCTTTGAGGAGGTGTGCTAATTGTCCTTTATTCATTTCTGCTATGATGAGTGTGTGGAAGTTTTTGGTAAGGACGTGGAGGTTAGGGGCTAAGGGGGAAAGCCACTCTAGGCATAGGTGAGCGATGTCATGGTCTTTTGTTCTGAGATTGAGAGTTGCTTCTTGGCAAATACCAAATCCTGAGCCCCAACTGATGAGGAGTGTTGAGTTTTCTGTTGAGCCGGCGGCTAAGGTTGCTGGCTTGATGGTTTTGGCGATGAGGCAAAGTTTATCGGCGCGTTTTTTATTCATGAGGGCGTGATTTTTCGGGTCTGAAGACACAGCGGTTGTGTTGATATCCTGTTCTAGTCCTCCTATTATGTAGGGTGCGGAGTTTTTGGTCCCGGGCAAGCGGTGGTAGGACTTAAGGGGGAGGGAAAAAGAGGGGAGTGTTGCGGGGGGCGTCCAGGGGTAAGAGGCGTGGCAAGTGTAGGAATCTGTGAGTAAAATCACAGGTGTGGAGAAGGTTAAGGCGATGCGTGCGGCTTCGCCTATTTTATAGAAGCCATCATCTGGGGTTTTCATGGATAAAACGGGCAAAGGGGCGTCGCCGTGTCGACCATAGAGGGCTTGTAGGAGGTCTCCTTGTGCTGTTTTGGTTGGCATACCTGTGGAGGGGCCGGGACGTTGGGCGTTGATGACGATAAGGGGGATGTCTGCCATGAGTGCAAAGCCTAAGGCTTCTGTTTTCAAGGACATGCCCGGTCCGGCGCTAGCGGTGACCCCTAGTCCACCGGCATAGGAGCATCCTATGGCGGTGCAGATAGCGGCAATTTCGTCTTCTGCCTGAAGAGTTGTGACGCCGTAGTGTTGGTAACGACTTAATTGGTGAAGGAGCAACGAAGCGGGCGTGATGGGGTAAGAGCAAAAAATAACGGATTTTTTGAGTTCTTGCCTAAGGGCGCATAGTCCTAAGGAGAGAGCCTCTGCGCCGGTAATCTGACGTGTGGCGCGGTTTTTTTTGCCTTTCTTCAGAGGAGGAATATCTGAGAGTAGTGGCAATTCACTCACCTCAAAAAAGGCTGCCCCTGCTGTTAGTGCGCGCAAATTGTTGCGGTACAAGGAAGTTGAGGGCGGAAACTTTTTCTCAAGATGGGCTTTTGCATCCTTCAATGAGTGATGACAGGCACTAAGCAAAAACCCTAGAATCCAAAAATTTCGGCACGTTAAAGCCTGAGAACGCGATACCTTAAAAGACGAAAGTGCATTGAGAGTGTGATGGGTGATGTCTAGCTCTATGGTCTGCATGGCGTTAAGACATCCGTCTTTTCTTGGGTCGGCGTGAAATCCTGCTTTTTCTATCTGACGCGGCGTAAACTGCCCGGTATCAAGCACTACAAGCCCCTCCTTTTTGATGGCTTTTAAGCCTTCTTTGAGACCGGCTGGATTGAACGCTACGAGGATATCTACCTCTTCTCCGGGGGTGTGAATCGTTTCTACACTCATATGCACTTGAAAAGAAGAAACCCCATGAGGACTGCCGCGCGGCGCCCGTATCTCTGCCGGAAAACTTGGAAAGGTTGAAACAAAATACCCTCCCTTAGCACAGTGAGAGGTGAAATGATGCCCTAGTAACTGAATGCCATCTCCGCTGTCCCCGCAAAACAGTATGACAGAGTCTGTCCTATCCGTAGTAGTAGAAGAAAGAGGTGTTGAAGACATGTGAAGAGAACAACCTTAAGGGGAAGGCACCGGCGGAGACTTCCGGTCATGAATTCCTATCATATCTTGCTTTGAAGAAGATGTATAGACAAAATCCCGTAGAGAATTAAGAGAATCGCAAGCCAAGAATTCCTTTTCAATAAGACTTGATACTTGGTGGGTTTTTGTCTACAATACCGGTGTGATGCTATATATTTTTAGGACAATCTTGCTAGGAATGGGGTTTTTTTGGGGTCTCTTCTCCGGGGTGGCCATGGCGATACAAATGCCCTATCAAGCGGTATTTTCTCCTCCTCCTCAGAGTATTGATGATATTGAGGGGCTAGCGAAATATCAAGCCATTGAAGGGATTTTCCCTGATAGTTCTTGGATGGAGGTGGGGGCGGTGGATAGTTGGCTTCTGAAGGGGGTGAAATTTTTACCTGACAATCTTGGGGAAGTCATTAGCTCTTACCAAAGTGGCTTAGACCCCTCCTTTCTGATAGATGCTTTTCTTGATGGGTATATCTGGCGGATTTTCAGAAGTGATCCGCTTTGGTCTTTAGAGGGTCACGCGATGAATAGCAAAGTGACACAATATCCTATCTTGTTCGATAGGCGTATACGGGGGGCTTTGAATTTAGAGGATTTTGTAGAGGGACTTCCCTCTTTTGTCCTTATCAATGGTAGTGCTCTGAGTGCTTTTGCTGTGCATTTGAAGTTGGGAGAACCTGAAATTGAGCAAGGCACAAAGTATTTTTGGAATGCGCAGCTTTTGGTGCATCGTTCTAAGAATCATTATTTCGGGGTGAGAATGCTCTCCTTGCGTAATCGGTCTATTATTCCAAAATCCAGTAGTTATAGCGCTTTTCTAGCACGTGATGGCTCGGCTTTGGTCATGCAAGTCGGCGATGAGTATCAATACATTAAGTCCTTTGTGCCTAAAGTTGCAAAATTTCCGGGCGTGACAGCAAAGGCTGTCTCTTTGGAGGGACTGTTCTCTTTTCCGACCTCTGATTACCAAGGAAGGAGCCTGTTTGCCGGCGGCGTTGCAGATGGAAAACGGTTTTCTCATGCGGCCTTCCACTATCACCGCCTCAATCCTAAAGCCTCCCTGAAAGCTAAAAAAGCCTACTTCATGGCAACTTTCAATGAAAACCATCATGTCATGGCGTGTTTAGGCAATTCTATTGAAGACCTCGTACCTGAACGCAAAGAAGCCATTTATACCACCTTAAATCAAACCTTATTGCAAGATGATATCTTCTATATCCAAGGTGGCAAGAAACAGATGATACCAAAAGAAGGATATGGAGACTATGTCTTTGACCTGACAGAACCTGCTTATTTTATCCATGGGGGATTAGCGTATGTTGTCATTCCTTTTGAGGAAAAAACACGGGTGGTATTGAAAAAAATTCAGGGCGGACTCAAAGTAGATTTTGCCACTGATGATAAAGTCCAAGCGGATATTTTTGAACTTGCTATTGAGCATAAGGTGGTGGGCACAAAGGATAAACCGGCGGGAGGGTATCAATACATGATTGTGACGAATGTCTCAAGATACTCTATCCCATGGTTTCTAGAGTCATTGCAAGACCATGTGATTGTGAATAATCAACAAGCCCAAATCATGTTGTTCCTTACAAAGAATGGCAGTGCTGACCAAGCGGTTTTTCAGGGCACAATTTATGAACCGGGACGTATACAGCTACCCGGTAACCGATTCCTGCAAGTGGACAAACCCGTTGTCTTCCTCTTGGAAATGGATGGCACCTTAGGGACCAACACGCTTTATGTCTCTGACCCTTACCAAACCATAGACAATACTGTCACCTTTTCTATAGGAGATTCCACCACGGGGGAACTCCTGCTCTCCACCACTGTAGATTTTCCGCAAGACTCTTTAATCGGTAAGCCTATTTCCTTCAGATTCCTCTCTGAGCCTGTTGTCAATCGTAAGTTCTTTATCAAGTATCACCATTTGTTGATAGATCGTAAGCAGCACCACGAAAATCTTCATTATCGTGAATAAAGTGATGAAAGAGAAAATTCACCCTCCTTATCATGAAATTACTGTACAGATGACAGATGGTACGCGGTTTGTTACGCGTTCTACTTATGGGAAGAAAGGGGATGTGTTAAAGTTGGATGTGGACCCTACGACTCACCCTGCGTGGACGGGGCAGAAAAAAATGACCCTTACGGATAAAGGGCGCATGGCGCGGTTTAACCGCATGTTTGGGACTCTTGGGAAAGGGGACATGTTAGAGACCACCAAAGCGGATGATGAGTGATAAAGAGTTTTTATCTCTTCTAGCGTGTCCTAAGACAGGAGGGGCCTTGCGTTATGATAAGGAGTTAGGGATGCTGATGAGTGATAAGGGGGAAGTGATGTATCCTGTGGTGGAAGGTGTTCCTATCCTGTTGGTGGAAGAAGCTAAGCCTTTCAAGGGTAAGAAAAAATAGACCCCCCGTGTTTCTTTGGCGTAAGACATGGGAAGTGGTGAGGCCTCTTCTTTTTCGTCTTCCTCCGGAGCAAGCACATAAGCTAGCCTTAAAGGCGTTGTCTTTGCCTTATAAGGTTTCTCTTCCTGATAATGAGGCGTTACATGTTTCTGTTTTAGGGATGAAGTTTTTGAATCCTTTGGGTTGTGCGGCGGGGATGGATAAGGATGGGGTTGCGCTCAACGGGCTTACTAGCTTAGGGTTTGGGTTTATTGAGGTAGGCAGTATTACGCCGACTTCTCAAGCAGGGAATGCGTTGCCGCGCGTGTTTAGGGTAGAGAAGGAACAGGCGTTGGTGAACCGTCTTGGATTTAACTCTCAAGGTCTTGAGGCGGTGGTACCGCGTCTTAGAGCGTGGCAAGGGCGTTGTCCTCTGTGGGTTAATCTTGGGGTGAATGCTGTGACGGTGGAGAAAACGGAGGATTATCTTGTAGGGTACCAGGCGGTTATTCCTTATGCCCAGGCACTAGTGTTGAATGTTTCCTCTCCTAATACAAAAGGATTGCGTCTGTATCAGGGGGCAAGAAAGTTGTCAAAACTTCTTCAAAGAATCAGCAGGATGAGAGAGAAACTAGGGTTTGAACAAGTGCCTTTGGTGTTGAAGATTTCTCCTGATTGGGAGCTAGGGGACTTGGATGAGATGATAAAAGTTGTCTTAAGTTTTAACATTGAAGGGATGATTGTGTCGAACTCTACCATGCAAAGGCCGAAAGGAGTAGGGGAGGATTTGGAAGGAGGGTTGTCAGGGCGGCCTCTTTTTGAGCTTTCCACAATGATTTTGAGGGAAGTGAAAGCGAGGGTAGAAGATCGGTTGATTTTAATAGGGTGCGGAGGGGTTTTTTCTGCGCAAGACGCATTTGAAAAGATTCTCTCCGGAGCCCATTTGGTACAATTGTACACAGCTTTAGTGTATCAAGGGCCGCGTGTGGTAGAGAAGATTATCAGGGGGCTTGGAGATATTGCGTTATCTGAAGGACTAAGTTCTCTTACGCAAGCCGTTGGGCGCAAGGTTTAGTGGTGTGTACCCATCCCTGTCTTGGAAAAGACAAGGTACGATTGTTGCGGTCTTTTGCCACGACGCCGTTGCCTTCTGTGACAGTGCCGATGGCAGTGAGAGGGATGTTGAGCTGTTGAGAGAGTTTTGGTATCAGGAGGAGGTGGTGAGGTGGCACGCAAAAGAGCAGTTCATAGTCATCTCCGCCACAGAAGGCGCAAGTGCGTCTTATCTTGGGGGTTAGCAGTGTCTGTAGTGTCGGTGCAATTGGTAGGGAGGATTCCTGTAAGGTGATGTTGACCTTAGAGCTTTTTGCTATTTGTTCGGCATCTGCTAGGAGGCCGTCTGAGAGGTCTATGGCGGCGCTAGCGAGGCCTTGTAGTGCTTCTCCTAAGGGTTGGAGTGAGGGCGGGCGGGCGTAGCGCTCATACAAAGCGGCAGGAGGGGGAGAGGCTTTGGTTTCTATCAGATAGCAATATGCTGCTGCTTCTCCGAGGACACCAGAGACGAAGACTGTATCTCCTGCTTTGGCTGATGAGCGTAAGAGGGGTTGCTTGCTGATGACGCCGAAGACGGTGATGGTGATAGAGGTCTTGCCGGGCGTACAGGTTGTGTCTCCGCCGAAGAGCTTCAGGGACAAAGCCTTTTGTGTTTTTTTAAGACCTGTTGCGAAATCTGCGATCCATTTTTCTTCATATGTCTTGGGAAAACTCAAGGCGAGAGTATAGCCTACTCCGCTGCTACCGCAGGCGTACAGGTCGCTTGCTGCAATCCGCAAAGTACGGGCGGCAATGTCACAAGCTGGCATGGAAGGAAAAAAATGGACGCCTTCAATGGAGGTATCTGTGGAAATGCTCACCTTCTCCCATATCCCACAATCATCGCCCTTGACATCAGAAGAAGACAGAGGCAAAAAATACTTGTTTATCAGTTCAAACTCATTCACTTTGCCCTCGAAAAGTCTGACAGGCTTTGTCTAAAACCCCATGGATAAAGCGCCCCTCTGCCCCTGAGAAAAACGCATGATACATATCGAGATATTCACTGATAATCACACGAAGAGGAATATCAGGGCTGTGCTTTATTTCAACCATAGCGCAAACTAACAGTGCTTTTAAGAGAACAGAAAGCGAGTCAAAATCCCTATGACACAATGTTTTCAAGTCTTTCTCTAAGGTCTTTTGGTTTTTCGTAAGGATGGAAATTAAAGACAGGGCAAAGTGCATTTTTTTGGGATTTGGCTTTCTTTTGTCCAATAAAAGAGAAATATTCTTCAGTGCCTCTTTTGGCTCTATTTTCGTGAGATAAATTTGATACATAGCCTGAACAGCCGTAAGACGTCCCCAAAATCTTGTGTCTTTAGGACCGCTTGTGGTATTCACAGGGTTTTGATTGTATTTTCTAAGGACAGCATATTTACCAAAGCCAAAGCGCTACTCCGACCCTTTTGGATTCTTTCTAAGGCTTGTTCTTTATTGTGCACAGTCAAGAAGCAGTTGCACAAAGAGAGCGCATGCTTGATACCAAGAGACATAATGCCTCCTATGCTTTCCTGGCAGACAATATCGTAATGATCTGTTTCTCCTTTGATGACGCAGCCTATGCAAAGGTAGCCTTTGTAGGTCTGAGGAGGCCTATGCTTGAGAATCATGGAAAGGGCTAGAGGAATTTCTAAAGCGCCCGGTACTGGGTAGGTGTCATAGGAGAGGTTGTGGAGATGGAACACTTCTTGTGCTGCTGCTTCAAGAGCTTTGGCAAGTTCTTTGTAATATTGGGAGGTAAGGACGCAAATATCTGTCATAGGATTGGGTGGCGCTTGAGGATTGTCAGTCCATATCCTTTTAGAGCGACAAGAGGTCTTTCGCTGTTGGATAAGAGTTCTAGGGAAGAGGCTTGTAGGTCTATGAGGATTTGCGCACCGATACCGTAAGAGCGCAAGGGATTTTCGGCGTCGGGTGCGGGGGCGGTGTGTGTGTTGTGTGTGGGAGGTGCTACGATATGGCCTGCTGTTGTTTGTAAAATGACGACAATGCCTGATTTTGCCTGTTCAATCATTGTCATGGATTTATGTAAGAGGCTATTTTTTGGTGGCGATAGGACGTCTTTTAAGACATTTAAGGGATGCATACGTACCAAAGTGGGTTGTAGGACTTTCCCTTTGATTAAGGCTACATGCTGTAAGGATGAGCCTTTCACATGATAGGGAATCAGTTTCCAAAGGCCGGCATGGGTTTCGATGATGGTTTCTTCTCCTCGTTTGACCAAGTAATCTCGTTGACAGCGGTAAGTGATAAGGTCTTCAATTGTGCCGATTGAAAGGTTGTGCTTGTGAGCGAAGGCGCGGAGTTCGGGAAATTTTGACATTTCTCCATCATCGTTCATAATTTCACAGAGCACTCCCCCGGGGATGAGTCCGGCTAGGCGGGAAAAATCCACTGCGGCTTCTGTATGCCCTGCTCTCTCCAAGACGCCTCCTCTGCGTGCTTGAAGAGGGAAAACATGTCCCGGTGTTAAAAGAGACTCTTTTGTGTGCGACGGGTCTGTGGCAATTTTAATTGTATGACACCTGTCAGGTGCGGAAATACCCGTTGTAATCCCTTCTTTGGCTTCAATGGAAATGGTGAAGGCTGTGTTGTCTCCCTTGCTGTGTGTGCTGGGGGAGAGAGGAAGGTCTAATTGTGCGATTCTCTCCTGCGGAAGGGCTAGGCAAATAAGACCACGACCGAAACGGGCCATGAAGGCAATGTCCTTTGGCGTGACCTTTTGGGCTGAGACGATTAAATCTCCTTCGTTTTCGCGGTTTTCATCGTCTACCACAATAATCATCTCCCCCTTAGATAGCGCTTTGATGAGGTCTTGCGTTGAAGAAATGGGGGCAAGAGGAGCGTTCATGTTTTTAGGGATTTTATCATGGCGTGTGCGTATTTTGCTAACATATCCACTTCTAGGTTGACCCAATCATTTTCTTTTAAGTACTGCCAAGATGTTTCCTTGAGTGTATAGTTAATCAGGCTGACTGAAAAGCATTTTTCCTGTACATCCACTATTGTCAATGACACCCCATCGAGACAGATTGACCCTTTAGGGACTAGGAATTGTGCTGTTTTCGCATCTGTTTTGAGGGTGATGAGGCGTTGAGTAGGGGTGTGGGAGAGTGCGGTAATGAGTGCTGTGGACTCCACATGTCCATAGACCAAATGTCCGCCTATGAAATCAGACCATCGGGCTGCTCTTTCGAGATTCACGGCGCGTCCCTTTTGCCATTGCCCCCCTGTGGTAGAGGCAATAGTTGTTGTACAAAGCTCACAGAGGAATCCCCAAGCGCTCAGTTGTTGCACCGTGAGACAAATCCCATTGCAACAAATGGATTCTCCTGTTGCTAAAGGGGTGTTGTCCGTTGAAGACAGCAGTTGACGGGTGTACCCCATGGTGATTCTTTTACCGCCTCCCTCAAGGGGGTGTACGTCCTTGACCTGACCGATATCTTGTACTAAGCCACTAAACATGGGACGAGTGTCTTTCATATACAGACACGTAATCCTTTTCACTGAGGCGGCGCACTTTCTTTAAGGAGAATTGCGGACGTTCATGGAGGGCTATCAAGCCTAAAGAGGCTACGGCATTTCGCCCCTCAGCTCCTAGCACAGAGCTATTATGCACCCAAATTAGGGTATCGACCAAATCCGCTTTGATGAAACTTGCTACGACTTCTCCGCCTCCCTCGCACAAAAGAGTACTGACACCTTTCCCCCCAAGATACTGAAGTGCTTCCATAAGAGAGAGTTTCCCTGCTTCAAGGTCTATGGGGATGGGAGTGACTCCCCGTGCTTCTAGGGCTTTTCGTTTGGAGGCTTGGGCTTTGTGAAAAAAGATGTAGACAGGAGCGGTTTGAGAGGCGGACTTGACAAGTTTGCAATCCAAAGAGAGGGCGAGAGTAGCATCTAGGGCTGCTCTTATCAAGGGATAATGTTTGCCTTTTTGTAGCCGACAGGTCAACAGGGGGTTGTCAATTTTCAGTGTTTTTGTGCCTATTAAGATACAATCGTGGCGTTGTCTTAGTTCATGGACATAAGTGAGGGAGGCAGGGGTGGAAATCCACTGACTATTGCCTTGATAGTCGGCGATTTTTCCATCTATTGTGGAGGCTAGCTTTAAGGTGACTTGTGGTCGTCCTGTTGTATGGAGATGAGTGAAAGGAGCATAGAGTTTTTGGGCTTTTTTCTCTAGGATGCCCTGAGTGACCTCAAGGGGGTTTAAGCTGGTAGTAGCTCTTATGGGTAGGGTGATGTCTTCTGTTGCAAAGACCACGCGTTTGATACCGCTTGAGAGGATTTTATCGGTACAAGGAGGGTGTTTTCCCCAATGGGTACAGGGTTCTAGCGTAACATATAAGACAGCGCCGTGTGCATGAGAAGCGGCTTTTTGTAGGGCAACGGCTTCTGCATGATTGCCACCGCTTGGTTGTGTGGTGCCGGTGGCAATAATTTTTCCCTCTTTGACAATGACGCATCCTACCGGTGGAGAGGGATAGGAAGAGCCGTTAATTTTTTGAGCTAATCCTAGAGCTTTGGACATAAAAACCGCATCCTGTTGCATAGGAATCAATCAGGATACACAGGATATGCCCGGCATAAGTTGCTGGCTGTTTTTGAAAACTGCGCGAGGTTTTTCTCGAATTCTTTGGTTTTTAGACTATCTAAGATATCTGCTATGAGCAGACCAATGGTTTTGAAATCTTGAGCTGTGAGGCCTCTTGAGACTGAAGCGGCTGTTCCGAGTCTTATGCCGGAGGCTATTTGAGGGGGGTGCGGGTCAAAAGGAATGGCATTTTTATTACAAGTGAGGTGGGCTTTCCATAGGGCATTTTCCGCTTCTTTGCCTGTGAGATGATGGGGTTGAAGGTCTAAGAGTAGCAGGTGGCAAACAGTGCCGCCGCTTACTGTGTCATACCCCCTTTGGGCAAGAGTTTCAGATAAACATTGGGCGCTTTTTATGACCTCTTGGGCATAGGTTTTGAAGGCTTCTGAGGCGGCTTCCTGAAAGCAAACAGCCTTTGCTGCAATGATATGCATAAGCGGTCCTCCTTGAAGGCCGGGGAAGAGGGCGGCATTAATTTTTTTCATGACCTCTTGGTTGTTGCTTAAGATGAACCCTCCTCTTGGTCCTCTGAGCGTCTTGTGTGTGGTGGAGGTGACAATGTCTGCCCAAGGGAGGGGCGAGGGGTAGTAATTGGTAGCGATAAGGCCAGCATAATGAGCGATATCGGCTAAAAGATAGGCACCTACTTCCCGAGAGATAGTAGAGAAGGCTTCAAAGTCTATCACTTGAGAGTAAGCAGATGCACCACAGATAATAAGCTTAGGGCGGTGGGTTTTGGCTAGAGAGCGGACTTGGTCATAGTCTATAAGACCTGTTTCCTTGACAACGCCGTAAGAAAAGGACTGAAACCACTTGCCCGATAGATTGACTTTGAACCCATGAGACAGGTGACCGCCAGCTGATAAATCCATGCCTAGAATGGTGTCATAAGGCTTTAGAAGACCTAAGAGTATGGCTTGATTGGCGGAGGAACCGCTGTGGGGTTGTACATTAGCGTAGGCACTCTGAAACAGGGATTTTGCTCTTTCGATAGCGAATGTCTCCACTTCATCTACATATTGACACCCCCCGTAATATCTCTTGCCGGGATAGCCTTCGGCATATTTATTGGTCATCACACTGCCTTGGGCTTCTAAGACGGCACGACTCACAAGATTTTCCGATGCAATGAGTTCTATTTCGTCATTCAACCGTTTCTTCTCTTTCGCAATGGAAGAGAAGACGGCTTTATCTGTTGTGGCAAGAGGGCTTAACAACGACATAGGGGGGACTTGTTCGAAATGGAAGAGAAGATGGCTTTATCGGGTTGTGGCAAGAGGGCTTAACAACGACATAGGGGGGGACTTGTTCGAAATGGAAGAGAAGACGGCTTTATCGGGTTGTGGCAAGAGGGCTTAACAACGACATAGGGGGGGACTTGTTCGAAATGGAAGAGAAGACGGCTTTATCGGGTTGTGGCAAGAGGGCTTAACAACGACATAGGGGGACTTGTTTAGGGGGAAAGTGAATCAATGAGGGATAGTCTTTTACTGTGTCGTTCTCCTTGGAAGGGTGTGTTGAAAAAGGTGAGGGCGATGTTGCGTGCTTGAGAAGAGGAGATAAATTTTGCCCCTAGTGTGAGGATGTTGGCGTTGTTGTGTTGTCTGCTAAGACGCGCAGTCTCTTCTGTCCAGCAACAAACAGCCCGAATCCCCTTATGGCGATTAGCACAAATTGCCATTCCCTGCCCGGAGCCGCAAATCAACAGCCCACTTTCTGCTGCCCCTTGCTTCATAGCCTTCACTGCTTCATGGGCAAAGAGGGGATAATCCACTGGCTCTGTTTCTTTTTTGTTGCCGACATCCAGCAGCTGCCAATGTGGAGATAAGGCTTCTTTTAAGGCTTCTTTCAGAGCGAATCCGCGATGGTCGGAGGCGAGAACAAGGGTTTTGAAAATCATGCCAATGCTTCTGTCATAGACTCCATAGAGTATACCTTTGTGTCATTCTAATTGTCCAGTGTTGTCTCTTAAGCAGTCGCCTTTCCTCTCTCTTTGGTTATTGGGGCGTGAGGATTTTTTGACAAGAAAGGGAAAATCAGATATAGTTTTGTTTTTCAAAATGACCAGTTCACCCAATTGTATCTTAAGGCTACAAAATAAGGGCGGGGGAGTTCCCATCTTATGGTTCGGTTTTTAGATGTTCGTGCTTTACAAACACTTGTGCATACCCATGGGTTAGAGGCGTTTATTCAAGATCTGATGAGGCAGCTTAAAGAAGATTTTAGTCGATGGGAAGCCTTTGAGAAGACGCCGCGGCAGGTTTTCCATGTAGAGGGGGGGGTCTTAGAGTTGATGCCGGTATGTGATGAGCAGTATCATTCTTTTAAGTATGTAAATGGTCACCCTAAGAATATGGAGGAGGGGAAATTCACTGTGGTGGCTACGGGTCAATTGTCGCGTGTAAGTGATGGGTATCCGTTGATGGTGACGGAAATGACGGTGTTAACAGCGCTTAGGACGGCAGCAACAGCGGCCCTAGCCTCTGACCTAATGGCGCGCAAGAATGCTCAATGTCTAGGGATTATTGGGACGGGAGCGCAAAGTGAATTTCAGGTGATAGCCCATAAAATTGTACGGAATATTCGTTCTATTCAGTATTTTGATGTGAGTGAAGAGGCTATGGAGAAGTTTGAGGGGAATATTAGGGGGAATTACGCGGGATATAGGACTGATTTGAAGCGCTGTGAGACGCCTGAGGAAGCGGTTAGGGGTGCTGATATTGTTGTGATTTGTACAGCCTGCAAAGCCCATGTGACTGTTCTTCAGGATGATTGGGTGGTAGCGGGGCAGCATATCAATGGATTAGGGGGGGATTGTCCGGGAAAAACGGAACTTGATAAAAAAACGCTTCTGCGCAGTCACTTAGTTGTTGAGTACTTTAAGCAATCTCATATAGAGGGAGAAATTCAGCATTTTTCGGAACAAGAAGCGCGGCGCCTTGTCCATGGGGAGCTTTATGAACTTGTTCGCGGAGAAAAAGCCGGTCGTCACTCGGAAGAGGACATCACTGTTTTTGATTCTGTAGGCTTCGCTTTAGAAGACCACAGTGTTTTACGATTAACCTACGACTTAGCGAAACGTTATAATGTTGGGACAAACACAGAGATGATTCCGCAGATTGCCGACCCTAAGAATCTCTTTTCTGTTTTGAAAGCGCCCTCTTATACCCCTTTGCCCTGTCGCTATAAGGTCTTAGGGGCGGCGGTTGGGCATTGCGCTTCTGTACTAGGGTGTCAGGAGGCTTTTAGCACCCTTAAGACTGTCCTGCCTATCAAAGGGGAGAGTATTGTCTTTAAGGGGCAGAAGCGCGGGCTTGAGGTCTTAGACGATTTCGCCCTTTTCTCTACCGCTTTGAATCAAGCGGTACAAGCGGTACTTGATAGCGGTCATCGCTTTTTGACCATAGGAGGAGACCATAGTTGTGCTGTTGGCTCTTGGCAGGGGGCTGCTAGGTGGTGGCGGAAGCGCGGGAAAGCCTTAGGACTGATTTGGATAGATGCTCATCTCGATGCCCATACCACAGAGACTTCTCCTTCAGGCAATTTCCATGGTATGTCCCTTGCTACGCTTTTAGGATATGGCCCCCCTTCTATTTCTTTATCCCCTAAAGCCTTGTTACCGCAACATGTCTTTGTTATTGGGGCTAGGGATTATGAACAAGAGGAATATCACTTCTTGCATCGCCAAGGGGTACAGGTTTTTTATATGGAACAGGTGAGACGGCAGGGACTGAAACTCTGTCTTGACATTGCCCAAGAGGTTTTTCGTGATTGTGATATTCCTTATGGTATCAGTTTTGATATGGATGCGTTGGACCCTAAAGAGGGCATAGCGGTTGGTACTCCTGTGGAAAAGGGGCTATCATTAGAAGAGGTCACGGAAAGTTTGAAGAGATTATCGCTCGCTCCTTTGACGGGCATAGAGTTTGTGGAATATAATCCTTCTTTAGATAAGTTGGGAGTTGGGTTGAAGACTTTTAGCCAACTGGTGGAGATTTTTCTTAAGCAACAGGTGAGGACATGAGACGAGTATCCCCTTTAGAGAGTTTACATGTTTCCCGCGGGGGGCGCATGACGGAGTTTGCGGGGTTTCGGTTGCCTTTGTTTTATGAGAATCAGGGGATTGTAGAAGAGCATAACTGGTGTCGAGGTCATGCGGCTCTTTTTGATGTTTCGCATTTGAGGCAGGTTTGGATACAGGGGCGCGCACAAGAGGAGGTTGCCACCTTTTTAGAGAGGCTTGTCCCTGGGGACATTTTAGCCCTTCCTCCGGGACGTCAGTGTTACACACAGCTTCTTGATGTAAAGGGAGGCATTATAGACGATGTGATTATTGGCAAGCCAAAGGAAGAAGGGTATCAGCACAGGCTTTATATGGTAGCCAACGCTTGGCAGGAGGATTGTCCGGTTTATGTTCAAGGGTCTTTACCTTTGTCTATGAGTTTGGTTCCTGCTGATAATGTTCTTGTAGCACTACAGGGTCCTGAAGCGGCGTCTGTGTTGCGGGCGGTGATAAGGGAGAAGGTGGTGACGGGGCTTAAAGAGGAGGAGATACTCTCCATGAAGTTTATGGATTTTCGAGTACCGGGAGAGCAAGTTGTTACCATTGTGCGGGGGGGGTATACGGGGGAGGATGGTTTTGAGCTATCTTTAGAGGAGTCTGTGGCGGAGGCGGTTGTGGAGGCTTTTGTAGAGAAGGGGGCGAAATTGGCAGGACTTGGTGCGCGGAATACCTTGCGTCTTGAGGCGGGTTTGTGTTTGTACGGGGCTGATTTGACGCGTTCTAGGACACCTGTGGAAGCGGGGCTTTGGTGGTCTGTGGGGAAAACGAGACGGTCGTCCCTTACTTGTGCTGGGGGAGAGCACTTACAGAAACAAAGACGCGAGGGAGTCCAACAGAAGCTTGTGGGATTGAGAATGCCCTGCCCGCCTCCAGCTAGAGAAGGGGCTTGTATCTTCTCAGAAGATGACCAGAAAATTGGCATTGTTACCTCTGGGGCTTTAAGTCCTACTTTGGGCATTCCTGTTGCACTAGCTTATGTGCGTGCCCAGACCAAACTGAAGCAACATGTTCTAGTAGAGGTACGGCATAAAAAATATCCGGCAACAATAGTGTCCTTGCCTTTTGTGCCACATCGATATGTTATGGGAAAAACTGTTAGGGAAGGAGGTCTCTGATGCTAAGGTTTACAAAAAATCATGAATGGATACGGGTTGAGGGGGAAGAGGCTGTGGTGGGTATTACTGAGTATGCACAGCAACAGCTTGGCGATATTGTCTTTGTGGAGTTGCCTTCTGTGGGGCGTTGTATTGACACGGGAGAAGAAGCGGCGGTTGTGGAGTCTGTGAAGGCGGCTTCTAGTGTTTATATGCCGGTTAGGGGTGAGATTGTGTCTGTGAATGAAGACCTTAGTAAGAATCCTCAGAAGGTGAACACGTCTCCTGAAGGAGAGGGCTGGATGTTTAGGATGAAAGTCTCTGATGTTCAAGAGTTGGAAGAGTTGATGGGAGAAGCCTCTTATCTGGAAAATCATACGCACTAATGTTGAGATGACGAGTTTACCTTTTTCTAGTCGCCATGTTGGATTGAGTGAGTCCCGTCAACGTCATATGTTGAAGGTTTTAGGGTACGGGGAAGTGGAGGAGTTGATAAGAGCGGTGATTCCGTCTGATATTTTAGAGATGGAAGAGTCTGCTGAGCTAGGGGAGGGCATGGAGGAGGAGGCGGTTGCGGAGCATTTGAAGGGGTTAGCAGGGGAGAATATTCTGCTTAAGTCTCTGATTGGGCAGGGGTATTATGCCACTGTGATGCCCTCTGTGATTAGACGTAATGTGTTGAATAATCCGGCTTGGTATACGGCTTATACGCCTTATCAGGCGGAGATTTCTCAAGGGAGGCTGGAGGCGTTGGCGAATTTTCAAACACTGGTGGCGGATTTAACAGCCCTTGAGATTGCGGGCGCGTCTTTACTGGATGAAGCCACAGCAGCAGCAGAAGCTATGGGCATGTGTTTGCGTCTTCGAGGGAAGAAGAGCTTTTTTGTTTCCTCTACCTGTCATCCTCAGACCATTTCTGTTTTACAAACGAGAGCATCTTGCATGGGGGTGAAGTTGATACTAGGAGAGCCGAAAGAGGCACTGAAGCATGAGCTGTGCGGGGTGTTGTTACAATATCCTGATACT
This sequence comes from Alphaproteobacteria bacterium, assembly GCA_965222575.1. Taxonomy (GTDB): domain Bacteria; phylum Pseudomonadota; class Alphaproteobacteria. The sequence continues at coordinate 680,173 of OZ244958.1, forward strand.
TTAGGGTTTGTGGAAGACATGGGTGAGAGCATAGGAGCACTTCATGAACGAGAGGTTGTGGTTGTGGTTGCTACGGATTTGTTAGCGTTGACGCTTCTAAAGCCGCCGGGAGAGATGGGGGCGGATATTGCCGTTGGCAGTGCGCAGCGATTTGGTGTACCTCTTTTCTTTGGCGGTCCTCATGCGGGATTTATCGCTACAAAAGACGCCTTCAAAAGGTCTTTGCCGGGGCGACTTATTGGGGTTTCAAAAGATAGTCAGGGGAATCCTTGCTACCGCATGGCGCTTCAAACCCGTGAGCAACATATCCGGCGCCAGAAAGCGACCTCTAATATCTGTACGGCACAAGCACTTCTAGCGATACTCGCTAGTTTCTATGGCCTTTGGCATGGAGCAGAGGGACTCAAAGTGATTGCAAGTCGTATCAGGCGTCTTGCTTTGCGCTTTGCATCCAGTATGCACGCTTCCTCTACTCCCCCCCTGTTTAGCTCCTTTTTTGATACCGTAACCCTCCACAGCGGTCAGGCTACAGAGTCTCTGTTGTGTGCGGCTAGAGAGGCGGGATTTAACCTCCGTAAAGTGGATAATCAGCGTTTGAGCGTTTCTGTGGATGAGACCACAACGCAACTCGATATAGATGTCCTGATAAAAGCCCTCGGGGCAACCCCTCAAGCTGCTAGTACCATAGAAGAAGAGACAACGCGAAGACGCACTTCTTTTATGACTCACCCAGTGTTTCACCGCTATCGTAACGAAACCGATATGATGCGATACATGAGAGAGTTAGCCGATAAAGACATGGCTTTGGATAGAACAATGATACCGCTTGGGTCTTGTACTATGAAGCTGAATGCCTCTTGTTTAATGGATGGTATAGCGTTGGAAGGGTTTGCACACTTACACCCCTTTGTGCCAAAAGAGCAGGCAAGAGGATATGAGAAACTTATCAACGCTTTAGAACAACAGCTTTGTGCTATGACAGGATTTGATGCCTTCAGTGTACAGCCTAATTCGGGGGCTAATGGGGAGTATGCGGGACTATTAGCCATTGCTCGTTACCATGAAAGCTGTGGACAAGGGCAGCGCTCTGTCTGCTTGATTCCCACCTCTGCTCATGGCACCAATCCAGCGTCTGCTCATATGATGGGCATGGAGGTCGTAGAAGTCGCCTGTACCAAAGACGGCAATCTTGATGTCCTAGACCTCAACGCTAAAAGTGTAGCCTACAAAGACACACTAGGGGCGCTCATGATAACCTATCCCTCAACGCACGGAGTTTTTGAAGATACCATTCAGGAAGTGTGTCAGATTGTTCATAGGAATGGCGGACAGGTTTATATGGATGGTGCTAATATGAATGCCCTTGCAGGTCTTACCTATCCGGGCAAGTTCGGTGCTGATGTTGCCCATTTGAATCTCCATAAGACCTTTGCTATTCCACACGGCGGCGGTGGGCCGGGCGTAGGCCCTATTGGGGTGAAAGCGCATCTTGCCCCTTTCTTACCGCCTTCTCCTTTGACAAAAGAGAACCAATACACACCAACTGGTGCTGTAGCAGCAGCCCCTTTTGGGTCGGCGGGTGTTTTGCCTATCTCTTATGCTTACATACTCTTACTAGGGAAAAAGGGTATTCCCTTTGTGTCAAAAATGGCGATTTTAGCTGCTAATTATCTTCAGACTCGCCTAGCGTCTTACTACCGCGTTTTATACACGGGAAAAAATGGTCTTGTTGCCCATGAGTGTATATTGGATATCAGACCTATTGAGAAAGAAACAGGCGTTACTGCCGAAGACATTTCGAAACGTCTGATGGATTACAATTTTCATGCCCCTACTATGTCTTTTCCTGTCCCCGGCACTCTGATGATTGAGCCGACTGAATCGGAATCCTTTGAGGAGCTTGAACGCTTTGTGGAGGCTATGATACAGATTGCTAAGGAAATTGAAGAGATAAAAACGAAAAAAGCCCCTAGAGAGGACAATGTTTTCAAAGGGGCGCCTCATACGGCAGTGGTGGTGTGTGCTGATACTTGGAGACATGCTTATAGTAGAGAAAAAGCTGCGTATCCTTTACCTGTTTTGAAGAAGAGGAAAGTTTGGCCTGCTGTTAGTCGTATTGATAACGCTTATGGTGATAGGAACATCTTTTGTTCTTGTATTGAGATGACGGCGGTGGACTCTTAGGATAGGAGGGCTTCTTGTAGTCTTGCTTTTAGGGTGCGGGCGGTTGAGTGTTGGGCTTTTGTTTCTGCAATGGCTTTTTTTGGGGCTTTTTCAAGGAAAGTGCGTGAGAGGAGGCGGGCATTGAGAATCTGTAGAGTTTTCTCAGTGGTGGCTATTTTCTTTTTGATGGCGTTTTTTTGTGCTCTAAAGTCCTGTGCGTTTTCACTAGAGAATGTTCCCATGATATCTTTGTTGATGACGATTTTGAATCCTTTTGTTGTCTTGGAGTCTTTTGTCATGTTGGTCATTTTATAGAGGAATGCTTGATAGTGTTGGCATAGTTTTTGGGTTTTTGGGTTTTTGTAGTGTAAGGCGAGGGGGAGGGGTTGGTGTTGTGGCAATCCTATATCGGCTTTAGCTGTGCGAATATTTTCTATGTATGCGATGAGGGTTGGGATAGTTTTATCTTGTTGAGTGGAGGGGGAGGTGTTGGTGTTGAGGAGAGGGGAGAAGGTTTGAGCTGCTAGCAGGGAGGAGTTGTGTTGTTTGTATTGCCATAGTTCTTCTGTGACGAAGGGGATGAAGGGGTGTAGGCATTTGAGAGTTTCGTCTAGGATGAAGCTGGTGGTGTGGCGTATTTCTTTGGCGGCGGAATCGGAAGAGAGGGGTAGGGCGTATTTTATATATTCTAGGTACCAATCGCATAGGCGGTGCCATGTGAAGTGGTATAGTGCGTGGGAGGCAGCGTCGAATCGGTAAGAAGCAAGGGATTGTTTCAGGGTTTTGCGGGTAGTGATGAGGTGGTGTAGTATCCAGTTACACCAGGGATTTTTGAGGGTTAGAGGTGAGAAAGTGTTGGGATGGGTTTGACAATTGTTTAGGAAGCAAAAGCGTGCGGCGTTCCAAATTTTTGTGATGAAGTTGCGATATCCTAGGGTGCGTTGTTCTGATAATTTTATATCTGTACCCTGAGCGGCCATGGAGGAGAGTGTAAAGCGTAAGGCATCTGTTCCTATTGTGTTCATCCAGTTTTGTGGATTGATGACATTGCCTTTTGTTTTAGACATTTTTTGTCCTTTTTCGTCCAGCACGAGATTGTGGATATAGACGTGTTTGAAAGGAGGCTTGTGTGTAAAATAGAGGGACATCAAAATCATACGGGCGACCCAAAAGAAGATGATATCAAAGCCTGTAGAGAGCACAGAGGTAGGGTAGTACCGTGTAAAGTCTTGAGTTTTTTCGGGCCATCCCATGGTACTGAAGGGCCAAAGAGCGGAAGAGAACCAAGTGTCTAGCACATCGGTTTCTGGTGTGAGGGGGAGGGTCTTGCCGTAGGTTTTTTTAGCTTGTTGTTGTGCGGCCTCTAGGGTTTCTGCGACGAAGATTTTCTGGTCAGGTCCGTACCAAGCGGGGATTGAGTGTCCCCACCATAATTGTCGTGAAATGCACCAAGGTTCAATGTTACGCATCCAGTGGAAATAGGTTTTTTCCCAAGATTTTGGGAAGAAAGTGACCTCTCCTTTTCGGACGCTTTCTATAGCGGCAGGCGCCATTTTCTCAACATCCAAAAACCATTGTAGCATTAAGCGTGGTTCAATAATTGTCTTAGAGCGTTCGCCGTAAGGCACTGTGTGAGTAATGTTCTGTATTTTGTCTAGCAGGTTTTCTTTCTTGAGCATATCAATGACATGTTGTCGGGCTTTACGTCTTTCCATTCCTTGTAATGGGGTGTGTTCATTGAGGTCTCCGGAGGGGGTGAGGATGGTGATGGAAGGGAGTCTGTGCCGTTTACCCACTTGAAAGTCCTGAAAGTCGTGGGCGGGGGTGATTTTCACAACGCCACTGCCTTTTGCGGGGTCTGCGTAAGAGTCGGCAATGATAGGCACTGTCCTGTTGGTAAGTGGCACCTGTACGCGTTGACCAACGAGAGAAGAGAAGCGTGTATCTTCAGGGTGAACAGCCACAGCTGTATCTCCAAATAAGGTCTCAGGACGGGTTGTTGCCACAGTGAGGCTTTTTGTGTCTCCTACTAGAGGATACTGTAGATAATATAATGTCCCTTTTTCCTCCTTAGAAATGACTTCAAGGTCTGAAATGGCTGTTTGTAATTGACAATCCCAGTTCACGAGGCGATGAGAGCGGTAAATAAGACCATCACGGTACAGGGTGATAAAGACCTTTTGGACGGCTTTGGAGTATCCTTTATCCAAAGTGAAGCGCTGTCTGGAAAAGTCACAGGAACACCCGAGGTCTTTGAGCTGTTGTAGAATGTGGGGTTTTGTGTTGTCTACCCAAGTCCATAGGGCTTGTTGGAATTTTTCTTTTCCTAAGGCTGTGCGGGTGAGATTTTGCTTTTCAAGGTCTCTTTCCACCATTAATTGTGTGGCGATACCGGCGTGGTCTACGCCGGGAATCCAGAGAACTTCTTTTCCTTCAAGGCGGTGAAATCGACAGAGAATGTCCTGTAAGGTATTGTTCAGTGCATGTCCCATATGCAAAGACCCGGTAATATTCGGCGGCGGAATCACTAAAGAATAAGGGGGTTTTTCAGAAGAAGCGGTGGCCTTGAATACTTTGGCATTATCCCATAAATCAAGGAGCTTTTTTTCTATTGCTACTGTATAACGGGGGAGGATGGTCATGCCTTGCGCTTCAGAAGAGGATTTTATTGGTTTTAAGTGTTTCTAAAAGCGCTTGTAGAGTTAAAGTACCCTTCAATTTCCAAAGTGTCAAAAGGCTTAAATGGAAGTCTTGTTCAGCGCGCAGTTTGTCAATTTCTGCCTCAATCATTTTGACTTCAGCCTCTAAGGTCTCTAAAAAAGTTTTTTGCCCGCTTTGTTGCTGTGCCTTTGTCATGATGAGAATATCGCTGGCAATTTTTATGGCAAGGAGTGCCGACTCTTTTTTCGTCTGGGCGATTTTGACATGGTTTAAGGCGTTCACTAGGTCGTATTCCAGTTTGTCTTGACTGATTCTCAAATTGAGAGTGAGCACTTGGTATTGGCTTTGTGCTCTTTGTGTGCTGCGGAGGTTTTGTCCGCCGCTGAACAGAGGAATGTCAAGCTGAAATCCTATGGCCCCACTATACCGCGAAGGATTTTGTTGGGAGGTCTTATTTTGTGGGGGTTTTCTATAAAGACCAAGAGAGAAAGACACATGAAAGTCCAAAGAGGGTCCAAAATTTTTCTTAGCGAGGTTTTTATCAATTTCGGACATTGCTATGGAGAGCTTTGTGGTGCGTATCTGGGCATTTGTAATGGAAAAACTCTCTAAAATTTTTTCAGGCGGTAGCGGAGATAAGGTGATGGTGATGGTTGGTAGCGATAAGTCTTTTGCCTCTTCCCCTATGGCCATACGAAAGAGGACTTGTTGTGCGTCTAAGGTACTTTGCGCTTCAGAGACCTGTGTCATGGCTTGTAGGTGCTTTTGTTTGGCTTGTGCGACTTCTAAAGCTGTATAGCTCCCTATCTCAAATCTTTTTTGGGCAATGGTGAGGTAGTTGGCAAAAAGGCGTTGGGATTTTTTCCTTAGAGCTTGTACTTGTTGTGCTATTAAGGTGTTGATATAAACATTGGCTGTGTCATACACAAGGGATTGCTCTGTGACTTTCCTTTCTAAGAGAGCTTTTTCTAGAGCTAAGCGGGCTTTTTTTACAGCCAAAGCTTCTGTTCCTAACAGGCTGATTCTGCCGCTTAGACTTAAAGTATCCTCTTGGTGTTCTAGACTTTCTACTACAGGGTGTGACTGCCCTTTTATAGGGGCGTGAAAGTTGGAGCGCAGAGATATCTTTGGTAGAAACTGACTTTGGGCATCTTTGACTGCTAACTGAGAGAGGAAAATTTTTTCATCAGCTATCTGTAGTGTTTTACTGTTCTCTAGGGCTTTTTGCAGGCTTTGCTCAAGGGGTTCTGCTTGTACTGCTAAAGTGGTTATGAGACTGAAACAGACAAGGCATCTGAGAAGGCATCGAGTATAAAAAGGGACTACGGACATGCTTTTGTCTGTTCATTGATTGGCGTTATCAATTTATCGTAATGGGAAGAGTCTGTCTAGTGCAGATTCTGCTAGTTGTGGGTACAACAAGAGGGGATAAGGGGCATTTTGGTTTCAAATAGCACCCGTTTACCGATGTTTCCTTTTTGTGTTTTTTCATAGAGGACGGCTTCCCCGATTGTTGTGTTAAGGCCGCACAAGAGTCTACCCCCCGGTACTAGGAGGGGGAAGAAAGTGGTGAGACAAGATTCCTCTACAGCACCAAAGAGTCCGATAAGGTCAACAGGTGAAGATGTTTCTAGTTGATAGGGGGACTGGTGGCAGAGAGTCACTTTGCTTTTGGGGTAGAGAGACAGAGCCTGTTGTGCTTGGCGTATGAGGGGTTCATGGCTTTCTGTTCCTGTGACCTGTTTGACGAGATGGGAGAGGAGGGCGACTTCGAATCCTGTTGCGCATTCTATGACGAGGGCTTTCATGTGGGGAGCGGGTTTCGCCTGTTGTAGGAGTCGTGCGGTGATTTCAGGGGTGAGATAAGTCCGTTTGCATTCTAGAGGAATCATGGCATCGGAATAGGCAACGGACTGAAATTTTTGTGGAACGAAGAGGTTGCGTTCTGTTTTCAGGAAGGCGTCTAACACGCCTTCGTGCACAATCCGTGCTGGCATCAGTTGGTTACGCACCATATTCAGATGGGCTAAAGAAGAGGAAGAGGTAGGCATTTTTTCATGAGATTACCTTCTGCAGGGGAGGTTTTCATTGACATTTCTTGAAGAGAAGTGTTGTCTGTAGGGAGATATGGGGTGTTTTTTGGCCTGGTAGCAGAGTGGTTATGCAACGGCCTGCAAAGCCGTCTAGGCCGGTTCGATTCCGGCCCAGGCCTTTCACGAGACCAAGGCCTCTTTCAAGGCATAAAACATGCGCCCCCCGCAGCAAAAGATTTTCACACGTGATTGTGACCATATCTCTGAAAGTAACGCAAGAGGCTTAACACTTCCTTCTTTTGAGTCAACAGTTGTCACATCGGCACCGCTCAGAGACACAATATGAAGAGCGCTCATCACCTCTAGGGGAAAGACGTTGTCATAGAAGCCATCCACGGACCCGCTAGCGACAAAACAGAGTTCTAAGACTCTGTCTCCTAACAATCTGAAAGAAAAAGGCTTCTCTGGGAGAGGATGAGAATGGATGAGGAGGCTTTCTTCTAGAACTGAGGTTGAAGGGCCGAAAATAGCGTCTTCATTTAAGGTAGTGCCCGTTCCTTTCAGACCACAGAACATGAGATTTAACAGAGGGGAGAACACGACGGAGTGGGTGAGTTCTTTTTCTTGTATCAGGGAGAGAGAGAGAGAGAAAAACGGCACGCCTCTTATAAAATTTTCAAATCCGCAAAGGGGGGTCATCACGAGACAGAGTGCGGGGAGGGATGGAGGTGGTTTTTCCACACTGTTGATGAGGGGGGCTTGTATGCCGTTACGATTGAGATAGTGTTGTGTTTGTTCTACTACCTTTTGTCGTGTGCGGCGTGCGAAAGCGTTTTTATCCCCTTGAATATGTTTGAGTTCTCTCCAGTCTCGATTGAGGCTTTTAGAGGCTTCCCAGAGGCTTTCCTTTAGGGTATAGAGTGTTTTATCTTCTTGTAATCGGCGCATGTCAGTCTGCTTTTTTGACATAGCGTCCATCTTCTGTAGCAATGACAATTTTCATACCGACTTCCACATGAGAGGGCACGGAAATTTTCATACCATTGTCTAAAGTGGCGGATTTATAGGTAGAAGAGGCTGTTTGTCCTTTGAGATAGCCCTCTGCTTCGGTGACTTTGCAGGTGACCTGCGGTGGCATATGGATGCAAAGAGGCGTGTGATTGTGAAATTCAACTTCTAGGGGCATATTTTCCTTGAGAAATTTCGTATTGCCTAGCAAGGTCTCCTTAGGCACAGTGAGTTGCTCATATGTTTGGCCATTCATTAAGACCAACATCTCGCCGTCTGTGTAGAGATAGTGGAAGTCTTCTTGTTCTAGGCGCGCTTTTTCCACACTTTCAGAGGCTCTGAAGCGCTCTGTTTTTTTTGTACCTTCTCCCAAAGACTTTAATTCCAGCTGGACATAAGCCCCGCCTTTGCCCGGTTGGGTATGGTCTCTTTTGGTGACGCGCCATAGCTTCCCTTGGTGATGAATCAAATGACCCGGACGCAGTGTGTTAGCGTTGATTTTCATACCTCAACGCTATCTTGTTTTTCGTGTGTCTTCAAGGGCTTTCCATAAAGAGACGCAAATTGTTTCATGGGTTACCCTGTAAGGAGGAACGGGTTGGCTTGAGAGTGCAAGACTTGGGTCAAAGGGAAAAGAGCCTAAAAGCTTTACCTTCATCTGTGTGCTGAAGGTTTCCATATTCGTAGACGGCAAGATGGAGGTGGCTTTACCACAGTGGGGACACTTAAAGGCTGTCATGTTAGCAATGAGTCCTAACACGGGGATAGAAAGTGTCCTGAACATGGAAGCGGTGCGTTGCACATCATCTAAGGCAAGCTGTCCGGGCGTTGTAATCAGCACGGCAGTCATGGTCTTTGCTAGGGCTTTTGCGATACTCAAGGGCACATCTCCCGTACCGGGAGGAAAATCCAAAATCAACAGGTCTAGTTTTTGCCAATAGGTTTGAAATAACAACTGATAGGTTAGCTTTTGCATTACCGGCCCACGCCATATCCCTGCTTTGTCTTTTGGGATGATAAATCCTAAAGACATACACTGAATGTTCTCTACTAGGCAAGGAATGAACTTGTTATCTTTGGTTTTGATTGAGTCAAAAGAGCCTAATAAAGCGGGCAAAGAAGGCCCTTGTAGATCCACATCTAAGAGTCCCACTGTTTTATTTTGAAGAGCAAAGGTTTTGGCGAGATTAAAGGCAATAGTGGATTTTCCTACGCCTCCTTTACCGGCTGCTACGGCTAAGATATGTTGAGCGGGCGCGGGGGGGGTAGGAGTCTGTTTTTTTTGCACATCTGGCTCCATGGACACAACGCATCGAGTCCCCAGAGAAAGGCGTGTACACCCTTGTTTGCAAGCCTCTTCTAGGCGTTTGGCTTCTGAAGATGATAGCCCTGTGGCTTCAATGACCACTGTTGCAATGCCTTTGGATAAAGAAGTGATCTGTACACGTTTTGCTGCGTTGAGGTCGGCAGGGAGAAGAGGCAAAAGACGGTCTAAAACCGTGGCAGTATCCATAGACTGGAAAGGAAGAGCGGTGAGTTGGCGTGGTTCTTGTGACCTAGTACTAGTATGATAACAGAAAAACGAGGGGTAAGAAAGGCAAGAGCTTGAAAGATTAGCTTGTGTGAAGGGAGAAGATTTGCTATAGGTATTATAGCTAGAGATAACAGGTAGCCTGTGAGAGGGTGTTGTGAAGAAAGTGATTATGAACAGAAGTGCTAATCCATGGGAAGAGGTATCGTCCTCTCAAGAGAAGAGGTTTGTGTCTCGTAGGACTTCTTCTGGAGGGGGAGGAGGGGGGAAATTTGGTAAGAATTTGGAAGATTGGGGGCGGAATTTTTTTTCTAATATGACGCCTCGTAAAGCCATTATGATTGGGGTGGTTGTGTTGGGGATATGGTTAGCGTCTGGTTTGTATCGTGTGTTACCTGATGAACAGGGTGTGGAGCTTCTTTTTGGGCGGTGGGTTCAGACTTCGGAGCCGGGATTGAATTATCGTTTTCCTTGGCCTATTGGGAGTGTGATTCGTCCTAGGGTGACGCGTGTGAACAAGATTAACATTGGGTTTGCGGAGAGGGAGACGCGCGCTGGTGATAGGCGTGGTGCAGAGCAAGATGTGGTGGCGGAGAGTCTTATGTTAACGGGAGATGAGAATATAATAGATATTGATTTTTCTGTTTTTTGGTTAATTAAGGATGCGGGGAAATTTTTGTTTGAGATTGACCGTCCTGAGGCGACGACAAAGGTTGTGTCAGAAAGTGTGATGCGGGATATTATTGGGAAAACGGACTTACAGAAGTCCTTGACGCAGGGGCGTCAAAGTATTGAGGAGGAGGCGCGACAAGGGATTCAAGAGACTTTAGATAACTATGGAGCCGGCATTGAGATTACGCAGGTAAAGCTACAAAAAGTTGACCCACCTAACGCTGTGATTGATGCGTTCAGAGATGTTCAGGCCGCTGAAGCTGATAGGGTGCGGTTGGAAAATGAAGCGAAAGCTTATGCGAACTCTATTATTCCTGAAGCGCGGGGACAGGCAACGGCGGTTGTGAAAGAAGCGGAAGCCTATCGGGAACAAAAAATTAAGGAAGCGGAAGGGCAAACGCAACGTTATCTCATGGTGAAGGAAGAGTATAAAAAGTCTCCCATTATTACGGTGAGTCGTTTATATTTAGAAACCATGGAACGCGTCTTCAGTCAATTGGACAAAATTTCTGTTACTGGAGAAGGGGCAGTGGGCGGGCTTCTCCCCTATTTGCCTCTTAATGAACTGATGAAAGAGAAGAAGAACAAGGGGCAATGAAACATCCTAAGCTTATTTTTTTGAGTGTATTGTTGGGCGGAGTTGTGGTGATTGCGTCTCAGAGTCTCTTTACGGTTTATGAGACGCAGCAAGTCCTTGTGTTGCAATTTGGAGACCCTAAGCGCGCGATTTCTAAGTCCGGTCTTAAAGTGAAGCTTCCATTTGTACAGAATGTGGTGCGGTTGGAGAAGCGGATTTTGGCGTTAGACACGCCGCCGCAGGAATTGATAGCGTCTGACCAGAAACGGATGGTTGTTGATGCTTTTGCGCGCTTTCGTATTTCTGATCCGCTGATGTTCTATAAGAGTGTGAATAACCTTGGGCGTGCGGAGTCTCGTCTGAATTCCTTAATGAGTTCTGGGGTTAGGCGTGTGCTAGGGAAGGAGAAGTTTTTGGATATTTTAGGGAGTGACCGTCAAACGTTGATGCATAAAATTAGGGATAGCGTCAATACAGAGGTGTTGAAGCTTGGCATGGAGATTGTGGATATACGGATTAAGAGGGTAGACCTTCCGCTGGAAAACAGTCAGGCGATTTATCAGCGCATGAAGACAGATAGGCAAAAGGAGGCGGCGGAAGCGCGGGCTAGGGGGAAAGAAATCTCCCGAGAGATTCGCGCTGTTGCTGATAGAGACAAAACGGTTTTATTAGCGGAAGCCCGTAAGACATCAGAGATTCTCAAGGGAGAAGGGGATAAAATTCGGGCGCGGTTATTTAATGAGGCGGCGGAAGACTATCCTCATTTCTTTACCTTCTACAGAGCCTTAGAAGCCTATGAAGAGTCCATGAAGAAAGAGAATACGACGTTGATTCTCTATCCGGATTCCCCTTTGATTAAGGCCATAGAGAACCTTTTCAAAGAGAAGACCAACATTGACGACTCCCCTTAATGAGCTAGACTGAGCAGGTCTTTTAACAGAATAGAAGCGGCTATAGCGTCTAGGCGTTTTTTGTTTTTCACCCCTTCAAGGCTTAACAAAGCCTCCTGTGTACTTAGTCGTTCATCTTGTAGATACAGCGGTAAGACTAATCCCTGATTTTGGAGATAAGAAAGCAGGCGGTAACAAAATTGTCGTACAGTTAAACACTGGCGCCCTTCTTTCCCTGATGATAAAAGAGGATAGCCTACCACCAACCCGCAAGCTTGCCTTTGTCTTAGAAGATTTTCTATAGTCGCCGCATCTTCTTGCCAACTCCTCCTTTTTAAGACCGAAAGAGGGAATGGGATACGCAGTGTCAAAGACGCAAGAGCAAACCCAATATGGGCTTTTCCATGGTCAATCCCTAAAATGATTTTTTCTCCTTGCCCTGTTTTTAAGCAAAAGGCGATAAAATCTTTGGGGCAGGAAAAGGCTTTGAGAGAAGAAGGTGATAACATGTGCGTTACTATAAACTCCTTCCCCTGCAAGTTCAATATAGGGCATATGGTTGATAAGTTCTCTCTTGTCGTGGTACACTTGTGGGAAGTGAAGGGATGAGGAATGATGTTAACGATAGAACGATTACAGTTTTTGTGTTTTCTTTCGCGTTTGAAGGTGAAGCAGCAACAAGAGGCAGCGCTTTTACAGAGTCTGGAAGAGATTTTGAAGTGGTCAAAGCAGCTACAGGAGGTCAATACGGAGAATATTGATGAGACGCTTTCGCCCTTAGGGATGACGCTTGAGATGGTAGAAGATAAGGCGACGAAAGGGTTATCGGAGGGGGAAATATTTGGCAATGCTCCGTTTTGTGAGGCTGGTTTTTTTGTTGTGCCTAAGGTAATAGAGTAGGCGGGTGATGTTATCGTCTTTAGCTCAGGTGGTGGAAGCGCTGAAGGGTGGGCGGCTATCCTCTGAGGAGGTGATAGGGTCTTTGATAGCGGTAGCCAAGGAGACGCAAGTGTGCAATGCTTTTATCACGCCGACTTTTGAGGAAGCCATGGTGAGTGCACGAAAGGGAGGGATGGAGGAGTGTCCTCTTGGAGGGGCGGGTATTGGGATTAAGGATGTGTTTTGTAGCCGTGGTATTCGTACGACGGCGGGGTCAAAGATGTTGGAGAATTTTGTTCCTCCTTATGAGTCAGCTGTTACGGAGAATTTATTGAGAGGCGGGGGCATTTCCTTAGGCAAGTTGAATATGGATGCGTTTGCTATGGGGTCTTCTAATGAAACGAGTTTTTATGGGGCTTGCGTGAATCCTTGGAGGAGGAATGAGGAAGAGGTAGCCCTTGTGCCGGGGGGGTCTTCTGGGGGGAGTGCTGTAGCGGTGGCAGTTGGGTCTGTGTTGGCTGCTATTGGGACGGATACGGGAGGGTCTATTCGGCAACCGGCGTCATTTTGTGGTGTTGTTGGGTTGAAGCCAACTTACGGGGTCTGTTCGCGATGGGGCATGGTTGCTTTTGCCTCTTCTTTGGATACAGCGGGACCTATGACGCGGACGGTGGAAGATGCAGCGTTGATGTTACAGGTGATGGCTTCTCATGATAAACGGGACGCTACCAGTCGCAAAGCGCCTTGGAGGACTTTGTATCCAGTTCCGAAAGGTATTAAAGGGTTGAAAGTCGGTATTCCTAAGGAATACCGCATGGAGGAGGTGTTGGAGAAGGATATTATTGTCTTTTGGGACAAGGCAAGGGAGTGGCTTAAAGAACAGGGAGCAGAGATACAAGAGGTGACCTTGCCCCATACGAAGTATGCTCTACCGGCTTATTATATTTTAGCCCCGGCGGAAGCGAGCAGTAATCTTGCGCGCTATGATGGCTTACGGTTTGGCTTTTCTTGTAGGGAAGAGTCCTTAGAAGAGACCTATATCAACACCCGTACGCAAGGCTTTAGTGATGAAAATGTTCGCAGGATTTTAATTGGCACCCATGTTCTGTCTTCAGGGCAATATGATTTGTATTATAAAAAAGCGCAGAAAGTGCGTAGGGTGATTGCGGAAGAGTTGCGAAAAGTTTTTCAGTCTGTTGACCTTTTGTTGACTCCCACGACGCCTACTGTGGCTTTTGAGATAGGCTATCAAAGCGATTCGGTTTTAAAGATGTATGGGAACGATATTTTTGCTGTGCCGTCTTCTTTGTCTGGGCTTCCGGCGATTTCAGTACCTGTGGGTCTTTCTTCTGAGGGGCTACCTGTGGGGTTACAGTTGATTGCGGGAGCTTTTCAGGAGCCGACATTATTAAGAGGAGCGCAAGCACTGGAGGAAGCGGCCGCTTTTCAAGAGCAGCCTACTCCTTGGTGGAAGCAGTAAGATGGGGTTTTGTCTTAAAGGGAAGGAAGGGCTTTGGGAGGTTGTTATAGGTCTTGAGATTCATGCTCAGATTACCTCTTCTTCCAAACTTTTTTCACGGGCTTGTGCGAAAGGAGGAGGAGGGGAGGCTAATACTGCTATTAGTCTTGTGGATTTAGCCTATCCGGGTGTTTTGCCTTCTTTGAACAAGGAGTGTGTGAGAAAGGGGGTGAGTGCGGCTTTAGCCTTTGGGGGACGGATTGCCCCTTATTGTGTGTTTGATAGGAAGAATTATTTTTATCCGGATTTACCGCAAGGGTATCAGATTACCCAGTTATATCACCCTCTGATGGAAGAGGGCAAGGTACTGATTCCTTGTGAGGAGGGGGGGGTTAAGAGTATCCGCCTTCAACGGCTACACATAGAGCAGGATGCGGGCAAGTTGTTGCATGATAGAGCCCCTAGCGTGTCTTATGTAGATTTTAATCGGGGTGGGGTGGGGTTACTGGAGATTGTGTCTTATCCGGACTTATCGTCTCCTAAGGAAGCGGCGTCTTGTGTTGATAAGATTCGGTCAATTTTGCGGTATATTGGGGTTTGTGATGGCAATATGCAGGAGGGTTCGTTGCGTGCGGATTGTAATGTATCGGTACGCAAGCAGGGGTGTGAGTCTGTGGGGGAGCGTTGTGAGATTAAGAATCTCAATTCTCTTAAGTTTATTCGTCAGGCGGTTTTAAGTGAGGCGGAGCGTCAGGTGGGTCTGTTAGAGGGAGGGGGCGTAGTAGAGAAACAAACACTTCTTTTTGATACGAAGAGGGGGCAAACGGTTTCTATGAGGTCTAAGGAAGAGGCCTGTGATTATCGTTATTTTCCTGACCCTGATTTGTTGCCTTTGCCTATTGATTCTGCTTGGGTTGAGGAGTTGCGGTTGAGTTTACCGCCTTTACCTGATGCGGTGGAGGAGGAGTTACAGGAGAGCTATGGTCTTTCAAGTTATGACGCCACTGTCATAGCAGCACGTAAAGAGGTTGTAGTCTATTATAAAGAGGCGGCGGCGGGGGGGAGGCACAAGCAGGTAGCGAATTGGATGATATCTGTTGTATTTGGGCGGTTAAAAAAGGAGAAGCTTTCCATTGATAACTGTCCTGTTGTGCCGCGCGCACTCGCTCGGCTGGTTGAGAGAGTGGAAGATGGGACTTTGTCTACTCCACTAGCGCGGGATGTTTTTGAAGTGCTTTGGCAAGGGGAGAAGGATGTAGATGGGGTGATTGACCGAAAGGGCTTACGGCAGCTTTCTGATAGGGTGGCACTTAGAGCTTTGTTACAAGAGGTTTTGGAGGAGAATCCGAAAGAGGTGGAGGCGATTAAGAGCGGCAAAGACCGTTTGAAGGGGTGGATTGTGGGACAGGCGATGAAACGGACTGGGGGGAAAGCGAATCCTAAGACTTTAAGCATTTTATTGGAAAAGCTCTTGCGGTAAGGGGTTCATGTCTGTTTCTCGTCTTATTGTGGTAGATTTGTCTTGGCTGATTTATCGGTCTTTTTATGCTTTACCGCCTATGAGCAGGGCGGATGGCGTTCCTGTACAGGCGGTGTTGGGGGTCTGTAATTTTCTCCACAATCTCCACAGAGACATTGAACGCAATGAAGAGGAAAAGCTTAAGATGTATGTTGGAGTTGCGTTTGATGATAAGGAAGGGGGCTTTCGGCGCAAGATTTTCCCTGATTATAAGAAGAATCGTGCGGCACCGCCTGATGAATTGAAGCCTCAATTTGACCTTGTGGGGCAGGCTGTAGAGGCTTTCGGGTTTGCATCTCTTGCCGTAGAGGGCTTTGAAGCCGATGATATTATTGCGTCTTTGGTGAAGAAAGCCACGCCGATGACGATACAGATTGAGTCCTCTGATAAAGATCTTTTGCAGCTAGTATCGGATAGGGTTTGGCTTAGAGGAGGGGAAGGGAAGAGGAGTGATGGGCGGGCGGTGAAGGAAAAGTTTGGGATTGAGCCCTCAGAGATGGTGGATTTTCAAGCATTAACGGGGGATATTTCGGATAACATTCCGGGGGTACCTGGTATTGGTCCTAAGAGGGCTGCTGCTCTTATCAGGAAATTTGGCTCTCTTGACGCTATCCTGCAAGAGCAAAAAGAGATGAAACACGAAAAGCACAGAGAAAAGATTTTGCAGTATCGGAAAGAGGTTTTATTAAGTCGCGAGCTTGTAACATTACGCGATGATGTGCCGTTGCCGTCTTTGGATACGCTGGCTTATCGTCCTCCTGATATGACAAAGATGACCTCTTTTTTGAAGCAGCAAGGCTTTATGGGGTTGCTCAGAAGAATAGCGCCGCCGGAACTGGTGGCTAGCAATGAAGAGGAAGCACGCAAGACTTCTGTTTGTCTTTTAAGAACGGCTTCTGAACGTGGAAGATTTTTGGAGGAGGTGTATAGCCACGGGGTTGTGGCGGTTTTGTCTGATAAAAAGGAAGAGATTGTGTTTGCGACGGAGGCGGAGGTTTTTGCACTTAAGGGGGCTGTGCCTGAGGACATAGCCCTTATGCTGGAGGATAATAGAGTCGTTAAGGTAGGCCATGGGATAGGACAAGTAGCGACTCTGAAGAATCACCAGATGCGTTCTATGGAAGATATCAGTGTCATGTCTCATTGTTTGTGGGCGGGAAAATTTTCTCATACATTGGAGAGTTTACAGGGTCGTTTTCTAAAAAAGGTGTTGGTGGGGAATGATGAGGCGGGACAGCAGCGCAAGATAAAGGTAAGGGATATTCTCTGTCTTTGGCGCATTCTGTTACGGCAACTGCTGGATAGAGAAAAAGGGATGCTTGTTTATCAGTTACTGGACAAACCTATGGTGGATATTTTGGTAGACATGGAGCGGTGGGGGGTTGCGTTGGATAGAGGGTGTTTAGAGAGGTTGAAGTGTACACTTCACAAAGCGTTGGAGAAAGAGGAGAAAGAGATTTTTCGTATAGCAGGCGGTGTGTTTAATATTCGTTCTCCTAAACAATTGGGAGAGGTTCTGTTTGAGAAGTTAGGGTTTAAGGGGGGCAAACGTCTGTCTTCTGGGGCTTATAAGACTGATAGTGAGGTTTTAGAAGTGCTACGGGATGAGGGTCATGAGATAGGGGAGCGTCTGTTAGAGTATCGTCAACTGGAGAAATACAGAGGGACTTATGTAGAAGGCTTGATGAAGTGTCTTCAGGGGGATGGCAGGCTTCACACCACTTTTGATTTGACGGCTGTTGTGACGGGACGCATCAGTTCGCGGGAGCCTAATGTACAAAATATTCCTGTGCGCACGAAACAGGGGCGTGAAATCCGTAAAGCCTTTGTAGCGCAAAAAGGATGGCTATTGATGGCTGGGGATTACTCTCAGATAGAACTGCGCATCTTAGCCCATACAGCGAATGTCTCCGAGTTAAAAGAAGCCTTTCGAAAAGGAGAGGATATTCATCAGACAACAGCTCAGGAGCTTTTTGGGTCTGTTACGTTTGAGCGGAGGCGGGCAGCTAAGGCGATAAATTTTGGCATTATTTACGGCTTAAGTGCTTTTGGTCTTAGTAAACAATTGTCCATTTCTCATCATGAAGCGAAAGAGTATATCACGACCTATTTTGAGAGATATCCCGCTATTTTGGATTACATAGAAAGCACAAAAAAGGCTTGTGAGCAGCAGGGATATGTCAGCACTTTTTTGGGTCGTCGTTGTTATGTTCCGGAGATTCGTAGCACTGTGCCTTGGAAGAAACAGCATGCGCAACGTGCGGCGATTAATGCGCCGATTCAGGGAGGAGCTGCGGATATAATGAAGTGGGCGCTGAGTAAGTTACACAAGGCTTTAAGGGGATTTGAATCGGCTATGGTGTTACAAGTACATGATGAAGTGGTACTAGAAGTGCCGAAAGAGGAAGTGTCCGCAGTTGCCTCTTTATTAAAAGAGACTATGGAACAGGTATTGCCCTTATCTGTGCCGTTAGTTGTGAGGGTTAGTGCGGGGGAAAATTGGGGAGAGATGAAAGCGCTTTAGGGTAGAAATCAGAGAGTCTGTACAGATATCCACTTGTGGGAGTGGTTTTGTGTGCGTAGCGTAGAGGGGACGCACCCAAACGGTTTGGAATCCTTGCTGTTTTCCTTCTTTGAGGTTAGAGGGGTAATCATCAAAGAAAACAACCTGTTCTGGTTGGAGGTGGTAGGTTTGGATTAAGGCTTGATAAGCTTCTGGATAGGGTTTGAAGAGGTGATTTCTGCTATCAGCTGTACAAAGAGCCGTAAAGATATCGGCAGGTATCTGTAGCTTTTTGAGTACAAGATGGCTATGGGCTTGGGAGCTATTGGTAAAAATGAATTTATCTCCTTTCAGGGTGTCTATGGCCTTGCCGAGGCGAGGATTGGGTTTGAGCAGGTCGTAATTGACTCCATGAACGATATCCATGAAGGTTTGGGGGTCTGTGTTGAAGTTTTTGATGAGGCTGTGGAGGGTTGTTCCTTGGTCGAAGGAGGTGTGTAGTTCTTTGGCTTCCTGAAGTGAGAGCTGGCAGGTTTCACAGATGAAGGTGATGATTTTTTTATCGATTTCTTTGAACAGTTCCACAGAGGAGCAATAGAGGGTATTGTCTAAATCGAAAACCCATGTTTTGGTGGGGGTTGTCATGGAGGAGGGGAGGGGAGGTGTGTGAACAAAAGGGCGTTCATTGTGCGTCTTAAGGTAGGTACGCCGATTTTTTCTGTTGCGGAGGAGAGGTATATGGGAGGGGAGAAAGAGGAGGGGTAGAGGGGTGAAAGGGAGGAGAAGTTTTTTAAGGTACTATGATGGGTAGCGTGTGGAAGTTTATCGATTTTTGTTAAGATGACTTGGAAGGGGATGGCTTGTTGATGGAGCAGTGTCATGAGGTGATGGTCACTGGGTTTTAGGGTGTGTCTTGCATCTAGGAGTACAAAGAGGTTCTGGGTGGTTGGTCGTTTGATGAGGTAGTGGAGGATTGTTTTTTCCCACTGAGATTTTTGAGAGGGGTTGACGACCCATCCATAGCCGGGGAGGTCTACTAGAAAAGCCTTTTGTTTTTGGAAGAAGTTGATACTTGCGGTTCTACCGGGTGTTTTGGAGGAGCGGGCGAGAGATTTTTGTCCGGTGAGGGCATTGATTAAGGAGGATTTTCCTACATTAGAGCGTCCTAGGAAGGCGATTTCTTTTCCTATTATTGGGGGGAAAGCGTTGGGGGTGAAGGCGGAGAGGAGGAAATGCCAGTCGCCTTGGAATTTTTGTTTGTTGGTTCTGGTCACGAGGAATTGAAGCGCCAATTGAAGAGGAGTTGCTGTAGGATAGAAAACGCAGTGCTAATGGTCCAATAAATGACTAATCCTGAGGGGAAGCGTGCGAGCAAGAAAATAAAAAGAATAGGTAAGAAAGACATAATGCGTGCCTGAAGAGGGTTTAGGCTTTGAGGGGAGAGGCGCATTTGCAACCACATACCGAATCCCATGAAGAGGGGCCACAGCCCGATATGGAGAAAGGTAGGGGGGGTAAACTCTAGCAAGCCGAAGAGATTCAAAGGGGTTAGGGGGTCTGGTGCTGAGAGGTCTTCAATCCAGCCGAAAAACGGGGCATGGCGCAGTTGGAGGCTAATGAATAGCACTTTATACAGAGCGAAAAAGACTGGAATCTGAAGAAAAATTGGGAGACATCCTGCTGCGGGCGAAAAATTCGACGCCTTATACAGCTTCATCATCTCCTTTTGTAACTGTACTTTATCTGAGGCGTATCGTTCTCTTAAGGTCTGCATTTGAGGCTGTAGTTCTTTCATGCCTCTCATGGCCTTCATGGATTTGTAGGTTAGAGGGAGAAAGAGCAACTTAATAATCAGGGTGAGCATAATGATGGCGAGGCCAAAGTTTCCCACAAGGCTGTAGAAAATCATGAGGATATGAAAAAGAGGGCGCGTTAAAAAATAAAACCATCCCCAATCGATAGATTTTTCAATGAGGGGAAAGCCCTTTTGATGGTAGATTTTGAGAATCTCCGTATCTTTAGCACCTGCAAACATGTTGGTGTCATAACGATGTGTTTCGCCTTGCGCTAGGGTTTTTGTAGGCCCTTGTAACACTAGCTGGCAGTAATCACGCCCTTTAGGCCCATAAGAAGACAAGGTTATTTTCACCGGCAGGTTCTGAATCCCCATGGCTGTTAGCCAGTATTTATCTGTAATTCCAAGCCAACTATTACCGTCTCCCTGTTTGTGCTGGGGCGTGACCATATCTTTGTAGTTAGTTTCTTTGAAGTGACCATTTATGTAGCTGAGCGCCCCTTGATGCAAGATGATAATATCGTCTTTCACAGGCGGCGAGTGGCGTACAATCTGCCCCCACCAGCTTATGTCTATAGGAGATTGTGAGTTGTTGGTGAGCGTTTCCGAGAGGGTGATTTTGAAGTGCTGGTCTATAGAGTAAGTGCGCTTGAACATTACGCCTTGCTCATTTTCCCATACAAGGGTAACAGGAGAAAAGGGGGTAAGCTGTTTGTCCTCTGTTTGCCAAAGGGTGTGAGCGTCGGGTACCTGGGAGGAAGGAGACTGAAAGCCTGTTTCCATATAGGCGTCTTTTTTAATGACTTCTATGTGAGAGGAGTCCTTGAGGCTTTTAGCATATCCCTTGAGGGATAAAGAGGTGATTCGCCCCCCTTTGGTTGAGAGAATGCCTTCTATGGAGTCTGAGGTTAGGGGGATGTTGTGGACTTTGGGTGTGTGTGGCTTTACGGCGTTTGGAGGCAGGGGGGGTACTGGAGTTTCAAAGGGTTTTTGACTAGGCGGAGAGGGGAGTCTTGCAGCAGGAGAGAAAAAGGTCTCATAACCTACTAAAATCATGATACTGAGGGCACAGGCTAGGAGCAGGTTTTTGTTGTGACTATCCATCAGGAGGGGGGTCGTATAGTGTCGTCTCCTGTGGGAGGAAGGGGTGGCATGTTAACAGGCGTTTGAGAAGGAGAGGGATGCCTTTTAGGCCATGAGTGTTGAGGACTTTTAAGCCATAGTGAGAACAGGTGGGGTGATAGCGGCAACAAGGAGGGAAAAAGGGAGAAAAGCCGTACTGCCAAATGTAGAGGGGTATTTTCAGTAGCGTGATGAGGAAGTGTGTCATGAGGGGGAAGAGGCGATGGTTTTTGAGGCTTTTTTCAAGAGATAATACAGGTCTTTTTTCAATTGAGAGTATGGTACCTTTGCTGTGTTGTATCGGCAAATAAAAATACAAAAGAAATCTTTCACTAGGGGGTCTGGGAGTGAAGCGTTGTGTAACAAGGCGCGAATGCGCCTACGGCAACGATTTCTCATAACGGCATTGCCTACTTTGCGGGAAATTGTGATGCCAAAGGCGAAATGGGCGCTGTATGGGGAGAGAAGGTGAGGCTTTGATTGGAAGTACGGAGAGGATTTGGCTAAGTATTTGAGAATCAGGCAGGAAGCGACTAGTACGCGGTCTTGATTTTTAGGACATTTGAAGATATGCCGATGGCGAATAGGTTGAAGACGCACTTTTGACATGAAGCCCCCGCCTTGAGGTCTTAAGCTGATAAAATTGTTCGACCCTTGCGGCGCCGAGCCGCTAGGATGTTTCGACCACTTGGCGTAGAAGAGCGCTTTCGAAATCCTCTACGGCGTTTGTATACAAGACGACTAGGCTGAAATGTCCGCTTCATTGAATGTCTTCTCTATTTTTCAGAGAGCCTATGGTAGCATAAATAGTATTGTGCCTGCAAGAATTACCTCCTCGCGATGATGTAGATGTATATAAAATACTGAACAGGAAGGGAATTGATAAAGGGCTTGACAGGAAAATCCTGCTTTTATAACATAAAGCTTGAGCCTTCTGTGCTTTGCTACTTTCCGTGAGGTTTTCTTTGTAATAGGATATCCTCTTGGTAGTTTCCCCTGCCTCAATTTTTTCGTTTCGCTTTGCGGCGATGGTTTTTTTTTTAAGAGTGAGAGTTTTCCTTATGTTATTGCAAGATTTACAATCAAAAGATTCAAGAGAGCTTCTGAAGATTGCGGAAGAGAAAAAGATTGATAATGCGACGGCTTTAAGGCGACAGGACTTATTATTTCGGTTGTTGAAAGCCTATGCTGAAGAAGGAGAAGTTATTGGTACAGAGGGAGTTTTAGAGGTCTTGCAAGATGGCTTTGGGTTTTTGCGTTCTGGGCAATTTAATTATTTAGCGGGCCCTGATGATGTTTATGTGTCTGATGAGAAAATTCGCGCCTATTCCTTGCGCACGGGCGATACCATCAAAGGAACCCTCCAGTCCCCTAAAGACCAACAGCGGTATTTTTCTCTTTTGGAGATGGAAACAATTAATAAGGAAAAACCTGACCTTAATAAAAATAAAATTCAATTTGATAACCTGACGCCTTTGTATCCTACTTCAAAGCTCAAGATGGAACTTGAGCAGGAAGATAAGAAAAATGCCCTTTGCTCTAAAAATACCTCGGCAAGGGTTATTGATTTGTTATGTCCTATTGGATTTGGACAACGGGCTCTTATTGTCGCGCCTCCTAGGACAGGCAAAACCATGTTACTGCAAGCCATTGCTGCTTCTGTTGCCTATAATCACCCCTCTGCCTATCTTTTAGTATTGTTAATTGACGAAAGGCCTGAAGAGGTGACTGATATGCAACGGTCTGTGCGGGGGGAAGTGATTAGCTCGACTTTTGATGAACCCGCTTCTCGTCATATTCATGTGGCGGAAATGATTATAGCGAAAGCTAAACGACTGGTGGAGTCTAAAAAAGATGTGGTAATTTTACTAGATTCCATCACGCGGCTAGCAAGAGCTTATAACACAGTGGTGCCCTCTTCTGGCAAGGTGCTGACGGGGGGGGTCGATTCCAATGCTTTACAGAAACCTAAACGCTTCTTTGGGGCCGCGCGCAACATTGAGGAAGGCGGGTCCTTGAGTATTATTGCAACAGCCCTTACGGATACTGGTAGTCGTATGGATGAGGTCATCTTTGAAGAATTTAAGGGAACAGGCAACAGTGAAGTGGTCTTGGATAGGCGTTTAGCTGATAAGCGCATCTTTCCTACTATTGATTTTACTAAGTCTGGAACGCGAAAAGAAGAATTGTTGGTGGATAAAGAAACCCTCTCGAAGATGTGGGTCTTGCGCCGCATTTTGGATGCTAGAGGCACTGTGGAAGGGATCACCTTCCTGCTGGATAAATTAAGAAGCAGTAAGAGCAATCAGGACTTCTTTGCTGCTATGAATAGCTAGACCATAAAGAGAGAGGGTAGTCCTTTAAGAGGGTTCTGATAGTTTCAGAATGGTCTTCTCTTTGCGGGATTGGCTCCTAAGAAGTTTCTGATAGTTTCCAAATGGTTTTGTCTTTGCGTGATTGGCTCCAAGTCCAAATGGCTTCAATGGTTTCGACTTCTTCTTTATTGCCTGCAATCACGTCTCCTTTTTTGTTTGTGGTGTAGGAACACTGCTCGACTTGTAAGGCTACCTCTACGAATGCTGTGTGGTTGTTTACGTGGCTACTTAAGATGGTGGCTTTGGAGATATTGACAATCTCTATGTGTTGAGAGAGGCCTTGTTTTTTGGTTTTTGAGAGGGTTTGTTGTAGCGTGCTTGAGGCGGGTTCTGTGGTGAGGAGATTCAGGGTTTTCATATCCTCTTTGACAAAGGCAGTAGAGATGAGCTGGTAAGCTTTTTTCGCACCTTCCAGGAAGGCTTTTTCTTTGAAGTCAGGGAGCATTTCTTTCACCGCTTTAAGCCTTGAAGGGAGGGAGGGGGCTTTATGAGGGAGGGGGAAAGACCCAATAGGCTTGATTCTTTGTTTCTTTTTATAGCTTTTAGGGATGTGGTCATGGGAGCCTAGAACGTGGCGCAACTTTATCAGGATAAAGCCTGCAACAAGGGCTAGAATTAAGAGGTCAATATAAGGAGGCATGCCTGCGATCTTCTTGTGAAGAGGGGGTGGATTTTTCTCATCATTATTTATAGCAGAAGGAGAGAGAAAATGGTATAATAAAGTTTCCTTTTTCTTATGTATTGTGAAAAAAGTTTAGCATGCAAGATTTTATAGAGGGGATTTTCCACAAGGGCAGAACAGTGCATGCTTGGCAAGACAAGCCTGTTTCTGAAGCGTTATTGCATCAACTCTATGGGTTGGTCAAGATGGGCCCTACGAGTGCGAACTGTTGTCCAGCAAGATTTGTCTTTATTACCTCTGCTAGTGCTAAGGGTCAGTTAGTGCCGTTGATGTCTCCGGGGAATCGTGAGAAAACGCGCTTAGCCCCTGTGAGTGTTTTGATTGGCTATGATAGGCAGTTTCCCAAGACGCTTTCTGTGTTATTTCCTCACAATCCTAAGATGGCGAATTTTTTTGCGGACTCTGCTATGTGTGAAGAGACAGCGTTTCGCAATTCTTCTTTACAGGGAGGGTATTTTATTTTAGCGGCAAGAGGGCTAGGGTTGGATTGTGGTCCTATGTCAGGCTTTGATGCGCGGGCTGTGAATGAGACTTTTTTTCCGGACAAAGGGATTGCTATCAATTTTATCTGTAATTTGGGGTATGGGGATTACCGCCAGACGAAGGAGCGTCTTCCTCGACTTTCTGTGGAACAAGCCTGTCGCTTTTTGTAGATTATGGGGCAGATTGTGATAGCGTTAGAGACGTCTTGTCAATTTTCTTCTGTAGCGGTTGCGTGTGATAAAACGGTGATTGCAAAGGAGCAAGTCCGTGGTGCTAGACAGATGGAAAACATTCTTTCTCTTTTAGAGAAGGTCTTAGCAGGGCAGAGTCTCAAAGAGATTCGGGCAGTTGTTGTGTCTTTAGGCCCCGGGACTTTTTCTGGGACAAGAATTGCGTTAACGGTGGGGAAAGCTCTTTGTATGGTGACAAAAGCGACCTTAGTTGGCATGAGTGCTTTTGAAGCGTTAGCCTATCGGTGGCGGGGGCTTTATCAAGGGAAACCTATCACCTTTCTCTTGCCTATGGGGCCTGTGAAAGTGGCGCGTCAATCTTTTGATGGACAAGCCCTTTGCAATGAGGTGGTGTTTGAGACCCTTGAAGAGGCTTTGTCTTCTTCTTTAACCTGTGCTGGACATGTGTGGAAGAAAACGCAAGACTTCCCCTTATCTTCTTTAGAAGGCTACAAGAGTAAGATGATACGGAAGACCTTTTTTCCGCGCGCTCAAGATTTATTGATGGCTTTTTTTGACCAGAAGGCTTCTGTTTTGTATACTCACTTGAAACCGCTGTACGGAACAAAAGGTGTTGGGGATGATTAAAGTGTCTTTCTCTCTTTTCAGAGCAGGTCTTGTGCTGATTTTTCTTCTGAGCTTAGGCATAGGAAGCTTTGTGGCTAGTGTTTTTTTTGCGCATGTTCCTGCTGTTTCTTCTTCACTGAGGGAAGAGACGGAGAGCTTGAGTTATGCGTTGCAGCACCTCCCCCCCCCGCGCAAGCCTGTTAAGCAAGCAGGCACGATACCCTCCCTTGAGACGTTAAAGCAAACCATGGAGGCGCAATCTGTGGTGATTCAATCAGGGCAAACATTAGCGGGCGTACTAGAAAAGACCTTTGGTCTTTCTCCTGTAGAGGGGGCGAATGTTGTTGTAGCCTTAAAGAAGGTGATGAATCCCAGAGTAATTCGGACCGGAGAGATGATTTGGGCTTTTTTTCAAAAAGGAGAACTACAAGTTCTGGAAATGTCGCGTCAGGGTCTTTACCGCATTGGCGTGAGAGCGTCTAATGGGTGGGTACCTTATAAGGAAAAGATTTCTGTTTGGCCTACGCTTTTAGTTTCAGGGGGGCGGATTGAGTCTTCTTTTTATGTAGCGGCAAAGCTTAGCGGCTTAGAAGAAGGGCAGATTCGGCAGATGATGGAGGTTTTAAGAGGGAGTTTGGATTTTGAAAGAGAGATTCAGGCAGGCGATTATTTCACTGTTATCTTTGAGCATTTACTGGATGAGAATGATAAAGATATTGGGGTGAAGACACTTTTAGCCATTGCCTTTAGCAGGAAAAATACGTCCTTGTTTTATGCGGCTTTTTTCAATAAGAATGGCTCGATAGAGTATTTTGATACAACAGGTGTGAGTGCCTCCTCTTTTTTGTTGAAGACCCCTGTGAGGTACAAGCGTATTAGTTCCCCTTATGGGATGAGGAAGCACCCTATTTCTGGGTATAATAAGATGCATGCCGGGGTAGATTTTGCTGCCCAGGCGGGCAGTCATGTGTTAGCGGCTGGTAAGGGGAAGATTGTTTTTGCTAGAGAAAATGGACGATACGGCAATTTTCTGATGATTAAACATGCCAATGGATACCAAACAGCTTATGCGCACTTAAAAGGATTTGCTAGGGGGATTGTCCAGGGAAGAAGGGTGGAAAAGGGGCAATTGATAGGGTATGTTGGTAATACAGGGTCTTCCACAGGGGTGCATTTGCACTATGAGGTGCGGCTTAATGGGGTGCATTTGAATCCTATGGCTCTGAAACTGCCGAAGGAGCGCGACTTGTCTGAGGAGGAACAGCAATACTTTGAGACCTATGTTTTTTCTCTTCAGAAGATTATAAGCGGCTATTATTTTTCTGAGGAGCAACAATTGAAGATACTGGAAAGGATGAAAAAACACAAAGAGCCCTCTTCATGATGGTTGATGATGTACAGAAAAGCTTGGCGGGTATGGCGAAATTGGTAGACGCGTCAGATTTAGGTTCTGGTAGCCTTGTGCTGTGGGGGTTCAACTCCCTCTACCCGCACATACCCCTCCCCTTATGGGCAAGGCGGGAGAGAGTGGTAGTAACGTGAAGAGAGTTCTGACAAAACAGGAAGGATTATCCTATACCTTTGATGTGACGGTTGAGATACAGGAACTATTAGAAGCTCTTGGGCACAAGGCGGCCTCCTATCAGAAGACCTCTAAGGTCAAGGGATTTAGACCCGGAAAGGTGAAGATGGAGGTGATAGAGCGCCTCTATGGGGAACAGATTCGCAAAGAGGTGGTGGACGATTTTCTCAAGCAAGGGGTACAGACTATTCTTGAAGAGAGGGGGTTGGTGTTAGCAGTGAATCCTGATGTGAGTATTAGGACACTTGATGCTCAGAAAGGGCTTGCGTATACCTTGAAGCTTGAAACGGTAAAGCCTATAGCTCCTGTGGACTGGAGTTCGGTGTCTGTTTATCAACTGGAAGCTAGCCCTTCTCAACAGGAGATAGGGAAGTTTATTGAGGGGTTATTACGGTCTCATAGGGTTTACAAACCAGCAGGAAGTCAGCAGCAGCAGGTAGAGAAGGAGGATAGGGTGGAGCTTCACCTTAAAGGGTCTATAGGCGGTGTAGAGGTTGAAACGCAGCGGCGCAAGCATCAACAAGTGGTTCTTGGGCAGGGACAATTTTCCCCTGATTTTGAACAAGCGCTTTTAGGGGCGAAGGTGGGAGAGCGGGTCTCTTGCAAGCTCTCTTTTGACCAAGAGCCTCAACATCTTGCAGGGCAAACGGTGGACTACTCCATGGAGATAGTAGCGGTGGAAAAACCTTTGCCTATGACTATTGCTCCTTTGCTCAAGGTTTTAGGACATAAAACGGAGGAAGAACTTACATCTGCTGTTAGACAGCGGCTATTGAAGATTTACCAAAATATGTCACGTGCTTGTCTGAAGGCGGAGATTCTTTCTAAAATTGCCTATTTGTATAAGGATCACCCTCTTCCTCCGCGATTTTTGGAAGCGGAAGAAGATGACGTTGCTAAAACGTTTCTTGGCACGCTACCGCAAGAAGACAAAAAAGGTGCGGAAGACAAAGACAAGAAAAAAGACAAGACAGGCGCTCAACCAATGCGTCCTTTCTTGTCTCTTGGGGATAAGGAGAAAAAACAGGCGTCCTTATTGGCGCAGCGCCGGTTGATAAATAGCTTTGTCATTGGAGATATGGCGAAACGGTACAATTTACTGGTGACGGATGAAGAGCTTGAGGTTGCTTTGGAGAATCGGGCGAATTCTTATCCTAATCCCAAAGATTTTATGTCTTTTTATCGTCAAAATCCTGAACAGAAAAAGATATTTAAGTGGTCTCTTTTAGAGGAGCAGGTGATAAACTTTATTGCAGCGAAAGTTTCCTTGAGAAAAAAGAAAGTGTCTCCTTTAGAGCTAGAAGAGACCTTAAAACAACAGGAAGCCCCCCCCCCCTCCCCCCCTCCTATTTCTTCATGAGGTTTTAGATGTCTATGACAAAGCACAGAAGATGGCCTAGAGCGGTTAGCTCTTTGGTGCCTATGGTTTTAGAGCAAACGCAAAGAGGGGAAAGAGCTTTTGATATTTACTCACGTCTTTTAAGGGAGCGGGTGATTTTTATTGTTGGCCCCATTGATGATGCTGTATCGTCTTTGGTGACGGCGCAGCTTTTATTTCTGGAGGCGGAAGACCCGAAACAGGATATTGCTCTGTATATCAATACGCCCGGCGGCTCTGTCACAGCAGGGCTAGCTATCTATGACACCATGCGGTATATTGCTCCGAAAATTCAGACCTTATGTCTAGGACAAGCCGCCTCCATGGGGTCTATGTTGTTAGCGGCGGGATATAAGACAAAACGCTATTGTTTACCCCATGCTAGAGTGATGGTACACCAGCCTTCAGGAGGATTCCAAGGACAAGCCTCTGATGTGCATATTCATGCCCAAGAAATTTTGTCTCTTAAGAAACAAATCAACAGTATCTATGCGCGCTGTACCAATCAATCACAGGAGGACATTGAAAAAGCGTTGGAAAGAGATACGTTTCTGTCTGCTCAACAAGCGAAAGAATTTGGGTTAATAGATGCTATTGTGGAAAAACGCCCTAAAAAAAAGTAAATACTAGCTTGTGCTTTTGGTCTTTTGTGATATTGTACGAATGGAATGAGATTGCAGAGATTGTGATGGAAACGATTAGCTCTTTATCATACACAACAATGGCATTGTTCCTTTTGTCTGAAAGGAAGGATAGAGTGTGTAAGCTCGCGGGGGCTCAAGTTTTTATCGAGTGATGAAGGGCATAGCCTTATGTGTGAATATTTTGAAAATGGAATGAGATACCGAAGATTGTGATGGAAACGCTTGGCTCTGATCATACACAACAATGGCATTGTTCTTTTTGTCTAAAAAGTCAGGATAAGGTGCGTAAGCTCATTGCGGGCCCTCAAGTTTTTATCTGTGATGAGTGCATAGCCTTGTGTCAGGATATTTTGAGAGAGGAAGAGCAGCGCAGTGATACGCCTTTAGCGCTGTGTAAGGAGGAGGCTGGTATTTTTTCTCATCTTCCTGTGCCGGAGAAGATTTATGGGTTTCTCAATGATTATGTGGTGGGGCAGGATTATGCGAAACGTGTCTTGTCTGTAGCGGTCTACAATCACTACAAGCGTATCAGGCATAAGAAGGGGTCTCCTTTTAGTGTTGATGAAGTGGAGATTAGTAAATCTAACATTTTGCTACTTGGTCCTACGGGCTGCGGCAAGACCTTGCTAGCGCAAACGCTAGCGCGTCTTCTGGATGTTCCCTTTGCCATAGCTGATGCGACAACCATTACGGAAGCGGGATATGTAGGGGAAGATGTGGAGCATATTTTGCTTAAGCTTCTGCAGGTGGCGGCTTATGATGTGGAGAGGGCGAGCAAGGGGATTATTTACATTGATGAGGTGGATAAGATAGGTCGTAAGGCGGAGAATCCTTCTATTACGAGGGATGTTTCGGGAGAAGGGGTACAGCAATGTTTGCTTAAGATGATTGAGGGGACTGTGGCGAATATTCCTCCGCAGGGGGGGCGCAAGCACCCGCATCAGGAGTTTTTGCAACTGGATACGAAGGATATTTTATTTATTTTTGGTGGGTCTTTTGAGGGGTTGGATAAAATTATTGCGGCGCGATTAAAGAAGAATTCTATTGGGTTTGGGGCAAGGGTTTATGCTGATGGTGCAGAGGAGTGGATGGGTCTTGCGCGTCAACTGGAGCTTGTGGATTTGTTAAAATTTGGTCTTATTCCTGAGTTTATTGGGAGACTTCCTGTGCTTGTGCCGTTACATCAGTTGGATGAGAAGGCGCTTGTGGAGGTTTTGTTGAAGCCTAAGAATGCGTTGATTAAACAGTATCAAGCGCTCTTTAACATGGAGGGCGTGGAGCTGGTGTTTGAGAAAAAATCCTATGACGCCATTGCGAAGAAGGCGAAACGACTCAAAACGGGTGCTAGAGGATTACGTTCTATCTTGGAAACCATGCTGTTGGAGCCTATGTTTGATATTCCGAGTCAGAAAAACATTTGCAAGATTGTGATTGATAAAAAAGTCGTGGAAAAAAATACTAAGCCTCTCCATATCTTGAGGAAAGCGTCTTGAAGGTCGGGGTGTGAACGGGAATTTTAGGACTATGTTTTATTGTTATTGTTGATGATGATGAGTGAGAGATGAAAAGAGGTATTATATTGTAAGAGTAAGGGACGTTGGAAAGTAAAGAATCTTTAATTTTGCCTGTTTTGCCGCTAAGGAATGTTGTGTTATTTCCTCAGATGGTGGTGCCTTTGTTTATTGGGCGGCGGAAATCACTTAAGGCGGTGGAAAAAGCGGTAGCAGGGGATAAGCGGCTATTTTTAGTAGCGCAGCGGCGTCCGGTAGAAGAAAATCCTGATAAGAAGGGGCTGTATAATTTTGGCACGATTTGTTCAGTGATGCAGTTGTTGAAGTTACCGGACAATACGGATAAGGCGTTAATTGAGGGTCATCAACGCGCCAAGGTTTTGCGGTATGAAGATACGAAGAATGAGCTTTTAGTGCATCTTGAAGTGATTGAGGAGGCAAAATCGGTTGCGGAACAGAATGAGGATATTCGCAGTATGCGCCGCGTGACCTTGAAGCAGTTTGAGCAGTTTATTAAGCTAGATAAGCGTTTACCGCAGGAGATGTTTACAGTTATCAGTCAGATTAAGGATTCCTCGCAGCTACTAGATAATGTTGCTCAGCATGTGAGTTTGAGTATGGAAGCGAAGCAAAAAGTGTTGAGTGCTCGCAGTCTGAAAAAGCGGTTTGAGATTTTGTTAGTGGCCTTAGAGGCGGAAATTGGCTCTTTGAAGGTAGACAACAAGATTCGGGGTAGAGTACGCAATCAGATGGAAAAAACCCAAAGAGAGTATTATCTCAATGAGCAGCTCAAGGCGATTCAGAAAGAGCTTGGCAGTGCTAAGCATGGACTGGACGATTTGGAGGTGTTGGAAGAAAAAATAAAATGTACGCCTCTTACTAAGGAGGCTAGAGAGAAGGCTGTACAGGAGCTTCGAAAATTACGCCAGATGAGTTTGATGTCGTCGGAAGCTACGGTGGGGCGGAATTATCTGGATTGGCTTTTATCGATTCCGTGGAAATCCAAGAAGGCAAAATCTATTACAGTGAAAAGTGCGGAGAAATCCATTGAAAATGACCATTATGGGTTAAGAGAGGTCAAAGAGAGAATTATTGAGTACCTTGCCGTTTTGAAACGAAAAAAGAGTCCTATGGGGTCTATTTTGTGTTTGGTAGGCCCTCCGGGCGTTGGGAAAACGTCCTTAGGGGCTTCCATTGCAAAGGTGATGGGGAAGAATTTTGTTCGCGTGTCTTTAGGGGGCATGAGGGATGAAGCGGAAATTCGTGGTCATAGAAAAACCTACATTGGTGCTATGCCGGGCAAGATACTTCAATCACTCCGTAAAGCGAAAGCGAATAATCCTTTTTTCCTCTTAGATGAAATTGACAAAATGGGCAGTGACTTCAGAGGCGATCCGGCGGCGGCTCTTTTAGAAGTCCTAGACCCTGAACAAAACAAGTCCTTTATGGATTACTATCTTGAGATTGAATACGACCTATCAAAGGTTGTGTTTATGTGTACGGCTAATACCATGAACATTCCTATTCCTCTTTTGGATAGAATGGAAATTATTCGTATTCCGGGATACACGGAAGGAGAGAAGAAACAGATTGCTAAACGTTATCTCTTGGAAAAGCAAGAAAAACTTCACGGCCTTGAGCCGCAAGAATGGCGTGTCTCTGATGCGGTGCTTTTGGAGATTATTCGGTACTATACTAGAGAAGCAGGCGTGCGCGAATTAGAAAGACAGATTGCGAAAATTGCCCGTAAGAGCGTCAAGAAAATGCTGGTGGACAAAAGACGCAAGAAAGTGAGCATCACCAAACGCAATCTTGCGTCTTTCTTAGGCGTTAAGCCCTATCTCCGTGGGGAAATCGAAAAAGAAGACTTAGTTGGCGTCTGTACGGCTTTGGCGTGGACGGAAGTCGGGGGAGAATTGCTCTCTGTGGAGGCTTTGTGT
This sequence comes from Alphaproteobacteria bacterium, assembly GCA_965222575.1. Lineage (GTDB taxonomy): Bacteria > Pseudomonadota > Alphaproteobacteria. The sequence continues at coordinate 712,377 of OZ244958.1, forward strand.
ATGAAGGGGAAAGGAAAATTGCATATCACGGGCAAACTTGGAGAAGTCATGAAAGAATCCATTACCGCTTCTATGGCGTTTGTCAAAGCGAAATACAAGACATTTGGCATTGATTTCAAAAAATTTCAGGACGATATCCACTTGCATGTTCCGGAAGGGGCTATTCCTAAAGATGGCCCGTCTGCAGGCATTGCTATGGTGGTGACCTTGATTTCTGTGCTTACGAATAATCCTGTATCACGCTATGTTGCAATGACAGGGGAAATGACTCTTAAGGGACGCATATTAGCTGTGGGAGGGCTTAAGGAGAAACTCTTAGCAGCGACTAGAGGAGGGCTTAAGACTGTCTTTATTCCTAAGGACAATGAGAAAGACCTTAAGGAAGTGGATAAAGAAATTAAGGATAAGCTGACGATTATTCCTGTGGGGCGTGTGGAAGAGGTACTCGGGAAGTCTTTGAAGAATCCCTTGAAACCTTCACAGTGGAAAGACGAAGCCGTCAAGGGCTTGCCAAAAACACAGGAGTCCTTAGAGGAAGCTTCTGTGGTACATTAAGAGTAAGGGGCGTGGTGCTTAGGGGGGGATTTTTTTCCATGAAAGCTATTGTGTTTTTTTGTTGGGCTTGTTAGTCTTGTTAGACTTGAGGGGGGGGGTATTGTTTATGATAACTAAGAGGGTTGAAGATGAAGAATTTAGGGATTGTAGCAGGCATTTTGCTTATTGTTGGGGTGGGGATTGTTTTTTATAAAGGAAAGGATAGAGGTCAACAGGTTGTTGGTGTAACAGAGGATGAGGTGAAAATAGGCAATACGAATCCTTATAGTGGGCCTTTATCGGTAAATGGTACGGTAGGGCGTGCGATTAAGGCTTATATTCATACCCTTAATGAGCAGGGGGGCATTGATGGGAAGAGGATTGATTTTATCTCTTTGGATGACGGGTATAAGCCTGATAGAACTGTTGCGCAGGTACGGCGGTTGGTAGAGAAAGACAAAGTTTTCTTTCTTTTACAAAATCTGGGGACGCCAACAAATTCGGCTATTCATGAGTATGTGAATCAACAGCAGATACCGCATTTATTTTTAGCTACTGGTTCTAGCAAATGGGGACAGCCGGAGAAATATCCTTGGACTATGGGTTGGCAACCTACTTATTACACCGAGGGGCAAGTTTACGCGCGGTATATTTTGGAAAAGGTAGAAAATCCTAAGGTTGCTATTTTGTATCAGGACGATGACTATGGGCGTGATTATATCAATGGGTTGAGGGCGGGACTTGGGGAGAAGGCTAATGAGGTGATTATTGCAAGTGAGCCTTATGCTTCTACGGATGCGACGGTGGAGGCGCAAATTGTGAAATTAGCACAATCGCGGGCTAATGTTTTTTTCAATGTTAGCACTGGCAAGTTTACCCCTCAAGCCATTCGAAAGGTCTATGATATAGGGTGGAGGCCTTTGCATATTCTCAATAATGTCTCAACATCTGTGTCTCAGATTTTGACTCCTGCGGGACTTGAAAAATCTAAAGGCATTATCACCGCACAATATCTGAAGGACCCCACAGACCCGCAATGGAAAGATGACCCTGAGTTTATAGAATGGTCACAGTGGATGGATACCTATTATCCTCAGGGAGATAAAAAGCATGTACTAAATGCCTATGCTTATGCTGTGGGGGCTTCGTTGGAGGTTTTGTTACGGCAACTTGGCGGGGTTTGGACTCGTGAGAATTTGATGTATCAAGCTGCTCACTTGAGTTTTAGGCCCCCTATGGTACTGCCCGGTATTAGGGTTGAAACTTCTGAGGAGGATTTTTACCCTATAGAGGCGCTTCAGCTATCGAAATTTGATGGCAAGCGTTGGGCTTTATTTGGTAAGTTGATGGATGTAGGGCAGTAAGAAAATTTTAGGGGGTAGTGATGCTTTCACGATATACCCGTCCTGTGATGGCGACTCTTTGGGGGAAAGAAGAGAAGTATAGAATCTGGTTAGAAATAGAGTGTCTTGTTGCCGAGGCGCAGGCACAACTTGGTCTTATTCCGTCTTCCGTTCCTGTTGTTTTGAGGGAGAAGGGGGGGCGTTTCTCCTTAGAGCGGATTGAGGAGATTGAAGAGGAGGTACAGCATGAGGTGTTGGCGTTTTTGACTGCTGTTGCTGAGAGCATAGGGGAGGAGGGGAATTTTACCCACTATGCTTTGACCAGTTCTGATGTGTTAGACACAGCTTTTAGCGTACAGTTAACGCGGGGGCTGGATATTGTACTAGAGGATAACAAGGCTTTATTGGGTGCTTTACAGAAATTGGCGTGTACGCATGCGCGGACTCTTTGTGTGGGGCGTAGTCATGGCATGAGTGCGGAGCCTATGACATTTGGGCTTAAGATTCTGTCTTTTTATGCGGAGTTTTCCCGTGCGTTTCGACGTCTTAGAGTTGCGCGCGAGGAGGTAGCAACGGCACAGATTTCTGGTCCTGTGGGGCTATTTTCTTTTTTGTCTCCTGAGGTAGAGGCTTATGTTGCAAGAAAACTAGGCTTGACAGGAGAGCCAATTTCTACGCAAGTCATTCCGCGTGACCGTCATGGAGCAATGTTTGCGGCTTTAGGAGTGGTGGCTTCTTCTATTGAGCGGTTGGCAGTGGAGATTAGGCATTTATCCAGAGCGGAAGTTGGGGAAGTCTCTGAGTGTTTTGGGGACGGACAAAAAGGGTCTTCTTCTATGCCTCATAAGAAAAACCCTATTTTAGCGGAGAATCTCACAGGGCTTGCGCGTTTGGTACGCATGAATGTCATACCGGCACTGGAAAATGTTGCCCTTTGGCATGAAAGAGATATTTCTCATTCCTCTGTAGAACGTGTCATTGCCCCCTCTGCCCTTACTTATTTGGACTTTGCCCTTGTGCGGTTAACAGAGGTCTTAGAGACCTTGAAGGTTTATCCACAGGTGATGGTGCGTAATCTTGAGGCCACAGGAGGAGTCATTTTTTCTCATGCCTTGCTTTTAGCTCTTGTACGGGGAGGAATGTCTAGGAAAGAAGCGTATCGTAAGATACAACAGCATGCTTTTAAGACTCAGATTGACGGCGGGGATTATCGGACTCAGATTATGAAAGATAGCAGTATCCTTACTTGCTTAGGTGGAGAGAAGGCGGTACAGGCTCTCTTTGATACAGACTCTTTTTTCCCCCATGTGGACGCTATTTTTCAAAGGGTTTGGGAGTGTTACCCTTTGCCGTCTTAGGAGAGGTCTTTTCTAAAAATTAACCCTCATAGGCTTTTAATACCCTTACGATTATGTTGGGGTTAAGTCATGGAATTTCTATCAAGGAAGATTTTTCGGCGCTCCTTTCGTTTGACTTTATTGTCTTCTATTTTGATTTTAGTGGTAGGGATTACATTTCTTACCTCTTTAATGGTGGGGTTACTGAATTATCATGTAGGCTCTGATTTGTTATATACGGAAGCTAAGAATCGTCTTGTTGCCACATTGGTTTATAGGAGTCAAGAGATTAAGCAGTGGCTTAATGGTCTTGCGAATGTTGTGCAGGCGGAAGCGCAAAATCCTTTTCTTGGGGATTCGCTTGAGAGTTTTAAGAAGATTTTTCATCAGGGGGGGGAAGAGATGAAAAGACGTTTAATTAAGTCTTATATTGTGGATAATCCTTTTGGGAAGGAAGAGCGTGAGAATCTCAATATATCGGCTTTGAGTACATCGGCTTATGATTCGATACATTTGCAGTATCATTTGTATTTTCGGTCATTGAAGAAGCAGTTTTATTTTAGTGATGTTCTGTTGATTGATGAGGAGGGTGAGGTTGTTTACAGTTTGAAGAAGACGGATCATTTTGCGACGAATTTGGTAGTTGGTCCTTATAATTCATCAGTGTTGGGGAAGACTTATAAGGCGTTGCGGCATAGGGCTATTCCTGGGAAAGTTTTATTTTCTGATTTTTTAGAAGACCCTGAGATGGGAGAGCGTCATGTTGGTTATATTGGCACGGGGATTTTTAATGATGAGGGGGTATTGTTGGGGATTTTGGTGATGGGGATTGATACCAGTCGGTTGGATGAGATTATGAACAATTCGTTGGGTCTTGGAGAGACGGGCGGGGCACTTTTGGTGGGAGAAGATGGTCGTGCGCGTCATGAATTGGAAGAGAGGGGGGGGGTACAAGAGCTGAGAGGTTTTGTTACGCGTACGATTTTACGGAGTCAGCAGTCTTCTTCTGGGTTGGTGCCATTTTCTGGAGAGTCCGGTCAGAATGTGTATGAGAATGTGTCTTTATGGAAGAGGGTATATGCTTTGTTTAAGGGGGATGTGATAGACAATCAAGAGGTGTTTCGGTCTTTTCAAGGAGCTTATGATGGTCAAGGCGGGGTGATTGAGAATTATCAAGGTGGGGAGGAGCCTTCTTTAGTAGCCCATGTGCCTGTTTTGGTGTTAGGGGTGCGGTGGATATTGTTGGTACAGCAGTCTATGGGTGAGGTGAGTATTTTTTTGAAGGCGTTGCGGCATAAGATTATTCGTAATACGGGTGGGGTGCAGGTGATTATTCTGTTGATTGGTTTTGTATTTGCGACGAGTATTGTGGGGCCACTAAAGCGTATGGCGCAGGTGATTCCGAGCTTGCGTCAGGGGCATATTTCTGTGCCTAAGAAGGCTTTGGAGAGAGCGGATGAGATAGGGGAGATGGCAAGACAGCTACAGAAGTTTCAACTGACTCTTTTGGAATCTGATAGGTTAAGGCGTGATGCGGAGAAATCTCGTGTGCGGGGTGAGATGACTTTAAGGGAGAAGAAACGCGCCTTAGCCGATCGTTTTCAGGTACGCATTAATGGTGTTGTGGAGATGGTGGGAGAGGCGTCGGCTACTATGAAGGAAGTGGCGGAAGAGTTGTATCTTTTGGTGGGGAAAACGCAATCCTCTTGTCAGGGGGCTATTAAGGCGGCGAATATGGCTGTGAAAGAGGTGAATGCCATGGCGGATTTTTCCAGTGACCTTGGCATTTCTATTACTTTTGTGACGAAGAAATTGAAGCGTTCTTTACAGATGGTGGAGAAAGCTGAGGAAGAGGCGGAGAAAACCAATGCTCGTGTTGAGTCTCTGTTGGTTGCGGCTGAGAGCATTGATAAGGTGATTGAGTTTATCAATGATATTGCTAAAAAAACCAATCTTTTGGCCTTAAATGCCACCATTGAATCGGCGCGCGCGGGGGCAAGTGGGAAAGGGTTTTCTATTGTTGCTCAAGAAGTCAAGCTTTTGGCTAATAGAACCACGAACGCTATAGAAAAGGTTGGTAACCATATCACGAAAATGCAAAAGGAGACCCAAGAGTCTGTTGCCTCTATTCGCTGTATTCAGCAGTCTATTCGTGATATTACTAAGGAGGTAGGGGAAATGGCTGAAAGCATGAAAACCCATGCCACGGCTACACAAAATATTTCTACTTCTGCCCAAGTTGTGGCAGATGGGAATTTTAAGTTACATGATAATATTAAAGAAGTGACGGTAGCCTCTGAGAGCAGTGCGGGGGCGGTGAAAAGAGTCCATAAAGCCGCTGAAACTTTGATTGAGGTTTCTGATGATTTAAGCTACCGGGCTAAGGATTTTTTGAACCATATTCGTAAGACATAAGAGGTTTTTTTAGTGGTGGGGGCGAAGATTGAGTGGGTTTTTAGGTTTTGTTTTGACAAGGGGTGCGCTTTACGACAATAATGTTTATTGTTTGTAAATTGACACTGATGGATGATTTATGCTCTAATACATCATAGTTTCAAAAAATGGAGCTTGGAATTCTGATGTGTTGTCTAGAGGAGGGGTTGATAGTATTGTGTTGAAGCGACTGAAGCTTTCCTTCTTTTTTCTGTATTTTATGTGCTTTTTAGGTGTGCTAGGGAGCTTTCCCTCTGCATGGGGGTATACGCTTTTTAGAGCGAAGGTCGGTCAATTTACATTTGATGCGAACTTTGCTTTATTATTTGAATATGAGTATCCTGTTCCTCGTAGTGCAGGAGGCAATGTTTACAATTTTTTTTATGAGGGCAATTTTGGTACGGGATATACTTGGCGGAAGAGAATCTTTGGCATTAACTTTACTGCTAATCTGACCTACAGAGGAAAGTTTCTTTATAGAGGGAAAAATATTCCTTTTATCAGTGCTTTTCGCGAGGGACAAGATTTGCTGGACATGCAATATAAAGATGAATGGGAATACCAGGTGATTTTCCCTCGATTTGGGAAGTTTTTGTATGACTCTGAAAGTTTGGTGTATAGGAGGGAGATTGATACAAGAAAGATAGGAAGAGTTTCTTTTCGATACGAAGATATTCCCCCGAATACCTATGATAAGTGGGTAAAGGAGGGGTTGTATTCTGCTGGAGAAGATACCTATAAATTTTCAACGATTGGCTTGTTATCAGCTGGCTTTACATTGAATTATTTACCGCAATATTGTAAAATTGGTAAGAACAAGAGGATCGCCGGTGAAGATCCTCCTACTCAGGAGATTGTGAGATGTCATCGGGGTTTGTTCCTGAGAATGGAGAATCTTCAGCACAATTTCTTGTTGGACGATAAAGTATACGATGAGGAAGACCTGCGCCAATCACTACTTGCCACAGAAGAAGATGAAGACAAAGAACCTTCTGTTCAGCGTCTTTACGGCTGGGTTTCTCCGCTTTATTATCCTGTCTCCCTTTTTGTTGGGTATCAAGTGGACGGAGCTTTTAAGAGGAAAACAGCAAAGGGGAGAATATTGGTATTGAATTACAGAAAATACTTATACAATTATGATTTACGACTTGATGTGCGTTATGCCTACGCTAAGGACTTAAGGGAAATAACGGATAGAAAGGTATTCTACGTGAAAGTTGACAAGGGGAATTATACTTTATTCTTAACGCATATACGGCAGGATCTGATGCATCGCTATTGGGGAGGTGTTGTGACGAAAGTCAGGGGATGGGATGTCAAATTTTTCTATGGACGAGTGAAGAGGTTTATTGACTATGATACGCTACTCTTTCAGGCGAACTTGGGGACTCACTATGGTGATGAGAGAGATAGTGTGAGAAATGATGTAGGGACGGAGCCTTATACTTTTACGGATTTAACGGAGTTTGCGGCGCGGCGCAATAAGCTAACGGTGTTAGGGAGGTTTACTGTAGAAGGGAAAGGCGTTTTGATGAAGTCTTTTTCAGATATGCTAGGCATATCGAACAGGACGTATACGAATTGGCTGGGGTATATAAGTTTTAATTGGCAATTGCCTTCGCATTGGGAAGTTGCGCAGGTTTTCAGTACTGTGAAGGTGGAAGTAGCGTCGGCGCCGAGGTTGTTGCTATTGCCTAGTAATGAAGTTGCTTCGCGTATACATTCTTATCAAATTTTGGTAGGGAATGCGCGGAAAATCAGAATACCTTTTAGGGTAACTGTAAAGTGGAATCTTTATTACATATCAAAGTACATGGATATTAGCAGAGAAAAAGTAACATATCCTGCGTATATTACTCTGACTAGAAGAGATGGAAGAGATGGGGCTGGTTATGATCGATTAGAGAAAAAAATAGATCGTGGGTTTAGAATTGCTTTAAGTGTAAACTTTTAGATATCTGTAGATGATAGGGTGTTGAGTCTAAGCCATAAGCGAGGTCGTAGTGCCTGCTCATTATCCTTTTTCTTCTAGCCTGTAATAGTCTTAACCCCCCTTTGTTTTTTAGGGAATCTCCCGTTGAGTGCTCGTCACTTACACATTGAAAACCTTGTTTTTTCAGGTGACTTGCCTTGAAAAAACCTTTACAATAAGTAGTATTGAGGCAAAAAGCCTAACCCGTTTTATTTGTGGAGTTAATACCCTTTTATGAGTTCTTCTAAAAATACAGCTCAACATCAACCCCCTCCTACAATCCATATCAAAAGCATTTCCATTGAGAAGGAAATGCAACAATCCTATTTGGCTTATGCCATGAGTGTGATTATTGCGCGTGCCTTGCCCGATGCGCGCGATGGGTTGAAGCCTGTCCATAGACGGATTTTACACGCTATGAATGAAGGCGGATACACCTCTGGGAAACCCTATAGAAAATCAGCTCGTATTGTGGGGGATGTCATTGGGAAGTATCACCCTCATGGAGAGGCGGCTATTTATGAAGCTATGGTGCGGCTAGTGCAGGATTTTAGCATGCGACTGCCACTTTTAGACGGACAGGGCAATTTTGGCTCTTTAGATGGAGACAAACCTGCTGCTATGCGTTATACAGAGATTCGACTCAAACCCCCTGCCGAAGCGCTCCTCAGCGGTATCAAAGAAAATACTGTAGATTTCAAACCTAACTATGACAGCTCTGAAACAGAACCCTCTGTTCTACCAGCGGCTTTCCCAAACCTCTTGGTCAACGGCGCTAGTGGTATCGCTGTGGGAATGGCTACCAATATTCCTCCTTATAACCTCAATGAACTCATAGATGCTACCCTTGCCCTCATAGAGACCCCTTCACTCCAAAGGGAAGACTTAGCACACACTATCCTAGGACCGGACTTCCCAACAGGAGGCATTATCCTTGGCAAACAAGGAATCCATGACGCCCTCATGACAGGACGCGGTACTATCTCCATGAGAGGGCAACTCCATACGGAACGGGCAGATACGAACTCTCCTGCCCTTATCATTACAGAAATCCCTTATCAACTCAACAAAGCGCGCCTTATTGAAACGATTGCTATGAATGTTAGGAAGCAAATCATTGAAGGCGTTGCTGATTTACGCGACGAATCCAATAAGGAGGGTGTGCGTATTGTTATTGAACTCAAACGCGGTTATGACCCTGCTATCATTGAGAATACCCTCTATAAATATACGCCTCTACAGAGCTCTTTTGGTATTAACATGGTGGCACTTAATGAAGGAAGACCTCAGCGACTCAATATCAAAGAGTTACTGTCTATCTTTATTGATTTTAGAAAAGAGACTCTCACAAGAAGGACCCAGTATCGTCTTGATAAGGCCCGCGCCCGTGCTCATCTTTTATTAGCACTCGGACTTGCTGTGGCGAACCTTGATGAAATGGTGGCGCTTATTAAAAGTGCGAAAGATACAGCCCATGCCCGTACTCTGCTCATGGAGAAGCCTTGGCCTCTTAAAGACTGCGAAACTTTAGTGACACTCATTGAAGGCACACAACAAGGCAAAGTTTATCACCTCTCTGAAGTCCAAGCTAGAGGGATTTTGGACTTGCGTTTGAACCGTTTAACGGCTCTAGGACGTGAAGAAATTGAAAAAGAACTCAGAGAATTAGCGACTTATATCACACGCCATTTAGATATCCTAATGCATGAAGAGTCCTTAGTGAAACTCATGAAAGAGGAGCTACAACAGGTCAAAGAGAATTTTGGCACTCCTAGAAGAACAGAAATTTCAGACCAACTGCTTTCTTTTGAAGAAGAACACTTTATTCAAAAAGAAAATATGGTGGTAACATTGTCTGATAAGGGTTATGTGAAGCGCGTCCCCTTAAGTACTTATAAGCCGCAAAAAAGAGGCGGGAAGGGACGCATAGGGGCTAAAACCGTAGAGGAAGATTTTCTCAGGGAAGTCTATGTGGTGAGTACCCATGATGATTTATTGATGTTCTCAAATCTTGGAAGAGTCTATAAAATCAAGGCCTATCGCTTGCCGCAAGCCCTCCCACACTCTAAGGGAAAAGCCTTACAGAACAAGATTCCTTTGGCGGAAAAGGAAAAAATCAGACGTCTTTTGGTGCTACAAAACCAAGACACCTCTTCTACTAATGGACTGGAGGCTTTGGCTCTTGAACCTGAGCAAAAGAAGCTTTTTATCATCTTTGCTACCGCTTTTGGGAAAGTGAGAAGGAACGCTATTGAAGATTTTGAGATGGTGCGGGCTAATGGGAAAATTGCTATGAAACTACAAGAGGATGACCGCATTGTGGGTGTGGATTTGTGCGGGGAGGATCATAAAATTGTCTTGACGAATAGGGAGGGGAAAGCCATTTGTTTTAAGGCGGGGGATGTACGAACCATCAAGAGCAGAAATTCCTCTGGCGTGAACGGCATGAGACTGAAAGGGAACAACAAAGTTGTTAGTATGTCCGTTTTAGAAGCACGTTCTTCGGAAGCGCCCGCCTCTTCTAAAGAGGCATTCTTTATGTTGACCATCACAGAGAATGGCTACGGCAAGCTTACCGCTGTGAGTCAATACAGGATTCAAAGAAGAGGCGGCACGGGTGTTATTACCATTAAGACCTCTAAGCGCAATGGGAGGGTGATTTTCGCTGCTGTGGTGAAGAAGACAGACCAACTGATGCTGATGACCAATAAAGGACAAGTGATTCGCTCGCCTATCAAGGGTATTCGCGCCTATTCCCGTAATACACAAGGGGTAATATTGTTCAGAGTAGCGAAAGATGAACGAGTCGTTGCTGCTTCTGTGTTGGATGATAAAATACTGCTAGAATCGCCATGCGTATAGGTCTTTATCCTGGTACTTTTGATCCGATTCATTTTGGGCATCACGCGCTCATAGAAAGAGGGGTAGCCTTAGTGGACAAGTTTTATATTGGTATTGCTGAGAATCCTTTGAAAAAGCCCTTTCTTCCTCTTGATATCCGTCTTGCGTTGATTGAAGAAGAAGTGCTGCATTTTCCTCAAGATTTAAGACATAAAGTTTCTGTGACGGCCTTCAAAGGAACGTTGGTACAGTGTGCTCAGAACTTAAAGGCTAGTGTGATTTTTAGGGGACTAAGAGCGGTGACGGATGTGGCTTATGAATGTCAAATGACAGCCATGAATAAAGTCTTAGACGCTCATCTGGAGACAGTGTTTTTGTTGGCTACAGACCCTTATCAGTTTATTTCCTCAAAGTTGGTACGAGAAGTCTGTGCTGTGGGGGGGAATGTAGAGATGTTTGTGTCACAGCGCGTGGCAAAAGTCTGTCGAGAATATGTCATCACCTCCTGAAGAAGGGTCTTTTACCTCTTATTCTTACCCGCCCGACGCTATTGCAACTTGTCCCTGCACGCCTAGAGAAAAAGCTACTCTCATGGTGGTAAAAAAGGAGAAAAGACTCTTCCAAACAATAGGCGATTTGCCAAACTTTCTCACCCCTTCCGATGTTTTAGTGCTCAATGATACAAAAGTTTACCCCGCACGCCTCCTGATGAACACTGGCTATGATAAGAAGGTAGAAGTTCTGTTGAATAAGCCGTTGTGTCAATCCCATAGGCAATGGGAAGCCCTGATAAACCCTATGAAAGGCACAAAAGAAACCCTGTTCTTTAAGGGACATCAAGTGACAGCAGAAAAACAAAAAGGGCGCTTCTCTCTCATCAAGTTCCACCACCCCAACCCTCTAACCCTCATCAACCAATATGGTAGTACACCGATACCGCCCTATATCCTCAAGAAAAGACCACTCCTCTCACAAGATAAAACAGACTATCAAACTGTCTACGCCAAAACACAAGGCGCCGTCGCTGCCCCAACAGCAGGCCTGCACTTTACACCGAATCTCCTCAAAACAATTCAAAACAAAAATATTCCCCTTGCCTTCATCACACTGCATGTAAGCGCCGGTACCTTCTTGCCTTTGGAAAAAAATCAACGATTCCTACACGCAGAATACATGGAGATAAACCAAAAAACAGCAACACTACTCAATCAAGCGCAAAAAAATCAACAACGCATTATCAGTGTCGGCACAACAGTCCTAAGAGCCCTAGAAACCTGCTTAACCCACCGAGAACACTTTCACCCCTTTCAAGGAGAGACGAAAATATTTATCACGCCCGGCTTTGTGTTCAAAGCTGTAGATGTCCTCTTCACCAACTTTCACCTCCCCCACTCTTCTTTATTGCCACTGATTTGCGCTTTCGCAGGCGAACACCTCATCAAGACTTCATACCAAGAAGCCCTGAAAAGAAACTGTAAAATAGGCTCCTACGGAGATGCCTGTCTTTTTTATAGGACATAATAATCAATCACTAAGGTGACCGCCACTTCATATTCAGAAATGATACCAACATTTGTCCTCACTCTTAAAAAAGCCTACCTTTCATGAAAATAGTCCGATAAAAACTTTTCAGGTGTTCTCCTAGAAACTAGGAGAACACCTGAAAGAGGAGCTAGAGAGAAGATAGACTCAACTATAAAAACACCATACTTTTATTAAGAATATATTAAAATTAAATGGTTGGATATTTTGTATTTTTCATCCCGACTGCTCACCTATCATAAAATAGAAGAGGGTATAGGGAAAACAAGGTGCGGGTACTAGTACAGGAAGCTCCCCCTTCAATAAGGTATCCCCCTTCAATAAGGTATCCCCCCTCAACAAGATATCCCCTCAATAAGGTATCTCCTCAAGAGGGTATCCCCCTCAAGAGGGTCCCCCTCAAGAGGGTATCCCTCAAGAGGGTATAAAATAGAAGAGGGTATAGGGTGTACCATAGAGATGGTGTATACTAATTGATGATGGGGGGAGAGGGACAAAAGGGTAAAGAGGAGAGGATGTTTCTTCGTTGTTTGGAGCGGCGCAGTCAGGTTTTATTGAAGGAGCTTTTTCCTGACTTACCGTCGGCGGTGTTGGAATCGGTGAAGTTTGATACACCGCCTGTGAATCAATACGGAGATTTGTACTGGAATGCGGCTTTAGCTTTAGCCTCTTTTCTGAAACAATCGCCCTTAGAGATTGCGTTTCGACTCAAAGAGCCTTTTGCGAATCTTGGGGATATTCATCAGGTACAAGTTGCCCCACCGGGCTTTATCAATTTTACGCTTAAGAAAGAGGTTTGGCATCAGGGGCTTCTGTCCATTCTCAAAAGCGGGTCTTCTTTTGGCGAGAAGCACTGCAGGAAAGCGGAAACTGTTTCTGTGGAATTTCTTTCGGCTAATCCTACGGGCCCTCTTCATGTTGCCCATGCTAGGGGGGCTGTTTTAGGGGATGTGATTGCCCGTCTCATGGAAAGAGCGGGACATAGGGTTGTGCGTGAGTATTATATCAATGATGCTGGACGGCAAATCCATGAGTTGGCGGCTTCAACTTTTTATCTTTATTCTCAACAACTAGGCGTAAAGTGCCCTAAACCGCAGGGCTTCTATCCGGGCGCTTATCTGAAAAGCGTTGCGGGGGAACTCATTGAGACTTATCAAGACAAGTTTATCAACAATCAGAACTGGGAAAAGCCTATCACGGCTTTCCTTCTTCACAAAATGATGACACTGATTAAGGAGGACTTGAAAACACTTGGTATTGCTTTTGATTATTTTGTCTCTGAAGCCTCTTTACAGGCGGAAGGGAAAGTGGACGCTATCTTGCAAGAACTCCAAAAGCGCAACCTCACCTATCAAGGGACACTCCCTCCTCCAAAGGGCAAGCGGGATGTCAACTGGAAACCTCAGAAACGGCTTTTGTTTCGTGCTTCTCAATTCGGTGATGACCAAGACAGACCTCTGGATAAACCAGATGGACAGTGGACATATTTTGCTACTGATATTGCTTATCACTATGACAAGCTCTCAAGAGCTACAAAGCTTATCACTATCCTAGGAGCTGACCATGGCGGCTATATAAAACGCATCAAGGCTGTTGTGAATGCTCTTTCCAAGGGGAAGACAACCCTTACGTGCCACACCTGTCAGCTCGTGAGACTCCTAAGAGATGGACAAGCTTTACCCATGTCAAAACGACAGGGGCATTTCCTCTCATTGAAAAAAATCCTCCAAGAAGTAGGGCCTGATGTCTTGCGCTTCTTTCTTCTCACACGCCGCCACGATGTCTCAATGGACTTCGACCTCCAAGAAGTCCTCAAAGAAACGAAGGATAATCCTGTTTTCTATGTTCAGTATGCTCACGCTAGAGCTTGCTCCGTTCGAAAACGCATGTATCAACGCCTCCCTTCCCTCCCCTCAGACCTCAACACCATAGCCCAACAAGTCAATCTCAACCTCCTAGACGATTCTGTACAAAAGCTCTATCAACAGCTCATTTTCTTCCCTCATGTCCTAGAACAGGCAACAAAGAATCTCGAACCCCATCGCCTGACAACTTACCTCTATGAACTCGCCTCACTCTTCCATGCTCTGTTTACAAAGGGAAAAACTCAACAACAACTGCGCTTCATTAATCCTGAAGACCCCCCTCGTTCCCTCGCAAACCTAGCCGTTGTTATTGCGGTACAAACAATCATTGCTGACGGACTTTCCCTTCTAGGCGTTAACCCTCCTGAAACAATGTAGATGCCTGATTGAATAAGAAGAAAAAATCCTTTATACTCACTAGTAAGGAAAATCCATTTTTTACTATGGCTCAACAACAACAACAATCCCACCCCCTTTTAAGACTTCCTCTCTTGCGGTCTGTTTTCTTTTGGGCTTTTGTGTTGTTGGGACTCATTGTGGTGCTCATTTGGCAACCTTGGATGCGTACACCGCCTCCTACTATTGTGCCCCCTGATACGCAAGTAGAACAATTCTCACCCCCTCAAGAGGAAATAGAAGAAGAGGAGGAAATACAAGAACAGGAAGAAATGGAACCCCCTAATATAGTGGAAGGACAGGAAAAAGCCGCACCACCCCCGCCCCCGCCTCTGGCTGATGATGAGGTCTCTTCAGAGACAACTTACTGCGTACAGCTCTTTGCCTCCTTCCGTCTTGAACCCTTAAAAACCTTTTGGGATACACTACGGCAGAACACTCCAGCACTCTTTGAACCGGTCACTGTTTCCATGCCAACTGTCAACCACAATGGCAAGACTCTCTATCGCTTGCGGGTTGGAATCTTTACAAAAGCTACCCTGAAGGACTTTACACAACAGTTAGAACAACACAACATTGACTACTTTGTTCTTCCCATCCCATCAACATCATAGGAGCTTAATATGAGTATTGGACCGTTACAAATTCTCATTATTCTTCTTATTGTTCTGATTCTCTTTGGGGCTGGGAAGCTCCCCCGTATTGCAGGAGACCTAGCCAAGGGTATTAGAAATTTCAAAAAAGGGCTTGAGGGGGATGAAACAACGACGACACGTGAGACAAAAAAACTACCCTCTTCTCGAAAGAAGAAATAATTACGTCACTGCTAAGAGAAAAAATGAAGGGGTTTTTATTGTGGGGGGTCCTTCTAATGCTAGGAGGAAGCAACATTGCAACTGCTCACGGCAGTTTTATTCCCGGTATAGGATGGTCTGAAATCACAATTGTTGTGTTGCTTGCGTTACTGATTTTTCCGTCCAAAGACCTTCCTGTGTTGATGAAAAAGATGGGGGGCTTTATGGCTGTTGTACGCCATCAAATCCATGGGGTGAAACGGTCTTTTTTATCTATGGAGGATGAGGCTTCGCAAGAAAAGAAGAAGAAGAAGCCAGACAATGGAGACTCTTCTTCCTCTGAACGATAATGCGTGCCCGTCCCTCTTCTTTTGTACAGCACCTAGCGGAATTGCGAAAACGACTCTTTTTTTGTGTCCTGCTGTTTGGGGGCATCTTTCTTTTGAGCTATACACAGGCGGAGAGGCTTTATTATCTTCTTAGCTTGCCCTTGAGGGCTGTCTTTGGAGCTTACGAGGAAGGGAGTCGACGTCTGATTTTCACTTCTTTACAGGAAGTCTTTATCACCTATATCAAAGTGTCGAGCTGGGTTGCGGTTTTTGTAACCCTTCCCATTGCCATGAGCCAGCTTTATCTTTTTATCGCCCCCGGACTCCGTTATGTGGAAAAACGTGTACTCCTGCCTCTCCTGGCTCTTTTTCCCCTTTTATTTTTCTTAGGCATTTTCATTGCTTATATCCTTCTTCTGCCTATAATTTTCCGCTTCTTTTTAGGGTTTGAAATCCCTTCTGCTGAAGAGACTTTACCCCTGCAACTAGAGCTTAAAATTCATGATTATCTCTCTTTTACCCTTCATCTGATGCTAGCTGTAGGATTGATTTTTCAGCTTCCCCTTCTGTGTATTCTTTCCTATGTCACAGGACTTGTGAGTCTGAAGGCCTTGCGAAAAGGACGGCGTGTAGCCATTGTTTTGAGCTTCCTTATCGCTGCCCTCTTCACGCCACCTGACCCCTTAAGCCAGATTATCATGGCGTTCCCAATTGTTGCTTTATATGAACTATCCTTGCTGGTAATATGGATACTTAAGCATATGGCCAATTCAAAACAATAGTTAGCATTATGTTAGATATGCATCTGATACGCTCTTCTTTAGAAGAGGTAAAAGACGCCTTGAAGTATCGTCTTTCCTCTTTGAAGGAGCTAGACGATGTTGTGGACACTGATAAGAAAAGCCGCGCTGTTCTGTGGAAGCTTGAGGAAAAAAGAGCACTTAGAAATCAATTGTCTCAACGACAAAGCAAGCCTTTTTCAGATGTTCAGGCGTTAAAACAAGAGATTCAAACATTGAATGCGCAATATAAAGAGCTACAACACCAGTTACAAGAAGCGTTATTTAGGATTCCCAACTTGCCGTTGCCTAGTGTGCCACAGGGAGAAGGGAAAGCCTCTAATGTTGTCCTCCGTCAAGAAGGCAGCATCAGAAACTTTCCCTTCAAGATTCAAAATCACATGGCATTAGGTGCTAGGCTTGGGGGGATGGATTTTGCTACGGCTGCCAAGATAGCCGGCGCACGCTTTGTGGTGCTATCGGGGACTTTAGCGAGAATGGAACGTGCCTTGATAGCCTTTATGCTGGATATCCATACTAAGCGCTGTGGATACACAGAGGTGAGTGTTCCTCTTCTTAGTCGTACGCCTGCTATGGAAGGGACTGGTCAATTGCCAAAATTTCATGATGATCAGTTTCAAACAACAAGAGGAGAATGGCTTATTCCAACAGGGGAAGTGCCGTTGACCAATATGGTACGGGAGACGATTTTGTCTGCTGCTGACCTTCCCTTACGATTTACCACAGCGTCTCCTTGCTTTCGACAGGAGGCAGGTGCTGCCGGAAAAGAAACCCATGGACTCATTAGACAACACCAGTTTTATAAAGTGGAATTAGTGAGTATTGTTTCTCCTGAAGAGGGGGAAAGCGAACTAGAACGTATGCGCGCGTGTGCAGAAATCATCTTAAAAGAATTATGCATTCCATACCGCGTGGTTTTGTTATCACGTGGAGAAATGGGCTTTAGTGCTTGTAAAAGCTATGATTTGGAAGTCTGGATACCGAGCCAGCAAACGTATAGAGAAATCTCCTCTTGCTCCTTGTGTGGGGATTTTCAAAGTCGCCGCATGTCCGCCCGCGTAAAAGTCAACAAAACTCTATACTTTCCCCATACACTCAATGGCTCCGGTGTCGCCGTAGGACGCCTCATGGTTGCCCTTTTAGAAAATTATCAGGAAAAAAATGGGGCTATCACTCTCCCTGATGCCCTACATCCCTACATGCCAGAACACACAACACTCACCCCACCTTCTTAGTCAAAGCCCCCCCTTAGGCTATCTTCAGACGGGTAATGGGGATTCTTCTTCCTTTCATCTTAAAGAAAAAGCCCCCCCCCTTAGGCAATGAGGGCAAGGGTTTTCCCCTCTTAAAGTGCCCTTTGCTTTTATTGAAGAATAGAAAAATAAATATCAATTTTCTCACTTTCTTCATCCAACGGAGTTTTTACAAGGTCAGAAAGGGTAATGGGAAGAGCGTCTCTCACCTTTTCATCCAATTGCGTTACGGCATGGCTTAACATGGGTTTATATCCTGCATTTTCCGCCCGACTAAAGCTTACTTCAGCACCGTCAGTATCCCCATCTAGGTATAGAGACTCCCCTTGCACTATATAGGCTTGGCCATCATAATGCCCACTTCCACTACTGAGTGCTTCATCCAGTACACTAATAGCCTCATCATGCCTACCGAGTTTTCCAAGAGTGTATCCCAATGCCGTGAGATATTCAGCAATATCTCCCATGGAAGGAATCCGGTGGTTGACATCCCTAGTAGGCTGCAAGTGCCATCGGTAGCGGCTATTAAATTCGATTCCACCGTTGTTGTAAGCTCTAGCTCTGCAAATTTTTGCTCCGCTAATTCTAAGAAATCTTCCGCTTCATCCTCCATATCAAGGGCTATATAAATTTGCGCTTTGCGGATACAATACATAGTACTAGCCTGAAATAACTCAATCCCTTCGTAATCAATTTGATTGATAAGTGCTAAGGCTTCCTCATTAAGACCTTGAGAATGGAGGGCTTCCGCTCCTAAAATAGAAAGAAGTTGGTGAACAGTCCGGTTAGGATTCAGTTGTAACCCTTCTTGAGCATGAAGCCACGCTTCTTCGTAATGTCCCATCACGGACAAGGCCTTGCCTACCATAAAATGAACAAGGGCATTGTTACCGGAGGATTGCAAGAGTTTTCTCCCTTCTGACACAACCTCTTTATATTTCTTTGCTTCGTAAAGAAAATCTAATTCTAACCCTTTCATGTCCTCTAAATCTACAACGGTGTGCACAAGAGTCTTTTCTACCCTTTGCAAGGAAAGAGAGTTCCATTTTTCAGCCTCGATATACCAATCCAGCCAATAATAATTTCCATCCTTCAAAGTCCTGCCTTCAAAATCTCTTAACAGCAATAGAGCCATTGTGTTGAAAGGAAACCACAAACCTATACTGATAAGTAGGACGGCCAAGCACTTAATCATAGTGGCTCTCCTTTGCTTTTATTGAAGAATAGAAAAATAAATATCAATTTTCTCACTTTCTTCATCCAACGGAGTTGTTACAAGGTCAGCAAGAGTAATGGGAAGAGCGTCTCTCACTTTTTCATCCAATTGCGTTACGGCATGGTTTAACATGGGTTTATATCCTGCATTTTCCGCCCGACTAAAGCTTACTTCAGCACCATCGGTATCCCCATCTAGGTATTGAGACTCCCCTTGCACTATATAGGCTTGACCATCATAATGCCCACTTCCACTACTGAGCGCTTCATCCAGTACGCTAATAGCGTCACCATGCCTACCAAGTTTTCCAAGAGTGTATCCCAATGCCGTGAGATATTCAGAAATATCTCCCATGGAAGGAATCAGTTGGTTGACATCACTAGTAGGCTGCCAAGTGCCATCAGTAGCGGACGCTAAACCCGATTGTACCATTGCTGTAAGCTCTGAATATTTTTGCTCCGCTAATTCTAAGAAATCTTCCGCTTCATCATCCATATCAAGGGCTATATAAATTTGCGCTTTGCGGATAAAATACATAGTACTAGCCTGAAATAACTCAATCCCTTCGTAATCAATTTGATTGATAAGCACTAAGGCTTCCTCATTAAGACCTTGAGAATGGAGAGCTTCCGCTCCTAAAATAGAAAGAAGTTGGTAAACAGTCCGATTAGGATTCAGTTTTAACCCTTCTTTCGCATGAAGCCACGCTTCTTCGTAATGTCCCATCACGGACAAGGCCTTGCCTACCATAAAATGAACAAGGGCATTGTTACCGGATAATTTCAAGAGTTCTTTCCCTTCTGACACAACCTCTTTATATTTCTTTGCTTCGTAAAGAAAATCTAAGTCTAACCCTTTCATGCCCTCTAAATCTGCAACGGTGTGCACAAGAGTCTTTTCTACCTTTTGCCCGGACCGAGAGTTCCATTGACCAGCCTTGATATACCAATCCAGCCAATAATAACTTCCATTCTTCACAGTCCTGCCTTCAAAATCTGTTGACAGCAATAGAGCCATTGTATTGAAAGGAAACCACAAACCTATACTGATAAGTAGGACGGCCAAGCACTTAATCATAGCGGCTCTCCTTAGCTTTTAGAAAGAATCTAACAAAATATACGCTTAGTGTAGAATAAAATAATAAAAAAGTCAAAAACCCTGTACTTTCCCTATACGCACATCCCTACATGCCAGCACACACAACCCCTCACCCCACCTTCTTAGTCAAAGCCTATCCCTTTTCATCTTAAAGGAAAAAAGACCCGCCCTTTAGGGCAATGAGGGTAAGGGTTCAACCCCTCCTGTCTTTTAGCGTAACCTCTTAAAGTGCCCTTTGCTTTTATTGAAGAATAGAAAAATAAATATCAATTTTCTCACTTTCTTCATCCAACGGAATTGTTGCAAGGTCAGCAAGGGTAATGGGAAGAGCGTCTCTCACCTTTTCATCCAATTGCGTTACGGCATGGCTTAACATGGGTTTATATCCTGCATTTTCCGCCCGACTAAAGCTTACTTCAGCACCATCGGTATCCCCATCTAGATATTTAGACTCCCCTTGCACTATATAGGCTTGACCATCATAATGCCCGCTTCCACTAGTGAGTGCTTCATCCAGTACACTAATAGCCTCATCATGCCTACCAAGTTTTCCAAGAGTGTATCCCAATGCCGTGAGATATTCAGCAATATCTCCCATGGAAGGAATCAGTTGGTTGACATTTCTAGTAGGTTGCCAAGTGCCATCGGTAGCGGACGCTAAACCCGATTGTACCATTGCTGTAAGCTCTGAATATTTTTGCTCCGCTAATTCTAACAAATCTTCCGCTTCATCATCCATATCAAGGGCTACATAAATTTGCGCTTTGCGGATAAAATACATAGTACTAGCCTGAAATAACTCAATCCCTTCATAATCAATTTGATTGATAAGCACTAAGGCTTCCTCATTAAGACCCTGAGAATGGAGGGCTTCCGCTCCTAAAATAGAAAGAAGTTGGTGAACAGTCCGGTTAGGACCCAGTTGTAACCCTTCTTGAGCATGAAGCCACGCTTCTTCGTAATGTCCCATCACGGACAAGGCCTTGCCTATCATAAAATGAACAAGGGTATTGCTACCGGAGGATTTCAAGAGTTTTCTCCCTTCTGACACAACCTCTTTATATTTCTTTGCTTCGTAAAGAAAATCTAAGTCTAACCCTTTCATGCCCTCTAAATCTGCAACAGTGTTCACAAGAGTCTTTTCTAACTTTTGCCCGGACCGAGAGTCCCATTGACCAGCCTTGATATACCAATCCAGCCAATAATAATTTCCATCCCTCAAAGTCGTGCTTTCAAAATCTGTTGACAGCAATAGAGCCATTGTGTTGAAAGGAAACCACAAAGTCATACTGATAAGTAGGGCGGGCAAGAACTTAATCATAGCAGGACTCCTTAGCTTTTAGAAAGAATCTAACAAAATCTACGCTTAGTGTAGAATAAAATAATAAAAAAGTCAACAAAACCCTACAAAAAAATATGACTATGTCTTCAAAGGGAGGAGTTAAAGAATTTCTTGCTTTGATTTTCTGATAAAATGCGTATATAGTAAGAAAATACCTTGAGGGTTAACGCATTAAGCCTATGAACCCTAGTTACGATGATTCTGAGAGTTTATGTAAAGAGGTTGATGAAGTTGTAGTTCAAATTTTGTTGTGATGCGTATTTTTATCCCTTATAAGCTGTTGATATTAGGCATATTTTTTGCCGTTGTCTTGCCGGTGGAGGCAGAGTCTTTGAAAGAAGGCGTACAAGAGCATCTCCCGGGAAAGGCATTTCCTAAGCCTTTAGCGGATTCCAAAGCGACACTCCCTGTCATGCAAAATCCTTTTGAGATTCCTAAAGGGGCGGAGGAGGTGATTTTGCAGGTGAAGAGTCTGGTGATTGAGAATCTTGACCCTGCTTTAGAACAAGAAATTTATGTGATGCGGGAATCGTTTTTGAAGCGCCCCGAGCAAACACTGGAAGCTGTCTATCTTTTCTCTCATGCTATCACAAGGCTTTATAATAGAAGGGGATTTATTTTTACGCGTTGCTTAGTTGTGCCACAAGAGATTGATAAAACAAAAGCCATCATTCGCCTGCGTATTGTTACCTCCTCTCTAGGTACCATCACAGTCAACCAAGAGGGACAACGAGTCCCTATTATCATGGCTTATGTCAACAGAATGTATCAACAGGGGAAAATGGATACGAAGGTGCTGGAAAAATATTTGTTTCTCATGAATGATTTGCCGGGCTACACGGTACGGTCATACTTCACCGCTGATGATGAAACTCCTGATTTGTTTTATCTTCACTTGGAAGTCACGAAAAATGCCAACCTCCATACCTTGCGCGTCAGCAACAAGTCTTCCCCTTATAAAAAGTTAAAAATCAGTGCCACTACAATGCTCGTTGATACGATTTTTCAATCCAATGAAAGTGTCATTCTGGCCTTAGAAAAGGGCATTTACGGTGAAGATACTCGTAGTCTAAAATGGAATCTCGCCGTGCAGTACCCTCTTAGTGTCAGAGGCGATGAGGTACATTTTCTGTTCAGCTATGGTGATAATCTCAGTGGTAGTAGTGGCAATTATCCTATTCAATCAACTAGCACAAACATAGAAGGACAATACAAAAAGGTCTTTTTACGCGGTAGCAGATTCAATATTAGAGGATTACTAGGGTTAGGACATAAGATTTTGAGCTCAGAGCTTGTCCCAAGAGCGGACGTGCTAAGCGGCGCAGATATCCAAAGTAACGTTAACATCTATAAGGATAGATATCCCTATTTTTATCTTGAGGGGAGCATTGACTGGGCAACCCCTTCATCGGTTTCTTTATTTTCTATGAAGTATGTTTCTTCCCTGAAATCTGAGGGCATTTTTGGGGAGTCTCGTGCAGAATCTACACAGGACGCAACGCCGACTTTTCGCTACCTTGTTCTCTCAACCTCCAGAACACAATCCATCCTGAATCTAGGACTGTCTTTTGAATTACAGAGCTACTTTTTACTCTCTTCAGACCCCCTGCCGTCCTTAGAGGGCGTGTCTTACGGATACGGGGAGTATGGCGGTATTTTCCCCTCCTCCATTATAGGCGATGAAGGCTATACAGCACGCGTAGAAGTCTCTTTGACCTTACCAAAATATGGCTTCATCCCTTATGCCTTCTTTGATATGGGGAAAATGACCAAGAAAACACGGTTGCATGCTCAAGAAAGTTCCTATTATATGGTTGATACCTTAGCTAAACGGAGTTCTTATGGGTTGGGGTTGCGTCTCCAACTCCATCGTATGGTAGGGGATTTTGTTTTCACTTTTCCTACTAAGAAGTATGAGGCAAAAGCGGGGGGACGTAAATACCTCTTTTTCTTTACACTCACCTCATTTTTCTAATCTCAAGGGGATGAGCGGGCGGGATTTTTCAAGGGCAATATTGCCCTTAGAAAGAAGAGGGGAATAAAAACTGGTACGGAGACGGAGACAGATACGGTGTCTTTTTGTAGTCAACAAAGAAGTGAGCGGGCGGTAAAAAAGAGGTCTTGGGACTTTCCCATATCATTTTGTTGCGATACATTTTGTAGAGATGTTCTATTTTCGATAGGGCGACATCTGTGCTATCTAGGGCGATGATTTCCCTTAGAGTCATTGTGTTTTGGTTAATTGCTGTTAAAATTTGAACGCTTTTCACTGAGAAGAAGTAGGGTGGTATCAGAAAGAATTCTAACACTGCGCCGAAATAATCTATTGGTGTAGAGGGCCCTAGCAACGGGGACATGAGAAACTTGTCTCGTTTCGCGCCATGATAAGAAAAGACTTGGGCTAGGTCTTCTTTGTTTTGTTTCACGCCGTATTTATTGTACATGACATCCCTTGTTCCTAGGACACCGAAAGTCGTATTCACAAAGAAGCGCTGCAAAGAGGCACTAGCCCCTTTTCTATCTCCCTGTAGCAAATTGAAGACGAAATTCTTAGGCTCTTCCAAATTACGAGCGACATTATAGAGTGTTTTGCGCAAGGGCCTAGGAACGAGTACGCGGTAAAGTCCCAAGAAGGGTTTCCCTATACGATTTAATAGCCCCGTATTTAATTCATAGATAGCCGTATTCTTAGCATGTAAAATTTCTCTTGCCTGTTGCGCTTTGATTTCTTCGTAAGAAAGCACTGTGTATTTTTCCCCTATAAAGTCCTGTTGCTCAGTTTCCTCGTATTCTAAGAAAGGATTCTCTTTCGTAGTGTCTTCTGCTCTGCTACTAGCTGTACAGGTCACAGCAAAGAGTAAAGCTGTGCAGGAAAAAAAGCGCCATACAATTTTCTTTTGAGATGGAAACATGGAAAATAGGTGAGCAGGTGAGAGGAAAAAGCTTATTTTACAATAAAACATGATGATAAGTAAAAAAAAATCCCAGGGGCAGTTTGTCAGTTTGTGAAAATGTTGCAGGAGAAAAAAGTGAGGAGTATGCTAAAAGATGTAAGCGGGAGTGCTGGAATTGGTAGACAGGGCGGTCTCAAAAACCGCTGCCCTTTGTGGCGTGTGGGTTCAAGTCCCTCCTCCCGTATCCGGCTGCTGTAACTCAGGGGTAGAGTACTTCCTTGGTAAGGAAGAAGCCGTGGGTTCGAATCCCACCAGCAGCACCAGCTGTAAATTGAGGGTACCCCTCCTTAAGGCTTGATACGACTTGCGTCTCTATCAAAAGCGCAAGGAAAATCTCAAAGAAAGCATGACCTCCGGCGGTTCATAAGCTCTGTGTCCGCGCTGTAAACGCAGTCCCTGTAACAAAGAGAATTTTCCTGCTCCTATGGCTTTTGTATAGCCCCAATAAAAAAGCCGCTCGCGTCCGCTTGGTGCGCCCTTAAGCCTTTCTTTCCCCCAATGGCGTTTTCCTAATGTGTCCACTTGTACCTTCCAGAAAACCCCTTCTAATCGAGAGCGTAAAGGCTCCGCATAGCCTAATCGTAACCCTAAAGTCTTCCACTCTAACTCTCCCCGCACGGAAACAGCATAAAGTACCACCTCCCGATACCGGCTGCTGCTCAAGCCAACACGACTTTGTGACCCATACATCATGCCTTTTATTCCAACCCCTTTACCGCTTAATCGTATCTGCCCATTGAAGTAATAGGTCGTGCCTTTGCCTATCTGTAAGCCCCCTTCTCCTTTTACGCCTAAAAGACTATTTGCTTCCCATATCTTCCCTCCCTCTAGAACCAAGCCTTTCCATGCGTAAGAGCCATGTAGTCTATACCCTTCCTGTGCATAAGAAGCCCCTATGCCTATTCTCCCCATGCCGGCAACCTCTAAGCGTCCCCCTATTTCTTCTTGTAAGACCATTTCTTCAGGGGTACCGTTGGCTAGTCCCATGACCTCTTGCTTGAACGCCTTTTGCGGAGTCAACGATTGTCCGCCCACCCCTACAATATAGGTTATCCTTTCTCTTGCGTAAGTATACCGCACCCCTATGGGTGAGAGGTGATGGAAGGATGAGCGTATTGTCTCTGCGGCGAGTCCTTTTTGGTGTGTTGGTATCCGTTGAGTGTAGGGCTTGGATAAAGTGAAGGAAGGAATCAGTGCGCGGATGAGAAAACCTTCGGGGGATGCTGGATAATCTCTACCATAAGCATCAAAGAATATCATCTCTCCTCTCACTTTCGCATCTCCCAAAGAGGCAGGAATACTAAGAAGTGTCGCACTTGCACTTGCAAAGGTTAACTTGATATTAGAGAGGTCGGGGTAGGCTGCTATAATGCCTTCTCCTGCGGGGTCAAAGGCGGCTTTCAGATTCAACATGCCGCGCCCATAGTCCGCATCTGTGCCCTCAGTTCCAATATCCGTTGCTGTTTCAAGCAATCGTTGTACAGCGTCCGCTCCCGTTAAGGTTGGCCATGCACTGCGCAACAGCGCAATGGCACCAGTGACAACGGCTGCTGCTGAGGAGTTACCAGCACCGTAATTATCTTTTATAACGTGCTTCTCGTTGTAGAGGAAGGTCCCATCATCCTTATTTTTAATAACGGTGTTGGCGCTATCACTAGAAGGGTCTGTTATCCACTTCAAACTTTCTTTATCGATTGCTTTAGCTAGTTCTATTATCTTTGCTGGGAGGACTAAGTCCTCCCCCAGGGTTTTGGTGACAACTAGCAATGGCACAGTGAGGCAAACATTTGAGAGGTCTGCGGCTTTGGTGGGCTTGCCTTCCGAGTCGGTTCCGGCTTCTCTTTTGCATTTTTCTCCGAATGGGATGAATTTGAATTGTGAGTCATCACTATATTTGTACAAGATCAACTTTCTTGCCACTAGAAATTTCCCCCCAAAACGTTCATCTGTAGCCCATCCTGAAGGATAAAGGGGGTGGTTTGTTTCATTTGGGAGAGCTGCTACAATAACGATATCAGCATCTGTTATTGTTTGAAAAACTTTCTTGAAGTTTTCTTCTCCGTAATACTCCACCATATAATCTCCTATGTTATTACTCATGTTGACAACCTTTACGCCAGCGTTTACAAAGGCTTGAGCATCCTCTTTGAAATCCGGCTTGAGGAAATTCCGTATTAGGACTTTAGCATCGGGGGCTATGCCGTGGAGGCCCTTGTTATTTTTAGAAGCTGCTATAATGTACGCCATGGCCGTTCCATGTTCCGAAGGTATTAGATATTGAGAAGATGCTCGGAGGAACGTGTTTTCTATCTCAGACAGCTCATAGGGGATTGAATCTAACTCATCTAACTTTTTCCTAAAGAGTGTTGCTTCAATTTTATATTTTTCTATGATGGTATTTTTCTATAAAAGCTATGTCCTCATCTAATAAGGCCACGGGGGGATATCTTTATAGATTTTATCCTTAAGGATTTGCTTTAATTTCTCTCCCGCCGCCTGTTTTTCATTGAACCCCTCTTTACTTAAGGTTTCAGAACCCGTTATTAGTGAAACCTCATCAAAGTCTTCAGTAGGGAAGTATAAACTATCATATACCCCCACCACGACATTTTTCCCTGTGATTCCCCGACTGTGAACATAAGATAAGCCTATGAGATTATAGGCGAATTCATTGAGTTGGTACTCTGCGCTTTCTGTTACAAGTTCTGTCTTAACATTTGCTGTTGCTGTATACCCTGTAAAAGGTTTGGGAGGGGGAGGAGCGGGGGGTGTATCATTACTAGGATTGGACTTTCCAAAACATCCGCTGAGAAAAAGAACAGCACACAGCACAAAAGAAATAGTAGGCCTGTTATCCATCTTGAGTATTGTCGCGAAAGTCTCGGGGGTACTCTACAAGTCTATAGCTTTTTTGTCCTGTTATCAAGTCTTAAGTAGGCATAAGGATGATGGTTTTTTTACTCTTCTTCTTCTGTAGAGGAGAGAGGAATGTCTTGAAATGGTGTCTCTTTAGTGTCTGGGGGTGCGGTCTCTTCGGGGTATTCAAAGGGGTTTTTTTCTTCTTCTGTGGAGGAGAGAGGAATGTCTTGAAATGGTGTCTCTTCAGTGTCTTCAAAGGCAGGAGGCTGAGGAGTTGCGGAGGGAGGCGGCTTTGGAGGAAGAGGAGGAGGGGTAGGAGAGGGGGAAATGTATTGAAGAAGGGTGGAAGAGGGGATTGGTTTCGGAACAGGGGAGGTTGGTGTGGCAGTGAGTGGAAGATTTGTTTCTTTATTGGCTATGTATTGCGTTAAGGTTTCGGAGCATTTTTCAAAGGATGCTACTAAGATTCTTGCGGCTTCTTCTGCTTTTAGGGGTGGGGTTGACTTATGGGCTTTTTCAAGAAGGGCATTGAAGTGTGAAAATCCTTCTAGGAGTGCTTCTTGATAATCCTCTGGGTTTTTCCCTAATTTTTCCATATACAAGGACATATTGTCTACAAACTCTTTTTTGGTGTAGGCGATAGAGGAGAGCAAGGCTTTATTATAGCTTTGTATTTTTTTGGTTTCTTCGCAAGAGTGCAAGAGGTCTAGGGCTTTTTCTAAGAAGGGTTGAGTGAGGCATTTTTCCCCGAAGGTGTCAATGGCTTTTTGTATATTTTGGTAAACGCTTGTGCGGTTAGAATTAGGAAGATAGCGGTTAGAGTTGACGAAGAGGTGTTTATGATAGGCGGTTAGAGCCTGTTGAACAGAGGTTGTGAGGGGGGATTTGAGTTTAGGGGTGCGGTTGTGGCGCTGGAAGGGTTTGGCGAGTGTGCTTAGGAATCTGTTGAGGCGTCCTTTTTGCGTTTTGATACGACGGGTTTTGGGGTCAAAGGCTACAGTTTCGTTGAGGAGGCCTTTTGAATTGAAGGCGTTAGAGGAGAAGGGTTTGTAAGGAGAGGGGCTTGTGAGGGGAGCGGGTTTGGGGTGTGAGGAGGGGGGAGCTGAGGAGGGGGGTGCTGAGGAGGGGGGAGCTGAGGAGGGGGGTGCTGAGGAGGGGGGTGCTTGATGAGGGCGGGTTACACCACTTGTGGTATGATTGTGTGAGGCGGGGGGTGGAGCTTGTAGGTCTTCACAAGGGCTACTACTACTACGAGCGTTCAGGAGTGTCGTTAAGTCTTCTTTGAGTGAGCTGAGGGGTTGGGGTGTGTCATAGCTTTTGGCAAGGGTTTGTAGTTCTTTTTGGAAGAGAGTAAATTCTTCATTATTGAAGGTCTCCATTACTGGGTCTTGTGGTGAGGAAAGGAGGATGGATTGTGTGAATTCTTCTTTAGTGGGGGATAAGGTTGAGAGTAAGGCGTGGTTGTAATCGGCGACTTTTACTGAGTCTACGGGGGCTCTGACCAAGGAGAAGGCTTTTTCTATAAAATTGCGCTGTAACTTATCTGCTGGTAAGGTTACGACAGTTTCTCCTATTTTTTTTGCGCATCGTTCGCTGAGGATGGCTAGGGCTTCGGATTTTTGCATGGAGGGGTCTTGGGTGTCCTTCCCTTTTTGCGGCACATAGTGTAATCGATAGTGATATAAGGCTTTGGCTAGAGAGTGTGGAATCTTCTGTTTTTGTAAAGCCGCTACTTTTTTGCCGCGTTTCATCTGTTTGATTGAGAAGTGCCGCTTTTTTAGCACGCCTTCTTCAGGCGTTTTCAATTGAAGTGATACAGGTGCGTTCAGGCAGTTTTTGGCATTAAAAAGAGTATTTTTAAGTGTTAAGGGCATCAGCCTTTTGGTTTGCTTTTCACAGGTTGGTGTGCTAGAGGGTTATGAGAAATGACACTTGTGTCCACTCGTGTCCACTTGTGTTCACTTGTGTCTTTGGAATGGGGTTAGGGGTTTTTGAAAGAAGGGGGTAGAGGTGCTGGTCGCCTTGTCCCTTGTGCCCTCGGCACTTGTGTCCCTGGCACTTGTGTCCCCGGCACTCGTGTCCCCGACACTAGGGGCTTATGTCTTGGCGGTGGTTGAGGTTTCACTGTGGGTGGTTGAGGTGCTGGTCGCCTTGTCCCTGACACTTGTGTCCTCGGCACTTGTGTCCTTGCCTGTGAGGGTGCCTTATGTCTTGGCGGTGGTTGAGGTTGACCCGGTGGTAGAGGTGCTGGTCGCCTTGTCCCTCGTGTCTGTGACACTGGTGTCCCCGACACTGGGGGCTTATGTCTTGGCGGTGGTTGAGGTTTCACTGTGGGTGGTAGAGGTGCTGGTCGCCTTGTCCCTCGTGTCTGTGACACTGGTGTCCCTGGCACTGGTGTCCTCGGCACTGGTGTCCTCGGCACTGGTGTCCCCGACACTAGGGGCTTATGTCTTGGTGGTGGTTGAGGTTGACCCGGTGGTAGAGGTGCTGGTTGCCTTCTCCCTTGTGTCCTCGGCACTGGTGTCCCCGACACTAGTGTCCTTGTGGTGGGTGGAGGAGGCGCTGGTGTCGTCGGCGGTGGTTTCTTCGGTGCTGGTGTCCGTAGTAGTTCCTGACGCATTGCTTGTTCTTGAGATGTTGGTGGCTTTGGCACTTGTGTCCTTGTCACTCGTGTCCTTGGCACTTGTGTCCCCGTCACTCGTGTCCCCGGCACTCGTGTCCCCGTCACTCGTGTCCTTGGCACTTGTGTCCCCGTCACTGGTGTCCCCGTCACTCGTGTCCTTGGCACTTGTGTCCTTGTGGTGGGTGGAGGAGGCGCTGGTCGTGCTGATACTAGTGTCCCCGGCACTCGTGTCCCCGGCACTCGTGTCCTTGTTTGTGGGGAGAGGAATTCTTGTTGATATCGATGAAAAAGTTTTGTTTGGGCTGCTTGGGATAGGTTTGTCAGCTCTCTGCTATAGAGAGTCCTTTTGCATTTATCTCCCTCTTTATAGAGCTCGGAGAGGAATTGTGCTTTGATGACGGAAGAAGGTGTAGTATTGAGTTTTCGATTGAGCATTTCAGAGGTTTCCCTAGGAAGATTTGCGGCTTGAAGGGTTGCTTTTAGATTTTCTTTTAAGAGTTTAGCATTTGGGCACAGATTGTGCAGCAAGGCGCGGTTCAGTTTGTGATAGCTTTTTGGCCCTTCCCTTACGAAGCGAAAAGCGGCTTGTAAAAGGTTCCGATTCATCATCTCCTTTGGATTATTTTTCAAGGTCTCCTCTAGATTCATCAGTGTTACATCAGAATTGACAGCTCCTTTATAATCTTTAAGCGCTTTAATGACGGAATCCGTGATTTTTCCCCTTTTGTTCTCTTGCATTTTATTGAGTTTATGGTGAAAGGGGCTTGTAATGCGTCGAATAAATCTTTTGAAAAGCCCCCCTTCAAGCTTAACTTTTCCTTCTTGTCTTGAAAAGTGAATAGGTTTGTTAACGTATCCTTGAGAATCAAAGATATGAGAAGGCAGGTCCATTGGGAATTATTGTGGTGACTTTGTTATCCTTGAGAGAAAGTACTCAGTACTGGATAGCTATAAAGAAGAAGTCTTAAAAAAAAGTGTTGAAGTACAATAAAGGGTCTAAGGGGAGGTTGCGGTGGCGTAGCTGAAAATGGAGTTTTGTATGGTCTTCAATGGGGGCTAGAGTTCCGATGTTGTCTCCCATAGAGACGATGTCTCCGCGGGTCACCATAATTTTTCTCATATGCGCATAAACTGTGGTGTATCCTTTATCATGCTTAATCATGACGAGGTTGCCGAAGGTAGCAATCTGATTTCCAACGAATACCACTTGTCCTGCTGCTGCTGCTTGTACTGTTTTTCCTTTGTTCACTTCGATGATAATGCCTTGGCTTACAACGCCTCTTGCGTTTTTCTTGTGAAATTTTTTGACCACTTCTCCGGCAACTGGCCAATGTAAAAAAAACGGACGAAAAATTGGCACCAAAACGCCTGTCTCTAAGAGTCCCGCTGAAACGGAAACGCTTTCCTTCTTAAGAGGTGTAGTTGCTTTTGTTGGCGGCAAAATCAAGACCTGTAAGGGATAAATCTTCTCTCCTTTCTTAAGACCATTCCTCTTGTGCAGCGCCTCAAGGGCAACATGGAATTTCTTAGCAATAGTAAATAAAGTATCCCCTTTGACAATTTCATAAGTTTGATATTTTGTATACCGCAATTCTTGGTCTGGATAAATCAAATACGGAGGGGTAAGATTGTTGATATAGGCGAATTCTTCAACGGATAATCCCACAGATTGCGCTAAAGAAAAGACTGTATCGCCAGTCCGTACCACAAGAGTGTCTTGCGAAGAGGCTTCCTGTCTTGTCTCTTCCCCCACAGCCCACAAAAACCAAAGCATAAGGACTATACAAGAGATTCTCAACACCACCCTCTCACCAGTACTCCATTATAAGCGACTATTAGGCAACACTATAAAACAGGAAAGAAAACCTTACAACGGCTTATTCCGCTACAAGTACCTCTGAAGAAAAAGTGAAAGCTCACACACAATATCCCTACCTCTTCCTCTCTCCACAAACACGAGATTATTATGGTTGGTAAAACAACCCCCTCTCAAAAGCGCAGATTTTCCTCTAGGAAAAAACCCCGTCTCTCAACTCCTCAAAAAGAAGAGGACACAGCCCTTCTTATTCAAGAGTTTTTGCATAAATTACTCCACCTCATTACCAAGATTACAACACCCGATGTGTTAAACAATCCCGATATCAATCTTGGCAATCTTACGAAACTTTGCCAAGCCGCGAAATATCTCACAGATGCTACTGCGGACAAGTGCAATAAGCGCACCCCTGTTAGCATTCACCCTGATGAGCTCAAAAAGGCTGCTCAAATGATTGATCTCCCTGTGGAGAAAAAGTAAAAAGGAAGGATTTTAGGAATCCTTAAGGAATTTTCCCTACTATAAGGACTCTTGAAACTGATGGTGAAACAGAAGAATTCTTTCGGACACAATAACAAGCGCTCACTTTGAAGGACCCCTCACAGCAAACACTTGTCATGATGTATTATTAAAAACAACCCCCCCCCTCTTTTCATGGCCTCTGTAGGAAACCGACCACTTCCCCCTTTACCTTGGGAAACGTCAAAGAAGACTCCCCAATCTATGGGAAAACGATCACTTCCCCCTTTACCTTGGGAAACGTCAAAGAAAACTCCCGGAACAGGCTCTCTTTCTAAGCGGGATATCACAACAAAACAGCCATCAGTTCTAGAAAAACCAAAGTCTGTTACAACAGGCCCCTCTCTACAGTCTCGTAGTGTACGAGCAGAAACGCAAGTTTCTCAACCCAAGCAACCGCCAACAGATCGTCCTCAGACCCAAGACGCACAAACACAATTAGAACTCTCACTTGCGGAAGATCGAGAACATTCTAGACTAAACTATGAAAAAAATGAGCCTTTATATGCAGAGCTCCCTGATAAAACCGTTAAAATCAAGCAAATGGAAACAAGTCATATCGCCAACAATGACACTTATGTTACTATGGAAGCTGGGCCAAAACCGGTCAAGGAAATGAACACAAGTCATATCGTCGACAATCACAATTATAGTTCTTTGGAAGAAGAGTTGCAACTGGGCAAGCAAAATCAAATGAAAACAAGTCATATCGTCGACAATCACAATTATAGTTCTTTGGAAGAAGAGCTGCAACTGGGCAAGAAAATGGCAACAAGTCCTACCGCCGACAATGCCACTCATATTCCTGAAGAAGAGCTGCAACTGGGCAAGAAAATGGCAACAAGTCCTACCGCCAAAGACGAAGCGCAATTGGGATTCGTTGCGCGCGAGCAAGAAAAGTCTCGGGGCGAGTATAAAGATGAAAATCAATATGAAGAAATCCCTGCTCGTTCCCCTTCAGCCACAGACCCCTCTTTGAACGATGTCGAATCGCAGTACGATACCGCTGATGGAAAAGTTGAGACTTTGGATCGTAAGGAGCAGTTATATCAAGAGGCGCTTTCTCAGACAGAGGGTGATAGTGGAGCGGTAGAAGAAGATGGAGAGGAATCCCAAACCACGTATTTATAGAAAATCACGCCGATTTCTTGGAGAAAGTCCTAGCACTTCATGGTGCATGAAGGTTCCATGCTTGAGGAAGTGAGCTGTTTGTTGATGAACTATTGGCATGTAGGGTAGCACACTATGGTGGAAGGGGAGAACGAGGTGGTCTGTCATACCGGCAAGAGTGGTGTGTTGTACTAAGACCCGACCATCACTAGGGCCTCCCATGATGGAGGATATCAGAGGATTTTTACAGACATTCCCTGCTATAATGCCTAGTGGGTACGACACAGGGCCTAATAAAGAGCGGATGCTACTTTGGTTGGTGGAGAGTTGTTGTCCTGCGGGACCAAAGAGGATTTTGTATAGTGTGTAAGGCTTGAGTTTATCCACGAGAACACTGCCCTGATTAGGAGGGCTAATCTGCACAACCCGTCCACAGTTGGAAGGAGTGTAAGTGTGCAGGAGACAACGAATGAGAAGACCCCCAAGAGAATGCCCGACGAAGTGACAGGGTGGTGTAAGCTTTTGTGCGCCAATCCTCTTCCATAGTAGGGCGGTAAGCTCTTCTAAGGACTTTTTTCTAGAAGGATAGTTTATATTCAGTGTGTCCATTCCTTCTTTCTTGAGAAATGAAGACAGGGCTTCCATATGCCGATAGTTACGACCAATACCGTGTAAGAGAATAACTGAGGTCATAGAAAATTTACAAGCAGCATCAGAGAGAAGATTGTGTGTAACGGGAGGAATTATAGTATCATGTTCCCCATGAGTTTTCACAATAGGGGTTTGCGGGTGATGAGAAGAATTTTTCGGGAGATGAAGAGGAGGGGTGCCTTTTTTCTTCCTGTTCTCACGGTTTTCTTTTGCCTAAGTGGGCTTGTGATAGCAAGGAGTATAGAAGCTTTTGGGTTTTTGCCTTGTTCTTTGTGTATTTGGCAACGGTGGTGTCTTGCTTTTAGTGGGCTAGTGGCGGGTGTTGGGAGTATATGGCCGCTTTTGAGGAACTCCTTTCAACCTTTTGTGCTGTATAGTGTTGCGCAGGTAGGGGTTCTTGCTAATATGGTGTTGGCCATTTACCATAGTGGGTTGCAGCGCTTCTGGTGGCTACCTTTTTTTGATTGTTCCGCAGGCACTACACCCCAGTCTTTAGAGGAATTAAAAGCCTTATTAGAGAATACCTCTTCTTGTAGTGCTATTGATTTTACAGTGCTTGCTCTTTCCATCTCTAACTGGAATGCTTTAATTTCTCTTATTTTTCTTCTGTTGAGTTTTTATCTTTACTGCTATGGCAGGGCTTCTGTCTACGGCAGGGCTTCTGTGTGCTGAGAGGTGAAAAGGGTAGTAGCAGCTTGTGTGGTGCTTCTGAATTCAAAAGGAGAGGTCTTACTTGCACAGCGGTTGCCTGGGAAGACAATGGCGGGGAAGTGGGAGTTTCCCGGGGGAAAGAGTCTTAAGGGGGAGAGTCTTGCTGTTACGGTGATGCGTGAAGTGAAAGAAGAAACAGGGCTTATTTTAGACCCTCGCACCCTGATACCGCTTTGGTCAGCACTTGCTGGCACAAAAAAAGAGTCTTTGTGCTGTACCTTTTTTTACGCCCCTCTCCTAAGGGGGCAACAGCCTAGCCCTTTGGAAAATCAACCCTTGCGGTGGGTGGCTTTGGAGGACTTAGCACCAGAGGAAATGCCGCCACCTAATCAAGACTTACTCCCGATTTTGAAAGCTTTCTTAAGGGAAAAATAAGGGAAAGATTTTATGTATAGTAGCAGTGTTTTGAATCCCGAAGCCTCCTTATTGTGTCTTTCCCTTGTACTCTTAGTTCTTTGTTAGACCGTAGTGAGAGACGAGAAGCATTCCCTCTGCCTTTTTCGACCTATGATAAGCAAAAGGGGGATTTTTGTTTTAATCAAGCTATTAAGGCGCAGGTCGCAACAGACAAGGGCAACGGAGAAAAAAAAGTTTTCATTGAAAGAGCAGGCTTGTATAAGCGGTTTACTTTTTGGGTGCGTAAGACCTTTGGGGGGGCACAGGGGCAAAGTCGTAATAATGAGGCTATTCGTTCTGTGATTCAACGTGCCTTAAAGGAGAAATACGGACAGAAGCTTAATGGTGCGGGGGCCTATGATGGAGGTCGAACCCCTAAAGATTATCAGAGGCATGAACATGGTCGAGATGCCGTGTTTTCGGAAGCACTGACTGAGGGGGAGAGGGGAAAACCTTTATATTTTAGAAATTTAAGAACTGTTATCGTTAGAGCTAATGCTGTTTGTGAACAGGGAGGCAAAGCAGCGGCAACGGAGTCCCCATTGCCCCCCTCTTTGGGAGGGCAAAATGAGGTAGAGAAACAATGCCTTACCCTTCTGAGAGAAATCAGGGTATCACCGGAGGAAAGAGCGGACGCGCAGCGGCATATTGTGAGCTTACCAGTGCCCCAAAAACAAATTTTTTTGCAGCATTTTCAACAAGCGCAAGCGGTTTTTGAGCGCCAACAGGAACAGCAACAAGGGGTTGTTTTGTTTTCAGAGAAATTGACCCCTGCTGTTCTGAAAGAAATCCTATCCCGCACACTTCAAGGGGTTACTCCTGATGAGAAATGGCTTGCTCACTTTGAACTGCCCGGTACGGATTCTCATGATGTTCAAGAGACTTCACCCCTTCCCCAAAAGGATACGCCTGCCTTTGTGGCTTCCGCTTCTGGAGAGTCTCGTATAAAAGAGTTTGAACTGCCCGGTACGGATTCTCATGATGTTCAAGAGACTTCACCCCTTCCCCAAAAGGATACGCCTGCCTTTGTGGCTTCCGCTTCTGGAGAGTCTCGTATGAAAGAGTTTGAAATGCTGATAGGGAGAATAAAATCTGGGGAAACTGAGGACATTTTAAGAGAGCAATTCGGTCAAGAGCATGAAGATTTATTTCCCTCTTTTTTGAAGAAAGAGAATTTAGCATTCGCTATGAAATATATGGCTTCTGCTATCAGAGAAATGGTAAGAACTGGGGCATCTTCTTCACAAGAGCCAGAACATCAAATGAAAGAGATTTTGAAACAGGGCTTTATAAAATCTCTGAATGAGCAAAACAGACCGCCTTCATCTCCTTTAGCTGAGACTGAAAAATTGTTGGGGAATCTTGTCTCTGAAGAGAGATTGGGAAGCTTTTTGAAAGAGCAATTTGGGGGCGACTCCTCTTCTCTTATCCCCTCTCTTATGGAAAAGGAACGTGTGGTATTTGCTACGGACTACACTAAGAGAAAAATCAAAGAGTTCGCTCTTAAGGACAAGACCTTTTCCGTGGAGGTGAGTGAGACAAGAGTCAAAGAGCTGTTAAAGAAGGGCTTTATCAAGTCTTCTGAGAAAGGAATCACAAAAGTGCAACAAGAAAATGCCTTCCGTCACCTCCGGCAAAAAGCAGGCAGATTATTGCATACAGGCAGTAGCGTGCACCCCGTAGCTTTAACTGCGGAACAAAAAAGACGCAAAGTCCATAATCATGATTTGTTCCAACAAGTCCTTAAGACTTGGGGGCTTGTGAATGAAGAGCTACAGGAAGAATTGGGGGATTATAAGGGGCGCTTCCAACGGACGGCACGTCAAGCCGCTGAAGACGCCGTTGCCCGCTTTATTGAAGAAAATGCTGATACGCGGTTTTTAACGCGTGAGGAAATGCAAGAGTTGTATAAAACCATGTTACACAACGCTATTGCTCAAGGGACTCCGGAAGATAAACGTTTTTAAGGGGGGCGTTCCTGACAGTAGGTGATAATAGCCTGTGTTAGGGCTGTAAGAATGTTTTGTTGTTCTTTGGGATTTTGTAAACGTGTGATTTCTTCTGGTGTGGAGAGAAATCCAAGTTCCAGCAAGACGGAGGGGACAGTGGGGGCTTTGAGGACTGTGAAGTCTGCGAATCTTAAGAAGGGTTGGCGGCAGAGAAAAGCTTGTTTATTGGAACAATGCTTTTTGAGTGTGTGTGCGAAGTGTAGTCCTTGATTCATTGCGTGGCGCTGGTTTAGGTCAATGAGCAGGTCTAGTACGGATTTTTCATATTCTTCTAAATTGACGCCATGAATAATGTCTTTTTTGTTTTCTTCTTTGGCGAGATAAGCGGCTTCTTCGTCGGAGGCGTGTTCAGAGAGCGTATAAATTGCACTCCCTCTTGCTGTGCCATGGGGTTCAGAATCAGCGTGTAAGGAAATGAACAAGTGCGCCCCTTTTTTTTGTGCTAGACGAAAACGTTCTCTTAAGGGGAGATAAATATTCTCTGAGCGGGTGAGCAGAAGGTTGATATGTGTTTTTTTTTGCCAATGTGCGCGTAAGGTCTGTGCTATCTCAAGCACAATATCGGCTTCATGAAAACCGTTTGGTGCAAGTGCTCCCGGGTCTTTCCCTCCGTGACCGGGGTCAATCACAATCAAACACTGTACTGCCCAGTGCTTGGGTATCACAGAAGCTTCATGAACGTCTCGAAATTGTGGCACCAGCACTTTCCCAAAAACACTGAAACTCCACAGCACGCCTGCTATGCAGATTAAGAGAAGACTACCTTTCCATATCATCTCTTGACCATAACATACTGCGCAATGTGAAAAAACTGTAGCCTTTTTCTTTTTCTTAGTGTACGATAAAGTTTAAGCGCTCAATAGGCAAAGATGTTAAGGCATTTCTGTCTATGAAACGCTTAATGGTGATAGAACCCATGCCACATTTTATTCCTTCTTCGGAATGCAGTCCCTGTCTTTTGTGTGGAAAATCAACGGACAGAGTCTTTTCGGAAAGACAATAGAAATTTTCAGTTTGCTTTTCTTTATTGGGGTATTTTTATGAAAACATCTTTTTCTGCTTTGTCTCCTATCATGAGGTTCTTCACTTTAAGGGATAAGCTCTCTGTGCTTCCGCTTCAGGGCATCAACGCAATATTCTGCGCCTTGATTACCACAGCTACGCTTCCCCTTTTTCTCAAGGGAATGAACAGGAGGATACTTCATGACAAGAAAGTTATTGATAGATGGAGTCAATTTTCAGGAAACACGTGTTACGCTTCTGAATAATGATCAGATTGAACATTTTGAATATGATAATCCCAATGTTGCCTCTTTACATGGCAACATTTATCTTGGCATTATTAAGCGCATAGAGCCGTCTTTACAAGCTGCTTTTTTAGATTTTGGACAGGAGCGGCAGGGATTTTTGCCGTTGTCGGAAATTCATGTTGACTACTATCAAGTGCCAATTGAGGATAGAGAGGAAGAGGCGAAAGGGGAATCTGTCCATTACAGCATACAAGAGGTGATACGTCCCAGTCAGGTGATGCTGGTACAGGTGATGAGGGATGAAACGAGGAACAAGGGGGCGGCGCTTACGACGTATTTGTCTTTAGCGGGACGTTATTGTGTTTTGAAACCTAATGTGAGAAGGGATAGGGGTGATAGGGGCGGTCTTAGCCAAAAGATTACCTCTCGGGCTGATAAGGAGAAAATGCTTGAAATTTTAGAGGAGCTTCCCCGGGGGGAAGGACAAGCTGTTGTGATTCGCACCTCTGGGGCTCAACAGGGGAAAGAGTCTATTGCAAAGGATTTTCAGTACTTAAAAACGTTGTGGGATAAAATCCGTAAAACGACCTTAGAATCTATAGCACCGACTCTTATCAATGAAGAAGCCTCGTTGATGAAGCGCGCCATCAGAGAACATTATAGAGATGGTACGGAGGTTTTAGTACAAGGAGGAGAAGCCTTTGAAGAGGTTAAGGCTTTTGTTAAAAGCTTGGACCCTTCTTTTGCGAAACAGATACAGCTGAATCTGTACAAAGACAAAACGCCTTTGTTTGAGAAATTTCAGGTAGAAGAAAAGATTAAAGTCCTGTTTGACCTCATTGTGGTGTTGCCTTCTGGGGGGTATATTGTGATAAATACAACGGAAGCGCTGGTAGCGATTGATGTAAACTCTGGTCGTTCCACAAAGGAATTTAGGGTTGAGGAAACGGCGTTGAAGACGAATCTGGAGGCAGCGGAAGAGATAGCGCGTCAATTGCGGTTGCGGGAGATTGGCGGTCTGATTGTCGTTGATTTTATTGACATGGAGGAGTCAAAGCACCGCAAGCAGGTGGAGGCGAGACTTAAGGATGCTATGCAGGCTGATAAAGCACGCTGGCGTGTAGGATGTATCAGTAATTTTGGATTGCTAGAAATGTCGCGGCAACGAATGGGGGGACAACATACTCCTTTGTATATTACCTGTGAGGTCTGTAAGGGAACGGGGATGATGCCCTCTAAAAAGATGTTTGCGCGTCAAATTTTTCAACTACTCAGGACACAGGTAGCGAAAAAGAATAATCCTGTTCTCTTGAGAATTTCCCCTGTTGTCGCGCAGGAAATTCTCAATCAACATAGCCTGTTAGCGACTATTAAAGCAGAGGCTCTTTCCGACTTTGATTTTCGCATTGATTCCTCAATAGGCGTCTGTCAGTATGATTTATCTTTTTCTTCTAAAGCCCCTACGGTTGATAAGGAAAAGGAAGGGGCAGCGCCGAGCAGACGCAAGAATAAAGAGGCGGAGAATAAAGGCAAAAGGACGCTTAAAAAGTCTCCTGCTTCTGAAGCTAGTCCAAAATCCCCAACAGCTGTTCAAGAGCCTTCCTCATGACAAGTTCCTCCATTCAATGGCGTATCTCTGAGGGGTTAGTGGAGTATCAGGAAGCCATGGCTTTTATGGAGGAAAGGGTGGAGCAGATTGCTTATGGTGTTGAGAAAGAATGCTGTTGGATTTTAGAGCATCCGCCTATTTATACGGCTGGTATGTCTGCTGTTGAGGAGGAGCTGTTGACACAATCTTATCCTGTGTACCATTGTGGCAGGGGGGGTGGTTATACCTATCATGGTCCGGGACAAGTGGTGGTTTATGTGATGTTGAATCTGAAGAAGCGTAAGATGTGTGTGCGTTTGTTTATCTCTTTGTTGGAGGATTGGATAGGCGTTGTCTTAAAGGATTTTGGGTTGAAGTCTTGCAAGCGGCCTGATGAGAAGGAGAGAGGGGTTTGGGTAGAAACCCCGAGTGGGGTTGCTAAAATTGGTTTTGTTGGCATACGATTAAGGAGATGGGTAACGTTTCATGGGGTTGCGCTTAATGTCTGTCCTTGTTTATTAGCATTTGAGGGTATTATTCCTTGTGGGTTACGGGATACGACTATTACGTCTTTTGAGGCTCTTGGGGAGGGGCCGCCGTTGGAAGAGGTCAAGGAACGGTTTCGTCACCGCACTCCTTTTGTTTGCTAGGGGATTATGACAAGTTTTTTGCCATCTATGGAAGAGCTTCCGGAGGGTTTTGAGGTTTTTTTATTAGATCAATGGGGGGTGTTGCATCAAGGTTCTGCTTTGTATGAGGGGGTGGAGGAGAGATTAAGAGGTCTTAAGGCATCAGGCAAGACGGTAGTGATTGTATCGAATTCCAGCAAGCGTGTGGAAGAGAATATAGAGATGATGGCGGCTTTAGGATTAGGCAAGGAGTTGTATGATGGGATTGTGACTTCTGGTGAGGTAGCGTGGGAGGAGTTGAAGAAGAAGTCTTTGGAGGGATTGGGGGAGAGGTGTTATGTGGTGAGTAGCAGTGAGGAGGGGTCTTATGAGTTGTTAAGACGAGCTGGGATTACGGTATCGTGCAAGGTAGAGGAGGCGACTTTTTTGTTAGTTGATGGAGGAGTGCAGGAAGAGAAGGCCATGGAGGATTTAGGGAAAGCGTTGAGAGGGTCTCTTGTACTTTTGTGTACGAATCCTGATAAGAGGAGTGTTGGCAAGTTTTGGTTGGGTATGATGAGTCCTGGTGACATTACGGATTGGTATGAAGAGCGAGGTGGTGTGGTGAAGCGGATTGGCAAGCCTTATAGTTTGATTTATGATTATGCTTTAGAGAGAGGAGCTTGCATAGGGGATAAGGACAAGATAGTTGCTGTGGGGGATTCTTTAGAGAATGATATACAGGGGGGCAATAAGAGGGGTTATGGGACGGTTTTTGTAGCGCGCGGGATTTATGAGAGGAATTTTTCTTATGCGCGCAGTCCTAGTGAGTATTTATCGATATTAGAAGAGATTGTCTGTGAGGAGCAGTATCGTCCGGACTTTATTGTGCCGTCTTTTGGTATGAGAGGTTGATGA
Source organism: Alphaproteobacteria bacterium (assembly GCA_965222575.1). Lineage (GTDB taxonomy): Bacteria > Pseudomonadota > Alphaproteobacteria. Next base: position 753,484 of record OZ244958.1, read on the forward strand.
GTGGAGACTCTGTTCTTTTTTACTGCCCCATCTCTATGGGGTATCAATCTTATCAATACCAACCATCATTCTAGCCGCAAAAGCCATCGGGTTTAGCAGGTTTAGGAAACCCCCTCCCCATCTTCCCAAGCCCCCAAAATAGGAACCATACTGTTTCGAGGTGGGTATTATGCTGCGGAAGACTCCTTCCCTATGGTAATCTAAAGGCTAGCAGTAGCTAGACTATCTCTCTTTTTATTATTGGAGCTTGATTTTGAAGGAGAAAGGGAATTTGTTTAGGGGATTCACAATATCTCTGCGGTTCAATATACTAACAGAATAGCCTTACTCCATAAGGGGAAAGTGGTAGAGTATGGGTCTCCTGTTTCGGTTTTATCCCCCCGGAATATACAAACAGTTTTTGACATTTCACCTGAATTATTAAAGAATAGAATTTAGAGGGGGGGAGTAGTAATGATAGTTGTTAAAATGTCTTATACAGAAGAGGAGTCCTTAAAACAATGTCTTCGTTTGAAGAAGGCATTGGATGTTTTGTATCAATTGTTGATGGAGCTTAGGCAAAAAGCCTTACATGAGAAAAGGGATGGAGTGAATGAAGCTGGGGTTATGATGATTGTGTTATCAAAGCGTTTGGAAAGATTCCATGAATTGTTCAAAACAGCGCGCAAGGAAGCTGACAAAATAAAGCTTATAAATTAAGCTTTTGCTTTCATAGGGTGTAATGAAAGGAACACTATCAATGTTCAACAAGGTTAGGCAACCCTTGTTATAAAGGGGTATAGCCTCTTTTTCATCTTTGGCTATAAAATGGGACAAAGCCCATGCAGGAGAGATTCAAGGGAAGAAGAATCCTGTTATTGTGCAGTTGAAAGAAGTCCTCAAAGGGCAACTCCTCTATTGCTTCTGAGACCTGGGAGTGAGAGCACAGTCAAGTCTTTTTCAGTTGCTTCTTTTTATTGAACAACCGCTGCAGGAAAAATTTTGGCTTGCCTTTTCCTTTAGAGGCAGTGGAGTGCTTGGTAACTGTCTTGGTGACTAGAAGTAAATCTCTAACACGTATAGGTTGGTTTTTCTTCTGAGAGAAATGGGCATCCGTTTGCAGGCCCCAATTCTTCCGTTTTGCTAAATGCGTATGAACCATAGATTCAATCTGTCTATTTCGAGCATTAATTTTTTGTTTTGTAGAGCATTTGGCCTTCAACCAAAAACACAGTCGTCCCCCTAAAGAGGAGATAGTCTTCAATTTGTTTGTTTTTTTGTCAATGATTATAAAAGCATTCTGATTAACGCGAGAATCAAAAGGTGACAGTTCAGACATAAAAGAGACGGTTTGTTATGCATTACAGAATGCAGTGACTTTGTTACATGTATACACACAAACCCCTAAAGAATAATCATCAACAGATATATTGTCTTTCACACAGGGTTTTATGCCAAGAGCAAGCTAGTACCTTATGCTTGCAGGTTATACTGTAGGACGGGGAGCCCTCAGGCGGAGCCCTCAGGCGGGGAGCCTCAATTTCGAGTAGTACAAAGGTATGGCTTAGCCCTCAAGACTTTCTTCTCTACCCTCTCTTCCTCCCCTACGGGTATATGTAGTGTAGGAATATCTCCCTCTATCTTCTCAGGGCTTCCTTTACGGAAAACATTCTTGTTCTTTTGTTCTTTCTTAGCCATTAGTGAATTAGATTATTCAATCCCCTATGCCCTGATCCCTTATACTGACTTGAGTTTTCTAGTTTGAGATTCTTAAGTTCCTCTATTGCCACACCAAGCCCGTATATAAGTTCTCCATATTCAAGTTGCTTAAGTCCTTCTGGAATTGGGGCATTGAGTAGTTTATTCCTTGTCCTGGTAAATACCAAAGACAGAGCCTTTTCCCATCCCTTTATCGTAGTATCTTGACCAACCCATACATTTAGAGCCCTTGCAAACTCTTGTTCCGTCACTTGCGTACCAGACATCTTCCTAATATTCTCATTAAAAACCTCATAGAAGAACTTCAGATAGGGGTCTGTAGCTAAGGCTTCTCTCTGGTACCTTACAAGCCATTCTAAGCCCTTCTCTGTAAACCCTCTGCGAAAGTAGGATACCGCCTCCTTAATTGCCTTCTTAGTGGGCTTGGCTATTCCTGAGGAGAGGTCTGTTGTAAATAGAGCCTGAAAAGCAGATTTCATTCTTGTTCCTGCATCAAAGTCATTCCTCTGTCCCTTATCTAATTCCCTTACAACATGCCCCCTAAATACCCTCCCCTGAGGAGATAAAGATGCTGAAGACAACTGCTTTGCTTCAGAATTGGTGATATTCCTTAGAGAGGGTGTAAAAGACACAACATTTACAATATATTCAATTACCGCCTTGTTATCCTTATCTCTACTACCGATAATTTTTGCTACATTATACAGACTATTCCAAATTGCAGTTCTAGGAATTGCCCCACTATCACCCAAGAAATAGTCTCTAGTTGGAGTTCCTGTCTCTCCATCAACAGGAGATAACAAAGACCCATTAAAAAAACTTTCTAAGTCCTGAGGTTTAACATTGTTATTTTTGTTATACCAACCTAAAGTACCAGCAACAAACGGAACAGATATCAACTCCCATTCATTGTTCTCATTCTTTCTCTTTCCATAGAGGGAATTTATTATACCAATAGACTCTTCATCTTGTTTGCCCAAAATCTCTATAAGCCTTTCCTTTTGTTCATCTGTTACATGTCCCTCAACAGAATCAAGCACCAATTGCCTATCATTATTATCTGTAGGATTGATTGGTTCAAATTGAGCAAGGCTACGAAGAATAGCCTCCGTTACCTCACCTCCCCCAACCTGTAGCTCTCCAATCTCTTTAAGGGTGTTTACAGTAAAGAAATTCATCCTCTTTTTCCCTCCTTTAGAATCATCCCCATAAATGGTAAAAAGTCTTGAAGGGTCAGTAGCATAAGCTCTGGATAATGCCATCCCCGTTCTATCTAAGAAAAGGTCATTCTTTTCTTTTTCCAGTTGTTTTTCCACATCGGCATAAGGCTTTGAGTTTTTGACGACCTTTTCAAAGTCTACGAAAATGACTTTTCCCTCTAAGGACTCGGCAACGACAGGGTTAACGAAGAACAGGCAAGCAGCGAGTGAGAAGAGTCCGCAAGAAAGATAAAAGCTGAAACGAGGCATAAGAGGTCTCCTTGAAAAGGATGTTAGGGAAGTTCTATCATACTAAAATAGCGTACCAATGGCACACAATACTTGGCAAGAAGTGATATCTGTACTACAAGTAAACCAACAAAAAGTTCTTGACTTCCCCCCCTTTCCTGTATTACACTACTAAGTAATGATTGGGAGTTCCCGGTCAGGGGTGCAGTTATTACTGTGCCCCTTCTTTATTTATGGGAAGTCCTTATGCTCCAAGATTTTATTCTTGATAACCTCATATGCCCGATTGGTCTGCTCCGGCTTCCAGTAAGATAACCCTATAGGACGAGCAACTAAGTCTGCTATCTGCAGACCATTCGTGTTGCTTTTCTTGTCTAAGAATGTCAGCTTATATTTAACATCCTTGAAGTTTGTTCTTGGATTAAGGACAGAAGGGGTATTATGACGAATTCTATAAAACTCTTTCCTCAGTTGCGTATTAAACTTCTTAGTGCGGGATTCACAGAAAATCCGAATGTTCCTTTGCCCCTTTTGCAGAAGCCATTCATGTAAAAGTTCCATACAAAATAGCAATGATAACTCATAAGGGTCTTGTGCTTTTGGATATTTGTCTTTCAAGTTTTCTTTATTGATAGTTGTTGCAATAATCTGAAAATCACCCTCCTCAATCACCTTTGTAAGGTCTTTATAAAAATCCTCACGTGTTTTTTCATTCCCCAGAATTGCCCACTCACCATCCCATATTTTTACGCATATCGTTCTCATGCAACACAATCTCACTATGTCCAAAATACTTCACCTTGAAGGTATCTAAAGCGAGAGAGGTCTTCTGGATATAGTCCGATATCTTGAAGAGACAAAATACCAGAGTAAAGATTGGATACTCAGGGTCTATGGATTCCAAACCGTGGTCTCCACTCTCATCTACATAGACAATAGTGTCGTTCATGCGTGTGTTTTCTGTCATAGCCTATAGTTCAGTCACCCTACGAAGGGGCGTCTCATTATTCCCATGGATAGGAAGGGGGAGGAGTTAGGGGAGGGGGAAGAGTTAGAGGAGGGGGCGGAAGATAGGGAGATGGAAGAGAATAAGAAGGGGGCGGAAGATAGTAAGGGGGGGTATGGTAATGGTATCTTCCGGTTGTTCTGTTGTGATGCCCTCCGGTTTTATCTGTCCTTCCTGAATGGGCGTATGTGTAGAAAAAGGAAAAGAGTACAAGAATAGATAAAAGCGTGCGCACCATAGTATACTCACTTTGGGGTTTTCCAGATAGTTAGTATACTAAGTGTGATGACGAAAATCAAATGAAGGGCAAGACAATGATTTCCCCAACGTATCTTCAGTCATTTTTTCAAGTAAGGTTATAACCCTTTTATAGCAAAGGGTTATTATGCCTTATCCTTTCGGACATTGCTATCTATCGGTCTTTTTAAGAGTACTTGCCGTCAAGTTAGGAAGGCTCTTATAAACCACTCCCTAGGGGAATCGAACCCCTCTTTTCAGATTGAAAATCTGATGTCCTAACCGATAGACGAAGGGAGCAAGGCCTTATGATTAAGTCTAGGAAACAGAGTGTTCTATGTCAAGGATTCTCAAAGGGGATACTGTCAGAGGTTAGGCTCTCCTGTTCTTCCCAACCGTCTTTTGTGCGTTTTAGTATTTTTACTTCTCTTCTCACCTCGCCTCCTTCTAGGAACTGAAAGAGGCCGCTATAACGACCGGCCAACACGCCGGCTGCTATGAGGTCTTGGGCTTGGGGGGTGGTCTTTTGTAGAGAGAGTAAAGCGGTAAGTGTATCGTAGACATAGATGCCAAGAGAAGAGGGAAGGGGGGTGTCATAGAGGGATTGATAGCGTTTTTGTAAGGCAGACCATCTTTCCCTGTCTGTTGCCAACACAATGCTGTTTTCTCCGGAAAAAGAGGAAGAGGAGGAGGAGAGGGCTTCATAGAGGTTTTCGTCTCCGAAAAAGGTGCTTCTGATGGCGTAATAGGAGAAGAAAGATACCATGTGTTTTAGGTCTTGTTTGTGTCCTGCTATGAACACAATGGAGGGGTGTATGAAAGAGGGAGGGGGAACGAAAGGCGGGAGGGGTATGTTTTGGTAATGTCCTAGAAGCTTAATGGTGTTTTGGAGGCTTTTGATATGAGAGGGCGTATAGGGGTAGTATTCAATGGGGGCGGTGTGGGTGTGGAGAAAGGAGAGAAGAATCGTTTTACAAAGCGCACCGTAAGGGGTATTGGGGTACACAAGAGCGGGGGCATGAAGAGGGAAGTTGAGCATGAATTCTCCTAAGAGTTCCACTGTGCGTTCAATGCTTAAAGGAAGAGAAAAGATACCATCATCAGGAGGAAGAGGCTTTGTGGACAAGGAGAGAAAAAGCCGCTCTTTCCTCATAGAAGCAGGCAGTGTGGCAAGTGTTTGCGAAAACACAGGCCCTAATATTACCCTAGCGCCACTATTGACGATGCACTCAAGGACATTGAGTGTCCCTTCATCACACAGGTGTATCTCTTTTCCCAAGACGCCTTCATCTGCTAGCGCTATAGTTGCTATGCGAAAAAGACTAAGACCAATATCGCCATAAGGGCCCGTCATAGGAACGATTAAAGCAATCTGTTCTCCTTTTTCTATTTCTTGCGCTAAAGCAACGGAACTTCCTATAATTAACAGGATTGATAACGCAACTCCTCTCATGACATTTTCTCCGGGCCTTTATCTCACCGCTACCCCTATTGGAAACCTACAGGATATCACCCACCGCGCACTGCAGGTTCTCAAAGAGGCTTCTTTTATAGTCTGTGAACACTTTAACACAACAAAAGTCTTGTTACAGCATTTTCACTACTATCATAAATCATTGCTCTCCGTTTATAAACCTGAAACCTTACCTCTTGTCCTCAATGTTATCCGCAAAGGAAAGGTTGTGGTTCTCCTCTCAGATGCTGGCACGCCTCTTATCAGTGACCCCGGGTTTGATATCGTGACAGCGGTTCTTCAAGAAAATCTCCCCCTCTCCATTGTGCCGGGGGTCTCCTCTCTCACTGCCGCCCTAGCTGTCTCAGGGCTACCCTGTGATAAAGTCTTCTTCGGAGGCTTTCTCCCCAAAACCTCACAAGCACGACAAAACACTATCAAACAAACCTTTATTTCAGAAGCTACAGCTGTTTTCTTTTGTTCTCCTACCGCTACACCCCACGCCTTAGAAGACCTAGCGGAACTCTGTGGAGACTCTTGCCACATGGCGCTTATCAGAGAACTGACCAAACGTTATGAAACCATCATAAGAGGGACACTTGACCAATGTAGACGTATCATCAAGCCCCCCTTAAAAGGCGAAATCACCCTTGTGGTGCGCTATCCAAAAACGCTACCGCACTGCGGGCTTTCCCCTCAAAGCCTTGATTTGCTCATCACTTCCGCCCTCAACGCTAAAGAACCACTGAAAATGCTCTCCCAAAGACTGGCTTACGAAACAGGAACCCCTAAACAAATCCTCTACAAAAGAGCCTTAAAACTGAAACACTCCCTCCAATGACCTTTTCAAATAAACCCTCTACATCCTATCAAAAAGGCCTTTGGGCTGAACGCATTGCTGTGCTTTGGCTCCTCCTGAAAGGATATCGTATCCTCTTTAGACGACTGAAAACCTACAAAGGTGAAATCGATATCGTCGCTCAACGCGGCAACATGATTTGTGTCATAGAAGTGAAACGACGGCAAACCCCTTCAATGGCTCTCTATAGTGTTACCCCTCGTCAACAAAAAAGACTCCAAAATGCCGCACGCTTCTTGCCTTTAGCACAAGGACTCACCTTGCGCTTTGATGTGATAATCATTACCCCTTATAGACTGCCCTATCACCTGAAAAATGCTTTTTAGAAGCCCCTCATGTGAAACCCTCTTTCATGAAACAGCGCCTTTAGTCTTAAGACACACTGAGGGATTCTTTCAATGAGCGGAAAAGCCTCTTTTTTACTGAGAGTCGGAGGAGGTCTGTTTCTTCTGATAACTTTTAAGCAGTAAATGACGCTTGAGATTGGATAAATGGTCAATAAATAAAATCCCGTTTAAGTGGTCAAGCTCATGCTGAAAGCAACGCGCCGAAAGCCCGCCTAATAAACAAAACTGTCTCTTGCCATGTAAGTCTGTATAGGTCACTGTTACCTCTTTTGGTCTCATCACAAGAGCTTTTTGACCGGGAATTGACAGACAGCCCTCTTCATAAGGCACTTGTTCAGGGGAGGTGCTCTCTATTGCAGGGTGAATCATCAACACAGGGGCCTTAAACCCAAGCGGGCGCGAGGTATCCATCACCAATACACGTTTGAGCTCTCCTACCTGTACGCCTGCTAGACCTATGCCATCATTCTCATACATGGTCTCAACCATAGACCATAACAAAACTTTCACCTCCTGTGGGTCTTCCACAGGTAAAGACTTTTTCCTCAAAAAAGGAGAAGGATACAACACAAGCTTCTTAACCACAGCACTCTTTCCCTTGCTCTCCATAATATTACCACACCACTCTTTCCCTTGCTCTCCATGATAATAGTGTACAGAGAAAAAAAAGTCCAAACAGAAAATTCCTCCCCTAAGAGGGACTAGAAGCAACATGGAGCATGTGACCCTAAAGATTGAGAAGCACTTTATCCTATGCTAGGACAAACGACTCTTTTATTATTTCCTCTCTTCCTTATGGCTATGCGTTTGATTGATTTTTTAGAAGCCACCAGTCATTCTACTGGTACTGGTGACTTAACCCTGTTTCCTCTTGTACAAAGCCGTAACTTACCGGCCATTAGGGAGCAGGAATTTTGGTATCTCATTGAAGGGTATGATTTCAAAGAGGTTGGCGTAGGCAAGGTTGTTTCAGGGGTCTTAAAGCGCTTAAAGGAGATTACCTCTGTAAAAAACGGAATTGTGAGTCATAATAAAGTCGATATTCCAAGTGGTGGCGTGAGTGTCAGTTCTTGTATCTCTGCTGATGCCTTCAAAGAATTAAGAGGTCCTAAAGGGGAGCAGGGGGAGCAGGGGGATAAAGGTGGAGACGGGGGAGACGGGGGATAATGGGGTGTTGCCCACTGTGGGGAGTTGGAGTGCTACTGTGCCTGGTAAGACATTATGGATACTTGTGGGGCATGGTAAGCCGTCTCATGTAGTGTCTTGGTCTGGTGTTTACTCATCAGGCAAAGGAGAGAAAGGGGATAAAGGAGATGGTGTTGGATATTATGTCTATTTCAAATATTGCGAGAAAGGGACTAGTTGTACAAAGCCCTCTGTGTCAATTATTAATGCTAAGGGAGTATTAGATAAGCCAACAGATTGGGGTCTAACACCAGAAGAGGCAGCGGAAACTTTAGCTACAGCATTAGGACAACCTGTGGATGGGTATGTTGTCCCATCTCATTATGTATTATGGTTTCTGTTTGGGAGTGGTAGAGCAAAGAATAATGTTCGTTGGATTAGTTTTTTTCCCACGAAAGGACAGAAAGGAGAGACGGGTGCTACAGGAGCGACGGGAGATAAAGGAGAGAAGGGCGATAAAGGCGATAAAGGCGAGCAAGGGGATACGGGGGATACAGGCGACAAAGGGGAGCAGGGAGAGACGGGGGATAAAGGCGACAAAGGGGAGCAGGGAGAGACGGGGGATAAAGGAGAGACGGGGGATACAGGGGTAGCTGGTAGAGATGGTGGTGATGGACAAGATGGCTTAGGACAATATATTCTGTATGCCAACCTTGATGATGGTACAGAACCTGTTTTGGATGATATAGATACGCCTATAATCGGTTCTGATGGCGTATTACCAGCTGTAACGGATTGGAGTGTTAGTGTCCTTGATTCTAAAGCCGGTGAGACCTTGTGGGCGCTTGTAGGGTATGGAGAGGCTGGTAGTTCCATAATTTGGGCAGGGTTTTACCCACCAAGTAAAGGAGAGAAAGGGGATAAGGGAGATGGTGTTGGGTATTATGTATACTTTAGGTATTGTGAGGAAGGAAAGTCTTGTACAAAACCTCCTACTACAGGTATTAACGCTAAGGGTGTTTTGACTATTCCCATAGGCTGGAAACAAACCCCAGAAGCAGCGGCAGTGGTGCTAGCTGGGGAATTAAGCCAAAGGGTTGATGGTTTTGTTGTGCCAAGTAACTATGTATTATGGTTTTTATTCGGCAGTGGTAAGGCAAAAACGAGAATCAAGTGGATTAGTCTCTTTCCTACCAGAGGACAAAAAGGCGATAAGGGTGATAAGGGTAATGATGCTGTAGGGGCTTTAGAGGATAGAGCTGTAACGACTAGTAAGATAGTAGATGGAGCGGTTACAAAGGGCAAACTAGGGACGGATGTACTTACAGTTGCTAGGGCAGATATTTATCGACCAGGGAGAAATGTAGACAATACCAATAATACTTTTCTGTCGGCAAAGAACGGACAAAACAACACCACAGGGGATAATCTCACTGCAATGGGGAGTGGTGCTTTACAATTCAACACGACAGGTGATTCTCACACTGCAATGGGGTCTGGTGCCTTATACTCCAACACCACAAGTACTGGTAACACTGCAGTGGGGAGTGGTGCTTTAGGAGGGACAACAGGACAGGGGACTATAACACTGCAATTGGGCTTGGTGCTTCATATCGAAGCACCACAGGTAATCACAACACCGCAATTGGTACTTGGGCCTTAAACGCAAACGAGACAGGTAGTAATAATGTTGCTATAGGCAGCTAGCGCTGGTTCAGAATTTAACAACAGGAAGTCGTTGTGTTTTGCTAGGGGAAGGGGTACAAGCTCCTTTTGTTGATAGAAGCAATTATCTTAATTTAGGGGGAGTTTTGTGGGGAGATATAAATACAGGAGCTCTAAGGTCAAAGGGTAAGATTTCAAGGGCTAGCGATGAGCGGTTAAAGGAGAATGTAGAAGATGTAACAAACGGTCTTCATTGTGTAAAAAAGCTTCGTCCTATAACATTTACTCGCAAAGAAGTTCCTGACCCTGTATTTGAGAAGGACTCGGATGGGAATGACATTACGCCCAGACCCAGCGCCATCAAGGAGGACAGCGTAGGGTCTAGTGATGTAGAGTATGGGTTAATAGCGCAGGAAGTGGAGAAGGTGTGTCCTGAGTTAGTAGAGACGAGTGAGTATGCGGAAGGGTATAAGAGTATTGATTACAGTGTTTTAAGTGTGTTGTTACTAAAAGCGGTACAGGAGCAGCAAGAGCAGATAGAGGCGTTGAAGAAGCGGCTTCACTCTTTAGAGGCTTAATTTTTTGGCCACAATGATTGTTTCAAGGGCAAGAGTATTCTGTATTCTTGTTGTTATTCCCATGGGTTGCCTAAGTCTAGCGGTGTTCTGCCGAGTTTGTCCTCTGTGTGGAGAGAAGCTCCCTTTTCCAACAAATACTCTGCTATCTCCTTGTAGCCTTGTTCAGTTGCGAAATGGAGTGGTGTCTTACCGAGCTCGTCCTCACTCTTCACCTCCGCCCCCTTCTCTACTAAAATCTTCACAATGTCCAAGTGCCCTTTTTTAGTTGCCCAATGAAGGGGTGTTCTACTGAAATTGTCCCGTAGCTTCACATCCGCCCCCTTTTCCACAAGAAACACCGCAATCTCCTTGTGTCCATTGTTCGTTGCCCAATGAAGCGCTGTTCTGCCGAGCTTGTTCTTTGCATGAATATCTGCCCCCTTCTCCACTAAAACCTTCACAATGTCCAAGTGCCCTTGTTTCACTGCCTTATGAAGCGGTGTTCCGCCAAAAGTATCCTGCCTCCTCCCATCCTCCCCTTTATCCGATAGAGCCCCTACTACCTCTGAGTGCCCATATTTAGACGCTAACTGGAGTAGTGTCTCACCGAAATGATCTTGTGCATTCACCTCTGCCCCCTTCTCTATTAAAATCCTCACAATGGCTAAGTACCCTTTTTCAGCTGCCCAATGAAGGGGTGTCCAGCCGGTGCGCTTTGCGTTTACATCCGCCCCTGCCTCTATAAGAGAGACCACCGTATTCACATTCCCACTCCTCACCGCATGATGGAGCATGCTATTCTTATCTTTTGTTGTCATCTCATCTGAAGGTCTAGTCTTCCCCTTCCGTGTTGCGCTGCTCTTAGCCTTTGTTTTCCCCTCACCTGAAGGTCTAGTCTTTCCCTCCCGTTTCGCTACTCTCAGCCTTTACTTCCGCCTCGCCCCCCGTTTTCATCAGCATTTGAATTCTTTCCTTGCGCACTTTCACTTCCTGATGAAGCAGTGTCAGACCCTCCTTGAGCTTTCCCTTCACATAGGCTCCTTTTTCCACAAGAAACGCCACAATCACCTTGCGCCCTTGTGCTATTACCTGTGTGAAGCGGTTCTTGTTTGCTTTGACATTTCGCCCCTTCTCCACAAGAAGGGCCACAATCTCCTTGTGTCCTTTTGAAGTTGCCACATGCAGCGGTGTCAAGCCATCCTTGTCTTGTGCCTTCACATCCGCCCCTTTCTCTAATAAGAGAAGGGCTATCTCCTTGTGTCCTTTTGAAGCTGCCACATGCAGCGGTGTTAGTCCGTCAGAGTCCCGCGTATCAAGTGAAACCCCTTGCTCTATGAGAGAGACCACCGTATTTACGTTCCCACTCTTCACTGCCTCATGAATTGGTGCACAAAATCCTTCACTCATAGCCAATAAAAAGAAAAAACAAACAAGCAAACGACTCATCCGGGTCCTCGAAAATTTTTATGATTGTATTAGCCTATCCTTTCTTTGTGGTGCTTTCAATAGGGGAAAGGGGGGTTGCGGAAAATCATTGCATTTTTTTCACTTCTCTTTTAAGCTTTTCGTGAGGGTTCAGCATATAAGGAGTGGGTCATTGGGGCGATTTTGGATTACTGGCGTTCATCCTGTTATCTGCGCTCTTGAGAATCCTAAACGCAAGTGTTTACAGCTTTTCGCTACTACGCGCACTTTTCCTCTTGTTCAAGAGCTTGTGCGCACTAAGGTAGGCTTAAAGGTTCAGATTGTGTCAAAAGAAGCCTTTACCACTCTCCTCCCACCTCATAGCACGCACCAGCATCTCGCCTTAGAGGTGTTCCCGCTTTCTTCTGTGCCTCTTAAGAGGATTTGTCAGAATGGAAAGCCTATTGTTGTGCTAGATGGTGTGGAAGACCCTCAAAATGTAGGGGCTATTATTCGTTCCGCTACGGCTTTCGGCGTAGAGGGCGTCATCACACAAAAACGGCGCGCCTTCCACAGAGAAACCACTTCACTGGCTAAAACTGCCGCCGGAACTTTGGAAATTTGCCATTTTCTACAGGTTAGCAATATCGCTCAAACCCTCAAACAACTCAAAACTTATGGCTATTGGCTCATAGGACTTCTTCCACAAGCCCCACAACACCTCTCTCCCTCTACCTCCCCCCCCCGCCCCTTCGCCCTTGTACTAGGTGCCGAAGATAAAGGACTCCGTACACTTGTCCAACAACACTGTGACTTCCTTTACTCTATCCCCATGGAAAATGTCCAAAGCCTCAATGTTGCCGCCGCCGCTGCCGTTGCCTTGTTCACCCTTTCTCAGTCAACCAAGCCCCCACGCCCATGATTACAATGCAACACCTTCTCTCAGACCAAGAGGCGCGAACAGGAGAAATCCTCACCGCTCACGGGTCTTTCAAAACCCCCTGCTTCATGCCAGTGGGAACTTACGGCGCCGTCAAAGGCTTAACACCGCGCGCCCTAAAAGATACAGGCTGTGAAGTCTTGTTGTGTAACGCGTATCACCTCATGGAAAGACCAACCATAGAAGTCATCCACAAGCGGGGGGGCTTGCGGAAATTCACCGGCTGGAATAGACCTATCCTCACAGACTCAGGCGGCTTTCAAACCCTCTCTCTCAAACACCAAGTCAACGCAGAGGGCATACTCTTTACCTCCCCTATCAATGGACAACGCCTAAGTCTCACCCCAAAACACGCCGTCACCATACAATACAAACTCGATGCCACACTCTCCATGCAACTGGATTACTGTGTCAGACTACCAGCTTCCGAAAACCAGACAAGACAGGCTATGGAGCTCTCTTGGCAATGGGGCAAACTCTGTAAGGAACACTTCATAGAAAGAGAAGGATACGGCCTCTTTGGTATCATTCAGGGGGGCTCAAACCTTAAGCTCAGACGGGAATCCTTAGAAAAATGTCTAGAGATACACTTTCATGGATACGCTATTGGCGGTGTTGCTGTAGGCGAAAGAGCAGAGGAAAGAGAAGCCCTCCTGTCAACACTCCTCCCTCTTTTGCCTTCATCACAACCCCGATACCTCATGGGTGTCGGAAAACCCAGAGATATCCTTGACGCCATCAAAAAAGGCGTTGATATGTTCGATTGCGTCTACCCTACAAGATGTGGACGACATGGATTAGCCCTTACGCAAACCGGCCCCCTCTCCCTCCTCAATAGCCAGCATAAAGACTCTTCTTTGCCCCTAGACCCTCTTTGTGCGTGCTATCCTTGTCAAACCTTTTGCCGTGCCTTTCTCCATCACCTCTTCAAACGAAATGACCCTCTAGCTGGACAACTGCTTTCTTTCCATAACCTTTTTTTCTACCAAAGACTCCTCGCTCAGTCTAGAGAAGCCATTGCCAATCACACCTTTTCACAATTAGAACGCTCTCTCAATGACGCTTATCCAGCATAAGCGTAAGTCGTCCAATAAGAGTTCCCCCGCTCTTGTTGGCTTGTTGTTCCTCCTTTAGGATTTTGTTACTGTTTTCTCCATAGGCTATACCCAGCACTTCTCTCAAAGCCCCTGCCTATGCCCTCTATTTCCTCTTTATTGTGTGCCTGCTGTCTCTTCTTGTTCTTTCAACAAGCACAAGGCGAAGACACTATCACCATTGCCACAGGTTCCCCAACAGGACTGTATTTCAGAATCGGTAATGGCATTTGCTCCCTCTTGCACCAATCTGTCCAAGATAAAGAAAAGGCTGCCTCTTTACGGTGTGTCGCTTCTTCTACTTATGGCTCTATTTATAATCTCAATCAACTCAAAGCCCAACAAACCGACTTTGCCATTGCACAATCAGATTGGCTCCATTATGCCTTCACAGGCACTAATCCTTATGTTGAACATAACGAAAACTTAAGAGCTGTTTTTTCCCTCCACTCTCAGGCCTATCACCTTGTTGTCTCTCAAACACTTCAACAATGGGACGATTTACACAATAAAGTCCTCAGTCTTGGATATGACGGAAGCCCCCAGCACTTTCCAACTCAAGTGCTCATCACCCTACAAGGAACAAAAAAAGAAGACTTCAAAGCCCTCAAAGCCCTCCCCGCACGCAAAGAACTAGAAGCCTTTTGTACAGACTCCATTCATGGCTTTAGCGCACTCCTTCCTTTAGGACATGAGAGAATCTCACAAGCAATCAATCAATGCAACGGACAACTTCTCTTCATCCAACCCACTATTATCCAACAGCTTATTGACGCCTATCCTTACTATGGCAAAATCTCTATCCCTAAAGGCACTTACAACCCTCTTCATCAAAAAATTGAGACCTTTGGCTTGTTTACCACTCTTATTACTAGCAAAGATGTCAAAGAAGAGATTGTCTATCTCATGACCAAAACTGTCATGGAGCATCTCTCTTTTTTGAAATCTCTTGATACTAGTCTTTCCTATCTTGCGGCTCAGAGTATGTCTCGTGAGGGTATTGCTGTGCCTTTGCATAAAGGGGCTTTGAAGTATTATGAAGAAATCGGCTTACTACCCCCGGTACCCCCGGCTACAGAGCCGTGAGTACTGTAAGATAGGGGCGGTGTTTTTCTTTGCTTGTTCTGTGGGGAGTGTGTTATTCTGGGGTCTCCTTGAGTACTAGACTTGGGGGCGGATTTTTTGTGGTAGGGTGAGGGTGCGTTGCAACAGGTTTGTGTTATTGGAGCAGGTCCTATTGGGTTAGCGTTCGCTTGTTGCTTAGCCCAAGGGACTGTGCGCTGTAAAGTCAAGGTGTTGGAGAAGAGGGCGGAGGAGGAGATAAGGTCTCCGCAGTGTGATGGGCGGGATATAGCCCTTACGCAGGCATCCAAGGAGATACTGGAGGCTTTGGGGGTGTGGCGGGAGATATCTGGGCGGGATATAGCCCCTATACGGGAGGCACGGGTTTACAATGATGGCAATGAAGGTGTGTTGCGGTTTAGTCCCCATAGGACATCTGACTTAGGGTTTCTTGTACCGAATAGAGTATTACGGCGTGTGTTGTACAGGGAAGCCTTGAAGAGGGACAATATTGAGATATGTTCTGGGACTAGTGTGGGGGAGGTGCGTACTGATGAAAAGGAAGCGTGTGTATTTATTGATGGTGAGCGAGACCCATTGAGGTCTGCTTTGTTGGTTGCGGCTGATAGTCGTTTTTCTCCTGCTAGGCAACAGATGGGCATTCCTGTTGCCATGAAGCATTTTGGTCGTGTGATGGTTGTTTGCAGGCTCAATCACGAAAAAGAGCATGGCAATATTGCCTATGAATTTTTTCAACGTCAAGGTCTTACCTTAGCGCTTTTGCCTTGTAGGGGGAAACAATCTTCAGCTATAATCACTGTGGATACAGAGGAGGCGGACTTTGTCAAGACCATGCCGGAAGCGGAGATGGGTGTGTATCTACAGGAGAAGTTTCAGCATTTCTTAGGGGCAATGACTCTTGAGGGGAAGCGTTATACGTATTCTCTTGTTGGAGTTTATGCTAAGCGTTTTGTTAAGAGGCGTTTTGCACTCATAGGCGATGCGGCAGTGAGTTTACATCCGGGGACGGCACATGGGTTCAATTTGGGGCTACGCGGTGCGCACTCTTTAGCCCAAACTGTCTTAAAAGCTCATGACATGGGAGAAGATATCGCCTCTCCTCTCTTTCTTAAGCAGTATCAAACACATCACGCTCGGTTTGCTTGGCCACTGTATTGTGCTACGAATGCTTTTATTGGGCTTTATACTTCAGACCATGCTGTGGCACTTAGGGCGCGCGCGCTTTTCTTGAGGGCTGCTAATGCTTGTACCCCTATCAAGTCGAAAATTGTCGATTTTTTAACAGACGTATAAAGCGGGTCTCATAAGATTTTTTAATCTTTTGAAGGCTATGGTGTAAGCGCCTGTTAGCAAGTTGGCGGATGCCATGGTCTCTTCAAAATTTTGGATACTAGGAATCTTATCATTTCCTGTAGGCATTAGCCTTGGTCTTTTTTCCATAGGCAGTGATGCGAGCGTTCATCAGTGGCTTAGTGTGCCGGTGGCTCTTTTTTTGAGCTTCATGACGACGCTAGCGTTGCCTCTCATGATTCTGTCTTTTGTGCAAGTCCCTTTATTAGCGGACAACATGCTTTCCCCGTTCAAAATAGCCTTGAGCTGTTTTGTATATTTTCTTGTGACGACTATTATTGCGGTTTTAATAGGGCTTACGGTGGCAAAGATTGTACAGCCCGGAAAGTCTGCGCAGCTTCATCAGTCCCATACGAGTTTGAGTGTGGAGAAAAAACCGCTCCCTTCTTCTCTACCGGGGCGTCTTCTTTCAGGCATTGGGAAAAATCCTTTTGTTCAGTTCTTAAAGCATGGGGTCTTGGATATTATGCTGTACTCTTTAACGCTAGGGATTTTCTTGCGTCTTTTTTTACAACCGCAGTCTCTTCAATGGATGCTCACAGTATTATCTCTTGCACAACGCGGCATCATGGTACTGGTAAATGGAGGCTTGAAGGTCTTGCCTTTGATTATTATCTTTTCTCTTGCCTCTATGGTTGTCTCTTTACAATGGAGTATGATACCCTTGGTTATCTGGTATCTTTTCTCCTTTTTTCTAGCGGTTTTCTTTCTCTTTGTCTTTTATAGTGTGCTATGGCAAAGTGTGGTCAAGCAATCTCCGAAAGACTTTTTTCGTCGTATTAAGGAGGTACAGCTTGTGGCATTTATCACGGCTTCGTCTTCTAGCACTTTGCCTATTTCTATGAAAGCTGCTGAGCAGAAGCTTGCCCTGCCCCCTTTTATGACCAGAGCTGTTATTCCTTGGGGGATTCATATGAATATGGATGGTACGGCTTTGTATCAAGCTGTTGCGACTGTGTTTCTTGTGCAGGTTTTCGGCATATCTTTAGGCTTTGAAGAGCTATTGTTAATTCTTATTACCACTGTTTCTGCTTCCATTGGGGCAGCAGCTATACCGGGGGGTGGGCTTTTTATTCTCGCCTATGTTCTTTCCTCTATTGGCGTACCAGCAGCGGGTATTGGCATTATTCTCAGTGTTGAAAAATTATTGGATATGAGTCGTACCACTGTTAACGTGACGGCTGACTTGGTGTGCTGTGGGGTACTCAATAAGATTTTTAGGCGATCTGTAAAATCACCTTAATAGCTTTTCTCTTTAGCAACAGGTCAAAAGCCTTCTCATAGTCCTCTAAGGGGAACTTATGGGTAATAATGTCTTTGATGTCCAGTCCTTGTTGGAGTAGGCGCAACATTTTATGCCAAGTGGCAAACATTTTGCGTCCATAGATTCCTTTGATATGAGCCCCTTTGAAGATTAAGTCATTAAGAGGCAAAGAGACCTCTTCAGAGAAGAGTCCTAGGAGAGCGATTTTTCCGCCCGGCATGAGGGTTTTAATCATCTGGTGTAAGCCGTTTTTAGCGCCTGACATTTCCAGTCCTCTTGAGAATCCGTCCCTGAGGTCTAGTTCTTCCATGACCTTTTCCAGAGACTCTTGTTTGACATTGACAGTTCTGGTGGCGCCCATTTTTTCGCCTAGTTTCAGGCGTGTCTCGTGGAGGTCTGTGAGGACAATGTGTCGTGCCCCAATGAAGCGACAAATGGCTGTAGCCATTAACCCAATGGGGCCTGCACCTGTGATGAGCACATCTTCCCCTATCATGTCATAAGCTAAGGCGGTATGGACAGCATTCCCTAGAGGGTCAAAGAGGGCAGCGATATCATCGGAGATGGTATCTGGCACAGGACAAACATTAAAGGCGGGAACGCTTAGGAATTCGGCAAAAGCCCCATTTCTCCCAATGCCAATGCCTTGGGTGTGGGGACAGAGGTGTTGACGTTGTTCAAAGCGGCACAAGCGACAGCGTCCGCAAACGATATGTCCTTCTGCTGAAACCCGTTGACCAATTTTCAGTCCCTTGACCTCTTGTCCGATTTTAGCGATTCTGCCGACGAATTCATGACCTATAATGAGCGGCGGTTTGATATGCTGTTGTGCCCATTGGTCCCAGTTGTAGATATGGACATCTGTTCCGCAAATGGAGGCTTGCGTGATGTGTATGAGGACTTCCTGCGGTGTGATGCTAGGGGCTTCAGTGGTGGAAAGCGTGAGACCTGCTTGCGCTTTTGTTTTGAGAAGAGCTTTCATACTAGAGAATATTGAGGGTTTTCCCAATGCGTTCTAAGATGTCAACAGCCCTTGAGAGGTCTTCTATGGTGTGAGCGGCAGAGATTTGTGTGCGTAGGCGCGCTTTATGGTGAGGGACTACAGGATAGGAGAAAGCGGAGACGAAAATGCCTTCTTGTTGGAGAGCTTGGGCGAAGGTTGAGGCGGCGTGTGCGTCGTACACCATAATAGGGATGATAGGGTGGTTGCCCGGTATGATATCGAATCCGCATTTTGTGATGTTTGTCCGAAAGTAGGCGGTATTTTCTTGGAGTTGTTTGCGTAACGCTTTGCCGTCTTTAGCGATTTGAAGAGCTTTGAGAGAAGCTGCTACAATACAGGGGGCTAGAGAGTTTGAGAAGAGATAGGGGCGTGCCTTTTGTCTGAGAAGAGCAATGACCGCTTTTTTTCCTGCTATGTAGCCGCCGCACCCGCCGCCGAGGGCTTTCCCAAAAGTCCCGGTAAAAAGGTCTATTTTGTCTGATACCCCCAAGTGTGATGCCGTACCGGCACCATCCTCTCCCATGAATCCTACGCCATGACTATCATCTACCATGACAGAAGCGTTATAGCGTGCCGCTAAATGACAAATGTCTACCAAGTTTGCTATAATGCCATCCATAGAAAAAACACCGTCCGTTACAATTAAGCAATGCTCTGTCTCCTGTGATGCTTGTTTTAAGAGTGCCTCTAAGGAGTCCATATCGTTGTTTTGGTACCGGTATCGTTTGGCCTTACACAGACGTATCCCATCGATAATTGACGCATGGTTGAGAGAATCAGAAAGTATGCCATCTTTTTCCGTTAAAAGCGCCTCAAAGACCCCGCCGTTGGCATCAAAGCAAGAGGAAAATAACAGGCTGTCTTCCGTTCCTAGAAACTCACTGAGGGCTTTTTCTAATGCCCCATGGAGGTCAAGGGTGCCACAGATAAACCGTACGCTAGCCATACCGAATCCATAGCGTTCTAGGGCTTCCTTTGCTGCGTTGATTAGGCGGGCATCATTGGCTAATCCTAAGTAGTTATTAGCACACAGGTTCAGCATTTTACGGGCTTGTCCCTTCTGCTTCCCCTCTTGATTTTCCAGTGTGAAAACACTGGCAGATTGTGGTGAGAGAATCTGTAACTCCTGTTTTAAGGTTCCTTGTGCTTTAATTGTCTCTAAAGACAAGGTTGCCCGTTTCACTAATTGAGACATGACTTCTCTTTGCCTTGTTATGGCTATTTTCTCCCTAGTATAGCAGTTCGTGACAAACACAACAACAAAACTCAGGCAACAACAAAACTCAGGAGAGGAAAGAGGGAGGAGAGTAGGGGATTTGTAAGACTATGTCTTGCATGGACACAAGACGGACACCAAGCTCATTAGCTTTATGCCGGGTGGGAAAACTGAGGAGGAGAGGATTGTATAAAGACTTGGCTTGCATGGACACAAGACGGACACCAAGCTCATTAGCTTTATGCCTTCCACCAACGATTGGATTAGGAGGGGGCTTAACCCATGAAGAGTGAAGCCTATGACGGATTGATAAGACGGAAGTCCTTACCCTATGGAGGTGAAGAGACTTGCCTTACCCCCCCCTTAAGGGTTCACTTCATTTCCCCTTCTTCCATCATTTCCCCTTCTTCCATCTCCATTTGGTCTTGCTGGTAGCCGTCCTCCATGCCCTTGTCTTTCTTAGAGAGGAAAAACCATCCGACTGCTAACACTCCAACAGCGAGAACAACCCAAAGTAGTATCCTATTGTTCATATTTTTTCTCCTTGAATCTCTGAAGTGAGGCGCATTTCTTGACTATCATTGTCAGCGTTCATCTTGTTTTTATTAGACAAGAAGAACCATCCACCTATGACTACCACGACGCCAATGACGAGTACCCATATTAGTGTTTTATTGTTCATAGTTTAATCTCCTATATGTTCAATTGATACACTGCATTAGGATATTATCAGAAAAAATGCGGTTTGTTAAGTTTTTATCAAAATTTTTATTTTTTAGGGGAGAAATTTTAGGGGGATAGAGGGGTTTAGCTGTTAATTTTTGGGGATTTTTAGTGGTATAATGGAGGAGAGGAAAAGCTTTGGTGTGTGGTGAAAATTGTGGTATGTAAGGAGGGAGTGGCACCCGTAGCTCAGTTGGATAGAGCACTGCTTTCCGGAGGCAGGAGTCAGGGGTTCGAGTCCTCTCGGGTGCGTAAGGGCAATTAGCTCAGAGGAAGAGCACTACGTTGACATCGTAGGGGTCACTGGTTCGAGTCCAGTATTGCCCACCAGTTTTTTTCTTAAATATATATATATATATATAAAGAGTCTGTAAAGGAAAATCACGCAAGTTTCCGCAAAACGCGAGGCTTCATCCCTTGATATAAAGGGGGAGTACCTTCTTGACGACTTTACCTATGGGGCAAATGTAGGCATGAATAGACTGTTTATTGAGTACGATAAACATGTTATAGTAAGGTTGTAGAAGGGTAAGGTTTTTTATTCTCCATGTATTTTTTTCCTTACCCTTCAATTCAACAGGACATAGAGACTGAAGTGCCTACAGCCTCCCCTCCATGACGGGCTTAGGAGGGGTATACCCCTGTGGTCTTTGAGATTCGGGGGTTTTCACTCTCCTTAACAGGCTTATGAGTCTGCTCATCAGGGGACTTTTTAGAGGGGCCTTGAGATTGGTTTTCGTTAGCGATGCCTTTTAGGCAGATCTTCAGAGATTTTTACGTGTCGATCTTTAAGCACAAATTCTTGTTCTAAAACCTCTCTGAAAAATGCTCTCCCTTTTTTGATAATAGAGGGTGCGTGAGGATTGTATTTCTCGTCGATCTGAAGCTGTTTGAGCAGGTTCTGAGGGTCATCTGACTCTCGCTCTATACCGACGGCGTCGGCGAAATGTTCCGGGGAGGAAATATCAACATCAATGTCTTTATCCTGAAAGCCTCTATATAAGGAGAGCCACAAGTCTGGGTTTGCTGCCCTTGCCCGTCTCATGCGTAGACCTATTTTTAGGCTCTCCGGAAACTCGAAGGGTTTCTCAAGCGTTTTGCCTTGAAGGTCTTCCAATTTGGATTCTTGTTGGATTTTGCCTATGTCTATGTTTTTTATTTTGGCTAACTTGGCGAGTGTGCGGACGTCATAGAGCATAAGGGTAGCAGGACTGATCTTCGCGCGAGAAACTAGTGTCTTTAGGTCTATGCCGGCCTCTTCGGCAAGGCGGAAGATTTCCTGTTCACGTTGATCATATTCGCTTTCTGAAATATTTGGCACTTCCATTGTTTCAGATTCCTCAGATAGAGTGGGTTCGGGGCTGAGGTTATAGCGATCAGTTCCTACAGCAGACCCCATTTTGCGAAAAAATGTTGGTTCTTCACTGAGTGCGTTTGACATGGCTTTGAGAGCGGGAAGGTCTTGGGCGTCTTTGAGAACCTGTTCTTTTCCTGTGTCGGTATTTAAGAGCTCTAGCTGTTTTTGTATCTCCTCCTGCTTTCCAAAGAGCCCCTGTCTCTCTTGAGCATGGTCAAGCTTTGTGAGCAACTGATGTTCCGATTGTAGCTGTTGTTTTTGTCCTTGTTGCTTTTGTAAGTCTTCTTGTGTGTCTGCGTATTTTTTTGTTATTTCTTGCTCTTGATTGATGAGCGCAAGCCCTTCTTGGTTTTTTTCAAGTTGTAAGAATTCGTTTTTCAGAGGGGTGCGAAACCCCTCTCGGATAGTATGGTTTTGCGCTTGGAGACCGGTCCTTTGCTCTTTACACTCCGCCGTTTGGGTTGCCCATTTGTCAAGGGGTAAAAACCGGGCAAAAAAGGTCTGATTAAAACGCTTGACTCGTTTCTCTAAGGTATTTTCCCGTGCTTTTAGGGTGTTGATGTTCTGAAGATTTTGTTTGAACTCCTTATGCTTTGGCTTCTTTTTATGAAAAAGATTTTTGACATAGGTTTCTTCGTTCTGTAGCCCCTTTTCTTTATCATGGATGAATTTTTGCGCTTCTTCCTGTGATAATTTCAGAATCTCTCCGTCAAATTCTGAGAGATTCTGCTTGATATCTTGTAACTGCGTCTCACACTCCTTCATTGTATTCTCATTTTTTTGCATGTTGCGCTCAAGCTTGTCCAGTGCCATTCCATGCGTTTGTGATGTGCCCTGCATACTCTTTGTCTGTTGCGTAAGCTCTGCGACTTCCTGTTGCCACTGTTCCTGTGTTTTCCCCTCTTCTTGTAATTGTTGCTCTATGTGTTCTAGTGTCTCTTGACATTGTTGGGGTGTTGTCAACTCCATGACATGAATATCTCTATTGAGTGTATCAAGTAACGCTTTTTGTTGTTTAACATTCACCTCCATTAGATACTCCTCAAGTCCATCAGGGGTATTGTCCGGTTGTTGGCCATGAAAAAGTCGTTGTACAACATCTTGGAAGCCAAAGTTTTGATAATCGGGCAGCTTTTTGAGAAAAGGAGGGGTTTTGTTTCCGCCGAAGAAAGAAGCCCCTCTAGCCATGGCAGCAGAGGCGGGCGATGAGGGTTGGAGTGCTTGCGGGCGGAGAGATTTTTCTTCTCCTAAGGCGTGTGTTTTCTCTCCCTTGGCAATCTGTACACTGCGTCCTTTGAACGTGCTAGTTTCTTCCTTTTCCCCTGTATAGGAAGTATTAATGTGAGAGGTTGGTTGCAGGCTAGTTATCGGTTTCATGGCACATGGGGTTCACAGATTAGGGATACCCCTCATTTAAAGCATAAAAAAGTTATTCAGAAGTAAGTGTTGTGTCTCTTCAGGAGAAAAAGAAAGGGGGTGACGACACACACACACACTATATATATAGTGCGTGGAGGAATTGGGGAGGGTGAACAGACCACTTGCTTCAGGCTATGAGGGATGAGGCGAAGCAGTGGGATAGAGAAAAACAGACTCCTTTGCCCTTATTCATGCGGGCGGGGTTTTCTTCTTATTTTTTTAGAACCCCCATTTTTCTTTGTAATTTAAGTGTTGATTTTCGGTAAAATTCATGTCAGCATAGCAAGACGGAGAAATTCTAAAAGAATCTTAATGAAGCTTTCTTTATTGCCTCATGGCTTTTGTGGACAATCCTTTTTAAAAGGGATGTTCAAGCTTGCCTGTGTCTTCCTGCTATTTGGAAGTGCGCCAGTCTTTGCCTTACCTTCTTTGAAGTACGGGCGCCCCGTAGACGGAGAAAAAATTAAAATTACCAAACCTGCCTCTAACACAATGAACGTGGAGCAAACGGAGCGTCTTGCTGTGATTCATTGGGGAGAATTTACGGTAGGAAATGGGGAAACAGTCAATTTTAAAGGCCCCTTGGACTCTGTCATTGTGAATCGTTTTACTCTGGATAAGAACTGGTACAGTAGCAGTCTTAGAGAGACGGATAAAGCTTATTTCAGGATTGAGGAGGGGGGTACGGTTACTGGTAGCCTGAGACAAACGCTTGTTTTTGTAGCGCCCGCTCAAGATGTGCACTTAGCAGGACGAATAGACGCTCACTCTCTGCTCATCACCACCTCAGATTTTGTACATTTTACAGATGTCCTTAAGGAGCAGGAAGCGAAAACGATTACCTCTTCTACAAACTTTTTTCCGGCAATAGGGGCAAGAGCTGCTCAAACATTGGCCGCGCGAGGGACAATTACACTTGCAAGTACCGCGGTGATTAACGTTGCAGATGTTGGGCAAATTGCCCTGATTTCCCCAAAAATCACTATCAACTCCCCAACTATCACCTTCTCTAAACTCTCGAAACAAGACTATCAGATTAAGGGTCTGATTCCAGGAGGGAAGCAACTCCTCTTAAGCACTGCGCAGTCTTTTACTTTTGATATCACCTCATCAGCTGTTGAATATGCAGAAGACTTAGACCCAAGTAATACTATTACGGAATCTGTCAATGTTTTTCAAATCACCAATTGGTTTTCTAGGCAGAAAATAAAGAGTGTAACGGGGGATATAACGACATGGTTGATTCCTAAAATTGATATAAAAACAGGGACGAATCTCGTAGCACAAGAAGTGCTTGTCTATTTACCTAGTACGCCTGCGCCATCATCTCCGGAGTTTTTATTAAACCCGGGCGCTTCCATTCAGGCGAATCATCTCATTGACTTTCAAGGAAGGGGGGGATTGACCTTCGGCGGTTCCCTCATTATGGAGGGAATTTTAGGCAAAATTCAGATTGAAGGGAGCAGTTTCAGCTTACCTAGCGGCGGTAAAATTGAACAAATAGTCCCAACAGGGGGGCAAACAGCCGAGATTTTCATCAATATCAAAGGGAAGAGTGTGAGTAGTGTTCCTCTTGGAGAGAAGGCTATGAAAGGTGGTAGTAGTTCTACGAGTAGTGGCGGGAAGGTTGTTATAAGCGGAGCACACCCTACTAGAGGGGTGGGCATAACCCATATCACAGCCGGGGACTTTTTGCACTCAGGGTCTTACGAATCCCATGTGGGTACCATTACACTTCATGCGAAACATGACCTGAGGATACTAGGAGGGACAGTCAAGATTACGGCAGGCACGGGAGAGGCTTCCATTAAACTGAATGCGGACTATGGAATGTATCTCAATGCAGGTGCTGTGCTGGATATGAGCGCGCGGGAGGGTAAAACCACTTTTTTCCTACAAGCTTTTAGTTCTATACTCCTGTTCAATAAATTTAAGACGCAACTCCAGGATAAGGCGGACCCCAAGGTGTTCTTTCACCTAGATAGAGGGGAAGGTATCGTTTTGCAAGGACAGAGAATCAAGCCTATTTATGTGGATATTACCTTTGAATACACGGATAGTACCGGCCTGAAGACGTTGCGCTTCCTGCCTGCCTTGCATGAACCCGTGAAACCCGAGCCCGTTTTTGTCCATTACGGCGCCGACCAGATGAAAGGGTTTCGTGTCCAAAATTCTGTTGATGCCAATAGAATACAACATATAAAGTTAATTACCGAATCTCTCAGTACACTGAAATTTGAGGCTCCGATCGATCTTTTTCGTAAAAAAGGACAAGTTGCGAAGCCGCGCTCTGTAGCCGTTTTCAAGTTTCCAACTTACCAACTCATGGTGGTAGGGTTACCTAGTCTTATACGCCCCTTTGGGGAGACATTAATTGAATTGCAAAAAATACAACAATCTCAAGTCTATGTTTATAAGTCCTACAGTTCAGGTGGGGCGGATACCTTTAAGCTCTCTCAAGTTCTATATTCTCCTAAGCCACAAAGTGCTTTTGGTTACTCTATAGCCTTGTCTTTGCATGGTGGTCTTTTGTACTTAGCGGTGGGGGCCCCAAGATTTACGCATGGAGACGGTAAAGCAATGGGGGCTGTGTTTCTGTACGCCGCTCGGGAAGGAGATCATTTTAACGAGGAGCAGGTCATCCGCATTGACAGAGAAACCATAGGATGGCAAGGGGGAAACGAGGATTTCCTCCTGAATTTAGGAGTTGATGTAGATTTTGATGGTGAGAAACTGTATGTGATTAATAATCACTTATTTGATATACAAACCATCCTTCCCGCCGGAGCCGACCATCCAGCACGATATAGTTTTTCCTCCCTTTTTGTCTTTTCTCTCAATGGCGCGGGCGCAAAGTTGGAGAGCGTCTATCAGTTTCCTCTTAAAGGCTCATCGTTAAGTTTGGATTCCTATTTCACTCTTCCGGAAGCGGTAAGGGTAAGAAACGTGGACTTATATGCTATAGACGACAGGGAAAGGAAAGGCTTTTTCAATCACCCTTCTACCAGTGGGTTTACGCATTTGTCTGTTTACAATGGCGTTGTGGCTATTAAGGTTCAAAACTACGCCGAGTCTTTACTGGTAAAATCAGACGGCGCTCTCCCTACAGGGGATATTCCTTTCTATGTCCAAACAGATGACCAAACAGATGAGGAACAACAACTACAGCAACTAAAGCAACTACAGGAAAGCTTTGTATTCTTGCTTAGGACGGCGACGCCGAAAAAACCCCCGAAGGTGGTTTTTCAGCTACCTAACCAGGAGGTAAGGGGGCATGAGTTCCTGTATTACAATGACCACCATAGGGTAAGTTATCGATTTCTCGACCTAAGATTTGAGGGTACCTTAGGGATTATCTTATTGCCTTCTTCTGCTGGTGGGTACTCCTTAATCCTACAGGATGGCAGTGGCGTACGGTTTTTAAATCTCAGACCTGATGGATTTGACGATGGCTCTTTTGTCATCAGTCGCGTCGGTAAAAGTTCCTTTGTGGAGAGTTTTTTCTTTTTGGGCAAAAGTAAAAATTACGAAGGAGAAACCTATGGTATTGGAGTGTTTCAAGACATTCTAGGGGAGCTGTCTTTTGTCACACTCTCGCCTACGAATAAAGGGGTTATCTCTATTTCTTCTCCTGAGGTAAAAGACAGTATTGGGACGCAGGTGCTATCGAATTTCAAAAGCCTAGCGGTTAAGGCTTTAGAAGACCAGTATCTTGTTGCGCTTGGGAATGAGGAGCAGTTTGTCTCTCTGTACAAGGTCAGAAAGAGTCAGAATATCTTGGATATGGCCAATGTGGAATTGCTATTTGTTGTTTGGAATAAGGCGCCGGGCTTTGGGACTTCCTTAGCGTTCGGAGAAAAAGACTTATTTGTGGGGGCGCCTAATCAAGAAGGCGGGGGAACGGTTTATGCCTATAGACTGATAAAAGGGGATGCACTAGGGGATTTTGCCCTTGGAGCGCCTGTTGATTTGTTGGAAGGATTAGAAGAAAGTTATACGGGGTTTGCAAGTGACCTCATCATAGGGGGTAGGATAGCCTTTGATTCCGTTCAGAAGTACTTAGCTATTTCCGCGCAATCTTCTGACCCTTACGGCACGTCGGCTGTGGGGGTTTTCTCCATCAATCAAGAGGACATAGGCATAGAAAGCAGAGTGGTCTTGATTATAAGAGGAGGGGCATCTTCTTATGATTCTCTTCCCTTTGAGTTAGGGTCTTTTGTAGGGTGGAGTGGAGATGGCAAGCTCTTAGGCATAAGTTCTCAGAAAAGCAGTAGCATTTATCTTTTTGATGGGACCTCCTTTGAGTTGAAAGGAAAAATTGGACAATATGATTCGTTGCTTTCTCTTCCGCAAAATCCATTTCTTTTCAGTTCATTAGAAAATTTTGCTTTGAGTGAAGGGTTTAGAGGTCTGTACACTTTATATGTTGCGCAATCGGAGAAAGTTTTTGTTTATCCTTTGCGGTATGAGCGCGGCACATTAGTTTGGGAGAAAGAGGGTAAACGTCTTGAGCATAAGCAGACGGATTACAGCTTTGTTTCTGTTTCCGGTCAGGGGCTATTGATTTTGGATAAAGCCACAGATGATGTCCACTTTCTCAATTTTCAAGCTGATGATATTAGAAAGCAAAGTTTGTCTGTCCTTAAGGTAAGTTTTGATCAGTATTATTTGGCTATAGGGGAGCCTTTTTATGATTCTAGCAAGGGCAGGGTCATGGTCTATGAGGATGGTGTTGCGGATTTTGCAATGTTACGATTTCAGTTTCAATTACAGGGGGAAACTAAAGGGGACTTATTTGGCTGGTCTGTGGAGTTATTACTTGAGGAAAATGGACGACCTGTTCTGTTTGTAGGGTCTCCTCAGGTGACAGGTAGCAGGAGAGGTGTTGTGCAAGCCTTTTCTCTTGCGGCGTCACTTCAGACTAGTGACCGGGCTCTTTTCACTTTATCCCCATCCCCTAGCATTGAAGGCGTGAAAGGCTTTGGGTACAGTGTGTCCGCTAAGGGGTCTTATCTCTTGGTGGGGGCGCCGCAGACCAATGAGAAGGGGATGGTTTTCCTGTATCACAATGATAACGGCTATACCCTCCAAGGCACCTATGACCTTGATGAGAAGGAGGAGATAGTGGGTTATGGCAGTAACGTTGGGCTGTTCCTTCATGATAGCAAGCACTATGCTTATGTTATTGGATATAGAGATGATGGGCAAGAGGGAAGGACGTCAACAATATCTCTGTTGAGGGAAGGTGTTGATGTGGCAAGCGGCTTTTCTTATGTTCCGCATGAGGATGTGGGGATGTTGTATGATTTTGATAAAGAATTGGGGGCATTCTTTTCTTTCAGTGGGGACGTTTCTGAGACCTACTTGGGGGCATTCGGTCTTGTTGGTGGTAGCACGAAAATCTTACGGTATCAGTTAGCATTTGATGCTCAAGGAGATTTTACTGTTAGACTTGCAGGCACGCCGGCAAGAGCGCCATCAAACACTGTTGTAATAAGGGGGTTCACCTCTTTATATAACCCCTCTTTGATAGACTTTGATGTGCTGGAAAATCGGTTGATGAAGGATCACCTCTTTTTCTTCGTGGTCAACAATGTGGAGATTTTCAAATTAGAAGAAGAAAAATTAAGAGAAGAAGAAGATGGCTTGTTGCAAATTGTTAATATTAGAACAGGCGTTCAAAAGCAGGAAAAAAGAAGTTTCGATATTTTCAGGGACCCTGATACGCGGAAGTTATATGTAGCAGTAGGAGAGCCTGCTATAGGCTTACCCATTGTGGGGAAAGTAACAGTGATGGAAGCCTTCGGTAGCAATTTTGAAGATGCGCAAATACGCTTTACTTTACAAGGTGAGGAGCTAGGGGATTACTTTGGCTGGTCTGTGAAGTTTCATCTCTTAGAGAAGCATCAAGAGAAAGATCAACTGGCGCTTTTTGTAGGGGCGCCTCAAGCGGAAGGCAGGGGACTGGTGAAAGTCTTTTCTCTCCAAAAAGAGGAACTCTTCACCCTAAGACCTCCTGAAGTGACCAAAAAAGAGGATGGAAGTCCTTTAGCTATCAGTTCTTTTGGCTATAGCATTAATGCTATAGAGAGAGACCTTCTCATTGGCGCGCCAGCGACTGGAAAATACAAGACAGGGGCTGTTTTCTTATATAAATGGGTAAAGGATAGGCAGTTTTATCGATTAGAACAAGGCTTTTTTATGCTGGAGATCAAACCGGAGGCAGTGAAAAGAACGTGGAATGTAAGTAGCACTTCTTACGAGAGTTCTGCAGCGCAAGCCTCCCCCCCTAACGAGCATCTAAAAATTCAAGGAATGGGGTCATCTCATGTTTTATTTCGTGACCTTATTCATGTCTCTGGAGTTGAAATGGAGGTTGAGAGATTTGGCAGTGAAGTAGGCTTTTTTGATTTTGAAGAGCGGCGCTTTTTCTTTGCTGTTGCTTATGATGTGCAAGACAATGGAGTGAAGAAAACACTGTTATACGCCTTTAAGAAAGATGACAATGGGGTATTTGCAAAAATCCCCCCTCAGCAACGAGAGCGTGAGGACTCGCGCCAAGACCAAAACGATG
This sequence comes from Alphaproteobacteria bacterium, assembly GCA_965222575.1. GTDB lineage: Bacteria > Pseudomonadota > Alphaproteobacteria. The sequence continues at coordinate 783,306 of OZ244958.1, forward strand.
TTTTTTACAGTAGTGCGCAAACTTACAGCGTCTACTTTTCAGGTCAACACCCTGACAACCCTCAGGGAAAAAAAATACGTGATGATACTGCAATAGGCCCCATGAAGGTTTTGCCGGGGGAATATGTTGGATTTTTTACGTTTTTCGTTAGTGATTTATGGCGCCATCTGCCGTCTGAAAGGATACCGGCTCGTTATGGAGGTAGATATTACTCAGAAATTTTTACGGGCAGGACAGTATCCCAAGGAAGTGTCGGAACGGGTAGTCTTATCCGTTACCGTGTTATAGGTGCTATAAAACTTGGTGGTGGTAAAGGGGAGCTTAAGTATTTTTCCATTGGTTCAACTAAAAACCGTGATGGTATTAAGACTCTAAGGGAGGGCAATATCAATCTTGATATCCCTGGTTCTGAGGGATTGTCTTCTTTATATAACACGGGCTTGGTGACACTCAGGGTTTTGGACAGTTCAGGTATTAATCTTAATGGTAGCCTTTTCATCACATCAGAGATGAAAATGTTCAGGTTGTCGTTGAATACCGAGATTTTTTATATTGGTGGTAACCCTATGAGCACCCAAGCAGGCTTTAGATTGAAGGACTATCGCGCTACTAAGGGAAAAAGTTCTTATAGTATGGTCCTAACGCTAGTAGAGGGACGAGAAGAAGTTGGCACACGGGTTTTAGAGCTCTTAAAGGGGACGAGTCTGCAAATCAGTGAATTAGGAGCCGAAGAAATAAAATGGTTCGTTGGCGATAGAAGAAAAACCAGTATCTCTGTTTTGAAGAAAAGTGGTGTGACGTTCTTTTTAGCAGTGGGAGAGCCTTTTGTTTCAAAGGGCAGAGTGACGGTGTTTCGATCCAGTGAACAGGATTTTTCAGATGGGCGTGAAGTCTTTTCGTTAGAAAATCCAAGTAAGGACGGTCTTTTTGGTTGGTCTGTGAAGATGCATTTTCTGGACAGAGATGGAATAGGTATTGGCCTTCCTGAGCCGGTGCTGTTTGTGGGGGCACCTACTGACCCTGAAGCGAAGGCTAGCACCTATAAGGGGGAGGTACACCTCTATTCTTTCGGGAAAAATGATAAAGGTGAGTATGACTATGCCCCTCTACAAACACTGGGTTTGGAGTATGGTTACGAAGCACTGGACTTGCGTGGCTTTGGATATGCCTTAGCGGCCGTGAGATCCTCTCTCATCGTTAGTGTACCAACATCATACAAGTCTCTTGGCACAATCTTTGCGCACGGAGGACTCTTTGTATATCACTGGGATAATGATAAGTATGTACTCAAACGTACAGAGCTTATGTTTACAGGAGCAGTACCGCGTCCTACAGCTCCAGGTGTCGTCTTTTCGCATCGAACTTCTATTGGTGGCGTTAATAGGAACTTTGGCGCGGAGGTAGGGGCTTTTATCTACTTTGAGAGCGATTATAGCAAGGATCCCAAGTATCAGGAAAATCCATACACTATCGTTGACCCATGGGTGGCTCATTCGGTTGATGGTACATACTATTGGGGTATAAATAGAAAAGGCGGAAGCCAGGGAGACTTCCTGCAACGCGACGACGCTCGTGCATATTATCAAAATTATTTTAAGGGGACACCCCATTTTTATACTGCTGCTTATAATGCGGACAGTTCGAAAACCGTGTTGATATTCTTTAGGGTAGGAGCTGACGGGGGCGTAGACTTCACACAAGAGAAAGAACTTGACGGAGAGGTCGGGTCATTTTTTCCCTTTCGGCATAAAGTGTGGCATAGCGCGAATCGAAGCAGTAGTTACTATAACTTATGGTATACGTCTGATATTTATGTGTGGAAAAATGATGCAAATAGTCGTCTTTATCTCCATAACGTCCCTGTTTATTTGAATGTGATAGGAGGGCTTACCTATACGGCCGAAGAGAAAGGGGAACTTATGTTGATTACGTTGCGCCTGCCACAGCAGCCATATCCAAAAGATCATAATTCTGCTTCCATTACACAAATAACCAAGCAGACCACAACGTTGTCTCTTGATACACTCTCTCTTGGGGTCGGTTTCACTGATGCTTATAATCCTTCTAAAGTCAGCATTGATGTTGTGGACGGTGCTAAGATTAACGAGCACGTTTTTGTAACGACAAAGTTGGAAACTTTCCGACTTGGTTACGCAATTGGAGGAGTAGGTGTTCGACATGCCGGCAAAGGTCCTATAACATTAGTGCCGTCTTTGCAGGGAGCACATGAGGCTTTCAAGTTAAGAGAAAAAGTGGAGGAAACCAGAACAAGAGTTGTGTTCTTGAACCCCCAAGCAAGGGCAGAGGGGGTGAGTTTGCCGAACAAGGTGGCGTTGCCGGGTCCTGACCAGGAGCTATTGATCTTTCAAGGGATTGCGTCAATTTCTGTCTTAAAGGCCTCTGCTCATAAGTTTTACTTAGCCTTGGGAGACCCTACTGATAATAGTAATACAGGTAAGGCTGTGGTGTTTGAAATGGGGCATTACGACTTTTCAGATGTGCAGAAAACCTTTGAGGTTGAAGGAAGTGCTGCGGGAGATTGGTTTGGCTGGTCTGTGAAGTTACAGTTACTAGATAGGGACGGCGGGGGTGCTGGCCTTCCTGAGCCAGTGCTGTTTGTAGGCGCGCCTAAAGCCAAAAATGGAAAAGGTTCTGTGGAGGTCTTTGACTTCAAAAAGAAGATCCTTATTCAAACCCTTAGTCCAGAGGCTTCCTTAACTTATGTGCGCGCCTTTGGGTATAGTTTAGGCGGCGGTATTTACAAGAAGCGCCAATTTATTAGAGGTCCCCCTGTGACAGAAGACGAAGAGGAGGTACACAATTACCTTCTTGTAGGAGCGCCTGCTAGTGTGCAGTCAGATAGCGTTGATACTCAAGACGGGGCGGCGTTTGTGTACAAATGGAACAATGGAGAGGGAGCGGGAGGCGCAACAGTACCCGGAGCCTATGAACTCAAAGGTGTAGCAAGGCCGCCAGACGGGAGTCATATAACAGTAGGCAGCGTTGTGGAAGGGCAGCTACCTGATAGTGCTACTGTTGGGGGGGTTGACGTTGCCTTGTCTGTCTACAACGAGCATTTTGGCGCTTCTGTTGGGTTTGTGAATTATGACAGTATCCCCCTTCTTTATGTTGTGAGTTATAATAGTGATAGGACAGGGACAGCTATTTCCGCTTTTCAGTTGTTGAGTAGTGGCACCGATGCTGTGAGTTATGGGGGGACGCTTTCAAAAGTAGTAGAGGGGGAATACGGCGCTTTCTTTACATTACCGATACAGGCATGGGAAGTGTCCTACTTTGAGGGTTCTGCCCAGTATAAGTGGTTTTTGAGTGAGACAGAGGCAGATACCTTTACTCTTCCTGTCGATAGCCTTCACGAAAAGACGGAAAAGACGGCTATTGACGTTTTAGGCTTTTTAGTTCGTGGAATAGGGGGGGACTTAACAGTCAAATATGGGGTTGTGAATCCTAATGCAGGAGGGATTGATTTTCAAAGTCCTGAGATTAAAATTAATACGGGGATAGGTGTGCTTGTGGGATTCACGACTTTATATAGGACCACCAATAAGCTTTCCTTTGCGGCACTTCGGGATCGACTGTTGATAGGACAGGGAGTAGAGGTGTATATTGCTCCGTTGACTGTGAATGATGAAAAAAATATCACCATAGGGAGTTTACAGACAGTAGCAACACCAGCAATTACTTTCACTGAAGTTACAGCCATTGACGTCTTGAAGGAATCTGATAATAAGTTTTACTTAGCGGTAGGAGAAGCTACTGATACTAGTGAGAAAGGTAAGGTTACAGTGTATGAGGGGACGGATTCTGCGTTTGCCGATATTGCGGTCAAGTTTACAAAGAGTGGAGACAGTGAGGGGGATAGGTTTGGCTGGTCTGTGAAATTAAATTTATTGGATAAGGACGGAGCGGGTAGTGGCACTCCTGAGCCAGTGCTCTTTGTAGGCGCGCCTAAAGCCAACAGTGAAAAAGGGTATGTGAAGGTCTTTAATGTTGATGTGTCGGGGTCGTTTATTCAAACCATTAAGTTTGCTCATAAGACTTTCAACAAGATAGCTCTCTTTGGATATAGCATAGGGGCTAGGGGTGAACACCTTATAGTAGGCATGCCTGGAAGTATAAGAGGCGGGAAGCCCTCTGGAGGGGCTATAGCCCTGAAATGGAACACTTTGAGCAAGCGGTTCAAATTAGGCAAAGTTTACCTTTACATCACCGACAATGCTCACTACGGAGGCACTTCAGTCGGGGTTTTCATGCACAACAATACAACGCCCTATTTTTATTATGCGCACTATAGCCCCAGTTCATCAGCCACCGTCATTAGATTGCGCAAGTACGATGGGGGGCATAAGAACTTGGAGGGAACTGAAAAAGACGACGGAGTCGTATACGGCTCCTTATTTACCATACCGGTTGAGAAGAGTGATGGTAGCTCTACAGAGCTGTTAGGCCTCCTGTACAAGGATGGAGACCAGTTAAAGATTAAATATGCTTCATTGGCTGTTACGCACCCAAGGAGTAAAAGGAATTTGTTGCCTAGCCTAGGCGATATAGACATTCCTGGGGATGTTGTGGCTGGTTTTACGCTTCCTGAAACCTATGATACTGACCCTATGCCTAGAAGGTGGTCTTTTGCGGCGCTTCCGGGTCGTCTGTTTATGGGACATGGAGACAAGGTGTATGTTGCTTCGTTGACTGTGCCTTCTGTAAGTTTGAGAGGAATAGTAGGAGAAACCTCGCGTCGAGTGGAAAGTGTGACGTTTGATATAGAGAATATAAGGAAGGCGTCGCTCCCCTTAGGGAAAGTGGCAAAAGTTGTTTTTGACGAGATTTCCTCCCTTTCTGTTTTAAGGGTCACAGATAGTAAGTTCTATTTTGCGGTAGGAGAATCGGGTTTTGAGGACTTTACAGGTAGGGCTGTGGTGTTTGAGTCGAAAGATTCTGCGTTTTCCGATATCATGCAAAAGTTTGTGATTAAAGGAGACAATGCAGGGGATTGGTTTGGCTGGTCTGTGAAGTTGGGGCTACTAGATAAGGACGGAGCGGGTGCTGGCCTTCCTGAGGCAGTGCTGTTTGTGGGGGCGCCTCAAGTGGGGGTGCCTCAAGCGCAAGCCAAGGGTCTTGTGCAGATTTATACCGTTAGGAGTAAGGGAAAACTTCAAACCATAGAGCCGACCTCAAATGATAATCGCGCCTTTGGCTATAGTGTGGGTGGTGGCTTGCATGAAAACAGCGGTTCATCCTTTCTTGTTGTAGGGGCGCCGCATAAGACGCTTCAAAGTACAACCGGAGGCAAGGTTTACTTTTATGAATGGAAGGCAGGGCAGTATATCTTGAAAGAAGCGTTTGAGTCCTCTAGTAGCAGTGATACCAACTTTGGTTTTGCAGTGGGGAGCTTCCTGTATAGTACAACGCCTTATTTTTATGTTGCGGATACCCGTACGACCAGCATTGTTCTTTCCTTCTACCAAGTCAGGGGGAATGATGTGTTGGTCAAGCGCTTGGAGACCTACAGAAATGGCGCATGGTGGAAAGTGTCCTATGAGGAGGAAGGTGCTCAAGTTTACGAGTGGTATAGCTTAGAGTCCGAGGCAGATGCCCGCGTAATGGCACTTGGTGCTGCTTCTCCTTCGGTACAAGCTCAAAAAGTAGCCTACACAGGTGACACAGGTGAATACGGTTCTCTCTTTACCATACCGGTGAGTGCATGGAAAGTGTCCTATGAGGAGGGAGGTGCTAAAGCTTACGAGTGGTATAGCTTAGGGTCCGAGGCTACTGACCGCGTAACGGAAATTGGTGGTAGCGCTTCAGCACAAGAGGGGTATGTAGAGGTTTTAGGCCTCCTGTACAAGGATGGATTACAGTTAAAGAGTAAATATGCGGCATTGTCTTTTACGACCCCAGGGAGTTTGTTGGCTGACCTAGGTGAGATAGACATTCCTGGAATAGACATTCCTGGAGATGTTGTGGCGAATTTTGGGTCTCCTTCCACCTATTTTGTTGATGTTGCTAGTACCGCTGTGCCTCGCAGGCTGTCTTTTGCGGCGCTTCCGGATCAGCTTTTTGTTGGAACGGGCTCAAGTGTGCAGATTTCCGCTTTAACGCCATCTAATCTGGAGGTTATACGTTCTTCAGATACTTCATCTTCTATGAAGGTATCTGGCGTTTTGGTCAACAATGGAATCAAGAGTTTGTCCTTGACAGCTAATGGCGGTGTTGCTGATGTGCTGTTCCTCGTAGAGGAGGAGGAAGAAGCAGCAACAATTAGTTTCACTGAGATTACGTCAATTGATGTCTTGGAGTTTGATGATAATGGTGTTGATAAGTTTTACTTAGCTGTGGGAGAAGCTACTGCTAATAATGAGAGGGGTAAGGTTGTGGTGTTTGAAGGGTCGAATTCTGAGTTTGCCGATATCGCGCAAAAGTTTAATCTTAAAGGAAACAATGCGGGGGATTGGTTTGGCTGGTCTGTGAAGTTAAATTTATTGGATAAGGACGGAGCAGGTAGCGTAAATGCTCCTGAGCCAGTGCTCTTTGTAGGCGCGCCTAAAGTCAACAATGGAATAGGTTATGTGAAGGTCTTTGACTTTAATAAGAGGGTTATTCAAACCATTAGGTTTGCCCATGGAGCTGTCGATATAAAGCTCCTTGGATATAGCATAGGGGCTAGGGGTGAACACCTTATAATGGGTGCGCCTGGAACTACACATGGAACGTATACCATTGGAGCAGTGATATATGGAAAATGGAACACTGCGACAAAGCTGTATACCATGAAGATTTCTGTATACGCCCACACGTCACGTGTTTACTTTGGCAATGAAGTCGGGATTTTCCTGCACGCAACGCCCTATTTTTATGCTACGTACTATTACTCACCCGGGAAATATACCACCGTTAGACTTTTCAAATACGACAGTGGGAATTATCTTCGAGATGTGAGGAGAGAAGGTGTCCGATTCGAATACGGTTCCTTATTTACCATACCGGTTGAGAAGAGTGATGGTAGCTCTACAGAGCTGTTAGGCCGCCTGTACAAGGATGGAGCACAGTTAAAGATAAAATATGCGACATTCAATCCCTTGCTTACAACAGGCCGCTTTCTTGAGGATCGAGGCGAGATAGATATAGAAGGGGATGTTGTGGATGAGTTTACGCTTCCTCCAACCTATGATAATGACCCTATGCCTAACAGGTGGTCTTTTGCGGCGCTTCCGGGTCGGCTGTTTATCGGAAATGCAGCAGGGGTGAGGAGTGCCCTTCTTACTGTGGATGATACTTCTAATCCGTGGACTATTACCCTAGGGAGTTTTGTACAGGCAGTAGGTACACCAGTAGGTACAACAGTAGCACCAGTAGCACCAGTAGCACCACCACCATTTACTTTCACTAAAATTACGTCAATTTCTGTCTTGAAGTTTGCTGATAATAAGTTTTACTTAGCTCTGGGAGAAGCTGGTGGAGATGATAGTAAAGGTAAGGTTGTGGTGTTTTCGGCGGCGGATTCTGCGTTTGCCAGTAGCCAGCAAAGTTTTCATGTTTCAGGACAAAGTGCGGGGGATTACTTTGGCTGGTCTGTGAAGTTACAGTTACTAGATAAGGACGGCGGGGGTAGCGTAAATGCTCCTGAGCCAGTGCTCTTTGTAGGCGCCCCTAAAGCCAACAGTGGAGTAGGGTATGTGAAGGTCTTTGGCCTTGATGGGTCGAAGATTGCAAAGATTACGCCGCCTGCTTCTAATGTGCGCGCCTTTGGGTATAGTTTAGGCGGCGGTATTTACAAGAACCGTCAAGGCAGTAGTAGGAATGTTAATCCTAACACGATGACGCAAGCGCAAGTTGAGGCTTCTCTTAATCCTTTCGATATAAGGGAAGTGACAGAGAAAGTGGAGAATTACCTGTTGGTGGGGGCGCCTGAGAGTGTGAATACAGATAATACTCAAGTCGGGGCAGTGTTTGTGTACAAATGGTTCAATGGAGGGGATAAAGGATTCTATAACTTCAGCATGACAATAACTCCGAGTCAGGCGACTGCGTTGCCTTCTACTGATGGAAGACATTTTGGCGCTTCTGTTGGGTATTTTAGTTATAGTAGTTGGGGCTTGCATATTTATGTTGTGAGTTATAATAGTACGCATACCAGGACAGCTATATCCACTTTTAGATTCAGTGGTAGCCTTTACTATCGCGATAACCTGTCAAAGTATAATATAGTTGGGGAATACGGCGCTTTCTTTACATTGCCGGTACAAGCATTGAAAGTGAGCTACTTGGCGTGGTATGCGCCAGGAGGAGCATCCGAGAAGTTTGATTTTTCTTGGTCTGCGCCCGCCCCGACAATGAGTCAGCCGATAACTCACTTGCCGGGGTGGAAGATGGGTGATAGTGGTGAGTCCTTCAGAAAAAGTGGCTTGGCTCTAAAGACGGAAGAGGATTCTATTGAAGTCTTGGGCTTTTTGGTTCGTGAATCAGGGAGCTTAAAAATCAAATATGGGTTTGTGGATGAGACTGCAGGGATAGGGATAAGTGTCAATGCTCAAAGTTCTGATATTTCCATTACTACGGAGACACCGGTAGATGTGGGATTCACGGGTTTATATGAGAGCAAGCCTTCCTTTGCGGCCCTTCCGGATAACCTGTTTATAGGACATGGAGAAAAGGTGTACAATGCCACTTTGAATGCTACTGCAGTAATTAAGGCACAAGCCCGGCGATTGGAGAGTGTGACTTTTAGCATAGACTCTCCGGCAGAGCTTACACTCCCTCCAGTTGTTGCACTTGATTTTACTGAGATTACAGCCATTGACGTCTTGAAGGTTGCTGATAAGTTTTACTTAGCAGTAGGAGAAGCTACTGTTAATAGTAATACAGGTAAGGTTACGGTGTTTGAGGGGCCGGATTCTACGTTTGCCGATATTGCGCAAACCTTTATGGTTGAAGGAGAGGCTGATGAGGAGAGGTTTGGCTGGTCTGTGAAATTACATTTATTGGATAAGGCCGGAAATGGCACTCTTGTGCCAGTGCTCTTTGTAGGCGCACCGAAAGCCACCATTGGAAGCACCAGTGGAGCAGGATATGTGAAGGTCTTTGATGTTGTTGTTGGTGATGGGGTGGATAGGAATATTCAAACCATTACTTATGTTTCTGCCGATGCCACCACCCAAGTAAGTCTCTTTGGATATAGTATAGGGGCTAGGGATGAACACCTTATAATAGGGGCGCCTGGAACTACATACACTTCAACATCCTCAGTAACCACAACCATTGGATTGATTAGGTTCCTGCAATGGGACACTACGAATTCGGAGTATGGCGGCATACAAGAAACAGTAATCGAGGACGGCAGTCGATATTTATACTATGGCGCTTCAGTCGGGACTTTCCTGGACAATACAAAGCCCTATTTTTATGCTACGCAACGTTTTGGCACAAGCACCGTCATAAGACTTTATGAATACATAACGGTTGATGGGAGTTATGAGTCGGTGAAACAGACAATAGGGGGTGCTGACGCTAAGTTTGAAATCTCACTCGACGGAATCGAATACAGCTCCTTCTTTACCATACCGGTTGAGAAGAGTGATGGTAGCTCTACAGAGCTGTTAGCCTTCCTGCACAAGGATGGAGGACAGTTAAAGATAAAATATGCGCTATTGGATGTCACGCTTACAAGCGGATTTCTTGATTATCGAGGCGATATAGACATTCCTGGGGATGTTGTGGCTGGGTTTGCGATTCCTGAAACCTATGATACTGACCCTATGCCTAGCAGGTGGTCTTTTGCGGCGCTTCCGGGTCGTCTGTTTATTGGATATGGAACAGAGTTGAGGAATACCTCTCTTACTGGGGTTGATGAACAGATACCACCACCACCACCAACAGCACCAACAGCACCAACAGCACCAACAGCAATTACTTTCACTGGGATTACAGCCATTGACGTCTTGAAGGAATCTGCTAATAAGTTTTACTTAGCTCTTGGAGACTCTACTGATAATAGTAATACCGGTAAGGTTGTGGTGTTTGAGGGGACGGATTCTGAGTTTTCTACTCTCACGCAAACCTTTGAGGTACTAGGAGACAATGCGGGGGATTGGTTTGGCTGGTCTGTGAAGTTGGCGCTACTAGATAGGGACGGTGATACTGCTACGCTTTCTCATGAGCCAGTGCTCTTTGTAGGCGCGCCGAAAGCCACCCTTGGAGGCACCAGTGGAGTAGGGTATGTGAAGGTCTTTGATATTAGTGGGTCGGCTATTAAAACCATTACGCCGCTTAATTCCAGAGCTTATAATTGGCCTAACGTTCTGACGGTTGCCGCGACCTCCCCCACCTCCTTAGCTAATGTGCGCGCCTTTGGGTATAGTGTGAGTGGCAGTATGCACACAACACCTGCATTTGTAAGAAGTATACCTGGTGGTATGGCAGCCGCCGAAAGTTATCTGTTTGTGGGGGCGCCTGAGAGTTACAGTGGAGAAGGAGCGGTGTTTGTGTACCGATGGAGCGGTGGAGTGGGATTGCCATACGAAGCACCAGGCGGAGAATATGCACTGAAAGGTGTAGTAAGTCCGACGGTGATATCTGATCTTAATGATAACGTGTATTCTTCGCTATCCAAGATTCCGGCTGGTGGGAGCGCGTGGTCTGCTGATTATAGCAACCACTTTGGGGCTTCTGTTGGGTATAATGTTTATAGAGGTAAGCTTTCTCTTTATGTTGTGAGTTATAATAGTGGGCATACCGAGACAGCACTGTCCGCTTTTGATGTGTCCGGCAATGCTTATTTTCTCATCCCTGAGAGTACGAAGGTTGAAGTTGGGGAATACGGGGCTTTCTTTACTCTGCCGGTAGTAGAAAACACGGAATCTTATACAGTCTTGGGCTTTTTGGTTCGTGACAGTGGCTTAAAAATCAAATATGCCTTGCAGAGTGCAAGCGGGATTAGTTTTCAAAGTGCTGATATCACCATTCCTACGGGGACAGGTATAACAGATGTAGGTGAGAAATTCACGAATTTGTATACGACCACCAATAAGCTTTCCTTTGCGGCGCTAACAGATAAGCTGTTTATTGCACAGGGAACAGGCGTGAAGCGCACCTCTCTTACGGCTTCTGGAATCACTATTGTTAGTGGTGGGGGTACTGTGTACATCAATGCTGTGTCGTTTAACATAGGGAATACTATGGAGACTTTGATAGGGCAGGCACCAACAGCACCAACAGAACCAACAGCAATTACTTTCACTGGGATTACAGCCATTGACGTCTTGAAGGAATCTGCTAATAAGTTTTACTTAGCTCTTGGAGACTCTACTGATAATAGTAATACCGGTAAGGTTGTGGTGTTTGAGGGGACGGATTCTGAGTTTTCTACTCTCACGCAAACCTTTGAGGTACTAGGAGACAATGCGGGGGATTGGTTTGGCTGGTCTGTGAAGTTGGCGCTACTAGATAGGGACGGTGATACTGCTACGCTTTCTCATGAGCCAGTGCTCTTTGTAGGCGCGCCGAAAGCCACCCTTGGAGGCACCAGTGGAGTAGGGTATGTGAAGGTCTTTGATATTAGTGGGTCGGCTATTAAAACCATTACGCCGCTTAATTCCAGAGCTTATAATTGGCCTAACGTTCTGACGGTTGCCGCGACCTCCCCCACCTCCTTAGCTAATGTGCGCGCCTTTGGGTATAGTGTGAGTGGCAGTATGCACACAACACCTGCATTTGTAAGAAGTATACCTGGTGGTATGGCAGCCGCCGAAAGTTATCTGTTTGTGGGGGCGCCTGAGAGTTACAGTGGAGAAGGAGCGGTGTTTGTGTACCGATGGAGCGGTGGAGTGGGATTGCCATACGAAGCACCAGGCGGAGAATATGCACTGAAAGGTGTAGTAAGTCCGACGGTGATATCTGATCTTAATGATAACGTGTATTCTTCGCTATCCAAGATTCCGGCTGGTGGGAGCGCGTGGTCTGCTGATTATAGCAACCACTTTGGGGCTTCTGTTGGGTATAATGTTTATAGAGGTAAGCTTTCTCTTTATGTTGTGAGTTATAATAGTGGGCATACCGAGACAGCACTGTCCGCTTTTGATGTGTCCGGCAATGCTTATTTTCTCATCCCTGAGAGTACGAAGGTTGAAGTTGGGGAATACGGGGCTTTCTTTACTCTGCCGGTAGTAGAAAACACGGAATCTTATACAGTCTTGGGCTTTTTGGTTCGTGACAGTGGCTTAAAAATCAAATATGCCTTGCAGAGTGCAAGCGGGATTAGTTTTCAAAGTGCTGATATCACCATTCCTACGGGGACAGGTATAACAGATGTAGGTGAGAAATTCACGAATTTGTATACGACCACCAATAAGCTTTCCTTTGCGGCGCTTACGGATCAGCTGTTTATTGCACAGGGAACAGGCGTGAAGCGCACCTCTCTTACGGCTTCTGGAATCACCACTGGTGGTAGTAGTAGTAGTGGGTACTACATCACTGGGGTAGAGTTTACCATAGGGAGTACCATGGAGACTTTGATAGGGCAGGCACCAACAGCACCAGTAGCACCAGTAGCACTAGCACCACTAGCACTACCAGTTGCTTTCACTGGGATTACGGCGATTGATGTCTTGAAGGAATCTGCTAATAAGTTCTATTTAGCAGTAGGAGAAGCTGCTGATAATAGTAATACCGGTAAGGTTGTGGTGTTTGAGGGGACGGATTCTGCGTTTGCCGGTATCAAGCAAACCTTTGAGGTTAAAGGAGGTGCTCCAGAGGAGTGGTTTGGCTGGTCTGTGAAGTTGTTCCTACTAGATAGGGACGGTGATACTGTTACGCTTTCTCCTGAGCCAGTGCTCTTTGTAGGCGCGCCTAAAGCCAGCCCAACCATCAGAGGAACAGTCACCAGTGGAGTAGGCTATGTGAAGGTCTTTGATATTAGTGGGGGGGATATTCAAACCATTACTCGTCCTTTTTACGATGCCGATTCCCAAGTACGTCTCTTTGGATATAGCATAGGGGCTAGGGGTGAACACCTTATAGTAGGCATGCCTGGACTAGAATACAGCGGTTCTGGGACCATTGGTCTGATTAGTTTCTGGAAATGGAAGATTAGTAGTATTAATCCATCGCTGTCTCAATATGACATGTCACAAGAATTTTTAGCTGGCGGCATTACCTACCTTGGCGCGCAAGTCGGGGCTTTCATGCATACTACAACGCCCTATTTTTATGCTACCAATGCTACTTCTTCTGGCGGCACCACCATTAAACTTTATCAACCTGCAGGCAACGGTTATGCACAAATTGTCCTTCAGGAAACCGGAGTCGAATACGGCTCCTTCTTTACCATACCGGTTGAGAAGCAAGATGGTAGCTCTACAGAGCTATTAGCCTTCCTGCACAAGGATGGAGGACAGTTAAAGATTAAATATGCGACATTGGATGTCACACTTGCAAGCGGATTTCTTGAGTATCGAGGCGATATAGAAATTCCTGGGGATGTTGTGGATGATTTTTCGCTTCCTCCAACCTATGATACTGACCCTATGCCTAGAAGGTGGTCTTTTGCGGCACTTCCGGGTCGTCTGTTTATGGGACATGGAGCAGAGTTGAAGAGTACCCTTCTTACTGTGGATGATACTTCTTGGAGTATTACCCTAGGTACAGAGACAGAACCAACAGCAGTTACTTTCACTGGGATTACAGCCATTGATGTCTTGAAGGTTGCTGATGCTACTGCTGGTGATAAGTTTTACTTAGCCGTGGGATACCCTACTGATACTAATGATAAAGGTAAGGTTACAGTGTTTGAGGGGACGGATGCTGAGTTTGCTACTCTCACGCAAACCTTTGAGGTATTAGGAGACAATGCGGGGGAGTGGTTTGGCTGGTCTGTGAAGTTGTCCCTACTAGATAGGGACGGTGATACTGTTACGCTTTCTCCTGAGCCAGTGCTCTTTGTAGGCGCACCGAAAGCCACCATTGGAAGCACCAGTGGAGTAGGGTATGTGAAGGTCTTTGATATTAGTGGGGGGGATATTCAAACCATTACGCCGCTTAATTTCAAAGATTATGTAACCCTTACTCTGATTACTGACTTAACTTATGTGCGTTCCTTTGGGTATAGTGTGAGTGGCAGTGTGATAGAAAGCGCCAGCCACTCCCGCTACAGAAAAGAAAGTTATCTGTTTGTGGGGGCGCCTGCGAGTACACATAACAATGTTGAAGAAGGAGCGGCGTTTGTGTACCGGTGGAACAATGCGGCAAACGGAGAATATCAAGTGAAAAGTTTAATAAGGCCGACGGCGAATAGTCATGGTGCCGGTATCACTACAGCATATAATATGGTACCCCAGGTTCCGAGTGTGTCTCCGTGGAGTCCTGATTATAGCAACCACTTTGGGGCTTCTGTTGGGTATAATGTTTATAGAAGTGAGCTTTACCTTTATGTTGTGAGTTATAATAGTAATAGGACAGAGACAGCACTGTCCGCTTTTGTTGTGTCCAGTCATTGGTGGGCTTTCCATCAAGGTAGTTATTCGAAGGTTGAAGCTGGGGAATACGGGGCTTTCTTTACTCTGCCGGTAGTAGAAAACACGGAATCTTATACAGTCTTGGGCTTTTTGGTTCGTGACAGTGGCTTAAAAATCAAATATGGGGTTATAGACCCTAGCCGTCGCTCTCCCAACAAATGGCTTGTTTTTCAAAGTGCTGATATCACCATTCCTACGGGGACAGGTATAACAGATGTAGGTGAGAAATTCACGAATTTGTATACGACCACCAATAAGCTTTCCTTTGCGGCGCTAACAGATAAGCTGTTTATTGCACAGGGAACAGGCGTGAAGCGCACCTCTCTTACGGCTTCTGGAATCACCACTGGTGGTAGTAGTGTGAATAGGTACTACATCACTGGGGTAGAGTTTACCATAGGGAGTACCATGGAGACTTTGATAGGGCAGGCACCAACAGCACCAACAGAACCAACAGCACCAACAGCAATTACTTTCACTGGGATTACAGCCATTGACGTCTTGAAGTTTGCTGATGATAAGTTCTATTTAGCAGTAGGAGAAGCTACTGATACTAATGATAAAGGTAAGGTTACAGTGTATGAGGGGACGTCTTCTGTGTTTTCCAATATCAAGCAAACCTTTATGGTTAAAGGAGACAATGAGGGGGATAGGTTTGGCTGGTCTGTGAAATTAAATTTATTGGATAAGGCCGGAGATGACATTTTTGTGCCAGTACTCTTTGTAGGCGCACCGAAAGCCAGCAGTGGAAAAGGGTATGTGAAGGTCTTGAATATTGATGAGACTAGTGGGTTTGGTATTAGTGGGTTTGAGATTCAACACTTGGCTTTGAGCTTTGAGATTGACAATACCTACCAACCACCAGACGTCCTCACCGGAAAAGGAAAAAATAAACAGCTTACGACCCCCCCCCTCTCACGCTTCCAACTCTCACCAGGTCTCTTTGGATATAGCATAGGGGCTAGGGGTGACCACCTTGTAGTAGGCATGCCTGGAACTACAATTACTCGTGATAGTACTGAGGTAAGTACAGGAGCGGTTGTACTCCTGAAATGGGACACTGGGAACAGTGAGTATGTCATAGGACAGATTCCAGGGGCTTTGAACACGGACTCGGACGATGAAAGGACAATGGTCCTAGAGAGAGGGAATGCTAATGCCATTTTTTACGACTACGACATTGAGTCTCTTCGCTTTGGCACTTCAGTCGGGACTTTCCTGCACAATACAACGCCCTATTTTTATGCTACTCACGATAAAAAAGAGGCATCTTCTGCCGCTTACTGGCGCACCTACAAAGTTGTCGGCACCCACATTAGACTTTTCGAATACACAACGAGTAGGGTTGTTCTTAATGCGGACGGAAACCCGATTTCGATTGACAGGGAGCTTTATGAGTTCAATACTGAACGGATGGGAGGTCAAGCACAAGCACAACAGAGTCCATTATCACAAGCACAAGGACCTAAATACGGTGCCTTCTTTACCATACCGGTTGAGAAGCCAGATGGTAGCACTACAGAGCTGTTAGGTTACTTGTATCAGGATGGATCACAGTTAAAGATACAATATGAGACATTCTTCGATATCAACAATCGACGCAAATTTCTTAAACCTCGAGGCGAGATAGAAATTCCTGGGACTGTTCAGGTGGGTGATTTTACGCTTCCTTCAACCTATGATACTAACCCTGGCTATATACTTAGCAGGGTGTCTTTAGTGGCGCTTCCGGGTCGGCTGTTTATCGCACAGGGAGCAGAGGTGAAGAGTACCCCTCTTACTGTGACTTCTGATTGGAGTGTTGTCCCCCTAGGGAAGTTTGTACAACTAGGGGGAGTAGATGAAATAACAGTAGGTGGACAGATAATAATACCACCAACAGCACCAACAGCACCAACAGAACCAACAGCACCAACAGAACCAACAGCACCAGCAGTTACTTTCACTGGGATTACGTCAATTGATGTCTTGAAGTTTGCTGATGCTACTGCTGGTGATAAGTTTTACTTAGCCCTTGGAGACTCTGCTGATAATAGTAATACCGGTAAGGTTGTGGTGTTTGAGGGGACGAATTCTATGTTTTCCGATATCGCGCAAACCTTTGAGGTTAAAGGAGGTGCTACAGAGGATTGGTTTGGCTGGTCTGTGAAGTTACAGTTACTAGATAAGGACAACACTACTGCTACGCTTCCTCCTGTGCCAGTGCTCTTTGTAGGCGCGCCGAAAGCCAACAGTGGAGCAGGATATGTGAAGGTCTTTGATGTTGTTGTTAATGGGGGGGATAGGAATATTCAAACCATTCCGGCGCCTGCTTCTATGAGAGCCTTTGGGTATAGTTTAGCCAGCGGTCTTTACACGAGTACATCATTGATCTCGCGGCGCGCGCGGCGGCTACCAAAGCAGAAGCACTCAGGGAGCTATGCAGTGGATAATCACCTGTTTGTGGGGGCGCCTGAGAGTTACAGTGGAGCAGGAGCGGCGGTTATGTACAAATGGAGTACTCTTAGTGGTGGTAGTTATTCATCACCTCTTGAAGTAAGGGTGAATAATGTAAGTGGGACGCATCGTGATGATAGCGTGTCGACTAATATTCGTACCAATTATGGAAATCACTTTGGCGTTTCTGTTCAGTATCTTCATTATACTACTTGGGAGGCCATCCTTCTTGTTATGAGTTATAATAGTAGTCGTACGGGTGTAGCTATGTCTGTGTTTTATCCGGATGCGCGTTATCAATTTCGCCTTTCGGATATTATCGGTGGCACCAGCAGTGGGAAATACGGCCCTGCCTTTCCTCTGCCGGTAAAAGTATGGAGAGTGACCGTATTGGTGGATGGTACTACCCGGTGGGCCTACCAATTTCTTGATAAGGCTGCGTTGGATAAGGCGTTGCCAAATATGCATAATGCACACAAATTAAAAAGCTTCTCTTCCACCAGAGTGGAAAAAGAACATTTTATTAATGCCTTTGGCTTTTTGTACCGGGAAGCAAACGGGGCCTTAAAGATAAAATATGCAGCTGCGCGCCTCGGGAACACAGGAGGACCAAAAGGGATTAATCCTCAAACTCCTGATATTCCCATTACAGGTATGAAAGCTGTAGGTGCTAACTTCGCGGATTTATATGAGACCACCGATAAGCTTTCCTTTGCGGCGTTGCCGGATCAGCTCTTTATTACGCAAGGAGACAAGGTGTACATTACCCCTTTGACGAGTAGTAATGTAGTCCTAGAAGGTTTTGACGGTGGAGCGGTGGGGAGCCCTATTGAACTTGTGGATAGCCCCACCTTCCAATTATATAATGTATTGAAGAGTGTGTCTTTTAGCATAGACCCTCCGGAAGTGCTTCCACTCTCTTCAGCTTCTTCAGATGGTGGACAGACAACAGAACCAACAGCACCAACAGGACCAGTAACACCAGTAGAACCAGTAGAACCAGTAGCAGTTACTTTCACTGGGATTACAGCCATTGACGTCTTCAAGGAATCTGATAATAAGTTCTATTTAGCAATAGGAGAAGCTGGTGGTGATGCTAGTAAAGGTAGGGTTGTGGTGTTTAAGGGGACGTCTTCTACGTTTGCCGATATCGCGCAAACCTTTAAGGTTGAAGGTGCTGAAGGGGAGTGGTTTGGCTGGTCTGTGGCCATAGGGCTATTAGATAAGGACGGAGGGGCTGATGCGTATGCTCCTGAGCCAGTGCTCTTTGTAGGCGCGCCGAAAGCTCAAGGTCAGGGTATTATTGGTGTCTACACCCTTAATGATAAGACACACCTTCAAGATGTAACTATACCCCTAAACCAGGGCAGCCACTGGGGATATAATGTGGATGGCGGCTTTCATGCAGGGACCAGAAAGTCCTATGTTTTTGGGAATACGGCGTCCACGAGCGGTACACAATGGGCGTTCGCACAGGTATGGCGACCTAATGCGTCGGACCCTAAAGGGGGGAGCTATGTATCTGGCGCTTACGGATCCAGACAAATTAAATCACGACAGATGGGGGGTTTTAACGCGGTGTCCCTGTTCAGTGATAGTGTTGCGCCCCATTTTTTAGTTTCGGGCTATACGCGATCTTACGGTACCGAAGCAACCGGGTATAAACACCGAAGCCGGCTTGAAGCGCTGTCCTTCACCGGCATCCTACATATCAAGGGTTCTGTATTGCCCGTAAGATCTCGCAGATACAATTTCTTCTTTACTATACCGGTTCAGAAGGCAGATGGTAGCTCTACAGAGATGATAGGCTTCCTGTACAAGGATGGAACACAGTTAAAGATGAAATATGCGGCAGTGGATTTTACGAATACAAGAACAGGCGGTGGTGAACCACTATTAGGCCAGAATCCTCTAACTTTCTCCGCTGACAGTAGCGATATTGTCATTGATACGGGGACAGCGGTGCCTGATGTCTTATTTGGGAATTCAGTATTTAATGTCACTAATAAGCTTTCCATTACGGCCCTTGAGGATAAGCTCTTTATTGCGCAAGGAGACACGGTGTGGAGTGCCGATCTTACTGTGGTTTCTTCAGGTTCTCCAGGTTCTCCGCCGATTATTACCATAGAGAGTTTGGAAAGTGTTGACTTCTCTCCACCACCACCAGCAATTACTTTCACTGGGATTACAGCCATTGATGTCTTGAAGGTTGCTGATAATAAGTTTTACTTAGCCCTTGGAGACTCTGCTGATAATAGTAATACCGGTAAGGTTGTGGTATTTGATGGGACGTCTTCTACGTTTGCCGATATCAAGCAAACCTTTGAGGTTAAAGGAGGTGCTACGGGGGATTGGTTTGGCTGGTCTGTGAAGTTACAGTTACTAGATAGGGACGGAGCGGCGGATGTGTTTTCTCCTGAGCCAGTGCTCTTTGTAGGAGCGCCGAAAGCCAACAGTGGAGAAGGTATTGTGAAGGTCTTTGCCTTTGATGAGACGGTGATTCAAACCCTCACGCCAGCAGGTATTACCAGACCCGTTATTAAAGCCTTTGGATATAGCTTAGATGTAACAGACCCGCGCATTCGAGCCTCCTATCTCATCATTGGCGCGCCAGAGTCTGAACATAGCAGTATAAACAAAGGAGCCGTGTTCGTCTATACGTGGAAGATTGATGCTACTACTAGTAGTAATAGTGCGTATGACCTAAGAGCGGTCTTTTCTAGAAATGTAACGCCTGCAGGCGTTATCCCTTACTCGAGAGGAGTGAGTATAAACGCTCCGGGCCCAATACAACGTTATTTGGGTGCTGAAGTCGGGGCTTTCTACATGGGTGATGATAAAGCCCGTTTCTATGCGTCGGCTTATGCTACTGATCGTAGTGCGGGGACAACCATAGTATTCTTCCATGCAGAAGATGCTTCTGATACAGCACGTGTTAGGCAGTACGTTAAAGGGACTCGGAAACATAGCGTTTCGTACAAAAAAAGTGGTAATGATGAATATGAATATGGTTCCTTCTTCATTATTCCAGTCACAGCATCAAATGGTGATGAATTAGACATATTAGGGGTCCTCTTCCGCGATCCGTCAGACGGGGCCTTAAAGAGTAAATATGCGACTTTTCGACCACCACCGTCGGGAGCACTCGGGTTAACAGAGTTTCTAACTGGAGAAATCTCTCTTGATATGGATACAGTGACATCTGTAGATGCGGGATTCACGACTTTGTATACGACCACCAATAAGCTTTCCTTTGCGGCGCTTGAGGATAAGCTCTTTATTGTGCAAGGAGACAAGGTGTATAGGGCCTCACTTGCGCCTAACAACTTGGCAAGTAAAGCGGACGTAAGTACCTTGACCTTCACTGTAGGGGACCTTGCGGAGGAGAGTTTTGTTGAGGGGAAAATGAAGGTGAAGTTCACCCAGATGACAGCGATTTCTATCTTAAAGGTTGCTGATGATAAGTTTTGGTTAGCTGTGGGAGACCCTGGTGATAGTAGTAATACTGGTAAGGTTGTGGTGTTTGAAGGGACGGATGCCACATTTTCTGATCTTGAACAGAAATTTAAGTTTACAGGAGACAAAGTGGGGGATTCGTTTGGCTGGTCTGTGAAGTTACACCTATTGAAGGACAATACGGGGAGTGTCCTTACGTCAATGCTCTTTGTAGGCGCGCCTAAAGTCAGCAGAACAATCAGCAGAACAATCAGTGGAGTAGCCAGTGAAGTAGCCAGTGAAGGAATAGTGAGACTCTTTTTACTGAACCCTAACACTTATTCGGCTTATACTCCCGCGATATTGCCGATGGCGACTTTCAGTTATAACGACGGTACCTCTAAAAATATCCTTGTTGGCGCTTTTGGTTATAGTTTGCAGACCATTACCTATAATGAGGACAACTTCCTTATTGTGGGGGCGCCGGAAACGTATAATGGAGAGGGTGCGGTTTTCTTCTATAAGATTGAGCCCACTAGCGTAGTGTTAAAACAAGTCTTTTTTGTTGGGAACAAGCCTACTCTTACGACAAGTGTCACAACCGTAACCGTTGGTCAGGTGACTTTGAAAGATGGGGCTTACAATAAGCACTTCGGCGCTGAAGTCGGGGCTTTCCTGTACAATAATACGCCCTATTTTTATGCTGCGAGCCATAATGATGTCTCTCATACAGGAACAGCCCTACACTTCTTCCAACGACAAGACGACTCTACTATTTCACAATTCCTCCAAGGTGACCAACCTTATGGCGAGGTGTACGACGCGGCGGAATACGGCACCTTCTTTATCCTGCCAGTGCAGCTATGGAGCCTTACATACCAAAACGGAATTGAGTGGTATAAAACCGAAGCCGAAGCCGAGGAAGCAAAAAGCGGCATTGGCGGAACCATAGCCTCTGAATCTATAGATGTTTTTGCCTTGCTAAAATCAAATGGCTTCTTAACCATTAAGACTTTCTTCCGTGATGCAGATCGTCAAGGGTTCATCGCTTCATCAGGAGAAGAGTTTGACATAAGTGGTTTTCTTCCCACCGTTCTTGCGGATGGCTTTACAGGTTTATACGCACCTTCTAAAGTCAGCATTTTGTTGTTGGAAAATCGCTTATTTGTTGCACAGGGAACAGGAATCAAAACGCAATCCTTCTCATCAACAGTCCTGCTCAACCCTTTTGTGACATCACTCAACATAGCAAGTCGTGCGTCTCAAGTGGAGACGCTAACTCTTACAAGCGCAGACGAACAGGTACCAGTAATAGGCAAAGAAGAATCGTCTGTTTTCACTAAAATTACAGCGATTTCTGTCTTGAAGACTACTGATAAGTTTTACTTAGCCCTGGGAGACCCTGCTGGTGATGCTACTATAGGTAAGGTTTTGGTGTTTGAAGGGTCGGATTCTGCGTTTTCCGATATTAAGCAAACCTTTGAGGTTACAGGTGCTATGGGGGATTGGTTTGGCTGGTCTGTGAAGTTACAGTTACTAGATAGGGACGGAGTGGGTAGCGCCTCTCTCCCTGAGCCCGTGCTCTTTGTAGGAGCGCCTAAAGCCAACAGTGGAGTAGGGTATGTGAAGGTCTTTGCCTTTGATGAGACTCAGACGGTGATTCAAACCCTCACGCCAGCAGGTGTTACCGCCCCTGTTATTCAAGGCTTTGGGTATAGCTTAGATGCGAAATCACACCCGCTCTTTAGATTCTCCCATCTCATTGTTGGCGCGCCAGAAACCAATGGTGGAAAAGGCGCAATCTTCATCTATAGATGGCAAGATAGACAGTATGTCCTCAAAGGGGTCTTTGCTATTGAAGCAACCCCGATAGTGCCAGTAGGGGTAGACAAAGGGATGGTGGCTTTGAAAGAGGCGGCTTACAATGAGCACTTCGGCGCTGAAGTCGGGGCTTTCTACTTTGATAGCACTTTCCCCCGTTTCTATGCTGTGAGTTATAATAGTGGTCATACAGGGACATCCATACAATTCTTCTTTTCAAATGCAAGTGGTGGCAAGACTGGTGCAATTAGAAGTACTGTGTACAGTGGGGTTGAATATGGGTCCTTCTTCACCATTCCAGTAAAGGTATGGAAAATTGAATCCTCCTTCAGAGGTGGAACTGAGGAGTTTTTTGCTTCTAGAGAAGAGGCTATCAAGCGCTCTCTTGTTTTGCTTGGACAGGATGAAAAACCTGAAACCTCTGTAAAAACTGTTTCGTTAGATATCCTAGGCGTTCTCAAACGCGAGGACGACGGGTCCTTAAAGAGTAAATATGCGACGTTTTTTCCTGTAGCGGGCAGTCTCACAACCTTCTTAAATGGGGCGATCCCCATTAATACGGGGACATCGGTAGATGTGGGATTCACGACTTTATATGCGCCCAGCATCAATAAGCTTTCCTTTGCGATGCTGACAGATAAACTCTTTATTGCACAGGGCACAAGTGTGTATAGCACCTCTTTTACTGTCCATCGCACTGTGACGTTTGCTGTAGAAAAAGATTTGAAACCGGTGGTGTTCCCTACAGTGTTTCGTTTCACTGAGATTACAGCGCTTTCTGTCTTGAAGTTTGCTGATGATAAGTTTTACTTAGCCGTGGGAGACCCTACTGATACTAGTAATGCAGGGAGGGCTGTGGTGTTTGAGGGGACGAATGCTGAGTTTTCCGATATCGCGCAAACCTTTATAGTTGAAGGAGACAATGCGGGGGATTGGTTTGGCTGGTCTGTGAAGTTACAGTTACTAGATAGGGACGGAGCAGGGGATTCTGGCCTTCCTGAGCCAGTGCTCTTTGTAGGTGCGCCTAAAGCCCCCAGCAGTACAGGCACCAGTGAAGTAGGGACTGTGAAGGTCTTTGCTGTTGCTGTTGCTGATGGGGTGGATAGGAATATTCAAACCATTAGAGCGCCTCCTGCCTTAACTTATGTGCGCGCCTTTGGGTATAGTTTAGCCGGCGGTATTCACGCAACAACAAACAATTACCTGTTTGTGGGGGCACCTAAGAGTACGCATAGCGGTACTGAACAAGGAGCGGCGTTTGTGTACAAATGGAACGGCAGCACAGCCTATGAACTGAAAGGCATAGCAAGGCCGACAGCGGCGTCTTTTGGCACATCAGGCAGTGTTTTCACCTCCAACCCCACGGGAGATTCTGCGTGGCATGTTGCTTATAACAGACACTTTGGCGCTTCTGTTGGGTATCTTAATTATCATAATTGGGGCGTCCATCTTTATGTTGTGAGTTATAATAGTAATCATAGTGGGACAGCTATTACTTTTTTTGGAAGTGATGATACTCAACTGCTCTATCGGAAGAACCTTACGAGTAAAAATTACCAGGAACACGGCGCCTTCTTTAATCTGCCGGGAGGACAAGTGAATCCTGTTGAAGCCTTTGGCTTTTTGAATCGGGACCCCTATGGGAACTTGAAAATCAAATATGGGATTATGAAAGGGGATCTCAATACAGGAGCAACAAGCCAACTGCGGATTGATTACCAAAGTACTCCTGATACTTCCATTGATACGGGGACAGATGTAGGTGCGAGATTCACGACTTTATATAGGACCACCAATAAGCTTTCCTTTGCGGCGCTGACCGATACACTCTTTGTTGCGCAAGGAGCAAATGTGTATAGTGCCTCTTTTGCTCTCAATCCATCGAGCACTACGCAGAAGCTTGCCATTACAGCAAAGGTTGATGTTGTCACTTTTACTAGGATTACAGCGATTTCTGTCTTGAAATTTACTGATGATAAGTTTTACTTAGCCGTGGGAGAAGTTGCTGATAGTAGTGAGAGGGGTAGGGTTGTGGTATTTAAGGGGCCGGATTCTGTGTTTTCCGATATCCATCAAATCTTTGAGGTACCAGGAGACAATGATGGGGATTGGTTTGGCTGGTCTGTGAAGTTACAGAAATTGGGTTCTGAGCCAGTGCTCTTTGTAGGCGCGCCTAAAGCCAACAGTGGAGTAGGTCATGTGAGGGTCTTTTCCGTTGATGATAGTCAGAGGGTGATTCAAACCATTAAGCCGCCTATTTACTCAATGTTTTATGTGCGTGCCTTTGGGTATAGTTTAGCCGGCGGTATTCACGCAACAACGAACAATTACCTGTTTGTGGGGGCGCCTTTGAGTATGCTTGACGGTGTTGAACAAGGAGCGGCGTTTGTGTACAAATGGAACGGCAGCACAGCCTATGAACTGAAAGGCATAGCAAGGCCCATGGCGGAGAGTTATGGTAACGTGCCGGCATCAGTTAGGACAGGGAATCCCAGTGGGGCTCCGTGGCATGATGATTATAGCAACCACTTTGGCATTTCTGTTGGGTTTGTTATTAGTTACAGTGTGCCTTATCTTTATGTTGTGAGTTATAATAGGGAGAGGACAGAGACAGCACTGTCCGCTTTTAATTTGAGTAACGATAATGTGCGTTATCTAGGGAACCGTTCGAAGGTTGTAACTGGGGAATACGGGGCTTTCTTTAATCTGCCGGTAGAAAAGAGCGGGCAGCTTTATGAAATCTTGGGCTTTTTGGTTCGTGACAGTGGCTTAAAAATCAAATATGGGGTTGTGAATTGGCAACAAGGAGGGGTTCATTTTCAAAGTCCTGATATTTCCATTGATACGGGGACAGATGTAGATGCGGGATTCACGAATCCCTATGAGATCAACAATAAGCTTTCCTTTGCGGCCCTTCCGCTCCTTGCGCGGCAGAAGCCGGGTCAGCTGTTTATAGGACAGGGAACAAGCGTGAAGCGTACCTCTTTTGGTGAATTACCCTCTGATGGCGACGACAACCCCTATGACGATGTCACCCCATGGTTACGGGTTAGTAGTAGTATCGGCGTCACTAGGGTACGGTTTGTCAGAGGGGATGATTTGGTAGAGATGGAATTGTCTTCAGGGGGACGAGAAACAGAAGCGGTTAGTTTCACTGAGATTACAGCCATTGATGTCTTGAAGTTTGCTGAGGATAAGTTCTATTTAGCAGTAGGAGAAGCTACTGTTAATAGTCATAGAGGTAGGGTTGTGGTGTTTGAAGGGACGAATGCAGCGTTTGCTGGTGTCAAGCAAAGGTTTACAAGGATTGGAGACGAAGTGGGGGATATGTTTGGCTGGTCTGTGAAGTTACAGAAATTGAGTTCTGATCCAGTGCTCTTTGTAGGCGCGCCGAAAGCCAGCAGTGGAGTAGGTCATGTGAAGGTCTTTGGCCTTGATGGGGCGGATATTCAAACCATTAGGCTTACTGCCTTAACTTATGTGCGCGCCTTTGGGTATAGTGTAGACGGCGGTATTCACGAAAGAATAAGCGGCGGTGTCACAACAACGAACAATTACCTGTTTGTGGGCGCACCTGCGAGTACACATAACAATGCTGAAGAAGGAGCGGTGTTTGTGTACAAATGGGACAGCGGAACCTATGCACTGAAAGGCGTAGCAAGGCCGACAGCGGGGAGTCATGGTAGCGTCGGGAGTGCTGCGAGTGCGCATCCCAGTGGTTCTGCGTGGGATGCTGATTATAGCAACCACTTTGGTGCTTCTGTTGGGTATGCTAATTTTAGAGGTGAACCCCATCTTTATGTTGTGAGTTATAAGAGTGAACATACAAAAGGGACAGCCATTACTGTTTTTGGAATAGATAATGCAGATGCACTGCTCTATCGGGATAACCTTACGAGTGTACATCGAGAGGCATACGGCGCCTTCTTTTATCTGTCACTAGGACAAGTGAATCCTGTTGAAGGCTTGGGCTTTTTGTTTCGTGAAGAAAATGGGGATTTAAAAATCAAATATGGGGTTATGAAAGGGGATATCAGTACAGGAACGATTCATTACCAAAGTATTTATGATACTCCCATTGATACGGGGACAGGTATAACAGATGTAGGTGCGGAATTCACGGACTTATATGCGGCCACCAATAAGCTTTCCTTTATGCCTCTTGCAGATATACTCTATGTTGCACAAGGACAAAATGTGTATACGACCTCTTTTGCTCTCAATCCATTGAGTACTACGCAGCTTATCTTTGTAGCAAAAGGAAAAGATTTCACTACAATTACGTCAATTTCTGCCTTGAAGTTTGCTGATGATAAGTTCTACTTAGCCGTGGGAGACCCTCATGATAGTGATAGTAATAAGAGGGGTAGGGTTGTGGTGTATGAGGGGCCGGATTCTGAGTTTTCCACTCTCACGCAAATCTTTGAGGTAGCAGGAGAGAATGAGGGGGATTGGTTTGGCTGGTCTGTGAAGTTGTCCCTACTAGATAGGGACGGAGGGGCTGATGCGTATGCTCCTGAGCCAGTGCTGTTTGTAGGCGCGCCTAAAGCCAGCAGTGCAGATGGAGCCACCAGTGGAGTAGGGTATGTGAAGGTCTTTGGTATTAAGGGGGATGAGATTCAAGACATTCCGCCGCCTGCTGATTTAACTTATGTGGGCGCCTTTGGGTATAGTGTGAGCGGCGGTTTTTTTACAAGCCGATATTCTGGTTATTACCTGCTTGTAGGGGCGCCTAAGAGTACACATACTGCCCCTGCCCCTGCCCCTGGTGGCGTTGGCGTTGTTGGCGGCAGTGGTACTGTTACAGAAGAACAAGGAGCGGCGTTTGTGTACACATACGGGGAAAACAACGGAGAATATGAACTGATGGGCATAGCAAGGCCGACAGCGGGGAGTCATGGTAGTGGCGACTTGCCTAGAAATGTGCTGGGGGCTCCGGAATTGGTTGATTGGCTGGGGAGACCTATAAGGGATCCAGTGTGGGATGTTAATTATAGATACCACTTTGGTGCTTCTGTTGGGTATTTTCTTGCACTTGGGAGAGACACTACTCCCTATCTTTATGTTTTGAGTTATAATAGTAATAGGACAGGGACATTTATGTCCGCTTTTACTTTGAGTAGTCGTGGGCGGGCGCGGGTGGAGTGGGATGAAGACTCTTCGACGCCTATAACTGGGGAAGTCGGTGCTTTCTTTATTCTGCCGGCAAAAGAGACCTATCGGGATTATAATAGGGATATTGGTAGGTGGGAGTTTCTGGTGAGGGAAATCTCTTTCTTTGGCTTTTTGGTTCGTGACATTGACAGTGGCTTAAAAATTAGATATGGGATTGGGGGGGGAGGAGTTCTTTTTGCAACTTCTGATACTATTCCTACGGGGACAGGTGTAACAGATGTAAAAGATGTAGGTGAAAAATTCACGACTTTGTATAGGACCACCAATAAGCTTTCCTTTGCGGCGCTTCCGGATCAGCTGTTTATAGGACAGGGAACAAACGTGTATCATACCGCTTTTGGGGCGACCAAACTCCCTAATCCTGATAATCCCCCTATACTAGGGTTTACCATAGGGAGTATAAAGACTTTGATAGAGCCAGCAGAGAGCGGAGATTTAATCGATGGTCTTACTGGGATTGCGTCAATTTCTGTCCTGAAGGTTGCTGCTAATGAGTTCTATTTAGCCGTAGGAGACCCTACTGATAATAGTAATACCGGTAAGGTTACAGTGTTTGAGGGGACGGATTCTATGTTTTCCGATATCAAGCAAACCTTTGATGTTGTAGGAGAAGCTGAGGGGGATTGGTTTGGCTGGTCTGTGAAGTTGGGGCTACTAGATAGGGACGGTGATACTGTTACGCTTTCTCCTGAGCCAGTGCTCTTTGTAGGCGCGCCGAAAGCTCAGTTAGTCGATCGAGGTCTGGGTATTATTAAGGTCTACACCATTAGGGATGAGCAACTCCTTCAAAGTGTAACGGTCTCCGACGCCGGCGAATGGGCAGATAACGCCTTTGGGTATAGTGTAGACGGCGGTTTTCATGTAGGGACCTCGAAATCCTATCTTATTGCCGGCGCGCCGAAAGTGACCTCTGCTGATGCTAGTAATGAAGCGTATGCGTTCATTATGGAATGGAACCCTAGCTCGGGGAGCTATGAACTGAGCCAAACCTTCACTTCATCTGAGCCTAAGTTTGGTTCTGAAGTGGGGATTTTCCTGTCCAGTCCAGTACCCTATTTTTATGCGAAGAGCCATCCTGCTTCTGCTACTACCAAGATTACCTTTTACGAAAAAGGGTCCAATGACGAAAAAGGATCCAAAACCCTCACCGGCAACTTCGGTTCCTTCTTTACCATATCAATTCAGTTGGCGGATGGTAGGGATGCAGAGGCTTTAGGCTTTTTCCATCCGCAATCAGAGTCTTTAGAGATACAATATGCGGATGTGGATTTGACGGCTACAGGTGAGGATATTCTGACTGAAAGCGGTGCGATCTCCATTTCGACGGAGATACCTGTAGGTGCGGGATTCACGAATATATATGAGACCGATAGGATTGCTTTTGCGCTACTTGAGAATGGACTCTTTATAGGACAGAAAACAGCGGTGCAACGTGTCATTTTGACTGTGAATGTTCTCCAGAAGATGACCATAAAGCCTTTGGTAGAGCTGGACTTGTTTTCACAGACAGCAGGGGTTAGTTTCACTGGGGTTGCATCAATTTCTGTCTTGAAGACTATTGATAAGTTTTACTTAGCCGTAGGAGACCCTGCTGATAGTGATTATAGCGGTAAGGTTACGGTGTTTGAGGGGACGGATTCTGAGTTTTCCGATATCACGCAAACCTTTGATGTTACAGGACATGGTGATTGGTGGTTTGGCTGGTCTGTGAAGTTGGGGCTACTAGATAGGGACAATGAGGGTACGACGCATGCTCCTGAGCCAGTACTTTTTGTGGGGGCGCCGAAACTTCGGATATCAGACAGCTACGGTCTGGGGGTTATTAAGGTCTTCACCTTGAAAATAAATACTCTGGGAAGCCGATTCCTTCAAGATGTAACGATAGACGCTGGCGGCAACTGGGACGATAACGCCTTTGGGTATAGTGTGGACGGCGGCTTTCATGCAGGGACCTCAAAATCCTATCTTATTGCAGGCGCACCGCGAGTGAATCCTACTGATACTGGTAATAAAGCGTATGTGTTCATTATGGAATGGATCCCTGAGGCGGCGGCGGCGAACTCTAAGTTGGGGAGCTATCAACTGAGCCAAACCTTCACTTCCTTCACTTCAACTGAGCCTAAGTTTGGTTCTGAAGTGGGGATTTTCCTGTCCGGCGCAGTGCCCTATTTTTATGCGAAGAGCCATCCTGCTTCTGCTACTACCAAGATTACCTTTTACGGCAAAGGGGCCAAAACCCTCACCGGACACTTCGGTTCCTTCTTTACCATACCAGTTCAGTTGGCAAATGGTAGGGATACAGAGGCTTTAGGCTTTTTGAATCGGAAAGAAGACGGGGCTTTAGAGATACAATATGCGGATGTGGATTTGACGGCTAGAGGTAAGAAGATTCTGACTGAACGCGGTGCCGTCTCCATTGAGACGGAGATACCTGTAGGTGAAGGATTCACGAAGTTATATGACACAACTGATAGGATTGCTTTTGCGGCACTTGAGAATAGGCTCTTTATAGGACAGAAAACAGCGGTACACAATGTCCTTTTGACTGTGGATTCTCTTCAGAAGATGACCATAAAGCCTTTGATAAGTACCTTGCCAAGTAGAAGCAAGACAGCGATTTCTGTTTTGAAGGTGGCGAATGGTGAGTTCTATTTAGCAGTAGGAGAACCTACTGTTAATAAGAATGCAGGGAGGGCTGTGGTGTTTGGAGGGAGGGATTCTGCGTTTTCCGATATCAGGCAAACCTTTGAGGTTACAGGTGCTACGGGGGATTGGTTTGGCTGGTCTGTGAAGTTGCATCTGTTGGATAAGGACGGAAATGGCACTTTTGTGCCAGTGCTCTTTGTAGGAGCCCCTAAAGCCACCACTGGAGCAGGGTATGTGAAGGTCTTTGATATTGTTGGGGCGGAGATTCAAGACATTCTGCCGCAAAATGGCACTGTTCTTGCCTTTGGCTATAGCATAGCAGCTACGGGCGACCACCTTGCCATAGGGGCGCCACAAAGCAGTAGAGGTAGGGGGAACATAGCATTCTACAAATGGGACACGGCGACGACGGCGTATACCTTTCAAAACGCTTTTACTTTTTTTGAGGCACGTGTCCATGGTGCTGAAGTCGGGGCTTTCCTGTACAATGATACGCCCTATTTTTATTCTACGTCCTATAGCGATGACAGTACCACCATTAGATTTTTCCAATACGAAAACAACAGTTATATCTTATCTCACACTCAGACATACCAAGGCGAATACGGTTCCTTCTTGAACATTAAAGTCAAGACAAAAACCAGGACACAAACTAGTGAGGAGGTCCTAGGCGTCCTCTTACGCGAGCCAGATGGGTCCTTAAAGATAAAATATGCGGCTTTTTATGGAACAGAAACGCAGGACTTCGCAACCTTCCAAGAGATTCCCATGAATAGAAAGGCGGAGACTTCATTTAAGACTTTATATACCACCACCAATAAGTTTTCCTTTGCGGCGCTTCCGGATCAGCTCTTTATTGCGCAGGGAGCAAGTGTGTATAGAACCCCTCTTACTCTACTTACTTTGGTGTTAAAGGACCAAGCATTGAAGGTAGAGAATTTAGGCTTTCCTATAGGGGCTCTTGCGCAGCAGAATTTTGACATAAAGGCAACAATAGGAGAGAAAACAATTACGAGCACGCAAGGACTCTCTTTCTCAGTGTTGAAAGTCACAGATGAGTTGTTCTATTTGGCCATAGGAGACCCTTCCCGTAACGGCAAGGTGGTCGTGTTTGAAGGAGTGTACGCCGACTTTTCCTCCTCACAACAAAAATTTCAACTAGAAGGGGAAATTCCCGGTAGTTGGTTTGGTTGGTCTGTGAAGTTGGATCTGTTGGATAAGGACGGAGCAGAGGGGGCTGGCCTTCCTGAGCCGGTGCTCTTTGTGGGGGTACCAAAAATCAACAAAAACACAGGCCTTGTGAAAATCTTTTCCATCATGCCGGACAGCATTCGTGAGTTGCACTTCCTCAAATCTCCTGTCCTCGAATCTCTTGCAGATATTTCTGTTGAAGCCTTTGGCTATAGTATAGGGGCGTTAGGCCAGTACCTTGCCATAGGGGCGCCACAAACCAATGAGGATAAAGGTGCCGTCTTCTTCTATACATGGAACGTTGAGAATCAACGATATCAACTCAACGAAGCGGCTTTTGTTGGGGTTAATCCTACAATAACTGACGTTGTAGTCCATGAGATGGCAGGGACTATCACTCATAGTAGTGCTTCTCTTGCGCCTATGCACTTCGGCGCTGAAGTGGGAGACTTCAGTTATAAAAACATGATATCGCCCTTTTTGGCAGGTAATCTCTCCCGCGCGCCGGACTATTATAGGAACAACGACTATTTTTACAGCGTCGGATATAATGCTGACCATACAAAAACCATCTTGTACCTCTTTCACAAACAAGATGATGGGGATGATGTGACATTTACACAAGTCTCATCAAAAGACCCTTCCGACCCTCCAGCTCCAGCTCCACAGGTGTTTGATGAAGAGTTAGGCTCCTTCTTTACCTTCCATGTAGGCCCCATATGGGAAGTATGGACTTCAAAACAAGGACAACTCAGTCGGCGGTTGAGTGAAACGCTGCCTAGAGGAGGAGGAGATACCTTCTTCAGCGCTTTACAACTCCGTAGCTTAGGGGCTTTAACCAGTGACGGCGCAGTGAAATACTATCTCTCCCTATTTCATCCAAGAACCTCAGGGACTATCAAATTGGAAGTTGATGAGGAAGGCGCCCTCACTGTAACGCAAAAATTTGCGCTGCCTAGTAAAGACGATTTTAAATCTATTCTTATTAAAGAGGTTAGCTCTGCTACACCGGAAAATGCTAGCTTTGTGCCTCAACTGTTGTCTTTACCATTGTATGGAATTTTGCCCGGTAGAAACTTCACCTCTTTATATCATCCTGCTAGGGTGGACTTAAATGTGCTAGAAGGGGACTACATTGGAGAACACGTTTTCTTTGCAGGGCTAAAAACTTTCCGATTGCAACAAAAAGGAGACATAGCCGTATCGGCTGTTGCTGCTACTGTCAATTTATTTGTGAAGAGTGATCCCTCTTCCGTCAACTTGCCTTTTGCCTATGAGAAAGTGGAGACAGAAGATTTTCAGAGCCTCTCTGCTTTGCAGGTGAGAGACGATCTCTTCTATTTAGCCATGGGCTATCCTTCTGTGGTGACAGTGTTTAGGGCTAGACAGTCTGATTTCTCAGATGGCACACTAGACTTTCAGTTAGAAGTGAAGGAAGAATTGGAGAGTGATCTTGGTACGGAAAGCTGGTTTGGCTGGTCTGTGAAGTTGCATCTGTTGGATAAGGACGGAGCGGGTGATACCCCTGATGAGCCGGTCCTCTTTGTAGGCGCGCCTCAGTGGGGTGTTGGGATTGTGAAAGTCTTTACCGTCGCACCAACAGAAGATGCATCACGCGACCTTCAAACCTTAAGTCCGCCAATGGACATTCCAGACGTTGTGCCTCAAGCCTTTGGCTATAGTATAGGAGCTATGGAAAACAACGTGATGGTAGGTGCGCCTAAAACTAATGAGGATAAAGGTGCAGTCTTCTTCTATACATGGAATGTCTCGAATCAAGAATATGAACTCAAAGAAGCGGCTTTTGTTGGGGTTGCTCCTACAATAACCGGCGTTGTAGTCCATAAGATGGCAGGGACTATCGCTCATAGTGGTGCTGCTCTGATTCCTGCTCAATTCGGCGCTGAAATAGGGGCTTTCGTCTATGATAGTATGATTAACCCTGTCTATCATCCTGATGTTGCTAGCGATCATGCTGATTATCGTTGGATTGCCTCTGAAAGCTCTAAACGCAATCGGTACTTGTATGTAGTGGGATATCATGCTGACCATACAAAAACCATCTTGTACCTCTTTAACAAACAAGATGATGGGACCTTTACACAAGTCTCATCAGAAGACCCTTCCAACCCTCCTGTTCCACAGGTGTTTGATAAAGAGTTAGGCTCCTTCTTTACTTTTTATGTGCAAACTGTATGGGAAGTGTACTTAAGTGGTGTTGTGAATAGAACTCGCTGGTATTACTTTACTGAGACGCAAGCGAGGGCTCGGGCAGTAGCAGAAGATAAAAGTAAACACCCCATCTTCAGTGCCTTCGACCTTTATAGCTTAGGAGCTTTGAATAGCGCAGGGGAAATGGAATACTATACACTTCCACTTGACCCGAAAGTAGGGGTAGGTGAGGAGATTACCTTTAGCGGGGACGCTAGCTATACACGACCGGTAGATGTTGTCTCTAGTAAGCCCATGGCCTTTACCGAGAGAGGGGCTGTGTCGTTAAAGAGTATGTTGTCTGTCAATGACAAGGCATTTACTTCTTTATATTATTCTTCTAGGGTGGTACTGGATGTTTTGAGGTCTTCTTTTGGGGAGAAGCTTTTCATGACGTCAACGCTTAGAAAGTTCAGCTTGCAACAAGATGAGTTTGAGATTGACAACCCAGCCGGTGCTGATGGTGTTATTACGACCTTGACATACAGCTTAGGGAGTCAAGCACCTTTGGCAGTGTCCCCGACAGTAAAGGAATTGATTGCGCCATTTCAAAAGCTCTCTTTCTTGAAGATGGATGATGCTCTCTTTTATTTGGCTGTGGGCACACCCGGTGAGGTGACGGTGTATCAATCCTTAACGCCAGACTTTGATGAAGTCGAAGAAAAATTCCGTATACAAGATAAACGGGATGATTGGTTTGGCTGGTCTGTGAAGTTGCATCTCTTGGACAGAGACGGAGAGGGCGATAGTTTCGAACTTGAACCTCTCTTATTGGTAGGGTCTCCGCAATGGATATCGGGGATTGTGAAACTCTTTGTCTTTACGCCGACTGGCAGTCGTGAATTCGACACCATACCCCCACCTTCCATTGATATGCTTGTTGTTAGAAGCTTTGGGTATAGTATCGGGACACTAGGTGGCAACCTTGCCATAGGGGCGCCAAAAACCAATGAGGATAAAGGCGCGGTGTTCCTCTATACATGGAACGTTGATTATCAAGAATATCAACTCAAAGAAGCGATTTTCGTTGGCGCTAAACCTGAGATAGACGATGTTATAGTCCATGAGATGGCAGCGACTATCACTCATCGTGGCTTTTCTCTTGAGCCTATGCACTTCGGCGCTGAAGTCGGAGTTTTCGCCTATCAAAGCTTTATAAATCCTACTTATTATCCTCTCCTTACAGGGGAGCAAAGCTTAAGCCCAGATTATGCAGGGATGACTGATAGTGGCCATTCTCTTAACGCTAACTATTTCTATAGCGTTGGGTACAATGCTGCTCGTGATAAAACACTCTTGTACCTCTTTGCCAAACAAAATGATGGAACATTTGTACAAGTCTCATCAAAGCCCACTATGCCGGCGATACCTCCAGCTCCACAGGTGTTTAATGAAGAATTAGGCTCCTTCTTTACTTTCTATACGTACACCATATGGGAAGAAGTCGCGTTGAAGGAGTTGACGACAGTTGGAAGTAGTGGCTTTGAAGTTAAAAGTAGTGGCTTTGGGTATTACAAGACAGAGGAAGCCGCTAAGGCTAGCGCACAAATTGACAGGAATGTCCTTAGTGCTTTCCATCTTTATAGCTTAGGGGCTCTTGATAACGAAGGAAAGATGCAATACTATACCTTCTCATTTTATCCAAGACATTATCGTGCGGAGCATGACTTTACTGGTCAAGAAGGTTCTTACAACGTTAAAATTGACATTGGGTCTTATCCTGAGAAAAGAGCGTTCTTCGGCTATCATGGGAAAGTGGATTTGAGTCTCCCTGAATTTGGGGCAAAATTCACGTCTTTGTATTACCCTGATAGGGTGGTATTGGATGTGGTAACAGGACAAGACCTTTCCGAGAGCGTTTTCATGATTTCAACGATGAAAGTGTTCAAGTTAGAGATAAAAACGTTAGAGGTCCAAACTAGGAGCAGGAGAATAGCAAGTGGAGGGTTGGAATTGGTGTTGAAAGAAGAAAGCCTGTCGCCATTAAGGTCCTATGAAGCACCAGCATCGGGAAGAGTCATCACCAGAAGCTTCCAACCAAAAAGCTTGTTTACAAAAGCCTCCTCAACAACGCTTAAAAAGTCTATAGAGAGACAGTTTAAGTTTTATGATAATGTTCTGGAAACAAAAGAATATGAGGTGCCTGTTCATCGAGATATTGAGAATCGTTATAAGACAGTCTATAGGACAGCTTATAACCTACAGCAAAGGCTTCTCAATAGGAGGACAACCTTGTTTGGCAATCAAAGAACATCGGTTCTGTCGGATTTTTATCGAGGAGGGAAGCTATACATGCCTTTAGCGGGGGATTTTATAGGCATGGGTGGTCAGATAAGAGGTTTTAGAAGGGTACAGGAGATAGTTGGGGAAGACTATTATGCTGATGGAGTAGGGGATGTGGAGAATAGAGGTGTGGTTCTTTACAAGTTCCAAGGACCTGTAGAAAATTCTGATAGGGGTGTTTGGACTGAAATTGAGGTTTTTGAGGAGGAAGAAGCTGAAGAGGATGTGGAGCCTGATATCAAGATTGATGTTTTGGAGGAAGAGAAAGACGAGGAGTAAGAGACTTTTCTTCTGGTGGAGCCAGGCGGAATCGAACCGCCGACCTCTTGAATGCCATTCAAGCGCTCTACCAACTGAGCTATGACCCCTTGAACTGAGTTTTTCTAGTATACCGGGTGTCTGTGAGAAACAACAAGGGATTCTCAATTGTTAGGTTTTCAGCCAATACCGGAGGCCTGTCCATACGGAGAGAAAACTCGCAAGCCACAAAAGGGCTAGTCCTACAAGTCTAGCGGGGAAAAACGAGAGTGCTGTATCGAGAAAGAGGAACGATAAAGAAATCATCTGAAGGGCGGTTTTCCATTTCGGTAAAAATGTTGGCGTGAGATTGCTTTTTGCACTGAATTGTTCCCGCAAGCCAGAGATGAAAAACTCACGGCAAATAATAATAAAGACTGGGGTCAAATGCCAACCGGTGAGAATATCATGATCTGTTAAAAATAATAGACAACTAATGACCACTATTTTATCTGCTACAGGGTCTAGGAGTTGCCCTAATTTTGAGACTGTGTTGTATTCTCTTGCGATACGGCCGTCTGCATAGTCTGTGAGAGAGGCTGAGATAAACAGGAAGAAGGCTAGCCAATGCGCCCATATCTGTGGGAGGTATAACACAAGGCCTATGAGTGGGACGAGGGCGACTCTTAATAGAGTGAGCAGGTTTGGTAAGAATTTCATGGGGCTATTTTAGGGAGGGGTTTCAGATAGTGATAGAGGGTGGTTGCTGTTTTTTTGCTCAGTCCCGGGGTTGTGGCGATATGCTCAATACCGGCGGAGAGAATATTGCTGGGTGTGCCGAATCGTAGAAGCAGGGCTTGCTTTCGTTTCTTTCCTATGCCCGGAATAGTATCTAGGAGTGAAGTTGTGTATCCTTTTGTGCGTCTGTGGCTGTGGCGTGCGAGGGCATAGCGGTGAGCTTCATCGCGCAGGCGTTGTAAAAGATAAAATGCTTCTTTCGGTAAGGAAATAGGGTTTTTTTTAGGCAAGTGCCATATTTTATCGTCTTCTGATTGTCTAGGCAGGCCTTTTCCTATGGCTAGCACGCACACTTTGTCTAATCCCATGGAATGAAGTGCCTGATAGGCAAGATGACCGTGTGCTCTCCCTCCATCTATGAGGACGATATCAGGGAGGGGGGAGGAGGAGGGTTTTTTGAACCGCCGTTTCAAAACATCTCTCATCATTGCATAATCATCCTTTCCACAGGAGAGGTGAAATTGACGGTATGCGGAGGGACAAGTCCCTTCTTCTGTGGCGACTATCATACTGCCTGTGGCGTATGTCCCTGCTATATGGCTGTTATCGTACACTTCTATCCTGAGTGAAGGGGACTTGATGCCTAGAAAAGACTTGAGTTCTGCTGTGCACTCTTTTGTAGAAGTTGCTTGTAACAACCTAGTTTTTGCGTATTTTACGGCTTGTTGTTGACATCTGTAGGGCTTTCCTCGTTGTGCTGTTTTAATGGAGACATTTTTTTGGTACTGCAGGGATAAAGCTTTGGCATAGGAGGCGGTATTTTTAAGAGGTAGGCTTATATAGATTTCATGAGGAATAGGGTGTGATTGATACCATTGGAACAAGAAAGCTTTTCCTATGGCTTCGGGTGTATCTTCTAGGCTGTGTCGTGAGCGCCCTGTACAATTGCCTAAGTATTGTCCGCCTCGAAAAATCAGCACTTCTGAGGTTGTACACCCTTCCTTAGTATAGAGACCTATCACATCTACATCGGTGTCTTTTCCTATTCCTAGGGTGCTTTCTATTTGGATTTTGCTTAAGGCTCTTAGGCGATTTCTGAGAAGAGCGGCATACTCGAAGAGTTGTTGTTCGGCAGCGTTTTCCATGTTGTCTTGATAGCGTGATAAGAGGGTTTTGAGCCCTTTTCCTCCGCGTAGGAACAGGGTGACATCCTTAACGAGATGGTCATAATCTGTTTTAGGAATCAAGCCTACACAAGGAGCGCTACACTGCCCTAGTTGATGCAATAAACAAGGACGTGAGCGGTTGGCGAACTCTCTATCAGTACAAGACCTTAAAGGAAAGGCTTTTTGCAAGCTTTTCAGGGTTTGTTTGACGGTTTTTGAAGAACTAAAGGGGCCAAAATAGAGGGTTTTTTTGTCTTTTTTCCGCCCGCGGTATTTTTCTAAACGCGGCCATTTTCCCGGCACGAGGCGAATGTAAGGGTAGGATTTATCATCCTTAAGCAAAATATTATGAGGTGGACGGTGTGTCTTGATGAGGTGGGCTTCTAGTAAGAGGGCTTCACTTTCAGAGTCAGTTTGAAGGGTTTCTACACGCGAGACTCTCTTGAGCCAATTTGTCTGATGAGCAGATAGCGGCGCGCGCGTGTAAGATAACAGACGCTTATCCAGATAGCGGGCTTTTCCTATGTATAGGATTTTATTGGAGTTATCAAGCAGTTGGTACACGCCGCAGACGTGACCTGCTGTCTTTGCTGCTGCTTTGAGAACGGTCATGAGGAGAGAAGTCCTAGCTTATCTAAGGTTTTGCGTGCTAAATCCATGCTAATGGTTCTGTGATATGACAGAGAGAGGGTATCTAATTCTTGTACCACTTGCTTGATGGTTTTGAAGGAGCGCGGTAGGCGCGAAGAGAGATAGGATAGAACTGAAGGAGAAAGGACTAACTGACGGTCTGAGCAGTGCTTGACGAGAAGCTGTTTGAGTAAAGACGGTTCAGGCGGGTGTATGGCAATTGTGCGGGCTAGTTGTAGACGGGAGAGGGTATCGTTCTCTTTAACCTGCCATTGGGAAGGCGGACGTGAGGAGGTGAGCAAGACAAAATGCCCTGTTGTTAAGGCGTGATTTAAGAGTGGAAAGAGAAGGGCTTCGTCATTAAATTCTGAGTGTTTTTCTTCTGCTAGGATATAAGGGGTGGAAGGGAGGGGCTGTAGTGTTTCAAGGCACTGGGTTTTTTCCTGCCAAATTTTTCCGATGTGGGTTTTCCCAGAGCCTTCTTCTCCGTAGAGAATTAACAGTCTTGTTGGCCAATCAGGCCATTTCTTGATAGTTTCAATAGCGGTTCTGTTACAGTTGCTGATGAGAAGGTCTGCAGCACATAAGGAGCCTGATAAAGGAAAAGGGAGAATGTCTTGCTTAGTCATGACTTGCCTGAATTTTCCAAACAGAAGTTTTTTGAGGTGTGATGCCTATTTTTAAGGGAGCAAGGGCTTTTTCGTAAGAAGAGAGCGAGTGATAATGCTTCATACTGTATTGCACTTGGTGAGCGCTAGCGCTTTGGGGTAAGAGTTCTTCACTTAAAGATTGTAGGATTTTTTCCACCGCTACGAGATTTTTGAGGGAGGAAAACTGTACCGTTAGTGTTGTGTGTTGATAGGGCATAAAATGAGCATTTTGCTCTTTCCAAAGTCTAATGATATGGTGGCTAATTTTTTGAAGTGCGGAGGTAAAGGGCGGTTCATGTTGAATAGGCAGTTCAAAGGAGTACAGATGGAAAATTTTTCCGGGGAACAGGGAAGCTTCTACTTGTAGGTGAGGCAGTCCTTTTTGTGTGATGGAACGGAAAGCCAAAATGAGAATGCCTTCACAGTCATAGGCTTGTTGTAACTTGATAAGAGCAGAGGGAATGCGGAGATAGGAAGATTTTATGCCTTTTTTTATGATGGGGAGCAGCGGTTGAATTTCGTTTGGTTTGGGGGACACGAAAGGAGGTTGCGGGGTGGGGAAGTGTTGGATTGGAAGCTTTTCATCCCCTATGGGAATCAATAAAAAAGAAGGCATAGGACGAGAAATAAAAGGCATTTCGTGGGAGGATAAAAAGGCTTCGGTGTCCTTTTTATCGAACAACACTTCAAAGACGCCCGTGTAAACAGAAGGCGTATGTGTTTCTTTTATCACGCGAATGCCTCTTAGGAGTTGTTGCTCCTGTGGCACAGAAGCAATACGATAATGGGCAGAAGGAGGAGTGAGGTGAAACAGAAGGTTCTTAAATCCTTGTCGAAAGGCGGTATAGAAAATATCATGCCTGTTAAGGGAGGATTTTTTAGCAATTTCTATGTGAGTTGTAATGGGCAGTAACTCTGCACAAACCAACGGTGGGAATGAAAAAAGAAGAAGAAGAAAAAGGGGGAAAAAGAATTTTGTTCCCTTCATGAGGTGAGGCATACTGTTGAGAAGGTTACTTGGTGTAAACTATTGTACAACAAGATATGAGAAAAAAGAATGGAAAAAATGACGCCGCCGCATTGTACGAGAAGGCGGGAGTTTGTCTTAAACGAGGCGAAAAGATAGTGGAGGTTATTACAGCACTTGTTGCACAACACAGCGGCGTAAAGGAGGATTTTCGGGGATTTGGAGGCTTATATGAGTTAAAAGGGTTCGCAAACCCTCTTCTTGTGTCTTCAACGGACGGTATTGGCACAAAAGCCCTGTGGTGTGCGCAGTATCAAAAGGATACTGAAGCCGGCATAGACTTAGTGGCTATGTGTGTCAATGATATTTTGGCCATGGGAGCTAAGCCTCTGTTTTTTTTAGACTATTTTGCGACTCATACTCTACAGGTAGAACAGGCCAAACGGCTGATAAACGGTGTCCTTGAGGGGTGTCGGGAGGCAGGGTGTGTTTTGTTAGGAGGAGAAACGGCTGAAATGCCGTCCTTGTCTCGGGAGTCCTATGAATTAGTAGGGTTTGCTGTTGGGGCTATGGAGAAGGGGGAGCAACTGCCCTTTGGTATTAAGGAAGGAGACCATTTAATTGGTCTTCCTTCTTCGGGATTGCATGCCAACGGGTTTTCTTTGGTGCGCAAGATTTTTGAAGAGCACAACATTGGTCTTGGAGACCCTTGGCAAGAGAAGGGTCTCTCTCTTTATGAGTGTGTTTTAGCTCCTACAAAGATTTATGTAAAAGAGCTTCTTCCTTTGATAAGCAAGCGTCTGATTAAGGGACTGATTCATGTGACAGGAGGGGGATTTCAGGGCAATATTCCGCGTGTTTTACCGCCGCACTTAGGGGTAGAGATTCTGCTTAACGCATGGGAGAGACCGCCTTTGTTTCAGTGGTTAGGACGCTTAGGGCACCTCTCAGTTGAAGAGCTGTGCCGAGTTTTTAACGCCGGTATTGGCATGATAGCTGTGGTAGACCAAAAGAAGACGCCGCAAATCCTTATGACGCTTAAGCAGTCTGTCCTTTTAGGGCGTGTTGTACAACAAAAATCCTCCTCTCCTAGAGTCCAATTTCTTTCATGTACCAAGTTGCCATTTTAATCTCAGGGAAAGGCACGAACCTGCAATCTTTACACCGCTATACGGTTGCCCCGAAAGCCGCTGCCTGTATTGCTGTGGTGATTTCTAATCGTCAGGACGCTAAAGGACTACAATATGCTAAGCAGCACAACATTCCTAACATAACCATACCAGATGATACGGAAGAAAAAAGAGAAGATGCCCTGTTAAAAGCCCTCTCACAATACAATGTTGCCTGTCTTTGTCTTGCAGGATTTATGAGAATCTTAAGCCCCCATTTCTTGCGGACTTGCCCAATCCCAATTTTGAATATTCATCCTTCTCTCTTGCCCTCCTTTAAGGGTCTGAACCCTCACAGCCAAGCCCTTAACACGGGGGTGAGCATAGCAGGGTGTACCATTCACCTTGTCTCTGAAGAAGTAGATGGAGGGCCTATTATTGCTCAGGCTGCTACTTTGGTGAAACCTTGTGATACAGCTTTGTGCCTGCAAAAGAGGATTTTGTCCCTAGAGCATGTGTTATATCCTAAACTCCTACATGCTCTTGCTACTGGGGCTTGCCTGCTTAGCAAACACAAACACTCTTGGAGGCAAGGGGAGTGTTGCTCTTTTTTGAAGGAGACTTAACCCCGTTTATCTTATAGGCAAAGGTCATCACTCTGCTGAGTGGGGTGATGGGGGTGCCCTTTATTATTGTGTAGGGCTAGAGGATTGTTCCGCTTCAAGGGAGACTTGCGTGTAGCGGTAGACGGTTTTTTCTATGATGGAGGCTTTGGATGGTAGGGTCTCTTCACTGCCGATGAGGAGGGTATAGTGAATTTTGGCTGACTTTTGTTTGTTGAGGTTATGACAGAGGGTTTTGGTTTTTTCTCTACTTTTCAGGTCTGATGTGCTAGGCTGGATGATGAAGCCGGAGCAGGGGCAAGGTAAGAGAAAGGGCAGGTCTTCTTGTACGGAAAAGGGAGCAACGCAGATGAATCTTTTGATTTCAGGGCGCCGCATTAGAAGCTGTAGTGCTAAAATTGAGCCGAAGAAGAAGCCTCCTACCCACACTTCGCCCTTATGAGTTGATTTTAACCAGTCTAAGGCAAAGGTTGCGTCTGTGAGTTCGCGTGTACCGGGTTGCAGATGAGGATTGACAGGATAATTGTATTGAAGAATAAAGGTACTAAACCCAGCTGCCCGCAATCCATTACTGATGGCTAACTCTATGCGTTGTGTTTGAAAGAGTATCTCTAAAAAAGAAGGTGTGGGAACTGGTTTTTTGTCATAGTATTTATGAGCAGGAAACAGAAGTGCGATGGGTGCATCTGGTTTTTTCTTGTTGGCGTAATAGTGTGCGTGCAACTGGTGGTTGGTACCGTTAATAATAATACTGGACATAAGCCTTTAGAAAGCCGACTGATTTTGGTAAAAAAGAAAGACAGGTAGAAGATTGAAGTTATTATATCAACTATGCCATTGGAAAAGCAAGAAAAATTTATATTAATTAAGAATTTTTTTATCAATGCTGTATTTTGACTACAATAGTAATAGTCCTTTAACTGCTGTAGCGCGCAAGCGTGCGTTGGAAGTGTTGGAGGTATTTGGGAATCCCTCTTCTGTTCACAGAGCGGGGAGGCGGTGTCGTAAGATACTGGAAGAGGCGCGCGAACAGGTAGCGGGTGCGTTGTCTGCTAGTACTGAGGAGGTAATTTTTACCTCTGGGGGGACGGAGGCGAATCATCGGGCTTTATCTGCTTTATCTGTGCGTAAACATGCGCTTGTTTCTGGGGCGGAGCATCCTTCGATTTTGGAAGCGGTGGGATTTT
This sequence comes from Alphaproteobacteria bacterium, assembly GCA_965222575.1. Classification (GTDB taxonomy): domain Bacteria; phylum Pseudomonadota; class Alphaproteobacteria. The sequence continues at coordinate 826,336 of OZ244958.1, forward strand.
TTTTTGACCATGTCCATGAGGTACCGCTTGATTCTTCTGGACGAGTCCAGTTATTGGCACTTCAACAACTCTTGGAGAAATTTGGCAAGGAGGCTACTGTTATTGTACAGTTAGCATCCCATGAAACGGGTGTGATACAGCCTTTAGAAGCCATTGTAAGGCTCTGTTGTGCCAGGGAGGCTTTGTTGCATTGTGACGCCATGCAGGGAGTGGGAAAATATTCTGTATCTTTTCGCTCTCTTGGGGTGACCACTCTGAGTGTTGCTGCCCATAAAATAGGAGGGCTTGCGGGAGCAGGGGCCCTGTTAGTCAAAAAAAATAGCAATCTCTCCTTCCCTCTTTTAGGCGGAGGACAGGAAGGGCGCAAACGACCGGGTACGCAAAATCTGGTAGGCATAGCTGCTTTTGGTGCTGCTATGGAACACTTAGGGGAACATCTCTCTTGTCTTCAAAAATTGAGACCTTACAGAGAGGCTTTTGAGAAGGCTATCAAGGCATTTGCGCCTTCGAGTTGTATTTTTGGACAACAAGCCCCGCGCTTGCCCCATGTCTCTTGTTTATCCATGCCCTCCGTTCCGAGTGACCTTCAAGTACAGCACATGGATTTGAAGAACATTGCTGTGAGTGCAGGGCCTGCTTGTAGCGGGGGAGAAGTGCCGCTCTCTTCTACGCTTATGGCCATGGGCGTGAGGGAAGAAGTTGCAAAGACCGCTTTGAGAATCAGTGCGGGACATCAAACACAACCAATAGATTGGAAACACCTACAAGTTGCATGGCAGGATTTATACACTTTTTCTCGTGGGTTCTAACGCAAAACAGCTGGTAGCTTAAACTGTAAGGTTTCGCGGGCGATTTCTAATTCTTCTACTGTTACGTGAAACTGTTCCTTAAGACTAGCAATGACTCTTTGGACCAGTGTTTCAGGTGCTGAGGCGGAGGCGGTTAAGCCTATTTTTTTGTTCTCTACAATCTCTTTCCAGGGAATAGAGTTCTCGTCCTTCAATAAGGTAGCAGAGCAGCCCGTCGTGCGTGATACTTCCAACAAACGCAACGAATTAGACGAGGTCATATCCCCTAAAACCCATAGTTGGTGACAACGTTGCGCTAAGGCTTTCACGGCTTCTTGGCGATTCGTTGTGGCGTAGCAAATGCTTTGGCTATGGGGCGGTTTGATGGCAGGAAATTTTTTCTTCAACGCTGCGATAATATTTTCCGTTTCATTGACACTTAAGGTTGTTTGCGTCACATAAGACAAGGCGGTATCAGGTGGAAATGACAAGGCTTCAACATCCTTGCAAGTCTCTATTAAGACGACCTCTTTGGCTTTCACTTGTCCCATAGTCCCTTCTACCTCGGGATGAGAGCGGTGACCAATCAAAATTGTCCGGATGCCTTCAGAGGCATTTTTACACACTTGTAGGTGAATTTTTTGCACCAAAGGACAGGTTGCGTCTATAATGACAAAGCCTCTCTCTTTGGCTTCTTTCACAACAGCTTTCGACACGCCGTGGGCTGAAAAAATCACAGGAGAAGGCCCTAAGGGAATCTCTTGTAATTCCTCTACGAAAATCGCGCCCTTTTTCATTAGCTCTTTGCAGGCGTAGGCATTGTGGATAATAGGGTGACGCACATAAATAGGTGCCCCCCATTTCAAAAGGGCTTTTTCTACAATCAAAACAGCACGTTCAACGCCGGCACAAAAACTCCGCGGCGAGGCTAATAAAATTGTGAGCGGTTGTCTTGACACAGGCGTGTTGAGCGAAGATTGATAAAAAATTGAGCAATACCATAACAGGTCGGGTTGCCCTCCTCTCAAAATTAGAGTATCATAAGCGGTTACTACTTGCCACAATCCTCTTTTGATGATGCCTTTTGTAAGCCTTCTTTTTGTTCTCTTCTTTGTAGCGTTTGCTCTTCCGGGATGTGTACAGCAAGAGGAAAACAGCCTAGTGACAGCTTATCGACAACGTGTTTTTGTTGCCTCAGAAGCTTCTGAGCTTTTCTTCAAAACAGAACAAGGGGAGGAGCTGAAACTCACACTAGCTGTGGAAGAGGCGAAAAAAGCCTTCTATGACAAAAGTAGCAACCTGATGCGTTTGTCTGTTCCGGTGGTCATGACAGTGGAACGCATAGGGAGAAGTGACGGGGAACTCCAGGGTGTTATCCCAATTTTTTTCGTCATCAGACAGGATAAAGAACTACAAAAACCTTGGCTGGAAGAGATGTCCTTTACACTCTCAAAGACAAAAAATAGTGGACAGTTTGAACGGCTTTTTTCTTTCTCTTTTGAAAATGTTATACAAAAAGAAGACCTTTTACTTCACAACGTCATTGTTGGATTTGCATGGACTGATGAGCCATGAGACGTCCTCTGTAACGCAGTGCTTCTGATAGGTGGGTCTTGGTGATAAGCTCGCTTTCGGATAGGTCTGCGATGGTGCGGGCTACTTTTAAGAGGCGGTGGTATACCCGCGCTGAGAGGTGATAGGTCGAAATGACGTTCTCCATGAAGCTTTTGTCTTGCGGTCTAAGGGGAATGTAGTGCTCAATGGTTTTAGGGGTAAGGTAGGCATTACAGAGAATATTTGTGCCTTGATATCGTTTCTTCTGTCGTGTGCGTGCTGCCTTAACTTGCTCGCGAACATTTTCAGTGGCACTATTGTTGGTTTGGTCAGTTAGGGCATGAGGGGGCACTTGTTCTACATCCACTTGTAAGTCGAAGCGCTCCAATAAGGGGCCTGAAAGACGCGCTTGATATTCTTCCATACAGCGTGGAATCCGCGCACAGCCTTTGCCCTTTTCAAAAGCATAGCCACACTTACAGGGATTCATAGCCGCTACTAGCAGAATATCTGTTGGGTATTCTATTTGGTGGTGGACGCGGCTGACTGTGATGGTACGTCTCTCCAGGGGCTGGCGGAGGGATTCTAGAACTGCGCGTGTAAATTCGGGGAGCTCGTCTAAAAAGAGAACTCCTTTGTGGGCTAAAGTGATTTCTCCGGGGGAAGGCGGGTTGCCTCCCCCGACCATGGCTGCTACGGATATGGAGTGGTGTGGTGCCCGGAAAGGGGCTTGTGTTGTCATGATGGGGAGCGTTGTGTTGGCCAGTGACCGCAGGCGCCCCACATCGATTGTGTCTTCCAGAGAAAGGGGAGGGAGTAATGCTCTTAAAGCTGAGGCTAAGAGTGTTTTGCCAGAACCGGGAGAGCCACTAAGCAGTAAATGATGGTGACCGCTTGCACAGATTAAAAGAGCCCGTTTCGCAACATGTTGTCCTTTAATGCCTTCAAGAGAAATGCTGTCTTCTTCTTCCTCAGGCACAAGGGCAGCAGCAGGAGCTTGTAACACCTGTTTGCCACTTAAGTGATTCAATAAAGACCCTAGTGTATCAGGGGCTAAAATGTCATCATTCCCCCAAGTGCTGTCACTCCCTACTGAGGCAGGACAAATCAGGCCTTTCCCTTGTTGCTGTGCATGTAGTGCTGCTGGCAAAGCCCCTCGTACAGGCAAAAACTGACCTGATAATGATAACTCTCCTATGGCGATATACTCTTTGAAGTCTTCTTGATTGATATTCCCCATGGCAATGATGAGACTCAAGGCAATAGGCACATCATAGTGATTCCCTTCTTTCGGTAAATCGGCAGGAGACAGATTCACTGTGATGCGTTTAGGCGGTAGCGCTAAACATAATGTCTGTAAGGCTGCCCTAACCCTCTCCTTAGATTCAGATACTCCTCGCTGTGGAAGACCTACAATGGTAAAACTTGGTAACCCACTACTGATAGAGGCTTGTACATTGATGTCTACAACTTGCGCCCCAAGATAGCCAACTGTTGCAACCTCTGCATACATCAGAAAAAGACCTTACAACGCAAAGGCTTTGTTATCAGTAGAAGGCAACATAGGGGAGAAAGACAATTTAAGAAGTGAGATAGTCCCCTGTGAGCGCATAGTAAATAGACCTAGAGATATTGCAGGATAAATCTCCAATTCTCTCTATGTATTTTACTATAAATAATAGGTGTAATCCAGTGGGAAATAATTGAGCGTCTTGTTCAATAGCGGACATGAGGGTTTTTGAAAACTTACGATAATGTTTATCAAGGTCATGGTCGCGGTCTAGGAGGGCTGTGGTTTTTTGCAACATATCGGTTGCCTTCTGTGTTTGTTTTTCGTAGGTTTGCAGGGATTCTTCTAACAGTTGAAAGGCTTCCTGTCCGGCTTGATGCACATCTTGAAGATAGTCCGATATGGATTGTTCTGGCAGTGGAAACATTTTGTTTTGACGCGAAAGAATCTTGCGGGTGTAATTGCTGATGCGTTCAAGGTCTAGGGATATCTGTTGGCAAGTAATGATAAATCTTAAATCAATGGCTATGGGGTGACGCAGGGCGAGAAGCTTAATGGCGAAGTCTGAAATTCTGCCCTCTTTGCGGATGATTTTTTGGTCTAGTTTCCGACATTCCTCTTTAGATAACGGTGCTAGTGCGTTGCTTAAAATCTTCAAACATAAGGCAAAATTTTTCTTTGTTGCTTCTCCCATCTCTAGGACCATAAAATGAAGGCGCACAAGCTCTTCATCGAACTTTCTCATGGTATGAGCTTTACTGACAGGAGGGAGTTTTGTCATCATAGAGGATTATCCGAAGCGGCCTGTAATATAATCTTGGGTTTCTGGTTTATCCGGCGAGGTGAAGATTTTTTCCGTTAAATCTGTTTCTATAATTTTCCCCATATGGAAGAAGGAGGTATATTTTGAGATTCTCCCGGCTTGTTGCATGGAATGGGTTACCACAACAATTGTGAAGTTGGATTTTAGGGTATCAATAAGTCGTTCAATGTTAGCAGTAGCAATAGGGTCTAAAGAAGAGCAGGGTTCATCCATGAGGATGATATGGGGTTTGACGGAGATACAACGTGCTATACAGAGTCTTTGCTGTTGTCCGCCTGAGAGTTGCGTCCCTAGGGTGGTATGGAGTTCGTCTTTAACTTCTTGCCAAAGTCCTGCTTTTTTGAGGCTATCCTCTACCATTTCTTGAAGTTCTGCTTTAGTTTTGTACAAGCTGTGAATACGAGGGCCATAGGCAACATTGTCAAAAATTGTTTTCGGAAAGGGGTTAGGTTTTTGAAAGACCATGCCGACTTGACGTCTTAAGATGCTAACATCAATGTGTTTATGATATATGTTTGTATCATCAATAGCAATTGTCCCTGTTACGCGGCAGCGCTCAATCATGTCATTCATACGATTAAGACAGCGTAAAAAGGTAGACTTTCCACATCCGGAGGGGCCAATGAGGGCTGTGACTTTATTAGACGGCACAGATAAAGTAGCATTAAAAAGCGCTTGTTTTTCGCCATAAAACACACAGACATTTTTGCTTTGTATTTTAATCTGTTCGTTTTCCATGATTACCAAGTTTTTTGACTTTTGTGTCTGATGATGACCACTGTGATGTTGCACAAAAACAGTACCAAGAGCAACAGAATGATAGCAATTGCTGTGAGTTCTTTGAAGCCTAATTCTGGATTACTTGCCCACATCATGACCTGTACGGGTAGGATTGTTGCTACGGACAGAGGAGTGGAGGGGGGCTGTGTAATGAAGGCAACCATGCCGATGAGTAGGAATGGTGCTGTTTCGCCGAAGGCTCTTGAGACCCCTAGGATGATGCCTGTTAGGATACCGGAAGACGCACCGGGTAAAATATGGTGCCAGATGGTTTGAAGGGGTGTTGCCCCAAGAGACAGTGCTGCATCTCTTAGCGTTCTTGGGACGGCTCTTAGGCTCTCACGGGAGGCTACGATGATAATTGGCAATACTAGCATTGCTGTGACGATACCGCCTGTTAAAGAGGAAGAACGTGGCATATGCAAGTGGTGTAAAAAGATTTTCAACCCTATCATGCCGAACACAATGCTTGGGACGGCTGCGAGATTGTTGATGAGAATTTCTAAAAAGGCTTGAAACCGTGTTTTTTTGCTTACTTCCTCTAGGTATACTGCCGATAAGATACCAAGGGGGACACACACGGCGAAGGCTATGATGAGGGTATAGAAGGAACCGATGAAGGCGACTAATAGTCCTGCTGTTTCTGTTTCACGGCTATCAGTATTTGCGAAAAGCTGATAATTGAATTTTGTGTGGAGATACTGTCTTTCTTGAAGAGACTTTGCGAATGTTCCAAACACTTCCTGATGAACCGGAATGGATAAGCGTTTGGAGGGATGTTTTCGCCATTGGTCTAAAAATCCTGACGCCAACATTGTGATTTTCACCTTTTGCCCTATGTCTTCAGGATGGGACAGAATATACTTATGTACTGCTTCAAATCCGTAAGCGCTCACCAGTTTGTAGAGCATTTTCTTGTGAGTGAAACTCGTTGCTTGGGGAAAAAGCTCTCTGAGGGATTGGTGAATGAGGGTTGTTGCATATGACCCTGAGTGATTCTGAATTTTATCCGGAGGGGGAATCAGCTCGGGGGATAAGGTAATGGGAAGGGTGATGTGGGTTTTTTGTAAAGCAGGCACGGCTTTTAAGGCTGTGATACCCACTAGGAGGAGAAACACAGAAACTGAGATGACAATAGACAGGAGACAGGTGGTATGGAATACCTTCTCCCATAGCATTCTTTTGCTTTGATTCTGTGGGTTGATGAAGAGACTAGGCATATTTTCTTGTTTGGGCTTTCACAAAAGAAAAGGCGATGGAGTTGAGAATAAAGGTGAGGAAGAACAAAGTAAACCCTAGTGCAAAGGCTGATAAGGTGCGCGGGTCGTTAAAGGCTTGGTCTCCTGTGAGAAGAGTGACAATCTGAACAGTGACTGTGGTCATGGCTTCCAGAGGATTTAAGGTGAGATTCCCTATGGTGCCTGCGGCCATGACCACAATCATTGTTTCTCCGATACCGCGGCAAATGCTGAGTAGGAAAGCTGAGACGACTCCAGAGGTTGCTGCTGGCAAGACAATGAATAAGGACACTTCGCGCTTTGTTGCCCCAAGGGCGAAGCCGCCGGAGCGTAAATCTTGTGGCACAGATAATAAGGCATCATTGGCTAAGGAAGCTAAAATAGGCATAATCATAAACCCCATGGTTAATCCTACAGCTAATGCGCTCTCAGGGGCAATCTCAACGCCAAGATTTTGCAGTACCGTTTTGATAAAAGGAGAAATTGCCGTCACGGCAAAATAACCATAGACCACTGTTGGCACCCCCGCTAGCATTTCAATTAAAGGCTTTACAATCCCCCGCCCCCGCCGCGTGGCGTACTCTGATAGATAAATGGCGGATAAAAGACCGAGAGGAGCTGCTAGTAAAATTGCAATCAAAGAGGTCATAAACGTTCCCCAAAACAAAGGGAGCATGCCAAATCCTTCCGATATTACACGGCCGTCTTCAATGCTCACAAAAGCTTGGGAAGACCATTTTGTCCCAAAGAAAAAATCTCTTAAGGGAATCGTGTCAAAGAATAACAACGTCTCAAATGAAAGAGAAAATAAGATGCCAAAGGTAATGACTAAAGTCATCAGGGAGAGAAGAATTAACCCTTTTTTGACAAGCTTTTCTAAATGCCTTTGTGGGTTGAAATTGTGCGGTAGAAAATAAATCCTTCCTACTACAGCAAGAAAGCCTATGACACTGGAGGCTAAGGTGACAGACCCTAGAGATAATACTCCCTTAAAGACAAACAGTCCAAGAACAATGCCAAGTCCGTAAGTGGACAGACTAGCAGCAAGATAAAATGTAAGAGCATACAAGCCAAGAGTGGAAGCTCTCACAGGGAGAGACAATGTAGCGGCTTTCTTAAGGCCAAAGAAGTATGAAAATACCCCTATGACCAATAAGAAGATAACAAAGGATGCAAGAAAGATTCCCATCGGCGTATTTAATGGGAGGGGTTGGCTTGGCTTATTATAGGCTTTTGATGGTTGCCTGTAGGGACTTGCGTTTTTCAGGAGATAGAGGGGTTAAGCCCTTTCCCATGAGATAGCCCTCTTGACCAATGGCTTCTTCAGCAACAAAGGCGCGGATGTATTCAAGCAGTCCCACGATTTTCCCAATGTGTGCTTTCTTCACATAGAAAAACAGGGAGCGTGCAAGCTTGTACTGTCCGTTTAGGACTGTTTCAAAGGAGGGCTTTACGCCTTCTACTGCTATGCCTTTGAGAAGATGAGAGTTACTGAAAAGGAAGCTGAAGCCTAGAATGCCAATGGTGTCCTTGTCTGTAGACAATTTTTGGACAATCAAGTTATCATTCTCTCCGGATTCGATGTAGAGGTCTTCACGTAGCAAGGCGGCTTCTTTTTTGAAGGCATTTTTATTTTTTGAGGCAAGGGTATTGTAGTAAGGCACTTGTTTTCCTCCTGTGTGCATGGCGAGTTCTACAAAAGCATCTCGGGTACCAGAAGTCAAAGGAGGCCCTAACACGCGGATTTTTTGTACCGGTAGAGAGGCATTAAGGTCAGACCATTTTTTGTAGGGGTTATCAATGACCTTGACAGATGATGCAGGGGTTTGCGCTGCGAGTGCAAGGAAGATATCTTTTAACGATAGTGAGAAATCACGTCCTTTTTTGGAGATAGCTAATACAATGGCATCATATCCAATTTCTACTTCCACAATATTATGGATACCGTTGGACTGACAGAGGGTGCGCTCTGCGGTCTTGATAGGTCGTGAGGCGTTGGTAATAGAAGGGGAATCAAGGGAAGCAGAGGAGCAAAAAATCTTCATTCCTCCTCCTGTTCCTGTGCTTTCCACTACGGGGGCGTTAAATTTTGTGGTGCGCCCAAAGTGTTCTGCTACCGTTGCGGAAAACGGAAAAACTGTGGAAGAGCCAACAATGTGTATGCTTGCCTGCACTGTCAAAGAAGAGAATATTCCAATGACAAGTGCGCAGACGACAACTGTCATGGGAAGAAGGCTACGAAAAGTGTGCATGGGAAAGTACTTGCTTGGTTTTGCTAGGAACCCTTAAAGAGGATACGCCTTTTAAGTAGGGGAAATTTATTTCAATGTCAACAAAAAAATTCCTTTTCGTAATTCCTTGTTTTATAAGGATTTTGAGAGAGGATGATAGGTGTGCAGGACAGATTGAAGAGTACTTGTCATCACATGTGTGTAGATTTGTGTTGTTGAGATATCCTTATGTCCTAACAAACATTGTAAAGACCGTAAATCTGCTCCTCCTTCCAATAAATGTGTAGCAAAGGCGTGACGCAATCCATGAGGTGACAACGCAAAGGGCAAGGCGCAAGATTTTCCAAGGGATTGGAGCAGTTGAAACACACGTTGCCGACTTAAGTGTCCTTTGCGTCTTGATGAGGGGAAAAGCCAGTGAGAAGAAGAGGATGCAAGAGATTCATTGCGTTTGACAATCCATTTTTTTAGGGACTGTAAAGCGTTCTGTGACAAAGGGACAAGGCGTTCTTTCTGTCCTTTTCCTAAGACTGTGAGCATTCTCTTTTCTACCAGAGGCGGAGGATAGGGGAGGGCAATGAGTTCTGAGACTCTGGTACCGCTTGCATAGAGCATTTCTACCATCAAGAGATTACGTATATTGTAAGCGGAAGGGTTAGTTTGGTAGTGGTGTTTTAAGGTGTTGAGCAGTGTCTCTACTTCTTTTAGAGACAAAACGTTTGGGTATTTCATCTGTCGTTTTCCCACGGGGGATTCTGTCCAAAGGTCTTTTTTCAGATGGCGTTCAGAGTACAAAAACTTCAAGAACTGTCTCATGGCAGAGAGTTTTCGTCTCTGTGTTGCTGGTGAGCAGGAGGAGGATAAGGATTGTTGATAGGCTAATAGCAGGGAGGAAGTGAGTACACTTGCGTGGAGACAGTGTTTCTGTTGGCAAAAGGCAAGGAAGCCGTTTAGGTCTGTTTTGTAAGCTTCTGTAGTTTTCAAGCTTGCGCCTCGTTCTGAGAGCATCATTTCTAGGAAAGGGTCAAGAAGAGGGTGTAGGTTACAAGCCATGCACCAGGGCGATTTGGACGGCTAGTTGTCTAGCTTTTGGTAAGAGGCCTGCTTTTTTCAATGTATGGACGATTTCAGCTAGTAAGGCGGGTGGGAGGTCTGTGAAGGGTGCCCCCCCAGTTGCGATGAGAATCAAGCACAGGCGTTTGCCTAGAGGCGTTTTAGGAGGCAAGGTGGATAACTGGTGCCAAGCGAAGAGCTGGGACTGAGAAAGGGTGAAGGGTTGAGGATTGGGGAAGTGGTTCCATTGAGGTGGGACGAAAATATTTTCGTCCAGTGCAGCGCTTAGGTGGTGGTAGAGGTGCTCTGTATAGGAAGAGGGGGTGTGAAGAGGGGAGTTGGGAGGAAGAGGTGTCCCATTGAGGAGGGCGTCGTAGGCGGGAGGTAAGGGCGGCAAGTTCAAAGAGGCGGCAAGGAGCAAGCGTGGGGGGAGTCTTTGAGCTTGCGCTTGCGGTGAGGTGAGAAGGGATTGAAAATGCTTTACATACAGGGGTGCGAAGGATAAGAGGAGAGAGGGTGGTGTGAATAAGGACCAAAAGGCTTGGTGTTCTAAATAAGAATTTTGATTTAGTAACGCCATAGTGGCTGCAAGAGAGAGAAGAGATTGTTCATCAGGGCTTTCTTCTTCCGGTGGAGAGAGCGTGTTTAAGAACGACTCAAAATCAGTGGGAGAAAGAAGTCCTGTTTGAGAGAAATACAGTGCTCTTTTCAAGCGGGTGAGGCTTGGTAGAAAAGGAATCTCTACAAGTGTTTTTGCGAAAGGAAGAGGAGTGTGTGATAAGTCAAAATTGATGGTTGGGGAGTTGTTAGAGAGGTCTATGGACGATAGGGTTTTTAAGAGGGCTGTGTGGAAAGCGGAAAGTTCTGTGGGAGGGGGAGGGGGGGGTGACAAGGCAGGGGCGATGCTATCGGGGAAAAACGATAGAAGATGTAAGGTAAAAATGACCTCTTCCTCTAGGGTTTCCATTTTTTCTTGTAGGAGAAACTGAATATGCAAGTTTCCAAGGGCAACATTATTTCTCCAAAAGCCGCAGGCTGCACGCTTAGCTGTTGTCTGAGCATGAAAGGCGGAGTTTGTTGGCAACGCATCTATGAGGCGACAAAAGCTTTCTGTTTTCCCTCTTAACAACAATGCGTCCACAAGATACTTTTTTGTCTCTTCCTGTGCTTCCTGAAAAGCGCCTTTTTGGTGTAGGGCTACAACGGAGGCTGTATCTCCTGCTTCAAAAAGCTTCTGTACTTGTAGTGCTTTAAGCTTCTGCAAAGAGTCTGCATCCATAGAAGACAGGACTCTTTCCGCAAGCAAAATTTCTCGTTTCATTTCCCATAATAAAGACGATGAGACCCGAGATGGTAGGGACGAAAACAAAGCGAGCATCTCAGGGGCTGCACTTCCCCTCCAAAGCACTTTATAATCGGTACTAGGAGAAAATAAGCCGGGAAAAATCACCTCTAAGACAGGAGACTCCTCTAAATGAGAAGAAGGGGGAGGAGAAGGGGGAAGAGGAGGAGGAGGAGTATGCTCTGCGGCAACCACAACATGCCCTTCTTGCAGTCCTCCTAACCCTACTACGAAAAGAATCCAAAATATGAAGAAGAACTGTAACATGGTAATTAAGGGGTGTTCAGAGGGGTAAACTGACTGGAGGGAAGAGCCTTTTTCACTTTGCGTTCTTGGGGGGTGATGATGTCAAAAATATCAAAGGCCACGAGACCTCCGAGGATTAAAATGATAACAGACAAGAGAAGATAAATAAAGGATTTCATGAGGTAAGGGACTTGAAGAATTCCTCCGCTTAGTGTATCACTATCATCCTCCTGTTTTTACTTATTTTTTTTAAGGGTTCTTACTCTTCCGGGCGGGCTTTGCGTCTCTTACCCTGTCCTCCTGCATGGGGTATGGGTTAAGATTTAGGAGGGGGGGGTGTGGAGTTGAGCCAAGAGAAAAAGTCTTGTTCTGCTTTTGCGGGCAGGGCTAGAAGGGCGGGGGTTTCAAAGGGGTGGATTTTTTTCAGGTAAGTTGTTAGGGGGGCAAGTTTTTCTTTTGGTAATTTCAATAAAACGCCCCATTCTTCTTCTTGGTGAAAGATGTTCTCAAAGGTGTACAGACTGTTGATACGCCAAATATTCACACAGCCACACAAGCCTTTGTTGAGGGCTTTCTTTCCTAAGCTGATAGCGCTTTTTTCCGAGGGGCATGTTGTGTATAAAAGAGAGATATCCTTCATGAGGATACCTCCATGATACTGTAGATTCCCCCAATGAAGCCTATGAGCAGAACGCCGCCTATTGTGTGGCAAACGCCTAAAAAAGGGGGAAGGTGAAACCATAGTGCTAGTAGACCGATACCAGCTTGAAGGCATAAAAGTACTCCTATGGTGCTTGTCCATTTTTTTCCGTGACTTTGCCACCATAGTACCCCTCCTAACACCAAGGCTAGGAGGCCTAATAGTCGGTGGAGAACGTTGAGGGCTACAATATTGTAGAGTCCTTCCGGTAGAGATTGTAGGATATCGTCAATCACTTCTGTTCCCATGAAGAAGGTATCGTATAGTCTTCCTCCTTGTGTTCCTGCTAGAAGGCTGCCCATGAACACTTGTAGAACAATGACTCCTAACAGGAAGCCTGTTGTTCCTTTGAAGAGGGTGTCTGTTGTTTGACGATACCTTATCTCCTTGAGGAGACTATTGATGATAAGCCAAAACAGCAAACAGGCTAGTAGTAAATGCGCACTTAAAAAAAGCGCGTTGACTTTGGTATGGGAAAGACCGCTTTTGACCATGAACCAGCCTAGTGTGCCTTGTGCGCCTATGACAAGGCCTATGATGAGTGTGCGGGTTAGGAAGGCCTTGTGAGCACCTAATAATACTCCTCCCAGAAGGCCAATAAAGGAGAGTACGCCTAGTCCCCTTGCACTTAGCCTGTGAACATATTCTATCAGATAGAGTCTTTGAAAGGCTTCCAACTTCATATTGGGCCACAGGGCGTGAAATTGGTGTGTTCCTTTATAGTTCTGAAAAGCTTCCTGCCAAGAATCTGTGTTAAGAGGCGGTAACCAGCCTGTGAGAGGTTTCCACTCCACCATGGAAAGACCGGCTGTGCTGTGGCGTGTGTAGGAGCCGAGACCCACCACACATAAAGTCATAGCCCCCATGAGGCAAAGCCAGACAATAATCCCTTGTTTATTAAGGGCTAAACGCTGCTTCAAAGAGAAGTTTTGTGTAGTCATGGGTGGGGGCTTTGAAGAGGTTTTCTGTCTTACCGAACTCTACAATCTTGCCATTTTTCATGACATAGCAGACATCTGACATAGACTTCACCACGCGTAAATCGTGAGAAATCAAGACATAAGCTAAGTTGTATTCTTTTTGTAGAGTATGCAAAAGCGTTAAAATATCCATTTGTACCACTGCATCTAGTGCTGAGGTTGGTTCGTCTAGTATCATAATTTTAGGCTTTAGCACCAGTGCTCTTGCAATGGATATCCGCTGTCGTTGACCGCCGGAAAATTCGTTAGGATAGCGGGTCTTGACGGCTTTGTCTAGTTGTACTTCGGCTAGGGCTTTATCGATGCGTTTCTCAATATTGAGGGGAGTTCCTTTCTCATGCACTCTCAGTCCTTCCTCTAAAATCTCTTTCACAGACATACGCGGGCTTAGGCTTCCCCAAGGGTTTTGCAGCACCATTTGTATGTCTTTACGCCGCGCGCGCATTTTTTTTGTAGAATAGGAGAGAAAGTTTTCCCCTTCGAATAACACTTCTCCTTTTTGGGGGCGTACAAGACGCATGAGCGATAACGCAACAGAGGTTTTTCCGCTCCCACTTTCTCCTACAATACCAATGGTTTCCCCGGGATGTAGGTCTAAGGAAACATTATGGACAGCTGTCAACAGTTTAGGCTTGCTGAAAAATTTTGTGCCCCCACGAGCTTCATAGGCTAAATACACTCCGCGTGCTTGTAATAACGGAACAGGAGAGGCTTTCACCTCCTTCAATCTTTTTGGAAAAGAAGCAGACAATAACGCCGCTGTGTAAGCTTCCTTAGGGGCGTTCATAATGGTTTTTGTTTCTCCTCTCTCAAGGATTTTTCCGTCTTTCATAATGCACATATCATTACTAACGCGCTTAGCGAGGTGTAAATCGTGGGTGACAAACAAAAGAGTCATGGACATTTTCTTCTGTAAATCCAGTAGCAAATCAATAATCTGTTTTTCAATTGTGACATCTAGTGCTGTTGTGGGTTCATCTGCGATGAGGAGGGAGGGCTTATTAGCAACGGCTTGGGCAATGAGAATCCGTTGTTGTTCTCCTCCTGATAACTGGTGAGGATAGGCGTACTGTTGGCTTTTAGGGTCTGATAACCCAATAGAGTCTAGAAGTGTGAGCATCTTTTCACGCAGTATCTCTTTAGGTAAGCTAGGGTTATGAATCTTAAAGGATTCAATGACCTGACGACCAACTTTATGAAGAGGGTTGAGTGCATTCATTGGTTCTTGTGGAATAAAAGAGATTTTGTTCCCTCTTAGTTGGCACATTTTGCTTTTTTCTAATCCAATCATCTCCAAGCCGTCTACTTTGATACTGCCTTGTGCTGTTGCTGTGACAGAGGGCAAGAGGTCAATAATAGAGCGACAGGTCAAGGATTTTCCGCTACCGCTTTCACCGACGATACTTAAGCATTGTCCCTTTTGTAAGGAGAAGGATATGCCTTTTATGACAGGCGAGTTGTTTCCGAATCGCACCTTTAAGTCTTTTATCTGAAGGAAAGGCTTTGTTGTGTTAGGCATCCTTTTGTCCTGATTTTTGAGGGTCAAAGGCATCGCGAATGCCGTCTTGTACCATAATGGTGAGGACTAATAAGGATGAGAGTGTGATAAAGACGGACAATCCTATCCAAGGGGAATCCGGATAGCTTTGTGCCTGTTGCATCATTTCCCCTAGTGAAGGAGAGCCGGGCGGAAGACCGAGACCGAGAAAATCCAAAGCTGTGAGGGAGGTAACGGAAGAGAGTAACATAAAGGGAAAAAATGTCATAGCCGATACTAGGGCATTAGGCAAGACATGGCGGAGCATAATACGGGTATTACTCACTCCTAGGGCGCGTGCTGCTAGGACATATTGGAGTTTTCGGGTTTTGAGGAACTCTGCCCGTACCATAGGCACCAAAGCGGGCCACCCGAAGAGGCATAAAATGCCGAATAATAGGGCAATGGAGGGGGCGAATATTCCGGCCATGATGATTAAAATAAAAAAGCCGGGCAGTCCTTCCCAGATTTCTATGAATCGTTGTAAAATCAAATCTGTTTTGCCTCCGTAATACCCCTGTACTGCGCCTGCTAAAATCCCTATGGTGCAGAGTAAAAACGATAACACAAACCCAAACAACACTGATATGCGATACCCGTAAAGCAACCGTGCTACAATATCTCTCCCCTGATTATCTGTCCCAAGCCAGTTACTTGACGACGGGGGGGCTGGGTGAATATCCTCTTTGTTTTGCGTGTTGTAGCTATACGGAACAGGAGGCCAATATATCTTGCCGCCTTGCTCTTCAATTAACGCAATCACTTCTTTATCTCTGTAATCTGCCTTTGTCTCAAAAAATCCCCCGAACTCCGTTTCTGGATAGGAGACAAAAACAGGCAGGTAAATTTTACCGTTGACCGTGACCAACAGGGGATTTTCATTGGCGAGAAACGGCGATAGCAAACTTAAGAAAAACAACAGAAGAAAGGCCATAAATGACCAAAATGCTAAGCGATTGCGGGCAAAGTCTTTTAGTACACGTTGCGTTGAAGGACGAAGAGAGAAAAACTTCATGAGGCGTTAAAGTCTATCCTTGGGTCAATGAGGACATAACTGATATCTCGTAAAATGGCAGCTAATAGCCCTATCAGAGAGAAAAAGTACAACGTAGCGAACACAACGGGATAGTCTCTATAAATGATGGATTGATAGCCTAAGAGACCGAGACCGTCTAATGTAAAAATTGTTTCTATTAACAAAGAGCCTGTAAAGAGCATGGAAATGAAAGCGCTTGGAAACCCGCTGATGATGATGAGCATGGCGTTTCTGAACACATGGCCGTAGAGGACTTTGTGATCGCTTAGTCCTTTGGCTTTGGCTGTATAGACGTATTGTTGGTGAATTTGATCTAGGAAAGAGTTTTTTGTAAACTGGGTGAGGAAGGCGAAGGAGCTGATGGTGAGAGCGATGACAGGCAGGGTCATGTGCCAAAAGTAGTCTAGGATTTTGCCGCTTAGGCTTAGGGTATCAAAATTGGCAGAGACCAATCCTCTGAGGGGGAAAATCTGAAAATAGGAGCCGCCTGCAAAGAGGATAATCAGGAAGATTGCTAATAAGAAGCCCGGAATAGCATATCCGATGCTAACAATGAAGGAGGTGGCTCTATCGAAGGGCGTGCCGGAAGCAAGAGCTTTTTTAATGCCTAAGGGGATAGAAATGAGGTAACTGATGAGAAAAGCCCAAAATCCTAGAGAAATTGAAACGGGGAGACGTTCTATAATGAGTTCTGTTACAGGGCGGCCATACTGGTAGCTTTCGCCAAAATCGAAGACGAGATAATTCTTGACCATGATAATAAAGCGCTGCCCGAAGGGTTTGTCAAATCCATAACGGCGTTCAAGGTCTTCTATGATTTCCTGCGGAACCCCTTGTCTTCCTTGGTACACTGAGGAGGGATCAGCGGCATTGGTCTGACTTCCTCCTAAGTCGCTTGAGATATCCAAAACATTACTCAAGGCAGTCTTACCGCCGATATTTTTCAGTTTCGCTATGGCTTGTTCAACGGGGCCTCCTGGTGCAAATTGCACAATGGTGAAATTTACCATTAGAATGACGAACAAAGTCGGTATCAGCAGCAAGAGGCGTTTAATCAGATACGTGCCCATAGCATTCAGTACAGGAAATTATTTTAGTGCTGGAACCTTGTCCGTCTTGTCTTTATCCAGCCACCAAGAGTAGAGGTCTAAGCCAAGAGCTGGTTGTTTTGGAATGCCGTAGACATCCCAAACGGCTACGCGGCTTTCAGGCACATAGAATTGGGGGATAACGTAATGTCCCCAAAGCAGGACTCTGTCTAAGGAGCGGACGGCTGGGAGTAGTTGTTCATATGTTTTGGCTTTCACAATTTTCGAAATGATACTATCAATGACAGGGCTTTGAATGCCTATAACGTTTTCGGAGCCGGGGATAGAAGCGGCTCGAGAGCCGAAGTAATTATACTGTTCATTACCGGGGGAAGCGGACTGTGGCATGTTATGAATCAGGATATCGAAGTCGCGTTCATTGTAGCGGCGTATCAACTGGGCTGTATCGACAATCCGCAAGGTGAGTTCTATCCCTAGTTTTTTCAGGCTGTTGCTAAGAGGGGTAATCTGGCGGGAGACCAGCTGGTAATTAGAGAGCACTTCAAATTTCACAGGAGTTTTTGTGAGAGGACTGATTAAGAGATCATTTTGAATGCTGTATCCTGCTTTCTTAAGAAGAGATGCTGCTTTCTTTAAGTTTTTGCGTTCACTGGAAGGGGGAGAGGTAGAAGGGGGACGATAGACTGTTGTGAAGACTTCTGGGGGCAGCTGGTCTTTGAAAGGATTGAGAATCTCAAGTTCTTCTTTTGTAGGCAAGGAATCTGCTGCGAGTTTGGAGTTATTGAAATAGCTGTAACAACGCGTCAAGAGGCCGTAGGAGATATGTGCGTTGAGCCATTCAAAGTTGTAAGCGAGAATGAGTGCTTCTCTAAGCGCTCTATCCTGTAGGAGTTTTTTTCGTAGATTGAAGGCGAATCCCTGCATGCCAAAGACGCGTTGAGAGGGAAATATTAGCTTTTTCACATAGTTTTTTTTGATGGCGGGGAAGTCGTATTTTGTTGCCCAAGCGTTGGAGCTATTTTCAAATCTGACATCGAATTTTCGGCTTTTGAACCCTTCATGTATCGTAGAGTGGTCAAAAATTTCGTACTGTACCTTATCAAAGTTGAAACGTCCCTTGTGAATAGGCAAAGAGACAGACCAATGATTGTGTTGACGCACCATTGTAAAGGAATGCCCTACTTTAATGTCCCCAAAGGTATAAAGACCAGAGGTAGGATAAGGGTCTAGTGTGATTTTTGATAAGTCGTGCGGTGACCAATAAGCCTTAGACAAAATAGGCAAGCTTCCTATGACAAAGGCGAGTTCAATATTTTGTCCATTCTTGAAGGAAAACTTGACCTGATGAGACCCTATGGCTTTCGCTTCTTTCACATCGCCCCACATTATTTTATATTGTGGATTGCCTTTTTTCATGAGTTCATAGAAAGAAAACACAACATCCTCTGCTGTGATAGGCGTGCCATCACTGAAGAAAGCCCCTTTTCTTATGGTAAAGATAATCCAAGTGTTATCGTGCGCTAGTTCAAAGGACTCTGCTAGGAAGGGGTATTGAACGGAAAGCTGATTCACAGAAGAAGACATTAAGGTCGCATAGGTGAGAGAGTTAAGGGCTATGCCGTCTGCGATAAAAGGGTTGGTACTGTCAAATCTATAAGGGACGGCCATATGCAGTGTTCCCCCTTTAGGGGCGTTTAGGTTGATGTGGTCGTAGTGGGTAAAGTCTTTGCCATAGTTTGGTTTTTCTGTCAAAGACATGGAAGTTGCAAGATAAGAATGCTCTGTTTTCTGAGCGTCATTGGGCAAGGAAATGACGGCGAAAGCACTGAGTGGTAAGACAAGCCCCCCTAAAAGTAAAAACCGCAACAACATAAATTCTTCCCTCCGGAATTTTGATTCTTAAAGAACTTCCTCTTTTTAGTGTATCGTGAATGTCTTTCCTAAGTAAAGCCCGAATCTTTTATTAGTGTGCGTACTATGGGTCTTGGGAAAGAGCTTGTGAGTGATGGCGTAATTCTGAGAGGGAGAAGGGTAAAAGCCCCATTATTTCAGTGCTGGAACCTTGTCTGTTTTGTCTTTATCCAGCCACCAAGAGAAGAGGTCTAAGCCAAGAGCTGGTTGTTTCGGAATGCCGTAGATATCCCAAACGGCTAGGCGGTCTTCAGGCACATAGAATTGGGGAATCACATAATGCCCCCAGAGCAAGACTCTGTCTAAGGAGCGGACAGCTGGAAGTAGTTGTTCATATGTTTTGGCTTTCACAATTTTCTCAATGATACTATCAATGACAGGGCTTTGAATGCCTATAGCATTTTCAGAGCCTGTGAGAGAAGCCGCTTCCGAGCCGAAGTAATCATACTGCTCATTACCGGGGGAAGAAGACTGGGGGATGACATGAATGAGCATATCAAAGTCGCGTTCATTGTAGCGCCGCATCCACTGAGCTATGTCGACAATCCGCAAAGTGAGTTCTATCCCTAGTTTTTTCAGGTTATTGCTAAGAGGGGTAATCTGGCGCGAGACCAGCTGGTAACTAGCGAGCACTTCAAGTTTCACAGGGGTTTTTGTGAGAGGACTGATTAAGAGACCATTTTGAAGGCTGTATCCTGCTTTCTTGAGAAGAGATGCTGCTTTCTTTAAGTTTTTGCGTTCACTGGAAGGGGGGGAGGTGGAAGGGGGACGATAGAGTGTTGTGAAGACTTCTGGGGGGAGCTGGTCTTTGAAAGGATTGAGAATCTCAAGTTCTTCTTTTGTAGGCAAGGAATCTGCTGCGAGTTTGGAGTTATTGAAATAGCTGTAACAACGCGTCCAAAGACCATGGGAGATATGTTCGTTGAGCCATTCAAAGTTGTAAGCGAGAATGAGGGCTTCCCTGAGTGCTCTATCTTGTAGGAGTTTTTTTCGTAGGTTGAAGGCAAATCCCTGCATGCCAGAGACGCGTTGAGAGGGAAATGTTAGCTTTTTCACATAGTTTTTTTTCATGGCGGGGAAGTCGTATTTTGTTGCCCAAGTGTTGGAGTTATATTCCACTCTGAGGTCAAATTTTCGGCTTTTGAACCCTTCCATGATTGTAGCGTCACTAAACACGGCATAAGTGATTTTATCAAAGTTGAAGCGTCCCTTGTGAATAGGCAAAGAGACAGACCAGTGATTGTGTTGACGCACCATTGTAAAGGAATGCCCTACTTTAATGTCCCCAAAGGTATAAAGACCAGAGGTAGGATAAGGGTCTAGTGTGATTTTTGATAAGTCGTGCGGTGACCAATAAGCCTTAGACAAAATAGGCAAGCTTCCTATGACAAAGGCGAGTTCAATATTTTGTCCATTCTTGAAGGAAAACTTGACCTGATGAGACCCTATGGCTTTCGCTTCTTTCACAGCGCCCCACATTATTTTATATCTTGGATTGCCTTTTTTCATGAGTTCATAGAAAGAAAACACAACATCCTCTGCTGTGATAGGCGTACCATCACTGAAGAAAGCCCCTTTTCTTATGGTAAAGATAATCCAAGTGTTATCCCGTGCGAGTTCAAAGGATTCTGCTAGGAAGGGGTATTGAACGGCGGGCTGATTTACAGAAGAGGACATCAAAGTTGCAGAGGTGAAGCTGTTAAGAGCTATGCCGTCTGCAATGAAAGGGTTGGTGCTATCGAATCGAAAAGGAATTGCTAAGCGTAAGGTTCCCCCTTTAGGAGCGTCTGGGTTGACGTGGTGGTAGTGGGTAAAGTCTTTGCCGTAAGCTGGTTTTTCTGCTAAGGACATGGAGGTAGCAAGATAGGACTGCGCTGTTTTCTGAGCGTCGTTGGGCAGGGAAATGACGGCGAAAGCAGTGAGGGTAAGACGACAGTAGCCCCTACTAGAGACAGGCTCTTCCCTAGAAGTTTTTGAAGGCTACTCATGACGATTATGGGGGGTGGGGCTAGCGTTTTTTAAGAATGAAATTTGGCAAGATGCCCATGCTGAGGGCGATGAAGATACAGAGGAAAGCATAGAGGAGGCTATGGTCTTTTGAGAATTGGTGGATGAAGGCTAGAAAGCCGCTACGTTTTAATTCAAAGGACAAGACAGAGGGGGGAGTATTGTTATTGGGGGCGGAGATGCGTACGGTATAGTGTCCTAAGGGGGCTTGAGGGGGGAGGGTGAAGAGCATTTTGAAGAGTTCTTGGTCAATGACTTCTATGGTAGCGGGTTTGGGAGAAGAGAGAATGAGGTGGTGGCGTTTTAGGAGTTTTGTGAAGAGGGCTTGTTTGTCTTTTGTGAGGGGTTGATTTTTGTACAGTAGGGGCAAAGAGAGAAGGCTTGTCTCTTCTGTTCTATGAGAGGAGGGGGGGAGGGGAGTCTGTGCTTTGATGTAAAGCCCCGGAACGCCTGAGAGATACTCTTGTTTCCCTTTTAACCAGATGCCTTTTTTGTGCATGAATTGTTGTACGCTAATCAGTTGGGAGGGGCCTAAAATTTCTATGGTGAGGGAGTCAATTCCTTTTTGCTTGAGAGAGCCGAAGATTAATATGTCTTGGCTTTTGAAGGAGGTGGGAATGGTGAGGGTGGAGGGAGAAATTTCTGCTACAATAGAGGTGGCGTCCCCTCTTATGGGTAAACAAATAAGAGATAGCACAACAAAAAGAAGAGAGCCTGTCATGACATAGTGGGAGCAAGGGAAAAAGACCATAAACTATCAGGAGTTGTCACCAGTTGCCAAGCGAATTGTAAGGCAATGAACAACACTATAAAGCCTAATAGGCTACGAAAATGCTCTCCTTTTAACCACGGTAACATGGCTGCCCCTAGATAAGACCCTATGGTGGCACCGAACATGAGCAGTGTTGCTAGGACAATGTCCACTGAATGATTGGTGAGACTGTGGGCAATGGTAAGAGCAATCATAATGAAAATGATGTGCAATAAAGAAGTGCCTACTGTTATGAGGGTATGAACACCAAGGATATAAATTAAAGCTGGCATGATAATAAACCCTCCTCCTATTCCCATAATGGACGATAACATGCCTGCTGTCATGCCAATGCTGATGGGGCCTAGGGCGCTGATTCGAAGCGCTGATTTCTTGAAGGTTACCTTAAAAGGCAGTATGTGCATCAAGTGGTGGATAAAGCGATAACGTTTGATGCTTTTGTGCGGGACTTCCTTGCGTAAGGAAAGGAGGCCTTCTGTGAGCATCACAGACCCAATAATGCCTAAAAGCACCACATAGCCAAACCGTATCACAGTTTCTAATTGTCCTTGTGCTATGAAATAGTTAAATAACACAATACCGATGCTTACGCCTAGGAGGCCGCCTGAGATTAAAAACACGCCTAACTTGATATCCACGCGTCCTGCTCCCCAGTGCGTTAGCGCACCAGCTGTGCTAGCCGCAACAATTTGAGTGGCTTGACTAGCAATGGCTACCGGCACAGGAACCCCTAAGAATAACAACAGAGGCGTTAGAAGGAAAGCCCCTCCAAGTCCGAATAATCCTGCGAGAACCCCTGTTATCATACTAGCTCCCAGCAGAACGAACACATTGATAGGAATCTCTGCAATGGGAAGATAGATATTCATGAGTAAGAAAATACGAAAGTTTCTTGAAAAGGTCTAGTCTCTATTCTCTATTTTTTTCTCTTTTCTTTCAATGAGTCTCTTTGTTCATTGAGGGCGGTTTTTTTATTTACAAAAATCATGAGTAAGCATTACAATTTTGTGTTGAAAAAGGGTTGAAATATTAACAAAGAGAGGGGGGGTGCTTGCCGCTCTATTTCCATGGAATATTGAGAGAATTTGACAGTTTTTTAAGTCTTCTTTCCTAAGCTGTTTATCAGTGATGAAACGTTTAGGAGTGCGACCCGCATGAAAAAGCTTCAGGTTGATAACGAAAAAGGAATAGCTGCTGTTATTGACGAGCTTTTTGCAGGGGGGCGGCTAGCCGATGGGTTAGAGTTGAGTGATGAAGAGCTAGAAGGTCTCTATGCGGCAGGGTACACCTGTTATAACAGTAGACAATATGAGCAAGCGTCGGCTCTTTTTTACTTTCTTTGCCTGATGGATAATATTCAAAAGAAGTACTGGTTTGCTCTTGCAGCGACGCAAAAGATGCAAAAGCGCTATCAGGAAGCGATAAAGACCTATGAGACGGTGGGGATTTTGGACATTTACAATCCGGCACCGCCGCTTCATGCTGCTGATTGTTATGTGTTTCTTGGAGAGAAAGAAAAGGCGCTCCGTGCCGTTGAAGCTGTGATTGCATTAGCTGCAGACAAGACTGAGTACCGGAAGCATTACGCCCGCGCCCGCACCTTAGAAAAAAAACTAAAACCCTCGAAAACACAATGACAAAGAACTCTTCTAAACGTTCCTCTCCTCCTCCTCCTCTTCAGACCCATGGGGGGATTTTATGGAAGCTTTTACGGAGGCTTTTGACCAAGGGTTGACCTTAGCGGATATTCGCGGGTTAGAAGTGGAAGATTTAGAGAGTCTTTACTCTATAGGGTATGGGTATTTTGTGCAAAAGAGGTATCAGGAAGCTTCTAAGTTTTTTCAATTGCTGTGTTTTTATCACCATAAAGAGCCCCGATATTGGCATAGCCTTGGTGTTTGCAGACAGGCGTTGGAGAATTATCAGGGGGCTTATGATGCTTATGTGATGGAAATTATAGAGGATCCCTTTTCCCTTCGAGCCTATCTTCATGGTGCAACATGTGCGTTGGGACTAGGGAGAAAAGAGGATGCCCTCTTTGGCTTTCAAAAAGTCATAGAATTGGCTGATAAGACGAACACTCTTGATACGAAACTCAAAGAGCACGCTAAGGCGCAGGTCAAAAAAATCTCTAAGAACAATTAGTTTACGCGTTTACCATGACAACATCTGTAACAGATATTCCTAAGCAACCTCTTGTTGTGACGCCTCCTGAAGGAAAGGCGGAACAACAAGCGTCGGGACGTGGTGAAGTGGCCTCTTCTCCGGGAACGCAAGCCTCTACTGGTGGTGTTGCGCAACAGCAGCCTCCTTCTGCGCCAAAGACAACGCAAGTTGATGTCAAGGAAGTATTGAAACAGATAACGGGCAGCACAAAACTAGATAGTAATCTTGTGAAGGTGATAGAGCAAGCGGTGGGGTCTCTTGGGGATATTTTACCGATTGCTAGTGCTAGTCGGGGCACTCAAAGTACGGGCGGGAAAGGGGTTATGTCCTCATCGGTTGTGCCGTCTTTAGAGATTCCCTCTGTGGAGCCGGAGGATTTTGATTCTCTATTTGTGGCGTTGCGTATGAAGTTAATGAAGTTGTCTTCTGATACTTCTGTGCAAGACCTGAAAGGGAAGATGGAGGTGATGCGGACGAAGAATACGGAAAGGCAAAAAGACCTTGATGAAGTGGTGGAGAAAATAGAAGAGGCGGAGAGTCAGAGTATATGGGGCAAGGTATGTGGTTGGGTTGCGTCTATAGCGACGTTGATTGCGGGCATAGCGCTGTGTGTTGCGGGCGGGGCGGGAGCGGCGTTGATTGTGGCAGCTGTGATTAGTATTACGATACTTGCCTTAGAGGAATCAGGGGGTATGGACAAGATGGTAGAGGGTATGACACCGGGCTTTGAGGATATGTTGAAGTTTTTTGGTTGTTCTGACAAAGATGCCAAAGCTTATGCGGGGATGGCGGCACGGATTACAATAGCTGTTGTGGCCATGGCGGCTTCTATTGCGGCTATGGTTTTTACAGGGGGTGCTAGCGGTGTTCAGACGGCGCAACAGATTACAAAGCTTATACAGATAGCCCGCATGGTTTCCATGATGGCGAAATTGGCTTCTGCTGCTTCCCAGATAGCCGGGGGGGCTATACAGATAACTTCTGGTGTTGCGCGGGGGAAGGCTGCGATTCAGGAATCTGAGGTGAAGCTCATGGAAGCTATGCTCAAGAAACTGCAACAAATGATTGAGATGAGTATGGAAGCCCTAGAAGAGATGGAGGAAAAGATGCAAGATTGCCTGCGTCGCGTCATGGCTATGCTTTCTGCGAGCAATGAAAGTCGGTCAAAAACAGTGGGGAATATGGCTTAAAAGGATGAAGTTTCTTAATGTGTATGATTTTTCAAAACAAAAAAATAGGTGAAACATGATTGGTATAGACCCCTCTTCTACAATAGCTCCGCCCGTTAGGTCTGATGTGCCTGCTAGTGGTGCTACACAGGCGAATCCGCAATCTTCTCAATCGACTCCATTGGTGGCTGTGAATACAGCGCAACTCGGGGCGCCTTCACTAGCGCATAGCCCTACGGCGCTGACGATACCTTCTCCTATTTCAGGCATAGATCAAGGGGACTACAACCGTGTGATGGCAGCGATTCGCACTTCAGAACAAGTAGACCTTGCGGCGGTGTTATCGTTATTGTTCAAAATGGCGAATTCTATGAAACAAATCTCGAGGGAATCGCGCATGAGTTATACGGCGTTGCAAATTGCGAAACTCAAAGAAGCAGCGGAAGATGGACGTCAAGCTGGTATTATGGGCATGGCGGCTTCTTGTGCCTCGGGAGCGGCGGCGATTGCTTCAGGAGGAATGTCTGCGGCGAAAACTGCTAAAGCCGGTAAGATGGAGGTCAAAAATACGCAGGCTATGAGTAAGTTAAAAACTGATTTTAATACGACGAATAAGTCTAATACTGATTTGAAAGCCGGGAAGTTCACGCCGAAACAACAGCAACAGCTTATGAATCTGGAGCAAAAGCAAACGATTGCTATGCAAAAAGTGCTCAGTCAAGGAAATGCTCAAGCCCAGATTATGCAAGGCGTTGGAGAGATAGGGAAAGGCTCTTTTGAGTTAGGGGCTTCTGAGATGCGGGGACAACAGGCTGACACGGAAGCGGAAGCACGACATGATGCTTCCATGTCTGAACTAGAAACAGAGTACCAGAACCTTATGAAAGATATGCTACAGCAAATTTCATCGAAACTTGCTGCGATTCAGGACGCGGAACATGAAACGAATAAAGCCATTGTTAGAGCATAGGAGATTGTTATGAATTCTGTAATTTTTCAAAAGGTTGATGCCTTAGTCCAACAGCTAGGACGCGCTATTGAAATTGACCAACTTGCACTGGATAGCAAAGCCCATTGTTGTCTTGCCTTTGATGATAAGATACTGGTCAATATGGAAGTGGATGAAGAAAGGGAAAGCTTGCTGTTTTATGCCTTTATTGGAGAAGTAAAAGGCGATCTTTCGGGGGGGTATAGACACTTGCTACAAAAAAACACTTCGGAGGAAATTGATTATATGACCTTGAGTCTTAATACCATGCACAATGAGCAAAATGTTGTGTTGATGGATTGCCTTCATGAAAAAGTGATGGACTATCCTATTTTTGAAAAACGCTTGGAGTCATTTGTTGATTTTGCTGAGAATTGCGGACAAGAACTGGAAGTTTTCTTTGAACCGCCCCCGCAACAACAAGAGAACAACACAGATTTCCCTAATATATGACAGAGGAAAAGAAAATCACAAGAGATAATGACAAGAGCAAAAAAAAAAGATATACTATAAGAAATAAGCTTTAAGATTACAAGGTTAAAAAAGATAGAGGTTCAGACGTGCCGCGGAAGAAAACACCAATTGAGATTTTGTCTTATAACAAAACAGTAGGGGCTAATATAAAATTGAAGAGGCGTTTGGCGTCGCTTAGCCAGAAGCAACTTGCTGCGAAGATGAACTTAACAGCGCAACAATTGCAAAAATATGAAAATGGCAAAAATAGTATTTCTTCGGGAAGATTGCAGCAAATTGCCTATTTTTTGAAAGAGCCGGTAGAAGTCTTCTTCCGCGATGTCAAGAGTCTTAAAGTCGCGGATTATGATACAATCCTGCACCAGATGTATATTTCTGAAGACGAGGGAAAAGTGTTGCAGTTCTATAGAAAATTTTCTGAAAGCCCCGACCCAAAAGGAAAATTTATACTGAAGGTTATTGATTTTATTATCAAAGAGTGGAAATAAACCCCTTTGTGACTTCAGAAAAAGAGTGAAGCCCTCCCTCTTTTGTGAGGGGGTTATGATAAGTCTTCTAAGAATTGGTCTAGGATGTTTTGTTTGACATGTTGCATCATTACAACATGAGCAAAGGGGACAAGTTCCCCCTTAACATCAAGTTCCATTGTGGCTAAGGAGTATTTTTGCACGATACGTGCAGAAGGTTTTTGAAAGAGGATGGTGTTGGAAGCTTCTGATGCCCGTAGGGGCATGAGATGAGGAAAAGAGGTTTTGAGTTGTTGGTGTAGGTAGGTGGTCTTTTTCAATATATCTTGTGCTTCTGCATGTTGGGTTTTCAAGGCGCTAGGCGTAGAGAAAAAGAAGAATTCCGCTGCATTGACAGCACTTCTTGAGCAGGCTATGGTACCCGGCACTTGATGGACATATTCGGGATTATGAAGGGTCTTGAAAATTTTTTGATAGGCCTCAAAAGACTTTCTTGTCATGAAAAATAAGCCTGCGGGATTAGGAAACCCAAAAAATTTATGACAGGAAATAGCAATGGAGTCATACCGTCCGCTGGGATTGGTAGGAGAGAAATGTTGCACTTCATGAGCATAAGAAGTGTGGGGGAGATACCCCCCGAATAAGGCAGCATCCACATGTATGTAGCTAGGGAGAGGATGATGCTTAAGACAGGCTCTAATATTATCTAAGGGGTCTATAGCCCCTTTGAAGGTGCTCCCTAAGGCGGCTACGATTAAAGCCGGAGTATCAGCATTAAGCGCAAGCTTCTCAGCAAGATTTTCAATATCAAGCACCCCTGTTTCTGAGGCGTTGACAATGACTTTTTGTAGGTCTAGAACACTGCTTAAAATCTCCATAGAATAGTGCGCCTCGCGTGTAAAATATATCTTTGGCTTGATACCGCTTTGTCCCGTAAGCAGGACGCGCCCTATGTAGAGCCCGTGCATATTCCCATCTGTCCCCCCTTGGGAAACGAAGCCCCATAAATTTTCCTCATCAAACTCTAAAAGCTTCCCAAAACGCTTGACAACTTCTTTCTCAAAATCATGGGTATGGTGAGGCAAAGGACTTGTCTCTTCATAAGGATTGCCTACATTATTGTGGTGAATAATGTTAATGCCAGTAGCCGTCAGTTCCTGCCGCCATTGAAAAAAAGCCTTTGGCGGTACACTTAAGTTAATAGGGTATCCTAAAGATAAGTCTTTAGACGCTGAATGAGTGTTTTTGTTTCGTAAGGCTTGAGAAACATCAAAGGACACAATAAAACTCCTTGAAGATTTTTCCTAACTGAAAGCATACAATAGAATACTGTTACGCACAAAATCTGTTTTTTTTCTTAAAGCGGCTTTTGAGGAAGGCGTTGTTTTTTTCTTAGAGTGACCTTTAAGAAGGGGCCTGTAGCGGTATAAGAGGTATTGGCAAGGGCGTTTGGTGTGCCTGTGAAGAGGATTTCGCCACCTTCCTCTCCGCCGCGCGGCCCCATCTCCACAATCCAATCCGCTTGCTTAATCACATCTAAATTGTGTTCAATGACTACCACTGTGTTCCCTTTGTCTACTAGTTGGTGAAAAATCTTCATCAGTTGGGTGATATCTTGAAAATGCAAGCCCGTTGTAGGCTCGTCAAAAATATACAAGCCCTGCCCTCTTGTTTGGCGTACGAGTTCTTTAGAGAGTTTTATCCGCTGGGCTTCCCCTCCTGATAGGGTCAAGGCCGATTGCCCTAAGCGAATATAGCCAAGACCGATGGCTTTCATTACCTGTAAGTGTCTTGAAATGACTGGTACTAACTGAAAAAATGCGCACGCTTCCTCCACACTCATGTTCAAAACATCAGCAATAGACTTCCCCTTATAGCGCACCTGAAGTGTCTGTTCATTATAACGCTTGCCTCCACACACAGGACAGGTCATATAAAGAGAGGGAAGAAAATGCATCTGCACTTTTTTCTCTCCATCTCCCTTGCATTCCGGGCATCTTCCTATTGCAACATTAAAAGAAAACCGTCCTGCCGCATATCCCCGTATACACGCCTCCTCAAGAGCTGCAAACCAAGAACGAATAGGAGAAAAAACGCCCGTATACGTTGCCGGCGTAGACCTAGGCGTACGACCAATAGGGCTTTGTGTGATTTTAATGACCTTTTGAATGTCCTCTATTCCTTGTAGGGTTGCTCCTCCTTGTGGGACTTCTCCTTTCAGAGCGGCTTGAGATAACTTCGTGAGTGTTTCTATCACTAAAGAAGACTTACCAGACCCCGATACGCCGGTGACGCAAATTAACCGCTTAAGTGGAAAAGAGACAGTGAGCTGTTTCAAATTGTTCACACGCGCCCCTTTAATGACTAAGGCGGCTCCCTTTTTAGAACAGGGGCGTCTTGTTTCAGGAATAGGGACCACGCGATACCCATTGAGATACTGCGCCGTAAGACCTTGAGAGGCTTTTTTTACCTCCTCAGGCGTTCCGCATGCCACAATGCGTCCTCCCTCTTTTCCCGCTTTCGGACCGATATCTACCAAATAATCCCCCTGATTCATCACACTCTCATCATGCTCCACCACAATCACCGTATTGCCCGTATCCCGCAGCGTCTTCAAGGTATCCAAAAGCTTCGTGCTATCCCGTTGGTGTAACCCAATGGAGGGTTCATCTAAAACATAGAGCAATCCTGTTAACCCTGAGCCTACCTGTGATGCTAATCGAATCCGCTGGGCTTCCCCTCCCGATAAGGTCTCTGATGCCCGCGATAAGGTGAGATAGTGTAACCCTACATCTCTTAAAAACCCCAGTCGACTTTCTATCTCTTTTACAATCATGCGGCCAATTTCTCGCTTTTGACTATCCAGTTCCTCCTCCACAGAGCTAACCCACAACAGTGCCTGCTCAATGGTCATATCACACACTTGCGCAATATTCCGATTCCAAACACGCACCGCTAGTGCCTCCGGACAAAGACGATGTCCCTTACAAGAGGAACAATCTCCTTTCTCTGCGTACTGCCGGAGAGAGTTTATCTCCTTATGCTCATACTCCCTGTGATATAACGCCTGTAAATAAGGCATCATGTTTGCGAACAATTTCTTCTGTGCTGAAGACGGTAGCTTTTTCCAAGGGGTGCGAGAGGGGAGGTGGTATTCTCTTTCTACCCGCCGTGCTAAACGCCGCAGAAATAAGGAAACATTTAGGGGAAAATGAAAACACTTGGGGGCTGGCAAAGACGGGGATTTTAGTAAGCGCTCTTGTTCAAATCCTACTGTCTTGCCTAATCCAGAACAGGCAGAACACGCTCCGCGGGGAGTGTTAAAGGAAAACAAATTCGGCTCAATCTCCCCTATGCAAAAGCCTGATACAGGACAGGCGGAGACAGAGGACATATACAGGGTTTCTTCTTGCTTCTCTCCTTGTAATAACACCATGAGTGTTGGGGAAAGAGACAGTGTTGTTTCTATGGAGGCCGCTAGTCTTTCCTTTTTGTCTTCTTCCCAAGGCATTGTTGTTCGTAGCCTATCCACGACGACTTCGATATCGTATTTTTTCTTTTGGTCTAAAGCGGGAAGTTCTTCTAGCAGTTCAATTTTGCCGTTGATTCTCACACGCAAGAAGCCATCCTTCAAAAGAGAGCCGAATAATTCTTCATGTTTGCCCTTGCGTTGCTGTGCGAGCTGCGCCATCAAGGTGATAGTCCCTTTGACCTTTTGGGATTTTTCACAGATTAGCCGTACCATCTGTTCCACAGACTGACCGCTTATAGGCTCTCCTGTTGTAGGAGAGTAGGCGACTCCGATACGTGCGTATAAAAGGCGTAAATAATCATACACTTCTGTTACTGTTCCTACGGTAGAACGAGGATTATGAGTAGGCTTTTTCTGGGCAATAGAGACGGTGGGACTTAGACCAGAGATTTTGTCCACCTCTGCCTTCTGACCCATGGTCAAGAACTGGCGTGCATAAGAAGACAAGCTTTCCAAGTATCTCTTCTGTCCTTCAGCGCAGATGGTGTCAAAAGCTAAAGAGCTCTTCCCTGAACCGGACACGCCTGTGAACACAATCAAGGATTTCTTGGGCAATTTCAAAGAAATGTTCGCGAGATTATGCTGCCGTGCTCCTTGAATGACAAGATACTCATCCATGAGAGCGCTTATCTGTTAACATGTGAAATTTTTTGCATCCCTGAGAATCTTATGCTATAACTAGAGGCAGAATTATACTTTCGAGGCTACATATTATATCATATGTCTGGTGTGAACAAAGTGATTTTGGTGGGGCGGTTAGGAAAAGACCCTGAGGAACGTTACTCTGCCTCTGGTAGTCTGATTGTGACTTTTTCCTTAGCGACCTCTGAAAGCTGGAAGGATAAAAACACAGGAGAAAGGCAAGAGCGCACCCAGTGGCATAACTTGGTTATCTTTCGTGAAGCCTTAGGGCGGTTGATTATGCAGTACTTAAAAAAAGGCTCTTTATCTTATTGCGAGGGGGCGTTACAAACAAGAAAATGGACTGATGATAAGGGTGTAGACCGTTATACCACAGAAATTATTGTCAGTGATGTCACCTTTTTAGGGTCTCGTCGCGATGAAGGTAGCGTTACTCCTGAAGAGAGAAGGGCTCCGCAATCCAGTGCACCTAGTAGTAAGAACGACAATACAAGACGACCATCATCTCCTGAGAGGACAAAGCCACCAGAACCCTCTTCATCGCCTTCTAAACAGGAATTGCCAGAGGAAGCTTTGGCCTTGGATGACGAGATTCCCTTCTAGGGAAGATATCTCATGAAAGTGATTATCTGCGGTGCAGGGAGAGTGGGAAGGACACTTGCCCAATGGATGTGTCAGCATAATGAATATGTTGTAACGGTCATAGAGGAAAATCGAGTCCTTGCGGAGAAAATTGAACAGGATTTTGATGTCACGGTACAGATCGGTCTTAGCAGCGACCCCCTTGTGCTAAAACAAGCCATTGGTCAAGGGTGTGACATATTGCTTGCGGTGACTCATTGTGATGAAGTGAACATGATGACCTGTAAAATTGCGGCTTTATTCTTTGGCAATCAGACAAGGATTTTGCGTCTTAGAAATTCCTCCTATTTTCTACCGCAGTACAGTACGCTCTTTAGTGCTAGCAATGTCCCGGCAGATTTGGTCATTTCTACAGAGCAGGAAATTGCTACCATTATTCAACACGCTTTGGATATGCCGGGCACCCAGTTCACGGAAGCCTTTTGTAAAGGGCAAGTTTATGTCACGGGACTGAGTGTGAAGAAAGATACCCTTGTAGAAGGAAAACCCATTCAGGAAATCCATGCTTTGTATCCGGATGTGGTCTTTTCTATCCATATGATTGCTAAAGAAAAAGACCATCAGTTCACTTACGTCTCTGAGAAAGATTCTCTGGAAGCGCATGATAAAATTGTGCTGATTTATCCTCTGTCTCATATGAGCCGTATCATGTCTATTTTTGGGTATAGCCAGACTCATATGGAGCATGTCATTTTTATTGGAGGTGGTGCTATTAGTACGGCTATTATTGAGAAGCTTCACCGTAGAAGCCCTAAGACCTATTTAACGATTGTGGAGAAGCAAGAGGAGCAGGTAGATAAGCTTTTGGAGCATCTTTATAGACATGATATCAAGAATCATAAGATTCTCAAAGGAGATGTGATGAATGAGAGCATCATGGGGCAGATTCCCTTTGATAAGTCGTCTGTTGTTCTCGCCTTGACAGATGAAGACAAAATCAACATTTTGGTTGCCTCTTTAGCGAAGTCTCTAGGGGTAGAGAAGTCTCTTGCTATTATCAATCATAAGCAGCAGTATCGGGCTTTAGTGGATTCCCTTGGCATAGATGTGGTGATTAATCCGCAAGATACCATTTCATCGGCCATTTTGCGTCATATTAAAAGAGGTCATATTCAGGCGATTTTTCCTATTCCCGGGGAAGATATCTATATTTTGTCTGCTGTTATTGCTAGTGGGTCGTCCTTAGTGGGGGAAAATCTTTCTGTTTTAGAGGGAGGGAAGAATTTTAGGCTTTGTGGTTTGTATAGAGATAAGCTTTTTATGGCGTTATCAGAGGGTCTATTGCTGGAAAAAGGCGATCATCTTTTGTTATCCTGTAAGAAAGAGGCCATGAAGAGCTTAGAGCGCACCCTATCGCCTACTACGGAGTATTTTTAATTCATGTTTCGTACAACTGTGGGCGGGTTTTGCGTGCTGCTGTTTGCCTTTTCAGGGCTTTTTGTTCTCGCAGCGGTAGGCAGTTTATTATTAGACCATTTATCCTTTTTATCCTTTGCTCTTGGGGGCATGATTTGCTTGTGTTTCGCTGTGTCTTTAACCATCAGTACCTTGTCCAGAAAAATACCGCATCTTGCGCCTAAAGATATTCCCTTACGCATCAGCACGATTTTTCTATTGAGCTTGCTTATTATGCCATTTTTTGGGGCTTTACCCTTTTATTTTGTCTACCCACAATCTCCTTTTTTTGGGTCTTTTTACTTGGAAAGCCTTTTGTGCCTTACCACTACGGGCGGGTCTTTTCTTCCTTATTCTCTCCCTGTCTATCTTCAGTTCTGGAAAGCATTAATGGCTTGGTTCGGCGGATTTCTCCACTTGTTTTGTATGAGCGCCATCCTATTGAATCTCTTTTTAGAAGACACCTTTTCAAGTCGCCAGCTGTTTCGGCGCCAAATCACTCTCTTCCACCCCTTCCCTAAGGGCCTCGTGATGAAAATAGGGGGAACCTATCTTCTTCTTACGGCTGTTTGTTGGCTTTTGCTACAATTCTCAGGGATGGAGAAGTGGAGCTCTCTTTTTTACGCTCTTTCTAGCCTTAGCACTACAGGCTTGACCTTAAAAGGCCTGATGTTCCCCCCTCTTTCTCCTTCCAGTATGCTGGTGTTGTCTGTCTTTGTGTTGATAGGGGCACTGAGTTTTCTCCATCTCCCTCTTCTGTTTGGTGACAAAAGCAGTAGAAAAATCTTCTTCCAAGACCAGCAGTTTAGGCTTCTGATGGGTCTTTTCTTAGGCGCTACTGCCATGATGAGTGTCTATGTTTTCTTCTCTGGCCGAAGTGTGTCTGTTTTCGACTCTCTTTTCGCAGGGCTTACCTTTTGCGCCAATACCCTCAGTACCACAGGCTGGGCTTTCGATAAAACACTGCCTTTGACGGCCTTTCCAACGCTTACAGCGCTAGTATTGATGGGCATTGGGGGCTGTTGGGTTTCCACGGCAGGGGGGTTGAAAATCTTTCCTGCTTTCATCTTCGTGAAAGGGGCTGTGTTGGGGCTGTACAAGCTAGCCTTTCCCCACAGGGTGTTCGGGATTTTCTATCACACAACGCTTTTGAAAATACAATGGTTCAGAATCCTCTGGTTTATGGCCCTTGTATGCCTGTTCGTTGTGTTGCTGAGCGCCTTGCTTTTCACAGCTTATGACTATGATGTGCCAACCGCTTTGACACTCTCTTTGATAGCGCTCTCTAACACGGGAGGAGAACTAGGCTTTCTCACCATGGAAACCCTTAGCGACTGGTCTTCTCTTTCTTCCCCCGTTGTACGATTAACGGCAGGAGGATTACTCTTAGGCGGACGGTGCGGTCTTTTCGTCCTGTTCATCGCTGCTACAAGATTTTTTCAAACTGTTCCCCCTTCTTCATTCTCAGGAGCTGAAAGATGAGTGCTTATATTAATGGACAATTTTCCTCTCATCTTAAACAGGGTATCTCCATAGAGGAGAGAGGCTATCAGTTTGCTGACTCTGTTTATGAAGTGATTGCTTTTACAAAACACAATGGCCTGTATCGATATATAGCTCTTGAGCAGCATTTGAAGCGTCTGCAGGAGTCCTGTAAACGCTTGCATTTTCAGTCTCTTATGCCCCTGCCTACCCTTACGGTCATCTGTAAGACAGTTGCGAAAAAAAGTCGCCTTCATAAAGGGTATCTCTATCTCCAAGTGTCAAGAGGCGTGTATCCCCGACAACATGGTATCCCCTCTGTTGTGAAGC
This sequence comes from Alphaproteobacteria bacterium, assembly GCA_965222575.1. Lineage (GTDB taxonomy): Bacteria > Pseudomonadota > Alphaproteobacteria. The sequence continues at coordinate 861,180 of OZ244958.1, forward strand.
CACTGACAGTCAATGTGCTAGCCTATCCTTTGCCTGATGGTATTGAAGACAATCAACGCTTAGGCATTGATACTATCAGTTTACAAGATACCCGTGCGTACTTGCAGGGGATGAAAACTAATGGCTTACTGCCTCATCTTTTAGCGAAGCAACAAGCCTTACAACGCAACTGTCAAGAAGCCCTGTTTGTCTGTCCTCATACAAAAGCTCTACTAGAAGGGGCTTCATCCAATGTTTGGATTGTCAAAGACCATCAAGCGTTCACCCCTCCCTTGCAACACGGCATTGTCTCAGGTATCACCCGTTTTGTGGTGATGGAGCTTTTGAAAGACCAAGTCACCTGTGCCTTTTTTACACGACAAGAGGCCTTAGAAGCTGATGAAGCGTTTATCACCTCCTCTAATGCCTTAGTGACTCCCATACGCTCCATAGATGGCTACTCACTAGGAAAAAGGACGCCGGGGCCTTTCACGAAAGCCCTTCAAAAGAAACTAACACACCATGTTGAGGCGGGTTTCCTCTTATGATTCTGAGGGCAGGCACACCACAGAGGTACCACAGTCCACATAACTCACTTGCCCTGTTACCCCGCCTCCTATGGAAGACAGAAGATACAAAGCCCCCCCTGCCACATCTTTGACTGTGGTATTACGCCCTAGAGGACTTAAGGCGGCATCGTAAGACAGCATTTTGGAAAATCCCTTAATACCACTAGATGCTAATGTTTTAATAGGGCCTGCGCTCAAAGCGTTGACTCGAACCCCTCTCTTCCCTAAATCCACTGCTAGATACCTAACCGACGCTTCTAAGGCGGCTTTTGCTACCCCCATCAGATTGTAGTTTGGTACCACTTTTTGTGACCCATAATAGGTCAATGTTAACAAACTCCCTTCCGGCTTCATCAACGCTTTCGCGCATTGACACATTTCTACAAAGGAATAACAGGAAACATGCAAACTGTGTTGGAATTGCTCCAAAGAGATTGTAAGATACTCTCCCTGTAAAGCGTCTCTATCAGCATAAGCTAAAGAATGTACCACGAAGTCTATTTCCCCCCATTTCTGTTCTAGAGTCTCAAAAACCTTGTGTATATCCCCTTTTTTTGTGACATCACAGCTTATAACCAGTGGGCTTTCCACTTCCTGTGCAATAGGCAGTACCCGCTTCTTTAAGAGTTCTCCCTGATAAGCGATTGCTACCTCTGCTCCTTGGGCATGTAAAAGTTTGATAATGCCAGCAGCAATAGACCGGTGATTGGCTAGCCCAAAGACAATCCCCTTTTTTCCCTCCATTATTCTCATTATCTTGCGTGTCTGTTGACAGGTTGCTTTTATCACAGTACAATTAGAGTACTAATTAAGATATCAGGCTTAGGAAGGGGTTGTATATGTTTATTTTGAAATTCTCAAAAAAATGGTTTTTCAACCTGTTTGTGGGGGCTTCCTTTCTTTCTCTTGGAGTGCCTTGCTTGGGATTTGAGGAACACAACATGTTGGATGTAAGCTTTGAGATGCCTATTGATTTTGAGATTATAGAAGAGGCGACTTTAGAAGAGGCTTTATCCCCTTTAGTTGAAGATTTCTATGAGAGTTTTATGTTTTTGCGTGGTCCTTTGGAGTCTTTTGTGAGTGTGCAGGAATTTCAGGACACCATAAAAACTCCTTTTGATGCTTCAAGAAGGTGGTCTGAGATTAAGGATTTGAAGTATGGGATTGGCGAGAGGGTAGAAGAGGCGAAGGAAGAACTTGTCTTAGAAAAATACCCGGAAGACTTTCATGAAATTTTTTCCAAGTTGGTCACTTTGTATGCAGAGCAGTACACCATTACTTTGAATGAAACGCTAGTTTATGGGAGGTTTTCGTATTATGTGCGGGAGGAAGAAGAAATTGTGATGTCAGTGGATAAAAAGGTGGAGGAAGAGCCTGAGGAGATGCTCTATATTATTCTTTTGCGTCCTAAGGCAGATTCTGAAGAGACCAACGGGTTAGCGATTCTCTTTCTTAGAAAGTTTTATTAGAGTTTTTCCCTAGGGGAGAGCATTTTTTCAGGGTCTACTAGGGTATCAAAGACCTTTTCTTCAATGCCGGCCTTTAGGGCTTCCTGTCGTAGGGAAGTCCCATTTTTGTGCGCGGTGAGGGCGATTGAAGCGGCTTTATCATATCCTATGAGGGGGACGAGAGCGGTGACTAACATTAAAGAATTGTGTAAGTGCGTACGGATGGCTTTCTTGTTAGGGGTGATGCCTTTGAGACAGTGATGGTGAAAGCTATTGAGGGCAGACGCTAGGAGGTGTAGTGACTTGATGAGGCAAAAGGCTATGACGGGCTTGAAGGCGTTGAGTTGGAAGTGTCCGCTTGCTCCTGCTATGGAAATGGTGAGGTGGTGTCCCATGACTTGGGCACAGACCATAGTGAGGGCTTCGCATTGCGTTGGGTTGACTTTTCCGGGCATAATGGAAGAGCCCGGCTCATTGGCTGGCAAGAAAATCTCAGCAAGTCCTGCCCTTGGCCCTGAGGCTAGGAAGCGAATATCGTTGGCGATTTTCATGAGAGCCACCGCAAGTGTGTTCAAGCTCCCTGAGACCTGTACCATAGCATCATGGGCTGCAATGGCTTCGAATTTATTGTGGGCTACCCGAAAAGGAGTACTTGTGGTGCGGGCGATATCCTCTACAATAGCCTTATCAAAGCCGACGAATGTATTTTGCCCTGTCCCAACAGCTGTACCGCCTTGAGGGAGGTCTAGGAGGCTTTCTAGTGCTGTGGTGAGGGCGGTTTGAGCGTGCTTGAGTTGGGCATGAAAAGCGGAAAATTCTTGCCCTAGGGTGAGGGGTGTTGCGTCTTGGGTGTGTGTGCGCCCAATCTTCACAATGCTTTTCCACGCCTTGACTTTTTCGGCTAAGGTCTCTAAGACCTCTGAAATGGAGGGCACTAACACTTCCTGTCCAAGCTTGAAGGACGCTATATACATAGCCGTTGGGAAGGTATCATTGGAGGATTGACTTTTGTTCACATGGTCATTGGGGTGAATGTGTTCTCTTTTTTTGCTTGAAGGCAACAGACTGTTAGCCCTGCGTGCGATGACTTCATTGACATTCATATTGGTTTGCGTACCAGAGCCTGTTTGCCAAACTTTCAAGGGGAAGTGGGGCATGAGGTCGCCTTGGCTCACCTCTTTTGCTGCTTTTTCAATAGCGTTTGCTATGGCTACGGGTAGTGCGCCGTTCTCACCATGGTAACGGGCGATGGCGCCTTTAATGAGACCTAGTGCTAAAATAATTTCTTTTGGCATTAGCTCATCACCAATATTGAAATTGATTAAACTGCGTTGCGTTTGAGCCCCCCATAGGGCCTCTTTTGGCACGGGAATAGACCCCATAGTGTCTTTTTCCATGCGGGTAGCAGAAGAAAAGGGAAAAGAAGGAGGCTTGGTCATAAAGGAGGGGTGTGGTATAGTGATGAGAGATATCAGTATACACTAAGGGAGCGTTGAAAGAAACCCGGAAATGGAACTTGGTGTTGTCAAAATCTGGACTGATGGAGCCTGTAGCGGCAATCCCGGTCCCGGCGGGTGGGGGGCTTTAATACGCTTTGGGGACAAGGAAGAAAAAGAATTAGGAGGGTCAGCTTCTAGTACAACCAATAACCGTATGGAGCTAACAGCTGCACTGGAGGCCTTAAGAGCCTTAGAAAATGCCTCTTCAAAGGTGCATCTTTATACAGATAGCGTCTATGTGCAAAAAGGAATGACTTACTGGATAAAAGACTGGATAGTGCGAGGCTGGAGAACCAAGGGGCGAAAAGCTGTGAAAAACCAAGACCTTTGGGAACAGTTACTCAGAGAGTGTAAGTGCCACCGAGTAAACTGGCACTGGGTGAAAGGGCATGATAGGAGTCTTGAAAATAACCGCGTTGATGCCTTAGCGCGCTCTTTCATTACAATCCCTGGGGTGATGCCCTAGTGCTCTATTCGGGAGGGCTCTTTGGGGGTGCTAGTACCGGTAAGTATTGTCCTTAAAGGGGCCTTGAGGGGAGACATTCAGGTAATGGGCTTGTTGCTTTGAGAGCTTTGTGAGTTGTCCTCCTAGGGCGGTTAAATGCACGGAGGCAATCCATTCGTCTAAGGCTTTGGGTAAGGTGTAAATTTTTTTCTCTTTGTAGGCTTTTTGATTTTTCCAAAGTTCTAGCACGCCTAGCACCTGATTGCTGAGGGAAGCGCTCATTACGAAACTGCTATGTCCCGTAGCACAAGCAAGGTTAACGATTCTGCCCTTTGCTAGTATGCGTATAGAGTTCCCATTAGGCACACGCACTTGGTGGAGTTGTGGGGTGATTTCAATCCAAGGGGTATCCTGTAAAGCCGCGATAGCAATTTCCTTATCAAGATGACCAATATTACAAACAATGGCGCCTTGTTTCATTTGAGATAGGTGGTCAAAGGTAATGACTTCTATATTCCCTGTAGCTGTTACAAAGATATCGGCTTTTGATGCTATCTTGTCCATTGTTGTGACTTCAAGCCCTTCCATAGCGGCTTGTAGTGCGCAAATAGGGTCTATTTCCGTTATCACAACGCGTGCCCCCTGTCCCCTTAGAGCCAAAGCCGCCCCTTTCCCAACATGACCATAGCCGCACACAACAGCGATTTTCCCTGCAATCATAGTATCTGTTGCGCGTTTAAGGCCGTCTAGTAGACTTTCTCGCGTGCCGTAAATGTTGTCAAATTTCGATTTCGTTACGGAATCATTGATATTAATGACGGGTGTAAGCAGTTTTCCTTCTTGGGCTATCTTAGATAGTCTTACTATCCCAGCGCCTGTTTGCTCACAAACACCGTGAAGCTTGGTGAATGCAGAGGGACGATGTTGCAATAAGTAGCTCACTATCTCCGCCCCATCATCAACAAAGAGGTGAGGACGCCAGTTCTGTTTTTCCACAACCTGCTGTAGACACCAATAATAGTCTTCTTGACTCTGCCCTTTCCAAGCGAAAACAGGAGTACCAGCCCTAGCAATTGCAGCAGCAGCGGTATCTTGCGTAGAAAAAATGTTACTGCCGCACCACCGCACGCACGCTCCAAGAAATTGTAAGGTTTCTATGAGAACAGCTGTCTGTACGGTCATGTGCAAACAGCCTCCAATACGCGCCCCTGTTAAGGGTTTCTCTGCCCCCCATTTCTCCCTTATGCTCATCAGTCCGGGCATTTCTTGCTCTGCTAATCCAATCTCCTGTCGACCAAGTGTTGCAAGTGCTGGGTCTTTAATTTTATAATCTTCCATGATGCATGACATTGTTTGTTCAGGTTTTTCTATGATAAACTGCTACACCCTTCCTCTTTCTTGTAACCATACCCCTCATTACTGACTTCTCCTCTCATGTATGACTCAAATTTTCTTGACAATCTGCAAGCCAGCGTGCCTCTGTCAAGTGTTGTCTCAAAGAGAGTCTCCTTACAGAAGTCCGGGCCTTTTTCCTTCAAAGGGTTATGTCCGTTTCATACGGAGAAAACGCCTTCTTTTTCTGTGAATGACCAAAAAGGAGTGTACTACTGTTTCGGGTGTGAAGCCAAAGGAAATATTTTCACCTTTCTGGTAGAGGGCGAAAAGAAGACCTTCAAAGAGGCAGTAGAGATGGTTTGTTCCATGGCGGGCATTAGCCCCCCTCAGTGGTCTAGGCGTGACAAACAAGAGCATGCCCCCTTGTTGGAGGTATTAGAGCAAGCCTGTCAGTTTTTTGAGCGGACATTGCTTTCTGAAGACGGCAGTAAAGTTAGAGCATACTTAGAGGGGCGCGGATATCCTTCTTCTCTTTGGGAGACCTTTCGTCTTGGGTGTGCGCCCTTATGGGGATTTCTGTCCCATATGAAAAGTCGTTTCTCTTTAGACCTTTTAGAAAAAGCGGGGCTTTGTCGTCGGACGGACAGGGAAACCTATCCTTTTTTCCATGGGCGCTTGATGTTCCCTATTCTGTCTCCTAGCGGGGTTGTAGTAGGCTTTGGTGGACGGTTTATCTCTTTAAGAGGGGGGGGAGGGGGACAGGAGAAAATCAAGTATCTCAATTCTCCTGAAAGCCCGGTTTTTAGCAAAAGTTCTCTTCTATTCAATTACAAAAAGGCTCTTGAGAACAAGCCTTTGACTGTCTTTATTGTGGAGGGGTATACGGATGTATTGAGTCTATATAACAGGGGGGTGTGCAATAGTGTTGCGACGCTAGGGACAGCGTTGACAAAGACGCATTTGTTTCTTCTTTGGCGGCGCCTTGAGAAGATTACCATCTGTTTTGATGGCGATAGGGCAGGGAGGGCTGCCTCTGAACGGGCTGCCATGCTTGCATTGCCCTTTGTCTCTCCCGGACGTGAGATAGTCTTTATACAACTCCCTGAAAACGAAGACCCTGATAGTGTGTTAAAGAGCCATGGGGAAGATTTTTCTCATAGGTTTCATGCCCTTTCTTTGTCTGATTTTTTGTGGCAAAGTGTTTGGGAGAAGGTTTCAAGTGCCCGAGAAATAAGCCCTGAGATGCTTGCGAAAATAGAGGAAACCCTTCTTGGCTATGGACGTGAAATTCAGCATCAAAGCACCTCTAAAATCTATCAAGAGCGATTCCGGAACAAGTTATATCAAGTCCGGCGTCACAACACACTCCCGTTTTCTACGCAACATATGTTAAAGCGGCGCAAAACCCTTTTATCGGTAGCCCACAACTTAGGAAAATCTACTGCCGATGCTAAAGTCCTTCTAGGCTTTATTATTACGACCTCTTCTTTGCTTATTCAACATGCTGCGTGTCTTACGGCGAGTAAAACCCTCTTAGAAAAAATGATTTTATATGATCCCCCTCTTGACAGACTGCGGAAGTGTCTGCTAAAATGGATATCTTGTTTTGAACAGGGACAACAAAGTGAATTGAAAGAAATTTTATTGCGGTTTTCTTGTCATACCATGGCAAGTGTGCTAAAAGAGCAACAAAGTGTTCAGCATATGGCTAGGAGCCTTAAGACAGTTCCCTCTTCTGAAGTGCCTAAGGCTTTTGTGTCATTTTTATCTTTGAATCACTAAAATAGCGTTCTGTTTATGTCTCTTCGTTCTCCTCACGTTCCCTCTGTTTTAGAAGAAAAAGAAATCCTCGCCCTGATTAAGAAGGCGAAAAAAGAGGGCTTTTGTACCTATGAGACCTTAAAGTCTACCCTTGATACTCTCCTGTTACAGAGGAAAAAGTCTGAAAGGAGGGTGGGGGACATTGACAAGGTGGTAGATGAAGTGATGGCGCACCTAGAGAAGCTAGGGGTGCGTATGGAGGAAGAGATTAGTGAAGAGAGTACTGAAGACAAAGCACTCTCTCCTCAACAGGAGACGCAACAGAAGGCTTCTCCCGATTACTTAAATGACCCGGTTCGCACGTATTTGCGTGAGATGGGGGCTGTGTCGCTACTGTCAAGGGAGGGCGAGATTGCCATTGCTAAGCGTATAGAGGCTGGTAAGCTCAAAATTAAAGACGCCATTGCGAAATCGCCCATTACGTTTGCGTACTTGTTGGAGATTTATGATGCGTTGCAAAAGGAGAAGATAACTTTACAGGAAGTCATAGCCCTTGAGAAGGTCTGTGATGAGGTTGGGCCTTTGGAGATGCCGGAGAAAGAGCAGCCCCCTAGTGAAGAGGGGATGCTTTATCAGGTACTCGATGAGGAAAAACTTCGAGAGGAAGAAGACCAACAGGAGGAATCTCAAGAGACGGAAGAAGAGGAGGAAGTCTTTGAAGAGGGCAAGTATTCCTATGCTAAGATGGCGGCGATGTATAGGCCTTATATTTTTGAGAAGTTTGAGAAACTACAGAAGGCTTATAAGGCATTGTTGAGAATTCAGGAGAAGTTTTTAACAAGCTATCTTGAAGGGAGCAAGAAGACCTCTGTGTATCGTGCGTCCTACAACAGGCATCTGAGGAGAATGGCGTGTCACTTAGAGAGTCTTCACCTTCATCCTCTGGAGATTGATAATTTATGTAAGAAGCACAGGGAGTTGTTTAAGTCATTCATGGGGAAATCGGGTCAGCTGTTGAGGCTTTGTGAACGTTATGGGATACAGAGGGAAGACTTTCAACGTTGGTATATGGAGGAGTTTTTACATCCCGGTTGGGAAAAGAGACTGCTTAAGTTGAATGCTAAGTGGGGTTCTGTTTTGAAGAATTCTGAGGAGTCCTTTGAGAGAATTGTGAGAGACATAAAAACCTTTTTTAGTGAAATAGGTCTGATGATGGGGGATTTTCGTTGGATAGTTGACGATATTTCGCAAGGGGAGAGGGAAGTAGCGCGAGCGAAGAAGGAGATGGTGGAAGCGAATTTACGGTTAGTGATTTCCATTGCGAAGAAGTACACGCCTAGGGGTTTACAGTTACTGGATTTGGTACAGGAGGGGAATATAGGGTTGATGAAAGCGGTTGAGAAGTTTGAGTATCGTAGGGGTTATAAGTTTTCGACTTATGCGACTTGGTGGATTCGTCAGGCTATTACGCGTTCTATAGCGGATCAATCGCGGACGATACGGATTCCTGTTCATATGATTGAGACGATTAACAAGCTGAAGAGGATGTCGCGTCAGATACTCAATAGTACTGGTCGGGAGCCTAGCATGTCTGAGCTTGCGGATTCTCTAGGGATTTCTTTGGAGAAGGTACATAAAATCAGCAAAGTGTCCAAGGAGCCTATTAGTCTTGAGGCGCCTTTAGGAGAAGATGAAGACAGCCAGATATCGAATTTTGTAGAGGATAAGAACACGGTACTTCCTATAGAGTCGGCGCTTCACACGAATTTGAAGGAGACGATTACGGAAGTGTTATCGTCATTAACGCCGCGGGAGGAGCGTGTGGTGAGGATGCGTTTTGGGATAGGGGTAGGTTCTGACCACACTTTAGAAGAGGTAGGGAAGCAATTTACGGTGACACGGGAGCGCATTCGTCAAATAGAAGCGAAAGCTTTAAGGAAGCTGAAGCACCCTAGGAGGAGTCGGTATTTGAGGACGTTTTTGAGTAGCTAGTTGTGCGTGTGGGTTTTTATTTTTCCATGTGATTGTGTTAAGGTGAGAGGAGGTCCCGTAGCTCAGTTGGATAGAGCGTCGGATTCCTAATCTGAAGGTCACAGGTTCAAATCCTGTCGGGATCGCTTTCTTTTGTTTAGGAAAGGGGGGAGAGGAAAATCGGCACTCCAATGCTAAGTTCATAAGGGTTGTCAACAAGTTACTAGGGTATACTAGTATACCCCATGAATTATTGCGCCCCCTTACTTATAAGATACACTGTTACCTCAGAAAGGCGCTTCTTTTTGTCTTCGTCTGTTGTTTCTGTTAATGCCCACTCTGCCCAATGGAGCGGTGTCTTGCCGTCCTTGTCCTTTGCATTCACATCTGCCCCCTTCTCCACTAGGAACACCACTACCTCCTTGTGCCCCCCTAAGGCTGCAAAATGGAGCGGTGTCCCGCCGTACTTGTCCTTTGCATTCACATCAGCCCCCTTCTCCACTAGGAACACCACTACCTCCTTGTGTCCCCATGAGGCTGCCCTATGGAGCGGTGTCCAGCCGTCCTTGTCCTTTGCATTCACATTTGCCCCTGCCTTCACAAGAACTTCCACTGCCTCTTTGTGTCCATTTCCGGCTACCCAATAGAGCGGTGTCCCGCCGTACTTGTCGTCCTTTGCATTCACATCAGCCCCCTTCTCCACTAGGAACACCACTATCTCCTTGTGTCCCCATGAGGCTGCCCTATGGAGCGGTGTCCAGCCGTACTTGTCCTTTGCATTCACATTTGCCCCTGCCTTCACAAGAACTTCCACTGCCTCTTTGTGTCCATTTCCGGCTACCCAATGGAGCGGTGTCCTGCCGTCCTTGTCCTGTGCATTCACATCTGCCCCCTTCTCCAAAAGAACCTCCGCCACTGCCTTGTGCCCCTCTACGGCTGCCCATATGGAGCGGTGTGGAGTTGTCCTTGTCCTGTGCATTCACATCTGCCCCCTTCTCCAAAAGAACCTCCGCCACTGCCTTGTGCCCCTCTACGGCTGCCATATGGAGCGGTGTGGAGTTGTCCTTGTTCTGTGCATTCACATATGCCCCCTTCGCTACAAAGAACTCCACAACCTCCTTGTGTCCCTTATCGGCTACTATATGGAGCGGTGTCCAGCCGTCCTTGTTCTTTGCATTCACATCAGCCCCCTTCTCCACTAGGAACGCCACTTCCTCCTTGTGCCCCTTAGCGGCTGCCAGATGGAGTGGTGTCCAGCCGTTGTTGTCCTTTGCATTCACATCTGCCCCCTTCTCCACTAGGAACGCCACCACCTCTTTGTGTCCATTAAAGGCTATCCAATGGAGCGGTGTTGCACCGTCCTTGTCCTTTACCTTCACATTAGCCCCTGCCTTCACAAGAGCCTTCGCTACACACCCATACTGTGCATAAAAAAGTGGAGTACAACCTTTCTTGTTCTTTACGTCTACATTAGCAAGTGCCTTCCTTAGGCTCAGCAGAAAAAGGAGACCTAGTGTTATCAAAACGGACACTAGAACTCGGCACAAGACTTCTACTTTCAAAATATCCGACCGTGCAAAATGTTCTAGAGAGCTCACATACATACCTGACACAGCAATGGAAGCAATCACTAGTCCCCAAACAAGTAATGCCAGAAAATCAACAAGACATTTTATTATCTTGTGTTGCTCGTAGAGCTTTCCAAAGACCTTCTTTATACTGCTCGTTATCCACAATGGAAGTGAAAAAAGAAAACTTAACAACCAGTTGTTTACTACCCAATGAAGGAGTGTATTGCCTTCCTTATTATCTTTTATGATATTTTCTAGAGGGGTCTCCATTATCCCTATCTATTCCTCCTTATACTTTAGGAAGTGCATTGTCATACTGTTAGGGTATGATTCTCTCTGCTCTCCTGTCAAGTCAAGCCCCTAAGGCACAAAGGCTATTGCCCACCCTTGCTTTTCAGATACGCTATCACTTCAGAGAGGCGCTTCTTGTATTCTTCGTCTGTTGTTTCTTTTAATGCCTCCTTTGCCAAATGGAGCGGTGTCCTGCCGTTCTTGTCCTGTGCCTTCACAGAAGCCCCCTTCTCTACAAAGAACTCCACTATCTCCTTGTGTCCCTCATAGGCTGCTTCATGGAGCGGTGTTGCGCCGTGCTCGTCCTTTGCATTCACAGAAGCCCCCTTCTCTACAAAGAACTCCACAACCTCCTTGTGCCCATAAAAGGCTGCTTCATGGAGCGGTGTTGCGCCGTGCTCGTCCTCCTGTGCCTCAATATCCGCCCCCTTCTCCACTAGGGATGCCACCCCTTGTGTCCCTTAACGGCTGCCACATGGAGCGCTGTCCAGCCGATATTGACCTTTTTATCTTTCGTGAAGAGAAAAAATGCCCCAATAAGCACGAGACCAATAAACGTCTCTATTGCCCCAATAAATACGAGAGCAATAAACGTCCCTATACAGACTGCTATAATAAAGCGCATTGTCATACTGTTAGGGTATGATTCTCTCTGCTCTCCTGTCAAGTCAAGCCTTAAGACACAAAGGCTATTGCCCACCCTTGCTTTTCAGATACTCTATTACCTCAGAGAGGTGCTTCTTTTCTTCTTCATCCGTTGTTTCTTTTAATGCCTCCTCTGCCAAATGGAGCGGTGTCCCCCCGTCCTTGTCCTTTGCCTTCACATATGCTTCCACTAGGAACACCACAATCTCCTTGTGTCCCTTAACGGCTGCCACATGGAGCGGTGTTGAACCGTTGTTGGCCTGTGCGTGGATATCTGCCCCCTTCTCTACAAAAAACTCCACAACCTCCTTGTGTCCATGTCTAACTGCCTTATGGAGCGGTGTTGCACCGTTGTTGGCCTGTACGTGGAGTGAAGCCCCCTTCTCCAAAAGACCCTTCGCTACTGCCTTGTGTCCATGTTTAGCTGCACCATGGAGCGGTGTTGCGCCGTTGTTGGCCTGTGCGTGGATATCTGCCCCCTTCTCTACAAAGAACTCCACTATCTCCTTGTGTCCATGTTTAGCTGCACCATGGAGCGGTGTAGTGCCGTCATAGTCCTGTGCATTCACAAAAGCCCCCTGCTCTACAAAGAATTCCACAACCTCCTTGTGCCCATTAGAGACTGCCCTGTGCAGCGGTGTCCCCCCGTCCTTGTCCTGTGCATGCACATTAGCCCCCTGCGCTACAAAGAACTCCACAACCTCCTTGTGTCCATTAGAGACTGCCCTGTGCAGCGGTGTCCCCCCGTCCTTGTCCTGTGCATTCACAGAAGCCCCCTGGGCTACAAAAAACTCCACTATCTCCTTGTGTCCCTCATAGGTCGCCTTATGGAGCGGTGTTGCGCCGCCCTTGTCCTTTGCATTCACCTCCGCCCCCTGCGCTACAAAAAACTCCACAACCTCCTTGTGTCCCTGATAGGCTGCCTTATGGAGCGGTGTCTCGCCGTTGCTGGCCTTCGCATTCCCCTCCGCCCCCTTCTCCACTAAAAATGCCACTATCTCCTTGTGTCCCTCATAGGCTGCTTTATGGAGCGGTGTCTCGCCGCCCTTGTCCTTCGCATTCCCCTCCGCCCCCTTCTCTACAAAGAACTCCACTATCTCCTTGTGTCCCTGATAGGATGCCTTATGGAGCGGTGTCTCGCCGCCTTTGTCCTTTGCATTCACCTCCGCCCCCTGCACCACTAGGAACGCCACAATCTCCTTGTGTCCCTCATAGGCACCCCAATGGAGCGGTGTCTCGCCGTCATAGTCCTGTGCATGCACATCTGCCCCCTTCTCCAAAAGACCCTCCACTACCTCCTTGTGTCCCTGATAGGTTGCCCTATGGAGCGGTGTCTCGCCGCCCTTGTCCTGCGCCTTCACATCTGCCCCCTTCTCCAAAAGACCCTCCACTACCTCCTTGTGTCCCTCATAGGCTGCCCAATGGAGCGGTGTATCGCCGCCCTTGTCCTTTGCCTTTACATCCGCCCCCTTCTCCACAAGAACCTCCGCCACTGCCTTGTTTCCTGCCCTATGGAGCGGTGTCTCGCCGCCCTTGTCCTGTGCCTTCACATCTGCCCCCTTCTCCAAAAGACCCTCCACTACCTCCTTGTGTCCCTGATAGGCTGCCTCATGGAGCGGTGTCCAGCCTTCCTTGTCCTGTGCATTCACATCTTCCCCTTTCTTCATAAGACCCTCCACTATTGTCTTGTGCCCATTAGAGGCTACTAATCATGGATAAGAAGGTATAATTAAGAAAAGGATAAGAAGGTATAAATATTGTCATGTTGTTAGGGTATGACTCTCTCGGGTTTCCTATCAAGTCAAGCCCCTAAGGCACAAAGGCTAGATTACTTACGCCCCCTTGCTTTTCAGATACGCTATCACCTCTTTTAAGCGCTTCTTTTCTTCTTCGTCTGTTGTTTCTTTTAATGCCTCTTTTGCAATATAGAGCGGTGTTGCGAAGTCCTTGTCCTGTGCGTGGATATTTGCCCCCTTCTCCTCTACAAAGAACACCACTACCTCCTTGTGTCCCTTCAAGGCTGCCACATGGAGCGGTGTGATGCCGTTATCGTCCTGTGCATTCACATCTGCCCCCTTCTCTACAAAGAACGCCACTACCTCCTTGTGCCCCCTTAAGGTTGCCATATGGAGCGGTGTTGCGCCGTCATTGGTCTTTGCCTTCATATCCGCCCCCTGGGCTACAAAGAATACCACTTCCTCCATGTGCCCATTCAAGGCTGCAAAATGGAGCGGTGTCCAGCCGTACTCATCGTCCTGTGCATTGGCATCAGCACCCTTGCTCAGATACGCCACTACCTCCTTATGCCCATGGGTGGCTGCCAAATGGAGCGGTGTCATGCCTTCATCGTCCTGTGCCTTCACATCCGCCCCCTGGGCTACAAAGAACGCCACCACCTCCATGTACCCATAGATGGCTGCCAAATGGAGCGGTGTCCTGCCGTCCTCGTTCTGTGCATTCACATCTGCCCCCGCTTCCACTAGGAATGCCACCACCTCCTTGTGCCCCCTTAAGGCTGCCACATGGAGCGGTGTATTGCCGTCATAGTTCTGTGCATTCACATCTGCCCCCTGCAGCACTAGGAACGCCACCACCACCTTGTGCCCAAAAAAGATTGCCCCATGGAGCGGTGTATAGCCGTCATTGTGCTCCTTTGCATTCACATCCGCCCCCTGCACTACAAGGAATACCACTTCCTCCATGTGCCCTATTAAGGCTGCCAGATAGAGCGGTGTATAGCCGTGCTCGTTCTTTGCATGCACATCTGTCTCCTTGCTTTTCAGATACGCCACTACCTCCTTGTGCTTCTCATAGGCTGCCAAATAGAGCGGTGTTAAGCCGTGCTCGTTCTGTGCCTTCACATCTGCCCCCTTCTCTACAAGAATTTCCACTATCTCCTTGTGCCCCGCATAGGCACCCATATGGAGCGGTGTATTGCCGTCCTCGTTCTGTGCATTCACATTCGCACCCTTCTCCACTAGGTACTCCACAATCTCCTTGTGCCCAAGGGTGGTTGCCATATGGAGCGGTGTATAGCCGTCCTCGTTCTGTGCATGCACATCCGCCCCCTTCTCCTCCACTAGGAACACCACTTCCTCCTTGTGCCCTTCTAAGGCTGCCCTATGGAGCGGTGTCCAGCCGTACGGACCGTCCTGTGCATTCCCCTCCGCCCCCTGCGCCACTTCATGAATTGGGGCGCAAAAGCCTTCACTCATAGCAAACAAAAAGACAACACAAATAAGTAAACGGCTCATCCTCTCCTCGCAAAATTTCTATACATTAGTCTATCCTTTCTTTGTAGCGTTTGCAATTAAGATAACGCCGCCACTTTGTCCAACTTGACCGCTCTGTGGAGTAAGGTTCTGCTCTCCTGTCAAGTCAAGCCCCTAAGGCACAAAAACTATTGCGCCCCCTTGCTTTTCAGATACGCCACTATCTCCTTGTGCTTCGCATAGACTGCCAAATGCAGCGGTGTATTGCCGTGCTCGTTCTTTGCATTCACATCTGCCCCTGCCTCCACAAGAACTTCCACTATCTCCTTGTGCCCCGCATAGGTACCCAAATGCAGCGGTGTATTGCCGCGCTCGTTCTTTGCATTCACAGAAGCCCCCTTCTCTACAAGAACTTCCACTATCTCCTTGTGCCCCGCATAGGTACCCAAATGCAGCGGTGTATAGCCGTCCTTGCCCTTTGTATTCAAATTCGCCCCCTTCTCTACAAAGAACACCACTTCCTCCTTGCGCCCTTCTAAGGCTGCCTCATGGAGCGGTGTATTGCCGTCCTTGTTTTTTGCATTTACATCTGCCCCCTTCTTTACAAGAACTTCTACTATCTCCTTGTGCCTAAGGGTGGCTGCCCTATGGAGCGGTGTCACGCCCTCCTTGTCCTTTGCATTCATATCCGCCCCCTGCTCTGCAAGAACTTCCACTATCTCCTTGTGCCTAAGGTAGGCTGCCCTATGGAGCGCTGTAGTGCCGTCCTTGTCCTTGATATTGATATCAGCCCCTGCCTTCACAAGAACTTTCACTACCTCCTTGTGCCTAAGGTAGGCTGCCACATGGAGCGGTGTCCTGCCCTGCTTGTTCTTTGCATTTACATCCGCCCCCTGCGCCACTAAGGATGCCACCACCTCCTTGTACCCACTAGAGGCTGCCCGATGGAGCGGTGTAGTGCCGTCCTCGTCCTCTGTATCCTGTGTATCCTCTGTATCCATAGAAGCCCCATTCTCCTCTTCTTCAGTTGGGGCGCAAAAGCCTTCACTCATAGCAAACAAAAAGACAACACAAATAAGTAAACGGCTCATCCTCTCCTCGCAAAATTTCTATACATTAGTCTATCCTTGCTTTGTAGTGTTTGCAATTAAGATAATAACGCCTCTTTGTGCAACTTCACCGCAAGAGCCTTTATTAGAGACTTTTTTCACTTGAAAAAAGAAAATA
Organism: Alphaproteobacteria bacterium; assembly: GCA_965222575.1. Lineage (GTDB taxonomy): Bacteria > Pseudomonadota > Alphaproteobacteria. The sequence goes on from OZ244958.1 coordinate 877,133, forward strand.
AAAAAACGCTAGGCACTCTCAAAAGTATATGCTATCTTTTACTCCCTGTTGGTATTTTCTTCGGGATGTGATGAGAGTCCCTTACAAGCAAGTCACACAATGATTGCACACTAAACGATATGGCACGTTTATCTCCTGGTCTGTTCGTAAGGCAGGTAAGGCAAGAAGTTTCTAAAATTACCTGGCCGACTTTTCGTCAAACCTTACAGGGTCTTATGATGGTGTCTATCATTGTTTTTTTCGCCGCCTTGTTTTTTCTACTCATGGATCAAATCTCTCAGATTATCGTGCGCTTTCTATTAGGCATATTATAAACGGAAGTAACAACTAGTTATGTCTTGGTATATTTTACATGTCAGATCAGGATATGAGAAGCAAGTCTGTGAGACAATTCATAAACGCTTAGCCTCCGTTGGTATCAAGCAAAAAATTTCGGAGATTCTCATGCCCTCAGAAAAGGTAGTCTCTGTGAGACAAGGAAAAAAAGTGAATCGACAGAGGCAGTTTTTTCCCGGATATATGCTCCTTAAGATGGACATGACTGATGAGATGTATCAATTTGTCTCTAGGCTTCCTCATGTGTCCGGCTTTCTAGGAACAAAAGGGGTCCCTACAGCGATCACTGAGGAGGAAGTCGATGCTATTCGCACGAAAAATCAGGGAAATTTGAAAAAGACGGCGTCGGCTGTTCATTTTGATGTCGGCGAACAGATACGCATTTGTGATGGACCGTTTTTATTTTTTAATGGCTTTGTTGAAGAAGTCAATGAAGAACGGAATCGTCTGAAGGTATCGGTAAAAATTTTTGGTCGTCAAACGCCAGTGGAATTAACTTACGCGCAAGTAGAAAAGCTATAAAGATTCGTGGCTAAAGAAATTCAAGGATATATAAAAGTTGTCATACCGGCAGGGAAGGCTACGCCTGCTCCTCCTCTTGGGCCAGCTCTAGGACAAAGGAAAATCAACATTATGGAGTTCTGTAAAGCCTTTAATACCCTAACTGCAAAAGACCCCCCCGGACAGCCCTTACCCACAATCATTACAGTTTACTCAGATAATAGTTTTGCTATCAAAACAAAGGGGCCAACAACCTCTTACCTTATCAAACAGGCGCTTAAAATTGAAAAAGGCGGCGCTGAACCAGGACGAGTCATTGCAGGAAATCTCAAAGACACCCAGCTTACCTCCATTGCTAAAGACAAAATGAAAGACTTAAATACCTCTTCCCTTCCCGCCGCTAAGAAAATTGTAGCAGGGACAGCACGCTCCATGGGACTGGTGATAAAATAAGCAAGAACACAGACAACATGACACCAAACCCCAGTAAGCGCTTTCAGAACATGACCCTGCAATCGGACAAAGTCTATGAACTAGCGGAAGGGATAGAGGTGATGCAATCCTGTGCTACAGCAAAATTTGATGAAACTGTTGAGATAGCAGTGAATCTCGGGGTGGATTCCAAAAAATCCACGCAAATGGTACGGGGGTTGGTACACTTGCCTCATGGGCGGGGAAAAACCTTGAAAATTGCTGTCTTTGCACAAGGAGATTCTGCACAGGAGGCCAAAACAAGCAACGCAGACGCAGTGGGTGCTGAGGATTTGGTGAAAAAGATGGAAAAAGGGGATTGTGATTATGATGTGGTCATAGCAACCCCGGATTGCATGAGCATTGTTGGAAAGCTTGGCAAGATTTTAGGCCCTAAAGGCTTGATGCCTAATCCTAAAGATGGAACTGTCACAACAAGTGTCAATGCTACCATTGAAGCCTTGAAAAAGGGACAAGTCACCTTCAAAATGGACAAGGGCGGCGTGGTACATTGTCCCGTTGGAAAAGCAAGCTTTACAAAAGAACATCTAGTCAGTAACATAAGAGCCTTCTTATCAGCTGTCTTACAAGAAAAACCAAGTAGCGTCAAGAGACAATACATGAAGGATGTCATTTTATCTTCTACCATGGGGCCCGGCATTCGCCTAAAAGCCACTAACCTTGCTGTGCTTGCTCCATGAACAGAGAACAAAAACAGGAGTTTGTCAAGCACTTGAAAGAGAGATTCACCGCACACTCCATTCTCGTCGTGCAGTATAAAGGGCTAAAAACCTTTGAGCTTGAAGGGTTGAGAAAAGCTTTTCAAAGCAAAGGAAAATTGACTGTGATAAAAAACACTCTTGCCCGGCGCGCTTTAGAAGGCACAAACTTCCAAGACTTAGAGAACCTCTTCACAGGACAAACAGCAATCATTGGTAGCAATGATACTATAGCAACAGCAAAAATTCTCGTGGAGGAATCCAAAAAGCTACAGAACCTTGTCATTGTTGGGGGCAAGACAACTCTTGACGGAATGTTGACTCCTGAACAGATTAAACTCTTAGCCTCTTTACCCTCTTTAGAAGAAGCTCGTGGAACATTGGTGGGACTACTACAAAGACCGGCACAGCAGTTATTATCTTTGAAAAAAGCTGTCCTCTCAAAACTTCCAACCCTTCTCACCATAAAACCACAAGAATAAAAATTCCACTAAATTCCAAGGAGAAAAAATAATGAATAATCCCATTGAAAAACTTGCAGAAAATTTATCAAAACTCACAGTGAAAGAAGCGGTGGAATTATCCAAAATGCTAGAAGAACAATGGGGCGTATCAGCTGTTGCTCCTGCTGCTGTTACCGCCCCTGCTGCCACAGGAGAACCCACTAAAGAACAAGAAGAAAAAACCGCCTTTACCGTCGTCTTAACCGCTATAGGAGACAAAAAAATTAACGTCATTAAAGAAGTGAGAACAATTACAGGATTAGGCTTAAAAGAGTCCAAAGACCTTGTAGAGGCAACCCCAACCCCTCTCAAAAAAGAGGTCTCAAAGGAAGAAGCAGAAGACATACAAAAAAAACTAACAGAGGCAGGTGCTACAGTAGAGTTACAATAACCTTATCTGAAAAATCTCTTGAAGAAGATTCCCGCTCCCTTCACGCTTCTTTGCACCACCCTTTGTCCATTGCTTCCTAAATACGTTCTATGACTCTTAGTTTCACACAAAAGAAACGATCGCGTTGCTCTTTCGTCGGCCACAAATTCCAAGATTCCCCTCAGTTGATGGAAGTATTGTTTCACTCTTATGCAAATTTCTTGCAGACAAATATTCCCCCGAAGGAAAGAAAAAAGGTCGGACTCCAAAGAGTTTTTTCCTCCATTTTTCCACTGCATAGCCTAGGAGAAGAAGCGAGTTTGGAGTTTGTCTCCTACCATTTAGAACCGCCTTTGTTTAGCACAGAAGAGTGTTTGAATTCTGATTTAACTTATGATGCGAAGTTGCGGGTGACTTTTCGCCTCAATGTGTTCGAAGTCAACAAGGAAACAGAGACAAAGTCCTTTGTCGATATCAAAGAACAAAGTGTTTATATGGGGAACATTCCTCTGATGACGGACAAGGCTTCCTTCATTATCAACGGAACGGAACGTGTGGTCGTAAACCAAATGCACAAAAGCCCCGGTGCCTTCTTTTCTAAAGAAGAAAAAGCCCATTCCCCGGGAAAAATCACCTATATCGGTCGCATCATTCCTTATCGAGGCACTTGGTTGGATTTTGAAATAGACAACCAGATTTATGTGCGGATTGATAGACAAAAAAAAATCTCAGCGCTCCTCTTCTTAAAAGCTCTTGGTATGAGTGACCGAGAAATTTTATCAACCTTCTACACCCCTATTATCTACCAGAAGAAAAATCCTCAGGTGTGGTGCCATGGACTTGAGTTGCCGCATCTTGTAGGCAACATTCTCTCCTATGATTTGCTAAACCCGAACAGTGGGGAAGTCATTGTGAAAAAAGGGAAAAAAATTGAAAAGAAGCACTTCAAAGTGCTTGAAAAAGAGGGCATAAAACAAGTTGGGGTACGAACAGAGTCTTTAATTGGCATGCCTGTATCACAAGAGGTTACGGACGCCTCCGGTAAGGTACTAGTGGAAATAGGCACAGCCCTTGATAGCAAAATGCTAGAAGAAATTACTCAATCAGGGATTAAAAAGCTCGCTTTATTACAGATTGATACCACAACAGGCCAAGCCCCTTACGAAAGCTGGGTGGCTCATAAAATCAAAGGATGCGAAGAAGCCTTACAAATGGTTTACAATCACTTATATCCCGGAGAATACTCTCCCACAAAGACTATCACTGCTAAGACTCTTGAAAACCTGTTGTTTAATCCCGATATCTATAATTTATCGGAAGTGGGAAGGATTAAGCTTAACAATCGTCTAGGAATAGAAGCACCAGAAGACCAACTGGTCTTGAATTTAGAGGATATTTTAGCGGTTCTTAAGTATTTAACCAAATTATCCACTGGGAAAGGGGATGTGGATGATATTGACCATCTTGGGAATCGCCGAGTGAGGTCTGTTGGGGAAGTGCTTGAGAATCAGTATCGTCAGAGTCTTGCCCGCATGGAAAAAGGGATTGTTGAAAAGATGAGCTCTGCTGATGTCAAAACCTTGATGCCTGCACAGCTGATTGGTGCTAAGCTATGCGTTGCAGTTGTTAAGGAGTTTTTTGGCTCTTCACAGCTTAGCCAGCTGATGGATCAGTCCAATCCTTTAAGTGAAATTACACACAAACGCCGGCTGTCAACTTTGGGGCCCGGAGGGCTTAATAGAGAAAGAGCAGGCTTTGAGGTAAGAGATGTCCACGCTACGCACTACGGTCGCATCTGTCCTATTGAAACCCCTGAGGGCGCTAACATTGGATTGATTAATTCCTTGTCTACGTATGCGCGCGTGAATCGCTATGGTTTTATAGAAACTCCTTATTATAAGGTTGAGAATGGCCAAGTCACTAGGGAAGTTGTGCATTTATCGGCAGTAGATGAAGAGGGATTAGTGATTGCGAGTTCTAGGGTAATGAAAGAGGCTTCCGGTAAGATGGGAGAAGCGCCTTTGCAATGCCGTAAAGATGGAGAGTTTATTATGGCTTCTCCTCAAGAGATAGACTTGATTGATGTTTCGCCGCAACAGCTTGTGTCTATTGCCTCGTCTCTGATTCCCTTTTTAGAGCATGATGATGCTAATCGTGCGTTGATGGGTGCTAACATGCAACGTCAGGCAGTTCCTCTCATGAAAACGGCAGCCCCTTTTGTTGGCACGGGGATGGAAGAAATCGTTGCGCGGGAATCTGGAGCGATGTTAATTGCGCGGCGTTCTGGCATTGTGGAGCAAGTTGATAACCAACGAATTGTGATTCGTACCACAGAGGAAAAAGATTTTTCCAAATCAGGTGTCGATATTTATCAGCTCAAGAAAATGGGCAAAACCAATCAGAACACCTGTTTTTCGCAGGTGCCTCTTGTTTCTATCTACAACGCCGTCAAAGAAGGAGATGTGATAGCCGATGGTCCTGCTACTGATAATGGGGAATTATCCTTAGGGAAAAATGTTTTGGTGTGTTTTTTATCTTGGCAGGGTTACAATTTTGAAGATTCAGTGATTATTTCGGAACGCTTGGTGAAGGATGACATTTTCACCTCTATACATATTGAAGAATTCAATGTTTCCGCTCATGACACGAAGCTAGGTCAAGAGGAGATCACACAGGATGTTCCCAATGTTGGGGAGGAGACCTTGAGACATTTAGATGAGTGTGGCATAGCGGAGATAGGGGCGGAAGTTCAAGAAGGGGATGTTTTAGTGGGGAAAATCACACCGAAAGGAGAGTTATTGATAACGCCGGAGGAGAAGCTTTTGCGTGCGATTTTTGGGGAGAAAGCGGCTAATGTGAAGGATACATCCTTGCGTCTTCCTCCCGGCAGTCAAGGCACAGTTGTGAATGTGAGGATTTTCAATCAAAAAGACAGCCCCATGGAAAAAGATGCGCGTTCGCGTACTATTGAACAAGCGGAAATAGACCAAGTACGTCGTAATATTCAAGATGAACGGCTCATTTATGAGCGCAACATTTACACGCGTCTTAAGGAGTTTTTGAAAAATCAGAAACTTTCTGCTAGCAACAGAGCGTTGAAGGGGTTGAAGAAAGGGCAAGTTTTAACCTCTGAAGTGTTGCACAACTTAAACAAGGAGAATCTGTGGAAAATCTCTGTTACTGACAGGGAGGTGATGAACAAGCTAGAGGCCTTACATAAGCAGCACCAAAATGTGTTAAAGCAGATGGAAGAGAGTCTGAATCAGTTGGATGAAAAAATTAAAATGGGGAATGATCCTCCTTCTGGTGTTCTGAAAACGGTCAATGTGTATGTTGCGATTAAGCGCAAGATACAACCCGGGGACAAGGTTGCAGGTCGTCATGGCAACAAAGGAGTGATTTCTCGTATTGTGCCGGAAGAAGATATGCCTTATCTTGCTGATGGCACGCCTATTGACATGATTTTGAATCCCCTTGGGATTCCGTCTCGTATGAATATAGGTCAGGTGCTGGAGACGCATTTAGGTCTTGCTGCAAGGGGATTAGGCATGAAGATTGACAAGCTTTGCAAAGAGCTTAGGAAACAAAAAAAGCCCTTAAAGCCTGTGAAGACGCTTTTGTCTACTTTGCACACGGGAGAAGAACAAGAGTATATTCAGTCCTTAAATGATAAAGAGCTTGAAAAAGTGTGCAAAAATCTTGATGAAGGCGTTTGTATTGCCTCCCCTGTGTTCAACGGCGTTAAGGAAGAAAAAATCACAGAATTACTAGAGTTAGGAGGATATCCTCCTAGTGGTCAAATTCCTCTGTATGATGGTCGAACGGGGAAACCTTTTGATGGGCATGTGACTGTTGGGAGTATGTATATGATGAAGCTGCATCACCTTGTTGATGATAAGATTCACGCCCGCTCCATAGGTCCCTACTCTTTGGTGACGCAACAGCCTTTAGGCGGAAAATCTCAATTTGGAGGGCAGCGCTTTGGAGAAATGGAAGTGTGGGCTTTAGAAGCTTATGGTGCTGCGTATACCTTAAGAGAAATGCTCACGGTGAAGTCCGATGATATTCGCGGGCGGGGGCGCATGTATGAAGCGATTATTGGCGGTAGTGTGAATTTTAGCATTGGGATACCTGAGAGTTTCAATGTTTTAATTAAAGAATTACGGGGCTTAGGGCTGAATCTGGAATTAAAAACTTCTCATTTGGCACCTGCCGCACTGCCTCCTCCTTTGTAATAACTAACAACCCGACTGTCCTATGAGTGATAATTTGAAGTATCCCCCTGCTCAGAAAAAGCATGAAGAGAGTTTTGATGAAGTCCGCATATCCATTGCGAGTCCTGAAGATATTAAGCGTTGGTCTTATGGAGAGGTCAAAAAGCCTGAGACGATTAATTATCGGACATTTAAGCCGGAACAGGGTGGGTTGTTTTGCTCCTGTATTTTTGGCCCTACTAAGGACTATGAGTGTTTGTGCGGGCGTTATAAGAGAATCAAGTATAAAGGCATTGTATGCGAGAAGTGCAATGTAGAAGTGACGGAAGCTAAGGTTCGTCGTGACAGGATGGGTCATATTGACCTTGCGGTACCGGTGGCTCATATTTGGTTTTTGCGGTCTATTCCGTCACGATTAGGCATGGTGTTAGATATTCCCATGAAGACTTTGGAACAAGTGTTGTATTTTCAGAAATACCTTGTATCGGAGCCCGGCTTAACATCTTTGAAGAAAAATCAAGCCTTATCGGAGCAAGAGTTTCAAGAAGCGTGTGAACAGTACGGAGAAGATGCGTTTTCTTATGGCATTGGGGCAGAAGTGATTGAGGAAGTGTTAAAGGCTATGAATCTCTCAGAGGAACGTTCTCATTTGGTGGAGATTCTGAAGAAGAAAACAACAGACGTTATGAAGAAGAAGCTTACAAAACGTCTGGAGTTGCTCAATGCGTTTCTATTGTCCGGTGTGAAGCCGCACTGGATGATTTTACGGTCACTGCCGGTGTTACCGCCGGATTTAAGGCCTCTTGTTCCATTGGAGCGGGGACATTTTGCTACCTCGGATTTGAATAATCTGTATCGGCGCGTGATTAATCGCAATAATCGTCTTAAGCGGTTGATACAACTGCAGGCACCAGAGATTATTTTACGCAATGAGAAGCGCATGTTACAAGAATCAGTAGATGCCCTCTTTGACAACAACAAGCGCAGTCGTCCTATTGTGGGGACAAACAAGCGTCCGTTGAAATCTTTATCGGATATTTTACGTGGGAAGCAGGGACGTTTTCGTCAGAATCTCTTAGGGAAAAGGGTAGATTATTCTGCGCGTTCTGTGATTATTGTGGGGCCGACTTTGAAGTTACACCAATGTGGGTTACCGAAGAAAATTGCGCTAGAATTGTTTAAGCCCTTTGTGTTTGGAGAGCTTAAGAAGCGTGGGTTGTGTCGCACCTTAAAAAAGGCGCGCAAGTTTGTTGAGGCGCAATATGAAGAAGTGTGGGATTGTTTAGAGACGGTCATCAAAAGCCACCTTGTGTTACTGAACAGAGCCCCAACGCTTCACCGTCTTGGGATACAAGCTTTTGAGCCTATTTTAGTACCGGGCAAAGCCATACAGCTTCACCCGTTGGTCTGTACAGCGTTTAATGCGGATTTTGATGGAGACCAAATGGCTATTCACTTGCCTTTGTCCATAGAGGCGCAAATGGAAACCCAAGTGTTAATGCTCTCAACGAATAACGTGCTCAGTCCGGCTAATGGGAAGCCTATTGTGACTCCGACTTTGGATATTATTTTAGGGTTGTACTATATGACCTTAAAGCTTGACAAGCAGGCCGGAGAAGGCATGGTTTTTACAGACTTAGATGAGCTAGAGTTGGCCTTACATAAGGGGATAATTACCCTTCACAGCAAGATTTTGTGTCAAGTGGAAGAGAGCGATGAAGACGGGCAAGAGCAGTTACTTTTGCGAAAAGGAACGGGGGGGCGGTTTTTATTCTATAATGCCCTCCCTGATTTTCCGGGCAAGAGCTTTGAGAAAGTCAACAAAAATATGGGCAAGATAGAAGTCACCAACCTTGTGGAGGAAATTTTTGTCAAAGCCAAAAGAAAGGATGCAATTATATTTTGTGATACCCTAAAACGGCTTGGATTTCATTATGCAACAGCAAGCGGTATTTCCTTTGGTAAAGATGATCTGCTAGTTCCAGTGGCTAAGGATGCCCTTGTGAAGAAAGCCCGTGAGTTGGTGTCTTCTCTTGAGAATCAATATATGGAGGGACTGATTACCCGTGAAGAGAAGCGCAACAAAACTATTGAAGTTTGGTCGAATTGTACCAATAGGGTCTCTGATGCGCTTATGGATAAGCTATCAAAGGTTGGTAAGGATAAAGAGGGGTTACAAGCCCATAGACCTAACTCGATTTTTATGATGTCGGATTCAGGGGCGCGTTCATCTGCTACACAAATTCGTCAATTAGCGGGCATGCGTGGGTTAATGGCTAAGCCTTCAGGGGAGATTATGGAAATGCCTATTATAGCGAATTTTCGTGATGGGTTAGGGGTTTTGGATTATTTTAACTCCACCCACGGGGCGCGCAAAGGATTGGCAGATACAGCCTTAAAGACAGCAAATTCAGGATATTTAACGCGTCGTTTAGTGGATGTAGCACAAGATTGCGTCATTATGGAAGCGGATTGCGGCACGACGGAAGGATTATTGGTTTCGGAAGTGATTGAAGGCTCGTCGGTAATTGTTTCTTTGTTGGAGTCTGTTGTGGGGCGTTTTGTAGCGGGAGAGGAAGATGTTGTTTCTCCGGAAGGCAAAGAGGTGTTAGCACAAGCGGGAGATTTTATTGATGAGTCCAAAGCGGGAAAATTACAGGACTGCGGCATTACGGAGTTATTGGTACGGTCGCCTTTATTTTGCAAAGCCGAAAGAGGATGTTGTCAAAAGTGTTACGGCAGGGATTTAGCAAGAGGTAAGATAGTAGATTTTGGAGAAGCTGTTGGCATTGTAGCGGCTCAATCTATTGGGGAGCCTGGCACACAATTGACCATGAGAACGTTCCATATTGGAGGGGCTGCTCAAGTATCGGAGCAGTCGTACATTCAGTCACCGGTGAAGGGGAAAGTGACCTTTGAAAATCTTTCTACGGTGGCTTCTCCGGAAAAGAATGCTGTGCACCAGATTGTGATAGGGCGCAATGGAGAAATGGTTTTATGGGATTACCATAATAGAGAAAGGGCGCGTTATCGCTTAGGGTATGGGTCTCGGTTGTATGTCAAAGAAGGCGATGCGGTGTCCCCGGGAGATAAACTATCAGATTGGGACCCTTATACTATCCCTATTATTTCGGAGAAAGCTGGTATTGTGAGTTATCGAGATTTACAAGATGGGGTTTCGTTACAGGATCACATGGATAAAGAAACTGGTCTTGCGAATAAAGTCATTATTGACTGGAAGCAAAAGGATAAGAAAGCGCTGTTATCTCCGCGTATTACATTACGGAATAAGAAAGGGGAAGTGATACTATTGCCTAATGGTCAGGAGGCAAGATATTTACTGTTGCCCGGCGCGATTTTATCTGTTGAAGACCAACAGCCTATTGAGGTAGGGAAGATTTTAGCCCGCCTTCCTAGAGCCGGGTCGCGTAATAGAGACATTACAGGCGGTCTTCCGCGTGTTTCAGAGCTATTTGAAGCCCGTCAGCCCCAAGATTGTGCAGTATTAGCGCGTTTCAATGGTCATGTGGAAATCAAAAAGAAAGAAAGCAAATTCCTCCACCTTGTGCTGTCGCCTGTGAAAGAGTCGAAGGAAGAGCTTCCCTTTACATACGCTATTCCTAAGGGGTTGCATCTGAATGTACAGGATGGAGATTTTGTGCGTCGCGGGGATTATCTAGTGGATGGAGTACCTTCCTTACACGATATCTTAGATATTGTGGGTCTTCAGGGGTTAGCCAACTACTTGATTCAAGAGATTCAAAATGTGTATCTCATGCAAGGGGTTCGAATCAACAACAAGCATATAGAAATCATTATCAAACAAATGATTCAGAAAGTGGAGATTTTAGAGAGGGGAGACAGTACATTTGATGTGGATTCCATAGTGGAACATAGTGAGGTTTTAAGGAAAAACAAGCAGTTAGAAGCGGAGAAGAAGAAAAAGGTTGTGTACAAATTCAAATTGCTAGGGATTACTAAAGCGTCGTTGAAATCGACCTCTTTTATCTCTGCGGCGTCCTTTCAAGAGACGACTCGGATTTTAACCTCAGCAGCCATAGAGGGGAAAGTAGACAAACTCGTTGGCTTAAAGGAGAACATCATTGTTGGTCATTTAATTCCAGCTGGCACAGGGTTTGTATCACGGCAGCTATTATCTGATGAAGGGCAAATGATAGAGGAAGAAATTCCCCCTGTTTCTCCAGAGGTACTAGAGTCCAGTATTTCGGAAGAAAAGCCTGTACAAGAAGAGCAGTCGCTTTAGAGGGAAGGAGTTTTTGCATTTAAGGTGAGAAAAACTTTGTATTCAAAGGTTTTTTTCTTGACCAAGGGGAGTGTTTAGGTTAGCGTAATCCTTACGACTTCAGGAGTAAGAGCCAAGCGGAAAGTGTTTAGGGCTTTTTCTTGAGTGTAGAAGTGAGAAAAGGGGGGGATTTTTCTTAATTTTGAGGGAAGCCAAGAGGGGGAGGGTTATAACGCAGTTGCAGGATTTAAGATGCCAACGATTAACCAGCTTGTACGGAGGGGGCGTAAAGCGCCAGTAAAGCGCAAGAAGAATCCCGCCCTTCAGGGTTGTCCTCAGAAGCGGGGAATTTGCACGCGTGTTTACACCACAACGCCAAAGAAGCCTAACTCGGCTTTAAGGAAAGTGGCTCGGGTGAAACTGACCAACGCCCAAGAAGTGACAGCGTATGTTCCCGGAGAAGGGCATAATCTACAGGAGCACTCAGTAATTTTGATTCGCGGGGGGCGGGTCAAAGATTTGCCCGGCGTGCGGTATCACTCTATACGGGGGGTATTGGAGTCTGCGGGAGTGCAGGAGCGCCGCCAAGGGCGCTCTAAGTATGGAGCCAAAAAACCTAAATAAGGAGGGTTTATGTCAAGACGTCATTCTGCTCCTACAAGGACTGTGCCTCCTGATGCTTTGTATAAGGATGAAAGGGTAGCGAAATTGATTAATGTGCTGATGCTCAAGGGGAAGAAATCTGTAGCGGAGAAGATTGTCTATGAAGCGTTTGAGATGATTAAACACTCTTCCAAGAAAGACGTGCTGGAGGTTTTTCATCAAGCTTTAGGGTTTATTAAGCCTAGTGTTGAGGTACGGTCTCGTCGTGTTGGCGGTGCGACCTATCAAATTCCTATGGATGTTCGTCCCCAACGTTCAGAGACACTAGCCTTAAGATGGCTTGTGAACATGTCGCTTAAGCGTGGGGAGAAAAGGCAATCGGAACGTTTGGCTGGCGAAATTCTAGAGGCTTATGCGGAGCGTGGCGGAGCTGTTAAGAAACGTGTTGAGACTCATAAGATGGCCGAGGCGAACAAAGCCTTTGCCCATTATCGTTGGTAGGTATCAGAGAATGGCCAGAGCAATTTCTTTATCGAATTACCGCAACATTGGCATTATGGCTCATATTGATGCTGGTAAGACAACGACGACGGAGAGGATTTTATACTATACAGGGAAGTCTCATAAGATAGGAGAAGTTCATGATGGTGCTGCAACTATGGATTGGATGGAGCAGGAGCAAGAAAGAGGCATTACCATTACATCAGCGGCGACGACCTGTTTTTGGAAGGATCACCGCATTAACATTATTGACACGCCCGGGCATGTAGATTTTACCATTGAGGTTGAGAGGGCTCTGAGGGTTTTAGACGGAGCGGTTGCGGTTTTTGATTCTGTTGCTGGTGTTGAGCCACAATCTGAGACGGTGTGGCGTCAGGCGGACAAGTACCGTGTTCCGCGGATTTGTTTTATGAACAAGCTTGATAGGATAGGGGCAGATTTTTTTAATTGCGTGAAGATGGTAGAGGAGCGCTTAGGAGCGGTTCCTCTTGTTCTTCAGTTACCTTTAGGTAAGGAGGCGGATTTTCAGGGGGTGGTGGATTTGGTAAAGAGGAAAGCGTTGGTATGGAAAAAGAAGGAGGGTTTGGGGGAAACTTATGACGAGGTTGAGATTCCGGCTTTTATGAGAGAGGAGGCGCGCAAGTGGTATGAGATTTTGCTAGAGAAGATTGTTGAAGAAGATGACGAAACTATGGAGACTTTTTTAGAAGGGGGAGCGGTATCGGAAGAGACGCTTCGGCGTCTGATTCGCAAAGGGACGTTAAAAGGGTCTTTTGTTCCCATATTGTGCGGGTCTGCTTTCAAGAACAAAGGGGTACAGCCTCTTTTGGATGCTGTGGTAGGGTATTTACCGTCTCCATTAGATATTGGGTCTGTTGAGGAAGAGGGGAACAGTCAGGAGAAGCGCCGCCCGGATGATGATGAGCCGTTTTGCGGTATTGCTTTTAAGATTATGAATGATCCCTTTGTAGGGTCTTTAACATTTTGTCGTGTTTATGCGGGGATATTAGAGAGTGGCAGTGGGATTTTGAATGCAACGAAAGACAAAAAGGAACGTATTGGCCGCATGGTGTTGATGCATTCGAAGGCGAGGGAGGAGATAAAGACTGCCTATACGGGAGACATTGTGGCATTAGTTGGGATGAAGTATACCACAACAGGAGATACACTTTGCGCTTCCTCGCACAAGATAATTTTAGAAAAGATTGATTTTCCTGATCCTGTGATTGAGCAAGCATTGGAGCCTAAGACTAGAGGGGATTATGAGAAGATGTCGGCGGCTTTGCAGCGCTTAGGAGCGGAAGACCCCTCTTTTAAGACCAGTGTTAATCATGAGACGGGTCAGACAATTATCAAAGGGATGGGAGAGCTTCACCTTGACATTATTGTGGACAGGTTGAAGCGGGAATTTCAGGTTGAAGCGGACGTGGGGGCGCCGCAAGTGGCTTATCGTGAGACCTTCACAAAGGGGGCTTTGATTGATTATCTTCATAAGAAGCAAACAGGAGGAGCAGGACAGTTTGCAAGGATTAAACTTGAGATTACGCCGTTGCCGCCCGGTAGTGGGGTGACATTTCAAAGCAAAGTTGTAGGAGGGTCAGTTCCTAAGGAGTACATACCGGGTGTTGAAAAGGGGATAAGGCAAGCCTCTTCTGCTGGAGTTTTAGCTGGATATCCCGTGATAGATTTTCACTGTAGATTGCTAGACGGCGCCCATCATGACGTGGATTCCTCTGTTTTAGCATTTGAAATTGCAGCACGTTCAGCGTTTCGCGCAATAGCGCCGAAAGCAGGCCCTTGTTTACTGGAGCCGATTATGAGCATAGAGGTGATTACACCGGAAAGTTTCATGGGAGACGTCATAGGAGACCTGAATGCGCGTCGCGGTCAGATTCAAGGGAGTGAAACACGCGGCAATGCCGCTGTTATTGCCTGTTTGGCTCCCCTTGCTACAATGTTTGGCTATGTGAACACTTTGAGGTCTATGACACAAGGCAGAGCGCAATTCACTATGCAATTTGAGAAATATGAACAAGTGCCAAAATCAGTAGCTACAGAAATTATTTCAGAACTAAAATAAGACGTAAGGAGAAGTAGTATGGCCAAGAAGAAGTTTGAAAGGAACAAGCCGCACTGCAACATAGGGACTATAGGTCATGTTGACCATGGGAAGACCACATTGACAGCAGCTATCACGAAAGTGTTAGGGGAAAAGGGGCAAGCGGATTTCAAGGGGTATGACCAGATTGACAATGCCCCAGAGGAGAAGGCGCGTGGTATTACGATTTCTACGGCTCATGTGGAGTATGAGACGGACAAGAGGCACTATGCTCATGTTGACTGTCCTGGACATGCGGACTATGTGAAGAATATGATTACTGGTGCAGCACAGATGGACGGGGCTATATTGGTAGTGAGTGCTGCTGATGGTCCTATGCCGCAGACGCGGGAGCATATTTTGCTAGCCCGTCAAGTAGGGGTACCCGCTATTGTGGTGTATCTGAACAAGAGTGATCAGGTAGAGGATCAAGAGCTTGTGGACTTAGTGGAGTTAGAGATACGGGAGTTATTGAGTAAGTATGAATTTCCTGGGGATGACATTCCTATTGTGAAGGGGTCTGCTTTATTAGCGTTAGAAGGGAAGTCCCCGGAGAGTGGGGAAAAGTCTATTGAAGAGTTGATGAAACAGATTGATGAGACGATACCTCAACCTTTAAGGCCTAAGGACAAAGATTTTCTGATGCCTATAGAAGATGTATTTTCTATTTCAGGACGAGGGACTGTTGTGACGGGGCGTATAGAGAGGGGGATTGTACGTGTTGGGGACAATGTTGAGATAGTGGGGTTAAAAGAGACGCAGAAGACGACCTGTACGGGTGTAGAGATGTTTAGGAAGCTTCTTGATGAAGGCATGGCGGGAGACAATGTTGGGGTATTGTTAAGAGGTATTGACAGAGAGGCTGTACAGAGGGGACAAGTTTTGTCTAAGCCGGGGAGTATTACGCCACACACGCAATTTACAGCGGAGGCGTATATTTTGACGAAAGAAGAAGGGGGACGTCATACGGCATTTTTTGGAAATTATCGCCCACAATTTTATTTTCGGACAACAGATGTGACTGGGACTATTAAGCTAGAGAAGGGGGTTGAGATGGTGATGCCGGGAGACAATGTGAATATTGAGGTAGAGCTTTATGTCCCTATAGCCATGGATGAAGGGTTAAGGTTTGCTATTCGTGAAGGGGGCAGAACTGTTGGGGCAGGCGTCGTTACAAAAATCCTAAAATAGAACACACAATGAACAATATACGCATTCAGCTAAAAGGATTTGACTATCGGGTCTTAGATAGGTCTACAGCAGAAATAGTAGACACAGCACACCGTACAGGGGCGCGGATTGTCGGTCCTATTCCTCTCCCTACAAAAATAGAACGCTTCACTGTTTTACGCTCCCCTCATGTGAACAAAAAATCTCGCGAACAATTTGAAATGCGCACCCATAAACGTATCATTAGCATTTTAGAACCCACAAGCCAAACAATAGAAGCCTTAAAAAAGCTAGATATTGCCTACGGCGTCAATATAGAGGTGAAACTATAACAATGACTCAACGCACAGGAATCATAGCGCGCAAAATAGGGATGATGCAGCTGTTTAACCAAACAACCAGCCACAGCACTCCTGTGAGTGTGTTATCCGTGGAGTGCATGGTAGTAGGCCATAGAACAGTGGAGAAGGACGGCTATCTTGCGTTACAGGTAGGCACTGGGACGTTTTCCAAGCGCCGTTTAACCCGTGCAAGAAAAGGATTTTTTGAGAAAAATCAAGTGCCACACAAGCGTAAAATTGTGGAATTTCGTATTGAACAAAACGGCCTTATCCCCATGGGAACTCCTCTAACGGCAAGCCATTTTGTGGAAGGGCAATATGTAGATGTGCGCGGTCATACAATAGGCAAAGGCTTTGCAGGCGTTATGAAACGCCACAACTTTAAGGGGCTTGAAGCAAGCCATGGCGTGTCTGTTTCACATAGAAGTCATGGCTCTACAGGACAGTGCCAAGACCCGGGACGCGTCTTCAAAGGCAAAAAAATGGCTGGACAAATGGGCAATAAACAAATCACAAAACAAAACCTCCAAATTATAAAAATAGACTCTGAAAAGGGACTCTTGTGTCTAAAAGGCTCTGTTCCGGGGTGTAAAGGGTCTTGGTTGCTTATACAGGATGCACTCAAAAAATCTCAACCCGACTTACCAGTGCCAACAGCTGAAAAAATTGATATCTCTCCCACAGACCCAAAAGAGCCGCCTTCTCTTTCCTCTTCTTCCGCTAAAACTTCCAATGAGGGGGGTTAACTATGGAGGTTGTTCTGATTGATAAAAGTGGCAAAGAAAAGGGCAAGGTATCTTTTCCTAGTGTTTTAAGGGCGTCTCCCCAGGAAGGTCTTTTACATTTTATGGTTCGTTATCAGCAGGCGCGCAAGAGAGCTGGCACGCATCAGGTGAAGGATAGGGGAGAAGTGAGTGGCACAACACGCAAGGCTTTCAAGCAAAAGGGGACAGGGAGTGCGCGTCGTGGGAGCAATCGTGTATCTCAGTTTCGTGGAGGGGGGAAGGTGTTTGGTGCTAGGAGTCGGAGTCATGCTATTGGCATGCCGAAGAAGATGCGTACTTTGGCGCTTAAGATGGCTTTATCTTTGAAGGCAAAAGACAAGAATTTTGTAGTGGTGGAGGATGCTGTGGTGTCGTTGAAGACGGTATCGTCGTTGAAGGCTGAGTTGAGGGCTTTTTCTCCTGCTATGTATATTGTTCATGGGCATTCCCATAGAGATTTTACGGCTCTGCGCAATCTTCATAAGGTAGACCTTGTGCCTGCTGTTGGAGCAAATGTGTATGGGATTTTGAAACGTTCGTGGTTAGTGGTAACGCGTAGTGCTCTAAAAGAGTTGGAAGAGAGGTTGCAATGACGAAGGCTAATCTTTACAATAGATTGCTTGCGCCGGTGGTAACGGAGAAGGGCGGCGGCGGGGCGTCAAAGTATGCCTTTAAGGTTCCTCTCTTAGCGTCTAAGAAGGCTGTTGCGGAGGCTGTAGAGGGGATATTTTCTGTCAAAGTCAAAAAAGTCAACACATTGAGAATGCAAGGGAAGAAGAAAGTATTTCGTGGTCATAAAGGGAAGCGGCCTGATTGGAAAAAGGCTGTTGTGACGTTAGAGAAGAATCAAACCATTGATGTCATGGGAGGATGAGATGGGGTTAAAGAGTTTTTCTCCTACGACGCCGTCATTGCGTGGGTTGATTTCAGTAGACAGGGGTGAGTTATGGAAAGGGAAGCCTGAAAAATCTTTAACGAGGGGGTTTTGTAGCTCGGGAGGGAGAAATAATAAGGGACGTATCACCTCTGCTCATCGTGGAGGAGGGCATAAGAAGCGGTATCGTTTTGTAGACTTTCGCCGGCGCCAGTTTGACTCTGTGGCACGGGTAAAACGTCTTGAGTTTGACCCTAACAGGAGTGCTTTTCTTGCGCTTTTGGAGTATGAAGGGGGAGAAAAATCGTATATTTTAGCGCCTCAACATCTCAAAGTTGGCACTCAAGTTCTCTCTTCTCAAGAACCGCTGGACATTAAAGTAGGCAATGCAACAATGCTCAAATATATTCCCACTGGTGTTGTGGTTCATAATGTTGAACTCAATCCGGGGCAAGGTGGCAAGATGGTGCGTTCTGCGGGAACATTTTCGCAAGTGTTAGGCAAAAGCGGGGGGTATGTACAGATACGTCTTTCCTCTGGAGAACAGCGGTTGGTACAGGAGAATTGTATGGCGACTATTGGTTCTGTTTCCAACCCTGACAATGCTAATAAAACCTTAGGAAAAGCAGGACGCAGTCGTTGGCTAGGGCGTCGTCCTGTTGTGAGAGGGGTGGCTATGAATCCGGTGGATCATCCTCATGGAGGTGGAGAGGGTCGTACTTCGGGGGGGCGTCATCCTGTGACACCTTGGGGCAAACCAACGAAAGGATATAAAACCCGCAACAAAAAGACGACTAATCGCCTCATTGTCACCAGTCGTCATAAAGCGAAAAAACGATAGAGGGTAGTAAAGAAAATGGCACGTTCTGTTTGGAAAGGTCCTTTTGTGGTAAAATCTTTGCTAAAAAAAGCCATAGCAGCACAGGAATCCGGTGATAAACGCGTCATAAAAACCTGGTCGCGTAGTTCCTCTATTATGCCTCAATTTGTAGGGCTTACTATTGGGGTACATAATGGTCGTAAGTTTACCCCTGTGTTTATCACGGAAGACATGGTGGGACATAAACTTGGAGAATTTGCGCCTACTCGGACATATCGTGGGCATGGAGGGTCTCAATGACGTTGTGCAAAGCCATAGGAAGACGCCTTAAAAATAGCCCTAGAAAGCTCAATGATGTGGCGAAAACCATACGAAGGAAGACAGTAGCTGAGGCTATGGAGTGCTTGCAATTTAGCCCGCGTAAAAGCGCGAAAGATGTACAGAAAGTTCTCAAGAGCGCCCTTGCTAATGCAGAGAACAACCATGATATGGATATTGATTCATTACTTGTCAAGGAAGCTTATGTAGGAAAGTCTCTTATTATGAAGCGTTGGCGCCCGCGTGCAAAGGGACGTATTGGCAAGATACAAAAGCCTTTTAGTCACCTCACTATCATTTTACAGGAACAGGAGTAAAAATCCCATGGGACAAAAGGTTAATCCTATTATTTTTCGTGTCGGAATTTCGCGTCCTTGGCAAGCGCATTGGTACAGAGAAAAAAAGGAGTTTAGGCATTTTCTCGCACAGGATATTCACATTAGAAAATATTTGTCAGAAGCCTTAGCAGATGCAGGCATATCCTCTATTACCATTAACCGTTTATCGACGCGTCCTCGCATTAAGCTTTGTATTGTCCGCCCCGGTGTGTTGATTGGTAAGAAAGGTGCGGGCATTGAACAGTTGAGAAAAAAGCTCATGGAGATTGTGAAACAGGAAGTACAGCTAGATGTCATAGAAGTGCGGAATCCCGATACGGACGCTAAGCTCATAGCCGATAACATAGCCCAGCAGTTAGAGAAGCGTGTGCCCTACCGCCGTGCTACAAAACGAGCGGTACAAGGAGCTATGCGTCTTGGGGCTAAGGGCATTAAAATCAGTTGCAAGGGACGTTTAGGAGGGATTGAAATCGCGCGCGAAGAGAGAGTCCACGAAGGGCCTGTTCCTTTGCATACTTTAAGGTCCTATATTGATTATGGAACGGCTAGTGCGTATACGACCTATGGTGTGTGCGGGGTGAAGGTGTGGGTTTACAAGGAAGAGAAGTTAGGACAGTTGGATACGGATTACGCGAAAGATAAGCAATCTCCTAACACGATGCGCTTTGATTTATCTGCTACTGGAGCAAGGATGGACACTAAAGTTAGGGGGGGCAGTAATGTTACAACCTAAAGAGAGAAAATACCGCAAGGCGCACAAGGGGCGGATTCATGGCTGTGCCACCTCAGGGTCTACATTAGTGTTTGGCATGTATGGTCTCAAAGCGCTTGCCCCCGGTCGAATCACAGCGCGACAAATTGAATCGGCTAGACGAACAATGACGAGACATATGAAGAGAAAGGGAAGACTATGGATTAGAGTCTTTCCAGACATACCGGTTTCTAAGAAGCCGACGGAGATTCGTATGGGGAAAGGGAAAGGGTCACCAGAGTATTGGGCTTGTCGTATTAAGCCGGGACGGATTCTTTTTGAGCTTGCAGGCATTGAAGATAGCATTGCAACTGAAGCCTTAGCGTTAGCAGGGGCAAAACTCCCTATTCGGACTCGATTCGTAGTGCGCTCGGGAGAAGGAGGGTTATAAAATGAAGCCGGAAGACATCAGAAAAATGAACCAAAAAGCTTTTCATAAAGCGTATATAGACGCTCTTCAGGAACGCTTTAAGTTGCGTTTTCAACACAAGGGCGGACAGCTAGAAAATACCTCTTTAATTCGCAAGAATCGCCGTATCATTGCGCGAATGGAAACTCTAAAAACACAACATAATGCCTAAAAGAGTCTTGCAAGGAATCGTAGTGAGTACTGCTAATACCAAAACAATTGTGATAAAAGTACAAAGGCATACGATACACCCTTTGTACAAAAAAATTATCAAACGATCTAAGAAGTTTCACGCCCATGACTCTGAGGAAAGCTGTTCTGTAGGAGACCGCGTGAAAATCATAGAAAGTATTCCTATCTCCAAGAAGAAACGGTGGCAAGTGTTAACAGAGGAGACGGACAAAAGAAGAGAACATAAAGAGGAGGTGGGCAAGTGATACAAATGCAAACACTTCTTAATGTCGCTGATAACTCTGGGGCACGGCAGGTACAGTGTATCAAGATACTAGGAAACAGTCGTCGTCGTGGAGGGAAGATAGGGGATCTCTTAGTGGTGACAGTGAAAGACGCTATGCCGCGCGGACGGGTGAAAGCAGGAGATATTATCAAAGCCATTGTTGTGAGAACAGCCTTTGTACTCAAAAGACCAGATGGCAGTAGTATTCGCTTTGATGATAATGCTGTTGTATTGGTGAATAACCAAAAAGAGCCTATTGGGTCTAGGATATTCGGTCCGGTGACACGGGAATTGCGTAGCGGGGGACATATGCGCGTGATATCATTAGCACCTGAGGTGTTATGATGAGGAGTCCGAAATTCAAAATCCAAAAGGGAGACACAGTGGCTGTGATAGCGGGGCGGTCTAAGGGAGAAAGAGGAGAGGTTGTGCGTATTATAAAAGAGAAGCACCGCGTGGTGGTTGCCTCTTTGAATCTTGTCAAGCGCCACCAAAAAGTCAAAGCAGGAGAAAAGGGCGGCATTATAGAAAAAGAAGCCCCTATTCACCTTTCGAATGTCGCCTTATTAGACCCTAAAGATAACAAGCCTACCAAAGTTGGCATTATGCGTGAAGGGGATACTGTCAAACGGATTTCAAGGCGTTCAAAAGAGCCGATACCGTATCCTAAAGTCTTAGGCAAAAAGCAAAGAAAGCAAAAAAAGAAATGAGCTATATCCCACGGCTACAAAAACAGTATTTAGAAGATATAAGGCCTGCTTTACAAAAAGCTTTGGGGTTGAAGAATCTTTATGCGGTACCGCGTCTGATGAAGGTGGTATTGAATATGGGGGTGAAAGAGGGGGTTATCCATGCTAAGCATGTGGCGGGTGTACTGGAAGAATTGATGTTGATTGCGGGACAAAGACCTGTGACAACTTATGCTGTGAAGTCTGTGGCGGGATTTAAGCTACGTGCGGGCATGCCTATTGGCGTGAAGGTCACCTTGAGAAAAGCAAAAATGTTTGATTTTTTAGACCGCCTTGTTACAATTGCTTTACCTAAGGTGCGTGACTTTCGCGGTCTTAAGGGGAAAAGCTTTGATGGCTGCGGTAACTATAGCTTTGGTATTCGAGAGCAACTTGTTTTTCCTGAAATCCATTATGATAAAGTTGAAAAGATAAGAGGGATGAATATTATTATCTGTACATCTTCTAATAGTGATAACGAAGCGTATCATTTACTAAAAGCCTTGAATTTTCCCCTACAACAACGCAAAAGTGCTTAAAAAAATGGCGAAAAAGAGTTCAATACAAACCAATCAGTATCGTCAACGTCTTGTTGACCGCTATCATGCAAAGCGCACCGCTTTGAAGAAACAGCTGAAAAACAGGTCTCTTCCCCTTGAAGAGCGCTTCAATATTCAGTTATCGTTGTCTTCTCTTCCTCGCAACAGCGCCCCTACTAGGGTGAGAAATCGCTGTCTAATCAGTGGTCGTCCTAGAGGGTATTATCGAAAATTTGGCCTCTCCCGTATCGCTTTTAGAGACTTGGCTTCTCAGGGGTTGATTGCAGGCATTACAAAGGCAAGTTGGTAACCGCTGATGACTATGACGGACCCCATAGCCGATATGTTAACCCGCATTAGAAACGGGCAGATGGTGAAAAAAAAGTGGGTAGAATGTTTGACGTCTAAACTAAAAATTGGGGTGTTGAAGGTTTTGAAGAAAGAAGGCTATATTGAAAAATTTGAGAGTATTGCAGAAGGACATGGCAAATTGAGAATTTTTCTGAAGTACTACCATGGAAAACCTGTCATTAAGACGGTACGCAAGGTCTCTAAGCCCGGTCAACGGGTCTATCGCTCCTACGAGAATTTTCCAAAAGTGTATAATGGTCTTGGGATATCTGTGGTTTCTACCTCTAAAGGTCTTTTCTCTGATGGAGAAGCGAAGAGGCAGAAAGTAGGAGGGGAAGTTTTATGCACCGTTGCCTAAGGAATCCGTGATGACACGTATTGGGAAAGCACCTATTACACTAATGGAAGGGGTAAGTGTGGCAGTAAAAGAAGGGATTGTCTGTGTCAAGGGGCAGCAAGGAGCCTTAGAGCATTATGTTCCGCCTCCCTTTTCGGTGGAGGTTAGCGGCAACAAGTTGTCTATTACTTGTCAAAAGAAAGGCACTTCTTACAGGGCGCTGTGGGGGTTACACAGGTCTTTGTTGAGCAATCTTGTGACGGGCGTGACGCAAGGGTTTACCCAAGAACTTGAGCTGAGAGGGACAGGATATCGTGCTACTGTAAAAGGAGAGCGATTGGTGTTACAGATAGGTCTTAGTCACCCTGTTCATTTTTTGATACCTTCTGAGGTAGACATGACCTGTAGCAAGGAGACCCAGATTGTCATCAAAGGCATAAACAAGCAACAGGTTGGGCAATTAGCAGCAAATATTAGGGCTTTTTCCAAACCTGAGCCTTACAAGGGGAAAGGCATACGGTACAAGGGGGAGTATGTAAGAAGGAAGGAGGGGAAGAAGAAATAGATGGTGTCTTTGAAGAAAAAAGTTCTTTTATTGCGTGGGCATCGTGCCCGTGTGCGGCACGCTCTTAAGAAGAAGTCTAAGAGCAAGAGATTGCGGCTTTGCGTGTTTCGCTCGAGTAAGCATATTTATGCTCAAGTGATTGATGATAGGGCCATGGAGACGCGTGCGTGTTGTTCGACTCTTGAGAAAGCTATTCGTGAGAGCTGTAAGTCTACGGGCAGCAAAGAGGCTGCGATGTTAGTAGGCAAGGGTGTCGCTGTGGAAGCAAAGAAAAAAAAGATTACGGAAATTGTGTTTGATAGAGGTGGATATCGCTATCATGGTCGGGTGAAGGCTCTTGCTGAGGCGGCGCGGGCAGAAGGATTAAAGTTTTAACATGGCAACGGAATCCCCCCCCGCTTTGGAACTGACAGAAAAGCTGATTCATGTGAATCGTGTCTCTAAGGTGTTAAAAGGAGGCAGACGATTTGCTTTTAGCGCTTTGGTGGTGGTAGGCAATAAGAAAGGTCAAGTGGGGTTTGGGAAAGGGAGTGCTTTACAGGTGGCTTCTGCTGTGAAGAAAGCGACGGAGAGTGCGAAAAGCGACATGATAAAAGTCCCTTTGCGCGAAGGGCGCACCTTACCCCATGACATTCAAGGTCACCATGGGGCAGCGAATGTTCATATGCGCAGAGCGCGTCCCGGAACAGGTCTCATTGCAGGAGGAGTTATGCGCTCAATCTTTGAATGCTTAGGGTTACAGGATGTGGTGGCGAAATCTTTAGGCTCTAATAATCCGCATAGTTTAATCCGTGCGACATTCAAGGGCTTGAGTCAATGTGAATCTCGTCGTATGATTATACAGAGGCGTAGCAAGTTTTCGAAACAGAACAAAGTAGAAACAAAAAAACCGCTAGTTACTACAGAGAAGACATCAGAACAAAAGGTCTCTACCCTTCCCCCCTCAACCCAACAAGGAGAAACAACAGATGGCTAAACTGCTGACAATCACCCAGCAGCGGAGTCCCATAGGGCGGCCTAAGGAACAAAGGGCAACCTTATTAGGTCTTGGCTTACGCCGTCTTCATCAAAAGGTTACTGTCTCTGATACACCGGCTATCAGAGGGATGATTGCTAAGGTTTCTCATCTGGTGACGCTAGAAAAATGAAGGGAAAACAGATGGGTTCTATTTTACAACGATTAGCTGCGACTCCGTCTTCTCGGTCTTCTAAGAGAAGAGTTGGCAGAGGGATTGGGTCTGGAAAAGGGAAAACCTGCGGAAGAGGCCATAAGGGACAAAAATCGCGGGCTGGGGCCTCTCTCAAGGGCTTTGAAGGGGGACAAATGCCTTTGTATCGACGCCTGCCAAAACGGGGATTTACCTCCTTAAACAGAAAACGCTATACAACATTGTCCTTGAGTCGGCTCTTGAAAGCTTGTGAGGAAAAAAACCTACTCACCACACAGCCCCTTACAGAAAAACTGTTACAGGAAGCCGGTGTTGTCTCAAAATGCCGTGATGGCATACGGCTGCTAGGGAAACAAGAGGTGACACAGCCTTTGACGCTTCATATTACCTCTGCTACAAAGGGGTGCATAGAATCCATTGTGAGTGCTGGCGGTACTGTTAGGACGCAAAAAGCAGACAGTGCCTCTAAGGCATTGCCTGACAATAAGCAAGAGAAGAGGATTAAGACCCCAGGACCCTCTTCAAAACAAACAGAGACATAGGATTTATGGTTTCTGCTACGGACAAAATTGCGGCTTCTTTAGACCTGAGCACCTTTGTTAGAGCGAAAGAATTGCAAAAGCGTGTCTGGTTTACCTTGTTTGCCTTAGTGATTTATCGCTTTGGCACCTTTATTCCCCTGCCCGGTATTGACCCGTCCATTATGGCGGATATTTACCAAAAGCAAAGCGGTGGGATTTTGGGGATGTTTAATGTGTTTGCTGGTGGGGCTTTAGGCAGGATGACGATTTTTGCCCTTAATGTCTTGCCTTATATTTCGGCTTCTATTATCGCGCAGTTAATGGTCGCTGTTGTGCCCTCTTTATCAGAGCTTAAGAAAGAAGGGGAGCGCGGTCGGCGCAAGATTAACCAGTATACGCGCTATGGCACAGCTTTGTTAGCCTTAGCACAAGGGTATGGTATAGCGGTAGGGCTTGAGAGTTTGAGTGCGCAATTTGGAGCTGCGGTGATTGAGCCGGGCTTACAATTTCGCTTGGTGACCATGATGACTTTAACGGGCGGAACGGTGTTTTTGATGTGGCTCGGTGACCAGGTCACGAAACGCGGTATAGGCAATGGCATATCACTGATTATTTTCGCAGGGATTGTCGCAGAGTTACCGCGTGCGTTGATTGCCATGCTAGAATTAGGCAAGACGGGGGCTTTATCCTCCACCTTAATTGTAGGCATCATATTTTTAGCCATTGGGATTGTGATGTTAATTGTCTTTTGTGAGCAATCCTTTCGTCGGTTATTGATTCAATATCCTCGTCATCAATCTGCTCGAGGAGCAGTCCCTCAACAGACCTCCCACCTTCCATTGAAGTTAAATTCCGCTGGTGTTATTCCCCCAATTTTTGCTTCAGCTCTTTTGTTAATGCCGGTGACAATCTTAAGCTTGACGGCCCAAGGGGCTGACCCGGGGGGGTGGCTTGTACAAGTGACAACCTTTTTAGGACGTGGGCAATTCGGCTATATGGTATTGTATGGCTCTTTGATTGCTTTTTTCTGTTTTTTCTATACTTTCATTGTATTTGATGTGTCAGACACAGCAGAAAATCTTCACCAACAGGGGGGATATATAGCAGGCATTCGTCCCGGGGAAAAGACGGCACAGTATTTACAGTATGTTCTCAGTCGCCTAACAGTGGTAGGGGCTATTTATTTAGTTTTTGTGTGTCTTTTACCGGAAGTGTTAATTTCAAAATTTTCTCTCCCTTTTTATTTTGGAGGGACTTCTTTGTTGATTGTGGTGAATGTGGCAATAGACACGGTTGGTCAGTTTCAAAATCATTTATTAAGCTACCAGTATGAGTCTCTGATTAAGAAGTCACGGTTACGGGGGCGGTTTCGCAAGAGATGAACAAGGGGATACGGCTTATTTTTTTGGGGCCACCCGGTTGTGGCAAAGGGACTCAGGCAAGAAAGTTGAGTGTGCTTTTTGGGATTTATCATTTATCTACAGGAGATATGATGCGCCATGAGGGTAAAAAAGAGGGGGAGCGTGAAAATAAGATTCACGCCTTTTTGGATAAGGGGGCTTTAGTGCCGGATGAAGTCGTGGTTGATTTGGTGTTGAATCATCTGAAGAAAGACGAGATTTTGCCTAGGGGGATGATACTGGATGGGTTTCCGCGTACAATTGTGCAAGCGGAGTTTTTAGAGGAGTTTTTAGAAAATCATCAATCTCCTTTGACAAGCGTGATAAATTTTGATATTAAGGATGGGCTTGTGGTGAAGCGTTTATCGGGTCGTTTTATGTGCGTTGCATGTGGAGCTATATACCATGATGAGTTTCACAAGCCTCAAGAGGAGGGGATTTGCGATGAGTGTTCGGGAAAGTCTTTCAAGCACCGTTACGATGATAGAAAGGAAGCTGTATCAAAACGTCTGTTGGCTTATCGTGAAGAGACCTATCCTCTGAAGTCTTATTACAAGGAGCGCAAGCTTCTCTTTTCTGTGGATGCCACGCTACCGGTAGAGGTGATGGTGAAGCAGATTGAACACTGCGTAAACGAACGATTGAAGAATGCCTAGAATAGCTGGAGTCAACATACCGGAGAACAAGCCGCTTTGGATATCATTGACCTATATCTATGGGATTGGTCAACAGAAAGCCAAAGAGATTTGTGCAATTTTGAAGCTTTCCCCGACGCGGAGGGCTAGGGAATTGAAAGAAGAAGAGATAGCACGTCTTCATACTATTTTAGACAAAGACCATGTTGTAGAAGGGAATTTGCGTCAGGATGTTGCAATGAACATTAAGCGTCTCCAAGATTTAGCGTGTTATAGAGGGTTACGTCACCGCAAGAAGCTTCCCTTGCGTGGTCAGCGGACGCATACCAATGCGCGGACGCGGCGCGGACGCGCGAAAACTTTAGCGGGCAAGAAACAATAAAAGAAGATTCATGGCTGTATCAAAATCAAAGAAGTGGTTAAAGAAAAACATTGTTTCCGGGTGTGCCCATGTGTATGCCACTTACAATAACACCATTGTGACAATATCAGATATGCAAGGCAATGTGATATCGTGGTCATCTGGAGGGATGATGGGGTTTAAGGGGTCACGAAAGTCGACGCCTTATGCCGCTCAAATGGCCTCTGAAGATGCTGGCAAGAAAGCACAGGCCCAAGGGATACAGACATTGGAAATCAATGTCAAAGGCCCCGGCCCCGGGCGCGAGTCTGCTCTCCGAGCCTTACAGGCAGTGGGGCTAAAAATCACTGTCATAAGAGATAATACTTCTATTCCCCATAACGGATGTCGTCCTCCTAAACAAAGGCGCGTATAAAGCGTATAAACAGCAACTAACTAGCCATGACTGAACAAATTCACAAAAACTGGACAGATTTAATAGAACCTAAGCAATTGACCTATGCACCGGGGCTTAATGCTGAACGTGAAGGGACGGTCATTATGAAACCCTTAGAGAAAGGATATGCTCTAACGCTTGGCAATGCGCTAAGACGCGTTCTGTTGAGTTCTCTCAGAGGCAGTGCAGTGACAGGGATTAGAATCCAAGGGATTATCCATGAATTTTCTTCTATTCCCGGCATAAAAGAAGACTTGGTGCATATTATTTTGAATCTTAAAGGCTTAGAAATCAAACTGCACAGCGAAGAAAAAATTATCTTACCCCTTAAGGTTAAAGGCCCTAAGAAGGTGACAGCCTCTGATTTTTCGCTTCCTGCTAGCGTAGAGATACTAAATCCGGATCATTATCTCATGGAGCTTGATAACAATACCTCCATAGAAGCAGAGATATTTGTCTCCAAGGGGAAAGGGTATGTACCAGCGAGTCAGAATAAATCGGAAGAGGATACATTTGATACGATACCGGTGGATGCGATTTTCACTCCTGTGAAGAAGGTGTCCTATGAAGTTGAAAGTGTGCGCGAGGGAGATATACTAGACTATGACAAGCTGTCTTTATACGTTAAGACCAACGGCACAATTTCTCCGGAGGATGCGATTGCGTTGGGGGCGCGGATTTTGAAGCATCAGTTAGATTTTTTCATTAATTTTGAAGAGCCTGAAGTAGAGCAAGAACCTGAAGAAATTCCTGAGCATGACATACGGCAAAAGCAAGCGCTTTTGACAAAAATAGAAGAGCTAGAGTTATCTGTTCGTTCTGCTAATTGTCTTAAGAATGACAATGTTTTGTATGTAGCGGATTTGGTACAACGCACAGAGCAGGACATGTTGAAGACGCCGAATTTTGGTCTTAAGTCTCTGAGTGAAATCAAAAGCATTTTAGAGCGCATGAAGTTGCGGTTAGGGATGGTATTAGAGGAGGATTGGGATACGGAAAAGGAGCTTCGAAAGTTACAAAACATTACCCGCAGGAGAGGCACTGATTTATAATGAGGCACTTAAAAGTCAGGCGCCGTTTTAAGAGGTCATCCTCTCACCGGATTGCTATGTTCAGAAATTTGGTACAGGACTTGGTGCAGCACGAGAGGATAGAAACGACTGTTGCGAAGGCGAAAGCGTTGCGTCCTATGGTGGAAAAATTGATTACCAAGTGTCGTACTGACTCGTTAGCGATAAGGCGTAAGGTCATCAAAACGCTTGGAGGGAATGGGCAAGCGGTGGGAAAACTTTTTTCAGACCTTGGGCCTCGGTTTGCGAAACGTCAAGGGGGATACACCCGGATACTCAAAACCGGGCATCGACACGGAGACAATGCCCCTTTAGCTCTTATGGAATTCGTAGAAAGAAAAACAGAAACGTCCTCGAAAAATGATAAAACAAAACCCCCTTCTTAAAGCTCTAGGGTTAGGGGTTTGTCTTCTTTCCTTTACGGGAGAGGCGGCCACAAGAGTTGTCCCTAAAGACCAAGAGCAGCTTTCTTATGCTCCCCTTGTCAAAAATATTTTGCCTTCTGTGGTGAATGTGTATGCAAGTTCCGTCAATGTCACCCCGTCAGGGTTTTCTCTATTTAATGACCCCTTTTTCAAAGATTTTTTTGATATTTTCCCGCAAATGCCGCAGACTCGTCAGACCTTAGGCTCAGGGGTGATCATCTCTCAAGATGGTCTCATTATCACCAACCATCATGTGATTAAGAAAGCGACAGATATTCAGGTTATCATGCATGATGGACAAGAACATGCAGCGGAGATTCTTCTCTCTGCCCCGAGTTCAGACTTGGTTGTTCTCAAGTTAAAGAACTTGAAAAAGCCCTTGAGCATCACGCCTCTTACCCTAGCGGATACAGACAAAGTGGAGGTGGGAGATATTGTGTTGGCTATTGGGAATCCCTTTGGGGTTGGACAAACGGTGACCAGTGGTATTGTCTCAGGGTTATCTCGCACAGGGATTTTAAGTAAGGGCAACATTTTCATTCAAACAGATGCTGCGATTAATCCGGGGAACTCCGGGGGGCCTCTCATTGATATGCAAGGGAAGCTCTTAGGGATTAATACAGCCATTGTGTCACGCTCAGGTGGCTCACAGGGGATAGGATTTGCCATTCCCTCTGTGATGATTAAGAAGGTTTTAGAAGCGGTCAAAAATAAAGCGAAATTTCTGATTTACCCGTGGACAGGTCTTGGGACTTTTAGTCTCAGTAGTGAGAAGCGTGAAGAATTGGACTATCCTTTTTCAGATGGTGTTGGGATTAAGGCTGTAGCAGAAGATAGTCCGGGGCAGAAAGCCGGCATACAGAAAGGGGATATTCTTCAGTCTTTTGGGTCTTATGAGAAGGTGAATGAGGATATGTTTTTATTTCGCGTTAAAACCTCTAATCACGGGGAAAGGGTGCCTGTAAAGATTTGGCGCGAGGGGAAGATTCTGAAGAAAGTCCTAGAGATGAAACTGCCGCCGCTTACAAAGGACGATACAAAGGTTTTGAAAGGGAAGAATAATCCTCTTGCAGGGATTAGGGTCAAGACGTTATCGCCTCGGTTGATACAACAGAAAGGACTGTCTTATGCGCAAGTTGGCATATTAATTGTGGGTCTTACGGAAGAGGCTGTTCCCATTGCTCGACAGCTTGCTTCTGAAGACATTATTATCTCTGTCAATGGAGAGACTGTTAGCTCTGTGAAGGCATTAGAGGCCGAATTGACAAAGCAAGAAAAGAAAAGGAATTGGGAAATACGTATTATTCGTGCGGGTCAAGTCTTGAATTATCGTTTTCGTAAGAGTTAGAGCATGTCATCTGTGGAGCATCAGGTGGGAGAGGATCAGCACCAAATGCGCCTAGATAGGTTTTTGAAAACCCACTATTCCCGTCTTCCTCAAGCGCTGATAGAAAAGCTTTTGCGTCATCACCGCATTAGAGTTAATGGTCATAAAACGGGGGCGGATTTTCGCCTAAAAACAGGAGATACGGTATGGATTGGCATGAAGCCTGAGAGGAAAGTTTTGCAATCTTCACCAGCTAGTATTCCCGAGAAGTGGCAAACGCTGTTCTTATCGTCTGTGGTTTATCGGGATGAGGCATTGCTTGTGATGAATAAACCTAATGGTTTAGCAGTACAAGGAGGGAGTCGTCAACGCATAAGCGTGGATTCTCTTCTTGAGGTCTTAGAGGAGGCAGGGGGAAGACTTGTACACCGTTTAGACAAGGAAACCTCTGGATTATTGATTATTGCCCGCACGCGTCAAGCTGCTAAGAAACTGGGAGAAATGTTCAAAGAGCGAAAAATTGAAAAGACCTATTGTGCGGTGGTAAAAGCCATAGGGGAAAAGGGCCAACAATCTCTTGCAGCTGGTCAGACAGGAGAAATGACACAAGCCATAGCGGATTACAAAAGGGGACGTGTTCTGCCGGCTCTCACGCGGTATCAGCAGGTGAGAAGGCGTGGCGATATGGTGTTGCTAACGCTTTCTCCTCTCACAGGGCGCAAACATCAAATCAGGCGGCACTGTGCAGGCAGTGGACTTGCTATCATAGGAGATACTGTTTATATGGGGCTTGCTGGTATTCAAGAGAATCAAGACAAGGACTTTTTTCGCCAACACCCTTTGTGTTTACACGCTAGCACTCTTTGTTTTGCGCACCCCTTTACAGGGAATACTCTCCGTGTAGAAGCCCCTCTTCCTGTACATATGCAAAAATGGTGGCAAGAAATTTAAGCTTCGTGCGTCATAGCAAGACGCACGCCGCCCTGTTTCTGAATTTTTGGTGTTGAAAGCAAAGTTTTGATGGATTTTCCTGTAGGATGGCGCCAACGGGGACAAAGTTCAAACAGAGGTGCGAGAACAAATTTTCGTTCCATCATGCGGGGATGAGGGAGGAGAAGGCAATGGCTGACAACCAATGAAACACCGTGATAATCTAACAAATCCAAGTCTAGCTGTCGAGGGGCCTTGCGTTTGGAAAGGAAAGACCGATAAGGAGACCGACCAAAGAGACTTTCTATCTCCTGAAGCCTTTTCATCAGAGGCTTTGGGAAAACAGGGGTAGCAAGCTCTAAGACGCCATTGATATAGGGCGTGCGGCTGTTGCAAACCTGCCCTGTATCTGTGAGAGCAGGAAAAGACCAAAGGGATGAGTGTCTGAGGGGGGTGATGTTGCGTTGGGATAGGGCCATGCAGACTTCTTTGACAAGTGCGGAGATTCTGTCTATGGTTTTCTCATTAGTGCCAAATCCTAAAAAAATCATCCTTGTCATAAAAATTTATTGCTAGTACCTTATGAAAGAGTACCATTCACAAGGATAAAGGACTATTGTACAACAAGGTTGTGAGAATGGAAAAGACGAAACTTTACAAAATGCGCCACTCTTGCGCTCATCTGTTAGCAGCAGCAGTACAAAGTCTTTTTAAGGGCGCGCAATTTGGGATAGGCCCCCCTGTTGAGAATGGTCTATTTTATGATATTTATCTACCACAGCCACTGAAAGCTAGTGACTTGCCGAAAATAGAGCAACGCATGAAAGCCCTCCAATCTCAAAAAATTCCTTTTAAGCAGGAGATAGTAGAGATTAATCAAGCCATAGCCTTAATGGAAGCACGTGCACAGCCCTTTAAGGTGGAGCTTCTTAAGATGCTACAAACCCAAGGCTCTACAGCTGTTGCAAAGGAGACGCAAGACCCTCTAATATCCAACGTTAAAGGGGCAGTCACAGAGGTGTCTTTATTTCATACAGGAGAGTTTTTAGATTTGTGTCGTGGTCCTCATGTGAACGATACCTCTGAAGTTGGCATTTTTAAGGTGTCCAGAATGACAGGGGCATATTGGCGTGGGAATGCTCAGAATCCTCAACTACAGAGAATCTATGCGTTGTGTTTTGAAACAAAAAAGGAGCTTGAACAGTGTGAGTGGGAATTAGAGCAGGCGGCGAGGAGGGATCACCGTAAAGTTGGCAAGGCGCTAGGCATTTTTATGTGTGATAAAGATATTGGTCCCGGTCTCCCTTTATGGTTGCCTAATGGGGCTATTATCCGCGATGAGCTAGAGCATTTTGCGCGCGAAAAGGAAGCGCAAGCAGGATATCAGCGCGTTTTTACCCCTCATTTGACAAAAGCGCAGCTTTATAAGCTCTCCGGTCACCTTCCCTACTACAAAGAGGATATGTACGCCCCTTTGGAGATTGATGGAGAGGATTACTATCTTCGCCCTATGAATTGTCCGCACCACCACAAGATTTACGCTCGCAAGCGGCGCTCTTACCGGGAGTTGCCCTTACGTTTATCTGAGTACGGACAAGTTTACCGATATGAAGCAAGCGGGGGGTTATGCGGTCTGATGCGCACGCGCGGCTTTTGTCAAAATGATGCCCATATTTATTGCTCTCAAGAGCAGGCGGAAGAAGAATTCCTAACCGTTATGAAAATGCACGCTAGTTACTATAAGGTTTTTGGGGTTAAAGATTTTTGGATGGAGTTGTGTATGCCTGATGAAGAGAATCTCAAAAAATATATCTCCGACCCTAAGGGATGGAAAACAACAATGGACATTTTGCGTCAAGCCATGAAGCACTCCGGATACCCCCACCAAGAGATCAAAGGAGAAGCAGCATTTTATGGCCCTAAAGTAGATTTTCTCATCAAAAGCGCCATTGGAACGACCTATGCAATTTCCACTAATCAACTAGACTTCATGTCTGCTAAGCGCTTTCAAATGGTCTATGAGACCTCAAGCGGTCAAAAGGACTATGTCTATGTGATTCACCGCGCCCCCTTAGGGTCTCATGAGCGGTTTATCGCCTTTTTAATTGAGCACTATGCAGGGGCTTTCCCTTGCTGGCTAGCGCCTCTTCAGGTTGTGATTATCCCCATCACAGACCGCCACAAAGACATTGCACAAAAAGTCTACAACACACTCATGGAGAATCGCCTGCCAACTGCTACTTCTGCTATGCGGATACAGATAGACGACTCTTCTGAACGGATGCAAAAAAAAATTCACAACGCCCAAACACAAAAAGTGCCCTACATGATTATCTTAGGAGATAAAGAGCAACAATTTTCTAAGATTTCTGTGCGAAAAAGAAATGGGACAAACTTAGGACTTTGCCCTCTTTCGCACTTTGAACAGCATATAAAAGAAGAAATCACCCGTCGTCAGGATTTACCATGGAAAGTCTAAACAGTTTTCAGACAAAGGATACCCTGAGATTAGGGGGAAAACGCTTCTGTTATTACAGCCTCAACAAGATGAGCAAGCAGTATCCTGTAATAGAATCGTTCGCCATATGCCAAAAAATCCTCCTTGAGAATCTTTTACGGTTTGAAGATGGGAACACTGTCACAGCAGAGACTCTTTCCTCCTTTTGTTCTCGGCAAGCCGGTAGTATGGCATTGCATCCGGCGCGGATATTGATGCAGGACTTTACAGGCGTTCCGGCCTTAGTAGACCTAGCATCCATGCGCGATGCAGTGGTGAAAGCCGGTGGCAATCCCCAACAGATTAATCCTCAGATTCCGGTAGACTTGGTCATAGACCATTCTGTGATGGTAGACGATTTTGCCTCACCGCGGGCCTTTGAGCATAATTTGAAGCTGGAATATGAAAGGAATAAAGAACGTTATGAATTTCTAAAGTGGGGACAGAGTGCTTTTCGTAATGTCCGCATTGTGCCTCCCGGTGCAGGGATATGTCATCAGGTCAACATTGAGTTTTTAAGTCAGGTGATTGTTGCCAATGGGCAAACAAAAGCACTCTATCCAGATATCGTGTTAGGTACAGACAGCCATACTACTATGGCTGGGGCTCTTGGGGTGTTGAGTTGGGGCATTGGGGGCATTGAAGCAGAGTCGGCTATGATGGGGCATCCGGTAACACTTACGATTCCCGATGTGATTGGTGTCCAGTTAAAGGGAAAATTACCCCATGGCACAACAGCAACTGATTTAGTCTTAACAGTAACAGCGGCACTAAGAAAGAAAAACGTCGTGGGAAAATTTGTAGAATTTTATGGAGAAGGCTTAGACAACTGCTCTCTTCCCACTAGAGCCACCATTGCCAATATGGCACCTGAATACGGGGCAACAGTCGGGTACTTCCCTTGCGATGACCAAACACTTGCCTATCTCAAGCAAACCAATCGCCCTGAAGAGCTTATCAAGCGAGTAGAAGCTTATACAAAAGAACAAGGGCTTTGGCGCACGCCCTCTTATCAGCCTGTGTATACAGACACCATCACCATTGACCTCCACGATATTGTGCCTTCTGTGGCAGGCCCTAAGCGTCCGCAAGATAAGGTCTCCTTAATCTCTGTGCCGGAAGCCTTTCAGCAAGCGCTCAAGACAACCTTCGGCGTCAAACACAAAGACTCAGGTGTTTTTCTGGAGGAACTCCAGCACACTTTAACCCACGGAGATGTTGTGATAGCTGCTATTACCTCTTGTACCAACACCTCTAATCCTGATGTTCTTCTTGGTGCTGGTCTTATTGCGAAAAAGGCTGTTGCTTTAGGCTTAACCTCTAAGAAATGGGTCAAAACCTCTTTTGCGCCCGGCTCCCTAGTGGTAACGGATTATCTCAAAAACAGCGGCTTACAGCCCTATCTTGAAGCCTTAGGGTTTCATGTTGTAGGGTATGGCTGTACAACCTGTATCGGAAACTCCGGTCCTCTACCAAAGACAATTGACGCTGCCCTTCAAAAAGGAGACATAACAGTTGCATCAGTCTTATCAGGCAATCGTAATTTTGAAGGGCGCATTCACCCCTTAGTCAAAGCAAATTTTTTAGCCTCTCCCATGCTTGTGGTCTTGTACGCCCTCGCCGGCTCTATGAACGTCAACCTCATGACAGACCCCATCTGTCAAGACCCGCAAGGACGAAACATTACTCTACAAGACCTATGGCCTACAAAAGAGGAACTGAAGGCTCTTGAGCAGTATCTGATACCAGCTTTATATGCGCGTCGTTATCAGGCGATTTTTTCTGGCGATAAAAAATGGCAGTCTATTGCCTCTTCTTCCTCTGTGACCTATCCTTGGAATGAAGCCTCTACCTACATCAGAAAAGCCCCCTTTTTTGATTTGCAACCTGTAGAGTCTCTACAAGGTGCTAGAATATTAGCCCTACTAGGCGATAGCATTACCACAGACCATATTTCGCCCGCCGGGTCCATAGACGCAGATAGTCCAGCAGGACAGTATTTAAGTGCAAAAGGCCTTCAAGTTTACGAATTTAATGCTTACGGTGCTAGACGCGGAAATCATGAAGTGATGATTCGGGGGACTTTCGCTAATGTACGGCTTAAAAATGTCTTAGCGGGGGATTGTGCGGGGGATTGTGCGGGGGATTGTGAAGGGGGCTTTGGGCGCTTCAAAGCAGGAGGGGATATTTCCCCTTTATATGATATCGCCTGTTCGTATCAATCTGAAAACACGCCCCTAGTTGTCGTAGCAGGCAAAGAATATGGCACAGGGTCTTCACGAGATTGGGCAGCAAAAGGGACTCGCCTTTTAGGCGTTGGGGCTGTGATAGCTGAGAGCTTTGAGAGAATACATCGGACAAATTTGATAGGCATGGGGGTATTGCCACTACAATTTATGGAAGGAATCACATGGCGTACCATAGGAATCAAAGGCTATGAAACCTTCAGTATAGACTTATCTTCTGTAGGCTGCCAAAGGAAGATGCGCTGTAAAATTGAGGGAGTGGAGGGGCGTGTGAAAACAATAAATCTTTTGTGCCGACTGGATACGGAAGCAGAAGTTTTGTACTATAAAAAGGGGGGGATTTTGCAAGCGGTCTTACAATCTTTTATAGGGTCTTCATGAGAGTCGTCATTATAGGAGCTGGTTGTGTTGGTGTAACAACGGCTTATGAATTTCATAAAAGAGGAGCGGATGTCACAGTGATTGAGGCTCTTCCTAAGGGGGGATTAGCCACAACATTTTCCAACGGAGGACAATTAAGTATTTACTCAACGCCTTGGGCTTCTCCTAAATCCTTTTCTTACTTATGGTCGTCCTTGACCACAAAGAACTCGCCCCTTATTTTCAAGCCTACCTCTCTCTCTGTATGGAAGTGGTGTTGGCTGTTTTGTCTTCAAACTTTTCCTGCTGCCTACAGGCGTAATTTACAATCTTGTATTGCTTTATCCTTACATAGTATGGCGGTTTTACAGAAAGTGAAGCAAGAGACAAAAATGACATTTCTGAATAAACCGTCTGGTATCTTGCATCTACACAAAGACCAGAAGGCCTTAAAGTCAGTGGAAAAAGAGATAAAAATGTTCAAAGATTACGGCGTCCCTTTAGAGCTTTTATCGCCTGCTGCTTGCCAAGCCCATGAGCCTGCGCTTGCCTATTGTCCATCCTTAGCCTTTGGGGTGCGAAGTCCTAAAGATGAAATAGGGTGTTCCTTAACCTTTACGCAAAACCTCATAGAATGGCTTCAAGTGCGCGGCGTACAATTTGTGTTTGGGGAAAATATTCAAAGCACCCAACAGGAGAAGCGAAAACTCATGGCCATCAAAAGCCGAAAAAATAGCTATACAGCAGATCTGTTTGTCTTTTGTACCGGCATCTACAGCACGACCTTACTGCCGGATAATTTCCCCCTGTATCCCGTGAAAGGCTATGCGTTGACCATGCCGTCTGTTCCGAAGAAATTTTCTTTGAAACTCAGCTTAATGGATGAAAGCACTAAGGTGGTCTTCACGCCTCTTGGCCAGTCACTCCGCGTAGCTGGTATTGCCGATATCAGTGACAAGATAGTCCGTCACTCACCGAAACGATTACAATCCTTAAAGAACGCTTGGGCGGCCTTGTTTCCCCATTGCCCCCCTCAACCTCATATCACTCCTTGGTGTTGTATGCGCGCTATGACCCCTGATTGTACCCCCATTCTTGGGTTTAGTAACACTTGCCAAAATGTGCTCTATAACACCTCTCATGGCTCTTTAGGCTGGACACAATCCTTCGGTTGCGCTGACCTTCTTGCCTCTATGGCAACCGCCGAACAACCGGCACTTGCCACTGACGCCTACAGTCCTTCAAGATTCTCAAAGTGAAGCGAGAAGTGATTACTAGCTAGGTGCGGGGGGTTGCGCGGGGGGTTCTTCCTCCTAGAGGGAAAAGGACGGGCGGTAGTGAGATAGGGTGTCCTGCTTTGAGAGGATGGTGGAGAAGTTGTGTTTTCGTAAGGGGGGCTTGTGCACGTCCCAGGGCTTTTAGCACTTTATCGGCAGCAATTGGAATCACGGGACTGACAAGAAGGGCTAATTGACGACAGAGTTCAAGAGCGACCCAGAGGACAGTTTTCATCCGTAAGGGGTCTGAGGTTTTCAAGGCCCAGGGTTGTTGCATTGCTATGTATTTATTTGCTTCTGATATGCCTGCCCATATTTCTTTGAGGGCTTCTGAAATCTCTTGTTTTTCTAGTCTTTTCTCCATTTTGTTGAGGAGGATTTTTATGTTGGCAAAGAGTTGTGTATCCTCTTGTTTCAGAGGTGCAGGAGAGGGACATTGTTGTTGACAATTGTCCATAATCATGGAGAAAACGCGTTGAATAAGGTTGCCAAAATCGTTAGCGAGGTCTGCTTTGGTACGGGTTTTGACGGCCTCTTCGGAAAAATCACCGTCACTACCAAAGGGGAGGTGTCTTAAGAGAAAGTATCGTATTTCGTCTGTTCCGTATGTTTGCACCATTTGTTGTGCCGAGAGAAAATTGCCTGCAGATTTTGACATTTTTTCTCCCTCTACCGTCCACCACCCATGAGCAAAGATGCGTTTAGGCATAGGCAATTCTGCAGCCAACAAAAAGGCAGGCCAATACACAGCATGAAAGCGTAAAATATCTTTTCCAACAACATGAACGGCGTGTGACCAAAAGGTTTGAAATTGAGGTGTGCCCGTATCGGGATACCCAAGAGCAGTGATATAGTTACTTAAAGCATCAAGCCATACATACATTACATGGCGTTTATCGCCCGGTACTGGTATTCCCCATTGACAGCTTGTGCGACTAATAGATAAATCCTTCAGTCCCTTTTTCACAAAGCTTACCACTTCATTATAGCGCCCACGCGGCAGAATAAACTCTGGATTCGCGTGATAAAACGCTAACAAATCATCCGTATAGGCAGAGAGGCGAAAGAAATAACTCTCTTCTTCCAGCCATTTTACAGGTCTCCCACTTGAAGAGAGACGTTGACCACCCTCTACAACTACTGTTTCTTCTTCTGTATAAAAGGCTTCATCAGCCACAGCATACCATCCTGTATAAACGCCTTTATAAATATCTCCTTTTGCTTGTAAGACTTTCCATAAGTGTTGAACGCCTTTGATGTGATGAGGTTGTGTGGTTCTGATAAAAGCATCATTGGACAGGCAGAAAAGAGAGGTTAGGAGTTGGAAATTTTGACTGACATCATTACAGTGCTGTTGGGGAGATATGCCCTTTTTTTCAGCAGCCACTTGGATTTTCTGTCCATGTTCATCTGTGCCTGTGAGAAAGAAGGTTTGATACTCTAAAAAGCGCGAAAGTCTTGCAAGAAAATCAACAGCAATAGAAGTATAGGCATGTCCGATATGCGGATTGTCATTGACATAGTAGATAGGCGAGGTGACGGTTGAAATTTTGTCCATAAGCGTTCCCTTTGATAGAAAAAAGAGGCACATAGTGCCCTTTCATTGCTTGGGACAGCATAGAGCACAGGAGGAAAACTAGCAACTGTTTATCCACATTCAGAGTGTTACCGTAAGTTTCTATTTTTCCCAACATATCCCAAATATTGAACCATGAGGGGGCTGTTTTGGTACTAGGCGCGACGGCGTTTTTTTGTTCTGAGAGGATTTTGTGCCGTAAGCTTCTTAAGAAGCGCTGCCACGCTTTGGCGTCTGTAGCAATCAGGCGCGCCATTTTGTATATCTCCCACCAACAGGGGTCTTCAGACAGCATGCGGGTCATATCCTGTGATAAGGTGTCTTTATCTTCTGTTATCCAAGCGATATAGCCCATACTGCCTTGTGCTTCGTGAATGATATGTTTTGGGCAGGTGATAGAGAGTTTGTCTAAAATTGCCGTGATTGTGTTTTCTGTGAGGGAGGAAAAAGGCACGGTAAGGCAACGGGATTGGATGGTTGAGAGCACTTGAAATTGGTGTGAAATGAGGAGGAAAAGCACATGTAAGGGGGGTTCTTCTAGGATTTTGAGGATGCTGTTTTGTGCTTGAGGCGTGAGGGAATCCAGTGCATCAATGATGACCACAGTAGGGTGATTGGCTACTTGGGTTTTTTGAAGAAATGCCTTCATATGGCGGACTTCTTCAATGGGTATCATAGGCTCTTCTTCAGAGGCTTGAAGGCAATAGCAATGCGGGTGAAGCCCATTGGCAATTTGCTTACAGATAGCAGTTGGTTGTTCCGGAGGGTGCAGAGATTGTAAGGTAGAGGGGTTCCACGGCGTGTGGTTTAGGCAAGCTCTTGCGAGGTGGTAGGCGGTGGTCGCTTTGCCAACACCTTGCATGCCTTGTAATAAGAGAGGAATTAGTCGTTGACTTTGTACAACCTTAAGACAAAGGGATTGCTGTTGTTGATGTCCTTCTAAACAGGGGTTATAAGCAGGAGAGGGAAAAGACATAAGATATTATGGTACGGCTACTGGCAAGCCCCACAACAGGTACGATAAAGCCCTGAAACTCCGCTGAAAAATAAAGGCTTTTTTGACCTCCTCTCCCACCACTAAGGGGAAAGAGACATAGGGTTTCCCAAATGTTTCAAGGGAGAGTGTGCCAACAGTTTGTCCTTTTACAAGAGGGGCTTGTAAGGGTTCCGTATAGGTTACAAATCCTTCAAAGGCTTTGGCCATCTGTCTTGGCAAGCTGATGAACATATCCTGTTCCGCCACCAATGGGACATGGCGTTTTTTCCCCTGCCAGACAGGAATCATTGCTATAACCTCCCCTTTAGAGGCGAGTTTATAATTGACAAAGTTGCGAAACCCCCAATCTAGCAAACGCGAAACTTCCGTGTTACGAACTTGCATAGTCTTTAAGCCCGCTATCACTAACACAAGACGCTTCCCTCCCCGATAAGCGGAAGCAGCAAGACCATATCCCGCTTCACTGGTATGACCGGTCTTAAGACCATCCACTCCTAAAAAATCATCCCACAGTAAAGTATTTCTATTCTGCTGCTTGATACCAGAATAAGTGAACACCTTCTCCGCAAATAGCGGATAGTATTCCGGAAAATCTTCTATTAACCGCTGAGACAAAAGGGCAATATCCTTAAGCGTCATCCCTTGTCCTGTATACGGTAACCCTGAAGCATTAAAAAAAATAGACCCCTTAAGACCTAATTGTTGCGCTTTCTCATTCATCCAGTTCACAAACTTATCTTCACTGCCCGCTAACCCTTCTGCTAACACAATAGAGGCATCGTTGCCAGATTGCACAATCACCCCCCTTAACAAGTCCTCCACCCGCACCTTTTCCCCAACAGGCACAAACATTTTAGACCCCTGTGTCTTCCAAGCCTTCTTACTCACCCAAAAGGTATCCTCCATCTTCAATCGACCAGCCTTCAATTCTTCAAACACAATATACAATGTCATTAACTTGCTCATTGAAGCAGGCGAAATAGGCGCTGAAGCATTCTTTTCCATGAGAACAGTTTGTGTCTGATGGTCTATCAGATAAACATAATCCGCAATTGTTGCAGCCCCCAAGCCTTGCCCCCATAACATGGCCCCTAAAATCACTAATCTGTATGGCATATGTCCCTATTTTTTGTCTTTTGTCGGTGGTGGAGAATCTGTGACTGGCTTTTCCTCAGGAGAAGCTTGTGATGTATCCTCTTTTTTGTCTTTTGTCGGTGGTGGAGAATCTGTGACTGGCTTTTCTTCAGGAGAAGCTTGTGATGTATCCTCTTGTGGGACTTGTGGTAGCGGCGTTTTGTCCCCTCCTAATGACCGTAGAAACAAAATCATAGCCGCTCTATCTTCAACTTTTTTCAAGCCTGCAAAAGCCATTTTTGTCCCCTTAACATATCGCGCCGGCTTTTTAAGAAAGTTATCTAAGGTTTCATAATCCCATTGTCCTGTAAGTCCTCTGAGGGCTTTAGAGTAACCAAAGCCGCTCTTTGAAGCGATGTTTTTGTTGAAAGTTGACCAGAGATTGGGTCCTATGCCACTTTTTTCTCCCTCTAGGAAGGTATGACAGGAGAGACATTTTTTAGCGATTCTCTCTCCCATTTCTCTTGTGACCTGCCGTAGTGCTAAGGCAATAGGAATATCCGGGGTTTTCTCTTGTTTTATCCCGCTCTCACCAAGGGATTGGGGGAGTTCATGGAGTGTCATTTTTTCTCCAAAAATGCCATCAGTGACTTTACCGAGTAATAAGAAAAACAAGGCACAACAAAAGACAGAAGCAGCAAAAGTATTAAGAGAAAAAGACTTCATAACGCTTTGTCATCATAGGGTTGGTATCGTATACTTTACACATTACGCAGGGTGTTGGAAAGCTTGTTTTTCAGATTGTGTACGTCATGAAATTATGATAGCAAAAGAAGAAAAAAACTCTTACCATGTGGCAAAGACGGGTTTTTTACAAGAAGAGTGCTATGTCTTCTCATACGATAGTCTCTGGGGTACAGCCTACAGGGGCTTTACATATTGGTAATTATCTTGGGGCTTTAGGGCGCTTTAAGAGTTTTGAGACAAAAGCGGTTTCCACAAAAGGAGAGGCCTTATTTTGTATTGTAGACCTTCATGCACTGACAAGGACTCAGGCACCTATTGCGTTATCGAGCAGTATCAGGCGTACAGTTGCCTCGTTATTAGCCTGCGGTCTTAATCCTTCAAAGAGTATTATTTTTGTACAAAGCTGTATCCCTGAGCATGGAACATTGGCTTGGATATTAAATTGTGTTTGCCGCATGGGTTGGCTCAACAGGATGACGCAGTTTAAGGAGAAAGCCGGGGAGCAAAAAGAAAAAGCCTCTTGTGGTCTTTGGGTTTATCCCATACTGATGGCGGCAGATATTCTTCTTTATAATGCTACTTCTGTGCCTGTAGGAGAAGACCAGCAGCAGCATTTGGAGCTAACGCGTGACATTGCTGCCAAGTTCAACAAAGAGTACGCCCCCCTGTTCAATCTTCCCTCTGCTTTGATAGAGAAAGATGGTAGTCGTGTCATGTCCTTGAGAGACCCGTCAAAAAAGATGTCAAAATCTGATGCATCACCTTTAAGTCGCCTAGAGCTTACGGACAAAGAGGATATGATAGAAAAGAAAATTAGGAAAGCCGTGACAGACTCGTTGCCCTTCCCTAGCACGATACAGGAGGCGGGGGAGCGTAAGGGCATAGAGAATCTGTTAAAAATTTACTGTGCTGTTTCAAAAGTCTCTTTAGAGAGAGCCTGTGAGACATTTGGAGGAGGGCCTATTGCAACATTCAAAGAGGCTTTAACAGAGTGTGTAATTGAGTGTCTTGTTCCCTTAGGAAAGGAGATAAGGCGTTGGGAGGGGGAAGCGGAGGGGCTTTTTGAGATTTTACAATCGGGGGCAAGGAGGGCAAGAGCGTTAGCTGTTCCTCGTTTAGCAGAAATAAAACAGGCATTGGGATTGCCGTGTTTTTGAAGTGTCTCTTTATTTTTTTATTACTCTTCTTTAAGATAGGGTAAGGATGTTAAGACAGCAAGGGATGAGATGTCAGTTTTAGAGAGTATAGCAGTTGCCAATGCCCTTGTAGCGCCCGGATTGGGAATATTGGCTTTAGATGAGAGTACAGCTACAATTGGGAAGCGTTTGCAATCTGTAGGGTGCGAGAACACGGAAGAGAAGAGGCGTTTATACCGTCAGATGTTGCTCACGACAAATTCTTTAGGGGATTTTATCAGTGGGGTAATTTTATACGAGGAGACCTTGTTTCAGAAGACTGATAGTGGCATTTCTTTTGTAAAGGT
Source organism: Alphaproteobacteria bacterium (assembly GCA_965222575.1). Classification (GTDB taxonomy): domain Bacteria; phylum Pseudomonadota; class Alphaproteobacteria. The sequence goes on from OZ244958.1 coordinate 920,985, forward strand.
TTTAGAAGAAGAAGGGATATTTCCGGGCGTAAAAGTAGACAAGGGGACTCATATTTTAGCGGGAGGGAAGGAAGGAGAGGTTATCACGGAAGGGTTAGACGGTCTTCGGTATAGGCTGGAGAAGTATGGGGAGGCGGGGGCACGATTTACGAAGTGGCGTGGGGTGTTGAAACTGAGTGACGGTTATTGTTCTCGGGCTTGTATTCAAGCCAATGCTTGGTCTTTAGCGCGGTTTGCGGCTTTATCCCAGGAGCAAGGTCTTGCCCCCATTGTAGAGCCTGAGATTTTAATGGAAGGAGACCATAGTATGGAACATTGCTATGAGACTACAGTTGAGGTTTTAGAAGCGGTATTTGAAGCCTTAAAGGACCAAAATGTTCTGTTGGAAGGCATGGTGTTAAAGATGAACATGGTAACGGCTGGGTCGTTTTGCAAGAAGAAGCCTTCTGTGGAAGAGGTAGCGGAGGAAACCGTGTTGTTGGTACAACGTATTGTGCCTGCAGCCGTACCGGGGATAGCGTTTTTATCAGGCGGTCAAGGTGATGTGTTAGCAACAGAGCACCTACAAGCTATCAATAGTCTTGGGTCTTTTCCTTGGACATTGACCTTTTCCTATGGTCGCGCTTTACAATCGGGTTCCTTGAAAATTTGGGGCGCAACCTCTTCTCATGTAGAAGAAGCCCAACAGCATTTGTATTATCGCGCTTCCTTAAATTCTAAGGCTTCTTTAGGGAAATATGAAGGGGAAATCACTTAAGGGGCGCCTTTATCTGATTACGCCCCCTCTTTTCTTAACACAAGACATTGAGCGTTTTCTCTCTCTTTTGCCTGAGGTTTTATCGAAGCCGGAGGTTGGCTTTTTACAGTTACGGATGAAAAAGGGGGGCTTTACCAAAGTATTGAAGACAGCAAGGTCTATCAAGGCACTATGTGCGCGGTTCCGGGTAAGATTTGTTGTCAACGATGAGGTTGAGATAGCCAAAGCTGTAGGGTCTTGGGGGCTACACTTAGGACAAAATGATGTGTCTGTTCAAGAGGCTAGAAAGCAAGCACCAGAGGTTGTGGTGAGCGTTAGCTGTCACGGGGATGTCCGTTTAGGAGAAAAAGCCCAAAGAGAAGGTGCTGATATGGTTTCCTTTGGGGCTTGTTATCCTTCTGTGACAAAGCCTCAAGCCCCTCGTGCTAAGATAGAAGCCCTAGAGTCTTTTCTCCGCACGACCCCTCTTATGACCATAGCCATAGGAGGCATCACAGCTCAAACAGCCCCCTCACTATTACACAGAGGCTTTCATTACTTAGCGCTTTCCTCCTTTGTGTTCTCGCATCCGTTAGGGGCACTACAAGCCATTGAAGAGCTGTCTGATAGCATGAGGGACACTACTCCATGATGAAGCAGCCCTACAAGCCTTGCTTTGAGAAGTTTTCTCCTCTCACCACCAAGAGAATCGTACAGGCTCTGATAAAGTGGCACTCAAAGCAGGGACGCAAGGACTTGAAGTGGTTAAGAGACTATCATGTTGCGTCTAACCCTTACTCTGTTTGGGTAAGCGAAGTGATTTTACAACAGACCACCTTAGCCACAGGGAAGAAACGCATTGGAGAATTTTTATCGCGCTTTCCTTCTCTTGAGATTCTCGCAAGGTCTTCTTTGGAGGAAATTTTACAAGCCTTCGCTGGTCTTGGTTATTATGCACGGGGGCGCAATTTGCATACCTGTGCACAAGTGGTGATGGAGAAGCATGGGGGGCATTTTCCCTCTACCATAGAAGCTTTATGCGCCCTTCCCGGCATTGGTCGTTACACAGCAGGGGCCCTAATGACCTTCTGTTACAATCAAAACGCCCCTGTCCTAGAGTGCAACATCGCACGCGTCATAGCCCGCCTGTTTTATATTGCTACGCCTTTTCCTGCAGGCGAGAAAGTCTGTTGGGAGGCAGCCGCCTCCCTGTTGCCAGTCTCTCACCCAAGAATTTATACGCAAGCCCTGTTAGATTTAGGCTCCACTCTGTGTACACCTCTCGCCCCTAACTGCCCCCTCTGTCCTCTCCAGTCCCTTTGCCGTTACGCTACAAACTCTACCACCACCAACACCACCCGTCCGCTCCCTCCTATCTTTCCGCCTAAACCCCCGCGCCCCACACGCCGCACTACAGCACTCTGGGTCACCACCAACATCAAAGGACAACACTGCGTCCTCCTACAAAAACGCGAAAATAAAGGACTACTAGGAGGAATGATGGAATTCCCCTCAACGCCATGGCAAGAAAATACGCCTCTTCCTAAACGCCCCAATCCCTCTTTTGAAAAAGCCTTATCCTTTGCTACTCCCTCTTCCCCTTCTTGGACATTACAAGACCAAGTCATTCACCACGCCTTCACCCATTTCTACCTACATCTGAAAGTAGCACTCACGCACTTCTCGCACCCGCCAATGCTAAAGGCTCACCAACGCTTCTGCCCTGTAGACAGCCTCCACAATCAAGCACTTCCCACAGTCATGAAAAAAGTCGCTACCCTTGCTATGCTTGAGACCAAAACAAAAACTTGATACAGTACAGATATCTTAAACCCCCTCGGTCTTTCAATAACGGATATGCCTTCTTACGGAACTTTTGAACGCACAGTTGCACAGCTACAACAATTTTGGCAACAATATGACTGCACTGTTCTACAGCCTTATGATATGCCTATGGGCGCCGGCACTTTTCACCCTGCTTGCTTCTTTGGCACACTGAAAGACCAAAACTTTTCCGCTTGTTATGTACAGCCTTCTCGCCGTCCTACAGATGGTCGTTACGGACAGAATCCCAATCGCTTAGGGCAATACTACCAGTTTCAAGTTCTCCTCAAGCCTGCTCCCGACCATATCCAGCAGCTATATCTCAAAAGCCTTGATGCCCTAGGCCTTAAGACAGCGCAAAATGATATTCGTTTCTTGGAAGATGACTGGGGAAACCCTACCTTAGGCGCCTATGGGGTAGGGTGGGAGGTCTGGTGCAATGGAATGGAAATTACCCAGTTTACCTATTTTCAACGCCTAGCCTCCTTACCCCTTAAAGTCATCCCTGTAGAAATTACCTATGGTCTTGAACGGCTCTGTTTATATTTACAGGGGAAAGACAATGTCTTTGATATCAAGTGGAATGACCGTTTAACATATGGAGAGCTTTTTGCAAGGAATGAGCAAGAAATGTCTTGTTTTCATTTTGAAAAAGCGGACACGGAGCGGCTTGAGAAAATTTTTCATCACCACAAAGAGATGGCAACAAGTCTTATACTAGAGGCGTTATTATTACCGGCTTATGATAGCTTTATAGCTATTAATGCGTGTTTTAATCTGTTGGATGCCCGTGGCGTGCTATCGGTGGTGCGGCGGGCGGACATGATACAAGAGATTCGCTCTATTGCTTCTTCTATTGCTGGGGGTATGGGGAAAGTGAATACGGTACGGGAGGGGGTATAGGGATGGAAGAGAGGCAAGATTTTCTTTTAGAGATTCTCTGTGAGGAGATTCCCTATCGGTTGCAATTTTGGGGGGAAAAAGCGGTGAAGCAAGCTGTTTGTGGTGTGTTGGACGGCCATAAGATTTCTTATGGAAGGGTACAGGTCTTTTCCACGCCGCGGCGGATAGGATTACATATTGAACAAGTAGAAACAACGCTACCGCCCTGTACACATGAGGTGCGTGGCCCGCGCCTAACAGCTGCTAAAGAGATACAGGAGAAGTTTGCGCAAAAATGGCAAGGGTATCAGTTAACAGAAAAAAACGGGTATACAGTTGCCCTACAAAAACCCATGCGTGTCCTTGTGAAGGAGGTGTTATCAGGCAATCTCAAGGAGGCGTTGAGCAAGAGTGCTCCGCCCCTTACCATGAAATGGCCCGGAAGCACTATACCATGGCCGCGTCCTATAAGAGGGATTGTTTGCTTATTAGGGAAGGACATTGTCGCACTGTCCTTAGGCTCTTTGAAAGCCAATCGTATGACAAAAGGGCACCGTTTGAGAGGCTATCAGTCGGTGAGACTTGCTTCGGCCAACAGACAAGATTATGTCACAGCCTTATTAGAGGCAGGGGTTATGGTCTCGCGGTGTGCACGAAAAGCGTTGATTGTCAAAGAATTAGGGAAGCACGCCTCTGAAGAGGCTTTGTTGGAGGAGGTGAGCTGTCTGGTGGAATACCCGCATGTTGTGCGTGGTAAGCTTGAGAGTGCACATTTGTCTCTCCCTGAGGAACTCCAAGGCGTGATAGCCAAGCACCAGAAGTCGTTTTTATCCTTGAATTGTTTTGCGACTGTCGCTGATATCTGTCCGAAAAGTCAAGTGCGAGAGAAAGAAATCACTAACGGGTATAAACGCGTGCTACAAGCACGGCTAAAAGATGCCTTGTTTTTTTGTGAACAGGACAGAAAAAAACGTCTCAAGGACTATCTATCAGACCTGAAAATGCGGCAGTTTTATCATAAGCTTGGGAGCTTATACGAAAAATCTTTACGGATAGAAGCCCTCAGTAAAGCCTTAGGCAAAGCCTTAGGTCTGTCAAAGCAAAAGTGTGCCCAGTTGTCAAAAGCCGCCTTATTGTGTAAGGCAGACCTTGCAACCCAACTAGTAGGAGAGTTTCCGTCTTTACAAGGGAGTGGGGGGGCATTCTATGGTTCCCATGAGGGGCTAGAGGAAGAGATACTTGCTACTATGAGAAGTCATTATCAAGCGTTGCCCTCTTGTTTACTAGGATGTGTTCTGTCCGTTGCCGATAAGCTTGACACAATTGTGGGGCTTTGGTCTGTTGGGCAACAGCCTACTGGGTCTAAAGACCCTTTAGCCCTTAGACGCAAAGCCCTTGGGGTTATCAACATCCTAGCACACACAAGGTGGCAACACTCCATAGAAAGCCTGATAAACCTAGCTTGGAGGGGGTACAATCATGGGCAACTTGATAGGGCTTTATTGCTTGCGTTTTTCAAGGACAGAGTACTTGGGTACTTAAAATCTCAGGGGTATGCGTTAGGGTGGATACGTTGTGCTATGAAGACGCCTTCTAACAGGTCTCTTCCGCTTTTCAGGATTTTGGCACTTTTGGAGTCTTATGACACCATAGCACCGCCACAGGATAAGCTTATAAAAATCAGCAAACGTGTGTCTTTTTTCAGGTCTCAATTTACTGCTCTTGCGCCTCCTCAAGAGAACTTGTTAAAGGAGCCGGGTGAGAAGGCCTTGTTTGAAGCGTTATCAACAAGTGCAAGACGCCTCAAGAGTCATGACATAGCAGAAGCCTTTGCAATTTTGACAGAACTCTCTTGCTCTGTGGAGGTATTTTTGGATACAGTAAAAATTCAGATACCGGATGAACAATTATCAAACAATCGCCTATCATTGTTAAAATCTGTGGAAGAATTGATAAGGCCTTATGGGGAGTTTACAGAGTGGTGATGGAGAAGCATGAGCAAGAAGAGTAAGTGGATTTATACCTTTAGCGAGGAGGGCTCTTGTGGTAGTGCTGGTATGGCAGAGATTCTAGGGGTGAAGGGTGCCAATTTAGCGCAAATGTGTCTGTTGCATCTTCCCGTTCCGCCCGGTTTTACCATTAGCACGGATGTGTGCAATGTCTATTATGCCAATGAAAGAAAGCTATCGAAAGAGTATATCGAGGCGATTAAGGCTTCCCTGAGTTTTATTGAGTCCAAAAGTTCACGAGTATTTGGAGATGTGAACAATCCTTTATTGCTATCGGTTCGTTCTGGGGCAGCGGTTTCCATGCCGGGCATGATGGATACGATTTTGAATTTGGGTCTTAATGAGGAGACAACAGAGGGGTTAGGGAGAAAAACAGGGAATCGTCGCTTTGCCTTGGACAGCCGGCGCCGATTTATACAGATGTATAGCACAGTTGTTGAAGGCATAAGAGGAGACCGTTTTGAGGAGATTCTCAACAGAGTGAAATTAGAGAAGGGGATTTTAGTTGATGGAGAGTTAGGAGAAGCGGAATTAGAAGAGATAATAGAAGAGTATTTATCGTTGGTAGAGGAGACGACGGGGGCATCATTTGAAGAGGATGTTTTGCAGCAGCTTTTAGGAGCCATTGGTGCGGTTTTTGACTCTTGGATGAGTGATAGAGCCAAGCAATATCGTTTACTGCATAAGATTTCCTCGACGACAAAGACAAGTGTGACTGTTCAAGCTATGGTCTTTGGGAATCTCGGCAAGACCTCTGCCACAGGTGTTGCCTTCAGTCGCAATCCTTCTACAGGAGAGAAAGAGCTGTACGGAGAATTTTTGGTGAATGCCCAAGGGGAAGATATTGTCTCTGGAGCTCGCACGCCTATGAGTTTACAAGCTAAGGAGGGAGGAGCGCTGTCTCTTGAGGTGATGATGCCTTCTTCTTATGAGGCTCTTCAGAAGATTTGTTCTATCCTTGAGTTCTATTACAAGGACATGCAGGATATGGAGTTTACCATAGAGGAAGGGAAGCTTTGGATGTTGCAAACGCGTGAGGGGAAAAGGACCATAGGGTCTGCGTTACAGAGTGCTCTTGATATGGTATCGGAAGGCTTGATTACCAAGGAGGAAGCACTATTACGTTTACCGGCGGAGCAGTTGGGTCATTTATTTCACCATCAGGTATCTGGAGAGGAGGAGAGGATGGTGGTTGGTCGAGGGTTGCCTGCGAGTCCTGGAGCGGCGCGTGGGCGGATTGTTTTTTCTGCACTTCGAGCCATGGAAGCGTCTAAGGAAGGAGAGGAAGTGATTTTATTTCGTTCTGAGACGTCTCCTGAAGACATAGGAGGCATGGCAGCGGCGTGCGGAATAGTGACGAGTTGCGGTGGTATGACGAGTCATGCTGCGGTGGTAGCGCGAGGAATGGGGAAGCCTTGTATTGTGGGGGCCAGTGATATTTCCATTGATGTGGAGAGGAAAAAGGTGATTACGGCGCGTGGTGATGTGTTGGAGGAAGGGGCTTTTGTGACGATAGACTCTCAGAGAGGAGAGATTATGCTTGGGTTGCTGAAGATGGAGACGCCGTCTTTACCGTTAGCCTATGATAAGATTATGTCATGGGCAGATGAAGTACGGGTACTTGGGTTGCGTGCTAATGCTGATACGCCTCAGGATACGGAGCTTGCGCTATCACTTGGTGCAGAAGGGATAGGATTGTGTCGAACGGAACATATGTTTTTTGCCTCTGATAGACTAAGGTTAATAAGGATGTGTATTTTTTCCTCCTCTGAAGAGGTTCGTCAAAAAGCGCTAGATGCATTACTACCGCTTCAGAAGCAGGATTTCATAGAGATTTTTTCTTGTTTAGGAGGGTTACCAGCAACGATTCGTCTTTTAGACCCTCCGTTACACGAGTTTTTGCCTCAAAAGGAGGAGGATTTTGCTCTTTTAGCGCAGGAGTTAGAGTTATCATTAGGAGATGTTCAGAATCGCTACAGGATTTTGAAAGAAACCAATCCCATGCTAGGTCACCGCGGTTGTCGTTTAGGGATAAGCTATCCATCAATTTATAGGATGCAAAGCGAAGCAATTTTAGGAGCGGCAGCAGTGGTACAGAAGCAAGGGATAAAAGTGAATCCTGAGGTAATGATTCCTCTCGTGATAACAGCTGAAGAGCTTAGGATTTTAAGGGATATGATTATGGAGTGTGCAAAAAGGATAGAAAAGCAGGAAGGGATAAAGCTTTGTTTTGCTATTGGGACAATGATAGAAACGCCGCGTGCGGCTTTGTTAGCCGATGAGATAGCGCAATATGCGGAATTTTTCAGTTTTGGCACGAACGACTTAACACAAACGACTTTAGGGTTATCTAGGGATGATGCGCATTTTTTAGCGGACTATACGCAACAAGAGATTTTGAAAGAGGACCCGTTTAGCACACTTGATACAGCTGGGGTAGGGCAGTTGATAAAAATTGCCATGAAGAAAGGGTTGGAAGCCCGTAAAGGTCTTAAGATAGGGATATGCGGAGAACATGGGGGAGACCCTAGAAGCATCAGGTTTTTTCATTGTGAGAAGATGGATTATATTTCCTGTTCTTCCTATCGTCTTCCTATTGCGCGCTTAGCAGCGGCGCAAGCTGTTCTTAAAGACTCATAATGTGAGGCTCACTAGTGAGGGCTCACAATACCAAAAGTTGAGTCAATAATAGAAAGATTGACGGCATAGCGGCCCTCTAAGTCAGGGCTCACAATATCAATCACTCCTCCAAATTGGATACCCCCCTCTAATGGCATAGCGGCCCTCTAAATGAGGGCTCACGATACTCATTCTCACGATAAGCATTAGCCGTTCTCAGGTATAGCGGCCCTCTATTTGAGGGCTCACGATACTCATCCATGCCTATTTAACACTTCACCCTCTGGTATAGCGGCCCTCTATTTGAGGGCTCACGATACTGACATGAAAACCTTTATGACAGAAGGTCGTGGTATAGCGGCCCTCTATTTGAGGGCTCACGATACTGAGTACCGTGTAACCCTTTGATACAAGACTACTAACCTGGACTTACTGTTAGCGAAAATCGCTACTGCCAGCAATAATCTACTCATTTTTTTCCATTACGTCAAGAGACTTCATCCAAACAGTAAACACTTTTTTTACAGGTAAGCGGCGATTGAGCCTTTTCCCCTTCCAATCCTCTAAAACCTTATGCTCCTTTTTACCTTTGAACCTTCTTTGCGGGAACTTTGGTATAGCGGCCCTCTATTTGAGGGCTCACGATACCGATGATAATCACCCTAAAGATATCCTCAGGGGTATAGCGGCCCTCTATTTGAGGACTCACGATACCAAAGTAATCACTACATGTAAACATCCCTACGGTATAGCGGCCCTCTATTTGAGGGCTCACGATACCAAGATATTCTTGACATTGCCGAGTTATTGTGGTATAGCGGCCCTCTATTTGAGGGCTCACGATACCAAGTACCGTGTAACCCTTTGATAATAAGACTACTATACATGGACTTACTGTTAGCGAAATCGCTAACAACCAGCAATAATCTACTCATTTTTTTCCATTACGTCAAGAGACTTCATCCAAACAGCAAACACTTTTTTCACAGGCTTGCGACGATTGAACCTCTTCCCCTTCCAATCCTCTAAAACCTTATGCCCCTTTTTACCTTTGAACCTTCTTTTCGGGAATTTTGTGCCTCTTGCGCTCGTTTTATATGTAAAATCCTTAATGCATTTTCTCAGAGCCTTATATAAGGCTCTCTTATCATCAGTGCTTAATTCTGCTGCTATGCACTGAAAAACCTCTTCTTTTTTAAGATACTCTCCTTTTTTATCCTCTATTTCAAAGAAAAGCCTGCCATGACGAAAATTCTGCTCTATCTTGCCTAGCTTATCTTTCAGATACCCTTTTCTGTTCAGAAGTGCCTTATCCTCTTTTAGAGGCTTCAGAAAAACCTTGCATTGTTCAGACATCTTACGAGCACACCATATCACATTATAAATATACCTTTGACGCACAGTTTTATCTCTTTGCGTTTCTTCTTCTGGGTTTTCAAGTGTCTTAAATTCCTCAAGCCCCTTCTCAATATACTTATCTACAGAGTCTTCCATGTTTTGTAATTCAAACTTTTTGTGTTTTCTCACAGAGCCGTGTTGTCTTAATTTATCTTTTGGTGTTTTGCTCTTTTTGAAGTTCTTCCAATTCTCAAGGCAACACGCATACCTATCAGGAAATTTTTGTTGTACAAACTCCAAGACTTTAGCAACTGTTTTCGCTTCTAAGAAAGCAAACAGGGCTTGTTCAACGGCCTCAGAAGAGAGTGCACACCGCTCAGGTTTTTCCCTTGAATCATCAGGATGGTGTAGAATATGACGAGCCGTTATCAATGTTTTCCAGTGTTCCATAAAGGACTCTGGAGTTAGGTATTGAAAGTCTGTACTGTGCCTTAAGTTATTGAGTATTCTTGTTTTTCTCTCCTTGTTTTCTAAAGTGCATTCCATCACCTTAAGATATTGCTCACTTCCTAAAGGGTCTTGTTGAGTAGAGTAGAGGACTTCCTCAAATGTTTCAGTGTGGATGTTTTTTTTCTTGCAGAGGTTTTTATGCCCTTTCCAGCTTCTTTGTCCCGATGCTTCTGTTTGGCGAAAAACCATCTCCTGAAGAATAAAAAGGATAGACTTCCCTGCTTCTTTTAGGAAGTTCTTATAAGATAAGCGCTCTGTCTCTTGTAGTTTTGAGACTGCATCTAAAAACGTTGTCTTATGGTCGCTCATTTTGTCTTTGATTCTGTTGAGTGACGAAGTGGCAGAGCCTCTCTGCTGTTTTTTTATTTTACCCCTTTCTCCTTCATAGCATTTTTCAGGTATTCTATCACTTTTTCCAGCCCTTTTCTACTATAAGCAGGTGGAAAATTTGGAGAATGTATTGCCAAGCTTCTTTCTGCCATATCAAGAGGTGTTTGTCCTCTTTTATCCTTGAGATAGATATCGGCACCCTCTTTGACGAGGAGTTCAACAACATCTATACTTCCTTGATAGGCGGCGTTATGAAGCAGTGTTCTCTTATCATTTTTGGAAATGACATGGATATTAGCTCCTAGGTGCATCAGATAGCTGAGTGTTTTGATACCACTATAGGCATACCACACAGGTGTATGATTGCCGTAATGGGTTTTGGCTTCAATATTTGCTCCTGCCTTTATTAGGAGCTCTGCGATATCTTTATAATCAAAGGAACTTGCGTAGTGGAGGGGAGTCTTGCCTTCTAGGTCTTGTATATCCACAGAGGCTCCAGCCTTTATCAGAATCTCCACTAAGTCTTTCTCTCCGATCCAAGCGGCATCATGGAGTGCTGAATTGCCGGGATTACTTGATGTCACATTAACATTCGCGCCTTTTTTGATGAGATACAGCACTATATCGAGCTGAGAATTTTTAGTGACTGCATACATGAGTGGGGTTTGGTTCTTGTGATCCTTGACATTGACGGGACAGCCTGCCTCTATAAGAGTTTTGACAATTTTGAAATGACCATTCAGAGTTGCCAGATGGAGCGGTGTTTGATGCGTACGATTTTTACCTGCTATTTTTGCGCCCATTTTCAGTAGGTAGTTCACAATCTCTAAGTGACCATTAGAGGCTGCGAGGTGAAGTGGTGTAGGGCGCAAGGGACTATCCCTCAAAAAAGGCGGTAGAGGCCTCTTGCTTTCATCTGGGGCATTAACAGAGACACCTTGTTTTATGAGGTCTTTGACTTTCTGAAGATTTCCCTCTTTTGCTGCATTGTGTATCGGGGCACAAGTCCCTTGATTAAGAGTGCATAGCACGAGCAAGGCAGACAAAAGAAGAAGTGTTCGCATGGGCTAATGAAAAGATATCACAGGGGATTTTTTGTGTCAATTTGTGTGTTAGGCGCTTGACTTGACAGGAGAGCAGAGAGAGTTATACCCTGAGGGCATGACAACTTACGCTGTAAGTCTTTCCTGCTTTCTCTTGCTGAGTTAAAACTGTAATTTTCAAAATCCTATCCACATCATGGGTGCCTATACGTGGAGGGATAACAGGAAACTAATGCGCTAATTTATCTTTATCATCAGGTATTTTTATCATTGTATTGAATGTGTAAACCACCACTACAAATGTACTAAATGTATAGGTAAATAGACTCACCCAAAGTGATATGCACATATATGAAAAAACACCAAAAGATTGAAGTTGGAAAGGGAAGATTAGCCCTAGTAATGCTGGTATCAAAGTAGCAAATCCAAGCTTGATAACTCTTATTAAATCAGATTGAAATTTTTTCATAGCAGGTGTGCCGGAAACAGCAACAATGAATTTATTGCTTTTACTATGGGTATAGACAAAAACAGAAAACAAAAATCCTGTCTGAATGGCACACCAATCGAAACCAGCATTGAACAATCCTTCTAGAGAGATGCGTTCAGACTCTATAAACATCAGTATTTTCTCATGTTGCCAGAGGAATACTATCCACAGCAAAACACAAAATATAAACAACCAATGCTTTTTTAGGGACTCAAAGGACACTTGGCTAGCCTTAGTTTTTGATAAATTGATACAAGTTGTATTCATTCGTTTTCAAACATCTCTTAATGAGTTTCACTTTTCGAGATATATTTTAAAATAGTCTTTATGGTTTTCCAACCTTTCCTTGATAAGCTTTACTCTAAGTGAATAACTTTCTTTTGGATCAGAAATTGATTTAAAATCAATTTTATCTTTAAGCATTTCATTTAAAAGATCAATTTCATTAGGGTCATCTGCTACTTTTACTTTTACAGACTCTGCTGTTCCTTCTTTTAATAGCTTTAAAAGTGTTTTCAAGCTATCCTTAAGCACCTTTTTTGTGCGTCCCACACTAAGTTCAATAGTGATATATGGGGCGTTAGAGAGTTTTTGTATCTCTTCCATGCTCTTATTGAAGGGATGAGATTGAAAATTCTTTATTTGTGCGGTTTTAACTTTAATTCTCGTCAGTTCCCCACTCTCAATTTTTGGCCATACCTCCTTACCACGAATAGGCCGGAAGCAAAAACCATTACTCGAATTATGTTCCTTTAGGTATTGTCCTATTTTTGATAACCCTAAAATGTGATTATTATACTGAATTGCTAAAATGCTTAGAGGTACATTAAAAACAAATGCCATACTGTACCCAATTTTATCAGCTTCAAGTTTAACAAGGTGCTCTTTTTTTACCTGTGCAGGAAGGTTATCTGTCTGTATTCGAATCATATCCCCTGAGAAGATATCACCATCTTCTTCAAGATGCTGAAGACGCATATTTACTTCATTAATAAACTTTTCTCTTGCTTCTACAGATTCCTTCTTGAGATCTTTCAAAGCACTGGAGAATTCTCTATTCCCAGTATCTGATAGGACAACCTGAAAATACCGTACAGTGATCTTTACATCGCTCAAGATAGCACTCCCTTTCTTAACAACACAAGAGCATTGTACTTAGTTTCCTTGGAACAAGCAATCATAACTTTATGACCACTAATCTACAGAAATGTGGTGTAACTCTTTCCTGTCTTTTCCAAAGTCGCATCTTTGCCCGTCATCTCCTGCCAACGTTTGACAATTTTGAAATGACCATTCAGAGTTGCCAGATGGAGCGGTGTTTGATGCGTACGATTTTTACCTGCTATTTTTGCGCCCATTTTCAGTAGGTAGTTCACAATCTCTAAGTGACCATTAGAGGCTGCGAGGTGAAGTGGTGTAGGGCGCAAGGGACTATCCCTCAAAAAAGGCGGTAGAGGCCTCTTGCTTTCATCTGGGGCATTAACAGAGACACCTTGTTTTATGAGGTCTTTGACTTTCTGAAGATTTCCCTCTTTTGCTGCATTGTGTATCGGGGCACAAGTCCCTTGATTAAGAGTGCATAGCACGAGCAAGGCAGACAAAAGAAGAAGTGTTCGCATGGGCTAATGAAAAGATATCACAGGGGATTTTTTGTGTCAATTTGTGTGTTCGGCGCTTGACTTGACAGGAGAGCAGAGAGAGTCATACTCTAACAGGATGACAATGCGCTTTATTATAGCAGTCTGTTCACGAAAGACAAAAAGGACGAGTACGGTAAGATTACAATAGTGGAAACCAAAAGAAGTGATATCTCATGAATACTATTGCATTGGAATTAGAAGAGTTGCGAAAGAAGGTCCTCAACCCGACTAAAAAAAATCCTATGATTGATACAAAGATCAATAGCAGGTCATTTATTAGAATTGTGGATGAAGTGCCTAGTCAGCTTCTTAAAATTCTTGAAGAGGAGGAGAAGAAAATGAAAATTATCCCTTTGCCTCCTTTAGAGGAGGAGCCAAAGGATGAAAAAACTCAGGAGTTTATGAGGGAATTGATAAACGCACAGCATACTGATGAGGAATATAAACGTCAGATGAAAGACCTAGAGGAAAGAAGTGACAATGGTGATAAAGATTTGGAAAAAGAGGAAAAAGAGGAATATCTAGAACGGGAACTGAAGGATAGGGTACGCGAAACGCTAGGGTTAGAACCCAGACAAAAAAAAGAATCCCCCGACCTTAAAAAACATGCGCGCAATCATAATATATCCCCAAGTTATGATTTGCCTCTTGAACCCAAGCGTCATAGTGATGAACGTCATATTGATAAGAATATTCAAACTCTTTATTTGCCTGATAAACTTCATGCCCTCTTAGAGAATCTCTGTAAAAGAGATAAAACATCCCAAGAAGAAAAGGGCACTGGAATTTTATACATAGCACTTGGCTTTCTTGAATGGGGGGAAAATGAAGATAAGGTAAATCGATCACCTTTGGTGTTAATTCCAGTTCAAATTGAAAGAAAAAGTTCGCCAAAGGGGCCGGAATTTTGGATGTGTAGTGATGGACAGGAAGCGCAAGGAAACAGCCTTCTTGCTCAAAAACTCAAGGAAGAGTTCAAAATAGAATTAGAAGACTATTCCTCTAGCAATACCTTAGAAGAGTATTTCCAGAAAATAGAAGAACAAAAACCCCCTACTATGAAGATATGGAATTTTAGAAGGTGGGGTATAATAGGAGGATTTTCTTTTGTTGGTTTAACCATGTATAAAGACCTTGACCCTGAACAATGGGAGAGCAACCTTGAGGAAAACTCCCTGGTCTCAACTTTACTCAAATCTTCGGGAGGGGCAAGTAGTACTGGAAGTGCTGGATTATTTTGCGATGACTATAATACAGATGAAGAGGAAACTGAACAAAAATTTCCCTATCCCATATTTTCAGCTGATCCATCACAGTTTAGTACAATAGTAGATGTAGTAAATGGAAAGGATTTAGCCGTTGAAGGGCCACCGGGCACTGGTAAATCACAAACAATTATGAATACTATTGCAGCCATGTTGGCTGACCGTAAGAAAGTTCTTTTTATAGCGCAAAAGCAAGTCGCTATTGAGGTAGTCAGGTCACGCCTGCAAGAAAAAATAGGAGATTATGTATTGTCTTTGCAACCTAAACAAAAAAAGGAATTTTATACTTCTCTTAAAAAGAGAGTGGAACACGCAAGACCTGGAAAAATTTATAACTATAACCAGATTGAAAAAGAGCATAACAATTTTGGAAATGCAAGAAAAAAGATACAGTCATATTTGGAATTTTTAGGCACTAAGCCTCCCAAAACAAACCTTACTATTCATGAGATTCTTGGACGAGCTGTCAAACATGATGTCATGAATCTTCCTAAAGAGTTCAAAAAAATTGAAATTGATATACAGGAAGTAACTAAAGAGATGCTTCGCACATGTCAGTCTCATTGTACAGACCTCTACAAGGCATACAAAAATGCTTCAGAAGGGAAGAGTTGTTGGGAACATGTTACAGAAGACAACGTAAATCTCTTCAGCGCAGAGACAATACTTGAGAACACCGAAGAATCTTCAACAGTTTTTACTCGAGCCGATGAAGGGATTAAAGAACTGAATAAGGAACAGAAACATCACTTCTGTAATATTCACGAAGTTAACGAATATGTTAAAGACTGCTTAGAAGAAATAGAAAAGAAAGATTGGTCTTTTCCTAAAGATTATCCTGTAATTGCAGAATCTTTCCAGACTCATGCTAATTGTGCTGATGCATACAGAGAAAGGCTGAAGAAGGTTAAAAAATACAAAGAACACGTTGATGGATGCGGAGATTACCCTTTGAAAGCTCTTTTGAAAGCTCTTTCACTTTTTGATTTTAGAGAGATGCTCAAGATGTACTCCAATCTCCCCGAAGAGGTCTTAGGGATATCCCCACAGATAAAGAAACGATTAGATGACTCAAAGAAAGAATTTCCTCGTTTCAGTAAGGATTTCAGTGAGTTCCAAAAGAATAAAAAGGCGCTAGAAACGATATTTGAAAAACGGGTCTTTGAGGAGAAGTTTTGGAATGAATATAAGAAATCTATTGATACTCACATCAAACAGTTTTCTAGTGCTGGGGTGTTTTTCTTCTTTTTTTCAAAAGAGTATAGAAAAAGTAGAAAGTTTTACAGGCGTATAAGTAAGAGTGGATTCTTTGTTAATGGAATTGAAGCTGAGAAAAAACTCCACGCCTTGGTTGACTGGAAAAATAAAAGACGCCGATTTGAGGATGAGAAGAAAGAGATATTAGGCCCTTATAAGAAAGAGTTAAACTTGGATTCAAATATAAAGTCTTTTGAAGAGTATGTTGATTTTGTTAAGGAGATTGAAAACACATTTGGAGGAGATGATAAAAAAGAATTCCGCCAGAGATTCAAGGAAATTGATTCTGAGAACCTGCCAAGGATTAATGATGAAGACCCTATCTTTAAAATAGAAGAGAATATAAAGCTAGCAGATTTGGAGTGCTGTATAGAAGCAGAAGAAAAAAAGTCTCGTAAATGTAAATCTGATGCTGAACTTGTAAAAATTCTTAGTGAAGGTTACCCCAAATATTTCAAAGGCCTTGATGGTTCTCTAAAAAATGTTCCTATAGATACTGAAGGTTGGTTGGAGGACAAATCCTATTCGGAAATTTCAGAAATGCTCAAAGAGGCATCTCAAGATAAGGAGGGTCTATTGGATTATAGTAACCTCCTTTCAAAGAAAAACCAGCTGTATCAGAAGTTCCCTCAGATTGAGAGTCTTGTAGAGAATCTTTTAGAACAAAGCAATGAGAATTTCCCTAAGATTATTGAAGCACGCATCATATATGAAATGCTAGAAGGTGTTTACAACAACTACAACAAATCTTTTTTTCAAGAACAAGACATTGATTCCTTAAGAAAAAAATTTCAGGACGCACATTCCAACATTATAGAATACTCCCCTCAACATATACAGTCTATCATTCACTGCGACTTCACTGCTATTCCTGAAGGGGAGAAAGGAAAGTCTACGAAGGATTATACCGAAGGAGCGTTGATAAAGCATGAGTGCGCTAAGGAAAAAAGACACATATCAGTTAGGCGCTGTGTAAAACAGGCTACGGAATCCCTATTAGAGTTGAAGCCATGTTGGATGATGTCTCCCCTAACAGTGGCAGAATATCTCCCCCAGAAAGAGATATTTGATCTTGTCATCATTGATGAAGCTTCCCAAATGCCTCTGGGAGAAGCACTGGGTGCGTTGCTTCGTGCTAAGAACGCTATGATAGTTGGTGACCGCCATCAATTACCTGCAACATCTGCTTTTAAATTCGTTTACAAGAGTGATGATGCAGGGATAGAGTCGGTTTTAGATAAAGCAAATAGCGTTTTTCCTAAACGCCGGTTGCAGTATCATTATCGCTCAAAACATGAAAGTCTTATCTCCTTTTCTAATAAACATATCTATAATGATAAACTTGAAGTTTCTTCATCTCCCATTAAAAATGATGATCTAGGTGTTTATTATACTAAAGTGGAGGGAAAGTATTCCGGGGGTGGTGAAAATCTTAAGGAAGCAGAAGAGATGGCACTCAATATTTGTGAGTTTATGGAAAAGAATCCGAAGAAATCATTGGGTGTGGTTGTAATGAATGCAACACAACAAGAGCTTCTTGACGAGCAAATGAAACTATTAAGAAGTGATGATAAAGATGTAGAAAAGTATATTAAAAGTTGGGAAAAACGTACAGAATCTTTCTTCATTAAAGCTTTAGAAAATGTACAAGGAGATGAACGGGATGTTATCTTTATAGGTACTGTTTACGGTCCCGATAAACAAGGACGAGTTTTTCAGAGATTTGGGGATATCAACAAAGATTACGGATACCGCCGTTTGAATGTTCTTTTTACAAGGGCGAAGGAAAAAATAGTTACGTTTTCTTCTATGACTCCTGAAGATATCACAGCAAAGAATCGTGGAGCAGAGATGCTTAAGAAATGGCTATTATATTCTTATACAGGTCAATTAGAGGGTGGGGAAGATTCAGGCAGAGAACCAGACAGTACATTTGAAGAAGCTGTCATAGAGGTAATAGAGAGCTGGGATTATAAAGCAGTTCCACAAGTCGGAGTTAAGAGGTATCGTATAGATATAGGGATAAAGCATCCAGCGTATCCTTATGGATATCTTATGGGGATAGAATGCGATGGTGCACAGTATCACTCCTCATATGATGCACGTCAGCGAGACCACCTTAGAGAAGAGTTCTTAAAAACGCAGGGATGGAAATTGTATAGAATCTGGTCTACTGACTGGTTTCATGACAAGCAAAAGGCAAGTGAAAAGCTGAAGGAAGAACTTGATAAAGCGTTAAGAGAAAAGACAAGTACTGTTGCTTGAGGCAAAGGGGCTAGACCTCTGAGACATAGAGTCTCCCTTCTGCTTCTCTTCCCCAAGCAAGGCGTTCCTCCTCCTCACACTCTTATATTCCGCATACCTGTAGGGTCTCTTAACTCAGGAAGAGGAACAGGAGGAGGAGGAACAGGACGAAGTTTCGGAACAGGAACAGGAGGAGGAGGAAGAACAGGAGGAGGAGGAAGAACAGGAGGAGGAACAGGACGAAATTTCGGAACAGGAAGAGGAGGAGGAGGACAAAGTTCCGGAACAGGAGGAGGAGGAGGAGGAACAGGAACAGGAGGAAGTTTCGGAACAGGAGGAATCCTGAAATTCCTTACATTCCAATAACAAGGAGCCGTACTAGGATCGGTAAGATCAAATCCCTTAGGATATGTAGTAGAATCGTTAACATCAAACCCCAGAGGAAAAGTTGATGAATCATTCAAATCTACAGTAATCCTAACTTTCTTATAAAGAGAAGAAAACAAACCACCTACATTTACAGGATCATCTCTACTTCCCATCAATTTACCTGCACGATATTCCAAAACCAGCCAATCATTCGCATCTGATGCTCTAACTGATCTAGGGAAAAAATGCCATATCAGATAAGAATGGGGATCAACCCCCGTAGGAATGGTGTGCTTAAACCATTCCATCAAAGGCACAAAAAACCTTTCTTCTTGAGTTAAAGGCCACCTCAAACGCAATCCCTCCAAATACTCAGAAACCCTTTGAAGTGAAGGAAATAAATACCGATAAAGCTCCTCAAACCACGCACCAAACGGGGGTACACCCCACATTTCACTAAAACCCTCTTGAAATGGAGACAAAGCCCTAAGCTTTTTTTCATTAAAATCAATAATACGATTAAAAATACCATATCCCCAAGCCTGGGCCAGCCCAGCCTGGTCCAGCCAATTCCACCTTGATATCCCCTTAGGAGTAAAAAAATAATCAAGCTTATACTTTTGCTTTATTGCCAGAGGCAAGCTCCCATATCCTGACTGTTGTACCGTACGAATAATATCTATAAGGGCATGTGCATCTGCAGGAGGCTGAATGACAAACTTAGGACGATACCCCGGAGAATTATACTCATACATAAAAGAATCAGCATACGTACTCTCATCCCCATACCCATAAAAAGCCCCCCTTTGAGGATAAGGACTCCTCTCTGCCCTCCTCGGTATTGCCAGTGCCCTCGAAAGCCATCCTTTTTCATACTTCTTCTGTGTGGGGTCTTTTTTCACAATCGATAGGTAATACGCCTTCGACTGCCTGCACAGCTCGTATACTAAGTCCAAGTTTCTTACTAACTTCGGGTCAAGAACGGCGTTCAGCGCTCCTAGAGTCTTAGGCCCCATTATCCCATCCACTGCCATCCCATCCACTGCCAATGCCTCATCTCTAGCTTTATTTAAGGCCTTCTGTATCTTATTTAAGGTCAACTGCACCAACTGCACCGCTTGGGAGAGACTCAGACCCGCGGCCGTGTCACACAGCTTGGCTGCCAAAACTTCATCTTTTATCTCATCACACTTCAACATCTCCCACAAATACTTCAATATCTTCTTTGCTTTGTCCGTCGTCAAGTTCTGAATATCAGTGGCCGTGACGTTGGGATGGAAGCCCTGATAAGAATTAAGGCTTATGTTGTACTTCGTCTGGCCTCCCTTGTCAGTGGAACTATCCGAAACCCCTACCTCTTCCTTAAGGATAAACTTCAAAGTCGCACAAAATGGTATTGTTATATCCTCCGTTTTCTCCGTATTCTCCGTATTCTCTGGTCTTCTGTTTCCCCTCTTCAGCCATCCTGTATAATTCTCAAATGCGGAGTTCTTTTTCATAAGCAATAGGTAAAACCCTGTCGAATGAAAGCGCAGATATTCTATTAAGTCGTCGCTAAAAGTGGCGTTCAGCGCTTTTAGAGTCTTAGGCCCCATTTTCCCATCCAATGCCAATGCCTCATTTTTATAGTAAATATTTAAGGCCTCCTGTAGCAACTTTATCGCTTGGGGCACGCCCATATTCACGGCCATGTCAAACAGCTTGATTGCCACACTTTCATCTTTTATCTCACCACCCAACACCTCCTCCCAAAAATGCTCCCTAAGTATCTCCTCCGCTTCCGACACCGTCAAGTTCTTCATTTGCTTGGCCGTGAAGGTGTCATCGATGGTTTGAAGAAATTGAAGGCTTATGCCGTACTTCGTCGCACCTCCAGGGTCGTTGGGGTCATTCGAAAACACTCCCTCATTCTGCGCCACGTAATCGAGAGCAGACCGAAACCTCGTATTTCTATTCGTATTTATATATATATCATATACTGTCATATTTCTTCTTCAACCTCACTGTTTTGTTATAACTCAATTCCAATAAGCGGGACGCTAATACCTCATTTTCATTATGCGGACCTGCTTTCCTCTTTGTTAGAGTCTAAGACATATTTTTTTTCCAACCCCCCTGTAGTAGCTAAATGCCAGAGCGAAAAGCGGCTAGAGGGGCAAGACTTTACTTCTTAGAGGCTGTATGCTATCCTAAACAAGGTTCGTAAAGAAGAGGTACTTAATATGAAAAGACTATGGTGTCTCTTCAGTGTCCTTGTACTGGTGGGGTCTCTTGCCCGAGCCTTTCCCCTTCACAATGCTGCCCAAAGGGGTGATCTTGATACCATCAAGGGGCTCATAGCTAAGGGGGCGGATGTGAATGCACATGACTTTATACTCGAAGGCAATACACCGCTCCATGAGGCAGCTTGGGACGGACACAAAGAGGTAGTGGAATTTCTGCTGCAAGCAGGGGCGGATGTGAATGCACAGAACAAGCACAACTGGACACCGCTCCATATGGCAGCCTATTGGGGGCACAAGGAAGTAGCAGAGGTTCTTGTGAAAGCAGGAGCTAACCTAGAGGCAAAAGAAGCCTTGTTTTACAAGACACCGCTCCATACGGCAGAGCGGGCATTAAAAGCAACAATAGACGAAGAAAAAAAGCAGCGCCTCTCTGAGGTGATAGAGTATCTGAAAAGCAAGGAAGCGGATGACGGCTGGACACCACTCCATAGGGCAGCCTCTGAGGGGCACAAGGAGGTAGTGGAAGTTCTTTTGGAGAAGGGGGCGGAGGTGAATGCAAAGGACAAGTACGGCGTGACACCGCTCCATAGGGCAGTCTATAAGGGACACAAAGAAGTGGTGACATTCCTAGTGGCGCAGGGGGCTTCTGTGAAGGCACAGGACAAGTACGGCGGGACACCGCTCCATGGGGCAGCTTGGAACGGACACAAAGAGGTGGTGGAGGTTCTGCTACAAGCAGGGGCGGATGTGAATGCACTAAGCGATATCCATGGGACACCGCTCCATAGGGCAGTCTATAAGGGACACAAAGAAGTGGTGACATTCCTAGTGGCGCAGGGGGCTTCTGTGAAGGCACAGGACAATTACGGTGGGACACCGCTCCATAAGGCAGCCGAGGGTGGACACAAGGAGGTAGTGGAGGTTCTTTTGGAGAAGGGGGCTTCTGTGAATGCAAAGAGCAAGAAAGGCGTGACACCGCTCCATTGGGCAGCCGAAAAGGGACACGAAGAAGTGGTGACATTCCTAGTGGCGCAGGGGGCGGATGTGAATGCACAGGACAAGGAAGGCGAGACACCATTCCATAGGGCAGCCGAAAAGGGACACAAAGAGGTGGTGACATTCCTAGTGGCGCAGGGGGCGGATATCCACGCAAAGGACGATTACGGCTATACACCGCTCCATGAGGCAGCCGATAATGGACACAAGGAAGTGGTGACATTCCTAGTGGCGCAGGGGGCGGATGTGAATGCAAAGCACAAGTACGGCGAGACACCGCTCTATATGGCAGTTTATAAGGGACACAAAGAAGTGGTGACATTCCTAGTGGCCCAGGGGGCGGATGTGAAGGCACGAAACGATACCGGCAGGACACCGCTCCATTTGGCAGCTTGGAACGGGTACACGGAGGAAGTGGTGTTCTTTGTAGAGAAGGGGGCGGAGGTGAATGTACAGGACAAGTACGGCAATACACCGCTCCATTGGGCAGCCAAAAAGGGACACAAAGAGGTGGTGACATTCCTAGTGGAGAAGGGGGCAGATGTGAATGCACAGGACAAGGACGGCAGGACACCGCTCCATTGGGCAGTCTTATATGGACACAAGGAGGTGGTGACATTCCTAGTGGAAGCAGGGGCGGATGTGCATGCACAGGACAAGGACGGCGTGACACCGCTCCGTTGGGCAGACAGTGGGGGGCACAAGGAGGTAGTGGCGTATCTGAAAAGCAAGGGGGCTAAGTAGTCACCTCCGCACACGAGGTTTGGTACATCCTAGCGATATGCCCCTCAGTGGTATTAGCTCCCTAAGCGAAAAGCGGCTAGAGGGGCAAGACTTTACTTCTTAGAGGCTGTATGCTATCCTAAACAAGGTTCGTAAAGAAGAGGTACTTAATATGAAAAGACTATGGTGTCTCTTCAGTGTCCTTGTACTGGTGGGGTCTCTTGCCCGAGCCTTTCCCCTTCACGATGCCGCCCAAAGGGGTGATCTTGATACCATCAAGGGGCTCATAGCTAAGGGGGCGGATGTGAATGCACATGACTTTATACTCGAAGGCAATACACCGCTCCATGAGGCAGCCTCTGAGGGGCACAAGGAGGTAGTGGAATTTCTGCTGCAAGCAGGGGCGTATGTGAATGCACAGGACAAGCACAGAAATACACCGCTCCATGGGGCAGCTTGGAACGGGCACAAGGAAGTAGCAGAGGTTCTTGTGAAAGCAGGAGCTAACCTAGAGTCAACAAAAGAAGCCTTTTTTGACGAGACACCGCTCCATAAGGCAGAGCGGGGATTAAAAGCAACAATAGACGAAGAAAAAAAGCAGCGCCTCTCTGAGGTGATAGAGTATCTGAAAAGCAAGGAAGCGGATGACGGCTGGACACCACTCCATAGGGCAGCCTCTGAGGGGCACAAGGAGGTAGTGGAAGTTCTTTTGGAGAAGGGGGCGGAGGTGAATGCAAAGGACAAGTACGGCGTGACACCGCTCCATAGGGCAGTCTATAAGGGACACAAAGAAGTGGTGACATTCCTAGTGGCCCAGGGGGCTTCTGTGAAGGCACAGGACAAGTACGGCGGGACACCGCTCCATGGGGCAGCTTGGAACGGACACAAAGAGGTGGTGGAGGTTCTGCTACAAGCAGGGGCGGATGTGAATGCACTAAGCGATATCCATGGGACACCGCTCCATAGGGCAGTCTATAAGGGACACAAAGAAGTGGTGACATTCCTAGTGGCGCAGGGGGCTTCTGTGAAGGCACAGGACAAGTATGGCGGGACACCGCTCCATAAGGCAGCCGAGGGTGGACACAAGGAGGTAGTGGAGGTTCTTTTGGAGAAGGGGGCGGAGGTGAATGCAAAGAGCAAGAAAGGCGTGACACCGCTCCATTGGGCAGCCGAAAAGGGACACGAAGAAGTGGTGACATTCCTAGTGGCGCAGGGGGCGGATATCCATGCAAAGGACAAGTACGGCAATACACCATTCCATAGGGCAGCCGAAAAGGGACACAAGGAGGTGGTGACATTCCTAGTGGCGCAGGGGGCGGATATCCACGCAAAGGACGATTACGGCTATACACCGCTCCATGAGGCAGCCGATAATGGACACAAGGAAGTGGTGACATTCCTAGTGGCGCAGGGGGCGGATGTGAATGCAAAGCACAAGTACGGCGATACACCGCTCTATAGGGCAGTTTATAAGGGACACAAAGAAGTGGTGACATTCCTAGTGGCGCAGGGGGCGGATGTGAAGGCACGAAACGATACCGGCAGGACACCGCTCCATTTGGCAGCTTGGAACGGGTACAAGGAGGAAGTGGTGTTCTTTGTAGAGAAGGGGGCGGAGGTGAATGTACAGGACAAGTACGGCAATACACCGCTCCATTGGGCAACGGAAAAGGGACACAAAGAGGTGGTGACATTCCTAGTGGAGAAGGGGGCAGATGTGAATGCACAGGACGAGGACGGCAGGACACCGCTCCATTGGGCAGTCTTATATGGACACAAGGAGGTGGTGACATTCCTAGTGGAAGCAGGGGCGGATGTGCATGCACAGGACAAGGACGGCGTGACACCGCTCCGTTGGGCAGACAGTGGGGGGCACAAGGAGGTAGTGGCGTATCTGAAAAGCAAGGGGACTAATCCCCTTCACGATGCCGCCCAAAGGGGTGATCTTGATACCATCAAGGGGCTCATAGCTAAGGGGGCTTCTGTGAATGTACGAGGCAAGTACGGCAGGACACCGCTCCATAGTGCATCCGGAGGGGGACACAAAGAAGTGGTGACATTCCTAGTGGCCCAGGGGGCGGATGTGCATGCACAAACCGTGTACGGCAATACACCGCTCCATCGGGCAGCCGAGGGTGGACACAAGGAGGTAGTGGAGGTTCTTGTGGCCCAGGGGGCGGATGTGAATGCCCAAAACAAGGACGGCAAGACACCGCTCCATTTGGCAGCCTCATCTGGAAGCAAGGAGGTAGCGGAGTTTCTAGTGGCCCAGGGGGCGGATGTGAATGCCCAAAACAAGGACGGCAAGACACCGCTCCATTTGGCAGCCTCATCTGGAAGCAAGGAGGTAGCGGAGTTTCTAGTGGAGAAGGGGGCTAATGTGAATGCCCAAAACAAGGACGGCAAGACACCGCTCCATTTGGCAGCCTCATCTGGAAGCAAGGAGGTAGCGGAGTTTCTAGTGGAGAAGGGGGCTAATGTGAATGTAGCGACCAGCAACGGTTATACACCGCTCCATCGGGCAGCCGAAATGGGAAGCAAAGCAGCAGCAGAGGTTCTTGTGGCCCAGGGGGCGGATGTGAATGCCCAAAACAATTACGGCGAGACACCGCTCTATAGGGCAGTCTATAAGGGACACAAAGAAGTGGTGACATTCCTTTTGGCGCAGGGGGCGGAGGTGAATGTACAGGACAAGTACGGCAATACACCGCTCCTTAGGGCAGCCTATAGAGGACACAAGGCAGTAGTGGCGTTCCTAGTGGAAGCAGGGGCGGATGTGAATGTACAGGACAAGCAGGGCTGGACACCGCTCCATGTGGCAGCCTATAGAGGACACAAGGCAGTAGTGGCATTCCTAGTGGCCCAGGGGGCGGATGTGAATGCAAAGAACTCGAACGGCAGTACACCGCTCCATTTGGCAGTCTTATATGGACACAAGGAGATAGTGGCGTATCTGAAAAGCAAGGGGGCTAAGTAGTCACCTCCGCACACGAGGTTTGGTACATCCTAGCGATATGCCCCTCAGTGTTATTAGCTCCCTAAGCGAAAAGCGGCTAGAGGGGCAAGACTTTACTTCTTAGAGGCTGTATGCTATCCTAAACAAGGTTTGTAAAGAAGAGGTACTTAATATGAGAAGACTATGGTGTCTCTTGAGTGTTCTTGTACTGGTGGGGTCTCTTGCCCGAGCCTTTCCCCTTCACGATGCCGCCCAAAGGGGTGATCTTGATACCATCAAGGGGCTCATAGCTAAGGGGGCTTCTGTGAATGCGAAAGACAGAGAGGGCTGGACACCGCTCCGTGGGGCAGTTTTTCGGGGACAGGTGGAGGTGGTGAAGGTTCTGCTTCAAGCAGGAGCGGATGTGCATGCACGAAACGATACCGACTGGACACTGCTTCATAGGGCAGCCTATATGGGTCAGGTGGAGTTGGTGGAGGTTCTGCTTCAAGCAGGGGTTGATGTGAATGCCCAAAACAAGGACGGCAAGACACCGCTCAGTGCTGTAGCCTATATGGGTCAGGTGGAGTTGCTGGAGGTTCTGCTACAAGCAGGGGTTGATGTGAATGCCCAAAACAAGTACGGCAATACACCGCTCCATGAGGCAGCTTGGGACGGACACAAAGAGGTAGTGGAATTTCTGCTGCAAGCAGGGGCGGATGTGAATGCACAGGACAGGGGCGGCAATACACCGCTCCATTGGGCAGCCGGAGGGGGACACAAGGAAGTGGTGGAGGTTCTAGTGGAGAAGGGGGCGGATGTGAATGCCCAGGACAAGTACGGCTGGACACCGCTCCATAAGGCAGCCGATGAGGGGTACAAGGAAGTGGTGGAGGTTCTGCTACAAGCAGGGGCGGATGTGAATGTGAAGGCGAAAGGCGAGGACAGCAGGACACCGCTCCATGAGGCAGCCTCTGAGGGGCACAAGGAAGTAGTGGAGGTTCTCCTCCACGCAGGGGCGGATGTGAATGCAAAAAACAAGTACGGCTGGACACCGCTCGATTGGGCAGCCGGTGGGGGGCACAAGGAAGTGGTGGAGGTTCTGCTACAAGCAGGGGCGGATGTGCATGCACGAGACGATTTCGGCGGTACACTGCTCCATAGTGCAGCCTCATCTAGAAGCAAGGAGGTAGTGGAGTTTCTAGTGGAGAAGGGGGCGGATATCCACGCAAAGGACGATGACGGCAGGACACCGCTCTTTAGTGCAGCCTCATCTGGAAGCAAGGAAGTGGTGGCGTTCCTAGTGGCGCAGGGGGCGGATGTGAAGGCACGAAACACAATCGGTGGGACACCGCTCCATAGGGCAGCCTCATCTGGGAGCAAGGAAGTGGTGGAGGTTCTGCTTCAAGCAGGGGCGGATGTGCATGCACGAAACGATACCGGCGATACACCGCTCCATTGGGCAGCCGAAATGGGAAGCAAAGCAGCAGCAGAGGTTCTTGTGGCCCAGGGGGCGGATGTGGAGGCAAAGAACAATTACGACTGGACGCCGCTCCATAGTGCAACCGGCTGGACGAGGGACCATTGGGTAGTCGAAGAGGAACGCAAAGAAGTGGTGACATTCCTAGTGGAGAAGGGGGCTAATGTGAATGCAGCGACCAGCAACGGCGATACACCGCTCCATTTGGCAGCCTCATGGGCAGACAAGGAGGTAGTGGCATTCCTAGTGGAGAAGGGGGCGGATGTGAATGCAAAGGACAAGAAAGGCAGGACACCGCTCCATTTTGCAGGACTCACGAAGGTGATAGCGTATCTGAAAAGCAAGGGTGGGCGATAATTTTGTTCTATGGGGTATACTAGTATATACTAGTAACTTGTTGACAACCCTTATGGTTGGATTGCTGATTTCCTCTTCTGGAGATTGTTCACCTCTCAACCCCCTATATTTCCTAGAAAAAACTTGGTTGGGGTGACAGAATTCGAACCTGCGACCCCCGCATTACGAATTCCTTACTATACTACTTTCTTCTATATCCTTCAAGTTCACTAAAAGTCTCTAATATCAACGAATTTACTGAGATTCCTTGTTATCTCGTTTCCTTCTTCTTCCTTTTTAATCTTGCTAATTCCTTCTTTATGCGGTACATATACGGTACACGCTTTTTGTCATAAACGCGCACTTTCCGACTTTCCAACAAAAGATATAATGCTTAGATTAACCAAAACGGCTGTAGAAAATCTTAGTACGAAAAGTAAACCATACTTTGTGTTTGACTTGATATTAACGGGGTTCTGTGTACGCATATCAATGAAAGGGAAGCGGAACTACTATCTTCAGTATGAAAAAATGGGCAGGAAAAAACGGATTAATCTTGGCTTGCATGGGACTATAACAACAGAACAAGCCCGGAGAAAAGCGACCATATTATTAGGAGATATTACAAAAGGAATTGATCCTCACGAGCAAAAAGTGAAAGAGGGTAATGTGTTGACTATTGTAGACCTAGCACACCGTTTTCTACAAGAGCATGTGATGATGCATTGTAAGCCTAGCACACAGAGGGATTATCAAAGCCGCTTAAGGGCTTATATCGTTCCCTTTTTTAGAGAGATGAAAGTCCCCAATGTTACGCGAGCCGATGTCTCTGCTTTTCATCACTCCTTATCTCACAGCCCTTTTGTGGCGAATACCTGTTTACGCATCCTCTCAAAGATGTTCAATTTAGCAGAAACATGGGGATTACGAGGAGACAACACTAATCCCTGCCGTCATGTCAAGAAGTACCCAGAGAAAAAGCGAGAGCGCTATCTCAGTGAGGAGGAGTTGAAACGCTTGAGTGCTGTGTTAGAGGAGGCTAAGACCTATCTTGATGAGAACTTATCGGCTGTTTATTGTATTCAGTTGCTCTTGCTAACAGGGTGCCGACTAGGGGAGATACGAACCCTGAAATGGAAGTATAGTGATGCTAAGCAGAAGATACTAAGGCTTCCGGACTCTAAAACAGGGGCAAAAGTGGTCTATGTAGGGGAGACTGTTCTCTCTTTGCTTGAGGAAATCCGCTCTCACCCCTCTCGTCCTAAGGAGAACCCCTATGTCATATGGGGGAGGAAGCCTGATACCTATTTGATGAATGTGCGTAAGCCTTGGTGTCGCTTCTGTAAGATGGCGGGGTTAGAAGATATTCGTATCCATGACTTGCGCCATTCTTTTGCCTCCTTTGCGGTGAGTAAGGGGATGAGTTTGCCTATGCTAGGGAAGTTGCTAGGGCATACGCAACCCCAAACCACAGCACGGTATGCGCATTTGATGGCGAAACCTATGACGGAGGCGGCAACACAAGTAACGGATGTCATAGGAGATTTGATGGGGATAAAGAAGAAGCCTTTTTCAAAAGAGGGGGAAAAGGAGGTTAAGAACCCTATTGTTGGGACGAATATAGAGCGTCCCACTTGGTTATCTCCAGAGCAAGCGGCTCATTATCTAGGGGTGAAAAAACGAGTGCTATACGATTGGCGTTATAACAAAGGAGGTCCTAAGCATACCAAAATAGCGGGTAGAATACGCTATGACCTAGAGGATATCAAAGCCTTTGTGCAGAGGTAAAGATGTGTTAGTGAAAGGGATTGAACTAACAAAAACATGCATTTATGTTAGTTTCTGTCTTGCAACTTTCATTTTTGTTAGTTAAAATGATTGAACTAACAAAAACATGCATTTATGTTAGTTAAAATGATTGAACTAACAAAACAAGTAGATTCCGTTACTTATAGTGGATAAAAGAAGAAAAAGCCTCAAAAAGAGTCCAACAGGAAGGTATGTAAGAAGTACAGTGACTGGGGAAGTGTGTCAAGCCTATATTCCTCATCCCTTGCCACCAGACGTGCCTATGGAAGATTTTGCTACTTTGCTAGATAAAGCTAATGTAAGCCTTGGACGGCTTGATGGAATTGGACGGCTTGATGGAATGAGAACTACCCTGCCAGATTCTTCTCAATTTATTGAGATGTATGCGTGTCAGGAAGCTGTGCAGTCCTCTAAAATTGAAGGGACGCAATCATCAATGTCTGATCTTCTTCTATTTGAGAAGAGTGGCAAGCCTTCTGTAGGTGATGAAGCTGAGGTATCCCGGTATGTTTCTGCTATGAAATATGCCCTTAAGGAAGTTAAGAAGCCAAAGGGACTACCACTATCTCTTGGTCTTATTAAAGGGATTCATGGCGTACTCATGGAGGGAGCTGGACGTGGAGGGAATACAGGAGTGGGAGAATTTCGCACTTCCCAAAACTGGATTGGGGGGACACGCCCGGGAAATGCTCTTTTTATCCCACCACCTCCTGAAGAGCTTATGCCGTGCTTGGAGTGCTTAGAAAAATTCTTGCATAGTAAAGAGCTTCCTGTGCTTATCAAAGTAGCACTTGCCCATGTTCAGTTTGAGACTATCCATCCATTCTTGGATGGCAACGGCCGTGTTGGTCGGTTGTTGATTACACTTATTCTGTGTGTTGATGGAATACTCACAGAGCCTTTGCTGTATCTCAGTTTATATTTTAAGGAGAATCAAGACAAGTATTATAGCTGTCTGCAAGCTGTGCAGGAGAAGGGGGCTTGGGAAGACTGGATACAATTTTTCCTAGAAGGAGTTATTGAGGTATCAGAACAGGCTATAGAAACGGCAAAGTGTATTGGTCTGTTGTTCAAGTGTGATTTTGACAAGATTAAGGAGGCTAGAAAAGACACCAAAGGGGTTTTATGGACCTACGATTATCTCAAAAGAAATCCTATTATAAAACCTTCTAAGATTAAGGAACGTTCTAAGCCTTCGTTGCCTACAGTCATGCGCAGTCTAAGAACACTGGAGTCTCTGGGGTTAATTAAGGAGAAGGAAAAAAATAAGTACCGCCACAAAATTTTTGAGTATGAGTCATACCTCCAACTGCTAGATACAGGAGTTAAATCAGAACGTTTAAGACTAAGTCTTTTAGGAGAGGCAGATGTGCATGCAAAGGACAAGGACGGCACAACACTGCTCCATAGGGCAGCCGATGGGGGATACAAAGAAGAGGTGGAGGCTCTAGTAAACAAAGGGGCTTCTGTGAATGCAAAGGACAAGTACGGTGTGACACCGCTCTATTTGGCAGACTTATGGGGTCACAAGGAGGTAGTGGCGTATTTGAAAAGCAAGGGGGCTAAGTAGTTACCTCCGCACACGAGGTTTGGTACACCCTAGCGATATGCCCCTCAGTGTTATTAGCTCCCTAAGCGAAAAGCGGCTAGAGGGGCAAGACTTTACTTCTTAGAGGCTGTATGCTATCCTAAACAAGGTTTGTAAAGAAGAGGGACTTAATATGAAAAGACTATGGTGTCTCTTGAGTGCCCTCGTACTGGTGGGGTCTCTTGCCCAAGCCGCTCCCCTTCACAATGCTGCCCAAAGGGGTGATCTTGATACCATCAAGGGGCTCATAGCTAAGGGGGCGGATGTGAATGCAAAGGACGAAGACAACGAGACACCGCTCCATGGGGCAGCCTATGAGGGACACAAAGAAGTGGTGACATTCCTAGTGGAAGCGGGGGCGGATGTGAATGCACAAAACAAGTACGGCTGGACACCGCTCCATTGGGCAGCCGGTGGGGGGCACAAGGAAGTGGTGGCATCCCTAGTGGCGCAGGGGGCGGATGTGGATGCACGAAACAATATCGGCAATACACTGCTCCATGAGGCAGCCTCTAAGGAGTACTGGAAGATGAAGATGGTGGAGGTTCTGCTGCAAGCAGGGGCGGATGTGGATGCACGAAACAATATCGGCGATACACCGCTCCATAAAGCAACCTCTGAGGAGCATCTGAAGATGGTGGAGGTTCTACTTCAAGCAGGGGCGGATGTGAATGCACAAAACATGCACGGCTCTACACCGCTCCATGTGGCAGCTTGGAACAGGCACACAGAGGTGGTGGTGGAGGTTCTGCTACAAGCAGGGGCGGATGTGAATGCACGAGACAGAGGCGGCTGGACACCGCTCCGTGGGGCAACTAGCAATGGGAACAAGGAGATAGTGGAAGTTCTTGTGGAGAAGGGGGCGGATATCCACGCAAAGGACAAGTACGGCTGGACACCGCTCCATGAGGTAGCCTATTGGGGGCACAAGGAAGTAGTGGAGGTTCTGCTACAAGCAGGGGCGGATGTGAATGCACAGGACAAGTACGGCAAGACACCGCTCCATAGGGCAGCCGATAAGGGGCACAAAGCAACAGCAGAGGTTCTTGTGGCACAGGGGGCGGAGGTGAATGCACAGGACAAGGGCGGCTCTATACCGCTCCATAGGGCAGCCGATGGGGGGCACAAGGCAGTGGTGGAGTTTCTAGTGGAGAAGGGGGCTTCTGTGAATGCAAAGCAAAAGTACGGCTATACACCGCTCCATTTGGCAGTCTTAGAGGGAAACAAGGAGGTGGTGGTATTCCTAGTGGAGAAGGGGGCAGATATCCACGCACAGGACAAGGACGGCAGGACACCGCTCCATAGGGCAGTCTTAGAGGGGAACAAGGAGGTAGTGGCGTATCTGAAAAGCAAGGGGGCTAATCCCCTTCACGATGCCGCCCAAAGGGGTGATCTTGATACCATCAAGGGGCTCATAGCTAAGGGGGCGGATGTGAATGCACAAGGCAAGTACGGCAGGACACCGCTCCATAGTGCATCCGGAGGGGGACACAAAGAAGTGGTGACATTCCTTTTGGCGCAGGGGGCGGATGTGCATGCACAAACCGTGTACGGCTCTACACCGCTCCATCGGGCAGCTTGGAACGGGAACACGGAGGTAGTGGAAGTTCTTGTGGCGAAGGGGGCTTCTGTGAAGGCAAAGGACGAAGACAACGAGACACCGCTCCATGGGGCAGCCTATGAGGGACACAAAGAAGTGGTGACATTCCTAGTGGAAGCGGGGGCGGATGTGAATGCACAAAACAAGTACGGCTGGACACCGCTCCATTGGGCAGCCGGTGGGGGGCACAAGGAAGTGGTGGCATCCCTAGTGGCGCAGGGGGCAGATGTGAATGCAAAGGACAATGTCGGCGAGACACCGCTCCGTGAGGCAGCCTATTGGGGGCACAAGGAGGTAGTGGAGTATCTGAAAAGCAAGGGGGCGGATGTGCATGAACAGGACAAGGACGGCAAGACACCGCTCCATAAGGCAGCCTCTAGTGGGTACAAGGAGGTGGTGGCATCCCTAGTGGCCCAGGGGGCGGATGTGAATGCACAGGACAAGGACGGCAAGACACCGCTCCATGTGGCAGCCTCTAGTGGGTACAAGGAGGTGGTGGCATCCCTAGTGGCCCAGGGGGCGGATGTGAATGCACAGGACAAGGACGGCGTGACGCCGCTCCATGTGGCAGCCTACCTTGAGCACAAGGAGATAGTGAAAGTTCTTGTAGAGAAGGGGGCTGATATCAATATAAAGGACAAGGACGGCGTGACACCGCTCCATAGGGCGGCCTATTGGGGTCACAAGGAGGTAGTGGCGTATTTGAAAAGCAAGGGGGCTAAGTAGTTACCTCCTTCTAGCACCACAGGGCGAGGACTTCTCCCTGAGTGGTATCAACCTCTCTGGCAAAGCCCCTATCCGCACCTGTGCGTAAGGGACTAGACCTCTGAGGCATAGAGTCTCCCTTCTGCCTCTCTGCGTCTGATTAGCCCCTTGAGCCTCCTTCCGCCTGCCCAAACCCACCTTAGGAACTCTCTAGGCACATTCCAATGTTCCTCCCTGTTCACCTTCCTCCGCAAAGTAGAACGCTGTAAGGCTCCACTGCCTAAATTGAAGGTGAAGGAAACCAGCCCATCAAACTGACCATCTGTTAACGGCACATCTATCAAGCGCAATACAGCTCTCTCCGCCCATGCGACATCCTTGCGCAATAACGCTTCTGCTACTTCCTTTGTAATCCTTTTAGGAGGTTCTTTTCCCTTTCGTATTACATGCCCGTATCCTATGGTTGGATATCCCCCCGGACAGATATAAGTCTCTAAGGACAACCCCTCAAAGTGTTTAATTAGGTCTAAGCCTGCTTGCGTAATATGACGCAGCAGGGCTTGCCCTGCACCCAATACCTCTCCGTGTTCCATGACACTAGTGTCCATCTAACCACCCCGTATCTTACTTAGGGCTCTTCCTCCAAACCAGAAGCTAATGACAGCTGCAAACAGAGCTTGCGTCTCCCCATCCCATACCGCTATTAAGGCTTCTTGGACTCCCAGTCCTCCCTCCATTAGACTCCCCAATGCCGATATCT
This sequence comes from Alphaproteobacteria bacterium, assembly GCA_965222575.1. GTDB lineage: Bacteria > Pseudomonadota > Alphaproteobacteria. Next base: position 954,698 of record OZ244958.1, read on the forward strand.
TCACCACTGCAAATAATCCAAAAAATGCATACGTCACCATAGGACGTACCGATGCTCTTAACCCCTCTATCCACCGAACACCGCTAGAGCGCCCTGCATGCCGATACAGAGCCTTGCTTTCGGCAACATCAGCTTGTATTTGTATCTCCTCTAAGCGCTGTGTATGACCCTGTTTTTGTACCTCTAGTTGCCGATCCAATATCGCTAACTCGTGTTTTCTATCCGCCCGTTCCTGCCATACCTTAATCCCTTCTGGCACTGTGGAGGAGGCGAATCCAAGCAAACTTCCTAGTAGTGTCAACATATCTTTCTCCGTCTTACTTATTAAACAATCCTATTTTACCCGCAACTCCTGCGAGTATTAGAGCCAATATCCCTATGGTTAGCCAGCGTACCAATGTTTGTAGAAACGTGCGCTTTGCTAGATTCAAAGACGCTAGCAAGTCCCTTAGTGTCCGAATATCTTTGGGGGCATCTTCATCCGCTAAACCTATCTTCTTCAAGACTGCTTGTGCGCCCTTGTTATTGGCGCGCTCTATGGCTTGATTGATGATTTCATCAAAGTCTTTCCGTGTGATGTGAATAATCTCTTCACCTTTCTTTTTCATCACGCTTCTCCTTCTGTATGTTGACAAGTATAAAGTGATACTTTATACTTTATTGTATTATGAATATTGATAGTTTAACCCAAAAATGCAAACGCCTTAAAAATCTTACGATTTTTGATGACTGGTTTAAGGTAGAGCTGACTTATAGCAGCAATGCTATCGAAGGGAATACCCTCACACGTCATGAAACAGCACAGCTCATTGATAAAGGGCTTACAGCAGCGGGAAAATCTTTGAACGAACACTTAGAGGCTACCAATCATGCCTGTGCTTTAGAGTGGGTCTGGAAGAAAGTGAAAGAGGGAGTTCATCCTATTACAGCCCAAGATATTCTCCACATGCATAGCCTTATCTTGAAGGGGATAGAGGAGAGACATGCAGGGTGTTATCGTACAATTTCTGTCCGTATAGCAGGCTCTAGGGGGATATTTCCTAATCCCTTAAAAGTGCCTGAGAAAATGGAAGAATTGATGCAATGGTTGAAAACTGCTTCCGACCATCCGGTTACATTGGCCATGGAAGCCCATTATCGTTTGGTAAGTATTCATCCCTTTGTTGATGGGAATGGACGTGTTGGACGGTTGCTGATGAATGGGATTCTCATGATGCACGGCACTCCCCCTGCCATTATCCGCAAACGGGATAGAGTGTCGTATATTGAAGCTTTAGAGAAAGCGCAATTAGGAGGAGACAAAGAGCCCTATATCCAAGTGATATACAGAGCAGTCAATCGGTCTTTAGATATTGTTCTCAAAGGCGTCTCTATTGTTCCGGAGGATACGCACCTGAAGATAGGAGCATTAGCGAAATTGGTAGGAGAGCCTGTTTCCACAATTCGTTACTGGACACAAAGGGGATTACTACAAATAGCAGACCGAACGGAGTCTGGCTATCATTGCTATACCCCCGATATGGTTAAGCAGGGTAAGCGTATTCAAAAACTGAAACAAAGGCGTTATACATTAGAGGAAATCAGGAAGCACTTGTCTTAGCTCTATGAACATCTGGGTTTTCACTCATGGCCTCTATGGTAACCACACCCTCCTTATGAGGCTGGATTCCTAAGACTTTTGCTTTTTTAACTGGTAGGGTTCCTTCCTGTAGCATATCATGGGTAATCTCTATCAAATCTCCGCAAGATAGCTCAAGAGCCTCTAGCCCTGTCTGAAAAGTTATAAAACACCGTCTGTACAAGTCAGAGTTTAAGATAAACTTCGCCTCTCTCAGAGCCTGTGCTTTAGAGGTACACCCAAAGAGTTTGATACGCTCTGGCGTGCCATTCACAGGTGTGTCGCGTGTCACTAGTACCTCTTCTTGTTTCCACGTCATAGAAGAAAAGTACTCTATCACCAGTCCATTACGAGTCTTCTCATTCATGGGTAAGAACTGCATTCTAAAACTCCCTTTCACCATATCATTAGGAGAAAAGGAGGCAACGATATCAGACTGCTCAGCATCTCTGACAAAGCGTACTATTCCATCTTTTACAAAGCACACAGTACGCCCTACCTTAGCCACTGTGTTCAAGGCATCCCACAGGTTAGTCTGAGTGTCAAAAATCCCATCAAAGTGGTCTCCACGAGACTGCCATGTGCTGTCAAGGGCTTGTAGAGCAGCAATATCAATCTGGGAGTCTGTTAGTCCTCCTTGCCTGCAGATATCCAATAGAGCCAATCCTATAGAGCGGGTAGGGGAGAGGGTAGGGGAGAGAGTCTGAGCGGTAGTATAAGAAGGAGGCAGTTTCCGAGTAACGATACAGTTGACCTTGTGGGCTTGTGACAGGTTTTCTGTTACCTTCATACTTGTCGCTAGTAGCGTCACATCCTTGTAATCTGTTTTAGCAGGAGAGGTGATTCTAGACTTCAGCCCCTTCCAGCAGAAGGTATCGGCGGTTTGGGGGGAGGTGTCCTTGGAAGTGAGACGACATAGGCGCACTTCATATCGTCCTTCTTGTACTTCATAGGTGTATGTCAAGTGCTGTGCAGTAGTGGTTGCTGTGCTATAAGATTCAAATATGCCTCTGTGTCCTTTATGTTTGATTATCCGGGAATCTATACCATCGGTGTCTTTCCTAATAAATTGATAGCCTTCTGAATGCGAGACAAATTTACTTCCATCCTTAAAAAATTCACTCCCTAAATCGCTCCATGCTTTAGTACCAGTAGCAGTGCCTTCATCGTCAATAGGGCGCGATTGGAGTTTCCACTCCACAGCCTTGCTGCCCAGACCGCCATCATTGATCTGAGTATACAGTCCTTGGGGGAAGCCCACATCAATCTGTATCTGGTTGGTCTTTGTCTTAGGGGGGGTGGTAGCAAAGGGACCGAGGCACTCCTCGGCTTTATTTAGCTCCTGTCCTGCTACCTCGCCAACACTGTAAACATTCGTATTAAGGTGGCTGATCTTCTTACCAGGGTCAAATACTTTGTGCTCAATATTATTAAACGAGGCAATAGGCGTGTTTTCTATACGAATATCTTTTGCTTTTATTTCATCAAACTCCCCTTGCCCGATGCAATGGAGTTGATGAAGGTATTGCTTATTATCCTCATAAGTGTAGTAAGGCGTTGAGGCAAGGTCTGGATAGACGATGTGTCTTCCGTAAATGACAGGAATAGGTTGGTTTGGTCTTGCTCTGTTGCCTCTGGCTTCGAGGGCATAGGTAGGACTTGCTGTGGGCGTATCAACAATCACCGGTGCTTGTGAGGTAGGGGTGAAGTAATTCACAAGACTGCGGTTAGTAAGGTAGTTAAGTGCGGCAAAAATGTTCATGTTTTTATCCTCGTGCTAGCCCTGGGAAGGTACTCAGGGTATAAATTTTGGTGGGAAAAGGTTTATTCTCAATATTCAAGAAAGACGCTCTTAGGGTTATTTTAGATAGGTCTGTTTCTATAGACTCTATTACAAAGGAGTGAGAGGCTTTGGGGGCAGTGGGCGCGGTATTGAGATAGGCTCTGTAGACTCCTGTAATTTTATGGGGAGAGGAACATGTCTTTTCTATTTGTGTGAGGAGCATGCGGTTGACATTGTCTATCTCTATAGTGACTTGCGGGGGACTTTGCGTACTTTGAGGGGGATGAGAGAAGGTCAAAGACCATGCTTTGAACACAACTTTTTCCCCTTCCAGTGTCGTTTCAAAATCTTCATATCCCCGCACCCTGTATATGGTCTTAGGGTTAAAGGTGCTATGGTGCAACTCTAAGGTATCAAGGACGACTTCTCCCCCTTTTGGGGTTTTATACGCTGTTTTTAGAGTGCTATTCATTTTTATTGTGCCTCCAGTGCCACAATTCGTTTTTTAAGAGTTTGATTTTCCCCTTTTAATGTTTCTATCTGTTCCTGTTGCTCCTGTACAGCCTTTAAGAGAACAACTGATAGCCTGCTGTAGTCCACACTCTTATACCCCTCTGAATACTCAGAAGTGCCTACTAGGTCAGGACAAACCTTTTCTACTTCTTGTGCTATCAAACCATGTTCTACCTCACTAGACCCCCTTTGTCCTCCTTGTGGCGCTGGGTCTGGTATAATATCATGCCCATCTTTGTCTTTCTCAAACACAGGGTCAGGGATTTCCTTGCGAGTGTATTTAACAGGACGAAGCTTTTTAACACAATCAAGACCATCCTGTACATCAGCTATATTCTCCTTTAGCCTCTCATCACTGTTTTGCGTTAGTGTGCCTGTTAGAGTTAAGTTACCAGTACGAAGGTTTCCTCTTAAGACATTTCCTATGTTAATGTAATTACTGGTAGCATAACTTGGGGTTCCTACACCAGAACCTATGCCTATGTTACTATCCCCTGTGGAGTTGGCTGCTAAGGCACGATAACCACTTGCGGTGTTAGAAGACCCTGTGGTGTTGTAAAATAAGGCACTACGACCACTTGCGGTGTTATAAGACCCTATGGTGTTGTAAAATAAGGCACTAGTACCACTTGCGGTGTTCTCAGACCCTGTGGTGTTGCTAAGTAAGGCACTACGACCACTTGCGGTGTTATAAGACCCTGTGGTGTTGTAAAATAAGGCACTACGACCACTTGCGGTGTTAGAAAACCCTGTGGTGTTGTAAGATAAGGCACTAGCACCACTTGCGGTGTTAAAATCCCCTGTGGTGTTGGCTACTAAGGCACCAGCACCACTTGCGGTGTTAAAATCCCCTGTGGTGTTGGCTACTAAGGCACCAGCACCACTTGCGGTGTTAAAATCCCCTGTGGTGTTGGCTACTAAGGCACCAGCACCACTTGCGGTGTTAGAATACCCTGTGGTGTTGGCTTTTCCGTTTTCTGCTGAAAGAAAAGTATTATTGTAATCTTCTTTTCCATATGCATGTTCTTCATATGTATCTGCCCTAGCAACTGTAAGGACATCAGATGCTAGTTTTGATTTTGTAACCGCTAAATCAGCAATTTTACTGGTAATTACTTCACCTTCTAGTAAACCATAGTTTCCGCCTCTACTACTCCCTCTAATTCTAGTTTTAAGATCAATATCTAAATTATCGTATGCTACTACACTATTAGGGAGTAAATGCTTTGAAACAAGTCCCTGATAGTCAAATCTATCTTTATAAGGATACACCCTAAGCCATTTAACATAGTCCCCCATTCTTGCTACTCCCTCTAAAACCATTACTATAGGAGTATGATGAACACTATCACGGGGATTGGAATCCCATGCTTTGGGGCTTGTCCCCCATCCCTCCTCTTCAGGAGAGGTTACAGTAATAGGATCAACACCAGTCTCCATCGTCCACAATTGATAGTCTTCAAGCAATACATAATCAAAATCATTCGGCATCTGTGCCTGTCTTGTGCCTTCATCACTGACGGTATCTCTTCTCTTGTCTCTTCTTTTCCCTGTACCCTGTTGACCTTTAGCGGGAGCAGTTCTTAAGGAAAAGTCGTATTTTTCTAGATTCCTTTTCAAATCAGTATTCCCTTCATGGTTCTCTCTCGGCAATCTATTGGCATCTAATACCTTCTTTTCAACCGCTTCTACTGTATTATCATCATTAAAATCTACATTTACTATCCCATAAAAGAAGAGTTTATATTCAACGCATCCTAATTTATTGAATCTCCTTACATAACGAGGTTCATTTGTGAAATGTATGCTAGACTTAGGGGGGATGAATTTTACAGGAACAGTTATCTCTTTTTGATGGATAACTTCTTGTAATTCAGAGGGGATTATATCCTTTCTATGTATATCACGCTTATTATATAGATAAGTTCTTGTCCATGTAATATAGTCTCCCTTCCTTGCTACCCCCTCTAGAACAACAATGTGTCCTGATTGGTCAGGTCTCAAAAGGGGCTTTCTACCCCAGCCTTCTTTGCTAGGAGAAGAATCAGAGACTACTTTATTCAAACTTTCATCAAAAGTAAAAATCCTTTCATTATTTATCAAGACATAATCCTTATTATGAGGCATTTTTGCCTGATTATTAGGTATGTCAGTAAAACGTGACTGTCTTTTCGCTCTTTGTCCTTGTTGACCCTGCGCTGGTGAGGAGGGGAAAAAAGAGGATAAGTTATCTTTCACATTCCCTCTAGGATTAAGATTGGCAGGCAACACTTCTCCAATAGTTGAACTATTATCAAAATCAAAATCTACACGACCATAGAACCTTAAATGATAAACAACATTACCACTTTCCTGAAGAATAATATTAGGATGTTGCAATGGGTCTTTGTATGGCTCAAGCATAGAAACTCCATTACGATCCAAATCTTGATTAGTAATAGTGTGATCAAGAATTTCATCACTTGCAACCGCCTGATAACCAATTTTATCATTAGTTACAGCCTTAAAAGCAATTTTATGGGTAGTTACCGCATCATAATCAATTTTATCGGTAGTTACCGCATCATCAGCAAGTTTATCGGTAGTTACAGACCCATCTGTTAAAGAAGCACCTACGCCATCCAATCCTTTAGCTCCAGTCTTTCCTGTTTCTCCAACATCACCTTTAGCACCATCCTTTCCTTCTGCCTTATAAACCCCCGCCCAATCTATTGCGACATTAGGTTTTCCGTAACCTACAAGGGTATACAAAATTCTTCCAGCTGCCTTATCAGGCACACTTGTACTCCAACTATCTGAAAGGTCGCTTACTGAATCATCAGCAAGAGTCTTTACTCTAACAAGAGGAGGTTGTGATAACACGCCATTAGCGTTTATTTGTTCTCTTGTTCTTGGTATAAGGAGCTCATAATTAGAGTCATCAATAGCATAATAAAATTGCATCTGACTTAGTCCATCAGTGCCTACTGTTCCAGCAAGACCTCTTAATCCTGGTAGACCTACGCCATCTCTTCCTGCTGTTCCGTCTTTGCCTATTGTTCCATCATCACCCTTATCGCCTTTATCACCTACTTTATAAACTCCAGTCCAAAATACAGCAGTGCTAGGCTTACCACGCCCTATAAGCACCCATTGGGTTTTATTAGCGACAGGATTAGGTAATGTAGATTTCCAATCAGAGGTTGGTGGTAAGAGAGAACCATCAGAGCCTATTGTCTCTCTATTAGGTTTGCTTGGTGTAGGAGAGTCATCAAAAATACCATAGAAGCGAAATTGCGATAGACCATCTTGTCCATCATTACCATCCGTTCCATCTTGTCCATCTCTTCCATTAGTACCATCCGTTCCATCTTGTCCATCTCTTCCATTAGTACCATTCCGTCCTGCTGGTCCTGTAGGTCCTTTTGGTCCTTGTGGTCCTACATCGCCTTTAGCTACAGCACTACCAGGAAGACCTGTAGCTCCTTTCTCACCTTTCTGTCCTCTTGTAGGGAAAATACTTATCCATCTCACTTTAGACCTTGCCTTACCACTCCCAAACAAAAACCATAATACATAGTTGTTTGGTACAGTAAATCCTACAGTACTAACACTTAATTCCCCAGCTAGTACTACTGCTGCCTCCTCTGGGGTTTCTTTCCAGCCTGTCGGAACATCCAAAACACCCTTAGCGTTAATGGGTTCTTGAAGGGGCTTTGTACAAGGTTGCCCTTCCTCGCAATACTTAAAGTAGACATAGTATCCATTACCATCACCCCAATCCCCTTTTTCTCCCTTTAATCCTGCCTGAAAAACACTGACCCAATTTACTGCTTTTCCTGCTGTGCCGTACCCCACAAGTGCCCATAGCTTAGTATTCGCTGCAGGACTAGGTATAGTATCACTCCAATCCGTTACAGTTGGTAACACACCATCAGCACCAATTGTAGGTGTAGCCGCAGCAGTGTGGTCTGGCGTTGTACCATCAGCAACATTAGCATAGAGAACATATTGCCCTAAACCATCTGCTCCTGGTGTTCCTACTCCTGTTACTCCTCTTTCACCTTGCTTACCCGTCTCCCCCTTATCTCCCTTCTGAATTGGATAAGCTCCTGACCAATCTACCGCTTCTCCCGGTTTACCATGCCCTATAGCTACCCATAATGTCCTATTCGCTTCCGGGGTAGGGATAGTATCAATCCACTCCTTTACTGCCCCTAATGCGCCATCATCGTCTATTGTAGGAGTCGCTATATTATCAGAATTCGGTGTCGTCCCGTCATTCTCAAGCTTGTAACGAATATACTGCCCTAAGCCATCTTGTCCTACACCATCCTTCCCATCAGTTCCTTTAGGACCCGGTATTAATGTTGCAGATTTTTTAATGTCCGATATTGTCTTTGCTACAGAGTCTACATTCCCACCCTCTGTTGTTACCTCTGTTGTTTTATCGCCATGCACAACTTGGTGAAATTTTTGTGCATCTGCCTCTGCAGTGGTTACAACTGTGTTAAGACGATTAGTTATACTACTCATGTCGTTTCCTTTAATGTTTGTTGTTCAAATGTGTGAAATGCCCTAAAGGCATTCCCTAAATCCTCATCTGTTAAAAGTTTTCCCTTTTCTTCACTTGAAGGTTGTGTATTGCCCCTCCGAGAGCCTCCACCCTACACAAAAAAGAGTAGGGGCTATGAAGGGAAATGAGAAAATCTCCAAAATTAATTTTCTAAAGCCACAATCCGCTTTTTCAATGTCTCTATCTGCTCTTGCTGCGTTTTTGTCTGCTCTTGCTGTGTTTTTATCTGATCTTGCTGTTGCTGTATAGCCTTTAAAAGAACAACTGATAGCCTGCTGTAGTCCACACTCTTATACCCCTCTGAATACTCAGAAGTGCCTACTAGGTCAGGACAAACCTTTTCTACTTCCTGCGCTATCAAACCATGTTCTACCTCACTAGACCCCCTTTGTCCTCCTTGTGGCGCTGGGTCTGGTATAATGTCATTCCCATCCTTATCTTTTTCAAATACAGGGTCAGGGATTTCCTTACGAGTAAATGTTATAGGACGAAGCTTTTTAACACAATCAAGACCATCCTGTACATCAGCTATATTCTCCTTTAAGCGTTCATCACTGTTTTGCGTTAGTGTGCCTGTTAGAGTTAAGTTACCAGTAGTAAGGTCTCCTGTTAAGACCCTTCCTATGTTAATGTAATCATCGGTTCCAGAACTTGGGGTTACTGCACCATCACCTATGCCTATGTTCCTATCCCCTGTGGTGTTGCTCAGTAAGGCACCAGTACCAATTGCCGTGTTATAATCCCCTGTGGTGTTGTTGAATAAGGCATTGATACCACTTGCGGTGTTAGAATGACCTGTGGTGTTGTTTCCTAGAGCAGCAACCCCAATTGCGATGTTATTAGCCCCTGTGGTGTTGTAAAATAAGGCAAAAGTACCACTTGCGGTGTTAGAATACCCTGTGGTGTTGTTTTCTAAGGCAAAAGTACCACTTGCGGTGTTAGAACTCCCTGTGGTGTTGGCTGCTAAGGCACTAGTACCACTTGCGGTGTTACTATCCCCTGTGGTGTTGGAATATAAGGCACCACGACCACTTGCGGTGTTAGAATACCCTGTGGTGTTGGCTGCTAAGGCACGAGTACCACTTGCGGTGTTAGAATACCCTGTGGTGTTGGCTGCTAAGGCACTAGTACCACTTGCGGTGTTAGAATTCCCTGTGGTGTTGGCTGCTAAGGCACGAGTACCACTTGCGGTGTTATAATACCCTGTGGTGTTGGCTGCTAAGGCACTAGTACCACTTGCGGTGTTAGAACTCCCTGTGGTGTTGGCTGCTAAGGCACGAGTACCACTTGCGGTGTTAGAACTCCCTGTGGTGTTGCTTTGTAAGGCACCAGAACCACTTGCGGTGTTATAATTCCCTGTGGTGTTGGCTTGTCCGTTCTCTGCCGAAAGAAAAGTATTATTGTAATCTGTTTTTCCATATGCATATTCTTCAAAGGTATCTGCCCTAGCAACTGTATATACATCAGTCCCTAGTTTTGCCTTTGTAACCGCTCCATCTGCTATCTTGCTAGTCCTTACAGCACTATCCCCTAAAGCCCCTACAGCAGGGTCACCTCTTTCTCCTTTCTGTCCTGCCTTGTAAACACCAGACCAAGTTATTGTCTCTCCCGCTTTACCACGCCCTAAAAGCACCCATAAGCTCTCTCCTACAGAAGGACGACCAGGAATATACTTAGTCCACCCGCTTACAGTTGCTAATACGCCATTAGAGCCTATTGACACTGCAGATGGCTCAGTAGGGGTTTGACCATCAGTTACAAACTTATACCTGAAGTATTGCCCCATACCATGTTGCCCATCTTCCCCAGCCGCACCAGTAAGCCTTACTTGTCCTCCGCCCCCGCCCCCGCCAAGTTGAACAATAGCATTAGGGTCAAGTTTGGAATATGTTATTGCCCCATCTGCTATTGTATGCTCAGTTGCTTTTCCTTCATAATCTTCCCGTTCAAGATATGGATAAGTTCGTGTCCATGTAACATAATCCCCCATTTTTGCTATACCTTCCAAAACCATAATTATAGGAAGGGGAATGAACTTATTAGAGGAGGCGGGTGCAATATCAACTGTCCTAAATGGATCTCTACTCCATCCTTCCTCCTGAGGAGAAGATACCATTCTTATGTCATGAGGAAAATCCTGAGGAAACCTAGTATCAACAGTCCATAAATTAGAATTCTCTAATAGAACATAATCTTTATTATTAGGCATTTGTGCCTGGATAGGTACTAGTGAAATCCTTCTCTTCCTTCTTTTTCCCTGTTGTGCTTGTGCTGGAATAGTGACATCCTTCCATAAATTCAATGCATCCTTTATATCCTCATTATTATTATGATTAGTAGTTTTCCTAGGGGAGTAATTAGGCTCTAAAACTTTTTTTTGTGCTTCTGTTATAGTACCTGTAGTATCAAAATCAAAATTTACAATTCCGTAGAAAATTAACTTATGGTATTCGTTACCAGTTTTATCAAAAGTGATATAAGATGGAACTTCATTATCATAATAGTTGGTTATTCCATTTTCCCAAGGTTCAGCATACTTCAAAGGGTTACCAATGTTTTCGTTAATAAAATAATCTAAAAACTCCCCTTTTTTTATGTTTTCCTGGTATAAGAAACCATCATTATAAGAATAAGTCTTTGTCCATACAATATAATCTCCTTTGTTTGCTACACCCTCTAGGACAACAATGTTTCCTGGTTGGTCATTTCTTAAAAGGGGCTTTCTACCCCAGCCCTCTTTGGTAGGAGCATCAAAATGTTCTAATTGACCTGTAGTCTCATGAACAGTTGCTATCTTTTCATTATTTATCAAGACATAATCCGCATTATTAGGTATTCTTGCCTGATTATCAGGTATGTCAGTGAAGGAGGCTCTAGGCTGTCGACCAAATTCTCCTTGTCTTTTTCCTCTTTGTCCCTGTTGACTTTGTGCTGGGGAAGACTTAGTACTAGTTAATTCATTTTTCACATCCCCTCTAGGACTATAATGAGCAATCAACACTCTTTTTTCATTACTCTCAATTACACCATCATCATCAAAATCAGCATTTATCCTCCCATAAAACCTTAAATGATAAACAACATTACCTCCTTCCTGAAAAGTAGTATTAAGGTTAGCTACTGAGTCTTTATATGGCTCAAGCATAGAAACTTCATTACGATTCAAATCTGTATTAGTAATAGTTCCATCAGTAATTTTGGCACTTGTTATTGCTCCATTAACAATCTTAGCACCTGTAACCGCACCATCAGCAAGTTTATCAGTCGTTATAGAACCATCTGTTATAGTAGCAGGGTCTCCCTTTGCTCCATCTTGCCCATCTCTTCCTGGTGCCCCTGGCGCTCCTTTTGCTCCTGGAGTTCCTGGATTGCCTTGTTGTCCCGTTGGTCCTTGTTGTCCAGCTTGTCCCGGTCTTCCTGGTGTCCCTGGAGTTCCTGGATTGCCTTGTGGTCCCGTTGGTCCTTGTTGTCCATCTTGTCCCGGGCTTCCTGGTGTTCCTGGATTGCCTTGTTGTCCCGTTGGTCCTTGTTGTCCAGCTTGTCCAGCTGCCCCTGTAGCCCCTGATGCTCCTATTGCTCCTGTAGCGCCTGTATCGCCTTTTTCTCCTACTTTATAAACCCCAGCCCAAGTTACTGTACCAGAAGGTCTACCACGACCCACAAGTATCCATAACCTTTTATTTGCTCCAGAAACAGAAGCCTTAGCTTTCCAACCAGTTGGAGGTGATAAGGTACCAGTAGGACTTATTGCATCTTTTGTAGTAGGTACAGGTGGCGTTGTCCCATTATCAACATTAGCATAATAACGAAATTGTCCTAGACCATCTTGTCCAGCTGCCCCTGTAGCCCCTGATGCTCCTATTGCTCCTGTATCGCCTTTCTCTCCTTTTTCTCCTACTTTATAAACCCCAGCCCAAGTTACTGTACCAGAAGGTCTACCACGACCCACAAGTATCCATAACCTTTTATTTGCTCCAGAAACAGAAGCCTTAGCTTTCCAACCAGTTGGAGGTGATAAGGTACCAGTAGGACTTATTGCATCTTTTGTAGTAGGTACAGGTGGCGTTGTCCCATTATCAACATTAGCATAATAACGAAATTGTCCTAGACCATCCTGTCCCGCTACCCCTTGAGCCCCTGTATTACCCTGTATTCCTTGTTGTCCATCTGCTCCATCATCACCGTCTCTACCAGCTGCCCCTTTAGCCCCTGGATTACCCTGTACTCCAGTAGTGCCAGTAGCACCAGTTTCTCCTTTCTCTCCCTTAGTGCCATCACTACCGTCCTGTCCTGGATCGCCTTTAGCTCCTGGATTACCTTGTTGTCCATCTGCTCCATCATCACCGTCTCTACCAGCTGCCCCTTTAGCCCCTGGATTACCCTGTACTCCAGTAGTGCCAGTAGCACCAGTTTCTCCTTTCTCTCCCTTAGTGCCATCACTACCGTCCTGTCCTGGATCGCCTTTAGCTCCTGGATTACCTTGTTGTCCCGGCGCTCCATCAGTGCCATCTTGTCCTGTTAGTCCTGTATTACCCCGTATGCCCTGTATGCCCTGTGCTCCAGTAGTGCCAGTAGCACCAGTTTCTCCTTTCTCTCCCTTAGTGCCATCACTACCGTCCTGTCCTGGATCGCCTTTAGCTCCTGGATCACCTTGTTGTCCCGGCGCTCCATCAGTGCCATCTTGTCCTGTTAGTCCTGTATTACCCCGTATGCCCTGTATGCCCTGTGCTCCAGTAGTGCCAGTAGCACCAGTTTCTCCTTTCTCTCCCTTAGTGCCATCACTACCGTCCTGTCCTGGATCGCCTTTAGCTCCTGGATTACCTTGTTGTCCCGGCGCTCCATCAGTGCCATCTTGTCCTGTTAGTCCTGTATTACCCCGTATGCCCTGTATGCCCTGTGCTCCAGTAGTGCCAGTAGCACCAGTTTCTCCTTTCTCTCCCTTAGTGCCATCACTACCGTCTCTACCAGCTGCCCCTTTAGCCCCTGGATTACCCTGTATTCCTTGTTGTCCAACTGGACCTTGTTGTCCATCTGCTCCATCATTACCATCACCACCGTCCTGTCCTGGATCGCCTTTAGCACCTGCCGCCCCATCGTTGCCATCTTGCCCAGATAGTCCTCTTTCTCCCTGAGCTCCCTGTATACCTTGCGCTCCATCCACTCCGTCTTGTCCATCATTGCCATCTGCTCCACTAAGTCTAGTAATAGCATTAGAATCCAGCTTGTTATATGTTATTGTCCCATTAGCAATTTGTCTCGCTGTTATAGACCCGTTAGAGAGATGCCCCCCTGATAGGGTAAAGGGGGTAACTTTAACCCCTGTTACAGCCTTATCAGCAATTTTATCAGTAGTTACAGACCCATCTGTTAAAGCTCCTGCCTCCCCCTTATCTCCTTTATCGCCTTTAGCTCCTGGATTACCTTGTTGTCCCGGCGCTCCAGTCTCTCCTTTAGGTCCTACTGCTCCCTCTAGTCCTTGTAGCCCTTTATCTCCTCCTGCTTTGTAAACCCCAGTCCAAGTCACAGTACCGCCAATATACGCCGCACCAGACAAAACCCATAACACCTTGCCAGTTTTTGGGGATGGAATTGTCTTACTCCATCCAGTAGGTAAAACTGGCGGGTGATCCATGCTGCTAAGGTCACCACTGTTATCTCTATCTATAAAAAGGTTCCTATACCACCATAAGGTATACTTATGATCATTAGGCACAGTAGGCGTTGACCCTTCATCAAATAGTCCATAATAAAAAATTGCAGAGCCTCCTGCCTCCCCCTTCGTTCTATAGACACCAGCCCAAGATACTGGACTAGACGGCTTGCCATCCCCTACAAGTACCCATAACGTTTCGCCTCTTTCAGAAGTAAGTACAGTAGAACTCCAATCAGTCGGAGCAGATAACGTACCATCAGAGTCTATTGTAGGTTTTTCACTAGGGACAGGTGGCTTTGTTCCATCATCAAAATTCGCATAAAAACGATACTGTCCTAGACCATCCTGTCCCGCTGCTCCATCATTACCATCACCACCGTCCTGTCCTGGAGCGCCTTTATCCCCTGGATTACCCTGTATTCCTTGTAGTCCTCTATCTCCTTTATCTCCTTTTACTCCTGTTAGGTAAACCCCAGACCAAGACACTGCATGAGACGGCTTACCATACCCTACAAGTACCCATAATGTCTTATCTGTTTCAGAAGGAGGTACAGTAACACCCCAATCCCAATCAGTCGGAGGTATTAACACGCCATCAGCGCCTATCATAGGCGTTGCCGTAGGCACAGGTGGTGTTCTCCCATCATCAAAATTCGCATAAAAACGATACTGTTTATTAATTGTACTCATAATCATCTCCTTTAATGTTTGTTGTTCAAATGTGTGAAATGCCCTAAAGGCATTCCCTAAATCCTCAAAATTCTCATCTGTTAAAAGTTTTCCCTTTTCTTTCTCCAGAATAGGCCAGTGTAAGACCTTCAACGCTCCAAATAACGCCCATCCCAGCTTTCTGGTGCCTATAATGCTGTAGTTCTAACCCTCAAAAGGGTGATAGAGAAAGATTCTGCCCCGACCCCTTGATATCACTGCTTGTTGTGTATTGCCCCTCCGAGAGCCTCCACTCCACACAAAAAAGAGTAGGGGCTATGAAGGGAAATGAGAAAATCTCCAAAATTATGCTTCTAAAGCCACAATGCGTTTTTGTAATGCTTCTATGGTTTCCTGTTGCTCCTGTACAGCCTTTAAGAGAACAACTGATAGCCTGCTGTAGTCCACACTCTTATACCCCTCTGAATACTCAGAAGTGCCTACTAGGTCAGGACAAACCTTTTCTACTTCCTGTGCTATCAAACCATGTTCTACCTCACTAGACCCCCTTTGTCCTCCTTGTGGCGCTGGGTCTGGTATAATGTCATTCCCATCCTTATCTTTCGGAAATACAGGGTCAGGGATTTCCTTGCGAGTGTATTTAACAGGACGAAGCTTTTTAACACAATCAAGACCATCCTGTACATCAGCTATATTCTCCTTTAAGCGTTCATCACTGTATTGCGTTAGTATGCCTGTTAGAGTTAAGTTACCAGTACTAAGGTTTCCTGTTAAGACCCTTCCTATGTTAAGGTAACCATTGCTTGTAGCGCTTGGGGTTCTAACATTACCTATGCCTATGTTACTATCCCCTGTGGTGTTGGTTAGTAAGGCACCAGTACCACTTGCGGTGTTATAATCCCCTGTGGTGTTCAAAACTAAGGCACTATCACCACTTGCGGTGTTATTATGCCCTGTGGTGTTGTTGTATAAGGCACCATAACCACTTGCGGTGTTAGAATGCCCTGTGGTGTTGTTGTATAAGGCACCATAACCACTTGCGGTGTTAGAATGCCCTGTGGTGTTGTTGTATAAGGCCCTAGTACCACTTGCGGTGTTAGAATACCCTGTGGTGTTGGCTTGTCCGTTTTCTGCTGAAAGAAAAGTATTATTGTAATCTACTTTTCCCTTTACATATTCTTCATATGCATCTGCCCGCGCAACTGTAACGACATCCACCCCTAGTTTTGGCTTTGTAACCGCTCCGTCCGCTATCTTACTAGTCCTTACAGCACTATCCCCTAAAGCCCCTACAGCAGGGTCGCCTCTTTCTCCTTTTTGTCCTCTTGTAGGGAAGATACTTACCCACCTGACTTTGTCGCTTACCTTACCAGCTCCAAGCAAAAACCATAATACATAATTGTCTGGTACAACATAACCATCAACAACTTGTCCTAATGATGTAGCTAAAACCCCTGCCGCTTCTTCCGGGGTTTTTTCCCAATCTGAATAAATTGTCAAAACACCTTTAGCGTTAATCCTTCCTTCATCGGGTTTTCTACAAGGACTTCCTTCCTCGCAATACTTAAAGTAGACATAATATCCAATACCATCACCCTTATCCCCTTTTTCTCCCTTTAATCTTGCTTGAAAAACACTGACCCAAGTTACTGCGTTTCCTGCTATACCATATCCTACAAGCCCCCATAAACTTTTATTTGCTGCAGGATTAGGTATTGTTCCTCTCCAATCCGTTACATATGGTAATATACCATCAGCACCAATTGTAGGTGTAGCCGCAACAGTGTGGTCTGGCGTTGTACCATCATCAACATTAGCATAGAGAATATATTGCCCTAATCCACTATTGCCTATATTACCTTGTTTACCTTTGTCTCCTTTTCTAATTGGGTAAAATCCCGACCATACTACTATTTCACCTATCCTTCCTCGCCCTATAAGCATCCATAAAACTTTATTCGCTGACATAGACAGAACGGATTTACTCCAACCTGTTATGGCCGGTAATTCCCCGTTCGCAGTGATAGTATAATCATCTGTAATTTCGGCTGGCGTATTCCCCTTATCTTCAAGCCTATAAAGAATATACTGATTTAACCCACTTTTCCCGTTCGTTCCATCAAGACCATTCGTGCCATCGTCTCCTGTCTCGCCTTTTTCTCCCTTTAATCCTGCCTGAAAAACACTGACCCAAGTTACTGCGTTTCCTGCTGTACCATATCCTACAAGCCCCCATAGCTTAGTATCTGCTACAGGACTAGGTATTGTTACAGTCCAATCCGTTATAACTGGTAACACGCCATCAGCACCAATTGTAGGTGTATCCGCAGCAGTGTGGTCTGGCGTTGTACCATCAGAAACATTAGCATAGAGAATATATTGCCCTAAACCATCTAGTCCTGGTGTTCCTACTCCTGTTAGTCCTCTTTCACCTTGCTTACCCGTCTCCCCCTTCTGAATTGGATAAGCTCCTGACCAGACTACCGCTTCTGATGCTCTACCATGCCCTATAGCTACCCATAATGTCCTATTCGCTGCCGGGGCAAGGAGTGTATCACTCCACCCTGTTACAGTCCCTAATACGCCATCTGAGCCTATTGGAGGAGTTGGTATGGAAGAACGAGTTGGCGTTGTGCCGTCATTCTCAAGCTTATACCGAATATATTGCCCTAGTCCATCCTGACCAGCCGGAATTTCTGACAGTCTCTTTGCTACAGAGTCTACATTCCCGCCATCTGTTGTCACCACTTTTGTTTTATCGCCATGCACAACATCGTGAAATATATCCGCATCTGTCTCCGCTTTGGATACAACTGTATTAAGACGATTAGTTATATTACTCATAACCTCTCCTTTAATGTTTGATTTATAAATGTGTGAAATCCCCCAAAGGCATTTAAGAGCGGAATTGCATCTTCTCCCAACAAAGGCCAGTGTAAAACCTCCAAAGAGGCAGACACATCAAAAGCATTGCCTCGCCTCTTTGCTTTTGGCTGCTCTGTAAACCGAGCCCCGCATGGCTGTAAACCCAACCCGCCTAGAAGGGTGATAGTAAAAGACTCTGCTCCCATTTGTATTATTGTCTTATACCACTCCTTGAAGGCTGTATATTGTGCCTCTGATAATCTCCATTGCGCAGACACAAGAGTAGGGGCTTTTGTAAAGACTTGCCTGTGCGAAGACAGACCAGTATCCCTCTCTGTCCGTCTGAAAACTTGCCCTGCTGTAATCCTATATCCCTTGCGGGTAGGGAGGGGTAGGGTTGATGGCCATTCCTTTGTCATGATTTTACCTCCAAAACACCATTTACAGACCACAGACTAGTAGCTACAGGTATGGAAGATATGGCCTGAATAAAGCGAACCTCCCCAATGTCTTGCAGCATAAACCAGTCCATCCCAGAATGAACTGACCACCACTCTTCAAAGACCAGAAACTGATCTTCTGTCATTAACCAGTGTGCTGTAATCTTTTCAGGAGGACTTGCAAAGCGTAAGCGGTGCTGTCTTAGTCCAGCTTCACCTTGCGTGCGTAAAACCTCCTCTTGGTACTCTGTTCCGTAACCTTTCCTCTGCGGAAGGGGCAACGTCTTTGGCCAAATCTCACTCATTGCTTACTAAAGCCTCCTTATTAAAATTTTCTGTGTATTCTGCAATATTTCCCATGACATCTCCTTGGGTATCTCCATTTTCCTTTGAAATCTCCTGTACATCAACTCCTCCGCCCGGTGTAAAGACTGCCTTGCGAGCAAGGATGGGTATCTCTTCTCCTACAACCCCTCCAGAAACAAACATATCCTGTGTTTTCGTCTTTGATAATACATACTTGCGCCGCAACTCCTCTGCTAGCCGTATGGATAATGTCTTCTTACTTGTCATACTTCTTATGAATGTCTTGTATTGCTAAAAATATTCCCTCTGATACCCGCCACTAGCAACTCCGCCAGTACCTCTTGGTTATAACCAAGGCTAGCCGCAAGGTGTCTCAAGAGGAAATCGTTTGGTAATCTATAATGGACAAGCGACAGGTGATATCCCACGCCTGCCAGCCTTCCTCTGTCGCTTCATACCATTCTCTAGGGAAGGGGCTTGTTTTAACTCCTTCAGAGAGGCTTCCCTTCGTGGTAAGCCTCTTTTTTTAATAGAGAGAGGATATATGAAAACTATTGTCTATATTGATGCACTGAACTTGTACTATGGATGCCTGAAAGGAACCCCTTACAAATGGCTTGATTTACAAGCTTTGTTCTCAGTACTAGCAGAAAATTACAAAAGATTAAGAAAACGCCTAAATAAGCCTTCCTGTTCTTTTGTAGAGAGATAAGAAGCTTCTAACTTCTATTCCACATTTTTGAGGTAATTAACTTTTGTATTCCATGGCTTTACACCCGGCGGACGAGAGGAATATGGAAAGTCAATTCCAGTATCCTGTATACCACCTACGCCATGATACTTGCCAATCTTAATAGAGTCTCCTTGATTTCCAAGTTGCTTTTTAATGCTTTCTAACTCTTTTTGAAAAGGATTTTTAGTGTCTTTCATTTCTTACCTCCTGAGAAGTGGCAGTAAACCATATTTTGTATGAATTGAGTACACAATACCAATCTTTTGACAATAATCTGTAAAAAGACCATAGTATTGTTGAATAGTATCATTTAACTCTTTATCCTTACCAAAATCAATTATTTTAAGCTTAATTTCATCTGATGTAAGAGTCTTCATTGGTATCCCACGGCTGTGGGATTTCCATATTTTGGGATCACCAAGTTTTTTTGCAATTTCTTTTGCTCTGTTTTCTTTGTATTCTTTGGTAACCTCCTTCTTACCAGTTTCATGGGTTTCCCAATCCTTAAATTTGTATGCGCATAACCACTTTCCTATAAGCTCTATGGATCTTTCTTTTTCTCGTTTTAACTGAAAGAGCTCGGCAGGATCAAATTTATTAAGTAGGATTTGCATTTCAGCAGTTGAAAGGGGTTCTTTTTTACTTTTATCTATGAGGTCTTGATACTCCTCCAAATAACCAAGACCTGGTAAAAGACGATTTCCCTTTTGGGTTTGGGGGTCAATCGGGCTAAGAATCGAGTAATAATCCATGTATATCTCATCTCCAGATAGGGCTAAAACAGTTCCAGCTGAAAATGCATGACTTGGTATTATAAAGTCAACATACTGAAAATGATGTCGAAAAACATCGCTGATTCGCTCTACAACGTCAATAGAGCCCCCATCAGTTTCAAGAATAACAATTAATTTGTCTTTACACTTTTTCTGTGATTTGAGATATTCAATTACCATTTTAGCTTTAGCGTCAAGTCCTGACGTAATAGGGAAACAAAGAATAAAAACTTCCCCTTTAAGTTTCTCCTCAAGTTTTTCTGCGAAGTCCCTAAGAACATTACTTATAATGTCGTCAGATTCTATGGGTATCATTCTTTGTAAATATAGCCTTAGTGCATCACTTTAGCAGTGTACTTAAAGTATACTGGAAACTTAGAGCCACTTCAATCATAATCCATAATCTGAAAAAAACCCAAGCGTAGGCGTAGCTAATAACTACCGATTGTGTTCTTCAGGGTTGCTGTGAGCATATGTCCTACTGTGGTATCCTTTGCCCCTTGAAAGTCATAGGAAACCTCTATCCCACTAGGGCTGTCTATACGACTCTTCGGCTTCTGTAAATACACCTCATGTGCCGTAATCTCCAGCAAGTTATCTGCATCTATTGTATAGGCAAGTGTCAATGCCACCCTTGTGCCACCACTGGCTACAGCGGTCTCATGGGCATACCGCACAGTAATTGAACCCGTCAAAGACGCCCTTCCTAAATCCACTTCAATCTTTCCATCACTCCGTATTGTCTCTATACGCTCTAAATTGTTGCTATAGGTTAACGACCCATCGGTTACATTCGCAAGCAAATCACTACCTTTCTTAATGCTCCCTTGAAGCTGAGAAAATCTTTGATAGGCATGAGGAGCCGTTGGATTGCTATGCTTAGTAGAGCCACCAGTCGTTGCCCCTTGACCTATAACGTTGATAGTTGCTTGTGCCTCCCCTGAACTTTGGAAATTAAACGCTATGTTATTCGCCCGTACCCCTGAGAACAGAAAAAACTTGCTCACATCTGGATAGCCTACCTCCAGCGTCATACTCGGCACTGTCGTCTTCCCAGAAACAAACGTGTGCGTTTTCTTTGTGGTGTTCGAAGTTGTTGTTGGGTCTCCAAACAAAGCCTTTAGCCAATATCCGATATTGTTCAAGTCCACTGGGACCACAATATCTCTATCCACCCTAGTCACATCCTGAAATATTATAGGGTCTCTGTCTTGTCCCAAAACTTGAGACTCTATCAATCCCTGTTCAGAGTTCAGACTGGACGAGACAAAGGGGACGATTTGATACGAGTCCGCACTTGACGGCGCTGTCCCGTAAGTATCTGGTGCCTCCCACGCTATTAAAAGTTTTCTATATCCATTCATATGCTCTTGCCATTAACCTTCTTAGTAGTTATTAAACTTTGTAAACGCCATTTCAGATGACTGCTTCCCCTGCTTTTATCCCTCCAAGCCTATCCGTCCCAGACAACGCTTGTTGTACATCGGAAGCTCCACCCTGTGCTGGGTAATATTGTGTGGAGGCGAGAGCAACACTTGTGGTGCTCCTTGATTGCCGTCGGCTTCAGGCGTAATCTGTTTTATCGCTTTTAGGACGGCTACATGAGAAACATTTGCGTCTAGGGGCGTACTCTCGGAGTGATATCTCCATTTCCTAACGCGTAAGGCCTCCCCATTCTAATCAAAAATTAATACCATTTTGTACCAAATGTACACAAGAAAAATGTACTGTTTTGTACCATTTTGTACCAAGTCCTTTAATAGCAAGGGTTAGGGACATTGTTTTTCATTTAATTTTATAGCAATTTTGTGTAATCCGCTTTTCCATTTTCGTACAGCAGTTGTGCGTCCACATCCTATCTTCCAGCAAATGACTTTCCAAGGCTTTCTGCACGCACGCATCCAAATAATATCACCTTCTTCTTTTTCTATTCCTTCAAACCTAAGCCACTTACAGGTTTCCCAGCATTGAGTGATCTGTTTGGGGGTAGGACGTAAGACCATAGGAACAGGTTCTAATTGTTGTAGAATTTCCTCTGGAGAACAAATAAAATCTGGCCATGAATTTTTATATTTTTTTGGCAAAACGGAAGGCAATGTACTCAGAACCCATACTGCTTGATAAAAGCGCTCAACAACAGTTTCCTTGGTCCACTTTCCCATAGCACACTCCTGCATGAGAGGTTTTGTTTTGAAAAAAAGGGAATTTCTAGTTGTCAATAGCTTTTTCCCCCCGGCGCATGATGCTTTGGACAGCGCCTGTTAGCATATCTACATTTCAGTCCTGTTTGTGTGATAAATCGCTCGAAACACTCAGGACAATAGGTCTTCCAACAGAGAAGATACCGTTGTTCTCCTCGCTTCCCTTGATACTCTTCAAAACCAACATACTCGTATCGTTGCCCTTGTTTCATGAAAACGCTTCTGAGAGGCGGGGGTGTGTGAAAGGCAATTTTCTTAACAAATACAGGGCTACTTAAGGACATGAAGGTTTTCTCTCCAAGATGCTCTTCTGAAACTTTCCCCTTGCCATATGAGAAAGAAGTGTAATCAAAAAGTCGCTTTTCCCCACTTTAGGAGTCCTCCAAACCCCAATAGCTCTTTCTGATGTTGCCATTTTTTCTCACCTGTATTTGAGTAATAAAAAATCCTTATCTTTGCTGTTCCTCACCTTGGGCTCAGAATCACAAGCAAATTGAAGCAAGAACATCCAGCTTCATTGTCATTTTTGGGGTACGCATTCTCCATTGTTGTCATAATAGGCTCCATTATTGGCGTTTTCAGTTCCTGTTGCGTGGTTTTTAATTGTCCCTATAGGAACTCCCTGATACGGAATAGTGTGGTGTTCGTACCAAGAAGTGCAGGATAAAAACCTGCCGTAAATGTGAGCGGCATCGGTTCCCCAATAGCTTCGCACCTCCTCAAAGACGACCTTTGTGATATGACCTACAGTTTTTCGCATTTCCTCCAACCACTTGTAAAAACGCCTTCTCCCTCCTTCAAAGCGACTAGTGCGAAAAGATTGACTACCACTGGTCATGTTCTCAGGCTGCATACAGACAGCCCCTCCAGTAGTCGTGCCAAGATTAAGCGCTAAAATCGTTTTCATGAAAAAATTCTCACCCGAAAAAAATGTTGTGTCAACCCCCTTGAATTTCTCAAAATTCCCTATTTTTGCCCTTTTTTGAATATCTTTTAACATCACTGTAGTTCCTTTTCCCAAAAAGTTGGTCACTTTTTGCCTCCATTGACCTTCAGAGGTGAGAGCGTTTTGCACAAAAATGACTTGGTGATTCGAAACACTATTTCTTCACAAAAATCAGTGTTTTACAGAAATCTATCTGACAGTGGGCAAGGCAAATTTTTTCCTATTACCCCCGTTCAATCACCAAACCCGCCCCCCAGAAGTCCTATTTTTGCCATTGCCCCACATCAAGCATCATGTCTTCTGGTGAGGCGTATATCTCTTGTGCTTTTCACTTCACCGAAGCATCGGGTTTCTGCTACGGGTCTGCTGAAAGAGGGATATTTAATTGCGCGCTGTAATGGAAGTCTTATTTTTTGCCATTGCCCCCACATCAAGCACCATTTTCTTCTGGTGAGGAGGCGCATATCTTTTGTGCTTTTCACTCACCGAAGCATCGGGTTTCTGTTGCGGGTCTGCTGAAAGAGGGATATTTAATTGCGCGCTGTAATGGAAGTCTTATTTTTTGCCATTGCCCCCACATCAAGCATCATGTCTTCTGGTGAGGCGTATATCTCTTGTGCTTTTCACTTCACCGAAGCATCGGGTTTCTGCTACGGGTCTGCTGAAAGAGGGATATTTAATTGCGTGCTGTAATGGAAGTCTTATTTTTTGCCATTGCCCCCACATCAAGCACCATTTTCTTCTGGTGAGGAGGCGCATATCTTTTGTGCTTTTCACTCACCGAAGTATCGGATTTCTGCTACGGGTCTGCTACAAGAGGGATATTTAATTGCGCGCTGTAATGGAAGTCTTATTTTTTGCCATTGCTCCCACATCAAGTATCATTTTCTTCTGGTGAGGCGTATATCTCTTGTGCTTTTCACTCACCGAAGCATTGGGTTTCTGTTGCGGGTCTGCTGAAAGAGGGATATTTAATTGCGCGCTGTAATGGAAGTCTTATTTTTTGCCATTGCTCCCACATCAAGTATCATTTTCTTCTAGTGAGACGCATATCCTTTGTGTTTTTCACTCACCGAAGCATGGGGTTTCTGTTGCGGGTCTGCTGAAAAAGGGATATTGAATTGCGCGCTGTAATGGAAGTCTTATTTTTTGCCATTGCCCCACATCAAGTATCATTTTCTTCTGGTGAGGCGCATATCTCTTGTGCTTTTCACTCACCGAGCCATGGGGTTTTTGCTGCGGGTCTGCTGAAAAAGGGATATTGAATTGCGCGCTGTAATGGAAGTCTTATTTTTTGCCATTGCCCCACATCAAGTGTCATTTTCTTCTAATGACTCGGTGATATGAAACACTATTTCTTCACAAAAATCAGTGTTTTATAGAAATCTATCTGACGGTGGGTAAGGCAAATTTTTTCCTATTACCCCCGTTCAATCACCAAACCCGCCCCCCAGAAGTCCTATTTTTGCCATTGCCCCACATCAAGCATCATGTCTTCTGGTGAGGAGGCGCATATCTCTTGTACTTTTCACTCACCGAGCCATCGGGTTTTTGCTGCGGGTCTGCTGAAAAAGGGATATTGAATTGCGCGCTGTAATGGAGGAAAGAGTCGGCTGTTGCTTGGTGATTATTGCAAGGGAAAGGCGGGTTGGAATTTTATGGCGAGCCTCTGCAATTCACTGGGTTTTACAGGCTACGGTGCAAAAAATGCCAAATTCTGAATCCCTAACCCTTTCCACCCACGGAGACCCTACCCTATACAGGGTAGGGTCTCCTAGTGGGTGAGGGGTAGAGGGATTGTTCTTTACTGCTATCCATTGTGCTGAAGTCCTTGTAAATAGGGGGTTTTAGAAAACAAAAAAAATCCCACCAAGTCAAGAATGTTGATATATAAGAATAGATACTTATTCTAAATCATTGATTTACATGGTTTTGGCAGAGAGAGATGAGAAATTTGGAAAAATGCAGAAAATTCTGCCAAAATCATATGAATCAATGACTTACATCAATGCCAATCACAAGAGATCAAAAAATAGGGGTCAAAATCAGGATTTTTTTCCTCACATGGAGAAAATCTTTCCCCAACATGGAAGAATAGTAAGGAGTTTTAACTTACTAGAAATTGTGGAAGTAATGTTAATGGGCAAAGCTAACATGGAAAAAAGTTTTCCCTAACAAGGGGTAAAACAAGGCAAAAATAATTGAGTGCTTTTTAGAATCACTCTAACTTGAGGAGATATTGCTCTATTCCATTGATTTTTGTTGTAAGTAGTGATACCCACTTTTTCTTTCTACCCCTAAACATTGAGTGCACACCGCCCGCCTGCATAGGAAATTTTTTGAGACAATACTTCAATTCTCACTATTATCAATAGTTTAACAATAGATATCTAGCATTTAATACTAGATTTATGCGAAAACCCTAAGAAGAAGACCCTCCTAAACCAACTTGGTTGCTACCATAAGCAGAGTTGGCTCTTCTTGGGAGGCGCAACGCATTTGACAGCGCTTGACAGCTACTTGAGGAAGACCCTCCTACACCAACTTGATTGCTACTATAAACAGAGTTGGCTCTGGGGTCTGTACAATAACGGACTCCACCCGACTTACCAACATACTTGACCAAGTAATCTTCTCAAGACCCTTCAGCCGTGCAAACAAACAGGAGGCACCCACCATCCTTTGCCAACATTGATACCATGAGTCACGAGTCACACATAAGACTTGGTCGGGGACTTTGGCGACTAGGTCATTCTGAACATGCGAAAATTAGTGGTTTTTTCTGTTGACATGGTAGAGGTTCTCTTCTATAGGTAATATGCCTATGTCTATAAGAATCTTCTATAGTCAAGTATAATTATGTAATAAGGACTATAGATTATGAAAAAGATGAAAATTTTGAAAACAGGAGTAGCATTAATAGTCTGTTCCTTTTTCCTGTCTCTTCATGCTGAAGAGGCGCAATCCACTGAAAAGAAAAACTTTTTAGGGCCTATAGATTTTGGTATTAGCTTTTTTCCTTACACAAAGTTCTTTAAAAACAAGGTGAATGTTGGGGATGCCGGGACTGTTTGGGAGGATAAAAAAGCTATTACATATCCTCTAGGGTTTGAACTTAGTTTTGGATGGGAAAAAGGTAAGATGCGTGGTGAATCGACACTACGTCTTCAGCGTTCACCATCAGGAACACACACTCTTGTACCTAATGAAGGAGAAGAGTTTGATGGCGTTTGGCCTAAATCAAAAATGTTTAGTTCAATATCTCTCAACTATCTTTATTCCCTGTTGGAAAAAGATGCATGGCGTTTTTACTTAGGGGCTGGTATTGGTTATAATATAAGTGTAGGGGATTTTGCTGCACCGAAAGGTTTTACCATTACCGACCAATTTATTCCTCGGTGGCACATGAAGTTAATAGGAGATGTAGTACATAAATCTCATGAAAAGTCCTCAATATTCTTCCGTTTTGAATTTGCAAGATTCATAAAGAAACTTAGTACGACATACTCCTATGATACTACTTTGGCAAAAGGGGTTAGTACAAAAGTCGAACAGGCTTCTGTAGGGCGGAAGGTTTCAATAGGATTCGGCTTACGATTTTAATTAGGATATAGCAAGAGAGAAATTGTGGAATTTTGAATAAAAAAAGTCATTTCCCAACACTCTTCATGCATTGACCATACGCCTTTTGGGTGATAGGATTTTTTCCAGTTGCAATCATTAAAATCTAGCCAATCTATTCCTCCTGCTGCTAGAGACAGGGGTGGAAGGCAAACTTTCTTTCCGAAGTCCCCCCTAATTTTCCCAGAAAGAGCTCTATAGTATTTTCTTGACTGCCAAAGTCTGTTGCTAGCAGAAGTCCACTCAATGAGTCCATCTTTACCCACCACTATCATGGCTCGTTTATCGCAAACTTTTATCCACCGCAAGCATACTGCTGTAAAAGAAACTTCATAATACTCTGCGATTTCTTGGAAGATTTCTGGACCAAGTTTTTGTCCCTCAATTTTATGCTGAAAGTGGGTTTTTGGCATCAGGAAACAGGAAGCGAATTCGTTGGCTTGATTTTCTATGATTTTTGTATTTCTAAAACAGGGATCGCAATACAGGCTTTTGTGGAGCATATAATGTCCAAATTCGTGAGCTATGGTGAAGTTTTTGCGCTCTCTTGACACCAAAGAGTTTTTGTAAAGAATAGCCCAGTGGCCTTCTTGGTAAGGATTCTTAACAAGCAATCCATCAGGCTCTATGTCCAAACCTTCTATGTGCGTAATAGGGTCTTTAGGATGGACAATGCTTGAAAAGCTTAAGGCTACTTGAAGAGGGTCAACAGGAAAAGATTGGATGTCACAAGTTTTATGGATTTTCTGACAAATAAGATCAATATTTGTCATAGGTTTTCCCCCCAATCTTCTATGATTTTTCTAATTTTCTTGCGGTCAGTCGAGGAGAGTTTCTGAAAGTTTCTAAACATTGCTTCATCTATGATTTTATCGATAGGGTCTTTAGCATTGTCATCAAGCAGGAAATCAGTCGTGACATTTAGGGCTTCAGCAATCAGAGAAAGTTTTTTGCCAGTAGGATTGATTTGTTTTCCATCTGGCAATCCATTTTCCAGTGAATAAAGGTAACTTCTATTGGACCTAGTTAATTTTCCTAGGGCGCTTAAAGAGAGCCCTTTTTTTTCTCTCAGTTTTTTAATTTTTGCGCCAAGTAATGAGGTCATGCTCCGAGAAAATCCTTTGAAATTAAACGTTTATTGTAGCATACAATTTTGTTCTTGACAAAGGACAATTTATGTTCTATAGATAAAACAAAAATGATATTTTTGAAAATCATATGGTGAGGCGATGGATAAAAAAGAGCCCTTAGAATGTAAGCTATTTAGTCAAGAGGATGTTTGCAAAAGATATGATATTACCAGTCAGACTTTGCTGTATTGGCATCGGAAAAAAACTGCGCCTCAGCGTCTTAAAATTGGACAAAAAGTTTTTTATCGCTTAGAGGATTTGGTTGCATTTGAAGCCACTAAAATTATGGAGGAAAAATCATGAAGGTGTTGACAACCCAGAAAGCATTGCTTAAGGTAGGGGCAAGGTCTCAAAACCTTGTACAAGCGGTCACCGCCCCCGTCGTGCGGTTTTTTTATGACGACATTATGCCTTGGGGGTTAGTACCCATAAGTCAACGTAGCCTATCTTGTACAGGGTTTTATTACCCCCAGGGTATTTTATGCTGTGCCCGCTTGAGAATAACAAGTGCGGGGTAAGGTCATGCCGTTTTTCCAGAGATGTAAAGTATGTGGTCGGGCAGATCACACGAATTTTCATGTGCCGGATGATGTTTGGTATAGGGTTGTCCCTCAAGAATATAAAGACTCGGTTGTGTGCCTCTGTTGCTTTGACCATTTTGCTACTGCTAAAGGCGAGGATTATATCCATGAGTTGGAGGAAGAGTTTGTCTTTGCTGGGAACAAGGTCTTTTGTTCCGCTAATATCTTTAAGCGGTGGAGTACTATAGACTTTGAGCAAGGGAGAATGGAAACAGATGTCTGCACAAAGACCTGCAAAGTGTGCCTAAGACAAGACTATTTAAGACATGAGGTCATAGATAGAAAATTATGGAAGCAGATTGTTCCAGTGGAGTTTCATTCAAAAAATGTTTGTCTTGCGTGTCTGGATGACTTTGCTTCTGGTAGAAACAAAAATTACAGCAAAGCCTTAGGGAAAGACATTGAGTTTTGGGGCAAAAGCGGTGGGTTTCAAGCCCGCATCCACGATATTACCATAGCAACCCCGGTGGGGTCATGAAAAAACAACAATATCACACATACTGGGAAGACTTAGTGGCCTACTTTAAGGGTAAGGCAAAAGCTCTATTTTGCATGCCGACATACTTTCCTCCCCAAACGAACCCTACAAGAAGGGTTCCCCCTCAGCTACAAACGAAAGAGTATTTGACTACGGATGAGCTTGCCCTTAAATGGAATTTAAGTGCTTCAACTCTATCGAATTGGCGTTGGGAAGGGAAAGGGCCTACTTTTGTCAAAGTTGGCAAGAGTGTCCGCTATAAAAAACACACCATTGAAGAATACGAAAAGACGTATTTTTTTGAACGCAATAATACTATTAAAATAGGAAATGACAATGAACTTACCGATTATTTCAGCGGAAGAAAGGCTTAAAGAGCACCACAGTATAAAGGGGTGCATTTTTGGCAAAAGCGGTATTGGCAAGACCTCATTACTTTGGACATTAAATCCAGCGGAAACGCTATTTATAGACTTAGAAGCGGGAGATTTGGCGGTTAAAGAATGGCCGGGGGATACCTTGCGTCCAAAAACATGGTCAGAATGTCGTGATTTAGCAGTGTTCATTGGCGGCCCGAATTTATCCTTGAAGAAGGAGGAAGCCTACAGTCAAGACCACTATCGTGCGGTGTGTGAAAGTTTTGGCGATAGAAAATCACTAGAAAAATACAAAACCATCTTTATTGACTCCATCACAGTTGCTGGAAGACTCTGCTTTCGTTGGTGCAAAAATCAACCACAATGCTTTAGTGAGAGAACAAAAACACTTAATATGCTAGAAGTATATGGGCTTCATGGGCAAGAAATGATGGGGTGGTTGACGCTCTTCCAACACATTCGGCGGAAAAACATTTGGTTTGTAGGGATTTTGGACGAAAAAATGGATGAATTCAATGGCAAAGTGTACGTACCGCAAATTGAGGGGGCAAAAACAGGACTGGAGCTACCGGGCATTGTAGACGAAGTACTTGTAATGAGTGAAATCCCTGTTTCTGACGGCAAAACAGATAGGGGCTTTGTCTGCCAGACGCTTAATGATTGGGGGTATCCAGCCAAAGACAGATCGGGAAAATTGGCGGTGGTAGAAAAAGCCCACCTTGGACAATTGATGGCAAAAATTTCTGCTCGAAAAGAGCAAAAAAAAATCAAGAATCCTATTAAAAACTCATTGGAAATGATAACAACAAGTAAGTAAGGAGAAGTGAAGATGACTAATATGAAGCAATCTCATAACACTCAGTGGTATAATTTTAACACTGCTACAGATCAAACCTCTTTTGATATGATCCCAAAGGGAACTTTAGCAAAAGTCCGCCTGACAATTAAGCCGGGGGGATTTAATGACTTAGAGCAAGGCTGGACAGGGGGGTATGCTACTCAAAATCCTACTACGGGGTCGGTGTACTTGAATTGTGAATTTGTGCTATTGGAGGGAGAATATGCCCGGCGCAGGATATGGAGTCTCATCGGTCTTTACAGTCCAAAAGTTACTAAGGAGGGGAGAAAAAATCAATGGGGAGACATAGGACGATCCTTTATAAAAGGTATTCTAAACTCAGCTTACGGTCTCCATCCGGAGGATATGTCTGAGACAGCCATAAAGCGGCGGTGTATTCCTGGTGTTAAGGTTTTAGATGGGATGGACTTTGTAGCCAAAATTGATGTCGGCAAAGATCAGCATGGCGAGGATAAAAATGAGATTAGTGTTGCTATTACTCCTGAGAACCCTGAATACGGAGAAATAATGGGGACAATAGCAACGGTTTCTTCACCGCCACTGCCTGCACCACCGCCCTCTGATGTGCCGCCGTGGGCTACCTGATGAAAGATGCTTTTGCGATCCCGTCAGAAAACTTTTGTGCAAAGGTGTCTACAAGCTCTACATAAACATGGCAATACCCTAGGCATAGCCCCTACTGGGTTTGGGAAAACAATTGCTCTGTCGGGAGTCGTAGGAGAGTTGCTGAAGAAAGGAGGGAAAGCCTGTATTTTAGCGCATCGTGATGAACTCACGCAGCAGAATATGGGAAAATTTCGTGTTCTCTATCCTCATCGTTCAACATCCATTTTTGACAGAAAGAATAAGGATTTTTCAGGACAAGTTACAGGGGCAATGGTACAGACGCTTCACCGCAATTTATGGAGTATGCCTGTACTGAGTTTGTTAGTCATTGATGAAACGCATCATGTCCCTGCTAAGAGTTACGCAAGAATCATTAAGCGTGCCTATGAGCTGAATCCTCACTTATTGCTATTTGGTGTTACTGCCACCCCCTCTCGTGGCGATAAAAAACGATTGCGCGCCTTTTTTTCCAATATAGGCGACCAAGTTTCTGTCAGAGAACTCATAGAATCTGGCCATCTTGTTCCGCCTAAAACCTTTGTGATGAATGTTGGGACGCAAGAAGCTTTGAAGAATGTTGCTAAAATCGCCAATGATTACGATATGAAGCAGGTAGACGCTATTATGAACAAACGCCCTGTCTCAGAGGCTGTTGTAAAGCACTGGAAAGAAAAAGCGCACAACAGGCAAACCATTATCTTTTGTTCTACAATTGAGCATGCGAAAAACGTTTATGAATCATTCCTAGAAGAAGGGATTCCCTCTGGTTGTCTACATGGTCAACTTAGTATCGAACAAAGAGACAAAGTATTAAAAGACTACTCAAGTTTCAAAACGCGTGTGCTGGTAAATGTAGCGCTACTTACTGAAGGATGGGATAGTCCATCAACATCATGTGTTGTTTTATTACGCCCCTCTTCTTACAAATCCACAATGATTCAAATGATTGGTAGGGGATTAAGGCCTTTGAACAATCAAGAGTATATCAATACAGTCAAAACTGATTGTGTTGTTTTAGATTTTGGAATATCAACACTGCTACATGGGTCAATAGAGCAGTCTTTTAGCTTAAATGTGCCAGACTCAACAACACAATCACCGAAGATATCGCCTCAAAAGGAATGTCCGGAATGCCAAGTTTTTGTCCCTATTTTTACAACAGAATGCCCAATATGTCATTACAGTTGGAAGGTCAAAGAAGAGGATAAACGGACTCTGCTCAAAGAGTTTTCAATGTTAGAGATTGATTTATTAAACAAGTCCTCGTTTGTATGGGTTGATATTTTCAAGGATGGACAATCTTTTTTAGCTACTGGATTTACAGCATGGGGTGGCATTTTTTGCTTTCAAAAGCAGTGGTTTGCTGTAGGAGGAGGAAAAACTAAAGTCGCCCGCTTGCTCACTATAGGAGAACGAACAGTGTGCTTAGCAAAAGCCAACGATTGGCTCAATACCCATGAAACAGATGAAAGTGCCCATAAGTCTAAAAAGTGGATTCATCAGCTTCCTACGCGCAAGCAAACGACTCTGCTGCCTTCCTGTAAAAAAATGGATTTTAATCTCACACGCTATGAAGCATCAGCTTTTCTTACATATAAATTCCACAAGTCTGCCATTAAAAATCTTGTGATGAAGACTAGTCAAAAGGTGGCATAATGTTAGAGTACAATGACAAATACCCAGCGTTTTCAAACAAACTTGTTCACCTTATTGACAAAGCCCTAGAGGTCTCAAATGAAAAAAGGCTTTGTAAAAGTCTAGGGGCTAGCCGGTTAGGAGGCTCCTGTACTAGGGCTATTCAGTATGAGTTTTTGAACACGCCTAAAGAAAAGGATTTTACAGGAAAAGTCTTACGTATTTTCTCTATAGGACACAGCCTAGAATCCCTAGCTGTTCAATGGTTGAAACAGGGCGGCATAAAAATCCAAACACGAAAAGACGATGGAACACCCTTTGGATTTAGTGTAGCTGGCGGAAAGATACGTGGATATGTGGATGGCATTATTACAGTAGCACCCCCATCCTTAGAGTGGTCTTACCCGATGCTGTGGGAATGTAAATCCCTGAACGCTAAGAATTGGAGGAATCTCGTGAAGTATGGGGTATTTAAGGCTAATCTTGTGTATGCTACGCAAATTGCTTTGTACCAAGCTTATATGGAAGAAAGCTTTTCTGGCATATGGAAAAATCCCGCTTTATTCACTGCAATCAACAAAGATACGGCAGAATTATATTTTGAGCTAGTGCCTTTTGATAAAGCTTTAGCGCAAAAAATGAGTGACCGTGCGGTTCACATCTTAAAGGCGTGTACGGCGGAAGAAACGTTGCCCCGCATCACTGACAATCCTGATTTTTTTGAGTGTAAGTGGTGTCCCTATCGTGAGCGGTGTTGGAGTGCTTAAAATGAAGGAGTATTGGATTACAGCAAGTGAGATTGTAAAGAGGCAATTGCCGGGGCTACCGACAAGTCGACGGGGTGTGGAGTATAAAGCAAAAGCAGAAAACTGGTCTTTTCGCTCTAAGCAAGGGAAAGGCGGTGGTAAAGAATATGCTTTATCGGCGTTACCTAAAGAAGCACAAGGAGCCTATGAAGCCTTTTCACCTCCCCCTCCCTTATCAGGTGAAAAATGGCATGATTTCAACGTAGCTGCTGACCAAAAGGTTGAAAAGCAGGTCTCTGTTGATGAGATAAAACAAGCATTACTGATGAGACTTGAAGAAGTTTTATCTCATCTACTACCAAACGGAAGAATGTGTGGAGAAGTCTTTCAAGTGGGAGATGTCCGTAACGGGCAAGGAAAAAGTCTAAAAGTAGAACTCAATAGTGGCAAGGCTGGTTTATGGCATGATTTTGCCACAGGTGAAGGAGGAGATATTTTACATTTGTGGGCGATTTGCAAAGGACTAGATGTTAGCACACAGTTTTCTCAAGTGCTGGAGTCGGCTAAGGAATGGCTAGGGTATTCTGTGTATAACAGGAAGGTAGAGACTAAGAGAAAAAGATGGGCGTATTGTGATACAGAGGGGCAGGTATTAGCAACTGTGTATCGGCAGGAGACAAAGGAAGGCAAGCGTTTCTTTGTGCAAGATGCGAGGACACTAGAATACAAAGCTCCCACTCCCCGTCCTTTGTACAACCAGCAAGGGATAAAGGCTAGCAAGCAGGTTGTTTTGGTAGAAGGAGAGAAGTGTGCGGATGCGTTAATAGGACAAGGGATATGCGCAACCACGGCTATGGGAGGGTCTGGTGCGTCAATGGAAAAAACAGACTGGTCTCCGT
Source organism: Alphaproteobacteria bacterium (assembly GCA_965222575.1). Classification (GTDB taxonomy): domain Bacteria; phylum Pseudomonadota; class Alphaproteobacteria. Next base: position 988,685 of record OZ244958.1, read on the forward strand.
TACAGGATAAGGATGTTGTGATATGGCCTGACAACGACGTCTGTGGGCGTGGGTTTGCTAAGAAGGTGAGTGAGTACTTAAAAGGGAAAGAGGTTGCGTCTGTGGTGATTTTAAGCGTCCCTGTAGGCAAAGCTGAAAAATGGGATGCTGCCGATGCAGTAGAGGAGGGATTTGATATCAAAACTTTCTTAGAGTCTGCACAGATAGCGAGGGATGTGCCTGCTATACCTTACTATTTCAGAGAAGATTACCTTACTGATAGATCTGCTATGCCTGCGGACTTGATAGCGCCCCGTGTGTTAACGCCGGAAGGGTTGCTAGTGTTTGGGGGGGCTCCTAAAGTGGGAAAAAGCGATTTTCTGATAGCATTACTATCGCATATGGCGGCTGGGATATCGTTTTTGAATATGAAGCCTATGCGTCCGTTGCGTGTCTTTTATCTTCAGATGGAGATTGGCTATCACTATCTCAGAGAGCGCTTGCAGTCGAAGGTGTATGACACGGACGCACTACTGCCCGCAAACAAGAATCTTGTCATTACACCGCAAGCAACAATGCTTCTTAATGAGGAGGGGGTTAAAATGGTGACAGCCACCATAAGGCAGTGTTTTCCTAAAGAACCTGTGGATATTATTGCTATAGACCCTTTGCGGTGTGTGTTTGATGGAGGTTCACAGGAGTCTTCTGAGAATGACAACACGGCCATGATGTTTTTTCTTCAAAACAGGCTTGGGGACTTGAGGAGGGGTGTCAATGCTAAAGCCGGGATTATTTTAACGCACCACACCCGCAAGATGGTGAAGAAGCAGTTTGAGGAAGAGCCTTTTCAGGCCTTTAGCGGAGCCAGTGCTTTGCGCGCATTTTACACTACAGGGATGGTATTATTTCGTCCTGATGAAGAGAGGGCGGAGCGCGTTTTGTCCTTTGAATTGCGTAATGGTGAAGCAATTGATACGAAGTTTGTGCATAAACAAAGCGGAAAATGGTTTGAGTTAGACAAAAGAGAGGTTCGTTTTAGTGGTCAAAAGCAGGGGGAGAAGCAGGATACTGAGCGTGTGCGCAAACATGATGTGATTGTGCATATTTTGTTGGAAGAGGCAAGAAAAGGGCGGATTTACACACTGAATCAATTTGGAGAAGTATTTGAAGGAGGCAATGGGTTAGGAAGCAAGGATTCTATTAGAAGGCGCCTAGATGTTTTATGTACTAATGGAGAGGTGAAATTTATAAGAGAAGCAATTAGTGGTTTGAAAACGCCTAGGAGGTCTTCCAGTGGATTTTTATGTGTGAAGAATATGAGACTAGGACTTATGGAATCTGTGTATCATCCGAAGACAGGGGAAAAGATTGGTCTTTATCAATCACTTTATCCTACACATTTTAAGTGTTCTAGTACAGGGGCTTTGTTACCTGTTGAAGACCGCAAGCAATGGGTTGAGAGGAAGAAAAATTGACATGGCGGGCTTCCTACTAGTGGGTCCCCCGCTAGCGGGTTTCTCACTAGTGAGTTTCCCACAGAGAAAAAGCCCTAAAGGGTCACATTCCGTTTAGGGTTTATTCAACTATTTTATAACGATTTGATTTAATTAGGGTAATACTATTATAGTTATCAGTATCTTTGAAGCCGTATTGCCAGAGACAATACAGCTCTTCCCTCTTCTCAAAAAAAACTAAAGAAACAGGCTTGCTTGTTTGTTGTTGCCACTGACGGAATGGATAATATATCTGTCGAATTATTATATTGTTTGTATTAGAATTCTTTGCTTCGACTAAAAGAACATTGTTTTTGCCCTCATATCCAGCATCAATCTCTGTTTGAACACTTTTCACACAGAGACGTTGTTGATATTTGCCAGCAAGAAATGAAAACTTAGGTGTAAATTTTCGCCCTCTTATTGTGAGAATCAGAGTAGAATCTCCCATAAATCTACGAATTAAACTCGTTGCGTAAGCATAGTCTAAATGTTGCATCTCAGAATTTCCAACTTGAGAAGTATCTGGAGAAAATGAAAGTTGCGACTTATACCGCAGTATTTCAGTATCAATGTCAGGAATATCTATATATCCTTCGCCTTTAATAATGGCATATATTCCATTTTTTATCGGAAGAATAAAAAGGTCATTTTCTTGAAAGATTTGAGGGCGATCATGACGAGAATCCTGCTTACATAAGAGACGAACTTCTTTATCTCCTGTATCAGTAAAATTTTGACAAGCTTTCTTTATTGCTTTGTTATCAATAGTAAAAGGCTCACGAGAAAAATCATGATCGATAACTTTATGATCATCAAAAATTTTTGCCCATGATTCATCCGCAGCCATTTACTTTTATCCCTTATTATGGATAATTCCTAATGATCAGCTCAGTTACCTTGCCTCTTTGGTCTCCTTTACAAGAAACAGACCTAGAAGCACTGACAACATCCATATGGTACGCATGGTATAGAGACCTGACAAATCGGGTAGCGCTGTTGGAAAGAAGAAAATGTGATCCTTGAGAATTGATCTTATCACAGAATGTTGCAAGATTTTCATGGTCTTTATGGCCAAATCCTGCTCCATTATATTGGTCGTATGTTTGATGATAGGGAGGATCAAGGTAGTACAATGCATTTTTGCATGGGGTCAATTTCATAAAATCGTGCTGGTATATTTCTGTTCCTTGTAGGGCTTTTGAGCAATTTCTTAAATTGCTTTCGTCTAGTATTGATGGATTTGTGTATGAGCCAATGGGAACATTAAACTCTCCCTTTTTGTTCACTCTGTATAGTCCATTAAAACAGGTCTTATTCAAGTATATAAATGCCCCTGCTATTTTAACAGGACTTGCTTCATTGTTCAGTTCTGATCTGACTTTTTGATAGTATGCCTGACTATGTTTCTCTTTGTGCTGTTTTATCTGTTGGAGTATATCCTCTAAATGATCTCTTACAACTTGATACGTCACCATGAGATGAAAATTTATATCGGATAGATAGGCTTTTTTGGGCTTTATCTCAAAAAACACTGCGCCACCACCAACAAACGGTTCAAAGTAATTATCTTTGAACTTACTCATATTTATATATTTTTTCATTTCTTCAAGTATAGAACGTTTGCCTCCTACCCATTTCACAAATGGTTTAGTGGGAGATATGATTTTTTCCCTGTTTTGATAAGCAACCGCACTTAAAATCTCATTGAAGGTTGCTTGTATTAGCTCATGATTTTTTCTTTGGCTAGTCATATTGATTTCTAAAAAAGTTTTCCTTACCGAAGACTTCATCCATAATGAGACGGATACGGGTATTCAATCAATCGCAGTGGACATAGATACTGCCATGGTCTGTTAGTAAGTCCCGCATTAGCCATAGCTTCTCTAACTACCATCTCCTCTTTCCTCTTTGGCATGCCTCTGGCAACGGGAAGTTTGTTCCTTCAATACCTACCTATTATCTAATAGTATCGGTGTAGCACGAAAAGTCAAAAAAAATTCAGGTAGACTCTAAACAAGGGGTTTTGGTGAGTGTTTAAGAGAGGTATGGAAACGGAAAACCTATACTTAGAGATTGCGTTAGCCCAAGAGGTGCGGGCGCCTGCGCGGATACAGATTACGCCGCGTGCGGGCAAAATAACGGCAAAGAACGGTCGGGTGATGGTGGCATCTTCAAGAAATCATCACCGCGTCACCCAGCACGGGTATAGGGCTTTTCATCACGGCTACCCCTCTCTATCCAAACGGCATAGAGACTTAACTATCGCCTGTTCTTATTAGTCTCAAGATGTCCTGTAGCAATCACTACTACATAAAAAGTTTTTGCTGATTCAATATCAAAATAGAAAAGTCGTGCCTCATCAGAGAGCTTTATTTCACGCAATTCTGTATCTTTAGACAATCCTTGATAAAGCTTTAGATACTCCCCTTTGCGCGTTATTTTTTTCTTGACTTCTTTGCCAAATATGTCTCCATTGAGGTCACCAGTACTCCTGACTTTAGTTCCTATTATGTTCAACACTACCAGAGCTTTCTTTGCGTCCTGGATTTTGAGGTTCTGCTTGATATCCCATCGGCTATCAGTGTTATATTTAGAGAAGGAAACTCTATACAGGCCCTCTTCATCAAGAAGCTGACTAGTGGTAAGAGACTTGGATAGTCGATTACTAGTATTAGTGTCTGTAAGAGATACTTTTTTATTAAGCTTTTTGTTTTTCGACTTGCGTTTTTTTGAGTTTCTCGCCATAAAACTCCTTCATTGTCTCATTGGTTATGATAATACCAGAAGGTTCAGTGGCATCCAACCCCTCCCTTGCTTTTTGCCACGGTTTCTCATAATGAGAAAGAGTCTCAAGGTACTGAGCATCAAAGGAGCCGTAAATGTTCCACACTTCACGAATCAGCTTCTTGCCTTCTTGAGGTATATCGATATCCTTTTCTGCTACTTCTACTTCAATAGGATTGAAGCCGTGCTTTGCATACTCACGATACAAATTCGCCACCGCAGGACCATGTACCCATGCTTGTATAGGGTCCTCAAAAAGACTCTTGTCATTAAGCACTAAAGACCACGCTTGCGCATAATAGACAAGCTTCTGAAGTTTTTTATTGGTGAGTCTTTTCCCTTCTTTATGGGCAAGGTATATGAAATACTTTGCACAATGAAAAACTTTTCCTTTTCTTTCTTCGCTCATAGTAACCTCTCATCCATGCAGCTATAAACAATCTTAGATTAAGTATATGGCGTAAACAATAAAAATAAAAAAAATATGTATAAACAATAAAGTGAAAAATAGATACCTTATAAGAGGTGCTTATGGAAGCCTTATTACCAGTAGTAATACATGAGATCACCAAATCACTGCCCTTATCCGGACATGGAGGGATATGCCTTTATTTTCTTACAAGGTGGTAAATTCTAAGCGGTACATATACGGTACACGAAGGTCTTATTGTCACTTTTACGCATTCCAGAGATTTCTCCTAACTCTCTGTTTTTCATAGAGAAAATCGGTGCCGATAGCAGGATTCGAACCTGCGACCCCCGCATTACGAATGCGATGCTCTACCAACTGAGCTACATCGGCATCCTAACTACAGCCTGTTGTTGAACCACAGGTTGTACATTTCAAACAGGTGCCATTCCTTAACATGGTGAAATTTCCACATTCCTCACACTTATCTCCGCAATAACCCTGTGTTTTCGCTTGATGAATCACCTGTACAAGAGACGGTGATAAATCCTTCAAGACCTCCTTGACATCACTACCAGATGGTAACAGCGCCGTTGCCGCCTTCAAAACATTGTCTTCTTGCCTCCCTCCTAACACTACCCTAAGAGGGCTTCTTGTAAAACCTGTCGAAACAGCAGGATTCACTCTATCTTTAGAATCTACAACACGTCCTAAAGCATCATGACGCAAATCCTCTTTCTCTATGGCTGTTGATAAATCATGACGACCCAAATAACTCACAGCTAGTTCTCGGAAAATATAATCCAACACACTAGTAGCCATCTTAATCTTGTCATTTCCCGTCACAACGCCCGAGGGCTCAAACCTCGTGAAAATAAAAGCGTCTACAAACTCCTCCAACGGTACCCCATACTGAAGACCAATGGAAATGGCTATGGCAAAATTGTTCATTAAACTTCTAAAGGCCGCTCCCTCCTTATGCATGTCAATAAATACCTCTCCTAGACTCCCATCTTCATATTCTCCAGCATGCAAATACACCTTGTGATGGCCTACAGAGGCCTTTTGAATGTAGCCTTTACGCCTGTCAGGAAGACCTAAACGTTGACCCCGCAATGTTCCTCCCCCCCCTATGGCAACGGCAGGGACTTTATCCGTACGACTGGATGAGAAAAATGTTGCATCTTCCTCCTCTTCCAGAAGAACAGATGCTAAAGGCTGTGAGAGTTTAGAACTGTCTCTGTATAAAGCATTAGCCTTTAATCCAAGCTTCCATGACAAAAAGTACGCCTTGGAGCATTCCTCAATAGAGGCAGAGTAAGGCATATTGATGGTCTTGGAGATGGCCCCGCTGATAAAAGGCTGAGCTGCCGCTACCATGCGAATGTGACTCTCTGTAGACAGAAAACGCTTCCCCTTGCGCCCACAAGGATTCGCACAATCAAAAACCTTCAAGTCTCTTTCCTTGAGATGAGGGGCTCCCTCTAAAGTCATTGCCCCACAGGTATAAATGTTAGCAGCCTCAATCTCTTCTTTTGAAAATCCTAAGGCTTTCAGAAGACAAAAGTCTTTTTTGTATAAATCCGAAGCCTTAAGCCCTAGCGTTTCTACACAAAATTTTTCTCCTAATTTGTGGACTGTGAACACAAAGCGAATATCAAAAGCCTCTTTGAGTTGGCTTTCTACCGCTTCTAAAGAGGCTTTATGGAATCCCTTGTCTTGTAGTGCTAAGTGATCTATAGCAGGTGACTGCTTCAAAGTCCCATGACCTGTGCCATACAGACAAATTTCCTCTCTTTGCTTTTGAGAATATCCCAACACGTTCAGTGCTTCTCTTACGGAAGAGTTGATAATTTTGAAATAGCCTCCTCCTGCTAGCTTTTTGAACTTTACCATTGCAAAGTCTGGTTCAATGCCTGTTGTTGCGCAATCCATGAGCAAGCCAATAGTCCCCGTTGGTGCAATCACGGAAACTTGAGCATTCCTGTACCCATGAGCTTTACCGGTTTTTAGCGCTTCTTGCCACGCTGTCTTTGCCGCCTTGACAATGTCTTGAAACATATCCTGAGGGACAAGAACAGGGAGAACGTCTAACCCTTCATAGCCCTCTTCTTTGCCTTCAATAGCCCTAAGATGATTGCGAAGAACCCGTAGCATAGGAGATTTATTGCTTGCAAATCCCGGGAAAGCCCCAATTTCTTTGGCTATCTGCGCCGAGGTGTTATAAGCAACCCCTGACATAAGAGCTGTTATTGCGCCGCATAAGGCTCTTGCTTCCTCAGAATCATACCCTAAGGCCTGTTCCATTACTAAGGCTCCAATGTTAGCATACCCTATGCCGAGTGTTCGAAATTTGTAAGATAATTCTGCAATCTTTTGAGAAGGGAACTGCGCCATGGCTACAGAAATTTCAAGGGCAATTGTCCAAAAAATTGTCGCATGGGAAAAGGCCTCAGTATCAAAAAGCGTCTCCCCCTTGCCCTTGAACTTCAAGAGATTCAAAGACGCTAGATTACAGGCGGTATCATCTAAAAACATGTACTCAGAGCAAGGATTAGACGCATTAATCCTGCCGCTGTTAGAACAAGTATGCCACTGGTTAATTGTGGTATCGAATTGTACCCCCGGGTCAGCGCAGCTCCAAGCAGACTGGCACATAGCATCCCAAATGTCTCGTGCTGGTAAAACAAGGGCAATCGTGTTGTCCGTCCTGTTGAGTAAAAACCAGTTGCTACCGGTTTCTACCGCCTTGAGAAACTCATTTGTTACCCGTATGGAATTATTGGAGTTTTGACCCGATACAGTGTAATAGGCTTCATCATCCCACTCAGCGTTAAATACAGGGAATTCTATCTGTTTTATCCCCTGTTTTCGGAGTTCTATGACCCGTTTGATGTAGTTTTCTGGAATCATGGCGGCTTTCGCTTCCCGTATGGCGTTTTTGAGCGCTGTATTGTACGCTGGGTCAAAACAGTTTTCTCCCGTGCAAGCGCTCATGATAGCGTTGAGGTGTTGCTGACACAGCTTAGAGCCTGCGACTAAAGAGGCGACCTTTTGCTCCTCTTTGGTTTTCCAGCCGATAAATTCCATGATATCAGGATGATCTACGTCTACAATGACCATTTTTGCCGCGCGACGGGTGGTGCCACCGGACTTGATAGCCCCTGCTGCTCTATCTCCTATTTTCAGAAAACTCATCATGCCAGAAGAGGCGCCTCCTCCTGAGAGAACCTCCCCTTTGCCCCGTAACTTGGAAAAATTTGTGCCTGTTCCAGAGCCATATTTGAAAATCCGCGCTTCTCTCGTCCATAAATCCATAATACCGCCCTCGTTCACCAGATCATCGTCTATGGACTGAATGAAACAGGCATGAGGCTGAGGGCGCTCATAGGCATTAGAAGAGACCTTGATGCGCTCTGTTTTCGGGTCTACATAATAATGTCCTTGCGCTTTGCCTGTTATGTTGTAGGCCCAATGAAGACCTGTATTAAACCACTGAGGAGAGTTTGGAGCTGCTATTTGGTGTGCTAGCATGTAACGCATCTCATCGTAAAAGATGCGGGCGTCTTCCTCTGTATCAAACAGGTGACTCTTCCAGCCCCAATAGGCCCATGTCCCACACAAACGATGAAACACTTGCTTAGCACTTGTTTCACTTCTGTAACGTTCCTCCGGTGGAAGTAAAGATAACGCCTTCTCGTCGGCTTCTTGACGATACAAAAAAGCGGGAACGCCTTTTTCCTTCACAGGCTTTAATACTGAGGGAATGCCGGCTTTGCGAAAGTATTTTTGGGCTAAAATATCCGTAGCAACCGTGGACCAGAAAGAGGGTACTTCCACATTGTCCATACAAAACACAATTGTGCCGTTAGGGTTTTGTATTTTTGAACAGACCTTGACAAAAGAGATAGTCCCATAAGCATCTCTCCCAGCAGTGGTGTAGTAACGATGCATCTTCATAGCGAATCTCTTAAGTATTAGGGATTTCTGTGAATTTTCTTAGGGGGTATTACTTACTATACGACCCTCCTAGAGGAGAAGGAAAGCTTTTTTTTCAAAACCCTTCATCCCCTATAGAAACGGGATTTTCTCTTGCAGAAAAGAGGGATTACCCCTTGTTGGAGACAGGGAGAGGAAGGCATGGGAATCCTGCCTATTCTCTGGTTTTTTCCCCTTAGCTTCTCTGTGAGAAATCAGGAGGTCTTTTGTGTGATTCTCTCTGTCATTATCAAGGGAAAAAGGCGCAATCTTTTTTTTATCTCTTCTTGTTAGGGTTGGTGTGTGGGATTTTTTGTGAAAGGACGGGATTGAGCATGCAGGTGAAATTTTTTTGTAAGCTGTGGTTTTTGTGCATAGGAATAGGGATTTTGGGGAAAGCTTTTGCCTATGGAGGCAGTGGCTCCATAGTGTTGAAAGTGGGGAATTATGAGTCTGTTATGATTGGAGACCAACTGGTTGTCCCCCAAGAAGAGGATGATTTTTTGATTATTGAGGAGGTATCCCCTAAGAAGCGCTCGTCTTGGGCAAAAGATATCTTTGGGAATTTAGGGACCAATGTTGCTGGAGGTGTGGGCGGGAATCGTCGTATTTTCTCCGGTATTGTAGGCTTGGATAAAACAATTGGGCGTCTCCGCTTGTATGTGAGTGGAGGAATCATTTCCCATTATCAAAAGCAAAAGCAAAAGTTAGTGGGTGATATTAAGGAAAGGTTAGAAGAGGAGAAAAACGCTAGTGGGAGTGGAGGTGAGGATATGGATATGGGGGGGACTATGCCGATAGAGGGGGAGGCGGAGCTCTCTGAAGAGGAGAAAAACGCTAGTGAGAGTGGAGGTGAGGATATGGGGGGGACTATGCGGATAGAGGAGGAGGAGGAGCTCTCTGAAGAGCGGGTGATTGACACTAAGGGGACAGAACTCACTCTTGATGAAGCCTATGGACAGTTGTCTATTGGGGAAAAACTCTTGTTGCGTATTGGAAGACAACGCATTGTTTTAGGACAGTTTTTAGTATTTTCTCCTGTGAATTTTTTTGTTCTCCCTGCTAGAATGAGCGGAACGAGTATCTCCCATGAAAAAGTCAATTTCCGATATCCCCAGGATGGGATTTCTTTTGCCTTCTTTCCAACAGAGAAGATGGAAATACAAGGCTATCTTTTTCGTCCCCGATATGATGAGCTGGTTCAAAAAGCCATAGAGATGAACTTGGTAGGATATGGTCTTGTGAAAACTGCAGATGGGATCCCTAAATTGGCCAATGAAGATAGATCCTTTATCAATGGACAAACCCCCTATGAACTCAAAGCTAGCAGTGTTTATGCACGAGGAGCAAGGGTCTTATTATACCATCAAGGCATGACATTAGGGGCTACGATATTCAAGGGCGTTGATGGGTATACAACGCACTCTAATGCGACCTTGAAGATAGCCCCTTTTACATCAACAACTGAGGATGGGATCAATCTTTCTCTCACGGAAAAGGAGAAAAAGGGAGACGATGTACTCTATCTTCATTCGCCTGCGTTGGATAACGCTACCATGTCCCATAATGCAGGGATAGGCGTGGAGTTTTCCTATCAAAAAGGGAAGTGGGTACTCATTGGTGAGTACACACGCATTTATATGAATTTGGATTTTTATCTGGGTGACCACTTTTATGATGAACCTGTTTCGGAGGATGACCTTAAGGCTTTTATCGAGTCTCCTCGAACACCAGATGATACGCCAGAAGGGCAGGACCTAGCACAACAAGCACTGTATCATTGGATTAAAAATAGCAATGATAAGAAGATGTATCTTGAGACAAAGGTTGACGCCATAGCCGTTGGTATTGAGTATCACGGTAAAAGGCTTAGTCTGTCGGCTGGTGTTGGCTGGTTGCTTGCAGTGAAGGGGAAAAGTCAAGACGATAAAAAAGGGTATACTTTGGCGAAATATGCCGGCTTTGTGAACAGTGAGGAGGACGATGCTGTGTTGATTGTTCCGGCTGTTGCTGTCTTATATAATGCCAATGCTTCAGGCACGGTGAAGATTGGGGGGGCTTTTGGGATTGTAGGTCTTGGGACGGGGGTTGGGTTGACGGCTCAATTTCAGTTTCAGGAGCGCCTGCAGCTTGCTATTAATTGGCATAAAGGGGACAATATGGCTGGTTTTTTCTTGGAAAAAAGCAACTCTAAGGGAGGAAAGTATGAAAGAGCTGAAGAAGAGAGCAACATGTTTTCCTTAGTTGCTGTGTGGAAGTTTTAAGCCTTATGGTGTGAGGCGTACACTTGTTGTGCGTGTGGTCACTATCTCTATATATATATTTTTAGACATATGCCTCAAAATGGTTTAGAGTTTTCTTGTCATTATTTGTAAGGGTGTTTTTTTCAACTAGAGGCAAGGAGGAATGTGATGCACAGAGTGATGCGTGTAGGGATGTCCTTCCTGTTTATGTTTAGTAGTAGCGTTTTTGCTTTACCCAATAGCTCCATTGTTTTAGGAGCATTGGAGACGGATTTTTTGACGACTGATGTGCAACTGCAGGAGGATTTTGTTATTGAGGAGAGTGTGTCGTCTAAGCCTTCGGCTTGGTCCAAGTATTTTTTTGGCAATATGGGCACGTATTTATCTAAAGGGCAGACCAGCAGTCGCTATGCGGTGTCTGGTGTTTTAGGAGTTGATAGAACAATAAACAAGATGCGCTTGTATTTGAGTGGCACCTTTGTAGCTATGAAGCAGGGGGTGAAACAAAAAAGAAGAGAAAATCGTAAAGGAGTTGCTGTAGCGGCAGAGGCGAGTCGTGACCTAGAGGGGTATACCATCACTATTGAAGGGGATGAAAGAACGATTGAATTTCAGGGGAAGAGTGTTGACTTAGATGAGGCCTATGGACAGTTTCCCCTTGGCGAAAAAGGGCTCTTGCGTTTAGGGCGGCAAAGGATTGTTATGGGGCAGTTTTTGCTTTTTTCTCCCATCAACTTTTTTATTCTGCCTGCTAAAGTGAGTGGGACGGGAATCTCGAGGGAAAAGATTCACTTCCGTTATCCTCAAGATGGGGTCTCCATGTTCTTTTTCCCCAGTGATAAAATAGAGATACAAGGCTACGTATTTCGTCTGAGGTATGACGAGTTGGTACAACAAGCTTTCCATTCTAATCTGTTTGTCTCTGGTCTGGTAAAGAAGGACGATGGCTCCTATGAATATGGAGCTAAACCCTACGAGCTTAAGACCAGTGGGGTTTATGGCAAAGGCATGAGGGTATTGTTTTACCAAAATAACTTGACCTTCGGGGCTATTGCCTTCAAAGGAGTCGATGGGTTTACAACGAACTTGAATTCTACCTTGAGCAAAACAAAGGTCACGGGGGCGACTGCGTCGACTGCGTATCTTCAAAAGCTGGAGGCTTCTATGGCGTTTAATACGGGGGTTGGGGTTGAGGTGAAATACCAAAGAGGGAAGTGGACTCTGATAGGGGAATACGCCCGTATTTATCGTGATTCCAGCTTTTATCCTCATGAGTACAAAATCCTAGATGCTGGTGATTTAGAGTTGGCTGCTAAAATCAAACTTTATGAGTGGGTTGCGGAGAAAAATGAGAATAAGATGTCCATCAAGTCCAAACTTGATATCATTGCCATTGGCGTGGAGTATTTCGGAGAGCGCTTAAGACTATCGGCTGGTGTTGGTTGGTTGCTTTTACAGAGAGGAAGAACGCAGAAAGATAAAGAGGGATACGAGTTAGCAAAGGATGCGGACTTTATCACTGATTATGAAAAAGATAATACGCAAATAGTCCCGGGAATTGTGGCTCTTTATACGCTCAATGATGCTGAGACTCTTAAGATTGGAGGTTTTGGTGGAGTTGTAGGGAGTGGGTTAGGGGTTGGTGTGTCGCTTCAGTTTTTGTATCAAGAGCGTTTTCATGTTGCCTTTAGTTGGATGAGGGCACGTCAGGCTTCTGAGTTTTTTTTGGAGGAGATTCTTCACAATCAAGGGAGGCAATTCAAAAGAACTTCTACTATGGATAACACAATTGCTTTGGTTGCTGTGCTACGGTATTAGGGGGTTCCATTTGATGACAAAATTCTTCGGGGCTTTTTTCATTTAATGATTAGGCATGAAGAAGGGAAAATTATTGTTGCAATACGTGGTCCCTGTGATGATAGGGGGTGTGTGTATTTGGGGTTGGATGGGCTTGCAATCCCTCTCTATTGGAACGGAGAAGTGGTTATCGGAAGAAAATGTTTACCAGCAAGCGCAGCGTGAGCTAGAGCGGGAGTTTGATTCTACGGAAACATTCCTAGTAGTGTTAAAGGTCAAGGGGGATTTTTTTTCCTTTAGTTATCAAGAGTCTTTAATGGCTCTTAGTAATGCTCTGTTAGCGTTAGAGGGGGTGGAAGATGTTGTGAGTCCGCTCACAGTTTCTGATATGATTCAGACGGACTCAACGTTGGCGATACAGCCTTATCATAAGGGGTTTCAGAGCGGTGCGTTGCGGGACCAAGAGCAGTATCGGGAGGTGTTGCAGCAAAGTCCTTACTGGGGGAGACTTGTAGGAGGTACGGGAGAGCTGATTGTGTTACAGATTAAGCTCTTAAGTAAAGGTCAAAGTCTCAAGCGCCAGCACCTCATGGAAGAGATAGGCGTTATTTTAGGGCAGTTTCCTCTTCTTCTTGAGGGGGCGGTTTTCGCAGGAGAGGCGTTACTAAAGGACACACTTAATACCAAAACCCAGCAGCAGCTCTATAAGGTGTTGTTTTGGGTCACACTTCTAGTAGTAGGAGTTTTGGTATTGATGTATGGCTCTTTTGTTATCATGGGCATGATTTTTTCCATTGCCTTGATGTGTGTGATGGTGTCTTTTGCCCTTATAAATTTTTCCGGTCACCCGTTTACAGTTTTGCACTTAATTTTACCGGCGATACTTGTGGTGATTGTCATAGCGGATAGCATTCATATCCTCAATCGTTGGATGTCTTTTGAAGAGTTTGCGGGATGGGAGCGGGTGGAAAAGACACTGCGTGCCACAGCGTTGCCTTGTTTTGTGACCTCTTTGACGACTGCTGTTGGGATAGGGTCTTTTATGGTGAGTGATATCATTCCTCTTAAGACACTAGGACAAGATGGATTCTTTTCCATGATGCTGTCTTATGTGCTGACAGTGGGGGGGATGGGGGTCTTGTTATGGCTTTATGGTCATTGCGTGAAGGGCAGGACAAGGTTGTTTTTCTTACTGAGGAGAGGAATCGAAAGGGTCTATAGACAGGTATTAGCCTACTATAAAATGATTATCACAGGGGCTTTAGGCTTAGCGTTGGTCTCTTTAGGGATGTGTTTTTTTCTCCGGACGGAAACGAACTTTTTAGAGGTCTTTTTTTTGAAATCCAGTAAGATTTTTCAGGATTTTATCTTTGTTGACCATCACCTTAAAGGGTCAGGAGTCCTTGAGCTTCTCATCTCATCTCCGCCGGAGGAAGGGGCATCTCTTGCTTTTCAGCACACACTTAATGACCTTGAGACTAAGCTGTTGACTATCACGGAGGTGAAAGACACTGTGAGTTCTCTTACAGTGTTGCGCCGGGTGCATGAGGTGTTGAAAACAGAAGAAATGGAAGACTTTCCTACTACAGAAGAACAGCTTGCACAGGAGATTCAGTTTTTAGAACTCTCAAGGAGCGAATCGCGCAAGGGCGTGTTAGAAGCCTATCTCAATTTTGACTATTCTCTTGCCCGTATGACAGTTCGTCTTCCCAATATGTCCTCTTCGGCTTTAGGCAATTTTCTGGAGGATATGCGCCCTATGTTACAGGATGTCTCTTATAGACTAGCAGGATTCAGTTACCATTTTTACGCTTTAAGTCGCTATATTCTCAAAACCCAAGGTGAGAGTTTGCTACTTGTCTTTATTGTGGTCTTTCTTCTGTTTTTGTTCTGTTTGGCTTGCGTCTGACTCTCATAGGGCTAGCCGTGAACATACTGCCGATTGCTGTGGTGATGGGGAGTATAGCCCTCAGTGGGGTGCCGTTGGATTTGGCGACAGCGTTGGTTGCGTCTTTGACGTTAGGGCTGTGTGTAGATGATACTATCCATATGCTGTATTGCTATGTAAAGGGAGGGAAGTTGAAGGAAGCTCTTTATGTACCGGGACAGGCGATTGTGCAAAGTAGTGTGATGTTTGTGTTAGCGGGAGGCGTGATTTTGTTATCTTCTGATTTGGTTTTGATGAGGAAATTTGGGGTCTTTATGTCTTTGGGGATTGCTTGTGCCTTAGTGGCGACGCTTTGGCTTTTGCCTGCGCTGTTAAGACGCTTCTCGTGAGATTTTTTTTTACACTTCTTCAATGTCTTCTGCTATAATGCTGCTCATGGAAAAGCGTGTGGAATCGTGAGATATCTCATTGTGCAAGGTCGGGTATGATAAGGCTAGCCAAAGTCTATACAGGGATTTTTTTCTTTTTAAGCCCTTTGGTTGTTGCGGAAGCGACTACAGGAAGAGAGGTGATGGAGGGGGTCTATAATCAGACGAAAATCCATACGACGCAGTCGGCGGATGTCCTGTTGGAGATTACTGATAAAGGGGGCAAGAAACGCGAGCGGTGGTTTTCGCTCTTGACGAAGCATGAAGACCTTGATACAAAAAGTCTTTTGAAATTTTACAAGCCTCAAAATGTCAAAGGAACAGGTCTTCTGTCTCATAATCTTGAAGGAGAACAAAAGCCTATACAATGGATCTATTTACCGGCTTTTCGCTCGGTGAGACAGCTGTCTACCAGCGAACAAAATGATAGCTTCATGGGGTCAGATTTTTCTTACTATGATATTGGAGGTCGGAAACTTGACCAAGATGTGCATGAATTGCTCAAAGAGGACAAGAAGTACTATTATATACGCTCTTACCCTAAGGATGAGGAAGATGTTTATGCGTATTATGATACGACTGTTGCGAAGTCCATCATGGTGGTGAGGCGGGTTGTGTTTTATGACAGGAGTGCTAAAAAGATTAAAATGCTTGAAAACAAGAGGGTTGTGAAGATAGGGAAGATGTATTTGATAGCCGAGGCGGTGATGTTCAGTGAGATGACAGGTGGGCATACGCAGCTGGTGAAATCTGAGATTGAGGTGGATGTTTCTATTAGTGACCAAGATGTTGGGTTAAGGGGTCTTAAAGGTCAATAGGGATGTCTATTGGGATTGTTTTGGCACAAGTGCCTTCAAAGGTAGGAGATATAGAGGCTTGTGGGAAGCGTGTTGAGGAGATTTGTGCGGCGCACTGTGAGGATTGTGTTGTTTTTCCGGAGATGTTTTTAAGTGGGTATCCGCCTTGCGATGTAGTTTTGAGGGAGAGTTTTGTGGTGGCTTGTCGAAAGGAGGCGGAAAGGTTAGCGCGGTGTGTTGAGAATCCGGCTGTATTCTTACCGATGCCTTGGCGGCGTGGGGGAGACTTGTTGAATGCTGTGGCGGTGTTGCGGGGAGGGAAGGTTGAGTGCGTGATAGGCAAGAGTTGTTTGCCTAATGAAGGGGTATTTGATGAGAAGCGTTATTTTGTTTCCTCTTCTCTTTCTAGTCCGTTAAAAATTGGAGGAGTGAGGATACAAGTTTTAATCTGTGAAGATATTTGGCAGGAGAGTCTGTGTACTACTCTAGCGGAGAGACTGGAGGGGATAGACCTTGTTCTTGTTGTGAATGGGTCTCCTTTTGAGAGTGGGAAAGACGCCATGCGCCGTGCTCTTCTGAGAAAGCGGCAACAGGCGTTTTCGGTTCCTATTTTGTATCTTAATGCTACTGGTGCTCAGGATGAGATAGTATTTGATGGGGGCAGTTTTCTCATCTCTGACGAGCAAGAGGTTAAAGCGCCTTTTTTTCGGTCATGTTTATTGTGTACTCGGTGGGAGAAATCCCATAACAAGCTTTGTCTTCAAGGGGTGAAGACAAAGGCGTTAAGTGTTGGGTTTACCCCGTGTACTCTTTTGAATTTTTCTTCTGCGCTGTCTTTAGTTTATGGGGCTTTGGTGGAGGGGTTGGGGCAGTATATGGAGAGGTGCGGGTTTGAGAAAGTTGTGTTGGGGTTATCTGGGGGGATAGATTCGGCTCTTTGTGCTAGTGTGTGTGTGGATGCGGTGGGGTGTGATAGGGTGGAGGGGATTTTTTTGAAGACGCGTTTTAATCCTCCATCTACTTATAGGGATGTGCAGGACATTGCTAGGAGGTTAGGGATTAGGCTTAGGGTTTTGGATATAGAGGATTTGCGTTGTGAGATTCGGGAGTTGTTAGAGAGTTTTGCTGTTGAAGGGATTGGCAAGGAGATAGCAGAGCAAAATCAGCAAGCGCGTCTCAGAGGCTTATGTCTAATGGCGGTTTCTAATTTCACGGGGTCTCTTGTGGTGTGTTCTTCTAACAAGTCGGAGCTTGCTAGTGGGTAT
This sequence comes from Alphaproteobacteria bacterium, assembly GCA_965222575.1. Classification (GTDB taxonomy): domain Bacteria; phylum Pseudomonadota; class Alphaproteobacteria. The sequence goes on from OZ244958.1 coordinate 1,005,749, forward strand.
GCGACTTTGTACGGGGATATGATAGGGGGGTATAGTCCGTTGAAGGATGTGTACAAGACGGGGGTATATGAGTTGGCGCGTTTTCGTAATGGGTATGAAGAAGAGAGGGGAGGGGAGGGGTTTTTTTCGTCTTTGGTTTTATTGAAGGCGCCGTCTGCGGAGCTTGCGGAGGGGCAACGGGATGAGGAGGCATTGCCTCCTTATGAGGTTTTGGATAGGATTTTATTTTTGTTAATAGAAGAAGGTTTGGGGGTAGAAGAGGTGATAGAGCGCGGAGAGGAGGAGTCTGTGGTGAGGAAGGTAGCGAATGATTTATTTTCGTCTGAGTATAAGCGGTATCAGAGTCCTCCGGGCGTTAAGGTGACGCGTTGTGCTTTTGGTAGGGATTGGCGTTATCCGCTTGCTGGTTCTAGGGTGGGGTGGGGGTTAGTTGGGGAGAGGAGGAGGAGGAAGAAGGGATGAGTGGGGTTTTGAGGAAGCCTGTGGTACGGTTTGCACCTTCTCCTACTGGTTTGTTGCATGTTGGGAATGTGCGCGTATTTGCGTTGAATTGGTTACTAGCGCGTCGTGGGGGAGGGGAGGTAATTTTACGATTTGACGATACGGATAGTCGGCGTGTGAGGACTGAGTACATAGAGGCTATCAGAGAAGATTTGGCTTGGTTGAGGTTATCGGTGGATAGGGAGGAATTTCAGTCTAGGAGGAAGAAGCGTTATGATGAGGTGATAGCGTTTTTGAAGGAAGAAGGTCGGTTGTATGCGTGTTTTGAGACGCCCGACGAGCTTGAGCGGAAGCGGTTACGCCAGCAAGAGCGTGGTCTTCCGCCTATTTACGATAGAGAGGCTTTGTCTTTAGCCCTTGGGGAGAAGGAGGCTTTACGGGGGAGGCGTCCTCATTATAGGTTTTTGTTATCTAGGGGCACAGAGTCTTGGGAGGATAAGGTTATGTCATGGAGAAAGTATGACACCTCTCATGTGAGTGATCCTGTATTAGTGAGAGCTGATGGGAGTGTTTTGTATACATTGTGTTCTGTGATTGATGATAGGGATTTTGGGGTTACTGATATTATTCGCGGTCAGGATCATTTAGTGAACACGGCGGTACAGCTAGAGATTTTGCGTGCATTAGGCGGGGAGGAGAGCAAGATTGCCTTTGGTCATATTCCGTTGATGGTAGGTGGGGAAGGAGAGCCTTTATCCAAGCGTCTTGGGTCATTAACGATTAGGGGGTTGAGGGAAGAAGGGATAGGCTGGCGTTCTTTGTTGCAGTTGTTGTTGTTGGGGGAGGGGGGAAAAGCTATAGAAGGGGATTTTTGGGGGTCTTTTTTGGAGGAGGGGGAGAGTAGGTTCAGGGAGTCGTTGAGTTCCCAAGCGTTTCGTTTTGATAAGAAGTCGTTGAGGCATCTTGAAGCGTTGTATGTGAGGGATTGGTCTTATGAGGAGGTAGAGTCTGTATTGCGTAAGGAGAAGTTGTTGCTTAAGGATGTGTGTGTATTTTGGGATATTGTGAGGGGGAATATTGAGAGGGAGGGGGATATTTTGTATTGGGCACGAGTGGTGTGCGGTGAGGAGGAGGAGGAGGGGGAGGGGCTTGCGGGGGAGTGGGGGGAGAAGGATTTGGGGGTTTTGCGGGTAGCTTTAGAGGTGCTACCGGAGGAGGAGGAGGAAGGGGAGGGTTTTGATGAGGAGTCTGTGGAGTGCTGGATAAAAGCGTTAGTGAAGGCGATGGGTGGCGGTGGGAAAGAGGTGTTTTTGCCCTTACGGCTAGCGTTAACGGGCCGTATTAAGGGGCCTGTTCTCGGGGAATTTTTACCCCTTTTGTCGCGACAATTGATAAGGAAGCGAATCAACAGTGCAATCAAAAGCAAGAAATAGAATTGCACTATTTTAGAATTTTCTGTATACTTTTTGACTAAAGAGGTTATGACCATGCGGAAAAGTGCAGCAGTTATGAGAAGTGGTTTAGGGATTGTTTCAGTTTTCAGGCTTTTTTGTCTGATGATTGTGTTGTCTTTTGTGTGTTCTGCGGTGAGTGCGGGGGCGGTGTCTGGGCTTTATGTAGAAGGGAGTTTTGGGTATGCTAGGCTGAATTATAAGAAAGCATTTGCTTTATCGATTCGCCATGCGGAAAAAACCTCAGGGATAGTGTCTTTTGATAAGAAGCCTATGTCTTTTGGGTTAGCGGCTGGTTTAATGTTTACGCGCTCTGATGGTCTTTTGTGGGGACTGATGCCGCACTATACGCGTTATGGTGCTTTTGAACAGACGTTGACCTTTGATTACTATGCTCGTGACAAGAAATTAGCAAGCGCTATTCCTGTGAAGAAGGATTACCTAGTGGTAACAGGCTTAGGGGTTTCCCTCCCCATAGGGTATCGCGTGCATTTGTGGGGTAGGAGTCATGGGTCTTTTTATTTCTTAGTGGGATTGGAATCGGTACACTCTAAGACGAAGGCAGTAGAGATTAAGCCTTCTGATTTATCCTCTGGTGTTAGTATCAGAAATTTAGGAGACAAAACCTATCAATTGGATGCGAAGGAGTTAACGCGTTTATCTAATCGTTATGGTGTGGGGATGATGTTTGATAGCGGTAGTGCTATGGTGTTTGGTATAACCTACACGCTGTCTAAGGTGCTTCTGCCTTCTCATCAGGGCGTAGCGGAGAAGAACTTGAGAACAGAGTTAGAGGCAAAGAAGCCGCACAGATTGCATAGATTGAGTCTCTTTTTGGGGTCTATGGGAAATTTTTCCCCGTGAGCAGGGGGACCTAGCGGGTACTTGTGATTGAATAATGGTAGGGATAAAGGGGCTGTTGATGCTGAAGATGTGGGGTTTTGTTGTCATACTAGTATTGATGCCGACTGCGGTTTATGGCAAGGGAAAGTTCTATGGATTAGTGAAGCCTTTTGTGTTGTCTACTGATGAGGCGACAGAATTTTCTCATCCTTATAGTAATGGTGAGCTAGGGGGCATTGGAGGAACCTATAGTGTTGCGGAAGGAGGCACTTTTGGATACGATTTAAGTGTTGGCATAGCGGTTCAGGAAAACTTCTTTCTTTTAGCGCTAGAGGGATTTACTCTACAGGCTTTCAATGGGTTAAGGACAACTGTAATCTTGACTCATTTTCATGAGTTAGACGATTTAGAGGACTTTTCTTCTACCCATCTTGGCAGGAGGCTGAGAAATCCTCTCACGAATGAGGAGAGGAATTATAAGGTGGGGGTGGAGTATCCTTTGGAGGTGACAAAGATTTCGAGTTATGGTGGTCGTGTTGTGATAGGCTTCAGGAGTGCCTTGATGAGTTTATGGTCTGTATATCCTTATGTGACGGTGGGGTATCATTGGACGGAGGTGAAGACGCAAGAGACCTTAATTGAAACGGGTAGTGCTGTCTTTGGAAGTGGAAATTTGCTGGTTGTGAAAGAGTATAAGCAGGTGCTAGAGGGGGAGGAGGAGGAGTACGTGTGGCTAAAATTGCCGAAGATATTGCCGGATAATGTAAGGGCGAGTGGAATTTTATTGTACGATGAGAATAAAGATAACGGGGGGGATTTATTGCCGGATAAGAAGAGTAAATCTGTAGTTTTACGCAAGGGCGGAGTCTTATATGGAGGGGGAATCAGACTTTATCATGAGAATGGTTTGATTTTTGGTTGTTCTTTTGCTTTAATGAAAGTGAGCCTCCCTAAGTCTGATGGACAAGATGGGGTTTTTGGTGATAGTATTAAGGAACGAACGACGTATATCAAGAAAGTGTCTTTGACAATTGGGTATCAATTTTAGGGGATGATAGATGATTATAGATATGTTATATTATAGAGTTTGATGAAGGAGAGGTTGGAAATGGTGAAACGCTTGTTACTGATTGCAGTTTTAGTAGCACCTTTTATGGTGAACGCTAAGACGAGTAATATAAGATTCCTAGTGGGTTTAGGATTTAACACAATAGACGGCAAAATTGATGTGAAGGTGGATGATACCACTAGATTCCTAACGGCATATCAAAAGATTAAGGAGAAGAATGCGTTAGGGATGGATGTGAGTATGATATTGGGGCTGAATATGAGTGATCAGGTGGAACTTGGGCTTGAATTATTCCATGTGAACTTTGGGTCTGTGACGCACACACTTGTTGCTTCTCGGGCTAGCAGTAGCAATGCTAGTTCTAAACTGGACAAGGATTACGTCATTGACCTTGAAGACGCTGAAATCAAGAGTTATGGCTGGGCAATTTTTTTGGGGATTAAAGTGAGTGAGGATAGGGCATTTATGATTATTCCCTATGCCAAGGTAGGCTACCATTATGCGCAAGTGGAGTTGATGAAAAGTGAAGTGAATTGGACTGAGGCAAATCTTCCTGCTGCTGGCACGCCTCTTGCGGGGACGGACACACTGGAGGAAGAGAGCATTACCAAAACAGGCTTAATGATAGGGGGCGGTGTTAATCTTCAAAAGGCAAACGGTGTGGTGATAGGCTTTGAGTATACGCAAAGCGCCCTGTCTTTCCCAAAGAGAGCTCAAGACAACATAACCCTTTGGGGAGAGGGGAAAAAAGCAGATGGCAAAGAAAAGTCGAGTACGGCTACTATTTATAGGCTAGCAGTGCGTTTCGGGTATGCTTTTTGAAACTAAAGAGTCTCTTTTTTTTATGGCTGTAAGTTTTAATAAAGATTTTTACTTGACTTTAAGTTTTTCTTATCTTATACCTAGTGTTTAGGGGGCGGAAGTGTGTAAACATTTCTTGACATGGAAGGGAGGAGTGACTAAACTTTTCCTTTAATATTAATAATCATAAAACGTAAAAGAGGAATATGATGAAAAACGTGAAAAATATAATCTTCTGTGCTTTGGTTTCTTTAGCTCTTCCATTTGTAGCAAGTGCCCAAGGTTTCGGAGATGGTCAAACAAGAGTCCTTGTGGGAATTGGATTTAATAAAGTAAGTTTAAGTGAAACTTTTCTGATGGTCGCGGGCAATAAAGCTACCCATAGTGTGTCTCAAAAGGTGGATGCTAGCAAAGTCATAGGCTTTGATATTGGCGTGTCCTACAGCTTTCCAGTCTCTGAGCAACTAATGGTAGGTGTTGAAGCATTCTTTAGTAGCCTTGGGTCTTTTGACCGTACAGTGACGGTTGCAAAATGGACCGACTTAACGGCGGGGGAGGATGGTACGACCGGTGGCCGTAATGTTGCTCCTGCGGATTCTAAAGGTAAGCTGTCCGGCTTTGGTGCAGCTGTAGTAGCAGAAATGATGGCCAGTGAAATGGGAACCTTTATGGTGTATCCTTATGTCAAAGTGGGTTATCAATTTACTTCAGTGAATCTAGAGGCATTGGCCTTGGCTGAGGTCCCCGCTGCGAATAGCAGTGGTATCAAATTCACCCCAACAGCTCTAACTGAAGAAAAAGGCTCTAAAGGCGGTCTGTTGTTTGGTGGTGGTATCAACTTTATTAATGATACAGGCTTAATTGTAGGGGCTGAATTTTCTGTTGTGAAAGTTTGGTTGCCAAAACGAGCTACAGGTAGTAATACGACTGTTTACGGAGCAACGCCAGGTACGCGTATAGGTGAGAATGTCACCAAAATGACAGTGAGATTTGGTTATAGTTTCTAAATGATGTTTGTTTTTGTTTAGGTTTGAAAGAAGGGAGAGCACACACTCTCCCTTTTTTTTATATAGTCCCCCCCTCACACTTGCCCCAAAGAGACTAAGCCCCGAAGCCCCAGAGAGGATTTGCCCCAAAGAGGCGAAGCCCCAAAGGACGCCCCCCAATGGGGGCTTTCCGCTTTTCTTCCTCTATAGAGGAACTTCTTCTTAGAAGACCCCCAGCACCTCTTCCCCAACGACTCCCTGCCCCCTCCCTTTATTCAACCCCCCCGCCCCCACGCCTTTGCCTTCAAAAGCCCTGCGTGCTTCTTCTATAGCCCGCATCTCTGAAGATTCCACCTCTGCCTCGCCACCTTCCCCAACGACTCCCTGTCCCCCCTTTTAACGCCTTTGCCTTGCCCCGCCCTTCACAAGATTCCCGCCTCTTCCCCCGTATCTTCTCCCTGAAAGATTGCCTCCGCCTCCCTAAAGATTCCCGCCTTGCGCCCCGCACCCTCCCCAACGACTCCCTTCCCTCCCTTTACCCTAAAAAGCCTTTCCCTTCAAAAGCCCTCGTATCTTCTTCTAACCCGCCTCTCTGAAGATTCCGACTCTCCCCCTGCCTCTAGCCCTGCGCCGCCTCCCCCCCCTTAACGCCTTTGCCCTGCCCCGCCCTTTTCCTGAAAGATTGCCCCACCTCTTCCCTTACGACCCCTGTTCCCTCCTTTTATTTACCCCTCCCCCTGCGCGCCCCTTCAAAAGCCCCGTATTTTCTTCTAACCCGCCCCTGAAGATTCCACCTCTCCGCCACCTCTTCCCCAACGACTCCCTGTCCCTCCTTTTATTTACCCCCCCCGCCTTGCGCCGCGCCTTTGCCTTGCGTGCCCGCCTAAAAGCTTCCCCCGCACCTCTTCCCTCAACGACCCCGCCTCTATTCCCTTCAACACCCCGCCTTTCCGCCTCCACAAAGACTTCCCTACATCCTTAAAGTCTTTGCCTTCACAAGCCCCGTATCTTCTTCTAGCCCGCCTCTCTGAAGATTCCCGCCTCCTCCCCCCGCATTTCTGTTCCTGAAAGATTGCCTCCACCTCTTCCTCAACGATTCCCTGTCCCCTCCTTTTATACTAAAAGCCCCAGCCTTTCCCTTACACCCCGCGCCCTCGTATCTTCCGTGCCTCCTTGAAGATTCCACCTCTCCGCCACCCTTCCCCAACGACTCCTTGTCCCCTCCCTCTTATACTAAAAGCCTTTCCCTTTACGCCCCGCGCCCTGCCCGCCTCCCCCCCTTAACGCCTTTGCCTTGCCCCGCCTCTCCGCCACCTCTTCCCCAACGACTCCCTGTTCCCTCCCTTTATACTAAAAGCCCCAGCCTTTCCCTTCAACAGCCCCGCGCCCTTCTACTCCCGCCTCCTGAAGATTCCCCTCCCGCCACCTCTTCCCCAACGACTCCCTGTTCCCTCCTTTTATTCAAAAGCCCCAGCATTTTCTTCTTAAGCCCGCATCTCTGAAGATTCCCACCTCCCCGCATTTCTGTTCCTGAAAGATTGCCTCCACCTCTTCCCCAACGACTCCCTGTCCCCTCCCTTTATACTAAAAGCCCCCGCCTTTCCCTTTACACCCCTTGCCCCGCACCCGTGCCTCCACAAAGACTTCCCTACACCCTTAAAGTCTTTGCCTTCACAAGCCCTCGTATCTTCTTCTAGCCCGCCTCCCTGAAGATTCCCGCCTCTCGCCTCTCCACCTCCCCAACGACTCCCTGTTCCCTCCTTTTATTTACCCCCCCGCCTTGCGCCCCGTGCCTCTTCCCTTCCACAACGACTTCCCTGCCGCCTTTCCCCTTAACGCCTTTGCCCTGCCAAAAGCCTCTCCCTTTACACCTCTTCCCCTGCGACTCCCTCCGCCTCCCTTCAAAAGCCCCAGCCTTTGCCTTCAAAAGCCCCGCATTTTCTTCCCTAGCCCGCCTCTCCTGAAGATTCCACCTCCCCGCCACCTCTTCCCCAACGACTCCCTGTCCCTCCTTTTATACTAAAAGCCCCCCCCCCAGCCTTTCCCTTCACAAGCCCCGCGCCCTGAAGATTCCCGCCTCCCCGCATTTCTGTTCCTGAAAGATTGCCTCCACCTCTTCCTCAACGACTCCCTGTCCCCTCCTTTTATTTACCCCCCCGCCTTGCGCGCCCTTAACGCCTTTGCCTTGCCCCACCTTAAAGTCCCGCGCCTTTGCCTTGCCCCGCCTCTCCGCCACCTCTTCCCCAACGACTCCCTGTTCCCTCCTTTTATTCCCCCCCCCGCCTTGCGCGCCCTTAAAGTCTTTGCCTTCAAAAGCCCTCGTATCTTCTTCTAGCCCGCCTCCCTGAAGATTCCCGCCTCTCCACCTCTTCCCCAACGACTCCCTGTCCCTTCCCTTTATACTAAAAGCCCCCAGCCTTTCCCTTTACACCCCGCGCCCCGCGCTCCGTGCCTCCACAAAGACTTCCCTACACCCTTAACGCCTTTGCCTTGCCCCGCTCTCCGCCACCTCTTCCCCAACGACTCCCTGTCCCCTCCCTTTATTCAAAAGCCCCCAGCTTTTCCCTTCACAACCCGCGCCCCCATTTCCCCCCGCATCTCCCTTCACAATCCGCACTTTGTGCCCTAGAAAGAATTGATAAGGGGGGTAGGGACACTTTTGTTTGAAGTCGTTTCCATAATTTTCTTGACTTTCCCTTGAAAGTTTTGAAAAATAGGTAAGAATGAACAATTTTATAGAATTGTATGCTAAAAAATAAAGAGGAATCGTCAATGAAAAGATTGAAAAACATCACTGTTTCACTATCTTTAGTATTAATATCTTCTGCGCTATTTTCTGCACCGTTAGTGGCGACTGCTGAGAACTTAGATATGAGAATGAAAGTGCTAGTGGGAGTTGGGATGAGTAAGCTTACTAAGATGTCTAACACCCTTAAGGCAAAAGCAACAGGTCATTATATATCGGGAACTCAAGACCTTGAAGATAGCCAAGTGGTAGGCTTTGGTATTGGTGTTTTTCTTGGGTTACATACTACGAACAATCTGGAAGTAGGAATTGAGGCTTTCTTTGATGCTTTTGGCTCTTTTGAGCGTAACATGGTTTTTAAGCAGGCAAGTACTGCCGATGAAGCGTTATCGGAAGCAAAGTCCTTTATGCTAAAAAAAGCTGAGCTTTCTGGCTTTGGCGGCGCGGTTGTTTTAGGCATGAAGACTCCTCAAAAAATCTTTATTTTCTCTCCATATGCTAAAGCGGGGGTTCAATATGTAACGGTCAAGTTCCCTCAACAGATACTGGAATGGGATGAGGATATCAAGTTACAGAAGATTAGCACCTCTTCTTTTACTCACAGAGATTTGATAGAAGCGGAATCCAGAAGTAAGTGGGGTATTGTCATAGGGGGGGGGGTTAATCTTATCAGTAAAGCATCGGGTGCCTTGATAGGGGTGGAAGCTGTGATGATAAAGGTTTCCTTGCCTGAACTTACCACAGAAGAAAATAAGAAAAATTGGGAGGGGGGAAAGGATGTGACTGAGAATCTCATAAGAGTATCCTTGAGGTTTGGTTATAGCTTTTAAGTCACCTCTTAAGCCCTTTTATCTTAAGCGGGATTTATACGCAACTTGCCTTCTCTGTAAGCTTTTTTTCTATACCTTTATTTGAGCTGTAAGCTTAGGCTTTATAGCCAAGTGCTGTGAGAGAGGAATGAGGAGTTTAGGCTTTGTTTAGCGAAAATTTTTTGTTACCCTGAAGGCAACTTTCCTAACGCTACTGTTATTTTTTTATGTCTTTTTCTTCTGTTACCCTTGCCCCTCCTTGTGATGTGGCATTGGTGTTGGAGGATGGTAAGAGGTTGGAGGGGTTAAGCTTTGGGGCTAAGGGCAAGGTGTTGGGGGAGATTTGTTTTCAGACTGCTATGACGGGCTATCAAGAGATTTTGACAGACCCTTCTTATAATGGGCAGATTATTATTTTTACCTTTCCTCACATAGGCAATACTGGTGGTAATCGCGAGGATATGGAGACGACTGCCTCTTATCATGCTAGGGGGATGGTGGTGCGTGATTCTGTGACGCCCCCTTCTAGTTGGCGGGCGACTTTCTCCTTACAGCAGTGGTTACAACAGCGCAAGATTGTTGGTATTAGTGGAATAGATACGCGTTTTCTCACTAGGCTTATTAGGACACAAGGGGCTCAACGGGCGGCTATTTGCTCTGTGGAGGAGAAGGCGGAGAGTGTCAGAGAGGAAATTAGGGCTTATCCCTTGATGCAGGGTCGTGAGTTAGCGGCAGAGAGTGGGACTAAGGTACCTTATGCTTATGGGGATTCTGGGGCGCCTTTTTATGTAGCTGTTGTTGATTATGGGGTTAAGAAGCAGATTTTGGATTGTTTGTCTTCTATGGGGTGTTATATGACTGTTGTCCCGGCGGGTATGTCGGCTAGGGAGATTACTGCTCTTAGGCGCGAAGGAGGGAGGACTTCATGGGATTTTGTTGTCTAATGGACCCGGAGACCCGGCGGCTACAGGGCGTTATGCTACGGCAATACTGCGCGGGCTTTTAGAGACTGCTCTTCCTATTTTTGGTATTTGTATGGGGCATCAGTTGTTGGCTATGGCTTTGGGGTGTGAGACCTATAAAATGTCTTTTGGCCATAGGGGGGCTAATCAGCCCGTGAAGGAGTTAGAAACGGGGCGTTGTTTTATTACCTCGCAAAATCATGGCTTTGTGGTGAGGGAGGAGACTTTGCCGTCTCAAGTGGAAGTGACTTACCGCTCCTTGTTTGATAAGTGTATAGAGGGGATAAAAGTACGAGGTAGGCCGGTTTTTTCTGTACAATTTCATCCTGAGGCTAGTCCGGGCCCTCAGGACTGTCGTTATCTCTTTGAGCAATTCTTGGCTTTTATGGAGTCTTATAAGAACCATGCCTAGGCGTGATGACCTTGAGACCATTTTGGTAATTGGAGCAGGCCCTATTGTGATTGGTCAGGCTTGTGAGTTTGATTATTCGGGCACGCAGGCTTGTGGAGCCTTGAAAGAGGAAGGATACAGGGTTGTTTTGTTGAATTCTAATCCTGCTACGATTATGACTGACCCTGCTTTTTCTGATGCGACTTATATTGAGCCTATTTGCGAGGAGGCGGCGGAGAGGATTATTGAAAAAGAGCGTCCTTGTGCTCTTTTGCCTACTGTGGGGGGGCAGACGGCATTAAATGTGTCTATGAGGTTGGCGAAAAAGGGGGTATTGGACTGTCATGGCGTGGAGATGATAGGGGCTTCTGCCCTGTGTATTGAGCGAGCTGAGGACAGGCAGGTGTTCAAGAGCATTATGGAGGACATTGGTTTTGATACGCCGAAGGCTGTTATGGCCTCCTCTGAAGAGGAAGCCATGGAGGGCTTGCGAACCATAGGGTTACCGGTGGTGATTAGGCCTTCTTTTACTTTAGGGGGGCAGGGAGGCGGCATTGCGCGAAAAGAAGAGGAGTTTTTGGAGATTATTCGTGGAGGATTGAAGGCTTCTTTGGTGCATCAGGTAATGATAGAACAGTCTGTGTTGAATTGGAAAGAGTATGAAATGGAGGTAGTGCGTGATAAGAATGATAATTGTATTATTGTTTGCTCCATTGAGAACATTGACCCTGTGGGGGTTCATACGGGGGATTCTGTGACGGTTGCACCTGCTCTTACCTTGACGGACAAGGAGTATCAAGCCATGCGCAATGCGTCTTTTCGTATATTGCGGGCTATTGGCATAGAGACGGGGGGGAGTAATGTGCAGTTTGCGGTAGAACCTGAGAGTGGGCGGATGGTGGTGATTGAAATGAATCCCAGAGTGTCGAGGTCTTCTGCCTTAGCCTCTAAGGCTACGGGGTTTCCTATTGCGAAGATTGCATCAAAGCTTGCTATTGGGTATACGCTGGATGAGTTGAAAAATGATATTACCAGAACGACTCCTGCTTCTTTTGAGCCTACTTTGGATTATGTTGTGACAAAAATGCCTCGTTTTGCCTTTGAGAAGTTTCCTGCTGCAGTGCCGCGCTTGGGAACTTCCATGCATTCGGTGGGAGAGGCCATGGCTATTGGGGGGACTTTTAAGGAGAGTTTACAAAAGTTGGTCTGTTCTTTAGAGACGGGATTAGATAGTTTATCTTATCCGGGGGAGGTTGGGACAAAAGAGGAGGTCTTGGAGACCTTAGGGACTCTTGTGCCTCATAGGCTATTATTGGTGGCAGAGGCTTTTAGGTTGGGGGCGACGGTGGAGCAAATTTATGGACGATGTTTTTATGACAGGTGGTTTTTGCGCCAGATAAAGGAGCTTGTAGAAGCTGAGGAGATTCTCAGAGCAATGCCTCTTCTTCCTACCTGTCGGCGACAGTGGTTTGCTATTAAGGAACAGGGGTTTTCTGATGCTTTTTTAGCCCGCCTTTGGCGTACGGATGAGCAAACTGTTTTTCAGTGCAGAAAGAGTTATCTTGTGACTCCTAGATATTGTCAGATTGATACTACGGCTGCTGAGTTTGAGTCTTATACGCCTTATCTGTATTCTACTTATGTTTCACTTGCACCGTTTGCTTCACTGGAGGCAGTGCCTTCTTCGGGGAGTAAGAGAGTCCTGATACTAGGAAGTGGGCCTAATAGAATAGGACAGGGCTTGGAGTTTGATTATTGTTGTGTTCATGGGGCTTGGGCGTTGAAAGCTGAGGGTGTTGTGCCTATTATGGTGAACTGCAATCCTGAGACGGTTTCCACGGATTATGATACGGCTGACAGACTGTATTTTGAACCGATTACATTGGAGAGTTTGCGTAATATTTTGCATTTTGAAAACACAGTTGATGGATTTTTTGGTGTCATCTCTCAATTTGGTGGACAAACGCCTCTGAATCTTGTCAAAGACCTTGAAAAAGAGACGGTCATTTTGGGGACTTCTGCTAAGGGTGTAGAGTTGGCTGAGGATAGGAAGCATTTTTCTGCTCTTGTGGCACAACAGGGGCTTTCTCAACCGCGTAATGGAGCGGCTTTTTCCTTCAAGCAAGCGCTCTGTATTGCTAAGAGCATTGGCTTTCCTGTTATGGTTCGCCCTTCTTATATTCTAGGAGGGCAAAAAATGTGCGTCATTCATTCTGAAGAGGCTTTGAAGACTTATATCGAATCCAATGACTCTGATGACCCTATTTTGATAGAGGAGTTTTTAGAAGAGGCTATAGAGGTGGATGTGGATTGCTTATATGATGGCAAAACGATTTATCTCGGTGGGATTATGGAGCATATTGAAAGAGTTGGCATTCACTCTGGAGATTCTGCTTGTGTTCTGCCCTCTCAGTCTTTATCACGTGGGGTGAAAAGCGCTATTTTTGACCATACGCGGCAATTAGCTGATTCTTTAGGTGTTAGAGGACTGATGAATGTGCAGTATGCCATTAAGGGGCAACAGATTTATGTGATAGAAGCTAATCCGCGGGCGTCGCGCACCATTCCTTTTGTTTCTAAAGCCACTGGGACTCCTCTTATGGTTTGGGCTACAAAGATTCTCATGGGGCATTCTTTAGAAAGTATAGCCCCGGAACTTTCTCACGAGCAACAGAGGGTTTTATCTCTTCCTTATGTTTGTGTGAAAGAATCTGTGTTTCCTTTTAAGCGGTTTAAGAATGTGGATATACTGCTAGGGCCGGAGATGCGCTCAACGGGGGAGGTTATGGGCATTGATAGGGATGTTGCGAAGGCGTTTGCGAAAGCGCAAATGGCAGCGGGAGGGAGTCTTCCCATGGAGGGGCTTGTCTTAATTTCTGTGAAGGATGATGATAAAAGTCGAGCTTTTGCTGTGGCTAGAACATTGAAAGAGGCTGGTTTTTCTATTGTGTGTACGAAGGGAACGGCAACTTTTTGTAGACGGCGCGGGCTGAAGGTACAAATGGTGCAAAAAGTAGTGGAAGGCTCTCCTCATATCGTAGAACGTATCCAAAGAGGCGAAATTAAGCTTGTTTTTAATACAACGGAAGGCAAACACTCTATAGAAGATAGCTTCAAAATCAGAAGAATAACACTTCTGTATGATGTGCCTTATTTTACGACCATTGAAGGGATGGAAGCAATGATGCAGGCTATTTTATCTGTGAAAAAACAAAAACTTGATTTTTCCCCTTTACAGGATTACTCTCTATAGTCTGAAAAGCTTTTTGAAGATTTTGAAGGAGGGTATCTCTTGAGTGCTGGTCCTGTACCCATGACGAAAAGAGGCCATAAGTTGCTGGTTGAGGAGTTGAAAAAACTCAAAGAAATTGAGCGTCCTAAAGTTATTGAAGCCATTGCAACCGCTAGAGAGTACGGAGATTTGTCGGAAAATGCTGAATATCATGTGGCTAAAGAAAGACAAGGCTTTTTAGAAGGACGTATTCAGGAGCTTTCTTACAAGTTAGGATGCGCTGAGATTGTTGATACCTCTATTGTCTCTGTTTCTGTTGTGTCTTTTGGGGCGACGGTGGAGCTTGAGGGTCATGATGAAGAAGAAACAGTGACTTATCAAATTGTAGGCGAAGATGAGGCTGATATCCGGCAAGGGTATCTTTCTATTACCTCTCCTCTTGCGCGGTCTCTTTTAGGGAAAGAGAGAGAGGATGAAGTGAGTATTCAGACCCCAAAGGGGACGCGCACCTTTACGCTTATTGATATCAAAGCTGTTTAGGGCATCTGTTTTAGGACAAGGTCTTGGGTTTGTGTTAAGGGCAAAAGAGAGGTGAGGTGTTGTCCTTGCGGTGATTGTATGGTAATGAGCTGAAAGGGCCCCCATCCTTTAGAAGGGTTGAGGGGTATGTTGCTGACACTGAGATTTTCAATGGTGATTTTTGTTTGCTGAGCAGCAGTAGCAGTGGTGAGGTATATTTGACCCTCTTTTTCATAAAGAGAAGACTCTTTGAGAGAAGCGGTGAGCAGTCCACGTTGATTGAGGAGTTGATGAGACTGTATTGCAAGGTCTCTGTAGGTGTGGGTGAGGGTTAAGAAGAGGTATGTTTGCTTTATGATAAGAGGGGCGGAGAGACTGAGAATGAAGAGTGCTATCAACACTTCTAGTAGACTAAAAGCAGGAAGAATAGGCGTCTTATTTTTCTCTTTCCAAGAGTTTTTTGATGAGAAAAATGGCATCTTCGACATCAATGCGGTTGTTGTTGTTAAGGTCGTAGGATTTTTTGTAATTGCGGTTTCTGAGGGCTTTTTTAAGCTGGATTAAATCCTCGTCATTGACATTGCCATCCTGATTAATATCATAAGTATTGGTTGAATCGCTTGAATCGGGCTCACTGTTATTATTGTTAGTGTCCTGTACCTCTTCCTCTATGAGTGAATGAGGCGTGTTTGCAATGCGTCCTGTTAAGATGGTGGGCTCTAAAGTAAAAGAAGGAGCATTTTCGCTTGTGTATTGGACGCCATTAAAGGGAAGTTCTAGGGGAAAGTTTGTTTCTTCATCCAAGATTTTGTAAGTGCTTTGAGAGGTTTTTAAAAAGAAGAGCAGTTTCTGTTCGTTATTGTTGTCGCGTGTGACTGTTAGGAAGAAGACTCCGAGTTGATTGTCAAAGATGGTCTGGGCAATGGGGGTGGAGGGGTCTGTTTGAAGTGAGATGAAGAGGGTATCTCCTTCTTGAGCGGCGATGTTGGATGGTTCTGAGTTTTCCACCTCCCCGAGGATGGACATTTGATATACAGCGTTTGCTTTTGGTAGCAGGACAATGATAAGTGTGCTACAAAAAACGATTGTACAGGCTTTATGGAATTTCATGGCTTGAAGTATAGGGAATAAAAGAACAAAAAGCAATGGAAAATACGGCTTTGATTGACAGGAGAGCCTTTGTATTGTATACAAGTAGAGGGCGGCTTGCAGTCGTTGGTGGAATAAAATAAAAAATAAAAAATAAAAGATAAGAGAGGAGTGGCTATGAAGGGTATATTTTCGTCTTTGCGTAATACGGTCTTGTTAGGATTTGTATTCGCCTTGTGTTTATTTGCGTTATATTATTATCAGCAATTTGATTCTATGGATTTCACCTTATTTTTTATGAGGTGGCTTCATGTTCTGTTTGGCATTATGTGGATAGGGCTGTTGTGGTACTTTAATTTTGTTCAGATTCCCAATATGGGCAAGATTCCGGATGAGCAGAAGCCTGCTATTAGTAAATTTATTGCGCCTACTGCGCTATTTTGGTTTCGCTGGGCGGCGTTATTAACAGTGTTGACGGGACTTCTTTTAGCCCATTTGAGTGGGTATTTAATGGATTCTCTTTTATTGGGGGGCTATGGAGGCTTTGGGGTACCGAAGAATATGTTTATTGGTATTGGTATGTGGCTTGGTATTGTGATGTTTTTTAATGTCTGGGTTTTTATCTGGCCTAATCAGAAGAAGGTCTTAGGGATTGTAGAGGCGAGTGCGGAGGAGAAGGTGAAAGCGGTGAAAATTGCGTTTCTGTTTTCGAGACTCAATACCGCCTTGTCAATTCCCATGTTATTTTCTATGGTAGCAGCGCAGAATTTGTACTAACTTCCTTTTTTAGGCAGCAAATCGAAGACGATAGCGGACTTTGTGCGTCGGATAATAGGAGAAGTTTTGACAGTTAAGACGTTGGGTGCTGTTCTTATGTTGTTATCGATGAAGTTATTGAGGTCATCTAGGGAAGGAGCGATGATACGCAAGAGGAAGTCATTAGAGCCGCTTAAAACATAGCACTCCCGTACAGGCTTCCATGTTTCGATTTTCCTTTCGAAGTCTAAGAGAGTCTTTTCTGTTTGGTTTGCCATTCCGATGTGTACAAAGGCGCTGACGATGAATCCTAAGGCGGCTTCGTTAAGGTCTGCACGGTATCCTCTGATGAAGCCTTCATGCTCCAGGAGACGGAGACGTCTGAGGCAAGGTGGGGGTGTTAATCCTAGCTGACGGGACAGTTCCAAGTTTGTGATTCTAGCATTTTTTTGTAGTATCTCTAGAATTGTCCAATCGATGTCACTTAATTTTTGGCTTTTTCTCTTTCTAGGAGAAAATGTCGTTTTGTGATTAGACATGATATTTTGGTGTTTGCGGGGGGTTAGGGTTATAGTAATGTGGGGGGTATGGTAGCATTGATAGGAGAAATTGTGTATAAAAATATTATAACCAGAGTGTTGTTAAAGGATTTATGTTTAAGGGTTTGTGTTGGGGTAAGTGAGGAGGAGAGACTCCAAGCCCAAGAGGTTATGGTACATATTGAACTGGAGATACATCGTTTACGAAAAGAGGATGCTCTTAGGTCCAGTGTGTGTTATGAATCTGTTTTGAAGGCTGTTTTAGCTAGGAGCAGAGGGTTGAAAGTGAAGCTTTTAGAGACTTTAGGAGAGAAGATTATGGAGGTGTGTTTTGCTTTTGAGCCTGTTTGTAGCTGTTTAGTGAGGTTGGAAAAAGTTGAGACTCCTTATTCTCCGGTGTGTTTTTGTGTGGAGGTGTTTGGTCGGAGAAAGAGTGAAAAAGAGGAGGAGGAGGAGGAGTAATCAGATGCTGAGAGCTGAGAATATGGTGAGTATTGGTATGTCTACTCCTTTTTCCATAGAGGTTTTGAGGGGAGATGTTGCGTTAGTGTGTGGTCCTAATGGCAGTGGTAAGACGACGGTGTTGAGGCATCTTTGCGGGTTGTCGCGCTTGAAAGGGAGTGTGGTGACTTTGTGTGGGGTAGATGTGTTCAGGCAAATGCGCTGTGGTCATATTCTCTATGTTGGTCACAAACAGGGGGTGTATCCGCAGCTGACTTTTTTGGAGCAACTGCTTTTGTTTTGCGGTCTTCATAAGGGGGTGGTGGGGGGTGAGGATAGGGAGAAGAGTTTGGGTGTTCTTGAACGCATGGGGCTTTGCGCTTATCAGAGCATTTCAAAGGCCTCTGAGGGGGAAAAAAAGCGGTTGGGACTAGCAAAACTTTTGCTCTTAGAGGCGACGCTTTGGGTATTAGATGAGCCTTTTTCTTCTTTGGATAAGGCGGGAAGGGTGTTGTTGGGAGAGCTTTTGGAAAGCCATAGAGAGAAGGGGAATATTGGAGTGGTTGCAGAGCATTATGTGGAGGAATTTTCTTGGGATAGGCGTTTTGTGTTAGGAGAGGAAAATGTTTAGATTGCTGATGAAAAAAGAGCTTATCATCTTGTGGCAAGGAGGTGTGGGGGGGGTATTGCCTTTTTTATTTCTTTTGTTTCTCTTTTTTTTGCTGTCTTTTTCAGTGAGGGATGCTCAGGTTCTGTCAATTGCTGCTCCCGGGTTTGTTTGGCTTGTGGTGATGAGTTGTACGGTGATTTCTTTGGAAGGCTTGTTTGCGCAAGAAAAAGAGCAAGGAACTTTAGATATTTTGAAGTTTAGTCCTCTTCCGTGGTCTTTGTTTGTAGGGATAAAAATAGGCTGTTTGTGGGTTGTCTCTTGTGTGCCTGTTATGGTGGCAGTACCGTTGGCGGGATTAGCGTGGTCTTTGCCTTTTGAGGTTCAGGTGGGGCTATTATTAAGTTTATTGGCAGGCACTCCAGCAGTGGTGGCTCTTGGTGCTGTGTTTGGGGCCTTAGGCTTATGTTGTGATAGGGGGCGTGGGTTTGTGCCTTTTTTGGTAATGCCTTTGTATATTCCTATAGTGATTTTTGCTCTTCAGGTTGTCCATGCTGTGGTGGCGGGAGAGGATGTGCTGCCTTTTTTGGGGTGGCTTTTAGGGATGAGTTTCTTATCTTTGGGTATTGTGCCCCCTTTGTGCGCCTTATTGCTTAAGGAGGTATGAGATGTATAATGTGTGTGTGGTAGGGGCTACAGGCAATATTGGTCGCAAAATGGTGTCGCTTTTAGAGGCGTGTAACTTTCCTGTTAGAAATTTAAGGCTTTTAGCATCTGTGCAATCTGCTGGGCAAACTCTCTCTTTTCGAGGACGGAAGATTGCTGTTGCTGCTCTTGAAGGGTTTTCCTTTGAGGGGATGGATATTGCGCTGTTTTCTGCTGGCGGTAAGGTCTCTTCTGTTTATGGGCTAAGAGCAGTGGAAGCGGGATGTTTTGTCATTGATAATTCCTCCTATTTTCGTATGGACTCAGAGGTTCCTCTGGTGGTACCTGAGTGTAATCCAGAAGCTGTTGGGGGAGCGAAAAAGCGGATTATTGCTAATCCTAATTGTTCTACGATTCAGCTTGTGGTGGCGTTAAAACCCTTTGAGGATTGGGGGAAAGTTCTTCGAGTGGTGGTGACGACTTTTCAGTCGGTTTCAGGGGCTGGCAAGCGTGCTATGGAGATATTGCATGCACAAACAAAGGATTACTTGCTAGAGGGGGAGATGAAAGAGAAAGGTGTCTTTCCGCACCAGATAGCTTTTAATGTTCTTCCACAGATAGGAGATTTTGATGGGAGAGGGAACACGGAGGAAGAGTGTAAGATGGTGCGTGAGATTCCAAAGATTTTAGGGAGGGACATTGGCGTATTTGCTACGTGTGTGCGCGTGCCTGTTTTTGTTGGTCATTGTGAGGCGGTGTGTATAGAGATGGGGAAGGAGATTTCTGTGGAGGAAGCGTCTAGGCTTTTACGGGCGGCGCGGGGTGTGGTGTTAGCGGATGATGACAATTCTTATGCGACGCCGCTGGATGTTGCGGAAAAGGATGGTGTATTTGTTGGACGGCTACGGAAGGACAGGTCTGTGAAGAGGGGTCTTGGGTTTTGGGTAGTGGCGGATAATTTGCGTAAGGGAGGAGCATTGAATGCGGTAGAGATAGCGCAGTTATTGGTAGAAAAGTCTTTGTTGAGGGGCAGATGAAAAGAGTGGTGGTTTTATTTCCCGGTCAGGGGTCTCAATTTGTTGGGATGGGGGAGTCTTTGGCGGCATTTTCTGGGGCGGCGCGGGACATTTTCAGGCGTGCGGATAAGGTATTGGGAATGTCTTTATCCTCTGTCATGGCGCGCGGTCCGGCAGAGGAATTACAGGCAACCCATCATGCCCAACCTGCTCTTTTGGCGGTGAGTATAGCAGTACTAGAAGCACTTAGGGAGAGAGGGAGTGACCTGATAGAAGGTGGGCGGACAGCATTTGTGATGGGACATTCTGTGGGGGAGTATACGGCTTTATGTGCTGCGGGGGCTGTGTCTTTAGAGGACTGTGTGGCTTTGTTGCGGAGAAGAGGGGAGGCTATGGGAGAAGAGGGGAAGAAAGTGCTGGGCGGTATGGTAGCTTTATTGGGGGGGGATGAAGGGGGTGGAGAGGCGTTGGCGAGACGTATACAGGAGGAAAGAGGGGGGTGTTGTGTGGTTGCGAATGATAACTGTACAGGACAAGTTGTGCTCAGTGGTGAAAAATCCAACATGCAGGCTGTGGTAGACCTTGTTCAGCAGGGGGGTGCTAAGGAGTGGGGTATTAGTAGGGCGGTAGCTTTGTCTGTGAGTGGGGCTTTTCATTCGCCTCTTATGTCTCCTGTGGTAGGGGTTTTGGAGAAAGCGTTTGAGAGGGTGTCTTGGGGTTTTCCTTGTGTCCCGGTGGTGAGCAATGTTTCTGCGCAGCCGATACGGAGTATTGAGGTGATAAAACCTCTTTTAGCGCAACAGGTAGCGTCAAAGGTGAGGTTTAGGGAGTCGTTAGAGACTGTTTTGCGTCAAAAAGTTGATGCTTTTGTGGAAGTAGGTGCTGGCAAAGTATTGGGGGGGCTTGTGAAGCGCATGGGGTTTGGGGGGGTGATTTATCGTCTTGAGACCCCAGAGGATATTGTACAATTTTCCGACCTCTACGGGTAGAGCAGCTGACTTTTCCAGTTACCGTTTTTCTCTTGGAGGTAATAACGGCGGGTGTGCAAACGGTTATTGCCTTCTTGCCAAAATTCTATTTCTTGAGGCTTCAGAAAGAATCCTCCCCAGTGTGTTGGTCTTTTTATGGGCAGGCGTTGCTTTTGCTCTTCATAGGATTTGTGTAACTCCTCTTGGGATGCGAGAGGCTCGGATTGTTTCGAGACCAACGCTCCTATCTGGCTATTGATAGGCCTTGAGGCGAAATACTTATCATTTTCCGCTTCTGGCAGGAGATGGGCTTTCCCTCTTATCCGCACTTGGCGCATAAGAGATTTCCATAGAAAGCAAAGAGCGCATAAGGGATTCTTTTTCAATTCCATAGCTTTAACGCTCTTGAGATTCGTATAAAAACAGAGGCCGTCTTTGTAAAAGCCTTTGAACAGAACAATACGAATATTTGGCAGGCCATTTTTTCCTATAGTTGCAAGAGACATAGCCTGTGGATTGTTGATTTCCTTCAGTGTCGCTTCTTCAAACCATTGCTTGAAGCCTTCCAAAGGCTGGGGGCTATGGGTTAGTAAGGAAAAAAGTGCCATCTTTTGAGTGAGTCCTATAAAAAGACAGTTTAACAAAAACTTTGTAATTTGCCTATTTGTTCTCTTTTCTTTCTTGTTGGTTTTTGTACAATACTTTTATGACTAAGAAAACCATTGATGCGAAAAGTTGACGCTAGAGAAAGCTGTAAGCGGAGAGTTAGAAGAAGCGATTGAGAAGGGAGAAATTAAAGAGTGGAAGATGGTGTAGAAATACGCTATGGATTAGGAGAGAAAAAGTTGTGGAGGGCATGATAGAGTGTCAAAAGAGAGATTTTTAAGGATAATTAAAGATAAAGAGGTGCTTGATGTTTTTAGATTGTAAGACTCCTTCGGATGTATTGGACGCACTTAGGAAACATAAGATAGAGATGGTGAGTTTGAGGTGTACGGATCTTTGTGGCAAGTGGCAACATGTGACTCTGCATAGTTCTGTTGTGGATGAGAAGGTTTTTGAAGAGGGGATTTATTTTGATGGTTCGTCTATTGGGGGATGGAAAGCCATTAATGAGTCGGATATGTCTCTTGTTGCGGATGCTGAGACTGCTGTATTGGATCCTTTTACGACGACGCCGACTTTGATTATGTGTTGCACTGTTCAAGAGCCGACTACGGGTAAGGCTTATAGTCGTGACCCTCGTGCTTTGGCTAAGCGTGCTGAGGCGTATATCAAAATGGTAGGGATTGCTGATACGGCTTATTTTGGTCCTGAGGCGGAATTTTTTATTTTTGATGATGTTCGTTTTGATATTAAGCCGAATCATATTTTTTGTCGCACTGATGATGTGGAGAGTCCTTACACGGGAGGGGAGGCTAAAGAGGGGGGAAATTTTGGACACCGTCCTCGTATAAAAGGGGGGTATTTTCCTGTTGCCCCTGTTGATGGGGGACAGGATATGCGTGCTGAAATGCTGAAAACCTTGAAAGAGATGGGTTTAAAGGTAGAAAAACACCATCATGAAGTTGCCCCTAGTCAACATGAATTAGGCATTGGCTTTGATTCTCTGCTGAAGATTTCCGATTCTTTACAGGTCTATAAATATGTTGTTCACAATATTGCTGAGGCTTATGGGAAAACAGCGACTTTTATGCCGAAACCTATCTGGGGGGATAATGGCAATGGTATGCATGTGCATCAGTCTCTTTGGAGACAGAACACCCCTATTTTTGCTGGAAATGCGTATGAGCGGTTGTCTGAGTATGCCCTTTACTATATAGGCGGCATTATTAAGCATACAAGAGCGCTTAATGCGTTTACTAATCCGGCGACGAACAGTTACAAGCGTTTAGTGATGGGATTTGAGGCGCCGGTGTTGTTGGCGTACTCTTCTAGGAATCGTTCTGCGGCCTGTCGTATTCCTCATGCTTTAGGAGCGGAAGGGCAACGGGTTGAGGTGAGGTTTCCTGATCCGGCCGCAAACCCTTATTTAGCTTTTTCTGCTATGCTGATGGCAGGAATAGATGGCATTCGCAAGAAAATACATCCCGGGGAGGCTATTGATAAGAATCTCTATGATTTGCCTTTGGAGGAAGTGAAAGGAATTAGAACGGTGTGTAAGTCTTTGGAAGAAGCCCTTGAAGCGTTGAAGGAGGATATGGAATTCTTGTTAGCTGGAGATGTCTTTTCGAAAGATTTGATTGAAGGCTATATCAGTATTAAAGAGCAGGAAATCCAGCAATTACGTCTGATTCCTCATCCTGTAGAATATCATTTGTATTATAGTGTTTAGAGCTTGAGCATTCTGTCTGATATTGTTCAAAATATAAGCCATGCGGCTACTCTTGAAGTAGCGGCTTATGCGCGGTCTCTTAGAGAGCAGGGGAAAGATATTATTGATTTGTCTTTGGGGGAACCTGATTTTGAAACGCCGGATGAAGTGAAGAAGGCAGCCTATGAGGCGATAAAGAGGAATGATACCCGTTATACCTCTGTTGCTGGCACGCCCGCTTTGAGACAGGCTGTGGCAGACAAGCTTCGTCGTGATAATGGTCTTGTCTATGAGATAGAGAATATTATTGTGGGAAATGGGGTGAAGCAAGTGCTTTATAATGCTTTAAGTGCAACACTTAATCCGGGAGACGAGGTCATTATTCCAGCGCCTTTTTGGGTTTCCTATCCTATGATGGTGGCATTAGCGGGAGGCAACCCGGTCATTGTAAAAACCCCCTCTTCACAGGACTTCAAAATCACCCCCGATGCCTTAGAAAAAGCCATTACACCTTCTACTAAGTGGTTGATTTTGAATTCTCCTTCTAACCCTACGGGGATGGTGTATTCGGCAGAGGAGCTCATGGCCTTAGGAGAGGTGTTAAACGCTACAAAGGTCTATATTTTAACTGATGAGATTTATGAACACTTGGTCTATGGTCACCCTTTTGTCTCTTTTCTAACGGTGAATCCTCAGTTGCGGAACCGTAGTCTTGTGGTCAACGGCGTGTCTAAGGCCTACAGTATGACAGGATGGCGTATAGGGTATGGTGCTGGACCAAAAGAGATTATCGCTTCAATGCTTAAAGTTCAGGCTCACAGTACAGCTTGTGCTTCTTCTATCAGTCAGGCAGCAGCTAAAACGGCGTTAACGATGAATCAAGGCTTGTTAGAAGAGCGTTGTCGGGTTTTTGACGAAAGACGACAAAAAGTCATGCAGTGGATTGAGAAAGTGCCTTATCTTGATGCTAATAATCCCCAAGGGGCGTTTTATGTTTATATGTGTTGTCAAGACTTGATAGGCAAGACATTGCCTAATGGAAAGGTGTTGCGAAATGATAAGGATGTCTCCTTATATTTTTTGGAGAAAGCGCAGGTTTCTTTAGTATGTGGTGCTGCATTTGGTCTTAGTCCTTATCTCCGTCTTTCTTATGCGACTTCTCTTTCTTCTCTGGAAGAGGCTTTAAGGCGCATGGAAGAGGCTTTGAAATGTTTGTAATTTGTAAGTGGAAAAGCAGTTGATATGCAAGAGGAAGTCATGATAGCATAGGGTATGGGTTTTTTATATGAGAGGAGTGTAGCAAAAGTGCTCAAGCGCTTATTTTTCCTTTTAGCGGTTGTTTTTTGTCATTCTGCCCAAGCTAGTGAGATAGACTATAATGTTGAAATGGCATGGGGAGATAGTGTTGCCCCTGTAACGGTTACTCAATACTCAGTTTATTGGTGTGGGGCTTGTACTTGGTGGCATCTGGAGCAGTTTTCGGACTTTCAGGAGCAATACATTGCAACAAAGAAAGTACGGTTTGTGCGGCGGCATTTGACCCATGGGTATGAAGGAGAAAAACTAGCGTCTCTGATTGGGCGTTGTGGAGGGGGAGATTTTCATCGTGATATGGCTCATGAGTTCTATGAAAAATATGCAGAATGGGGGCGGAGTTCTGATAGGTTGTCCGCACTTATAGACCTTGCCATTAAAAATGGTCTGTCTAAGGAAAGGATTGATGTGTGTCTAGAAAATCAAGAGCTTAAGGATTTTGTGCACAGAGAATTTTCTCTTTTTCAACGGCAAGAGTGGCTTAAGGAGCACGAAGTGAATGCTTATCCTACCTTTTATATTGAAAATGAGGAGGGCGAATCCTTTATGGTGGTAGGGGGAGATACGAAAAAAATCATTGAGATTATTGAGAAGTTTTTAAATGTGGAGGAGGATACCGACTAGTCGGTATGTGCTAGTACTATGTGGAGAAGATTGAGGAAGAGTAGTGGGCTTTTAGTGATAGTGTTTCTTCAGATGGGGTTACCTTCTGAGGGACAGTCTTGGTCTAGGGGGGATATGGTGTTAGGGAATCCCTCTGCGCCGGTACAGATTATAGAATATGCCTCTTTAAGTTGTACATCTTGTCAACATTTTCACCTTAATGTCTTGCCAGAGGTTAAGAGGCGTTGGATTTCCACTGGGCAGGTTTCTTGGGTTTTCAGGGATTTTCCTCTTGATAGGCAAGCTGTTGTAGCGTCTATGCTGAGTAGATGTGGTGGGGATAAGAAGCGTGCAGGGTTGGTGACATTTTTTTTCAAGAAGTTGCCCCAATGGCTTCATTCGCAAGAGGATAAACTTGTGCAGTTCGCTGTGATTGCTGGGCTTTCTAAGGACAAAGTGAAAGGGTGTCTTGAAGATAAAAAGTTAGAAGTTAGCGTCTTACAGTCGCGTTTAGATGGGGTAAAAAAGTATAACATTCGTGGGACGCCTACCTTTGTGTTGAATGGCAGTGTTATAAAAGGAAGCCTTACCATAGAAAAATTAGAAGCGCTCATAGAAAAATAGCCCCCTTGAGATTCATGAGGAGGAGTGTTTAGGGAAGCGGGTTACTTGCCAATACAAAAGCTAGAAAAAATTTCTTCTAAGATATCCTCTGTGTCTGTTTTGCCGAAGAGGCGGTCAAGAGACCTTATGCCTTGTCGTAGGCATTCTGCTTGTGCTTCTATTGGCATTTTCGGAGAAAGAGCAGTTAAAATTTCCAACGTTTCTTGTGCGACTTGTTGGTGTCGGAGACGTGTCAA
Organism: Alphaproteobacteria bacterium; assembly: GCA_965222575.1. GTDB lineage: Bacteria > Pseudomonadota > Alphaproteobacteria. Next base: position 1,031,151 of record OZ244958.1, read on the forward strand.
TGGCCCGGAAGGGGGGGGAAGGGTTTGTTGCTTGAGGCAGTTTTCTATGGCTTGTGTTAAAGGCTGTATATCCCCTTTCTGAGGGAGAGCGCAGATTGTGACGGATTGCTGTAGGGGGAGATTGAGAGGGGATGGGTCGAGTTGAGATTGTGTTTTTTTCAGTAGGTCTTTTTTGTTCTTGACTTCTATGATTGCTAGAGAGTCTTCTAAAGCGTTGCGGAGTGTTTTTGTTAAGGGAGGAAAATCAATACCCGGGCATCTTATGAGGAGGGCGATATCACATCCTTGGGCTTGGAGGAGCGTTCGTTTTATGGCCTCTTTTTCTAAAGATTTTGAGGAGGAGGAGGAGGGGGAGGGGGAGGAGGAAGGTGAGGAGGAGGAGGGGTGGTGAAGTTGTTGTAGACCTGCTGTGTCTGCTATGGTGACTGTGAAGGGTCCTATGGGGAGTTCTATTTCTATGCTATCTCTTGTTGTGCCTGCTATGGAAGAGACGATAGCGGCGTTACGTTTTGTTAAAGCGTTAAAGATACTGGATTTTCCCACATTGGGTTGTCCTAGGAGGGCGATACGAAATCCGGTACGTACTTGCAGTGACCAACGACTAGCTTTTATGTGAGCAGCAATTGTGTTTGTGAGGGTTTTAGCGCCTTTGAGACTTTGCTGTTGTAAGTTGTTGGGCAGGTTTTCGTCCACGAAATCGATAGCGGCCTCTAGGCGTGAGAGGCACCATAGAAGTGTTTGTTGCCATTGTTGGCAAACAGAAGATAAGGAGCCTTCCAGTTGTTCTAAGGCTTGTAGGCGTTGTTGGCTTGAGCGTGCGGACAAGAGGTCACCTAGGGCTTCTGCTTCCATGAGGTCGTATTTTCCTGAGTGAAAAGCTCTTTTGGTAAATTCTCCGGGTTCTGCGAGACGTAATCCTTTGCGGTTGCCGAGGTCTTCTAAAACGCTTTCCAAAACGTTGAGGCTTCCGTGGAGATATAGTTCTACTAAATCTTCGCCGGTGAAGCTTTTAGGGGCTTTGAACCACATGACTTGGGCGTAATCAAGCAGCTTTCCATCACGCCCCCATAATTTGTGTACAACACCTGTTCGTACAGGGGGAAGAGGTCTTTTTATCAGTGAGGTTAAAATCTCTTTACTCATGCTCCCTGATAGTCTTACAATCCCAAGTGCAGAGACACCAAATGGGGTTGAAAGGGCATAGATTGTATCAGGCATGCCATTACCTCCCTTGCTCTCGCCAAGCAACAACCGATTGAAAGTCTGTAACACAACAAGTTACAATAAAATCACAACTATTGAAAGACTAATCAGGTGGTTATAGGAACACTATTGATTCAGGGGGGGAAGTCAGTATACTTAGAGTTCGGGATGGTGTATACTGAGAGAAGTTTTTTGTGAGGGATTCTGGAATTGGATGAAAAAATCTTGTCTTATAAAGCAGTTGAAACAAGACTATCCTTATTGGCGGGATGAAGACTTAAGGCGTGCGGTGGAGGAGTTTTTTGCTTCTATTATGAGAGCTGTGGGTGAGAAGAAGTCTGTACAGATACGGACTTTTGGGACTTTTCTGAACAAGAAGAAGGGGTCGGTGGTTTTAAATAGCATTGTTCATTCTGTACCGCGTGTTGTCCCTGAGCGTGGTGTGCCTGTTTTTCGGGTTTCAAGGGGGATGAAAAAAGTACTGGAATAGAGAGAGAGAGATGATGTCTTCTTACGATTCTGATAATATTTTTGCTTCCATTTTGCGTAATGAGGTACCTTGTAAGCGCGTGTATGAGGATGAATATGCGTTGGCTTTTTGGGATAATGCCCCTTTAGCTGAGACGCATGTGTTGGTGGTTCCTAAGGGGGAGTGGTTGGAGCTTTGTCATTTTTTGGAGGGTGCTGAGAGAGAGCAGGTGTTGGGATTTTGGGCCGCTGTTGGGAGGACTGTGGATGTTTTAGGTCTTAGAGAGAAGGGGTTTCGCTTAATCAGCAATTGTGGTGTTGCTGGCGGTCAGGAAGTGCCGCATTTTCATGTACATATTCTTTCTGGGTCTTCTCTACCTTCTATGAAGGGTCTTTCTTCTTGAGGGGTTTTATGTGGCCTATTTTCAAGAAGTGGTTTAGTACGCCTGCGCGGTATCGACTTTCTAAGTATGGAGGGCAGGTGAAGATGGTTAATGCCATGGAGGCGGAATTTGAGGCTATGGAGGATGGGCAGCTGAGGGCGATGACTGAGACGCTTCGGGAACGTTTGAAGAACGGGGCGTCTTTAGAGGAGATTCTTCCTGCGGCTTTTGGGGCTGTGCGGGAAGTGTCTAAAAGAGCCCTTGGGCAGCGTCCTTATGATGTCCAGCTGATGGGAGGCATTGTTCTCAATGAGGGCAATATTGCAGAGATGAAAACAGGAGAGGGGAAGACCTTAGTGGCGACTCTTCCTTCTTATCTGAATGTTCTTGGGGGAAAATCTGTTCATATTGTGACGGTGAACGATTATCTTGCGCGGCGCGATGAAGTCTGGATGGGCGGGATTTTTCATCGTTTAGGCGTGAAGACGGGCTGTATTACCTCTGGCATGAGTTTGGAAGAGAAGAAAAAAGCTTATGAAGCCGATGTGATGTATGGAACGAATAATGAATTTGGCTTTGATTACTTGCGTGATAACATGGCGTTGTCTGAGGAGAATCGCGTTCAGAGGGGGTTTGATTTTGCTATTGTGGATGAAGTGGATTCTATTTTGGTAGATGAGGCTAGGACACCTTTAATTATTTCTGGTCCTGCTGAGGATCACACGGATCTTTATAAAGTTATCAATGATTTGGTAAGGAAGTTGGTTAGGGAGGATTATGTTTTGGATGAGAAGCAGAAGTCTGTGATTTTAAGTGATGGAGGTGTTGAGAAAGCACAGAAGTGGTTAGGGGAAAAGTCTCTGTTACGAGGGGATGATTTGTATGATTATGAGAATGTGCAGTTGATGCACCATATCAATCAGTCCTTAAGAGCGCACACGTTATTTAAGCGTGATAAGGATTATATTGTGCGTCAGAATGCTGTTGTGATTATTGATGAGTTTACGGGGAGGATGATGCCGGGTCGTCGATTTTCTGGTGGGTTGCATCAGGCTCTTGAGGCTAAGGAGCGGGTATCGATTTTGAAAGAGCAACAAACATTGTCTTCTATTACTTTTCAGAATTATTTTCGTCTTTATGAGAAGCTTGCTGGTATGACAGGCACGGCGGCCACGGAGGCGGAGGAGTTTTCTGATATTTACAATCTTTCGGTTGTAGAGATTCCCACGCATCGTCCTATGATAAGGGCTGATCTTCAGGATCAGATATATCGTACGAAGGAGGAGAAGCAAGCGTCTATTATTGGTAGGATTAAGGAGATTGTTAAGACACAACAGCCTCTTTTGGTTGGCACGGCCTCCATTGAGCAATCAGATTATTTTTCATCTTTATTGGAGAAAGAGGGGTTAGTTCATGAAGTACTCAATGCGCGCAATCATGAGAAAGAAGCGTTTATTATTGCGCAAGCTGGTCGTAAGGGGGCGCTGACGATAGCGACGAACATGGCGGGTAGGGGAACGGATATTCAGTTAGGGGGGAATGAAGAGATGTTGATGCAGCAGTTAGAGGAGGGGGATGAGGAAGCGCGCGAGCGGCTTAAAGAGCAAGTAGCGACGGAGAAGGAGGAGGTTATAAAATTGGGGGGTCTTTATATTTTGGGGACGGAGCGTCATGAGAGTCGTCGTATTGATAATCAGTTACGGGGGCGTTCGGGACGACAAGGAGACCCGGGGAAGACCTGTTTTTTTCTTAGTTTGGAAGATGATTTGATGCGTGTATTCGGGTCGGAAAAATTGGAGAATATGTTGAAGAAGCTAGGCTGGGAGAAAGGAGAAAGTCTTGCTCATCCTTGGATTTCACGTTCTTTGGAGAAGGCGCAGGAAAAGATAGAAAACAGAAATTATGACATCCGTAAGACCTTACTGAAATACGATAATGTTCTCAATGAGCAAAGGACGATTGTTTACCAACAACGTAGAGAGATGATGCAGCAGGAAAGTGTAGAGGATATTATTGCTGACATTAAGGTTGAGGTGGTAGAGAATTTGTGGAGAGATTATGTGGCGGAGAATCCGACTGGGGAGCGTTTGAATGAGCTCAAGGAGGTACTGCGGGGGAAGTTTAATGTTGTTGTGAAGGAGGCGTGTGAGACGGCGGAGTCTCTGAAGGAGTTTGTGACAGATGAGATTGATAGGCGCATTGTGAACAATAGAGTTCTTGTAGGGCAAGAGAATATGGGTGGGATTGAACGGTCTTTTTTGTTACAGGTTGTTGATAGGTGTTGGAAGGATCATATGTATAGTTTGGAGATGGTGAGGCAATCTGTGGGGTTACGTGCTTATGGGCAAAAGAATCCCTTAAGTGAGTACAGGAAGGAAGCGTTTCATCTTTTTGAGAAGTTTTTGCAACAGGTAAGAGAAAGGATTCTACAGATATTGCTGAATATCTCCATTCAGAAGAAGCCTGTTGTACAAGCACCTTCTGTGAAGAAGGTTCTTGTGAAAGGGAAAAAGGGTAATCCGCAGCAGAGGGGGCGGAAGAAAGGCAGGAGGCGTTAGGAGGTAACATGGTGGAGAAATTAGAGCAACAGCAACAAGAACAAGAACAAGAACAGTCTTCATCTCGTGTTGATTATTTGGAGTTTGAAGCGCCGATTTTGGTGTTGGAAGAAGAACTGCAATCTTTGGAAGAGAAGGCCCAAGTTGGTGAAGGTGAGGATGTTGAAAAGGATATAGGGCTTTTGAAGCAAAAGATTCGTGGGATGACTGAGAAGGTTTATAGCTCTTTGTCTCCTTGGCAGACAGTACAAGTTGCCCGTTGTGAGTCCCGTCCTCATACGACGGATTATATAGCGGAGCTTATTGATAATTTTGAGCCCTTGGCAGGCGATCAGTTATTTTCTGAAGATGTATCTATTATAGGGGGGATTGGGAAATTTCAAGGACAGTCTGTTGTGGTGATTGGGAACAATAAAGGGGAGGTGTTAGAGGAGAAGGTTAAGAGCAATTTTGGGATGGCTAAGCCTGAAGGGTATAGAAAAGCGGTACGGCTGATGAATCTAGCGGAGAGATTTTCTTTTCCTTTGATTACTTTTGTGGATACGCCCGGTGCCTATCCGGGTATAGATGCAGAGCAAAGAGGACAAGCGGTAGCATTAGCCAAGGCCATTGAACGTAGCTTTACACTGAAAATCCCTTCTGTGTCCTTTATTATCGGAGAAGGGGGGAGTGGAGGTGCTGTAGCGTTAGCGTGTTCTTCAGTGGTGTGCATGCTAGAGTATGCCATTTATTCTGTGATTTCTCCTGAAGGATGTGCTTCTATTTTGTGGCGTGATGTGACTAAGAAGGAAGAAGCGGCTCGTAACTTGAAACTCAGAGCGCAGGATATGAAGGCCTTTGGTATTGTCGATAGAATCTTGGAAGAGCCTCTAGGAGGGGCGCACAGGAATTCTAAGACAATGATTCACTCTTTAGGAAAAGTCCTTTGCGAGGAAATGCAAAAACTCTCTTCTCTTTCTCCTGGGCAATTACAGGAAAATCGTAGAGAACGATTTCTCAGTATTGCTAAAGTCTTTGATAAATAAGCCCTCACACTGTGGGTAAAAGATCCAAAATTGACAAGGTATAATTATAAAGCTCCATGCCAACCCATCGTGCTGTTAAAAAGATAGTAAACGTTACGGCTATGAGCTTAATGGCAAAGGAAAGCGTTTGTTCTTGAATTTGTGTAAGAGCCTGTAGCAGGCTTACCAACGTCCCAATGCCCGCTGCTACAATAATAGGAGGCAAAGACAACATTAAAATCAATACCAACGCTTTAGAGGTAATAATCACAATATCAGCTTCATTCATACTCCCTCATTCTACTTACTGATAGGATAGAACTAGTCCCTTAATAAGTCGTGTCCAACCATCTACCATGACGAATAAAAATAGCTTGAACGGTAGCGATATCGTCATAGGAGAAACCATCATCATGCCCATGGCTAATAGAATGTTAGAGATAATTAAGTCAATAGCAATGAAAGGAAGATAAACCAAAAATCCTATTTGAAAAGCCCCTGTAAGTTCACTAACAGTAAAGGAAGGAATTAAAATGAGGAAGCTTTCTCTATCTGTTAAGGAAGCATATTCTTCTGTCCAGAGTTTGGAAGTAGCACGATAGAAAAATTCTGTGACTTTAGGGTCTGTATGTTTCCGCAAGAAACTAAAGAAGGGTTCTTTGACAGTATTGACAAGATTGATTAATTGTTCGGAATTATCAAAAGAGACCTCCATATCTTTCACTAAGTCCCAAGCCTGATAGCCAACAGGAGCCATAATATAAATAGACAGAATAATAGCCAACCCATTTAAGGCCATGTTAGGAGGAATTTGCTGTACGCCTAAAGCATTTCGTACTAAAGACAAGACAATCATGAGTTTGACAAAGGAAGTGACCATAATTGCAATGAATGGCACCATGGCTAGGCCTGAAAGAGCAACAATTAAGAGAATAGGGTCAGGCGTTGTCATTGTTTAGGATGTTGGCTTTTCTGTAGATGTTGGTGTTGCTGGTTTTCCCCTTGTAGGCGGTGGAGTTCCTCCTGCGTCTCTCCTAAGGGGTGCTGCTGGTTTTCCCCTTGTAGGCGGTGGGGTGACTCCTGCGTCTCTCGGTGCTGCTGGTTTTCCTCCTGTAGGCGGTGGAGTGACACCTGCGTCTCTCCTAAGAGGTGTTGCTGGTTTTCCTCCTGTAGGCGGTGGAGTGACACCTGCGTTTCTCCTAAGAGGAGGTGCTGCTGGTTTTCCTTCTGTAGGCGGTGGGGTGACACCTGCGTTTCTCCTAAGAGGAGGTGCTGCTGGTTTTCCTTCTGTAGGCGGTGGAGTGACACCTGCGTTTCTCCTAAGAGGAGGTGCTGCTGGTTTTCCTCCTGTAGGCGGTGGGGTGACTCCTGCGTCTCTCGGTGCTGCTGGGTTTCCCCCTGTAGGCGGTGGGGTGACACCTGCGTTTCTTCTAAGAGGAGGTGCTGCTGGTTTTCCTTCTGTAGGCGGTGGGGTGACACCTGCGTCTGGGGGTATTGCGAGTTCTCTTTCTGTAGGGATTGGTATGAGTGCTGTTGTTTCTGAGTTTGAAATGGGGGGCATCAAAGATTTTAGGGTGGTATTTTTGTCTGGTAGGTGATGTTCAGAGATTTGTACGCCTAGTCCATTGTCTATTCCTACAATGTTGCCTTTACCAACTGTGACTCCGTTGAGAGAGAGAGAGACAGGGTCTTTTTGTGTATTTTTTAGGGGGAAGATATGGCCTTTATGGAAGGTAGAAAATTCTTTGAGATTAAAGGATAGGGTTCCTAAAGAGAAGGATAGGGTGAGGGGGAGATGTTGTAGGGTCTGTAAGAATTTTTCTTCGCCTATTATAGGAGGATTTTTTTTTATAGTATTGATATCTGTTGTTTTTTCTTTCTCTTGTTTGCCCTGTATTGTGTTGGTGTTAGGAGGGGGAGGGGAGGAGGATGTGGAAGAGGGAGGTGTCATAATCAAGCGGTGTCTCCGAGTTTGCTGATGAGTGCATTGGAGAGTGTTGTGAGCTGGGTGTTGAATCCGGCGTCTACGAGTCCGATTTCGCTTTCTATGATACAGTCTCCTTTTTGGAGGCGTGCGTCTGCTTTAGCGTCTGCGAAGCGGATGGAGTGAAAGCCTGAGAGAATGTCTGATAGACATTCTTCAATGAGTGCGACTTCTAGTGGGCAGAGACGAATGGTGATTTTTTTTTGTTCTTTCATGACGCCGATGCCATTTCTGATGAGGTGTATCATTCGGGTTTTGACAGGTAGGGAGAAAAAGACTTTTTCTAAAATATTGAGGAGCATTTTCACGGCTTTGCTTTCTACGTGGCTGAAGTGTGAGACGACATCATCTAGTAGGGAGAGGTTATTTTCTGCGGCTTCTTCAGCGATTTGTTGCAGTCCCTCTTCATATCCTCTCTCACTAGCAGCGGCTAGGTTTTTGCGTGCGGTCTTGAGAATATTTTGTCCTTGTTGTTGTGCGGCTTGCACAATTTTTGTATCGCAAAATCTGTAAGGGGGGCGTAGAGAAAGAACGGGGGAGGGAATTTCTATGAGGAATTCCTCTGGTAGGGTGAAGAAGGGAGCATAAGAAGAGGAAGGGGATGTTATCATGAAGAGGGGAAGAGTTTGACAAGACGTCTTAGAAGATAAAAGCTTCCTTTAGTATCTGGAGTATGTGTTGAAAAGATAGACTGATAATCTTTAGGAAAAACTAACATTAATCGTTCTTTTAAGGGAGGTGATAGAGAGGAAGTGAGGACTTTGTTGAGGAGGTCAATGCCGATGTATTGGCACTGTTGAGTGATGGCGGCTGGGTTTTTGGTGTTTAGGTTTTGTTTGCAGGTGTGGAGTGTCTCTTCTCTTATGAAAGGAGAGGGAAAGAAACTGCCCTGACGGGTTATGAGGGTATAGAGGTCTTGTCCTAGGGCTTCTGTGAGGGAGAGGTGGCTTGCTCTATCGATGTGCTGGCATATCCAGGGAGAAATAGTGAGTGCGCCACTCCACAAACTGAGGCGTAACAGAGTATCAGGAGGGAAAAAGACGAGACTATGGAAGGGTTCTACTAGTGTTAAGTCTACTGTGGTTTTGTGAGGTAAGGATTTTAATAACAGGAGGGATAAAACTTTTAGTCCTTCTTTATGTTTTGAGAGTGTTGCGTAGCCCGGAAGGGATTGCAACCAGCTAGGATGAGCATAGGTAGCAGGCCATGCGTTAAAGTGTAAAAGCTGCTTTTGTTTTTGGGGGGAGAGGGTAAGAAAGTCTATGGAAACGTAACACTCTGTCTTAGGGTGTTGGCTCTGGGTTTCCATGGGACAGGTTATGAAGTAGCGGTCTGTTTTTTCTTTTTCCACCATAGGAAAGCGCCTACTGCGCCTGCTACGGCTAGTAGCAAGAAGATGACAATACCGACTAGGAGTCTTTTATTGGACTGTGCGGGTACGGGTTCAATGCTAGGGGATATGGAGGGAAAGAGGGCTACTGATACCTGGTCATAAGAGAGATTTTCAACACTGTTGGCGACGAGCAGTTTGATTTGCGGAATGTAGGATTCTAGTTCTATTACGGGTTGGTGTTTTATGAAAATAGCTGCTGAAGAAGGTTTGATAGTGGTTTCTATCTGAGAGGTATTTTCTGGTAAGACGAGGTGTACCCGGGCGCTTAAGACTCCGTCGATGTGTGAGATGGTGGCGGATAATTCTTGAGAAAGTCCGTAAAGGAAGCGCACTTTTTCTTCCATAGGAGAGGAGATTAATCCTTCTTTGGGGAAGAGGTCTCCTATGTTGGCGAACTGGGAGCGAGGATAGCCTTGGAGGCGCAGAATATCAATGGCTGAGGAGACAAAGTTGCTGTCCACTGATAGGGCGGCTAAGTTGTCTTTCAGAGAGGTTTTTGTACTTTTAATGCCGGCTTTTTGTAGAATAGACCACATATCATTGATTTCTCCTTCGGGTAGAGAGGAAAAGAGCTGAGTCTGGCAACCCCAAAGGAAAAGCAAGAAAAAAAGTCCAATGAATACTCGCATGACATAGGGGTAAGAGTAAGTTCGAAAAGGGCTTTTTATATTGGCTCTTTTCTTCTAAAAATTCCGTTAAATCTTGAAAGAGAAAAAGGGATAGCTTTTTATTGGGATAAAAAGTATAAAAGGGATACAAGAAGCGTTCCCTTATGTTGATGGATGAAGAGTTTGTATAGGTTTTTTCTCAAGTTGTGGCGTGGGGTCTTAGCCTTTTTTTATCGTGTGGCTGTGACAATTGTAGCCTTTCTCTTGATTGTGGTTTTTTTGGTAATTGTTGTGAAGGTGTGGGATAGGGGAGAAGGGTATGAGGCGCCTGATTTTTCGTTGAAGAATAGCCGGACAGTTGTGTTGGATATGGCGAGCATGCTCTCTCCACCTTGGTATAGAGCTGTTGTTGAGGGGGAACAATTTCTTTTAGGGGAAGGGATTTTTTATACATTAAGAGAGCTTGAGGACCTTCCTTTTATTACAACAGTGATTTTGGATTTTTCTCGTTTTCCTCTCTCTTTAGTGATGGCAGAGGAGATTCGCAATCATGTAGAGGCATTGAATCTTGCTGGGAAGACGACCATTGCGTTTTCGGAATCTTATGATATGAAAACCTTGTTAGCATCTAGTACTTGCCAGCAGCGTCTGATTTCTCCTATGAGTTTTAGTAGCTTATTGCGTGGGACTGTACTGAGTGTGTCTTACAATAGGGGATTGATGGATAAGTTGCGCATACGCCCTTATGTGTTTTCTACGGACCCTTATAAAACGGCTGCTAATACTGTGGAATACAAAACGATGCCGGAGGCTGATAGGGAGGTTTTCACCAGTATAGTGAAAGACCTCAATAGTTCTATTTTTGCCTCTCTTGAAGGTTCTATGGACTTTCCTGCGAAAACATTGCGTACCCTGTTAAGTACTCAGAAGCCCTTTTACTCAGGGGAAGAGCTTTTACAACAAGGGCTTGTTACAAAGGTACAGTCTTTTGAAGACCTTGAAAAGGAAATGGGGAAGGTGTCAATTATTGGCTCTTATGAAGAGTTTAGGCAGGAGTCGGAAAAGTTTATGGAAACGTTTGCTTATACGCAAATAGGGGAGCTTTATCTACAGGGGGGGATTGGAGATCGTGAGGCGGATATTTTTATTGAAGAGCTGAAGAGTGCTGAGAATAATGCTTCTATTAGGGGGATGTTGGTGTACCTTAATAGTCCGGGTGGAGGGTTTGAGTCTTCTCGCAGGATTTATGAAGCGGTGAGGAAGGCAAAGAAGCCAATTGTGGTACTGTTAAGAGACATGGGGACATCTGGAGGGTATTATGCTGTTGCGGCGGCAGATAAAATTGTAGCCTATTCTTCTACTATTACGGGGTCTATAGGGGTTTTTATGGCTCTTCCTATGGTCAAGGAGTCTTTGGAGGTGATTGGTATTAATACCTATAATGTTTCTGAGTTTCCTGATGATAAGACGGCGCTTTTTCTTACGGAGCCTTTAAGTGAGGGGCAGCAAGGGGGTCTTGAGCAATATGTTGAGAAGCTTTATGATATTTTTATTGAGGATGTGGCAAAGGGGCGGGAGGTGACGAAGGCGGAGATAAATCAGGTAGGGCGCGGACGTGTGTGGACTGGGAGTCAAGCTTTGGAGCAACATCTTGTGGATAGTCTAGGAGGCATAGAGGTTGCACTTACTCATTTGAAAGTCTTATGTGGCATTCCTGCTGATGAGCGGGTGAATCTTGTGAAGATTACGAAGAAGCGTAAAAGGGAAATTGCTAGTCGTTTAGGCTTACTTTTTTCAAAGTTGTTTGTGAAAACTTTTTGGTCAATAGAAGAGCAAGAGCTTTTGTATCGTTCCCCTATTATCAATATTCACTGAGGAGATGCAGCATTTTCCTCCTTTGCTTAGAGGGCATTTGAAGAGACGTTACAAGAGATTTTTAGCTGATGTTCAGTTGCTAGATGGTCGTGATATCACGGCTTACTGTCCTAATACTGGTTCTTTGCAGGGGCTAGCACAAGAGGGGCGGGAGGTTGCACTTTATTATGAGCCGTCTTCTAGGAGGAAGCTTTCGTATACTTGGCTTTTATCCAGAGCTTTCCCCTCGAGAGCGTGGGTTAATATTCATACTGGTCAAACCAACGCCTTTGTGGAAGGTCTTTTGTTGCGTTATAGGACAGCTCTTAGGGGGTATCAGGAGGTAAAAAGGGAAGTGAGTGTACAGGGGGGGCGGTTAGATTTTTGTCTTTCTTCTCCCGGTAAGCCTCTTTGTTATGTAGAAGTGAAGAGTGTGTCTCTCTCCCGGCAGTTTGGGTTAGCGGAGTTTCCTGATTCTCCTACTGTGCGGGGGCAGAAGCATTTGAGGATGTTGATGGCGTTGGGAGAAGGGGCGCGTGTTGTGGTTCTGTTTTTGGTTCAACGAGGGGATTGTACGGCTTTTAGAGTAGCAAAGGACATAGACCCTGTGTATGGGGAGTTATTTCAGGAGGGGCGGCAACGTGGGGTGGAGGTGTTGGTCTATGACTGCGAGGTGAGTTTGAAGAGCATGGGGTTTAAGGGGGCTTTGGCTTTAGAGCATTAGAGGAACTCAAGAGGGGGAGCAGGGGTGAGATTATTGTGGAGGAAGCCCTCTTCCATGACTATTTTGCCAGCGACTATTGTCATGACGGGCCAGCCGGTGAGGGGGATGCCGTGGAAAGGAGACCACCCGCACTTGCTATAAAGCGGTGATTCGCCAACTTTTTGTATTTTTTTCATATCCACGAGGACAAGGTCGGCATCGAATCCGCTTGTAATCTGTCCTTTGTTTTTGATGCGAAAGAGTTCTGCTGGACGCCACGAGGTCATATGGACAAGTTTTGGCAGGCTGATTCTGCCTTTATGCACCCAATTGAGCATCACAGGCAGTAAGGTTTGAACGCCGGGCATACCGGAGGGAGATTCTGGATAGGGGGTGTCTTTTTCTTGTTGTGTATGGGGAGCGTGGTCAGAGCCTATGACATCGAAGACTCCTATTTCTAGGGCTTTCCAGAGCGCTTCTCTGTGGTGTTTTTCTCGTAAGGGGGGATTCATCTGAGCATATGTTCCAAGACGGTCATAACAGTCGGGGGCATAGAAGGTGAGATGTTGGGGGGTGATTTCTAGGGTTATGTGCGCTTTATGCTGTTGAAGGAAGGCGACTTCTTCCTCTGAGCTGATATGGAGAATGTGAACAGATTTCCCTGTTTTTTTCGCAAGCCCTATGAGTCGTTGCGTAGCAAGAAGGGCGGTAGTCGTATCGCGCCATAAAGGATGATTGGAGACATTTTGTCCGCGCTTATCAAGTCGTTTGAGGAGGCGTTGGGTGTCTTCTGCATGAACAGCTACTGGCCTTTGGGCTTGACGCAGTACCTCTTCAATAGCGGACGCTTCATGGAAGAGTAAATCACCAGTAGAAGCCCCCATGAAGATTTTCGTACCACAGCATCCAGCAAGGTTCGAAAGACGGTGTAAGGTTTTATGATTGGAGGCTGTAGCCCCTAGGTAGAATCCGTAACAGGCTACTGATGACTTAGCAGCTAGAGACATTTTTTCCTTTAATGTTTTTTCTCCGGTAGTAGGCGGAGAGGTATTAGGCATCTCCAAAAAGGAGGTGACGCCACCGGCTACAGCGGCGTAAGACCCTGTGGTCATGTCTTCTTTATGCTCCCCTCCCGGTTGACGAAAATGGACTTGTGTGTCAATGACTCCCGGTAGGGCTAAAAGGTGTTGCCCGTTAATGTTCTTCACCCCTTCAGAGATTCCATTAGGGGAGATGATTTTCCCCTTTTCAATGGCAATATTCATCCTTTGTTGCGTAAGCTGACCATTTCGAGGTGCCACAGCGAGAATATTTTTGATAAAAATGTCTGGACAGAGAGACATTTGAAAAAGAGGGTTGTAAAATCATTAGCTTTTCCTTAGCGTATCATAAGATATAAGGGGGAGGGACATCTTTTACTGAAAATTCTTGCTCATGAAAATTGTTATTGTTGAATCTCCTGCTAAAGCGAAAACCATTCAAAAGTACTTAGGGACGGGCTATCGGGTTTGTGCATGTTTTGGTCATGTACGAGACTTGCCCTCTAAAGAGGGGTCTGTCTTGCCTGATAAAGACTTTCATATGATTTATGAGCTTTCTTCTCATCATAGGAAATACCTGAAGGAGATTACTAAGGTTGCGCAGTCTGCTAGTGCTTTATATCTTGCAACTGACCCTGATAGGGAAGGGGAAGCCATTGCGTGGCATATGAAGGAGGTATTAGCCTCTAAGAAGGCGTTGCCTCAAAGTGTAAAGAGGATTGTTTTTTCTGAGATTACAAAATCCGCTATTGAAGCGTCACTACCACAAGCCCGTGCTATCAGTATGGATTTGGTGAATGCGCAGCAGGCCCGTCGTGCTTTAGATTATTTGGTAGGCTTTACTCTTTCACCGGTATTGTGGAAAAAAATTCCTTCTGCTCGTTCTGCCGGTAGAGTGCAATCTGTGGCGTTGAGACTGATTTATGAACGAGAGTGTGACATTCTTGCTTTTGTTCCGCAAGAATATTGGAGTATAGAAGGAAACTTTATTCAAAAGGGAAAATCCTTTGTTGCTACGCTGGTGGAGAAAGAGGAAGAGAGACTGGAAAAATGTGCTATTTCCACTGAAGACTTGGCGGCGGCTTATGTGGAAGATATCAAGAAAAGGGATTTTTCTATTGTTCATCAGGTAGAGAAAACACTTTACCGTCATCCTCCCCCGGCTTTTATAACCTCTACTCTCCAACAAGAGGCCTCTCAAAAGCTAGGATTATCGGTGTCTCAAGTGATGCGTCACGCACAACAGCTCTATGAAGGGATAGGAGAGCAAGGGGGGCTAATAACCTATATGCGGACAGATAGCCCTCATATGTCCAAAGAGGCACTTCTTGCTGCGCGGGCTGTGATTGCTTCTTCTTTTGATAAGGCCTATTTGCCTGTTGCTGCTCGTAAGTTTAAGGCGTCTTCAAAGGTTGCCCAAGAAGCCCATGAAGCCATCAGGCCGACGCAGTTTTCTCTTTTGCCTTCGCAGGTACAATCGCTCTCTTCTCAACAACTTGGGCTTTATGATCTCATCTGGAAACGGGCGCTAGCTAGTCAGATGCAATCGGCGACTTTTAAGCAAGGGACAGTGATACTGAAGGATGCTGAAAAAAAATGGACATTCAAAGCGACGGGGTCAGAGGTCATTTTTGATGGGTTTCTGAAGCTTTACCCGCCCTCCTCTGGTGATAAGGAAAAGAAAACAAAAGAGAAGATGCTACCATCTTTGGAAGAAGGGGCTGTGCATCAAGAGCGTATGACGTCTTTTGGGCATGTGACAACCCCGCCGCACCGATACAGAGAAGCGACTTTGGTGAAAAAATTAGAAGAGCTTGGGATAGGACGTCCTTCCACTTATGCTAGCATTATTGATATCCTGAAAAAAAGAGAATATGTTACCTTAAAAGACAGAAAATTTGTTTGCCAGCAGCGTGGGGCAGTGGTGACGATTTTTTTGAAGCATTTTTTCCCTCAATATATTACCTATATGTTCACAGCGGAATTGGAAACGAAATTAGACCATATTGCTACGGGGAATGTTTCGTGGAAAAAAGTTTTAGGAGAGTTCTGGGACCCTTTTTGCGCTCTTTCTAAAAGCGTCAATCACTCCTCTCGTGAAGATGTGATGAAAGCGATACAGTTGGAGTTGGTATCCTTTGTTTGTCCTAAAGACAATCCTCAGGAGATGCTTAAGTCTTGTCCTGCTTGTGGAAAAGGGACATTGGGGATTAAAGTTGGGAAGGGGAGATTTTTTTTGGGATGTTCTGAATATCCCAGCTGTACGCACACGCGAAACTTAGGAGATGAGGAGACGATGACAGAGAATAATCAAGCGTTTACAAAGGTTTTAGGGAAAAATCCCACTTCTGGGGAAGAGGTATTGGTGAAAAAAGGCCCCTTTGGTTATTACTTAGAAGAGCATGTACCAGATAAAAAGCCTAAGCGGGTTTCTCTAAAACCCCCTCTTGACCCTCATAGGATTACTTTGGAAGAAGCTCTTAAACTCTTAGTGTTTCCGAAGCTTTTGGGGAAACATCCTGAAACAAAAGAAGAAATTTTTGTACGACTTGGTCGTTATGGGCCTTATCTTGACCACAATGGGAAATATGCTAAGTTATCTTCTGTGGAGGAGGCTATGGAGGTTGGACTTAACAGGGCTATTGTTTTGTTGAAAGAAGGGAGGAATGGGGGAAGCAAGAGGCAGGTATTGAAAGTCTTGGGGGAGCATCCGGAAGGAGGCGGTACTGTGGAGATTTTACAAGGACGTTATGGGCCTTATGTGACCCATAAAAGAATCAATGTTTCGTTGAAGAAAACAGGGGCTACAGACCTCACTTTAGAAGAAGCTGTGGAGCTGTTAGCAGCGAAAAGCCGTACCAAGTAGTTTCTCCCTAGAAAAAGGCGTAAGGGTCTATATCGATTTCTACTTTTACACTTCTGAGGAGGTGTTTTTTTTGACAGGCTGAGAGCCAAAGAGAGATGAGTTTTTGAGGGCGTATATGCTTGGGTGTTCGGATTGAGAAACGCCATCGATAGGCGCCTCTGATACGAAAGTGCACAGCGGGAGATGGTCCTAGAATGGTGACGTCTTGATTTTTTACCTGCGGAATGAGAGAGCCTATTTGGCGCACGATATGTGCGGTTTTTTCTTCATGCAGACCGCTGATGATGAGAGAGGCTAGGGAGCCGAAAGGAGGGAGAGAATAGGTTTTTCTCAGATATTTTTCATGGGCTATGTACCCTTGTTGATTTCTTGTGCATAGATACTGAAGTAGGGGGTTATTTGGGGTATGGGTTTGGAGAAAGACTTCTCCTGGGTATTTTCGTCCTCCGCGCCCTGCTACCTGTTCAAGAATCTGCCAAGTGGCTTCTGCTGTACGAAACTCTCCGGCAAGAGAATGAAAATCCGCATCAATGACTCCCACCACAGTTAAATGAGGAAAATGGTGACCTTTGCTGATGATTTGCGTACCAATGAGGATATCAATTTTTCCTTGTGACATGTTTTGAATCAAAGTTTCTTTTTGTCCTGCTTTGAGAATTGTGTCACTGCTGATTTTCTCAATACAGGCTTTAGGGAAGAGAGTGCGCACTGTTTCCTCTAGGCGTTCTATGCCCGGACCATAAGAGCGAAACCCTTTGCCTTTTCCGCAAGGACAGGTTTTGCTCAAAGGAAAAGTGCTATGACAGAGATGACATTTTAGTACCTTTTCTTTTAGGTGGTGGACTAAGAAAGAGGAGCACTGGTCGCACAATAAGATATCGCTGCATGTTGTGCAAATGCGACAGTTTGCATAGCCACGGCGATTGAGATATAACAGACTCTGATGTCCTTGTTTCAAGGCTTTTTCTATGGCTTTTTTCAGAGGGTCTGAGAGGAAGGTGTGGTTGGATGTGGTACGCATATCTACCAGATTGATAGGAGGCAGGGGGCGGGGGCGTTCTTTTTCTTCTAAGGTAGTGAGTGACCAGCCTTTATGTTCTATGTTATAGAGGGTTTCCATAGAGGGGGTTGCTGATATGAGGATAACGGGACAGCTGTGTTGTTTTCCGCGCATCAAAGCCATGTCTCGTCCGTGATAGCGCAGTCCTTCGTCTTGCTTAAATGAGGTATCGTGTTCTTCGTCTATGATAAGGCCTCCGAGGGTGTGAAAGGGCAGAAACACAGCTGAGCGGGCGCCTACGACCACACAAGGAGTAGCCTGTTGGAGTGCTGTCCATATGGCTTTTTTTTCTGAAGGTTTTTGGTGGGTATGCCATAGATAGGGGTCAATGTTGAGGGTGTCTCTTAACAGTCCTCTCCAACGCGTGGTAAGAGCGATTTCTGGCAAGAGGACGAGTGCTTGTTTGCCGTGGTTGAGAATTTTTTCTATGAGGGGTGCGCCGATAGTGGATTTTCCTGTTCCGGGGGCCCCTGAGAGAACAAGGGGAGAGAAGGCAGCGTTATGGATTTTTTCGTAAGCGTGTTGCAGGAAGTTTTGCTGAGAGCGTGTGGGGTTGATGCGAAATTTTTTAGGCTTGTGAGCGGAAAGCGGGGGGGAGAGGCGTTTGAGAATGCCGGCTTTGATTAAAGGGGCTATGAGATGGCTTTTCTCTTTGAGACGATGTATGGGTATGGCTGTGTCAACGGGCAAGTGGGCAAGCAGGCGGGCACGGCTTTTCGTCATGATAGAGGGCTTTTGTCCTTCCCATAGGATATGAGTGGGGCGTGTCTCTTTTTTGAGGGCGGAAGATAGAGCGGTTTTTAGCACTAGGCCAAGGGGAGTCATGTAGTAGTGGGAAGACCATGTGAGAAACTTTAGGTATTCTAAGGATAGAGGCGTAAAGGGGAGAATTTTTGCAATGCTTTTGATTTGTTCTTCTTTTAAGGTGGTGGGGGGCTTGTTATGAAGACTCCAAACGACTCCTATGGAGTGTTTATGGCGAATTGGCACTTCTACAAAGGTCCCAATGCATATGTCTTCTTTTGTTTTATAAGTGAGCGGCTTTTTTAAGGACTGTGGGAGTAAAACAGTGGGGTAGTGAAACATTATTCAACTGAAATTGATTGCTCTTAGAGAAGAGAAAGGATATGATAGCAGGTAATAAACACCTTTCTCAAAGGAATCCATGGTTTTGACAGAAACGCCGCATTTGTCTCCGGGGGGAGAGGCGCCTGATTTTTCTCTTACTGATGAGGAAGGGAAGAGGTATACCCTTTCTTCTGTACGAGGCAAGGAAGGCCTTTTGGTGATGTTTATCTGTAATCACTGTCCTTATGTGCAGGCTATTGTGCATCGTTTGGTGGAGGAGACGAAGGTTCTTGTTACACTAGGCATTGGTAGTATTGCTTTTATGCCTAATGATGTGGAACAGTTTCCTTTGGATGCGCCTGATAAAATGAGAGTGTTTGCTAAGGAGAATGCTTTTTCTTTTCCTTATCTTTGGGATGAGACTCAGGAGATAGCCCACGCTTATGGGGCTGTGTGCACGCCGGATTTTTTCTTATTTGATAAGGAATTGCGTTTATATTATAGAGGTCGTTTGGTGGAGGTGAGTCACCTGACTATTACGGGGGGTTCTTCAGATTTGGTGGAGGCTGCGAAAAAAATGAGGACTTTTGTTCCTCCGCCATCTTCTCCCCCTTCTTCTATGGGATGTTCTATTAAGTGGAAATAGGAAGAAATGGCACTGAAGTCTTTTTTACACAATCTTTCTTTAGACTCTGTACTGGGTCTTCTTAAGGTCTATAAAAGACCTCTTATCATAGGGGGCAGTATTGTTTTGGTTCTTGTTATTGGGGGGGTATTTTATCAAGAGCGTGTAAAAAAGCTTAGAGAGACTCTCACGACTCATTTATACACCTATGTGAATCACAAGGAAAGTCATGAGACGCAAGCCCTTTCTTCTCTTAGAGCTGTTATGGATTCCTCTGAAGATTTCTATCGTCACCTAGCGTTTTTGCAGGTTTTGGAAGAGGAAGAAGCCAGTCATGTTTTGGAAGAGGAGAAGCTAGAAGAAAATCTTCAAGCTATTACGATGTTATCTCGGGGATTTTTGTTATTTTCTCAGGAAAAGTATGAAGATTGTATAGTACTGTTAGAAGCCTTTTCGCATCCTGTATATGGGCCTTTGGGGGATGTTATTAGAGCGTTGGCTTACTGGCAGGATGGACAAGTGGGGAGGGCTTCTGAGATTTTGGAGGCTCTTGAGAGCAGGGTTGAGGTAGACCAGAGTGTGAAGTCTTTGGTCAAGCAGTTTTTACCGATTTTGAGAGAGTCTTCATCATGAGTGAGCAAGGAAGGTACTGCCAGTGGGTATTAGGGGTCTTTTGTCTGTTGCTTTTAGGGAGTCTTTTTGGTTGCGGGAGTGATCGCGAGGTAGCTGAAGGGGAAAAGATAGAAGTTTTTTTTCCAAGTTCTTCCCTTGCTGTAGACCCGCTGTTGGAGGGAGTAGCAGTTTTTTTACCGAGGGCGGAGGAGAATAGTGTTTGGCCTTTGAACAAAGGGAATTTGAAGGTAGTCTCTTGGGATGGTGATATTAGTCCTACATGGAAAGTAAAGCTTGGGGCTCCTCAGGGTGTTGCGCATTTTACTGTGCCGCCCTTGATATCCGAGGGGAAGGTTTATGTACTAGATGGGCAATGGGTTCTACATGTTTTAGATCTTAAGACGGGAAAAAGGCTGTGGAAGAAGTCTCTTTTAACGCGAAAGGAAGATGAATCTCTTGTGTTTTCTGGTGGCATAAGCAAGGAAGAGGACATTCTGTATGTTTCCACGGGACTTGGAGACCTTTTTGCCCTTACGGAGGAGGGGGAGACCATTTGGGTGTATAAGGATACGACTCCTGTGCGGTCTGCCCCTGTGATAGGAGAAACAATGGTGGTGATTGCGCTGATTAGTGGGAAGACTCTTGCTTTGGATAAAAAGACCGGTGAAAAACAGTGGACGAATTTGGCGCCTGTGAAGCCTTTGATGTTTTATCCCCAGAAGTTTCCTGTTTTTGCAGAAGGAGTTTTTTTAGTCCCTGCCTCTTCTTCTCATTTATTAGCGCTGGAGGAGAAAACAGGCAATTTGCTTTGGTCTACTCCTGTTGCTGGCGAGCGATCGCTTAAAACGGAACTGGAACAGATTGCTAATGTTGTTGGCATGCCTGTGGTGGAAAGAGATAAAGTGTTTGTGTTAGGCAACAGGCATGTGGTGATGGCTCTTGACATTTTATCTGGTATACCAAGGTGGTCTTTGGACATTGGGAGTTATTATGGCCCTTGGTATGCGGGGAATACCTTGTTTTTTGTGACTGAAGAGAATCAGTTGGTGGCACTGAGTTCTGAGGGCAAAGTGCGGTGGGTGAGCCAGATACCGCTTCAAGAAGGAAAGACGCGACTCATTTGGATGGGGCCTGTTTTGGTGGACTCAAAACTGTTTTTGCTTTCTCATATGGGAAGTCTTTTAGTGGTTGATGGACAAAATGGAAAAATTCTACAAGAGCACGAATTGACCTCCTCTGTGTATCTTGCGCCTATGTTTGCAGAAGGGAAGATGCTGGTGATAAACAACAGGGGTTATGTGCTGTGTTGGTAGACTGGGAAGGGGGAGATGAAATTTGTTATTGTTGGCCGTCCCAATGTTGGGAAATCTACATTTTTTAACCGCTTTTCAAGGCGGCGCTCTTTAGTGCATGAAGAAGCGGGGACTACAAGGGATGTCAAAAAGGGACAGGGGCAATTAGAGGCGCTCTCTTTTACACTTATTGATACAGCTGGGTTTATGTCTAAGCCTCAAGGGGAGTTGCACAAGGGCATGATGGAGAAAATGTTGCAAGCTGTAAGAGAAGCGGACGGGGTGCTGTTTATGATTGATAATAGTGTGGGGCTTATTCCTCTGGATTTAGAGATTGCTAGGCTGTTGAGAAAAGAAAACAAGCCTATTGTCGTGGTGGCTAATAAGAGTGATAAGAGAGGCTCTTTGGAAGAGGGATTTGCTTTAGGATTTGGTGCCCCTGTAGCGTTTTCTGCTCTCCACAGTAGAGGATATGAAACATTGTATGAGAGGCTTTTGCCTTTTTGTCGGTCTTCTGTTAGTGAGTACAAGAAAGAGAAACGTGTTGTCCTCTGTTTGGTAGGACAACCCAATGTGGGGAAATCGACCTTACTGAATTCTTTGGTGGGGTCGGAAGAGCTGTTGACGTCTACTGCTGCTGGTACCACTCAGGATTCCATTGAAATCCCTTTTCGATGGAGGAACAAGGATTTTTCACTTATAGATACAGCAGGATTAAGAAGTAAAGTGAAAATTACGCGTTCTTTGGAGCAATCCTGTGCCGCTATTGCCTTGTCTGAGATGGAACGGAGTGATGTGGGGGTTTTGATATTGGAGGCTATGGCGCCGGTTTCCAAGCAAAGTCTGAAAATAGCCAATACCCTCTTCAGTAAGGGAAAAACAGTCATTGTAGGGCTGAATAAATGGGATTTGCTTGGGAAAGAGTTTCGTCTGCATACAGAAAAGGAAGCCTTACGGTATTTGCAAAGCTGCTTACCTCAGGCAGGGATTCGGAAGATTTATCCTATTTGCGCTAAGGAAGGCAAGGGTCTGGAGGCTTTAATGCGTGGGGCTTGTGACGCTTATGATGCTTGGAGAACGCACATTCCTACTGCCCGTCTTAATAAATGGATTAAAGAGCTGGACTGTCACTTGCCTCCGCTTATCAAAGGGAGACGTTGGAAGTGTCGTTATCTTCACCAAGCTTCTGTGGCCCCTCCGGGTTTTGTCTTTTTTGCATCTCTTAAAACTCCTCCGCCTGCATCTTACAGGCGGTTCTTGGAGAATCAACTCAGGAAGTCCTTTAATCTTTATAACACTCCCCTCAAGATTTTGATAAAAAAAGACCCTAATCCTTATGATTCTTAAGCATATCTTCCAAAGTGAGTAAATCCTCCCATACTTCGCGTTTTTTAATGGGATTACGTAAAAGATAAGCTGGGTGGAAGGTTGCTAAAATGGGATAGTTGTGGGGGTCAATGACTAGAGAGAGGGGGGTACCTCTGGTTTTTGTAATGGAGGGGTGGTGAGGGAAGAGGGTAGAGAGGGCGACACTGCCTACTAAGAGTAATACTTGGGGGGCATTGAGGACAATATGGTGATATAGAAAGGGGAGCATAAGAGATAATTCCTCTTTAGAGGGTTTTCTGTTATCGGGGGGTCTCCAAGGGATGACATTGGTAATATAGACATTTTTTTCACGGGTATAGCCGATACAGGATAAGAGTTCATCTAGTAATTTTCCTGCTTGTCCTACAAAGGGTTTTCCTTGTTTATCTTCTTCTTGTCCTGGGGCTTCTCCGATAATCATGAGAGGGCTGTGAGGAATACCGTCGGCAAATACTGTGCGGTTGGCGTCTTGTTTGAGGGGGCATCCTTCGAATGCTTCTATGGCCTCTCTGAGGTGTTCGAGGGTTTGGCACTCGGCCAGTGTTTTTTCATGAGGAGTAGGAGAGGAGGGGTGATTTTTTATTGTAAAAGTCCCCCCTAATTCGGTGTGGGTAAAAAGCGTGCCGAGTCGTTTTGAGGAGGACATTGGGGTGGTTTTTTTTACCTGAGTTTAGGATAAGTATAGCAAAAAATTCTCTTGTGTTCTTTTGTTGTTTTTTGGGGTTAAGGGTATTTTGAGAACAAGGGGGAAAAATAGAGGTATAGAGCAATATGTATAGCATATGATAGATCGGGATTTTTATACTATATTGGGTGTTGATAGGAGTTGCACGGGGGCGGAGGTTAAGCGTGCTTATCAGGAGTTAGCAAAGGTTTATCACCCTGATAGGTATCATTATAGCAGTGAGGAATCTGGGAGGAGGGCATCTGAGAGGTTTAAGGATATTTCTGCGGCGTATAGGGTGTTATCATCGCCGCCTAAGCGTGCAGCGTATGATGCAATGCGTCGGAGGGAGGGGGGGAGGAGGTCTTCTGTGAGGGAGGCGAGGGTGAGAGAGAATTTTTCTTCTGGTTCGGTTTTTGAGGATTTATTTTCCAGTGTATTTAGCAATCTAGGAGGGGAGGGGGCGAGTGCTCGTCCTGTGCGGAGGCCTGTGCGGGGTAAGGATGTAGAGGTGGAGGTAAGTATGTCTTTTGAGGAGGCGGTGAGGGGATGTGTAAAAACGCTTGTTATTGGGGGGTGCAAACTGAAGGTACGGTTTCAGGAGGGGTTAGATGAGGGGGATATTTTGCGTCTTCAAGGGCGTGGAGAGCCCGGAAGGGAGGGGGGAGACAATGGGGATGGTTTTGTGAAAATTGCCTCTATAACGGCTCATGATATCTTTCAGCGTCAGGGACGAAATATTATGGTTGAGGTTCCGATTTCACTTAAGGAGGCGGTTTTAGGCAGTTTGGTTTCCGTTCCGACAATCTGGGGGATGGTAAAGGTTCAAACGCCTCCTAATTTGGAACGCAATACCTCTTTGAGAGTCAAGGGCAAGGGCATAAGAACACGAAAAGGCACAGGAGACCAATATGTGCAGTTGACGATACAGCTACCGCGCAAGAATTTAGAATTGAAGAAGTTTCTGATTTCTTGGCAGGAGTCAAAGGCTTTTTTACGCATTGAACAGTATCCTAGCATTATCAAGTAAGAGACAGTGACGATACAGCTAGAAACCTTTTCTAATTTTGCGTTGAAGGCAGGGTCTTTTTCAAAGGAGGAGAAGGCGATTTCTCTACATCCGGATGGTCGTTCACTGATTTGTTGCAAGAAAGCCACACTTCCAAAGTCTTTGGAATACCTTATTGGTAAGGAAAGAAAAGCGCTTAAGTCTCAACAGCATTCATTTTCAGGGCCTTCTTCTTGTTATGGATATCGTCTTTTAAATCGTGTTGTGTCTTGTGTTGAGCTATCCAGTGTGCAAGAGCCGAGGGTGGAGAGAGCACTAGGGCAAATGCGTGCGAAATTGGCTTTCACGGAACTCCTTCACAAGGAACACCAAAAGGGAGCAAAACGCATACTGGATATCTTATTTTCAGAGGACCCTACAGCCCCTTTGTCCTTAGACCTTATCCGGAAGTCCTTTGACATGCTGAAAGAGACTTGTAAAGAACCGCACTTGTGACTAAACTGAGAGAAATGGTATCTTACAAACGAGAAGGAAAATGGTTATTCAACGTTATGCCGGGGGCAAGCTCCCGTATTCCAAGTCTGTTAGGGCTGGGAATTTTTTATATGTTTCTGGACAGATTCCTGTAAACGAAGAAGGGAAAATCATAGGGGGCAGTATTAAAGAACAAACACAGTTGGTGATGGAGAATTTACAAAAGGCTTTGTTGGAAGCCGGTTATACTTTCAAGGATGTGGTGAAGACCACTTGTTGGCTTACCAATCAAAACCAGTTTGGGGATTTTAATGAGGTTTATCTGCAATATGTCTCTGAAGCCCTTCCTGCCCGCGCTTGCGTCATCACCGGTATGGTAGCAGCGTTTGATGTAGAAGTCGAGGCTGTCGCTTATGCTAACGTACCCTAACTTGTAGTGTAAATTGGAGTCGAGGAATGGAGGGGGTGTGGAGAAGGTTTTTTTTTATGAGGGAGATTAACTTGGTGTTGCAAAGGAAGAGAACCTTTTGTATAGTGGGATTTGTGTGTTTTGTTAGAACTCTTTTGAGGTAGTGTGAGCAAGCGGTTAAAAGCGAAGTATAAGATTGACAGGCGGATTGGCACGTCACTTTGGGGGCGTAATAAGTCTCCTGCTAATAAGAGGCCTTATCTTCCCGGACAGCATGGTCCATCTAAAGGGCGGGGGCGATTGAGTGATTATGGGGAGCATTTATTGGCAAAGCAAAAGTTGAAGAGATACTATGGGTCTGTGATGGAAAAGGCTTTTCGCAATATTTATGAGAGAGCGTCTAAGAAGAAAGGGAATTCGGCTGAGAATTTGGTGATGTTGCTGGAGTCACGTTTGGATACGGCTGTGTATCGTTTGAAGTTTGCCCCGACGATTTTTTCTGCGCGTCAAATGATTAATCATGGTCATATTCGTGTTAATGGGGCGCGGGTGAAAATCAGTAGCTATACCTTGTCTATTAATGATGTGGTGGAGGTTATTCCTTCTATGGTGGAATCTAATCTGGTGATACAGGCGGTGGATAGTCAAGAAAGAGAAGTGCCTACTTATTATTCTGTAGATCATAAGAAGATGCAGGGTTCTCTTTTGCGTCTCCCTGTTTTAGGAGATGTGCCTTACCCGGTTGAAATGTTTCCTAATCTTGTGGTGGAGTTTTACTCTCGGTGAGAGATTAAAGGCGTTCGTATTGAAAAAATTTTCTAATTTTGCCCTCTTTTTTGGCTTTATTTTCATATCGTGTAGCAGGCCAATCTGAGGGTCGGCTGGGGCTTTGATTGGTAGTTTCTTCAAAATGCAGGCAGGAAAATTCTTTTTGTTTCCCCATGATATGGTCACTCCATTGAGCCATTGTCTCATGGTCAGTGGCTATTCTCAGGAGTCCGCCTTTTTTCAGAATGATGCTTAAGGTTTGAGCGCTTTCCAGCTGCAAGTATCGGCGTTTTGCGTGTCGTTTTTTAGGCCAAGGGTCGGAAAAGAGCAAAAAACAACGCTGTACAGAATTTTCCGCTAACGTATCCAAAAACGCTTCGCCTTTGTTGGGGACAAAGGCAATGTTTTGTATTTTTTGGCGTTCAATGGCTTTGTGAAGTTGCGCTAATCCGTGAAGAAAAGGGTCTATGCCTATCATGGCAATGTTTTTATGATGTAAGGCTTGCCATAAGAGATGTTCACCCCCCCCGAAGCCAATTTCTATCCAGAGGTGGTCAAAGTTTTGTTGAAAATCTTCAATGGTTTGAGGACTGTTAAGACAATAGGGCGAATGAAAAATATCTTGTCTCTTGAGAGACAAAGAGGTACGAAAGCGTGCTTTTGTTGTGTAAAAGCTGTTATAGGCGTAAGAGGGCCTCTTGCAGGGAGGGGGACTCTTTTTCCCAAGGGAAGGCGCCTTGTTCAGTGGGTTTGCGTCCGAAGTGTCCATAGCTAGCAGTGATTTTATAGAAAGGCGTTTGTAAGTTAAGATGTTTGATAATGCCTGATGGCGTGAGGTCTAGAAGGTTTGGGAGGGCTTTTTTCACTCGTTCTTCACTAATTTTGCCTGTGCCTAAGAAGTCGCAATATAAAGCTACTGGCTCTGCTAAACCGATGGCATAGGAAAGCTGTATCAGGCATTTTTGCGCAAGACCGCTTGCTACAAGATTTTTTGCGATATACCGCGCCATATAAGCACCGGAACGATCGACTTTCGTTGCATCTTTTCCTGAGAAGGAGCCTCCTCCATGAGACAAATACCCTCCATAGGTGTCTACCATGATTTTGCGCCCAGTTAGTCCTGTGTCTCCATCAGGGCCTCCTATGATAAAATTTCCGGCAGGGTTAGGCAAGATGGTACTTGTATCGTTGATAAAATCCTTTGGAAGGGTTGCTTTAAGGACTTTTTTTAAGTGAGACCGTACCTCTTCCAAAGGCATATCTTTGGAATGCTGGCTTGAAATCACCGCAGAATGTAAAGACTGTGGGCACCCTTGTTCATACAAGAGAGTCACTTGGCATTTTGCATCTGGGTAGAGGAGAGGGCAAGTGTTTTGACGATAGGTCTTCAAGTGCTTCAGAATCTCATGGGCATAAAAAATAGGGGCAGGCATAAAATGTAGCGTTTCATCTGTAGCATAGCCAAACATTAAGCCTTGGTCACCAGCTCCTAGGGACTTGTCCCCTCTCGCTTTTATTCCTGTTGCTATATCATGGGACTGGCTGTGAATAAAATTGCTAATTTCAACTGTTGCCCAATGAAAAGAGGACTGTTCATAGCCTATCTCTTTGAGCGTTTGGCGCACAATCTCTTTTGTTTGTTGAGGTGTTAACAGGGGGGCTGAAACTTCTCCAGCTAAGATGACTTTCTTTGTGGTGACTAGGACTTCTATTGCTGTCCGTATGCTAGGGTCTTTCTTGAGATAGGCGTCTAGGAGGGCATCTGAGATGATATCACAAATTTTGTCCGGATGACCGCAGGAAACAGACTCAGCAGTCAACAAACAGCTATCAAGACAAGGAAACATGAAGGAAAAAACAATCTTTGCGGTAAAAAGCGTGTAGCATGTAGTCTAAAGAATTACGGCAGAGCATGCATCTCATTTTCAAAAAATTTATGCTTTTGTAAAGTTGGTATTTCATCAATAAACATGCTTGGAGTATTGATTTTGAGCTTTCCGAACATGACACGACTTTGGGTGTAGGAAATGATACATAAGGTTTTAGCCCGTGTAAGGCCTACGTAAGCGAGGCGTCGTTCTTCTTCAAGGTGTTGGGGTTCGTCCATAGACTTATTGTGAGGGCATAATCCTTGCTCCCAACCGGGCAGGAAGACATAATCAAACTCCAAGCCCTTAGCGGCATGCAATGTCATGATTAACACCCCTTGTTCTTTTTTAGCGGACATATCTGTGGCAAAGCTTGCATGTTCTAAAAAGGAATCCAGTGTTTGAAATGTTTCTATCATACTTTTGAGTTCTTCCAGATTCGCCAAGCGCGCTTCTTTTTCCAGAATTGGAGCGGTGTCCCAGATTTCTTTATAGCCACTTTCTTCTAGGACAATATGAAAGACTTCGCCTAAGCGCTTTGATGCTAAGAGGTCTTTCCAACGATAGAGATTGTGAGAAAATTTCTTTAGGGCTTTTGTCATTTTGGATGATAAGGGGGCGTGTTCAAGGGCTTCTATGATGGACATATTGTCTTTGTATTGCTCGAGGGTTGCGAGGGTTTTAGGGCCGATGCCTTGTTTGGGGATACTGATGGCGCGACGAAAGGCGAGATTGTTATGGGGGTTGTGCAAGAGGCGGAGATAGGAGAGCATATCCTGAATTTCCTGACGTTGATAAAATTTGACATTACCAATGATTGTATAGGGAATAGAGGCGTTGAGGAGTTTTTCTTCAAAAACGCCGCTTTGGGCGCTGGTACGGGTGAGGATGGCAATAGACTTTAAGGGAACATCTTGTTGTTGTAGCTGTTCAATGGCCTGTACAATGACGGAGGCTTCCATATACTGGTCGCTACACTCCCAGACAGAGACAGGTTCGCCGTCTTTATCTGTTTTGAGAATTTTGCCTAGATGTGAGGTGTTGTGTTTGATGAGGCTATTGGCAGCTTCTAAGATAGGTTTTGTTGAGCGGTAGTTGGTCTCTAGGTGAACCACTTGGCAGTTATCATATTGTTCGGGAAAGTTGAGAATATTCTCTATAGCCGCGCCGCGCCATGAGTAAATGGACTGATCTTCGTCTCCTACGCAGCAAATATTATGTTCAGGGGCTTTCACCAGTTGCTCTAGCCATAAGCGCTGGGTGAGATTGGTATCTTGGTATTCATCTACAGAAATGTAACGAAAAAGATTTTGGTATTTTTGTCGGATACTGTCATTTTCTTTGAAGATTGTCAGTGTTTTGAGGAGCAAATCATCAAAATCACAGGCGTTGCTTCTCACAAGGGCTCTTTGGTAGGCAGGATAGAGTTTGAGGGCTATTTTTTCTAAGGTGTTCTCACTGTCATGTAAGAGTACATCTTTAGGGCGTAGGGCTTTTTGTTTCCACATATGGAGGTGATAGAGAATACCTTTAGGGTTGATGGTATTGTTAATATTGTTATCGGTTAGGAGGGTCTTTAGGAGGGCGTTTTGTTCTCGTTCTGAGATGATGGTAAAGGTTTCGGTGACGTCGCTTTTGTGGGCTTCTTGTCTTAGGATTTTGCTAGCACAAGCGTGGAAGGTTCCAACGAAGGAAAAGGCAGGGAGAGGAAATTGTAGCAACTCTTGGAGGCGCGTGCGCATTGCTGTAGCAGCTTTATTGGTGAAAGTGACTGCTAGGATTTGTCTATGGGTAGATAGTCCTTTTTGCAGGATATAGGCTAGGCGATGGGTGAGGGTTTTGGTTTTTCCTGTTCCTGCTCCTGCTAGGACTAGGAGGGGGCCTTGTGTATTTTCAACGGCTTTGCGTTGTTCAGGATTTAGAGAGGAGAAAAGGTTGTGAGTGATTTTCATTAAAGGGAGTGCTTTGATTCTGTACCGGAGCAGAGGTTTTGAATATTCTTCTTGTGACGAAGGAGGATTAGGAGTGTGAGGAGCAGGAGGGGGATGGAGGTGTTAAAGGGAAGGGTGAGGAGGGCGAGAAGAGCAAGACTGCAAGATGCGCCCATGGAAGCGATACTAACATATCGGGTCAGAGATAAGAAGAGGATAAAAGCCCCTAGGAATAAAAGGGACATAGGAGGATTCAGTGCGATGACAACGCCTAAGAAAGTTGCAACGCCTTTCCCTCCTTGGAATCTGAGCCACAGAGGGAAGCAATGTCCTACCACGCAGGCGATAGCGACCAAAGGGGCGGCGGAGGGGAGGATTATAAAGGTGATAGCGACTGGTATTGTTCCCTTTAGGATATCGGCTATCAGAGTCATGAGTGCTAGAAGGGGGGTAGTGGTTCTGAGGACATTGGTTGCCCCGATGTTGCCGGAGCCTTTTTGGCGAATATCCTCTTTGCCTGTTATCTGTGTGAGGAGGAGTCCGAAGGGAATACTTCCTAAGAGGTATGCTGCTATTAGGAGGGGGATGATGGTCATGGGCCTGCGACCCAGAGGAGGGCATTCATGCGTGCTATGACGCCGTTTTGGACTTGTTTTAGGATGAGACTTCTGGGGGAGTGTATGAGAGAAGGGTGCATATCCAGTGTGCCTTCTATGGGGCCGGGGTGTAAGAGCACGCCATGGGGGGGTAGAAGGTTTAGGGTCTCTTTGGTGATGTAAAAAGGGCTTATTTTGGTATTTTGTTTGTGTCGTTCGCGTTGGGGTCTTAGGACCATGAGGGCGTCGGTTTCTTTGAGGGCATCTTTGAGAGATGATAGATATCTTGCTCTTGGGAAAGTTTTAGGAGGGGGTAGCCAAGGGGGGGGGGCGATGAGGGTGATAGTCATGCCTTCACTTTCCACAGCTGCTATGGTTGAGGGCACGACGCGGCTGTGTACGATATCGCCGCAAATGGAAAGCCTTTTTCCTTTTAGGGAGCCGAAGTGTTTTTTGAGGGTTAAAGCGTCTAGCAGTCCTTGGGTGGGGTGTTCTAAAGCGTCTCCGGCATTGATGAGGTGACAGGAGATGGAGGTTGCTAAGGGTTTGAGGGCGTGAGGCGTTCGGACGATGAGGATATCTGCTAGTTGGCTTAAGACGCAGAGGGTTTGGGATAGACTTTCCCCTTTTTCCAGAGAGGAAGTTTTCGCATCAAAACGTAATGTTTGTGCCCCTAAGCGCCCTGCGGCGCTTTCAAAAGAGAGGCATGTACGCGTGGAGGGTTCTAAAAAGACAAGGATGATAGTATAGCCTTTTAAGGGATTATCACTAAGGGAGGGTAAAGGCCTAAGCAGTGTTGCGAGGTCTTCTTTTCTCAAGGTTTTAAGACCTAATAAGTGGCGGGGGGAAGAGGTTATCATGATGTGCGCTTTATAACACAAGTTGTAAGCCATCAAAGCCCGGTTCTATTGTGGGAGGTAGAGAGGCTTTGAGTTGTTCATAATCCATGAAAGAGGAGAGGTTAGTGAGAATACTGCGTTTAGGTTGTGCTTCTTTTATCCATTTTAGGGTTTTTTCTAGGTGTGCATGGTTAGGATGCGGTTTGTATCGTAGGGCATCAACAATCCAGATATCAGTACCCTTAATGGTGTTGAAGGCTTCTTTGGAGAGAGAAA
Source organism: Alphaproteobacteria bacterium (assembly GCA_965222575.1). GTDB lineage: Bacteria > Pseudomonadota > Alphaproteobacteria. The sequence continues at coordinate 1,062,074 of OZ244958.1, forward strand.
CCACATCATTGCTATAGCAAAGAGAGGTTTCTGTTTTGAGGAGAGAAGAGCATTTTATGCCTAAAGAGGTTGTGTCTCCGTGTTCTTGTTGAAAAATCTGTAGTTTTAGTGTTTCAAAGGTGAGGGTTGTGGGAGGGTTTATGGTGTTTAGGTGGAAGAGCTGAGGGCGGTGTGTGGCATGGAAACAGTAAGAGAATCGTTGTGTTAGGGTTTTGAGGGTATGAGAGGTACCGTAGGCTTCTATAGGATGGTTGGTGAGGTCTCTGAAGGGTCTTATGTCTTCTATGCCGTTGACATGGTCGGCGTGGGTATGTGTCCAAAGGAGGGCAGTGAGATGTGTGAGGAACAAAGGGGCAAGTTGTTGTCGGAGTTCGGGGCTTGTATCTACGAGAATCACTGTGTTTCCTTCTTGAATCAGCAAACCAGCTCTACTGCGGTGGTTTTTGGGGTTTTTGGGGTTACAATCCCCCCAGAATCCATTGCTGTGTGGAAGACCTCGAGAAGAGCCGCAACCAAGGAGTGTGACTTTCATGATGATGATAATGAGTGGTTGGCTTTAGGAAAGAGGGTGAGAAAATTGTTAGTTGTTGCGGAGGCTATAGTTTTTAAGGGTGTGTTACGCAGTGTCGCTAAAGCCGAAGCGACATAGTAAACATAAGCGGGTTCATTTGGCTTTCCTCTGTGGGGAACGGGAGCAAGATAGGGGCTATCGGTTTCTATGAGTATTTTCTCTAAGGGGCACTGGCGGGCAATGCTAGCAATGGGGGAGGCATTGGGAAAGGTAATGAGTCCTGTAAATCCTAGATAAAAGCCTAGAGACAAAGCGGTTTCAGCTAAAGCTTTTGAAGAGGCAAAGCAATGTAACACCCCTTGAAAAGGCTCTTTGGCATATTCTTCTTCTAAGAGCTGTTTCATATCTTCGTCGGCATTGCGGGCGTGGATTATCAGAGGCAGTGCCGTTTTGCGTGCCGCCTCAATATGGCGCAGAAATAAAGTATGTTGTAGCGCTTTTGGCGTCTTAGGACGGCTGTAATCCAACCCGCTTTCTCCTAAAGCTATAATGTAAGGTAAAGAAGAGGCATCAATTAGCTCCAAAGTGGTAACATTCTGATGAGAAGAAACATTCAAAGGGTGAATCCCAACGCTATAGCCTATATTCTGAAACATTTTTGTGAGATGATAGGTTTTGCTACTTCCCTCCAAAGTCGTCCCAACACTTAGAACATATTCCACTCCTTTCTCCTTAGCCCTCAGGAGGCATTTTTCTAAATTGCCCTTTAGCATATCTAAGTGACAATGGCTATCTATGAGCATCTTACCCTCTCAAGAAGAGAGCCTTGAGCAGGGGAAGTAGAAACCCTAGGGCTACAAGGAGTAGCAGGGCTATGAGTGTGAAATGAAGGCGGCGTTTCATAGGGGAAAAGATTTTGATTGACCTGTGGGCTTATGCTACCATGTCAGATGGGATAAAAAAAGAGAGAAAGGGAATGCCTATTTGGGTAACAGGCCTTTTGATTTTGGGGGTGAGTCAGTTTTTGACTTTACAGTGTGGGTATAAGGGGACACTGGAGCGTCCTGTATCTGAGTCTTATGATTTTCATCTTGGAGTGGTCAAGGAAGAGGGAAATTTACCAGTCAAAGATGAGAGAATTATCAGGCTACTTTGAGCAGGTCTTGTAGCTGTTTACGCTCGGGAGAATCTTTTGGGAGGTGTTGAAAAGCGCGAAAAGCCTGTTTACGGGCTTCTATCATATTCCCCATATAAAAGAATCGCATGGCATTACAGAAATAGGATTTGCCTAATCTTCCGTCTCTACCGTAGAAAACAGATAACAGTCGCCAGCTATCGACACTATTGGGGTTATGTCCTAGTAATTCATGGAGGATAGTAGCGCCTTGTTGTTGATAAGCATAGTCTTTTTGCTTGATGAGAGCGGAGGCTACTTGTAGGCGTACAGGGGAGTCTGATGTTGAAACCTTGAGAAGGAATAGAGCGGCTTTTAGGGCTTTTTGAGGCTGGTTGGAGGCAATGAAGAGATCGATAGAGAATTCTAGGAAATAGGGGTCTTCAGGGAATTGTTTTAGGAGGGAGGAGAGATATTGCAAGGCGTCTTTATAATAGCCTGCTCTGTAGCTTGCAATGGCTTTTGCGTATTGAGCTTGTATGGTTTGTTGGTTATTGTAATGACGGAAGACATTTTTGTAGGAATTGGTAAAGGCATAGACTTTCGCTTTTGAGCGCGCGAAGAGCGTCTGTAATTTTTGGTCGGTAGGGGTATCATGATAGGAAGAGTCTTTGACTGCGACTTCGATATGTTGTAGGCGTTTTTTCACATGGGGGTGAGTCAAGAGATATTCTGGTATGCTTTGTCCATGTTTTTCTGAGATGTCCCTGATTCTTTCCATAGCTTTTAAGTAGGGGATTCCTGAGAGTTGTGCTTTTTCTAGGATGGTGAGTGCGAACTGGTCAGCAGCGCCTTCGTTGTGTCTTATGTCTCTGAGGAAAGAGCGTGAGGCTAGTTCGGAACCGCTGTAAGCGATAGCAGCCCCAGCCTCTGCTAACTTTGTATTCCCTCCTATAGTCATAAGGGCCATACCGGAGAGGATAGAAAAGACGCCAATAGCGGAAGAGGTTTGAGCAGATTCATCCAGTCGACTTAAATGCCCTCCTTGAATGTGTCCTAGTTCGTGGGCAATAATACCTTGTAGTTCTCCTGCTGATTCGAGGTGTTGGAAAAGTCCAGTGAAGATAAAGATTTTTTGCCCTTCTGCTACGAAGGCATTAAAATTGTGGTCTAAGATAATTTGCAAGGAGAGTTCTCTTCCATCTTTTTCTGCAGCCTTTAAGAGTGGTTCTGTGATATGGTTCAAGGTATTTTCGAGTTCGGCATCGGAGATAATCACGAAGCTATAGGCAGGTACCCCACTACAGAGAAGAAGGCTCACCAAGTACGGAAGAAAGCGTTTAAGAGAGAACAAGGGATTGGGAGATGGGTTTTGATTTGTAGGGGGTATGCACTATAGTATAGCAAATAAGTAGTATTTACTCAATGAATCTCTTGTGTTGTATTTTTTTGAGCTATTGGTTGTTAGAAGGGAGAGATAAAGTCTTATGAAGGAGTTACAATCGGGGATAGAGAGTCTGTGGGAGAATCGGTCTTCACTTGATTGGCATCAGGATAGAGGGGCCTGTTTACTTGTGGAGGAAGTGATAGAGGGGTTAGACAGAGGGGATTTGCGGGTAGTGGAGCAGGATTGCCATGGGGGTTGGCAGGTTTGTGAGTGGTTGAAGAAAGGGATTTTGTTGTCCTTTTCTTTTTATAGCATGAAGGTGAAGAGGGGGTATTGGTATGATAAGATTCCGCTTAAGGTAGAGGATTGGGAGGAGAGGAATTTTAAGCGTATGGGTGTGCGGATGGTACCTGGGAGTATTGTACGCAAGGGCAGTTTTGTAGAGAGTGGGGCGATTTTAATGCCTTGTTTTATCAATGTTGGCGCTTGGGTTGGGAGAGGGAGTATGATTGATACTTGGTCTACGGTTGGGTCTTGTGCTTATGTAGGTCGTGGGTGTCATATTTCTGGGGGAGTAGGGTTAGGAGGGGTATTAGAGCCACTACAGAGTCGTCCGGTGATTATAGAGGATGAGTGTTTTATTGGGGCGCGCAGTGAGATTGCTGAAGGGGTTATAGTGGGGAAGGGGAGTGTGATTGCTATGGGGGTTATGTTGGGGGCGTCTACTAAAATTATTCATCGTGAGACGGGGGAGATTTTTCAGGGTTGCGTACCGCCTTTTTCAGTGATTGTTCCGGGGGCGTTTAAGGATAGGCGTTGTGAGGGGGTTTCTTTAGGGGCTGCGGTGATTGTGAAGACGGTGGATGAAGGCACGCGAAAGAAGACCTCTATTAATGACCTTTTAAGAGATATTTGATGTCTTTTTGTCCAGTGGAGTTAGCGCGCCTTTTGTTGCGGGTTCCGTCTGTTACGCCTGCGCCTCTTAAAGCATTTACGCCTTTAGAGGCAGTGTTAAAGCCGGTGGGATTTCAGTGGCGAGTCCTGTCTTTGAGTGAGAAAAATTCTCCCTCTGTTTACAATGTTCTTGCTTTTTTTGGTCAAGGGAAGCCTCATTTTTGCTTTAGTGGCCACCTTGATGTTGTGCCTCCCGGTGATGAAAAATGGAGATACCCTCCTTTTAGCGGAGAGGTGAAAGAGGGGGTCTTGTGGGGGAGAGGGGCAGTTGATATGAAAGGTGCTGTTGCTGCTTTTGGGGTAGCAGCCGGAAAGTTTTGCGCTACAGAGGATTTTCAAGGCACTGTGAGTATGCTGCTCACAGCTGATGAAGAGGGAGAGGCCACTTGTGGTACTGTCAAAGCCTTACAATGGATGCTCAATCATAGTAGCTCTTCTCTTCCACCTCCTTCTCTTGTTCTTGTAGGCGAGCCTACCAATCCTGCACAATTTGGAGAGATGATAAAAATTGGCAGGCGGGGGTCTTTTTCCGGAGAACTCTCCTTTTTTGCTCCCTCCAAGCATGTGGCTTATGGAACAGTGCGCGATAATCCTATTTTTCCCCTTCTTTGTGTTTTGAAGACCTTATCCTTGACTCCTATAGAAGCTGGTAGCGACTATTTTGAACCCTCCTCTTTTCAGGTGACTTCTCTTGATGCTAGAAGTGTAGCCCCTAATGTAACGCCTGAAAAAGCGACTTGTGCTTTTAATATACGGTTTTCACCTTTGATGAATGAGGAGAAGATTATAAAGGCTATTGAGACTGTTTGCGCTGACTGCGTGTGAAAATTATACGCTTCGTGGGCGCGTGAATTGTGAGCCCTTTCTAAGCCCTCTTTCTTGGGAGGCTAAGATGCTAGCGTCCATAGTCAAGAAGGTGACCAAAATTTCCCCTGTGTTTGACACTAAGGGAGGAACATCTGATGGACGTTTTTTCGCGCCCCTTTGCCCTGTAATAGAGTTTGGATTAGTGGGGCAGACCATGCATCAGGTTAATGAGCGGGTGGCTGTAGATCATCTTCATAGTCTTGCTACAATTTATGAGCGATTTTTAAGGGCTTATTTTTCCGCTACTTCTTCATCACTGTAGAGTTTTAGTTCTAAAGCATGAAGACCGTCTTTTATGTCTTGGGCTAAGGTTTTATAGACCATGCGCTGTCTTTCGAGGGCGGATTCTCCTCTGAAAGCTTTTGAGGCCATGGAAACAAAAAAATGACTTTCTCCGCCTGTTAGACCATGGTGGTGGTCTTTGTGGGTTGCGGAGTGATTTTCAATGACCAGGTGTGTTGGCTTGAAGGTGCGTGTGAGTTTTTCTCTTAATTTATCAGCTATTTTCATAGAGTATCTGTAGCAAAAAAACTATAAAAAAGCGAATTTTTTTGTTAAACTTCCTTTTTTAAGTTGGGATGGTGTTTTATGTCTTATTCTGAAGAGGCGAAAACTCGTCTGCGTCGGAAGTCTATTTTTGTAGAAAAAACCTTTGGGATTGCTTCTTCTTGGGAAGTGCAGGGGTTTGAATCCCCCCCTTATGAAGAGTTTGCTCCTATTGTGGAGGAGGGCTATGTCTTTGATAGAACAACGACCTTATCAATTTTAGCGGGATTTGAGCATAACAGACGTGTGTTTGTTCAAGGGCTTCATGGGACAGGCAAGTCTACCCATATAGAGCAAGTAGCAGCGCGTCTTAATTGGCCTGTGATACGATTGAATTTAGATGGTCATGTGAGTCGTCTGGATTTGATAGGTCGGGATGTCATTACTGTAGAGGATAATCATCAGGTGACGCGTTTTTCTGAGGGGTTGATTCCCTTTGCGTTGAGGCGTCCTATTGCCTTGGTTTTAGATGAATACGATGCGGGGCGTCCTGATGTGATGTTTGTCATTCAACAGTTGCTAGAGGAGAAAGGGCGCCTAACGGTCTTAGAGAAGAATGAAGTGGTCACTCCGCACCCTTTCTTTAGGATTTTTGCAACGGCTAATACTTCTGGCATGGGGGATTCTTTAGGGATATATCATGGCACGGAAGTGTTGAATCAAGGACAGATTGACCGGTGGCATATTGTGACCTCTTTATCGTATTTACCGCCCTTGCAAGAGGAAAAGATTATTTTACAAAAAGTGCCGCATTTGCAAGATTCTTATAAAGGGTTGGAAAAAACGCTTGTGTCTTTTGCGAATTTGGTACGGGCTTCTTTTTTAGCTGGAGATGTTTCTGTGACGTTATCGCCTCGTACTGTTGTGATGTGGGCGGAGAATACCTTAATATTTCAAGATGTGGTGAAGGCTTTTGAGGTGACCTTTTTCAATAAGTGCGATACGGAGAGCTACCCTGTGATAGCAGAGCTCTATCAACGTGTTTTTGGAGTAGAGCTCAAGAGTTCTGTGGTGCATCATTTGCCATGAAAAAGCCCTTACAAGAGGTATTGGAGAAAACTGCCATTGCCTTATCTGGAGGAGTGAAGGAAGGGATAAGAGAGGTGGGTTTTTCTTCACTTGATACGAAGTTGTCTTTTATGGAGGGGCGTGGGGAGTGGGATTTTTGGGCTCTTTTGCAGCGCTTTGGGGGAGGGGAAATAGGCGCGGGCTGGAGAGAGAGTATGGAGGAGGTACGTTTAGAGGCTTTGGGATTTTGTTGGCGTGGTGTGGCTGATAATCTGATGTGGAGAATCAAAGCTCAGGAAGGCTCTTTACAGGCTCTTTTTCAGAGGGAAAGCTGTCAGTTACTAGCGAAACAGAAGATGGCGTTGCGGGCGTTTTTGAGGGAGAGTTTTTTGCCTTATACTTCTCCTTTTTTAGGGCTTTGGAGTCATTGGATACAGGGCATAGCGGAGAAGAAGAAAGAGGCGCTTTACAGACTGAGGGATGAGATGAAAGACTTGTTACGAAATAGGGAAGCCTACCAAGAGCGTTGTCTAGAGTTAGAGCGGCTTCTCATGACTTTACTGGAGGAGGAGAAAGAGAAAACTCCCCATGGGAAGGACTCCTCTGTTTTGGAGAAGCCTCAGAAGAGGCCTTTAGAAAGCAAAGCTCGTCGTCTGTCTTTGAAGCAAAGCAAGGCTGTGGCGGAAGGGGCTGTTAGGGGTTCTCTTCAAGGGCAAGAGGAGAGGCATTATAAGGTCTATACGCGCTCATTTGACCGGGTCAAGCATGCTACTGAGTTAAGTGATAGGGAATCCCTTGTGACGTTGGAGAGGATATTGGATAAAGAAAGTCAAGTTCTTAGGGGTTTGCCTCTTCGTTTATCGAAAAAGTTGGTAAGACTTCTTCAGCATCAACAGCGCTACAAGTGGCATTTTGATTGTGAAACGGGATATTTGCATGCTGGTCGACTCCATTGTTTGGCAACGAGTAAGAGGAAAGATTATCTGTATCGTTGGCAAGAACAGGCGCCTTTTCCGAATACCTCTGTTAGTCTTTTAGTAGATAACTCAGGCTCCATGCGGGGGCGTCCCATTTTATTAGCTGCTGTAGCAGTGGATTTATTAATCAAAACGCTGGAAAAGTGTCGTATTCCTTGTGATGTTTTAGGCTTTACCACAACAGAATGGAAAGGAGGTCGTTGTCGGCGAAAATGGATTGAGGACGGAATGCCTTGTTATCCGGGGCGATTAAATGAGCTGTTGCATATCATTTACAAACCCTTTCAAAGTTCTTGGCGCAACAAGAGGAGGGGATTAGCACTTATGTTACAGGAGAGTTTATTGAAAGAAAATATTGATGGTGAGGCTTTGTTATGGGCGAGTAAGCGTTTGATGATGCGTAGAAGCCAGAGACAAATTCTCATGGTGATTTCTGATGGAGACCCTGTTGATGATGCTACCACTGTAGCTAATACGCACGGGTTCTTATCCTCTCATTTACGGCATGTGATTCACCAGATACAAACGCGTACTCTCATAGAGCTTGTCGCCATAGGGATTGGACATAATGTGGGGCAGTATTATGAGAAATCTGTAGAGATTCGCAGTGTTGAGGAGCTTCCTGTTGTTATGATGGAGTCCTTTTTGGCGTTATTTTCTTCTCCTGAAGGAGGTAAAGCAGGCTAAATTTGTAGGGAATCAGGACGATGAGGGCGACACTCCATTTGACGAATAGGTCTCCTATGGCCCATGTAACCCAAGGAAGTGATGTGCCAATGAAGGCTATGGAAAAGAAAAGGCTTGTGTCTAAGACGGAAGCGAAGGAAGAGGAGAACAAAGGGGCTTTCCACCATTGTTTGGTTTTTTTTAGCAGTCGTTGGAAGAGGGTTATATCTATCATTTGGGCTGTGAAGAAGGCCGTACCGGAGGCTATAGCAATGCGGGGATTGGCGGTCATAGAAAGGACGACGCCTAGAGCGAAGCCAAGCAGCACAATATATCTTGCTGTTTTTGGGCCGTGAATTCTTGTGGTGATATCTGTTACTAAGAAAGCAAAGGGATAGGAGAAAGCCCCCCATGTTAACCAGTTATTGATAGGAAATTGCACCAAAATGTTAGAGATGAAGACCACAAGCCCCATGGCTATCATACTGACAATCAGAGTGTTCTTATGTGTCATGTTCTATTATTCGAAAATAAGCTTTTTGTCCTTAGAGCCTGAAAAATGTTGATAATTTTTGTCTTATGTGGCGGAAGGGGGTGAAGGAGGTTTTTGTGCTAAGGTTTTGAGAACTTGCCTTTGGAGTCGTTGTCCAGAAGGTGATAATTTTCGTTTTTTGAATCGTTCTAGGAATCCATCGATTCCGCCATATTTATCGATAGTGCGCATTGTGGAGCGGGCGACATTGCAGGAGATTTTTCGTCCTAACACTTGAGAAGAGAAAGAAACTTTTGAGACATTTGGTAGAAACTGGTGGCAATTTTTTTTATGGGAATGGCTTACCCTGTTTCCGCTTAGAGAGGCTTTGTCGGTTAAATAGCATTTTCGGGACATGAGACGGCACTATCAATAATGTTGTTGAGGAAGTTTTAGAGATAGGAAGCGATCAACTTTTTTTTTGGCATTTCTCTTTATAGCATTGAAGCCCTATGGTTATGGGGAAGAGAGTAGCTTTGGACAGGATAGAGAAGGCCTTGTGTTTTGTCAACGGGTGCTTTCTTATTGTTGATATTTTCGCTATGGTGTGTACAATGGGGGGGTGAAGTAAGATAAAAGGGATTTTTATGGTGTTATTGAAAGGGAAAGGGGGGGTCTTTTTGGTGTTACTTGGGCTTTTATTGATAGCTGGATGCATGAAGTCTAAAGAAAAGGTGACGGTGGTCTCTTCTGAAGGAGAGACTGTGACTCTAGAGTCTGTGCCTCCAGAGATTATGTCTCCAGAGACTGTGCCTTTAGAGGCTGTGTCTCTAGAGACTGTGCCTCTAGAGGCTGTGTCTTCTGAAGATGTTGTTGTTCATTCTTATTTATGGAAGGGGGCTTTACAAACGCTTTCAAAGCTACCGTTGCACTTGACAGACCCTATAGGAGGCGTTGTAACCACGGAGTGGTTTTCTCTTCCAGCAGCACCTGAATATCAGCAAAAGATAGAAGTCTATTTTCTAGGCAGTACCTTAACCCCTTCCTCTCTTAAGGTGGTGGTTTTACAGAAGAAGCAAGAGGGGAATCAGTGGCTTCTCAGCACGCCTTCTCCTGTGGTGGCTACCAAGATTGAAGAGAAGATTCTGGAAGAGGCTTACGGACTAGAAACTCGTACAATTCTCAAGAAGAAGAAGAGAAAAGATTGATGCTTTCATGCCTTAGACGGGCTTTAAGTTAAGAGAGAAACCATGACGATTACTGGTGCTAAAGCTATGGAAGAGCGCTGGCATAAGGCTTGGTTGAGAGAGAAATGTTTTGAAAGCGTTGCTTCTACTGGGTGTGTGAAGAGGCGTTATGTTCTTGAGATGTTTCCTTATCCTTCGGGTCGCATTCATATGGGGCATGTCCGTAATTACACCATAGGGGATGTTATTGCCCGTTTTTATCGTGCGCGCGGGTATTGTGTGTTGCATCCTATGGGGTGGGATGCTTTTGGATTGCCGGCGGAGAATGCGGCTAGGGAGCAGAATACCCCTGCTAGTCTTTGGACTTATGGGAATATTAAAGACATGCGTCAGCAATTACAATCTCTTGGGTTCTCTTTGGATTGGAGTAGAGAGTTTGCGACTTGCGATCCAGAGTATTATCGTTTTCAGCAGGAGATTTTTTTAGATTTTTTAGAGCATGGTATTGCTGTACGGAAAAAGATTTTTGTGAATTGGGACCCTGTGGATGAAACGGTATTGTCCAATGAGCAGGTGATTGACGGAAAGGGCTGGCGTAGTGGGGTTGATGTTGAGAAAAGGGCGTTGAAGCAGTGGACGCTTTGCATTTCTTCTTATGCTGATAAATTATTGAATAATCTCGATGCCCTAGAAAAGTGGCCTCTACATGTGAAAACAATGCAAAGAAATTGGATTGGAAAATCCTGCGGTGTACAGATAGATTTTGCTTTATGTGATGAAACGGGAAAAAGTACAGGGGAGGTACTTGAGGTGTTTACAACCCGCCCTGAAACCCTTTTTGGTGCTTCTTTTTTGGCTCTTGCTCCAGAGCATGAGCTCTTAGAAAAGATAGGAGGAAAGGAGGTTGAGGCTTTCATCAAACGCTATCAGCACCAGGGAAGGGTTTCTTTGGAAAAACACCCTAAAGAGGGGTTACCGCTTAACATTTATGCTCTTCATCCTTTCACAAAAGCTCTTTTGCCTGTTTATGTAGCGAATTTTGTGATGATGACTCATGGAACGGGGGCTATTTTCTGTGTACCTGCCCATGACCAGAAAGATATGGATTTTGCGCAGGCTTATCACTTGCCTGTACGTCCTGTGATTTTCCCTTTACCTGAGGAAGAGATGCACAGAGCGTATTTTCAAAAAGGCAAAGCCTATACAGCTTTTGAAGGAACGGTGCACCACGCTGGGTTTTTAGATGGCTTAGATGTTGCGAAAGCAAGAGTTTCTATAACAAAGACCCTAGTGTCTCAAGGCATAGGCAAGGAAGTGAGCATGTTTCGTCTTAAGGACTGGTGTATTTCTCGTCAACGGTATTGGGGGTGTCCCATTCCTGTAATTTATTGTCAACATTGTGGTGTTGTTCCCGTACCGCGAGAGCACCTCCCTGTCAAATTGCCCCAGACTGTGGATATTCATGTGAAAGGGAATCCGCTAAGTTATGGAGATTGGAAGGTAGTATCTTGTCCTATTTGTGAGGCAAGAGCTGAACGTGAAACAGATACTATGGATACTTTTGTGGATTCTTCTTGGTATTTCTTGCGTTTTACAGCACCAAAAGCAAAAAGAGCCATTGAGAAAGAAGCCCTACAAAAATGGGGGCGAGTTCATCATTATATCGGGGGCATTGAGCATGCGATTTTGCATCTTCTCTATGCGCGTTTCTTCCTATTAGCCATGAAAGATGTAGGCTATGAGGTGGAAGAAGAGCCTTTCCTTCACCTTTTTACACAAGGGATGGTATGCCATAAAACCTTTTATCATAAGAGCTCTTCTCGTTGGATTACCCCGCTCGATGTGGAAATGAGAGGTAGTGAGGCTTTTTATAAGGGAGAAAAGCTTCAGATAGGACGTAGTGAAAAAATGAGCAAGTCCAAAAAAAATGTCATAGACCCCCAGAATATTCTTAAGAAATATGGGGCGGATGCGGCACGTTGGTTTGTGCTAGCTGATTCCCCTCCTGAGAAAGATATGGAATGGACAGAGGTAGGGATAAAAGGCAGTGTAGGGTTTTTACGCAAAATCACTCTCCTTGTTAGAAAGGCAATAGACAACAAGATGATACCCCCTCCTGAAGCGAAAAAACCTCCTGTTGTTGATGCGACCTTATATCGACAAACCCATCTTACGCTTCAAGGGATTTCAGAAGCCATAGAAGGCTTCAGATTTAATACAGCATTAGCAAAAATCCATGTTTTTGTGACGTCTATAGAAACATTCATGAAGAAAGAAAAGAAAAGCTGGACTTTAAGGCATGCTTTGGAAGTGTTAGCGTCTGTGTTAATGCCCTTTGTCCCTCATTTAGCGGAAGAAATATGGTATCTGTTAGGCCATCGGACTCTTTTAGCGTCTTCCCCTTGGCCAACATGGGATGAAGAGGCTTGTGTGCGGGCTGAGGTGTCTTTGCCCGTACAGGTCAATGGGAAAAAGAGGGGCTGTTTATTCGTATCAACGCATATCAATGAACAACAAGCCTTACAACAGGCTCTAAAACTTCCCGCTGTGGTGACAGCTTTGGGAGGGAAAACACCACATAAGGTGATTTTTATTCCTCAAAAAATCCTCAATATTGTCTCGTGACGCGTGAGATGACCTTTTGTCCTCCTCTCTCTACTATAGCGCTGATGGGTGCCCTCGCTTTTTTGACAAATGCCTGCGCTTTTGTTCCTCTTTATATGGACAGGTCAAAAGCAAAGGATTTAGAGGCGGTCTTTTTTCTTGATACTGTCCATGGTCCGGGGAAAGAGTTGTTAGGCAATCGTTTAAGGGTAAGGTTGGGGAAGAAAGAGGAAAGCAAACAGCCTGTTAGGGTTGTCTTACAGGAAAGGATGGAGTCTGATTATCTTGTGATGGATAGGGAAAAGCCTTATGTGAGAAATTATGTACTGATGGCAAGTGTTGAGGTTGGGGGTAAGCAGTATCCCCTGAAAGCTAGTGTTTTGTCAGAAGAGAGTGTGGATGTTGTAGAAGATTATCTGTCTGTTAAAGAGGTAAGAGTGATTGCTATAGAGGTTTTGGAAGAAAAGATTCTGAAGTTGTTGCGATTTTTGTTAGGGGAGAGAGACAATGAAGATTCCTAATGCTCGTATAGAGGAATTTGTGAGGCGTGTCCCTGATGAGGTGGTGGGGGTGTTGTTTTATGGTCCTAATGGAGGGTTGGTGAGGGAATATGCCACTAGGGTTTATAAGCAGTGGACGGCAAAAGAGGAGGATCCGTTTTTGAATGAAGTGGTTGATGGAGAGGTGTTGGATAGGGAGAGAGCTTATCTTGCAACGGCTGTTGGGACGATATCCCTGTTAGGTGGCAGGCGATGTGTTTGGGTTAAGGGGGGGTGCAGTTCTCATGGGAAGGTCTTTCAAGAGGTGTTTCGGAAGGGGTTTAGCAACTGTGTTCTCTTGGTAGAAGCGGGTGTATTGCCTCCTTCTTCGAGTCTTCGCCTTTGTTTTGAGCAACAAAAGTGTTGTGCTTCTGTTGCGTGTTATGAAGATTCTCCTATTGGTGTAAGAAGGTTAGTAGAGCAGATGTTGCAAGAGGTTATGCTCTCACAGGAGGCGAAAGACTATATTGTGTCTGTTTTAGGTGCTGACAGAGAGCATAGTCGTACGGAGTTGGAGAAAATTGCTTTATATTGGCAGTCTACAGATTGTCAACGTCCTCTGTCTTTGGAGATTGTTGCGGCTCTTGTAGATGATGAGGGTCATCGGGTCATTGAGGCTGTGGTGATGGGGTGTTATGGAGGGGATGTTGAGGGGGCGTATAAGGCTTTGTATCAGGCTTTGGAGGGAAGGGAAAGTACTATACGCGTGGTGAGGGCTTTAGGCAGATATGGCATGGAGTTGATGATGGTGAAGGAGGGGCTTATGCAAGAGAAGAGTTGGGTTGAGATTTTTGCTACTTTGGGGCGCGGAAGGCATTTTTTGGTACAAAAGCGCTTTGAAGAGCATAGTCAATTGTGGAGTTATAGGGACTTACAAAAAATCCTAAGGGCGGTTTTCCTAGCGGATATTGCATCTAAGGAAGGAAAGGGCAACACAAGTGTTTGTGAGCAGCTGGTTTTTCTGATAGGAAGACAGGTGCGGCGACTAGGGAAGCTGTAGGTCTTCTTTCATACTATTGACCACATGAGCAAGGTTAGCGTTCATTTCTAAAAACTTGTCTTCAAAGGCTTTACGACTAGTGATGCTAAGAGAGAGGGATTCGAAGGCTAAATCGATAATACGCCACTGGTTGTTTTTTGATTCTACGAGAAAGGTAAAGGCATAGGAGACATCCTCATGGTGGAAGGTTGTGTAGACGGCATAGCGATTTTTTATGGGCTCTTTTCCATCAAGAGTGAAGGTGCCTTTTTGCAGGTATTTCATGTATTGTCCTAGAGTATTAGAGATGTAGAAAGGTAAAATGTCTGAGAAGGCTTCTATATCGGCAGGCGGTATGCGGCGGCGGTATTTTCCTAAGATGAAGTTTTTGATAGTTTCCATATCGAAGTATGTTGTGAGAAGGGGTGAAATGACTTCTTTTAGCTGTATGGCGTTGGCTTCTAGGGAAAGATTGTTAGAGACTGCTATGATATCGTCAAGAAGATGTTGGACTAGCGTTTCGGGTGTCTGTTGGTTTTCTGTTGCCTGCACTGATGAGAGCCATGACACTAGGATGAGAGATAGGGTAGTGATAAGAGTTTTCATAGGAATGAAAGGTATTTTTAGAGAAATTTTATAGGATTTGAGGGAGAAGTACAACAAGGAAGAAATGTCTTGTTAGAGAGAAAAAATGTAAAGAGGGCATTGTAATTAAATTTTTTGTTCTTATTTAAGACATAGAGAGGGACAATCAGATGATATAAGAATGAAAGGATAAAATAAAATGAGTAAGATTATAGGCATTGATTTAGGAACGACGAATTCTTGTGTTGCGGTCATGGAGGGTGGAAAGCCTAAGGTCATTGAGAATGCTGAGGGGCATCGGACGACTCCATCGGTAGTTGCGTTTACTGGTAGTAAGGAGCGTCTTGTTGGCACGCCTGCTAAGAGGCAAGCTGTTACGAATCCTAAGAACACGCTGTTTGCGATTAAGCGGTTAGTTGGTCGGCGTTTTAAGGATAAGGAGGTGAAAGTTCTGAGGGGTCTTGTTTCTTATGATATTGTTGAATCTGAGGGAGGGGATGCTTGGGTAAAGGTTGAGGGGAAAGATTCCATGGCGCCTTCTCAAGTTTCTGCTGATATTTTACAGAAGATGAAGGAGACAGCGGAGTCGTATTTAGGGGAGAAAGTACAAAAAGCTGTGGTGACGGTTCCTGCTTATTTTAATGATGCGCAAAGGCAAGCGACGAAGGATGCGGGTCGTATTGCGGGTCTTACGGTGGAGAGGATTATTAATGAGCCAACGGCGGCGGCGTTAGCTTATGGGATGGACAAGAAGGGAGGCAAGATTGTTGCTGTGTATGACTTAGGGGGAGGGACCTTTGATGTTTCGTTATTGGAGCTTGGGGAGGGAGTATTTGAGGTACGTGCTACCAATGGGGACACGCACCTTGGAGGGGAAGATTTTGATATGGTTTTGGTGAATGATATCGCTGATGAGTTTAAGAAAGAGCAAGGGATAGATTTAAGGTGTGATCCGACATCGCTTCAACGTCTGAGGGAGGCGTCTGAGAAGGCTAAGATTGAACTATCTTCGGTTCAGGAGACACAGATTAATTTGCCTTTTATTACGGCTGATGCTTCTGGCCCTAAGCATTTAACGAAGACGTTCACGCGGTCGAAACTTGAGTCCTTAGCGGAGGATTTGATGAAGCGGACGTTGAAACCTTGTAAGCAAGTGTTAAAAGATGCGGCAATAGAGGCTTCTAAGGTAGATGAAATCATTATGGTAGGGGGAATGTCTAGAATGCCGAAGATACTGGAAACGGTTGAGAAGTTCTTTGGGAAAAAGCCTCATCAAGGGGTAAATCCTGATGAAGTTGTTGCCATTGGTGCTTGTGTACAGGCGGGCATATTACAAGGGGATGTGAAGGATGTGTTATTGTTGGATGTCACGCCTTTATCGTTAGGCATTGAGACCAAGGGTGGTGTTTTCACTCGTTTAATTGAGAAGAATACGACTATTCCGACGAAGAATAGCCAAGTATTTTCCACGGCCCAAGATGGTCAGACGGCGGTGACTATTCAGGTTTATCAGGGGGAGAGAGAGATGGCTAAGGATAATAGGTCTTTGGGACGATTTGATTTGGTAGGGATTCCGCCTGCACCTATGGGTGTGCCACAGATTGAGGTGACGTTTGATATTGACGCTAATGGCATTGTTCATGTGTCTGCTAAGGATAAAGGGACGAATAAGGAGCAATCGATTCGTATTGAGTCTTCTGGGGGGTTGAAGGAAGAAGAAATTGAGCAGATGGTGAAGGAAGCTAAGAAGAATTCAGAAGTTGATAAGAAGAAGCGTAAGAGAGTAGAAGTCCGTAATTCTGCGGAGAGTCTGATTAATAGCACGAGGACATCGCTGGAGGAGCTTGGAGATAAGGCAGATAAAGCCATTAAGAAGGAAGTTGAGGCGGATATTAAGGGGCTTGAAAAGGCCATGGAAGGGGAGGAGGAGGAGGCTTTGGAGAAGGCTTTGAAAGCCTTGACGGCTTCTTCTTTGAAGATTGGGAAAGCTCTTTATGAGCAGCAACAACAACAGGCGGCTTCCTCTGAGAAGAAGAAAGAGAAAAAGAAGGACGAGAAAGAGAAAGTTGTCGATGCTGAATATGAGGATGTGAAAGATAACAGCGGGAAATCAGATAGTAAAAATAAGAAAGCCTCTTAGGTAAAGTTTTTTGTCACAGGATTATTATGATCTTTTAGGTGTCGACCGTGATGCCGATGAAGCTACTCTTAAGAGGGCTTATCGCAAGTCGGTGATGGACTGCCATCCTGATAGGAATCCTGGTGATAAGGAGGCGGAGGAAAAATTCAAGAGTCTCTCTAAGGCTTATGATACCTTAAGGAATCCGCAAAGCCGTAAAATATACGATAGCCATGGTGAAGAAGGTCTCGAAGGCGGGGGTCATTCTTTTTTTTCAGATATTTTTGGAGAGCAAGGGTTCAGAAGTTCTTTTAGCACCTCCGGGTTTTCTGGGTTTGGTAGTCTTTTTAGGAATATTTTTACCGGAGGGCGTTCTTCTAGGCGGGAAGATGTTCACTATTCCGTAGAGATATCTTTAGAGGAGTCTTATTTAGGGAAGAGTTTAGATATTCCTGTGAAGAGTAGAGAGGGGTGTGTGGGGTGCGGTGGGGAAGGGGTGCGTCATGAGAGGGATAAAGTTCCTTGTGAAGCCTGTGGGGGTCGTGGTGTTCAGAGACTGTCTTCTGGTAATTTTATGTTATTGGAACAGACGTGTTCTTCTTGTCAAGGGAAGGGGTGGCGTATTAAGAATCCTTGTGGACAATGTCATGGTGCAGGATATACAGAAAAGACAAGTTCTGTTCATGTACAGATTCCCCCCGGTATTCTCAATGGGACTCATCTGAAACTCCCTTATCAAGAGGAAGCGTCTGATGGTCATTTTTATCTTTCAGTGACGGTCTTGCCCCACGATTTTTTTCAAACGAATGAGACTCATTTATATTGTACCGTTACGATTCCCTTCTCAAAGGCTATTTTGGGGGGAGAAGTCTCCTTTCCTTACCTCAACGGTGACACATTAAAGATAAAAGTGCCACCGGGTACCCAGCCTATGCAAAAGATTCGGTTAAAAAGAAGAGGTCTCCCTATTATAGGAAGTGGCGGTCGATTTGGAGATTTATATGTAACCCTTGAAGTTGTTTTGCCTAAAACCCTTACCCCTAAGCAAAAGGAAGCGTTGGAGATATTCCAATAAGGCCTTTAGGCCTTTTTTGTTTACCGTCTAAGAAAGCCTTTTCTAATGCGTGGGTTTTCTGTTCTATGCTTTCAGTCAGTCGGCGTTCGAACTCTTCTCTGGGTAAGCCGGGGAGAATAGGAGGTAGCAGGGCAACGGTGACGGTGATATCAACATTTCTCCTCCTTTTATAAGGCCAAAAGATTCCCGCATTAACCGCTGCCGGTAGTACAGGTACCTCTAATTTATGATACAAAGCCCAAATGCCACTTTTGTAATTTTCTCTTTCTCCTGGCAATGTTCTTTTTCCTTGGGGAAAAATCACAACGCTACGTCCTTGGTCAAGCACTTTTTGAGACGCTGATAAAAGTTTGCGCAAAGCCCCTCCCCCCCCTTTGCGATTCACACTAATAAGGCCAGCTCTTGTAATATAACTACTATATAGGGGCATATACTTCATTTCTGATTTAAAAATTGCAGAGGGAGCTATAAGAATTCTATACCATAAAAACGCATCCCACACAGACTGATGCTTAGCCGCATAAATCATAGGTTGAGAGGGAATCTCTACCCCCTGTAGGACTTCCCGTAATCCCATGGTGTAATAGGCAAGCCACGCCACGCCATCACACCAGTAGCGCCCTAGCTTGAAAAAAAAGAATTCCGATTTCCAAAAAGTAGACAGCACATAAATAGGAAGCCAAAGAAGATAACAAACACTTGTCCAAACGCCAAAAGAGACAAGGAAGATAAAATCTCGCAACCAAGGAGGAAGATAGGATATAAATCCTCTGCTTTTGTTCACAAAGACTCCTTTCTATCAAGAATAGCAAATCCCCTGAAAGTTTCAAGATATAGCAAAAATACCTATGTTAAAAATCCGCAACTATCAATCCCTCTTCTTATCTAAAGAATCCCGTAACCGAGAGAGAGAGATTAAATATGTTGCTCTATCCACTTGATAATTTTTTGCTTAGGTATCAAGCCGACTTGTTTAGCAGCCTCTTTGCCATCCTTAAAAAGCAAAAGTGTAGGAACGCCTCGTATTCCATACTCCTTAGCAATTTTAGGATTGTCATCAACATTGAGGTTTGCGATTTTAATGTCTAAGGAGCCACTTTTTTCAATTTCATCCAAAATAGGAGCAAGTGATTTACAGGGGGCACACCATTCAGCCCAAAAATCCACCAACACAGAGGTAGAAGCCTTTAGAACCTCTTTTTCAAAGGTTTTATCTGTTACAGCACAGGACATATTTCCCTTTTGATAAGTTGTTGCAGGAGAAATTTTTCACTCATAAGGTATTAACATGTATAATTAGGAAACAGTGTGAAAGATTGTATAGAGAATCCCTAAAGATTGTCAATGAAAAAATTCCCGTTCTTATGAGTAAAGACCCTAGAAGGCAAGTGAGAAAGAGGCTAGAAGAGAGAAAAAAAATTGCTATCTTGGGTGCAGGAAGCATAGGATGCAGTTTCGCCTCTCTGTCTTTGTCTAAAGGTCATGAGGTCTTATTACATCCGACGCCTTTCGATAAAGAGATTGTACAGATGATGCGTGACAAAAAGCCTCACCCTGTTTTGGGAATTTCTTTTTCAGAAGCCATAGAGACAGGCCAGTTAAAAATCTCTTATGATGAACTAGCTATTAAAGATAGTACTTTGATATGTATAGGAGTAAGTAGCACAGGTATTTTGTGGTCTATAGGGGTATTAGAGAGAATATTTGCTCAAGTATGTGTACCTGTTTTGTTGTTAACGAAGGGGTTAAAGATAGAAGAAGAGAGGCTTTCTTTTTTTTATGAAGGGATAGAGAAGAGGGGATTTTCTGTAGTTGTTGCGGCGGGGCCTTGTATTGCGAGGGAGTTAGCGCAGCATCGGCTAACGCATGTAGTATTTGCGGGAGAAAAGGCAGAGATTTGCAGGAAGATTTTTGAGACGGCGTTTTTTTCTGTTGATGTGAGCGATGATTTGGCTGGGGTTTCTTTGTGTGCGGCACTTAAGAACATTTATGCTATTGGTATTAGTGCGGCTTTGGGGACTGGCGGGAAGGGCACTGATGGAGGTGCACTAGTGTGCTGGCACTAGTGCCGGTTCGGTGTTGCCTAATGTAGCGGCGGCGTTTTTTGCGCGTAGTTTAGAGGAGATGGGATATCTTTGTGAACAGGTGGGTGGGAAGAGAGAAACGGCTCTTGGCGGGGGCGGGAGCGGGGATTTATTTGTGACAGTTCTTGCGGGAAGAAATGGACGTTTGGGACAGCTTTGGGGAGGGGGGAAAGCCCCTAGTGTTGCTCTTTCAGAGATGAAGACAACTGTGGAAGGTTATCATTTGGCGCAAAAACTTGCTTCTCCGTTGCGTACTTATCTTTCTAGCAAGCAGTGGAAAGCGGAAAAGGTGTCTCTTTTAGTCTCACTTGTGGAGGGTCTTGTGAAGGATAAGTCTTTTGATTTTTCCTATCTTAAGTAAATAATGGAGAAAAACAGAAAGTGTTAGGCGTGATATCTTGTGGGTGTTAGTAGGATTTTGCGAAAATTGCTGTGGTAGTGGTCGATTGTCCTGTAAGGATACAGGCTTGTGTTTTCTTTTCTTGTTTGAGGGGGAGGCAACGTATTGTAATGCCGAGGTCTTGTAGGCGTGTATCTTGTGTTTGTGCAGGTTTGTAAGGAGCTTCTACAAATCCGGGTATTTTGGAAGTGAAGAGGGCTTTTAGGTCTTCAAAGTGTTGGCATTTTGTGATTTTTTGGTATTTTTTGGCTTGTTTGAAGTATTGGCTTTGAATATTGTTCAGGAGAGTTTCAATGGTTTTGGGGGCTTCTTTTAGGGGAAGAGAGAGGGGTTTCATTTCTTGAGGGCGTGGGGAGACAAAGAGGGAATGGGTGTCTTGTTCTTTTGGCCCTATTTCTATGATGAGGGGGACGCCTTTTTTTATCCAAGCCCATTTTTTGTGGGAGAAGGGAGTATCTTTGGTATCTATTTTTATGTTGATGGGGTTTCCTTGAAAGGAAGCGGTTTGCAGACTTTGGCGGACTGTGTGAGCAAAATTCAAAAGGGTGTGGTGGTTTTGTTCTTTTAGGTGGGGAATGATAACGGCATGTAGGGGTGTGATAGAGGGAGGGATTTTGAGTCCATCATCATCACCATGTGTCATAATGAGTCCGCCTATTAAGCGTGTAGAGACTCCCCAAGAGGTGGTAAAGGGGTGTTGTTGCTGTCCTTTTTTGTTAGAGAACAGGATATTAGCGGCTTTGGAAAAATTTTGTCCAAGGTGATGAGAAGTTCCTGCTTGTAGGGCTTTTCCATCTTGCATTTGGGCTTCAACGCAATAAGTTTCTTGAGCGCCCGGAAATCTATCATAAGGAGGTTTTGTTCCTATGAAGACAGGCATACACAAGGTTTGTTGGAGGAATTGTGCATACATGTGAATCATATCTGTGGTTTCTGCTAGGGCTTCTTCGGCTGTTGCGAAGGCGCTATGACCTTCCTGCCAGAGGAATTCAGAGGTTCTGAGAAAGACTCGAGGTCGCATTTCCCATCTTACCACGTTACACCATTGATTGATTTTCATAGGGAGGTCTCTATAGGATGTAATCCATTTTGCGAAAGAATGTCCTATGACGGTTTCTGAGGTGGGTCGGACGACGACGGGTTCTGGTAGGGGTGAAGAGGGTACGAGGCGTCCTTTTTCAGTTTTGAGTCGGTGGTGGGTTACCACTGCCATTTCTTTAGCGAAGCCCTTGATATGTTGTGCTTCTTCAGCAATATAACGCAGTGGCACAAAGAGGGGGAAATAGGCGTTTTCAGAACCTCTAGCTTTAATTTCTTTATCCAAAATTGCCACCATTTTTTCCCATAAGCTGTAGCCCCAAGGTTTAATGACCATGCACCCTCGTACATGCGCCATTTCTGCTAGCTCTGCCTCCTGTACGAGGCGCTGATACCATTTTGAGAAATTCTCTTGTCGTGTAGGGGTAATGGCTTTCTTGTGAGACAAAATTCTATTGGTATGTTGTTTTCAGAAAGGTGAACAAGGCCCTCAGAGACATGACTTCTCCTCCCTTAGGGCGTCCCGGTTTGGCTTTTAGGATGTATCCCATTGTGTCTAAGTGAATCCATTGTTTCGTTGTCCCAATGAATTCTTGTAGGAATAAAGCTGCTGTAATAGCGCCTCCATAAGGGGAAGGAGCAGAATTGACCAGATCGGCTATGTGGCTTTTCAATTCTTCTTTATAAGGCGTAAAAAGGGGAAGGGGATGCAAAAAATCTTGGGTTTCGTTGCCGATTTTCACGAGGGCTTTTTCTATCTTTTGAGAAGGGGTAAACAGCGCAGACATTTCAGTGCCTACTGCTACACGCGCCGCACCTGTTAAGGTGGCAAAATCACAAATCATATCGGGCTTATCTTCTTTAGCAGCCGTAAGCGCATCAGCTAAAATTAAGCGCCCTTCAGCGTCTGTGTGCGTATTTTCTACAGTTTTCCCCTCTCTAGTTTGTAGAATATCGCCGGGCTTAAAAGCCCCTTGGCCAATAGCATTTTCAGCACAAGGAATAATCACACGCAATCGTATAGGGAGGTTGTGCTCCACCAGTGCATTTCCTAGTGCTAGAGCAATTGCTCCTCCTGCCATATCTTTTTTCATCAAGAGCATAAATTGCGTAGGCTTGAGGTTAAGCCCTCCTGTGTCAAAGGTAACGCCCTTACCGATGAGTGTGACTTTTTTGTGTTTGGGGTTTCCCCAAGAGATATCCACAACACAAGGAGGGGTCTTGCTGCCTCCGCCTACAGATTGGACCATAGGCCAGTGTTTTGTCAGCATTTCTTTTCCTTCATGCAGGTGATAAGTTGATTCTTTCCATTGTTTAGCAAGGCTCTTAGCAACTTTTGCAAACACTAAGGGAGGCAAGTCACAAGCAGGAAAATTGATAAGATGACGACCTAAAAAGAGACTTTTTGCTAAGGATAAGACAGACCTCTTAGAGGTTGGCAAGAAGAGTTTCCCTTTAGTAGGAGGAGAAGAAGACTGATAAGTATCGAAGCGATAATGCCCTAATGCCCATCCTAACAAAAGATTTTCCATCTCATTTTCGGGGTAGGAGTCCTTAAGGTAATAGTTTTTATTTGGCAATTTTGGGGGCAAAGAAGAGAGCGTCCAGAGGGTGAGTTTTTCCTCTGTGCCTACTAAGACGCTTTGAAGCGTTCCTTGGTGATTTGGCACTAAGAGGTGGGTGTGGGGGTGTGCTTTGAAACCAGCGCTATGGGCGAGATTCGCCTCGAAAGGATGAGTTTTTTTGTAAGATTGCCACTGGTTTTTTGTCAGTAAGAGTAAAGGAACAGAGCGCGTGGAGGTAAAAAATGCCTGTACATCAATAGATGCAATCAAGTCTACAGGATTTCTCATGAGCTTTTAGCAGCTTTTAAGGCGCAGTCTAGGTCTTGTATTAAGTCTTCTGTGTTTTCAAGCCCTATATGTACCCGCACGATTTTATCCGTGGGGTAAATTTTGCTGTTTCGCGATAAGGTGCCGGGAGCTACAAGACTTTCGTACCCCCCCCAAGAGTATCCAATTAAGAAGATTTTCAGTGTATCAATAAAGGTCGTTCTGCACAGGCTCTCCTGTAAACAAATAGAAAAAATGCTGGAAGAGCCTGTAAAATATGTTTGCCATAAATCGTGGTAAGGGTCTGTTGGCAAAGGCGGGAAAAAGACCTCTTTGATATCTTTATGATTTTTAAGCCACTGTGCGATGATGAGCGCGTTTTTTTCGTGAGCTTGCATTCTGGAACTTAGCGTTCTGAGGCCTCTTAGGACGGTATAGGCCGTATCAGGAGATTGATGATGCCCCAACCTCCGCGAGGTAGCACGCAATTTCAAATAGAGCTCTTTGTTGCTTGTTGTAGCAATACCTCCTATCACATCAGAGTGGCCGCAAACATATTTTGTCAAGGAATGAATACTGATATCAATGCCGTGGTCGAGAGGTTTGAAAAATAAGGGCGTAGCCCATGTATTGTCTATCATGACAATAGAGCCGTTATCATGGGCGACTTTGACAATGGCGTTGATATCTAACATTTCAAAAGTGTAGGAAGAAGGGGATTCTAGAAAGACTAAAGAGGTATTGGGACGCAAAAGTTTGTGTATATCTTTAGCAGTTTGAGCGGAGAAAAATGTCGTCTCTATCTGAAGTTCTTTGAAGGTTGTCTCTACTGTTGTGCGTGTGGGAGGGTAAACAGCATTCATCATCAGAATATGGTCTTGAGATTTCGCAAAGGCTAAAAGGCAAGAGACAACAGCCGCTAATCCGGAGGAATAAGAAAAGCTCTTATATCCATTTTCCAGCGTTGCGAAAGCCTTTTCCATAGCGAAAGTGGTAGGATTTCCAATACGACCATACACACAAACAGGGTGACAATCATCATCCATTTTGTGTTTTCTTTTCAAGTCCGCACAGGAAGTGAAGGGTGTTGTAGCAGCCCTATAAAGGGGAGGATTTAAGGTGGGAAAATAGGATTCATCGGGAATTTTGGCTATCTCGTGGGTAAGATAGGATTTTTGATAGGGTTTCGCCATGAAAATTACACTTGCATAAAGAACATTTCGATTTGTAGGACTATTCTTTGGTCTCCGATGATGCTATGATACAAAAATTATATAGGAGATTGTTCATGGAAACAAGTTATGTTATAAATGCCTAAAGGAGAAATGCTGGAGTTTGAGGGGATTGTCACAGAGCTTTTACCTAACGCTATGTTTCGTGTGAAGCTTGAGAACGGTCATAACATTTTAGCTCACACATCTGGAAGAATTAGAAGAAATCGCATTAGGATTTTAGTAGGGGATAAAGTCAAGGTGGAAATGAGTCCTTATGATTTAAGCAAGGGGCGCATTAACTATCGTTATAAGTAATGAAGGGATTGATTATATCCTGTAGTTCGTTGAAGTTAGAGGAGTTATTAGGGTCTATTGGTGTTGTTCCAACGCAGGTAGTTGTAGAGGGGAGTGTTTTCCCGAAGAAGTTAGAAGCCCCGAAGGAGTTTGTAAGGCGCGTGGCGTTGGAAAGGGCGGAGCGTGCTTATAAAAGAGGATTTTATGTTTTAGGTGTTGAACGCACTATTGCTTGTGGGCGGAGAATTTTAGGCATACCTTCTTCTGAGGAGGCTGCACGGGAGATGTTAGTATTGTTATCAGGCAGGCGTCACAGGATTCTGACTTCTTTAGTGCTGATAGACCCTAAGGGGAGTAAGCGTTATCGCATGGAGTCTACGGTTGTAAAGGTGAAACGTTTATCAGAAGAGGAGCAACGGGGATATTTCAAAACGCAACAATGGAAGGATTCTTTAGGTGGGCTGAATATGGGGGGTCTTGGAGGGGGTGGTATTTTGTTAGTGAGAGGGTGTTATGGCAATTTACAAGGGTTGCCTTTAGCGGAGACTTTATCACTTTTAAGAGGAAGTGGTTATGTTGTGGGAAGGCAGGATGAGTAGGCAACAGTCTTTTTATAAGATGCAAAATGGAGGGAATGACTTTGTAATTTTGCAGTTGTCTAAGGGAAAGGTACCGAGCAAAGAAACCCTGCAATGGATATGCCATAGGAAAAGAGGGATTGGGGCGGATACGGTGATTGTTCTTTCGGGGATGACTAGCCGGCAGCGGGGGGGAGGGTCTTGGGGTTTGCGTTTTTTCAATGCTGATGGAGGAGAGGCGGAGGCGTGTGGTAATGGTCTTTGTTGTGTTGGGTTGCGGCGATTTTTAGAGACACAGGAGAGAGAGGGAAGTTTTCATACCCAAGTAGGGGAAAGGGTTTATCGTGTGAAGGAGGGAGGGAGCGTTGAGGTTTTCATGGGGAGAGCTACAGGCAAAGAGTCTGCGTTAGAGGATATCATTGGCAAGCAATTGGTTGAGTATCAGTCTATTTATGAAATTTTCATGGGGAATCCTCATATTGTGGTGCTTCTGAAGCGATTTTTTCCTCAGGAGGAAGTGATGGAGGAGATTTTTCAATTGTTACAAGAGAGGGTATCGGGTGGGGTGAATGTGGGGTTTTGTTTGGTGAGAAAAGAAGGTCTTTTGGGTCGTGTGTGGGAAAGGGGGGTTGGGTGTGTGGAGTCTTGTGGTACGGGGGCTTGTGCTATGGTTGCTGCTTATGGGCGTGAAGAGAGCGAGGGTGGGGTGAAAGGAAGATATTTGCCGGTTATCTTTCAGAATGAACAACTACAGGTACGCCTAACGAAAGAGGAAGAGTTTTGGCTTTTGGGGACTCCAAAAGATGTCTTTTGCGGTTCTGTGGATTATCATAGAATCTGGTGATTGTTATTTCAGGTGTGTGATGTGTCCATCTTCGAATAATTGTTCTGTTAGAGCTGTGACCTTAGGGTGTCGGCTGAATTTTTCTGAATCCCAGCGCATGGTACAAGGGGCTAGGAAGTGCGGGGAGAAAGACCTAGTGATTGTGAACACTTGTGCTGTGACGTCTGAAGCTGAGAGGAAAAGTCGCCAAGCGCTACGTAAAGCGAAAAAAGCATTCCCTCATGCTAAAATTGTTGCAACGGGGTGTGCTGCGACTTTGAAGCCTGATGTATTTTGGGCTATGAAAGAGGTTGACCAAGTGATTCTGAACAAGGATAAAATGATGGCTTTTCACCCTTCTTCGGAGGATGTTGAGCTGCGGAACTCCTTTGTTCCTCTGTTTGAGAATCGGGCTAGAGCGTTTTTGCAAATTCAACAAGGCTGTAATCACCGCTGTACTTTCTGTATTATCCCCTATGCTAGAGGGCAAACTGTTTCTCTAACCAAAGAGCAGATTGTACTGCAAGCAGAGGAGCTTTTACGCAATGACTCCTGTAAGGAGCTTGTTTTGACAGGAGTAGATATTGCTTCTTATGGTAAGGACTTGAAAGACCCTATGACTCTTGGACAGCTGTGCTGTTTTCTCCTTGAGTCTTTTCCTTCTTTACACTTGCGTCTCTCCTCTTTAGACCCTGCCTGTGTAGATGAAAATATTTGGCATCTTTTAGAGAGTCATGAGCGGTTTGCACCTTATTTACATCTTTCTATGCAGTCTGGCACTGATTTGATACTCAAGCGTATGAAGCGGCGTCACTTGACGGCAGACCTTATTGCTCTAAGCCAACGGGCACAAGCCATTGACAGGCCCCTAACAATTGGTGCCGATATTATTGCCGGCTTTCCAACTGAAACCTCTTCGCACCATAAAGAAACTATGGCCCTTATTCGTAAGATGAAGATGACCTTTCTCCATGTTTTTCCCTATTCTATCAGAGTTGGAACGCCAGCCGCACGCATGCCCCAAGTAGCAGGAGAAGCCATCAAAGAGCGTGCGTTCGAGTTGCGTAATCTTGCGAAACGGCAGCTAAACCGCACTTTTGTCAAGTCTGTAGGACAAACACAAAAAACCCTTATAGAACAAGTACAGGAAAATGTTTGTAAAGGAAAATGGCTTAATTTCCTGCCTATTGTATTTTCCATGCCTAGAGGTAACTCTTTGCAATGCGGACAATTTGTTCCTGTGACAGCCAAAGATTATACCTCTTCTCACCTTTTGGGGTGTTTATAGAGAGGATTGGTGCCTTCCCTTCATCTGTTGTAACGCTGAGATTTCTCCGTAGAGGTTGCACCTAGCACTTGCCCCAACGTATGAGAACTTGCTTATAGCTTTGGGAAGAGCTGGGGGATTTGTACTATTTCATAAAACTTTGGCTTTTCCTTGTCCATCTTGAAAATCCAAAGAGATGAGGTCTTCTGTGTTTAGGGCTTTTAACTGGGTGACAATTTGGCCATTTTTTTTGACCACGACAAAGCCTCGTTCAATGGTACGTTGATAGTTGAGTGTTTCCAACAGTTGGTGTAGCCGTTTGAGGGTTTGGTGATAGGTTTTGAAGATATTTTGAAGGGGTAGGGCAAGAGATTGAGAAAGATGTATGAAAGTGTTTTTTTGTTGTTTGAGTTTATTTTTGGGGTGGAGTTCTATGAGGGAGAGGTGTTGTTGATAGAGTTCCCCCTTAAGGGTGTTGAGGTGTATTCTGGTAATTTCTTTAATGGTTTCCAGGGTTTTTTGTATTTTGTGGTAGAGCTTTTGAAGGTGTTCTAGTGGTGAAAGGATGCCTTGTTTTAAGGAGGCTAGGTATCGGTGTTGGGTTTGTATGGAAGAGAAGATGCCTTGATAGGCTCTTTCTGAGAGTCTTTGGAGAGTGGTTTTGAGGGTTGGAATTTGAGGCGAGAGGTATTCTACAGCTGCGGTTGGGGTGTGTGCTGCTTGGGTTGCGGCATAGTCTGAGAGAGAGGTGTCTGTTTGGTGCCCTACGGCGGAAATCACAGGAATATGACTGCTTGCAATGGCGCGCACGACGGCTTCTGCGGAAAACGGCAGGAGGTCTTCCAGACTGCCCCCCCCTCTAGCGACAATGAGGACATGAGGTTTTGGCATAGGGAAGGGAGGGGTATTGAAGCCTTTGATAGCGGTTACAAGGGATTCCACTGCTTCTTCTCCCTGTACGAGAGTTGGCCATAAAAAGATTTCCTGCACAAATCGGTTTTGAAAGCTTTTCAACATATCTTGTAGAACAGCTCCTTGAGGAGAGGTTATGAGGCCTATACGAGTAGGGAAGGGGGGAAGAGGAGGTTTTGTAGAGGGGTCAAATAATCCTTCACTAGCAAGGGCTTTTTTTCTTGCTTCAAGGGCTTGTAAAAGAGCGCCAATGCCCGAGGGCTTAATAGAGGTGATGACCAGTTGATACATCCCTTTCCTGTTATAAGTTGTGACTGTGCCTTGGCATAAGACACTCATGCCTTCTTGGATATCTTTGATAGAACAGCTACCACGCCAAATGACTGCTGGTAAAACAGTGTCTTTTTCTTTAAGGGTTATGTAGGTATGCCTAGCAGCGCTTGTGTGTATGCTGGAGATTTCTCCTTCTACAGCAACAGAGTCGAAGCGGCTTTTCAAGAGGAGTTGAATCTGTTCGGATAACTCACAGACTGATAAGTGTCCTTTATTGGAAGACATCATGGGTGAGGTGATGAAGAAAGACTTTTAGCGTTTTGAAAACTGAAAACTTCTTCTTGCTTTTCGCAAGCCATATTTTTTTCTTTCCACTCTCCGTGAATCTCTAGTGAGGAGTTTATTAGCTTTAAGGGGAGCTCTGTGGTCTGGATTGTAAAGGGCAAGAGCCTTAGCAATGCCATGTCGAATAGCAGAAGCTTGTCCGGAGAGACCCCCTCCTTTTACTGTACAGAACACATCGAAAGGTTTGCTAGGATTGATGATTTCAAAAGGGTGCTGTAAGCAGACTTGTGAGGAAAAGCGTAAGAAATACTCAGTACTTTTTTTCCCATTGACTGTGATGGTGCCGTTGCCTTGTTTAATCCAGACTCGAGCGATGGATTCTTTTCTTTTTCCTGTAGCGTAGGCACGTCCTAATTTATCGATTTTAGGCTCTAGCCGTGGAGTCGGAAGCTGTGGAGTCGGAGATTTTTCGTTAGAAGGAGTAGACATAATGGGTTATGATGTAAGAGTATTTTTGGGATTTTGAGAGGCGAAATCTATTGTGGTAGGGTTTTGTGCTTGATGAGGATGGGTATCTTCTGAATAGACGAATAGGTGTTTTAGTTGCTTTCTAGCGAGAGAACTAGTTTTAGGGAGCATTCTTTTTACGGCTAAGATGATAAGTTGAGGTGCTTTTCCTTTTTCCAAGATTTTTTTAGGGGTTTGACTTTTGATACCTCCCGGGTAACCTGTGTGCCAGTAGTAGGTTTTTTGAGACATTTTTTGCCCACTTAAGGCAACTTTGGAAGCATTTGTAATAATGACATAGTCTCCATCGTCTCTATGAGAGGTATAGCTTGGTTTATGTTTGCCGCGCAAGAGGGTTGCGATTTTTGTTGCTAAGCGACCGAGAATCAGGCCTTTGGCGTCTATATGAAGCCATTGTTTATGGAGGCGCAGGTTTGTGGTGGTTTTGGTAGAGCGCAGTAGCATAGAATCTTTTGAAGAATTTGTTTAGAAAAAGAAGGGTACTATATTTTTGCGAGGTAATCAAGGGAGAGAAAGGGGTGGGATTTTGTTAGAGAATCTTCATTTTTTTCAGTAGAGATTGTATAAGTTTTTTCTTGTGTTGTGAGAGTTCTATGAGAGGCTGTCGCACCTGTGGAGAGGATTTTCCCATGAGGGAAAGGGCATATTTCGTTGGAGAGGGATTGCTGTCTAAAAAGAGAGCTTCAAAGAGAGGGAACAAGGTTTCGTGGTATTGGAGAGCGGTTTTGAAGTCTTGGTTCAAAGCAGCTTGTACAAGGGCTTTACAAAGTTTTGGTGTGACATTGGCGCAAACAGATATGACGCCTTGTGCACCACAGGCGAACGCGGGGAGAGCGGAGTGATCATCTCCCCAGAGGATAATGAAAGGGTGATGACATTGTTTGCGTTGTTTTGTGGGGCGGGTGAGGTCTGAGGTTGAGTCTTTCACGCCGTAAATGCGTGGGAGTTCAGAAAGGCGCGCCATGGTATCAACTGTGATATCAACATGTGTTCGCGCGGGAATGTTGTAGAGATATAAGGGAATAGAAGTAGCATCATGGACAGTTTTGAAGTGCTGGTAGAGTCCTTCTTGGGAGGGTTTATTATAATAGGGGGTCACGAGCAGAGCGGCATCGGCGTGCAGTTCTTGTGCGAGATGTGTGCGTTTAATAGTACTGCTGGTATCATTAGTGCCAGTACCAACCATAATAGGCACCCGTTGAGAGGATACTTGGAGGGCTTCGGTGATAATTTCCTGTGTTTCACTTGGTTTTATGGTAGGAGACTCTCCTGTGGTACCAAGCACTAAAATGCCATCAACTCCTTCAGCAATTTGCCAATCTACAAGTTGTCTGAAGCACTTTTTGTCAATCTTGCCCTCTTTGAAAGGAGTGATAAGGGCAGAAATCAGGCCTTGGAAAGTCATTGAGCAGTTTTCGTGTACGGCTTTACTTCTTATTCTATCATAAGTACTCTGTAACAGTAAGGAGTTATTAATTGCCTGCTATGAGTCAACATCTCCCAAATTTTTGCCGCTTGTCTATAAAGAGAGGCTCTGTGTTACGCGTTTTATCAGGAGGAGGCCTTTTCTTTATTGCCCTCTTTTGTCATGCTTTCGCTTCCACAAATGCGCCTGTTTCCCTCCCTGTTTTTCGCCCTTCTTCTGATAACATACCGCTTCCTCTGTTGCGCCCCTCTCTTCCTGTTCCAGTTTTTCTTGAGGAGAAAAGGCCTTTTGCAAAGTCTCTGTTAAAGGATTTTCAAGGCAAGTCTGTATGGCGTGTGATGAGGTCTTTACACCAGAGTCATTTTTCCAGAGCTTGGAGGCTAGCACATCACGAAGACTTGAAAAACACCATTTTATGGCTCTGGGCTACAGAAGAAAAAGCCTCTGTTTCCTTTCCTCTTTTAAGCGCTCTCATGAAGGATAAGCCCTCTATTGCTGGTTATAAGTCTCTTAAGGAAAGTCTAGAGAGAGGGAGTATGCAGTCCCTTTCTGCTGAAGAAATAAAAGCTTGGTTTGACCTCTATCCTCCTGTCACGGGCAAGGGGCTGCATTTATATAGCAAAGCGCTTTTAGAACTTGGAGAAGAAGAGCTTGCGCGCATCCTTATCCAACGTCTCTCTTGGGAAGGGATGTTGAACGACCCTGATTTTTCTTATCTTCTAACGCCTTCAGACTATAGTCATTGGGCACGTGGTATAGCAGCTAGAGAAGGGAGGAGTGCTACCTTACATTTTATGTCCTTGCAGGAAAATATAGATTTTACCTATGATAAAGTGGATATCTTAGGACATCAGGCCTTTGTGTTATTAAGCCGTAATCGCAAGACACAAGCCCTAGAGATTTTTCAAACGCCTTTCCCTCGACCTGTACATAACTCTGCTCATTGGTGGTCACTGCAACGTTCTTTAGTGGCGTACTTCTTGCGAAAAAAAGAGTTTCATCACGCCTATTCCGTCGTTGCTTCCAGCAACCATTTAGAAGGAAAATTTTATAGTGATATCTCTTTCTTAGCCGGATGGTTACAGATGAGGATGCAAAATCCCCAAACAGCCTTTTGGCATTTTCAAAAGCTTCAACACCACAGCTATTCCTTGGAACAAAAAGCCAAAAGCGCTTATTGGCTTGCACGTGCCTTAGACGCCATACCGCCCCCTAACGAAGAGGATGCCAATGTGTTAGAAACAATGCTACCTACTAACGAAGAGGATTCCAATGTATCAGAAACGATACTACCTACTAACGAAGAGGATTCCAATGTATCAGAAACGATACTACCCCCTAAGAACAAGGAGGAAGCAAGATATTGGTATGAATACGCTGTGACATTCTTGCAAACTTATTATGGACAAAAAGCCTATCAGATGATTGAAGACACCACAGTTGCCTCTTTAACCTATCAATTGCCTACAGTATCTCCCTCACCTAATCCCCAGGGATATAGTGAAAAACTCTTAAAAACGCTAGATTTTTTAGGAGAAAACTATGGACTGTATCGCTTAGCCATGGACATGGCTCAAGATATTGAAACGCAACAACAAGCAACAAATTTTTTGCATACCCTAACTTCCATGGGCGATAAAACACTTGTGGTTAAAGTATCAGAAATTTTAGAAGAAAAAGGGTATCACACTTTTCCTTTAGGCTATCCGCTTATCTCTTTGCCCTTATCTGAGACGTTATCGTTGAAAGACAAAGCCCTGATTCATGCTATTGTGCGGCAGGAAAGTCGTTTTCAGAGGAATGCTATTAGCTCTGCCGGTGCGGTGGGAGTGATGCAACTACTTCCTAAAACGGCGCAATATGTAGCGAAAAACCATAACATGCCCTATCAATATCATAGGTTACAAACAGATGTGGCGTATAATATTACTTTAGGCTTTCTGTATCTGAAAGACTTGATTGAGTATTTTCAAGGACATGCTTCCTTAGCTCTTTGTGCTTATAATGCAGGAATATTACACGTTCAAAAATGGATAGAACATTACGGAGACCCAAGAAAAGGAGAGATTTCATGGATTGAGTGGCTAGAATCTATCCCCTTTTTGGAAACCCGTCTGTATGTTCAAAGAGTTTTGGCTAGTGAGTATATCTATCGGCGTCTTTTGGAAAATCCTTGAGGCCTTTGTGAAAAGACGGATGAAAATGTCCAAAAGAGACGCAATTGATGTCCAAAATTGGAGCAGGCTGGCCTTTGCCCGATTAGATTGAAGCCTTTTGCAAATAGAGGACTTGGGGGGGGTTCCTCGCTTAATTTAGGATGAATCCTCCAACAAATTTAACTGCTGCTTTCCAGCTCTTTGCTCAAGAACTTTCTTGACTGTGTAGGTGGTTTTAAACTTCCCATCTACCCCTGTAAATTGGCGCATATGAACATTACAGATCAACATATCTTCCTTTCTGAATGATATTTCCTTAGATTGCACTCTAGCGATAAAATCCTGATCCTCAAAAGAGACATATAAATCCTTCGAACCATCACTCACGCGCCACTTATTTCCTTCTTCAAAATCCGGAGCAAGAATTGTATATACGCACTTAATTTCTTCATTCAGAATGTCTTCCTCCGCCACCTCAGGTACCGCAAAGAACTCCCTCTCCTCTCTTCTAATTGCACATGTTGTTTTCTTATCTCGCGAAAAAGTAATTTCTGTTACCCCTTCCTTTCTTAAAGGAGCAGTTAAATCCTTCAACCTCTCACGAATAACTCGGCTTCCCAGTAATACCAGCCTCTCCTTAGAAGTTTCTAGCCTGTCCCCATCCTCAGTTACAATAGTGATTTTATCTCCATCCCTTTCTGTTTTTTTGATTTTCCTGTTTTTTAGCCACAGGATAAGGCCTATCACTCCTCCTCCTATCCCCAAAATCTCTTTCCCAAGAATAAGTTCTATGAGATTCACTATATCAGAACTACTTACATTTGAGAAAATCCCAGAGATACCCGTCTGAACAAGCCCAATATCAACACAAAAGGACCCCCCCTGCATAGCACGCACATTAACATTAAGACGGACATTAGACTCATTTAAGAGCATGTTAGCCTCACGAAAAATCTCTCCCAAAGACAGAAGCGCAGGCGCAAGATCGCGCACATCCATCTCTTGGTTTTCCAGAGCCTTGCCTCTGAAAGTTATAAGAAATCCATCACTTTTCATGTTTTAGATACTATCACAAATCTCCTGTAAAAAACAGTAGAAGAAATAATTGTGGTAAAAAATTAGAGTCACTTGACAACGAGTGAAAAAGCTTGCTGAATGATAGTGTAGAGAAGGGGGTTTGTCCTTTTTGGCTTACAGGGCTAGGGTGATATATTGTTCTGTAACATCTGGGGTAGAGGTGTTGGGGAGGGGAGATTTTTTCTGAGATATCTTCATATGTTCTTCCTTTATTATGTTGATTTTAATGGAAGTTTTCAACATTTCTTTTTGGTAAATTCTCATCATATATTCTAAAGCAGCCAAAGGGGTTGTAGAAGCACCAGAGTAAGCGCAGTGTTTTTCGGTATTGTGACAACTTGTTAAGAGAATATGTCCTCCATTTTTTGAGGCTTTGAGAAGGGGCGTTAAGCCACAGAGGAGGGCTTGTACGCTATGGAGATTATTGAAGGCGTCTTTCCAGAGGTTAGGGGGGATATGGGCTATGGGGCGCAGGGGGGTGGGTTGCAGGGGATTGAGTACGAGGATATCTAGCATTTTCCAGCGTTTTCCTATTTCGTAGCAGGCTTGTAGAATTTGGCTTGTTGCGGCTGGAGGGAGAGGGAGTAGAGTAAGAGCTGGCTGTTTTATGTCTTGTTCTAGGGAGTTAGCTAGTAGGTCTAGTTCTTGAGCTGTTGGGGCTGTAGCAATGACGTGTGCGCCTTCTTTTAGGTAGGCGGTGGTGATGGCTTTTCCTCTATCTTTTGTAGCACTTGTTACCAAAGCAAGGCGATTTTCAAGGCGCATATTACTTCAGACTGAGTTGCGTTTGCGTGGGTTTTTGTTCTATTTTATCCACAAGAGGGGAAGGATAATGACCTGTTAGGCAAGCATCACAAAATTCTGTTGTTTTGCGACTTTTGTTTGTTTCTTCTTCTGTTTCCAAGATGGCTGTTTTGAGGCCTTGTAGCGAAAGATAATGCAGACTGTCACAGCCGATGAAAGAGGCAATGTCTGAGGGGGTTTTATGAGCAGCGATGAGGTCTTTTCTTTGTGGTGTGTCCACTCCATAGAAGCAAGGGAAGAGGTTAGGGGGGCTTGCGATGCGAAAATGGATTTCCGCAACACCGGCCGCTCGTAAGTATTCCATGATACGTTTAGCTGTTGTGCCGCGCACAATGGAATCATCTACTAGAACGATTTTCTTGCCCTTGAGCAGGGTAGCATTAGGGCTATGTTTTATACGGGTGCTCAAATTTCTGATGTGTTGCTTAGGTTCAATGAACGTGCGTCCGATATAGTGATTTCTGATAATAGCGAACTCTAGGGGGATATCAGATTTTTGCGCGTATCCTAGAGCTGCTGGGTTGCCTGAATCTGGTACGGCCACTACCATATGAGCGTTTATGGGGGCTTCTTGCGCTAGCTGGCGCCCTATGTTCTTGCGGACTTTGTAGACATTGCGATTCCCTACAGTGCTGTCAGGACGAGCAAAATAAATATATTCAAAAATACAAAACCGCTCTTGCCCCCGCGAAGGATAGGTGCCGGCAAGAGACAAAGGATGAGATGTTAAGCCGTTGTCATTAATGATGACAATTTCTCCCGGTTTGACATCGCGTATAAAGGTAGCACCAACAGCGTTGAAAGCGCAGGTTTCTGAGGCTAAGAGATAATTCTTGCCTAGTTTTCCTATGACTAAGGGGCGTATGCCTAGGGGGTCTTTAATGCCAATGAGTTCCTTAGTCGTTAGCAATACAAGAGCGAATCCTCCATGAAGCTGACAAAGACTGTCTGTTAACTTGGAAAGTATGGTTTTTTGAGAACTTTGGGCGATGAGGTGAAGAATGATCTCTGTATCTGTTGTGGATTGAAAGGAGACATTCTTCAGAGATTTTTTCAGTGTCTGGGCGTTGGTGAGATTGCCATTATGGGCAATGACCAAGGGATGCTGCATGTTGATGGCCATAGGCTGAATGTTTGCAAGATTTGAAGCCCCTGTTGTTGAGTAGCGATTATGGGCAATAGCAGCAGTCCCTTTGAGGGTTTTGATAACATTTTTCTTTGAAAAAATATCTCCAACAAGGCCGGGCTTTTTGTAAAGATGTAAGGTCTCCCCCTCCATTGAGGCAATGCCGGCGGCTTCTTGTCCTCTATGTTGCAAGGCGTTCAAAGCAAGCGTTGCAAGAGCAGCCGCATCAGTGGTATTCCAAATCCCAAACACACCACATTCTTCATGGAATTTATCACCTGTTGGAGGGTAGTTAACCATATTTTTGTTGTAGTTTTTTGAGTTTTTTGCGCTCCTTTTGAAAATCTTCAATGTTTTTCTTAATAGGTTTAGCAATACGAGAAGGAAGAAAAATTGTAAACAGTTTAGCACCTCCGTCTAAAAAATATCGTCCCTCTGAGTCCCTGATGAAACGCGGCAAACTATAAGGAGACACAAAAGTCACCACAAGAAGCCACACAGCAGACATAATAAGTGTTGATTTCGTAACGCCTATCACGAGGCCGAGAGCATGATTGAGGGTCTTGTACTTGCTACTTTGAACATGAGAGGAAAGAAAAGTCGCTATGAGTTTCAAGCCCCAAAAGGAGCCAAGAAAGACAATAAGAGAGGAGATAATGCCGTTGAGAAACGAGTTCATAATATAAGGCTCTGTGAAATAAGTGACAATGCCAACGCTAGTAATGGTGATGACAATAGCGCCTCCCAAAACGGCTAAAGACAAAATCTCTTTCATGGCTCCCCGCACCATGGAAAATAGCCCTGAAAGAAATAGGAGGGCAATGATGGAAACATCTAAAGCATTGGCAGCCATAGGGAACCCTTTTGAAAACATTAGAGTGACACAGTCATTACGATAACAATTTTACTTTTTTAAGGCTATAAAAATTTCGAGAGGATAGAGCCTCTAAAGAGAGGGGTTTTCAGAGGTTAGACATACTAGAGTTGAGAGGAATTTAACTTTTTTTCCTTAAATGGATAAAGAATAGGAATAACAGAGAGAGTGTGTGATTGCAGAAGATGATATCAAAAGAAAAGCTAGAAGATTACTATCACCGCGCCTTAAAGGGTGACGGAATAGCGCAATACCAACTTGGGTTGGCTTATTCCACTGGAGATATAGGAGGGAGGTGTGATTATGTCTCTGCTCACCAGTGGTTTAACATAGCCGCTTCATTTGGCATTAAGGGCGCTAAGAAGCACCGTGAGGATATTGCATCTGTGATGGAGAAAAGGGATATAGAGAAAGCACAGGCTTATGCGCGCAAGATATTTGTATCGATTGAATCGGGACTTTCGAAGCGCGGAATTTGAAAGCATGCGTCTTTTTTGTTTGTCCCTTTTGGGATACCTGCTAAAGTAAAGGCGAGCTAGTTGAGGTCATGGGAAAAAAGGGTACGAAATGCTCTATATTTTTGTTGTACTGTTACCGCTTGCAGGTGCTCTGTTAGGGGGGATTTTTTTAAGGATTTTCGGACAGGTTTTTGTTCAAGTTTTCACCTGTTCATGTGTGTTTTTGTCTTG
Source organism: Alphaproteobacteria bacterium (assembly GCA_965222575.1). GTDB lineage: Bacteria > Pseudomonadota > Alphaproteobacteria. The sequence continues at coordinate 1,099,344 of OZ244958.1, forward strand.
TATTTTGTCTATTATAGGCTGGAGACTTTTTCCGAACACCGGGGTTAGCGTTTTTCACCTTATGCCTTGGATAGAGGTAGGGTCTCTCTCAACAGCGTTTGCAGTTCGCCTTGATTCTCTTACGTTGGTGATGATGTTTGTGGTGACAAGTGTGTCGTTTCTTGTTCATTTATATTCTTTGGGGTATATGGCAAGAGATAGTCGTCGGGGTCTTTTCATGTGTTATTTGTCGTTTTTCACGGCAGCCATGTTGATATTGGTAAGTGCTAATGATTATGGTCAGTTATTTTTAGGTTGGGAAGGCGTTGGGTTAGCCTCGTATTTATTGATTGGGTTTTGGTATGAGAAGCCGACTGCGGGAGCTGCAGCTATGAAAGCTTTTATTGTGAATCGCATAGGGGATATGGGGCTTTTGTTAGGGTTAGGCTTGATAGTATTTCACTTTGGGTCTTTAGAGATGGATACGGTGTTTGCCCAAGCTCAAGACGGGGGGGTGCTAACCGTAGCAGGGTATAATATCCCTGTGGTGTCCCTGATATCCTTCTTTTTGTTTATAGGGGCTATGGGAAAGTCGGCACAACTTGGTCTTCATATATGGCTTCCTGACGCCATGGAAGGCCCTACTCCTGTCTCTGCTCTGATTCACGCAGCCACTATGGTAACAGCTGGTGTCTTCTTACTTGTGAGGTCTTCTCCTCTTTTAGAATATGCGCCTTTTGTTCTTCAGTTTATAGGGGTCATAGGAGCGCTCACAGCGGTTTTTGCAGCTACCATTGCCATTGTCCAAACAGACATTAAACGTGTGATAGCCTATTCTACTTGTTCTCAGTTAGGGTACATGATAGCGGCGTGTGGGTTATCTGCTTATGGAGCGGCGCTGTTTCATCTTTTTACCCATGCTTTTTTCAAGGCGCTGTTGTTTTTAGGTGCCGGTGCTGTGATACATGTGTTACATGAGCAGGATTTAAGGCGTATGGGAGGGCTGCGGCTACACTTGCCTTTTACGCATATGATGATGTGGGCAGGAGTCATTGCTTTGATGGGCGTGCCGTTTTTTTCTGGCTATTTTTCAAAGGATATCATTATGGAGTCGGCGTTTGCCTCTTCTTTGGGTATTGGTATGTTTGTATTTTGGAGTACCTTGATAGCAGCTGTTTTAACGGTTATCTATTCTATAAGGATGATGGTGATGGTATTCTATGGTCCCTGTCGAGTTTCAACTGTGCATTTGAAGACACTTAACGAGCCTTCTTTTGTTATGCTTTTGCCGAATTTTCTCTTATCGCTAGGGTCTTTATTCATGGGGTGGCTTTTTGCCTCAAGGATGGTAGGGGAGGGGCAAAGAGACTTTTGGAAAGAAGCAATTTTTGAACGCTCTTTTATGGAAGAAGGGGTTTCTCTTTTAGAAAAAGCGCACCATGTCTCTTTTGGTGTTAAAATGTTACCGCTTGTAGCAATAGTGATAGGGGTTATTGTCTCTTTAATCGTGTTGTTGAAAAAAGAGTGGATTGCGGGATTTATGACATACCACAGGCCTTTGTATCGTTTTCTTTTGAATAAGTGGTATATAGATGAACTTTATGGCTGGATTTTCATCCGCCCCTTTGTCCTTCTTAGCAGAGGTGCCTATGCTGTGGATAGAGTGATTTTTGATAGCAGTATTATCAACAAGGTGACTAACAGCATAGGTCGTTTGTCCTCTGTCCTATCAAAGGCTCAAACAGGATACCTATACCATTACGCTTTTATGATGGTGTTAGGGATTTTTACTCTTGTTAGTATCTTGTTTTTGATGGATGGTAGCTAATAATGCCTTTGCCTATTGTCTCCATTTTGATTTTTATGCCTCTTGTGGGGGTCACCAGTCTTTTGTTTACGAAGAGTGATGAGAAGGCGCACAATGCCTTTTGGGTGAGTCTTTGGACAACATTACTGGTGTTTTTTTACGCTATTATAGTGGCATTACTCTTTGATTCTTCCCTTACAGGCTTTCAATTTGTTGAGGAAAGGAGTCTATTAGGATTTTATCATGTCCGCTATATCGTAGGATTAGACGGCATTTCTTTAGCGTTTGTTCTCTTGACAACATTTTTAATGGTGTTGGTGATTTTAGCGAGTTTTGGTATTCGGCATCGCCGCAAAGAATATATGATTGCGTTTTTGATAATGGAAACCTTTATGTTAGGGGTATTTTGCGCACTAGATAGTCTGGTATTTTATATGTTTTTTGAGGTTGGGTTAATTCCTATGTTTTTGATTATAGGGATTTGGGGGGGTAAGAATCGTGTTTTTGCCTCTTTGAAGTTTTTTCTTTATACCCTCTTAGGGTCTGTCTTTATGCTGTTAGCAGTGGTGTATTTAGCACAGATTGGCAAGACAGATATGAGGCATTTTTTAGAAGCGGATCTGTCTTTTTCAGTACAGCGCTGGCTTTGGCTAGCCTTTTTTGCGTCTTTTGCCGTTAAGATTCCCAAGTGGCCCGTGCATACCTGGCTTCCCGATGCACACGTGCAAGCCCCTACAGCTGGCTCCATGATTTTAGCCGGAATTCTGTTAAAAATGGGAGCCTACGGTTTCTTGAGATTTTCTCTCCCTCTTTGTCCAGAAGCCTCTATTTTCTTTGCTCCACTGGTCATAGGTCTTGGCGTAATCGCCATTGTGGTAGCTTCTTTGAGCGCTTTTCGACAGGAAGATATGAAAAAACTTGTGGCGTATTCCTCTGTAGCCCATATGGGCTTTGTTTCCGTGGGTCTGTTCTCAGGGAGTGCTCAAGGAGCAGTGGGGGCAATGGTTCAGATGATAAGTCATGGATGTATTTCGGCTGCCTTGTTTTTTTGTGTAGGGAGCCTCTATGATAGAACGAAAACCCGCAATATGAACGATTTCGGAGGACTGGCAAAGCCTATGCCTCTTTACGGAGGGATTTTATTGTTTTTCTTATTGGCTAGTGCCGCTTTACCCGGTACCTCTGGTTTTGTAGGAGAATTTCTCGTTCTGATAAGCGCTTGGCATATTCACTGGGGAGTAGCCCTTCTTGTGGCAAGTGGGGTTATCTTAGGGGCTGTTTATCCTCTCTGGCTTTATCGAAAAATCGCTACAGGCCCTCTGAAGCCTATGGCTAATCTGACAGATTGTCACACAAGGGAGAAAATCATCTTGTTGCCTTTAGTCATGGTCGTCTTATGGTTAGGTCTGTATCCTAAGGGAGTCATTAAGCTGGTGGAATCTCCCCTTAATACTCTTATGAATCCTTACTTTGTTGCCTCTTCCAAACAATCACTACCCCTAGAAGATGGGGGTAAAGATTCTCAACAAAAAGGGCTTGACGCGCTTTCCAAACAATCAGTACCGCTAGAAAATAAAGGTGAAGATTTTCAACAAAAAGGGCTTGACACCCCTTCCAAACAATCACTACCGCTAGAGGAATAACGAGATATGGTGATTCTTTCCTATTTACAAATTCTGTCGTTGCGCTGTGAACTGGGCTTAATCCTTTTAGGCTTGTTGATTTTTTTGTGGGGAATGTTCGCCCCGGAAAAACTTAAGGTTTTTGGCTGGTTATCCCTTTGTTCTTTGGCACTTGCAGGCGTCTATTTTATCAGTATTGCTTCCGTTGACACAGGGAGCACAAGGACGCCCGATGGGTTATATTTTGTAAGCTCTTTTGAGCTTTACGCTAAGGCGTTAATAGCCCTAACAAGTGCTGTCTGTTTACTGTGTGCTTTACGAGTTTTTGCCTTTCCTTCCAATGGGAAAGAAGAGGGGGAGGGCATGGAGTATTTTGTTCTCACACTTTTTGCCTCTGTAGCGATGATGGGGATGGTATCAGCTCATAATTTTTTATCGTTATATGTGTTATTAGAGCTTCAAAGTTTGTGTTTGTACATTTTGTGTGCCATTGAAAGAAAAAACCCAAGAGCTCTTGAATCAGCGGTAAAGTACTTTGTTTTAGGAGGCTTAGCTTCTGGCTTTTTACTCTTTGGTATCTCTTTGCTTTACGGCGTTGTGGGGTCTACTTCTTATGAAGCGGTGAGTTTGTTTCTTCAACAAGGGCATGATTCTTTTATCTTCTTGACATCACTTATGTTTATTGGTGGGGCATTGAGTTTTAAGTTATCCATTGTGCCTTTTCACATGTGGACGGCTGATGTTTACGAAGGGAGTAAAATGCCTGTGACGGCGTTTTTAGCCACAGCCTCTAAAGTAGCAGCTGTGGTGGTTTTTTGGAGATTTCTCTCCACTCTTAGCAACTATGACATTATCCCCTTATTCCTGATAGTTCTTGGTCTTTTTTCCATAGCCCTCGGGTCTATTGCAGCGATTTTTCAACGCTCTTTCAAACGTCTTCTAGCCTTTTCAACAGTAGCAAACGCAGGTTATCTTCTAATTCTCATCGCTCTCCATACCTCCATAGCCAAGACAGCCCTATTGGTCTATCTCACCATCTATGTGGTAACGCTAAGCAGCATATTTGGTCTGTTGTGTCTGATGAGGAAAAACAATCAGTTCTTGGAGAATTTATCAGATTTTTGTGGATTGTATAAAACCCATCCTTTTTATGCTGCTGTTTTATCTACGGGACTATTATCGTTAGCTGGTCTTCCTATTTTTGCGGGATTTTTTGGGAAGCTGTGGGTTTTATCCGCTGTGATACAGGAAGGTGGTACTGTATGGTATATCTTAACCGCCATCATTGTGGTGTTAGCGGTTATTGGGGCTTTTTATTATGTGCGTATGGTGAAAATGATATATATGGATTCTCCTGTGGAAGGGGTAGAGGTTTTAGAAGGCTGGACATTGAAAGCTGTTGTGTGTATTTCTTGGCTTTTCGTGTTGTTGTTTGTTTTTGTGTATCCCGTTTTGATAGACTACTTAAGGGTTCATATTAGTGGGATTTAGGACACTGTATTTTCAAGAGATAGCTAGCACGAATACTGAAGGTCTTAAGAGGGCTTTATCGGGATGGGGTGAAGAGATGTTACTTTGGGCGGATTACCAGACAGCTGGGAGGGGTCGTTTTGACAGGAAGTGGTTAGGAGGGAGGGGGAATGTTTATATGTCTATTGTGTGTTATCCTAATTTTTCTTTTCGTCGTGTAGGGGAGCTTTCTTTATCGACGGCTGTCTCAGTGGTGAAGGTATTGAGAGGATTTCTTCCTTCTGTTCGGTGCAAGTGGCCAAATGATGTGATGGTGAGTGCATAAGAAGTTGGGGGGGGTATTGGTAGAAACGGTGAGGAAAGAAGAAAGCACGCCTTCTTGGGGAGCGGTAATTGGTATAGGGATAAATGTTGTGGGGTGTCCACGAATAAAAGATGGGGGGAGGGTAGCGACTTCTCTTGTAGAGAATGGGGTTAGGGTAGCATCTGTGAAAGAATTGATAAAGAGTATTGCTGTCTCTGTAGAAGATGGCAGGCACCAATTGGAAGAGGAGGGGTTTTCTTTGGTCAAGAAAGCGTGGGAGACTTATGCTGTGGAGGGGGAAAGCATGAGAGTGAGGACTTCGGGAGGGATTTTAGAAGGAAGGTATTGCGGTATTGATGAGGAAGGGTCTGTTTTGCTAGGCACGCGTAGCGGTTATGAGGCGCGGATACGAATAGGGGAGGCGCTTTTATGTTGATAGCATTGGAGGGAATAGATGGAGCTGGCAAACGGACGCTAGGAGAGTCCTTAGTGGTGTTATCTGAGTGCAAGGGATATGAGGCTATGTTGTTGTCTTTTCCTTGTTATGGCAGGACTAAGTCTTCTCAAGAGATTGCTAACATTCTAAGGAATCATGATATAAGGGAGGAGGCCCCGGAAGTATTAGCGTTATTATTTTCTATGGACAGAGCAGAGAGTCTACCGCAGTTACAGGAGGCACTTGAGAAGAAGGATATTGTGTTTGTTGACCGTTATATTTTTTCAAATTTTGCCTATCACTTGCCGAGGCTTTCGTCTCTTCTGAGGCGGGAAAGGTTTGTACAGACCTATTTATCTTTGGAAAAGGAGCATTTTGGTCTTCCTATGCCTGATGGTGTGGTGTTTTTGGAGCAATTACCTGTGATTGCTGCTAGATTCAGGTTAAAGAGAGTAGCGGAGGGGGGACAAAGAGAAGATTCTTATGAGAAAGACGAGGGGTTTTTAGAAAAAGTCAACGATGCTTATGGGGAATTATTAGAGGACAAAGCGTTATCTCGTCAAGTAGGCTGTTGGTGGTATCGACTATTGGGGTGGAGAGAGGAAGAGGAGGGCTTTTGTTCTCGTTCTTTGGAAGATTTAACGCAAGAAGTTTGGCAAAAAGGATTAGTTCCTAAACTCAATAAGTGAGGGGAAAAAGAAAAAGGCTATTTACTTTTTGCTGTTGTTTTATGAGTATTATTGGTGTGTTGTGTGTAATGGGATTTGGTATGTATGTCACCTAAAAGATTATCAGAAGACCTCATTAAGACGTTATCTTCGAAAATTTCTTTGAAGGAAAGAGGGTTTGAGGCGTTTTTCCAAGATTTTTTTCGAGGGTTTCCGGAAGACATGCTTGGGTGTTTAGAAGCCTTTGAATGGGAGAAAGTGGTGCGGTTATCGTGGCGTTTTTTTTCTTCTCCTAGGGGCGGAGAGCATATAGATTCTGTTGGGTCTTTGCGGTATGTTGCGATTTTGAGAGAGGATAAGCCCTTTTTAGTAGATACGTCTGTGATTGTTTTGAAGCGGCTTGGTTATAGGGTTGTGGCGTTGCGTCATCCGACTTTGAGGGTGTTGAGAAATGAGAAGAAAGAAATCGTTAGGATAGGGGAAGGGAAATTAGAGACCTTAGTGGTGTTATGTTTGGATGATAGGGGACATGGTCAAGAGAAGAAGGTTTTACGAAAAGCGTTGAGGGAGTCCTTGAAGGATGTTTTTTGCATTGTAGAAGATTTTCCTAAGATGCTAGAGTTTACGCGTGCCTGTCAAAAAGACATTCATTCTCCTAGAGGGGAAGTACACAGTCAAGAGATTAAGAGATTTCTTGAGTGGCTGATAGATGAGTCGTTTGTATTTTTAGGGTGTCGGACTTACAGGTATTATGATCTTGAGAAGGAGAAGAAGCCGTGGCGCAAAGTCGGGGAGGGGATAGGCCTATTGCGCAATCCTAAACGTCCAAGTTTTCAGGCTTTTAAGGAAGGAGACGAACAATATCAGCGCACGATTCCTCCTTTGACTTTGGATTTTATCAGAAGTCAAGAGACCGTATCGGTGACAAAATCCTCTTTACGGTCTTTAGTACACAGGGACTGCTATTATGATATTATCATGCTGAAGCAATGGGATTCTGAAGGGAAGGTTTTAGGGGAACAACGTATTGTGGGGTTATTTAGCTCTAAGGCTTATAACACCTCTATTTTTGAGATTCCGTGGTTAAGGGGGAAAGTCTCTGATGTGTCGCACCAATCGTCTCTTCAGGGTCATGATAATAAGGCTTTACATCACCTGTTGGAAAGATATCCGCGCGATGAGCTTTTTCAAATAACGCGTAAGGATTTAAGAGCTGTGGTTCTTGGGGTGTTAGATATGGAAGAACGCCCGCGATTGCGTGTATTTGCGCGCAAGGATAAGTTTGGGCGTTTTATGTCTTTTTTGCTCTATATTCCTGTTAATCAGTTTTCTACAAAATTACAACACGCCGTTGGGCGCTATCTAGCCAAGACGCTTTGCGGAAGACAATCTGCTACTTATGTGTTAGTAGAAAACGATTCCATTGCGCGTGTGAACTATATTATAGGGCTAGGGCAATCAGTGAAAGTACCGTCTATAGAGACGTTGGAATCTCATATTCAGGACATGGCGAGAAGCTGGTCTGATAAGATGAAAGAGGTGATTGAACAGAAGTTCAAAGGAGAAGTCGCTTTCAGAAAGCAACAGTTTTTGTCTTATTTTTCTGTTGCCTATACAGATGCGTTTTTAGGACAAGAAGTTTTAGATGATATTGAGAATCTGGAATCCTTTTTGTCTAATGGGGTAAAAGTGCAAGCCTCGATAACTGTTCCTCCCGAGTATAAAGGGTATCTGACTTTTAAGCTTTACGCTAAAGGAGAGCCTATTGAGCTTAGTGCTGTATTGCCTATTTTGGAAAATATGGGGCTTAAAACCATCAAGGAAGAACCTTATAGGTTACATAAAGAGAAGAAGACAATCTGGCTTCATGTCTATTCTCTTTTTTTTGAAGGGGGGGTACTTAAGAAGCACAGATTAAAAGAACGCGTACAGACAGCTTTTAAGGAAATTTGGGAAGGCCGTGTGGATAATGATAGCTTCAATCGGCTTATTCCTGGCACTGGATTAGATGTTAGACAGGTGATGATATTACGTGCGATTTCCCGTTATTTAAGCCGTATTGGCATGCCTGTTCCGTCTCGGCGTCAGTCTTATATTTTGTTGAATTATCCCTTTATGTGCGAATTGATTTGTCAGTACTTTGATGTGAGGTTATCCCCTAAAGGAGGGAACAACGCTAAAGAGAACAGAATTGTAAAAGCCTTTCAAAAGGGACTGAACACAATTACGAGTATGGATGAGGATAGGGTTTTTCGCCGTTACTTCAATGTGGTAGAAGCTATTTTGAGAACAAACTTTTACAAGCCTAATCAAGAGTGTGTTGTGTTCAAGATTAAGAGTGAAAAAGTTTTAGACTTGCCTTCTCCTAAGCCTTTTGTAGAAACGTATTTATGTTCTACTAAAATAGAGGGTATTCACTTACGCACAAGTGCTGTTGCAAGAGGAGGGTTGAGATGGTCTGACCGCTTACATGATTTTCGCTCAGAAGTCTTAGGTCTGATGAAAGCTCAACAGGTGAAAAATAGTCTTATTGTCCCTTCTGGTGCTAAAGGGGGTTTTGTGTTAAGAAAAAGCGATCCCGACTTAACGCCTCAGAAAGATGCGCTACAAGGATACAAACAATACATACGCGGCTTACTAAGTGTGACGGATAACAGGATTGGCGATAAGGTACTTCACCCCCGCGGTGTTCACTGCAGGGATAAAGAAGACCCTTATTTAGTTGTGGCCGCCGATAAGGGAACAGCAACATTTTCTGATGTGGCAAATGAATTATCTAAGGAACATGGGTTTTGGCTTTCTGATGCCTTTGCCTCTGGAGGTAAGCAAGGATACGACCATAAGGCTATGGGGATTACAGCCAAAGGGGCTTGGGAGTCGGTTAAGCGGTTATTTTTATCCATAGGGCATGATGTACAGAAGAAGCCTTTTACAGTGATAGGATGCGGTGGGATGGCGGGAGATGTCTTTGGGAATGGTATGCTGTTAAGTCCTTATATTAAGCTTATTGGGTCTTTCAATCATCGGCATATTTTTTTAGACCCCAATCCCGATTTATCGGAAAGCTATAAGGAGAGAAAACAGTTATTTCAGTCTGCTTTATCTTGGGGGGAGTATAGGAAGTTTGGCAAGGGAGGAGGGGTTTACGAGCGTTCTGCTAAAGAAGTTCCTTTGAATGCGGCTGTAAGAGATATGTTATCCGTAGAGGTTTCTTCTTTGCCTCCTTCAGAGGTTATTCGTGCTTTGTTGTGCGCCCCTGTTGATTTATTATGGTTTGGTGGGATTGGTGTTTTTATCAAATCCTCTTTAGAGACGAATGAACAGGTACAAGATGTACAGAATGATGTGATACGTGTTAATGGGAGGAAGTTGCGAAGTAAAGTGATAGGGGAGGGGGCGAATTTAGCGTTGACGCAGCGGGGGCGTATAGAAGCTGCTAGTATAGGCATTAAGGTGACGGCAGATTTTATTGACAATGCAGGAGGGGTACATTGTTCTGATAGAGAGGTCAACATTAAAATGGCTTTAGCGCGTGCGGTGGGGCGCGGAGCTTTATCGTACAAGGACCGCAATCTTCTTTTGAAGAAGATGACGGGTGATATAGAAAAACAAGTTGTATATGATAATTATTTACAGGCTTTGGCTTTATCCATTGAAGAAGAGGTTTCTGGGAAAGCGACGGAAAAGCTTCACAATTTTATCCAAGCTCTGGAGAGTGAAGGGTTGTTGAATAGGGAGGAAGAATATCTTCCCTCTTCTGAAGAGATGATGGGCATTGTGCAAAGGAAAGAGACCTTATCGCGTCCTATTTTGTCTGTTTTGTTGTGTTATAGCAAGATGTGGGTGAGAAAGTGTTTAGAGAGAGAAAATGAGCTTTCTGATGCTGACATTCAAAATCATTTGCCTTCTTATTTTCCTTGTGCTATGGAAGAGGGGTTTTTGGAAGACATTCGTTGTCACCCCCTGGGGAAAGAAATTGTCTACACGACTTTATCTAAGGATCTGGTACATTTTGGAGGACTTTTACTAGCTTTTGAGTTACAGAATTATTGTAATTGTAGTGTGACAACAGTTGCTAGAGCTTTTGAGTTGGTATGGCAGCTGTTTGACCTTAAGAGAATAGTGAAGAAGATTGAGTCTTTGGATGTGAAGGGGAAATTTTCTACACAGATGGGACTGTTAGGGGACTTGCGTCGATTTATTTTTCACACAACGGCTCGAGTTATCAAGAGTGGTCTATTGGAGAAGATGTCTCTTGGTGTTTTAGTGGAGAAACTGTATCCTTTGGTTAAGATAGCTTTTAAGCGGTATAAGTCTCCTGGGATATTGTCGTCTAGTACTGTTATGGATATGGTGTTTTTATCACTTGAAGGGGTTGGGGACATAGAGACTGTGTGTTCTGTGGGAGATGAAGTTTCTAAAGGGTTGAATTTGAATACTTTGTTTGGAGGGGATGTTTTTGAAGGGTCTTTGGGAGAGCAAAAGGCGTTATTTATTCTTTTATCGGAGATTTTTCAAGCGAAAAGTACTCTTGTCAAACAAATCATCAATCACAACGGGACAAAGGTAAGAGAGTGTTTCAAACAGCATAAGCATTGTATTGACAGGATAAAGTCTTGCGGGCAAGGTTTTAAGAATTCAGGATATCGTGCGGAGCATTTAATTTTAGCCATGGATAACTTAAATACTCTTATAAAGTCTTATGGATAGGGCTGATTTAGAGAGGGTGAGGCGGTTAGTAATAAAGCAGATGGCCTTTGAGCCTGATGATAGGGTAGTGGTGGTGGCGATGTCTGGGGGTGTAGATTCCTCTGTAGCGGCAGCGCTTTTGAAGGAAGCAGGGTATCGTGTTGTTGGCATGACCTTACAGCTGTACAAGGCAGAGGGGGAGGAAGTTGCGAAGAAGAAAGCCTGTTGTGCAGGGGTTGATATTGTTGATGCGACAAAGGTAGCGGATACCTTAGGGATTGACCACTATGTTTTAGATTATAAAGGGCGCTTTGAAGAGGCTGTGATAGTACCTTTCGCTAAAAGTTATACAGAAGGTAAAACGCCTATTCCCTGTATTCTGTGCAATCAAACGGTGAAATTTTCTGATTTATTGATGAGGTCTGAACAGCTGAAAGCGCGGGCTCTTGTGACGGGTCACTATATTCGGCGCTTGTCTCATAATGGGATACCCTCTTTACATAGAGCTTGTGATGCGGCGAAAGATCAAAGTTATTTTTTGTTTGCTACCACACTTGAGCAGTTACAGTTTTTGAGGTTTCCCCTTGGTCAGTTTGCAACAAAAGTAGAAGTGCGGCAGTTAGCCGTTCATTTTTCCCTTCCTGTAGCGGAAAAGCCGGACAGCCAAGATATCTGTTTTATTCCCAATGGGAACTATGCAGACCTTGTGAAGGTTTTTTATCCTGAAAGCGTTAAAAAGGGGGACATAGTGAATCAGCAAGGGCAAGTGATTGGCACCCACGATGGTATTGTGAACTATACAGTTGGACAACGCAGGCGTCTTGGAGTGGGGGGCTTAAAAACGCCTTTGTATGTGGTGGAAATTGATACGCTTAGGAACACAATTGTGGTAGGCGAAAAAGAGGCTTTACGATGCGAGGAGCTACAGATTTATGAGGTAAATTGGCTTGGGGAAGAGCCTAAAAAGGAAAGGCTTCTTCACGCGAAAGTGCGGGCGAACGCTAAGGCTGTTTTGGCGCGGTTTACCCCTCAGGACAATGGCAGAGGGAAAGTTATCTTCCAAGAAGAGGAATTTGCTGCAAGTCCCGGACAAGCATGTGTTTTTTATGATGATTCTCGTCTGATGGGAGGAGGATGGATAGGCCGAAGACCGTTAGGCCGAAGACCGTTAGGCCAAAGACCATTAGGCCGGAGACCATTAGGCCGGAGACCGTTAGGCCGGAGACCGTTAGGCCGGAGACCGTTAGGCCGGAGACCGTTAGGCCGGAGACCGTTAAGACCGTTAGGCCAAAGACCATTAGGCCGGAGACCATTAGGCCGGAGACCGCTAAGCCCTAAAACTTTTCATTATCATACGCGCCCTGAATCTCTCAAAGAAGATTAGGCATAGCGCTTTTATTCTTATTGTGGTAGTAAAGACTTATGAAAAAAGGGTTTTATATTCTTATTTCGAGAAGAGTCTCAGTTTTGTTACTATTTATAGCTCTTGGGGTAGGGGGGTATATTGCCATTGGGAGTTTACCGCGCGAGGGGATGCCTGATGTGGTGAGTCAGCAATTAGTCATTCGTTTATTTCCAAAAAACATTGGGTCTCCGCAAGAGGTGGATGCTTTATATGTGACGCCTCTTGAGAGACGTCTTGGAGACTTGGAATTTTTGAAGAGCATGAGACTTTACATAAGAAACACCCGTGTTGCTATTCGTTTAGAGTTTGAAGAAAAGGCTGATATTGAAGAGCGCAAGCGTTATGTACAGGGCATTGTTGATGGTGTTGTGAAGATGGATAGGGAGCCTGTTGTAGAGATTCCTTCTTTTGTTAATGAAGGGAGTGTGAAGCTGGTGTTGTACAAAGGGAAGAGGGAGTTGTTACAACAGACGGCGCTTATGTTGCAAGGGAAGATAGAGTCTGTAAGTGGGGTAAAATCTGTTTCTTCTTATGGTTTTGCGCCTCAGATTGTGAGAATTTTGGTAACCCCTGAGACCTTACGGACATACAATCTTCAAGAAAGCCATTTTGCTCGAGCGATTGCTTCTGGTAAAGGAAGGTCTTCTGCTGGTTCTGTTAAGCTAGGGAGTCAAAAGTGGCCGGTGGTCATTGCCCAGGAGATAAAAACCTTAGAGGATATCCGTTCTTTGCCTCTTTTGGAGCATGGAGATGGTACTGTTTTAACGATTTCTCAGGTAGCGGAAGTGGAGAAAGTACGTCAAGAGCTTGAACGTTATAGTCGTTATAATGGCCATTCTTCCGTTATTTTGGAGGCGAATTTCATGCCCGGCAGTAATGTTGTTGAGACCTCTGATGCTGTGAGACAAGCCATTAGAGATGTCATTGCCTCACAAGAGCAGGCAGGGGTTGCAGTAGTATTTCTTGAAGACAGAGGGCAAGAGATAAAAGAACTGCTGAGAAACCTTCAAAATACTGTCTTATTCTCTACGATTTTACTGGTGATGTTTTTGACTTTATTGTTAGGCTATAAAGAGGCTTTATTAGTGAGTTTGTGTATTCCCGGCTCTTTTTTGACGGCTTTTGTCGCCTTACATTTCTTAGGGATGACCTTAAATTTTGTCAGTCTCTTCGCTTTGATTTTCGTGGTAGGAATGCTAGTTGACGCTTCTATCATCATGGTGGAGAATGCTTTTTACCGTATAAAAGGCGGTCTTACCTCAAAGGCAGCCTTTGTTGATTCTTGTTATACCCTTTCTATTCCTATTATGACCTCGACTGCTACGACAGTTTTGGCTTTTCTCCCCTTATTGTTTTTTCCCGGCATCATGGGTCAAATGATGAAGGTTTTGCCTATTACTGTGTGTGTAGCATTAATTGGCTCATTGGTGATGGCTCTTTTTTTTCTGCCTGCTATTGGCACATTTTTTTTGCGCACCCCTTCAACAAGAGAAGAGAACCCCATAGAAGAAAATGATGCGCAATTATGGGGAAAGTGGACAAGGGCTTATGCGCAGTTTTTAGAAGGAATCTTAAGGTCACCTTTGAGGATTGGCCTTGTGATAACGGGTGTTGTCATTTTTGTTGCGGGGGCAGTGTTCTTATTGCCCGGGTTGAATAATAAGCTACAAATGTCTGAAGAATTCGATGATACGCGCGGCATGCTTTTTATTGTTAATGAGAGTCATTATTCTTTAGAGACAATGCGTACCCTTATTACGGAAATTGAAAACATAGTTCTCGAACAACCCTTTATCAAAAGTCTATCGAGTTCCTTAGATGAAGGCACTTGTAGAATGAGACTTATCTATAAGGAGAGCCTGAAAAAAGAAGCGGCAGAAGTGATGGATATGCTTTCGCGAAAGTTGGATGAAGAGTATGAAGGCCTTAGAATTGTAGATTCTTGGAGAGACTTAAGGGAAGGCGGGGGCGGAAGAGATGTGGGGGGGCGTTATGTGGATATAGAGGTGGTGTTGCGTTCTGAGCATAAAGAATTGATGGCAGCTATAGCTGAAAAAATTCAACAATACATGGAAAAAGAAGGGTTTAAGAATCCCTCTTTATCCTCTGAGGATAATTCTTTACAGTGGGTTTTGACCCTTAAGAAACAGGAGATGTTGCGTTATGGGGTTTTGGAAAGTGATATTGCCAACGCCATTAAGAAGAATACCTCTGGGGTTATTGTGGGAAAATTCATTCCAGTGGATACCCTTGAAGAAACAGATATCTTGTTAGTGTTTGAAGGCGAAAATGAACAGGGGAGCAATATTGAAACGCTTTTGTTGAGAACACCAAAGGGAGATATCCCGTTGTCTCATTTTCTCACAAAATCTCCTGACAGAGGGAAAGGCGTCATTGTCAGACGCAATAAAGAAATGTCTATATCGGTGGAGGCTACTGTACTGAAAAGTGGCTTTGAAGCCACTAGGAAAAAATTGCATCAATGGATTAAGGCTGAAAATTTTTCTCCTGTTGTGAGTATTGGGCAAGGGAAAAGAGAACGAGAGATGGAGGAATCAAAAGCTTTTGTCGGCAAAGCGTTTATTATTGCGCTACTGTTGATTTTTGTGGTGTTAATGGCACAGTTTAATTCCTTGTCACAGGTTTTAATCATTATGACCTCTGTGGTGTTATCCACCGCCTTTACAGTTTACATTTTATATTTCAAGGAGAATGTAGAAGTCATCACAGCAGGGGTGGGATTATTAGCATTTGCTGGTATCATTGTGAATAACAACATTGTTTTAGTGGATACTTACAATCGTCTGAGAAAAAGTGACAAAATAGAAGCTATCAAGTTGGCAGTTGCTAGACGCATGCGTCCTATTTTGCTAACAGCCCTGACAACCTCTTTGGGGTTTTTGCCCTTAGTGCTTCAGATTCAAGTGGATTTTTTAGCATTAAGCGTGCGCCGTGCAGAGGAAACATTCGCAACAGTGCTCTGGACTTCTGCTTCCTCCGTGTTGTGTTTTGGGCTTTTATTCGCTACAATCCTCTCATTGCTTGCAACGCCGTGTTTACTAGCTTTTGCTTATTATCTAGAACAACGGGTTGGTCAATTTTTCTATAAGATGAAAGCGACCTTGTTAAGCAAAAAATAGGAGACTTGAGGAGTGAATAAAAGAACAGTTTTAGCCCTTGTGATTATGCTAGGGATTAGTGTGGCTTGGATAACAGCCGTAGTTGTGAAGCACAAGAAAGAAGCCAATCAAGAAGAAACAGCTAGTACAAGTGCTTCTTGGCAAGGCAAGAAAGGGGGCCAAAAAAGAGAATTTTTTGTTCAAGTTTCTTCTTTTGAAGCTACAGAAAAAGCAGTGATTGAAATTGCTAATGGGCATACAGAGGCTTATAGAGATGTTTATGTCACTCTTGCCTCTGGGGTAAAAGGAACAGTGCATAAGATTTTGGTTGCAGAAGGAGAGGCTGTGAAAAAAGGTCAAGTATTGTTGTCCATCACTCCTGATCCTGGCATGAGTGAAGATTTACAATCTGCCCGTTCTGCGTTACAAGACGCTAGAATTAATTTGAAGACGAATCAAGAATTATTCCAAGAGGGGTATGTCTCGGAAACCACTTTATTGAAAGTACGGGGAACATTTGAACGGGCACAGGCTAGTGCTAAGAAGATGGAAGAAACCATTAGGGATTTGAAACCAAAAGCCCCTTTTGATGGATATCTGGAAAGCCTTGAAGTGGATATTGGGCAAAGTGTTGGAGGAGGTCTTAAAGTTGGGCGTGTCGTAGATATGGAGCCCTTGTATTTTGTAGGATTTGTCTCTCAACACAGCGTTCAAAAGCTACATGTTGGCCTCTCGGCACAAGTGGAGACAGCCCAAGGAGATACACGACAAGGGAAGATTGTGTTTATCAGTAATGTTGCAAGTCCTAATTCTCGTACCTTTGAAGTGAAAATCACCATTGAAAATAAGGATAGCTCTATTAGAGCTGGCGTGGCAGCACAGGCTCATATGGTAACAGGCTTTGAAAAAGCGCACTTGATTAAGGCAGGGTACCTTACGCTTAACGCTGAAGGGCAATTAGGGGTTAGAACTGTTGATGAAGAGCAGTTGGTCGTATTTTATCCTATTGAAATCCTAGAGGATACAGCAAATGGTATATGGGTAACAGGTCTTCCTTCAACAGTCATGGTTATTACGCAAGGACAAGAAATGGTGTTGGAAGGTGAGCGGGTGAACATACAGCATCTGAATCCGTGAAGCCTATTATTAGCAACATTCTTCAGAGAAAAAGGACAATCCTTCTTTTATTGTTTTTTACAATAGTAGCAGGGGTTTCTTCTATGCTGAGTATTCCCAAAGAGGCAGCTCCTGATGTTGATGTTCCTGTGATGTATACGTCCATTCGTGTACCGGGTGCGGCGCCTAACAGCATAGAAAGGCTGGTGATACGTCATATAGAGAGAGAATTTTCCACTATAGAAGGCGTAAAAGCAATGACCTCTACGGCGTCCTTTGGTCATGGATCAGTTGTATTAGAGTTTGAAGCGAATTTTGATAGTGATGCTGCGTTGGAAGAAGTCAAAGATGCTATGGATGAGGCAGAAGGATTTTTTCCTAAAGAGGCAGAAAAGCCTGAGATTCATGAGATAAATGTTGCGTTGTTTCCCATTATCAGTGTTGTGGTGTATGGGAAAGCTCTTGATAGGACGCTTTACCGGGTTGCTGATGCGTTAGAGGAAAGCATTTCGCAATTATCTCAAGTGTTGGAGGTGAACATAAAGGGCAAAAGAAAAGAGGTAATAGAAATTACTATAGAGCCCTTAGTGTTGAAGAGTTACAACATGACTTATACGGAAGTGTTGAGGTCATTGAGTCAAAATAATGTCTCTATTTCTTCTGGGAAACTTAACACTTCTGATGGGAGTTTTCCTCTTAAGATTATGGGAGAAGTAGAAAGTCTGAAAGATTTACTAGAATTTCCTATTTTTCGCGATGGGGATCATGTGGTGATTTTATCTGACTTAGCGACGGTGAGGTCTAGTTATGAAGAGGCAACGTCTTATGCGCGGTATAACGGAGAGCCGGCATTAGTGTTAGAGATTGTCAAAAAGATGGGGGAAAATATTATTGAAACCTCTGATGCTGTTCACAAGATTTTGGAGGTAGCGAATGGGAGGCTTCCGCAAGGGGTAGAGGTACGCATTACTACGGATCAATCTACGCAGATAAAGCGTATGGTTTCAGACCTTGGCAATTCGGTAATTTTATCGATTTTTCTAGTATTTTTAGCGGTCTTATTTTTCGTTGGGGCACGGACAGCAACCTTAGTATGTATCACGATACCAAGTTCTTTAATGCTAACATTTATGACACTGAATTTCTTAGGCTTTACAGTGAATATGGTGGTGCTGTTTGCCATGATATTGGCCTCTGGCATGTTGGTAGACGGTGCTGTGATTGTAGCAGAATATGCGGACAGAAAACTCCGCGAGGGACACTCCTCTCAACAAGCGTTTCTTGAGGCGACTACTCGTATGTTTTGGCCTATTTTGACTTCAACTTCTACAACCCTAATGGCGTTTTT
This sequence comes from Alphaproteobacteria bacterium, assembly GCA_965222575.1. Classification (GTDB taxonomy): domain Bacteria; phylum Pseudomonadota; class Alphaproteobacteria. The sequence continues at coordinate 1,117,307 of OZ244958.1, forward strand.
ACCCCTGATGTTTTGGCCGGGGATTGTGGGGAAATTTATGAAGTATTTGCCCTTAACCTTATTAATTACTTTATCAGCCTCACTGGTGATGGCTTTGATTGTTCTTCCGACATTGGGGTCTCTTTTTTTCAGAAACAGCTCAGAAAAAGAGAGAGAAAATCGTCATATGCTACAACCCTTGATATCCGTTTATGTGCGCTTTATGAAATGGGCTGTGTACAGAGGACGCAATATAGCCTTAGTGTTAGGAGGCGTCCTTTTTTGTCTCGCAGGGATTGTGGTGATCTACAAAAATTTTGGAAGGGGGGTAGAATTCTTTCCTTATGTTGAGCCGGAAAACGCTTATGTAAAAATTCATGCTAGGGGAAACGCTTCCCTTGAGAAAATACAGGATATTATCAAGGATGTAGAAATAAAACTTAGGGAAAAGCAAGAGCTTTTTGAATTCACCTACGCAACCATAGAAGAAGAGAAGGGGACAGATGTTGTGGGGAAAATAGACTTTACCTTTGTAGAGTGGTACAAGCGTCCTAAAGTTAAGGCTATCATAGAGGATTTGTCCGTAGCGTTTTCTACTATACCCGGTGTGGAAATGGAGATTGGGTATGAAAAAGCGGGTCCTCCTTCTGCGAAAGATATTATAATAAGGCTTTCTTCAGAGGATAGTGAGGCCTTATTGTCTGTAGGGAAAAAGATACGTTCTCATCTGGAATCCATAGAGGATTTAAGAGATATTGCTGACACGGAAGATTTGCCCGGTATAGAGTGGAAAATGACCTTAAATGAAGAGGCTGTTATGCGGTATGGGACTTCTAATTCTGAGATAGGTCTTGGGTTGAAGCTTCTGACGACGGGCTTAGTAATTGGAGCATATAAGTCTGCTTTATTAGAGGAAGACATTGATATTCTTCTTCGTTATCCTAAGTCGTATCGTAATTTACAGGAGTTGAAGAATTTTTCTCTCAAAACGTCACGTGGGGATATTCCGTTAGATACGTTTATGAAGTGGGAAGCTATTCCTAGGGGTGGCACCATAAGACGTGTGGATCAGTTGCGGGCTTTTGAAGTTAACAGCAGTGTGACGCCCGGCGTGATTGTGAATGATAAGATTCAGGAAATTAGGAATTGGTTGGGAGAGCAGGATTTTCCTTCTACAGTAGAGATAGAATTTGTCGGTCAATTACAGGACCAAAAGGATGCAGCAGCTTTTCTACAAAAGGCTTTTGCGGTAGCGATTGTTTTGATGCTGGTGATACTTCTTACGCAGTTTAACAGTTTTTACCAATGTTTCTTAGTGTTAACAGCTGTTGTGATGTCAACACTTTCAGGGTTGTTGGGTCTTTTGATAGTAGGGAAGCCGTTTAGTATTGTGATGTCAGGCGTTGGGGTTATAGCCCTTGCTGGGGTGGTAGTGAACAACAACATCGTGTTAATAGACACTTACAATTATTTGCGGCGTGTTGTGGGAATGGAGGCTCTTGAGGCCATTGTTCGGACGGGGGAGCAACGGTTACGTCCTGTGTTTATCACGGCTTTTACGACGGTGATTGCTCTTCTTCCTATGATGTTACAGGTTAATGTGGATATTGTAGGGTTTGAGATTAGCCGTGGGGCGCCCTCTACGCAATGGTGGGTTCAGCAATCCTCTGTTGTCGCAGCAGGTCTTGCTGTTTCTACGATTTTAACGCTTGTGGCAACGCCTTGTTTTTTAGCCCTAGGGGTTTATGTTGGGCGTTTTCAACAAAGGCTAAGGAAGAAGAAAGCTTAAGGGGGGTAAGGGTGATAAAAAAATCTTGACTCTCTTCTTGAAGTCATTAACTATAGAGGTTGGATAAACTACCTGATAGAGCGCATCTCTTTAATTAGATAAACAATGGTATTGTGTCAGATAAAAACACAGAGTGCAAGACATGTGCACGTGCTTTGCATCTTGCAGGGAATAAAGTGAAAAGTGAAGAGCTTTTTAAGTCTTGTGCCTGTCATGAATTGATTATTTTACATGAAGGAGAACAGTATAAGTTAAGGCTCACTGTCAATAATAAATTAATTTTAACAAAGTAGTCCAGTAGCCAGCCACCCATTATAGGCAGCAAGCAAACGACCTTAAACAAGGGAATATTTGTCGTGCGTTTGTTTTGTTCTCTATTTTTTGCTTTTCTATTTTGTCAGTTTGGGTTTTTTAAGGCTTTTTCGGAAGAGGAAGTGATTCCGCTGGAAGAAGTATCAGTATATGGAGCGCGTGCTTCTTCGCTTTTTGAGCTCCCTGTTATGAGCTCGAAAATTCAGCTACAAGCTCCCGGAAGTACCTTAGCGGGCGATATGGCGCATCTTCTAGAGATTACGCCCGGAGTGAGTATTCTTGGGAGTCCTCGTAAGAGTGGACAGGATATTTCCATTCGTGGATTTGACTCAGATTCTATTGTTCTTCTGATAGATGGGCGGCGCCAGATTTTTGAATCAGAGCACGATGGGGTTATTTTTGTTGACCCGTCTCTCTTGAAGTCTGTTGAAGTGGTGAGAGGAAGCATTTCTGCTCTGTATGGGAGTGGTGGTATAGGCGGGGTTGTGGCTTTTAAGACAAAGGATGCAAAGGATTTTCTCACAGACGGTAAGCAACAAGGGGGGGCGTTTTCTTTACTCTACAGGCACGTTAACAAAGCATACGCACCCGCTCTTACTTTTTATGGGCGACACTTTTACGGACAACATCTCCTAGATATCATAGGCCATGTGGCTCATCATTCTTCTGGTGTGATTCAACAAGGGGATGGCAACAGCTTACAATCAAAAGATAACGGGAATTCTGCTTTGTTGAAAGCTTCTTTTTTGCTCTATAATCTTCATCTTTTTGAGGGACAATTCCAATTTTATAGAAATACCGCTCAAGAGCCTAACAATGGAGCAAACACACGACTAGGCACACGCAATCCTATTGTGAATAAGCAAACAAATGATACCCAATGGAGCATGAAATATGCTTTTGATGATTTTGCTAATAAGGTATTTAAGCCTAAAGTGCATGTGTATTATAAAAGCACTGGGGTAGAAGAGACAGATACGTTAGCTGAGGGCATCAACGCCGCTACTCAGGTACAATTGCGTCATATGAAAACTTACGGTTTTCATATGGACAATCAAGCACGCCTGAAAATACAAAAGCTTGACTATATCTTAACCATAGGGGTAGATATTCTCAAGAATAGCCAGCTTGGAAGTAATAGCATGGAGACAGATAACAGTCGGGGTGGAGTTCCTAATGCAGAAGTTGTTCATAAAGGGTTTTATTTTCAGAAAGAGTTGAAAAGTGCTACAACTGCTAAGAGGAAATTTTCTCTTATTCTAGGGGGGCGCATGGATACCTATAAAAGCTACAATAGCAGTAAGAGCAAGGAAAAAAAGTCTCAAGGGTTTTCTCCTAAAATTAGCCTTACTTATTGGCCTAGTAAGATTATCATGCTGTTTGGTTCTTGGTCTTCAGCCTTTCGTGCCCCTTCTCTTACAGAGACTTTTGCTTCTGGGGTACACTTTCCGGAGGAAGATGAAGGAAGAGTAGTGATAGTAAATGGGAGAGTAGTGTTTAATCATTTTCTTCCTAATACTGACCTTGCATCTGAAAAGCTTACGAACTTTGAAGTAGGTGCAGGGCTCAACCTTACGCATCTTCTCCTGCCTAAAGACCGTTTGACAATAAAAGGCGTTTGGTTCAAAGGGAAAGGCTCAAATCTTATCAATCAGAAGATTACACGCTCAAAACTCCCAACACAAAGCACAACACAATTTATCAATGTAAGCAATGCAACCATCACAGGGTTTGAACTAGAAACACACTACCAAACACAACGCTTCAACTTAAAAGTAGGAGCCTCTTATGTCAAAGTCACAGATAAGAAGACAGGAGAATTTTTATCTGGTAACGTTCCTCTCACAATACTTATAGAGGGGCGCTATCGTCTATGGGACTCCATGATGATAGGGTGGCGCGCTCGAAAAATAGCGGACAATGATAGAGTGATAAAAAATCTCACCCCAACGGACGGATACCTCGTACAAGATATCTACTTTCGCTGGACTTTTCAGCAAGAAGTCGTAGCAGAATTCGGTATAGAAAATCTTGCTAATGTAGCGTACAAAAAGAGTTCTATTTCTTTTATAGAAGAAGGAAGAAGCTATAGTTTTCGCCTGAGGTACACATGGTAAAGACTTTTCTTACAGGCATATTTTTATCTGCGCTTATGCATGGATTGGTTCTACTAGCTCCTCTGCATCAACCAGAAACGAAAGGGTTTCACCCATTGGTTGTCTCTTTTGTAGCCCAAGAATTCAACTCTTCTCCTCCTCCTTTACCGCTCTTGCGCCTAAGAGACAAAGCCACAACTCCTCATGACAAAGAGCATACGGCTTCTCCTCCTCCACTACCGCTCTTGCGCCTAAGAGACAAAGCCACAACTCCTCATGACAAAGAGCATACGGCTTCTCCTCCTCCACTACTGCTCTTGCGCCTGACAAAGAGCATACGGCTTCTCCTCCTCCACTACTGCTCTTGCGCCTAGGAGACAAAGCCACAACTCCTCATGACAAAGAGTATACGGCTTCTCCTCCATACTGCTCTTGCGCCTAGGAGACAAAGCCACAACTCCTCATGACTTCGAGCGTACACAGCCTCTCGCTACTCCTCAAAAAATAAAGAAAAGGAGTCTGAAAAAAGAGAAGGTGTCTGTTATCACTAACCCAAAGTATCGTTATCGGGTTCCGCCTGACTATCCTCAAAGAGCATTAGATTTACGCCAAGAAGGGGTGGTGATAGTCCATGCTAAAGTTTTAGAAAATGGAAAAGTAGGGGCATTAAAAATTGAGCGTTCTTCTGGCTATATTCTTTTGGATACTGCAACATTGTCAGCGCTTAAGAAGTGGGAATTTGAACCAAGCTACAGAGATGGCAAGGCGGAAGTTTCTTGGGTAGAAATTCCTGTACGTTTTGTTCCGTGATGTAAGTATAGTGAGAAATGTATTCTAGTGAAGAGATAAGGCAAAAGCACAAAGCGTTACGTCAAGAGTCTCCGTATATTCGTTCTCGGGATGTAGCAGCGATATTAAAATTATCTGAGGGGGAATTGCTAGCCTCTTATGTTGGTGATAATGTTCATCGTTTGAAGGAGTCTCCTCAGGGGATTATTGAGCAATTTGTGTCATTGGGAGAGGTGATGGGGCTTACGCGTAATGAGCATTGTGTACATGAGTGTCATGGGGTTTATAGAGGGGCGAAATTTTTTCAACATGGAAGCAGGGTACAGGGGTTGTTAAATAATCCTGATATAGATTTACGTTTATTTTTGAATCACTGGAGGTTTTGTTTTGCGGTGACAGAGGAGGTACGCAGTGGGGTGCGCAAGAGTTTTCAATTTTTTGATTCTGAGGGGTGTGCGGTACATAAGGTTTATTTAACGGAGAGGTCTTGCGAGGAGGCTTTTGAGAAATTGGTTGTTAATTTTCGTCATCCGTCTCAAGTCCGGGGAATTGTGACGGAGTCTGGTGTAAGAAGAGCTAGGAAGGTTGCGGATAAAGAGATTGATTGGAAGGGGTTGCGCGGGGCTTGGGAAAATCTATCGAACACCCATGATTTTTTTCCTCTGTTGAAAAAATTCAAGGTAGGGCGCGTACAGAGTTTTCGTAGAATAGGGAAAGATTTCGCTTATCCAGTGGACAATCAATCGGCTCGTGAGGTGCTTCAGATAGCGCAGAATAAAGAGTGTCCTCTTATGGTGTTTGTAAGTAATAGAGGTTGTCTTCAGATTTATTCAGGTTTTGTGAAGAAACTTGTAGAACATGGTTGTTGGTATAATGTTTTGGATTCAACATTTCATTTACATTTGCGAGAAGAGGGCATTGGCCAAACTTGGGTAACGCGCAAACCGACAGATGATGGGATTGTGACTTCTTTAGAGGTATTTGATAAGGAAGAGCGTTTAATCATTCAGTTTTTTGGCAAGCGCAAGCCCGGCATAAAAGAGCTTCAATCATGGCGCAACATCATAGAGGCTTTGCCTTCTCTCAGTACAAGAGCTTCATGATGTGTCGTTGTGTTTGGTTTTTGCTATTATTAGCATATGTTGTACCTTGTGAAGCAAAGGAAAGTCGCATTGTTTGCGTTGGTGGGGTTCTAACAGAGATTTTATATACTCTTGGTGCAGGTCATTTGCTTGTAGGCAGTGACATTAGCAGTACTTATCCTGAGGTTGCAAAGAAATTGCCTAAAGTAGGATATGTCCGCACTTTATCTGCAGAAGGGATTTTGTCTTTAGCGCCGGATTTGGTGATAATAACAGACCAAGCGGGGCCACAAGCTTCTGTTTCGCAGATAAAAAGCACAGGCGTTGATATGCTAGTTTTGAAGTCTCCGCGTTCTTTAGATGATGTACAGGAAGTCATCAAGGTATTGGCAGCGGTGTTGGAACGCGTAGCTGAAGGAGAGCGGTTAATTGAGAAGATAGAGCAAGAGGCTAAGGTCTTGTCTGAGACGGTGAAGCAGCAGGGTAGGGCATGGCGTGTTTTATTTATTTTGCATCATGGTACGGGAGCGCCTATGGTAGCAGGTGTTGGCACAGCAGCAGATCATATCATTACGCTCTCTGGAGGCAAAAACGTTGTGACAACCTATAAAGGGTACAAGGCGTTAACGCCTGAGAGTTCTGTTGCCTTAAAGCCGGATATTATTCTCATGACCAAAAGGGGTCTTGAGCAGTTTGGCGGCAAGGAGCGTTTAGTACAACATCCCGGTCTTTCTTTAACGACAGCTGTTCAAAATGGCCGCATTATAGCTATGGATGCGCTGTTTTTATTAGGATTTGGTCCACGCACTATTGAAGCGGCCTTAGCGTTACACCGTCAGTATCAAGTGTATTATCCCTTTTCGCAGTAGCATGATCCCATTTCGGCGCAAGCAACTATGGGTTTTAGGGAGCTTACTATTCGCATTGTGTGTCATGGTTGTATTAGCAGCTTTTACAGGTGTTGTGTCTATTCCTATTTTATCAGTATTTTCAGGGTCATTAGAAAAAGAGCAAGTGGCAGTGTTATTGTCTATTCGTTTTCCGAGGATACTGCTTGCTTGTGCAGTAGGTATGTCTTTAGCGATTTCTGGAGCGGCTTTACAGGGTTTATTTCGCAATCCTCTAGCTGATCCGGGACTGATAGGCATTTCTAGCGGAGCAGCCTTAGCTGTTGCGGTTTTGCTTGTTTTAGGAGGGAATGCTTTTGGAGCCCTTGGCTTATATAGTCTGAGTATAGGAGCATTTTTGGGAGGGATTGTGACCTGCTGGATAATTTTGAAGATAGCGCAGCACAATGATACGGTTTCGATGTCTTATATGCTGTTTACGGGGATAGCTCTCAACGCTCTTGCAGGAGCAGGTGTTGGTTTTTTATTGTACATGAGTGATAATGAGCAACTGCGCACACTCACTTTTTGGACTATGGGCACTTTGGGGGGGGCTTTATGGCCGTCTGTAGTGGTGATGGTGACAATAGCAGTTCCCTCTATGGTATTTTTGATGCGTTTTGCTGGTCAGTTGAATATTTTTCTTTTAGGGGAGAAAGAAGCTTGGCACTTAGGAGTGGATAGTGGACGTTTGAAGCGTCGGATTATTGTGTGTGTGTCTTTGTTAATAGGGTCTTGCGTAGCAGTGAGTGGTATTATAGGATTTATAGGCTTAGTTGTGCCCCATATTCTGCGTTTAAGTATAGGAGCGGATAACAGGCTTTTGTTACCATCTTGTTGTTTATTGGGGGCTTTGTTGTTATTGAGTGCTGATACGCTCTCGCGCATTGTGATAGCGCCTGCTGAAATGCCTGTTGGTATTATCACTTCTTTGGTAGGAGGGCCATTTTTTTTATGGCTTTTGGTACGCAGTAAGCAGATGAAAGGAGCTGTATGATAGAAGGGCGTAATATTTGTTATATTGCTGATAACAAAGCGATATTAGATAAGGTTTCCCTTAAAATCCACAGGGGAGAGATGGTAGCGCTTTTGGGTCCCAACGGAGCTGGCAAGACGTCTTTGCTACAATGCTTGACGGGGTGGTTGAAGGTGACAAAAGGGGAGGTAATCATGGAGAATAAATGTTTGCATACTTGGGATCATTACGCGCTTTCTTGTAAGCGTGCGGTTTTATCACAAAGTACGCCTATAGGGTTTCCGTTTACAGTGGAAGATATTGTTTTTATGGGGCGTAGTTTATATGGTTATGAAAGGTCTTACGAGGACAGAGAGATTGTCCGTGAGGCTTTAGAAAGTGTTGAGATGTGGTCTTTCCGGGATCGTCTTTTTCCGACGTTATCTGGAGGAGAGCAGAGGCGTGTACATTTAGCGAGGATTTTCACTCAAGTATGGTGTGAAAAAAAAGCCTATATATTTTTAGATGAGCCGATATCCTCTTTAGATTTGAAGTATCAGCATCATATTTTAAGTCTTATGAGTAGGTTTTTGAAGGAGAAAGGGTGGGCAATTTGTTTAGTGATTCACGATATTTCTTTAGCGGTTCAATATGCTAACAGAGTAGCGTTACTTCATAAGGGGAAAGTGGTAGAGTATGGGACACCTGTATCGGTTTTATCTCCCCGGAATATACAAACAGTTTTTGACATTTCACCTGAACTATTAAAGAATAGAATATAGAGGGGGGGGAGTAGTAATGATAGTTGTTAAAATGTCTCATACAGAAGAGGAGTCCTTAAAACAATGTCTTCGTTTGAAGAAGGCATTGGATGTTTTGTATCAATTGTTGATGGAGCTTAGGCAAAGAGCGTTACATGAGAAGAGGGATGGAGTGAATGAAGCTGGTGTTATGATGATAGTGTTATCAAAGCGCTTGACAGGCTTCCATGCATTGCTCAAAGCAGCGCGCAAGGAAGCTAATAAAATAAAGCATAGACACTAGACTTTGCCGCCGCTTTTCTGTCAGTTATGGGAAGGGGATTAATTATCTCGGAAATCAGTCTTATCGTTACAATGAGAAGAATTTTCTGTCTTTGACAAGTTTGCGCCATCGCATAGTGCCGATTTCGCCATTGGGAGAAGGCCCTCGTTGCTGTTGAGTCGGGCGGGTAGGCGGGGTAGGTACTAGTTATAGCTTCCATTCCAATATTGTTGTGCTATAATTAAGGCTTGACAAACAAGTATTTTTATGCTATATTTTCAAAATAAAGCAGATACATAAAAAGGTCAAAACAATGTTTCTAAAGGAAGAAATTAAGAGTATAGAGCTTTATTTTCTCCCAAAGCATTAAAAATGCAAGCATGGAGAAAAAAAACTTTTAAGGAAAAACCTTTAAAGAAAAATCCTAAAAGTTAAACGAATTCCTCTGTAGTTGTTGTTGGAATAGAAAGGGAAGGCAAGAGCCTTCCCTTTCTTTATATGGGTTATAGCTTCCATTCCAATATTGTTGTGCTATAATTCTGTGCCATAACAGTGCTGTACCTGCTCTGTTATAGCTTCCATTCCAATATTGTTGTGCTATAATTTAGCCATTTCAGTCTATATACAGTCTATGTTATAGCTTCCATTCCAATATTGTTGTGCTATAATTAAGACTCAGCACTTAAGGCTACACTCAGAGTTATAGCTTCCATTCCAATATTGTTGTGCTATAATAAAATCCTCTCCGGCACTGCTAATTCTTACGTTATAGCTTCCATTCCAATATTGTTGTGCTATAATCTTGCTCGTACAACTCACGCAAATCCAGGAGTTATAGCTTCCATTCCAATATTGTTGTGCTATAATAGTTCTAAGGGATGAGGTAAGTGTCAACCCGTTATAGCTTCCATTCCAATATTGTTGTGCTATAATCCCTGCTTGAGGTACTCTTCAATCTCCATAGTTATAGCTTCCATTCCAATATTGTTGTGCTATAATGGGGGGTGGGTTAGAAGACATTGAATCAATGTTATAGCTTCCATTCCAATATTGTTGTGCTATAATAATTCTTTGATAGCTGTTTCCCCCATGCGAGTTATAGCTTCCATTCCAATATTGTTGTGCTATAATAAACTAGGGAGGGAATCATGGTAGAAATATGTTATAGCTTCCATTCCAATATTGTTGTGCTATAATCTTAACATCCTTGACGACATTGAGAAGATAGTTATAGCTTCCATTCCAATATTGTTGTGCTATAATATACCGGATGTAAGGCGCTGAAAAATGTACAGAAAGCCAAACAGTTTCAAAATAAAAGAAGCTGGTTGGCTTTCTGTTTTTCATTTTTTCTCTCTTTTCCTAACAAAATCTTCATCCGACCATATTGCTTATCTGTTATCTGTAATGCTCTAATACTTCCCTTTGATGGAAGATTTTTTGTTAATCTTTGCATATGTTTCTCTACCCTGTCCTGCCCATTACATACTCTAGCATATACTGAGTATTGTACCATCATATACCCATCTTTAAGTAGAAATTGTCGAAACCTCGTTGCTGAACGTTGCTCCTCTTTCTTTGTCACCGGAAGGTCAAAAAATACCCATAACCACATATAACGACCTATCATTTTTCTCCGACTCTTTCCGGATACACCAACTCATCTGTACTCTGCTGACGACTACAGATGCTCAAATATAAGACCACTTTATCGCACGATACCTGTAATGTATGCTCTTCTCCTCCCACCCGCACTAAGATATTAAGCAAATTACACAGCTCCTCTCTATGCGCTCTTGTCAACTCCCCTTCTTTCTTCAAGTCTCCCCTCTTGTATATCTCCAATACACAACTATCTACAAAGGGACGAAACATTTCTATCAAATCATCCGCTAAATTGTAACCATTCAATGTACTGCAATGATGTAACCCAAAACAAGGCAAAAATCCATAAGATACCAATGAACGCGATAGACACGCTCGCACAATTGCATATCCATAATTCAATGCCCCATTAATAGCATCTTCTCTCCCCCTCTTAAAATCATCAAATAAAGACGGCCAATATAAACGCGCCGCATAGGATTCCAGATTATCTCTATCACCTGATTTTACCCTACCTGATATCATTTTAAGTTTACGCGCCATATCCCTATCACGTCTTTCTAAACACTGTGCCTGATTATTGATTTTATGCTTGATAATGAATTGCCAACTACGCTTCTTAAATGCAGATGTCCAGTTTTGTTGTACATGTGCCATTTCTGTTTGCCTATGGTGCTGGTGAAAAGGCATCAGTATCCCATTAGGCATGTGCTTCTCATCACACATCACCACCACAACACCATTATTTTGTAAATGAGATAGCAGTTTGGATGTTAAAGTAACCTGATGGCTTTCTAAAACCACACAGCCTATGTCTTCCGCTGGAATAGTACTTGAACCAGAGTCGTTGGTAATACAAACCTGACCATTTTTTACCGATAGGTGCGCTTTATTTTGTATGAGAAGAGATCGCCAAGACATTACGTTTCTCTCTCTTTTCCTGATCCTTACCTTTACAGCTTATAATGACAGCTTCCTTGTGGTAGCCTAAAATATCTATACGATATTTAGAAAATTCCTCTAGCCCTTGTACACCTATACCTCTTATGCGACCCTCTTTAAGGGTTTTTTCATGCGGCAAAATGCTAATGTTTCCATTTCTTCTGTCGGTACCACGAAAATAGCCTTTTCTCTCTTTTTTCCCTTTAAGGGTAACAACATAATCGTTTGTATAGAGGGAAAACAGAAAGTGTTTATCATCTATTGCTGGCCAATCTTTCTCTCTCTTCACCAGATTTAATCACTTTATTCGGCAGAGAGGGGTTTTTACCAGCAGAATGATGTGCGTATATCGGAACAAGATAATAGCCTCCTTTTTTAAATACCTTCTTACCCTTTTCATCCCGCACATCTTCTTCACAGAAAAACACATCCGTGCGAATCATCTCCCCCCGAGATACAATTCCTCCATTTATCTTTAATCCATCCTCCTTTTCCTCAGTGATAATGCGAATATGTTTGATTTCAGGGCCGTTACTTCCATCTTTTCTTGGCATATATACTGGGGACGAAAAAGGATGCTTCTCTTTACCCTTTTCATTTTTCACAGGGGGGCTATCAAGCCGCTCTTTCAGCACATTATAAAGAGCGGCATTGCGTTCTTTATCTACCATCTTCTCCAGATCCCCTTTTTTGACCTTAGAGAGCACTATGCGTTGTACAATCCTTTCAGGATGTTCTTCTATCTCAATATGTGTCACACACTTATTATGAAGAAAAACAGGTTCTGAAAAAGCCTCTTTAGGGTTTTGATGATGGGCCTTCTTCAAACGCTCTTTTAGGAGTTGATACAACTCTTCATTGTCACCTTTCTTATCCACCAGCTTCTCTAGCTTGTCACTGGTGACCTTACAAAGCCGTAAGTGTTGTGTACGACGAGGACGAAGACTGCGCACAGTCTCTTCATGAGCAGCTCCTGTTATTTTGCAACGTCTTGCACGGCTTACAAAAACCTTCTCTACTGCCTCTATAGCATCCTCCCTAAAAGAATCCCATGCTTTTGGAATAAATTTACCCTGTTCCTTATATTTGTCATATTTATTCCAGTTGGTAAATTTCTGTACCATCTCTTGAGTAGAGGAGGCTACAATAATAGCATCCATGGCATGGTGAAGATTGTTATCACGATGTTTCTTCCCTAACCCCCACCGCCCTCGTAATTCTGCTGTTAACGCCCCATTGCGGACTTGGACACGATTTTCATTTTCAGGGCCAAGTTTGAGATGGCTTTCAATGAAAGATTTTATTTCACGGGCAATGTACCTTGTATCGTTGAGATTACGGGATTTAAACTCGTTTTCTTCCTCCTCTGTTAACTCCTCCATCAAAAGATGTCTTTTCTTTTTTTGTTGCCACTTAGGTAAATGATTAGCCATATCCTCAAGGTCTGCAACATCTCGATCTATCCTTTGAAAATACGCATAGGGAATATCATTCCCTGCGTCTTGGTTTTCTGTCTTGAAAACAAGAACCTTATTCTGATAGGAATTATCAAATGTGCGACTTTTCGGTAAAATATGGTGAACTTCTGTTATGGCTCCATCACATACCTTTTGCGGCTCAATATATTTAAAAGAAAGGGCACATCTCTGTTCTTGATCTTTCCATAGACGATATCTCAAAATGTCTTCTCCTTTTGGCTCTCTACCTTCCAATTCCCGTATGTGGTTTTTAGCTGTTTCTCTCTCTTCTTCGTTCTTTTTTTGCTCCTTTTCAATATCAGAACGTGCTTTAGCAGATTTTCCTACCTCTCTAGAGAGTTCTATAAAGATAGACTCTGGCTTACCGTGTTTGCGAATACAAGCATTAACGACTTTGATAAGTTGAGCAATAGAGCGCCCCACAACCGGGTTAGGGATAAAGCCTTCATATGGCGGCAAGAGGTCTTCACTTCCTTTTGCTTTCTTAGAGTGGTGAAATCCCGCCTTTTCACAGGCCTCGTTATACAAATCCCCTTCTTCCATAAAGGGCAAAATCTTGCGAATGCACTTCAATGAAAGATGTAAAGTCCCACTAAAGGAAGTGATATGGCTTAGTTCTTCGGCTTCTTCATGAAAACCAATGTTTTTCAGCTTTTTGAGGATTTTTTTATCATCATGCTCAAAAGAAAGAATAGCAGCGGCGTGATCTAACCGGCCTCGTTTTGCGCTGTAGTACAGACTTTCGAAATCGGCTTCTGTCATCCCTGCTTTCAGTAAGGCCTCTTTCAAAATATGTCTATTTTTCAAGGTGACAAATATCTTTGTTGGTTTATCATTTTTTCTGTAAAAGTTTATATGATGAACCTCACAGTCTAGGATTTTTGCCGCAGCAGTGAAAGTTACCCCGGTTTTGTCTTTCAGACATTTCTCATAAAGTTGTTTTTTCTTATCTGAAGAGATTGGCTTGTTCTTGACTTTAAGGTTGTTGAGTTTCCCCCAAAGAGCAAACAACTCTGCTGTAGGAGAGCATTTAGGTGCTCGTCTTTCCTTTGGAAAAAAGGTACATTGTCCTACTAACCCAGAGGAAGATTTTAAGGGGCGTTGGGTAAAGGCAAGGTCTTGAAACTTCTCTTGTAATTTCTCTGTGGCTTTTGTATTGCCAAAGATACGTTGTTTCTCAAAAATGAGTTCTACCTCGTCTCCTAAATCATCGCGCTTGACTGTCCGTTCATAATGTCCTTCTCTATTCCGTTTCTTATCACAAGTTGCTAGGTAGGCTCCGATAGTTTCTGCTTCTGCGGCTTCCTTTTCTCCTTGAAGTGTCTTAATACCACCTAAGGCCTTTGTGTTTTCCTTATCTCCTGCTTCTTGCTTTTTGCTATTAGACTGATAGCCCCGTCGTTTTGCTATATGGAATAAAGCAGTAGCGAGTTCTTTATGGTCTAATAGCCTTTCTAGGGCCTCTTTTCGCAAGTTCCATGGGTTGCTTACACCAATTGCAGAAACTTCCAGCCCACGTTGCAAGAAGAGCTTTTTTATGGCGTTTTTACGACTAGCACGGCGGTGAATAGTACGCCTTTGACTCCGAAATCCTCGTCTTTCTGCCGCTAAAGAGCCTTTATTTTTTGGTTTCTCTGCTGCATCAAAAACACGTACTCCAGCAAATGTTATCGTTTTCTCGGCTTTCTCTATCCCTGCAAATCCTACAGAAGCAATGCCTATATCTAACCCTAGCTTATACATCAGTCCTCTCCCTAATCTTACAAGTTGACAATTGCTAGAGATTTATTCTACTCTAAAATGAACAATATTGGAACTGTTGTTATAATAAGAGTGGTGGTTCTATAACCATCACACGCGGGGTAACTGTTTACAGTATCCCCTTCCCCTTCACGGTGCGCCGTGAGGGGGCTTTTTCTTTACAGAAGATACCAGAGGTCATAGCAAAGGAGCAAAATACTTCTCCCATGTTTTGATTCCCTCGCACAAGGGGGCTAGTAGACCAAAGCCTCCATAAGACTTTCTTAAACTCACCCATTTATCATAGGGAGTTCCACAATTAAAATTAGGTGATAGATATGCCTCTTAGCGCTGGAATGCAATTTTTGCAAGGAACACAAGGAGCAATGCCAGCGGGAGCCCTTAGAATAGAAGGTGGAACCCTCTCATACGCAATAAAGGGAAGTTTCCTCGATAAAACCGTGAAAAGCTATACAGGTGAGCTTCTGAATAAGAAAAACCAAGGGGTTTTTGAGCATGTAGGAAAGATGCTAGCAGACAGAAAGTATGTCGCCAAAGATATTGCCAATGATTTTAGTAAATGCATCAAAAATCGTTCTGTAACAGTTGAAGACCTGAGAAATTTCATTGAGCAAAATAAAGATAAGTTTGATAAACCCTCCCCTCCTAAGACTAACTAAGCCTAAGCCTCGCTCTAGGCAACCCCAGCTTTCAGCAAGTGAAAGCCTCCCTTCTCGCGTGCGCCCGGACACTATAGCGTTAGAGATTAAGCAAATGTCGGAGATGAAAAAGGAAAGGGCAGAGCACTCTCTTGTGTCTTTAACAACTAATACCTTCTTAGATGATACTACGGTATTGAACGGTCTAGGCGATACAATAGGAATGATGGGTAAAGGGGCTGAACATATCCCATCCGGCGCATGGAGCAAGTTGAATGATATGCTTATTAGTAAGCTTGGAAAGACATTAGAAAATGAAACCCGCTCTAAAGAGGGGTTAGAAGAGACTTTTAGAGGACATCTTAAGGATGTAGGAATGAAAGATACTGGAGAGCGGGGGATAACGTTGGGTGATGTGCGGTCTTTCTTAAAAACCTTAGATGATAAGCAAGTTCTCTCAGCAAGTGAAAGCCTCTCCTCTCCCTCGCCTAAGCCTTCTCGCTCAAGGCAACCCGATCTTTCAGCAAGTGAAAGCCTCCCTTCTCGCGTGCGCCCGGACACTATAGCGTTAGAGATTAAGCAAATGTCGGAGATGAAAAAGGAAAGGGCAGAGCACTCTCTTGTGTCTTTAACAACTAATACCTTCTTAGATGATACTACGGTATTGAACGGTCTAGGCGATACAATAGGAATGATGGGTAAAGGGGCTGAACATATCCCATCCGGCGCATGGAGCAAGTTGAATGATGTGCTTATTAGCAAGCTTGGAAAGACATTAGAAAATGAAACCTGCTCTAACGAGCGGTTCGAAGAGGATTTTAGAGGACATCTTAAGGATGTAGGGATGAAAGATACTGGAGAGCGGGGGGTAATGTTGGGTGATGTGCGGTCTTTCTTATCAACCTTAGATGACAAGCAAGTTCTCTCACCAGAATTGTCTGCTAAGTTAAAGTCCTAAGGGCAGGGAGACTAAGCAGAGGGGGTTTCTAACCCACCACAAGATAGCTAATGGAATAGGGCTCTGATATAGGGTGGTGTAATGGAACGCTTAAAGCAGTGGTGTGCGGATATATAGCTTGCAGAAAGAGGGTAAGTATGATTATCTATTTGTAGATGAGAAAAGTTTCAAGAAACATAAGATGACTGCCTTTGCAGCCCTCCTCACCAGCTTGCAGAAGCATAAGGAGGAATAACCCATGACGATAGATAGCTTAACACGACAGATCAGCAAGCAACAACAGAGTAGCGATTTCGAGCTAAAAATAGAGATTGCACCGAACATAAATTTCGCATGCCATCAAAATAGCATTCCCTTTATAGAGAATATCTCCATCTTGAACAGTTCTTCCTCCATGTTTGAAAATCTCGAACTAAAAATGGAAGCATCTCCTAACTTTATAAAGCCAAGAACATGGCACTTAGAGAAATTATTAAGTGGTCAGGAAATTGAAATCCCTAAAGAAAAATTAGATCTAGAACTGGAAGGTGATTTTCTGTTTAATCTAAAAGAGTCCATAAAGGGCAATATCAGCTTTCTTTTGTATCAGGAAGATAATACACATGTTGCCGCAAAAAGTCTTAAAACGACAGCCCTTGCAAGAAATGAATGGGGAGGATATGGTTTTTATCCTGAAATCCTTGCAGCATTTTCCATGCCTAATGATGAAGCAGTGGATAAGCTGCTTCATCAAGCAACTAAGATTTTGCAAGATTCTGGAAAAACAAAGACAATAAAGGGATATGAAGACGCTAATCGTAAAGATGTTTGGCTTTATGCCTCCGCTATTTGGTCTGCACTCCAAACTTGGGAATCATCATATTCTTATCCTCCCAAAAGTTTTGAGTGTACAGGGCAAAAAATTCGAAGTCCGTCTACTATCTTTGAAACCCAAAGAGCAACATGTCTTGACACTTCCATGCTGTTTTGTGCTGCTCTTGAGCAAGCCAATTTAAATCCTATAGTTATCCTTAAAAAGGACCATGCTTTTGTTGGATTATGGATGATAGATGAAAGCTTCTCGGACGTTGTGAATAAGGATGTTGTAGACCTTAGAAAACGGATTGATTTAAATGATATTCTTGTGTTTGAAACAACCTTTATTACCAATCGCCCCCCACTCCCTTTCAAAAAAGCTATAGAAGAAGGCAAACAACATACAGAAGAGGAGGGGGAATTTGTTGTTGCAATTGATATCAAACAAGCTCGGAACAAGCGTGTTACTCCTTTAGATTTTGCAAAGAGTGATCTAAGAACTAGGGAGGAGCCCAGAAAACAGGAGGAAAATATCTCTTTAGATGATGCTCCTGATGATTTAGAAGATATCTCTAAAATAGAAATCCCAGAAGCTTCAAAGTCCCCTAAAGATCGCCTAGAAAAGTGGCAACAAAAGTTGTTAGATCTCACTTTAAGGAATCCTCTTATAAATTTTAGATCTACAACGAGAAACATTACATCCATTGTTTGTCCTTCACCTGCAAAGCTAGAAGATATAATAGCAAGCGGAAAAACGATAAATATACAACCACTGCCGGTTGATATAATAGAACAAAGACAAGATATACATAAGGCAAAAACAGGAGCCTTCTTGGAGAAGGAAGTTGCTCTTAAAGGCCTAGATAAAAACCAGCCTGTAATGTATGTACGAGAAGATAAAGACACTCTTCAAAAGAGGCTTATCGGACTCTTTAGAGCAGCAAATCATGATCTAAAAGAAGGGGGGGTCAATACATTATTTCTTGCTTTAGGTTTTCTTGTTTGGAAACGGGAGAAAGATAAAAAGAAATGCAGAGCTCCATTAATTTTGTTACCAGTAGAACTGAAGCGAGCATCCGTTGTATCTAGACCGCAGATGGTGTCGAATGGAGAGAATACCAGTTTTAATAAAACACTTCTTGAAATGTTAAAGCGGGACTTTTCTGTTCCTATTCCCGGTTTGGATAAAGAATTACCCGCTGATGACAGTGGGGTAGACCTGGGGAAAATATGGAATATTGTTCGCTTAGGGGTCAAAGATATTGAAGGATTTGAAGTTAAAGAGGATATTGCGCTCGGACGGTTCTTTTTTTCAAAGTATCTCATGTGGAAAGAGTTAGTAGATCGTACCGATGATCTGAAAAAGAATCCTGTAGTTCGTCTTCTTCTTGAGGGGAAAAGCGATGTTTATAAGCAGAATCTTGCTTTTCCTAAAGAAAAAAGTTTGGATGAAAGCTATTCTCCTAAAAATATTTTCACACCGTTATCTGCAGATTCGTCACAGCTATCCTGTATCATAGCAGCCCAAGAGGGCAAGGATTTCATTATCATTGGTCCTCCTGGAACAGGAAAATCTCAGACCATTTGTAATATAATTACGCATCTTATAGGACATGGGAAAACAATCTTGTTTCTTGCAGAAAAAGTTGCTGCCCTCAATATGGTATATAAGAGACTTAAAGACAACAAACTTGGGCATTTTTGCTTAGAGATCCATTCCAATAAAGCTAATAAAAAGCATGTTCTAAATCAGCTTGAATCTGCGAGCCTTAGAGAGGAAGATTGTACATTAAGAAATGGCTGGCAGATAAAAACCTCTAGTTTACAAGAATATCGAGATAAATTAGGGCAACATCTGAAGAGTCTCCACACGAAACATAAGAACGGCATGACCATTTATGAAGCTATGGGAAAAGCACTTCAAAAAAATTCTCATATTGATCTTTCATTTTCAAGTGTTGATCAACACACGGAAGAGGATATACAAGAATTGCGGCAGATTGTAGGTGAGCTAAAAACTCTTGCTGAAAATAATAAAGAATACTATGAAAAAGGATCTTATCACCCCTTTGATTTCATTAAAAAAGAGGAGTGGTCAGAGAAATGGAAGCAAGAAATATGTGATTTAGCGGATGATCTTAAATCACATGCAGAAAAATTTCATAAAGATATAAAAGAGGTTTTAGGACATTTTGATTGGGGGGATAAGTTGCTCAGCTTTCAGCAATCGAATGAGCTGGTTAATCTGGCTAACATATTATTGAATCTTGAAAGAACAGAACCTGACTTTGTGCTTGGGCCTTGTGGATATCAAGATTATGAGAATCTAGAAAAAGGGCGTGATTTGCTAGAGCAGTATTGTTCAAAAACAAGGGATTTATCTGTGTTATATAAACCTCATGCATGGCAATCTATTCAGGTTGAAGAATGGTGGCAAAAATGGAAAGCAGCACAGGATTTTTGGTGGTTAAAAACTTGGTTTTGGCGCCACAAAACCAAGAAAGTTCTCAAATCTTTAACCACACCTTCCGCTAAGAGGAAAAAGTTGAATCCTGAACAGGATCTGAAGATTTTTAGAGATTTGGAAAAATATGGTAAGAAAATTAGGGAAATAGGAGAAAATCTTAGCCACCTGCCTATCTGGGCTGGATTTGAAACAGATATGGAACACTTAGGAAATACCTTGGTTATTGCAAACAAGCTTCAAATAGTAGTCAATAATCTTTATGGAGATAGAGTGATACTCCAGAAATTCAAACAGCGGTTGCAAGAATTTGTGAAAAAACATAAAGAATTTCTAAGAGAAGATGTATCTTTTGGCCGAGCCTTAAAATGTGTTATTGAATCGCAAAAACACTATAAAGAAAATTTCGAGAGCCTGTCTAGACTCACAGATAACAGTAAGCTTTTTTCTTCTAATGAAGATACTCTTGGAACAGTGATTGATGGTTGCGAAGCCATTTTAGGTTCAAGCGGAGAATTGAGAAAATGGTGTCTTTGGCAAACGGCATACAAGAAAGCAAAGAACAAGGAACTTAAGCCTCTATTAGATGTATTAGAAAAAGGCAATGTGCAACCTAAGGATCTAGAGAAAGCTTTTGAAGTTGGATATAGTAATTGGTGGGTTCGCAAGAAAATTGACCAAGATGATGTTCTCAAAACTTTTGATTCTGATTTACATGAAGAGAAAATTAGACAATTCAGAAAGCTTGATGAAGATGTTAGAGAGCTAACACCTGAGCATCTAAAGCAACAGAGCAAAATTCCTGAAGAAGGAGATGGTAATCTTAAAAAAGAAAAAGCGATTTTGAACCGCCTTTTTCAACAAAGGCGTCCTCGTATGGCTGTAAGACGCTTGATGGACGAGTGTCCTAATGAGCTGAGACGTCTTACCCCATGTTTTTTAATGAGTCCTCTTTCTGTTGTGCAGTATTTGCCAGCAGATATGGAGACATTTGATGTTGTGATTTTTGATGAAGCATCACAAATTACTCCTTGGGATGCTATTGGCTCTATATCACGTGGAAGACAGACAATTGTAGTAGGAGATAATAAACAAATGCCTCCAACTAACCTTTTTAATCGTGCCGATGCTGAATCAGAGGATGAATCAGAGGATGATGAGGGAGACTTAGAAAGTATTCTAGAAGAAATGATAGCGGCAGGAGTACCTAAGAAAACACTATCTTGCCACTATCGTTCTAAACATGAATCTCTCATTATTTTTTCAAACAAAAAATACTATGAGGGGGAGTTGATAACCTTTCCATCACCAGAGATTAAGGGTGATGCTGTAAAACTTGTTTTTGTTGAAAACGCCATTTATGAAAACCAAAAGAACCGTAAAGAAGCAAATACTATTGTTGCAGAAGTTATGCGCCGCCTTGAAGACCCAGAGCAAACAAAAAGCATCGGTATCGTTACGTTTAATAAAAAACAGCAAGACCTCATCGAAGAACTACTTGAGCATGAGATCGAGAAGAAGAGGCACTCTTTTCCTAACATAATGCAGTACTTTAGTAATGAGAAAGTTGAGCCTGTTTTTGTCAAAAACTTAGAGTCTGTTCAAGGAGATGAGCGTGATGTCATTTTGCTCTCTGTCACCCGTGCTCCTGATAATAGGACAGGAAAAGTCCATATGCAATTTGGTCCTTTGAACCAAGATGGAGGACATAAACGGCTTAATGTGGCGATAACCCGTGCGCGGGAGGAGATGTTGGTATTTTCTTCTATTAAGTCAGGTGATATAGATCTATCTCGTATACAAGCACAAGCAAGAGGAGTGAAGGATCTGAAATATTTTCTGGAATATGCTGAATGTGGTCGAGAAGTGCTAGGATTACGCCCTCCAGAGTCTGTAGGGGATTATGAGAATGACTTTGAAAAAGCTGTATCTAGAGGCTTAGAAAATCGTGGTTGGACAGTACATCCCCAGATTGGTGTCTCCCGATATCGTATAGATATAGGGATTATTAATCCGAATAATAATAATGACTATTTAGTTGGAATCGAGTGTGATGGGGCATCATACCATAGTTCAGCAACTGCCCGTGATAGGGATAAGATACGGGAAGAGGTACTACGAAGGTTAGGGTGGGATTTACTGCGGGTTTGGTCGACGGATTTTTTTCATAATCCTGAAGGAGAATTAGATAAGTTGCATACAAAAATCGAAGAAATACGGCTCCATAGGGCAACCGGAAATGGACACAAGGAGGTGGTAGAAGTTCCTGTGGAGAAGGGGGCAGATGTGAAGGCAAAGAACAATTACGGCGCAACACGGCTCCATGAGGCAGCCTATAAGGGACACAACAAGGAGGTGGTGGAAGTTCTTGTGGAGAAGGGGGCAGATGTGAATGCAAAGACCAATTACGTCTGGACACCGCTCCATAGGGCAGCCAATAATGGACACAAGGAGGAAGTGGCATTCCTTGTGGAGAAGGGGGCAGATGTGAATGCACAGGACGAGGTCGGCGAGACACCGCTCCATAGGGCAGCCTCATGGGGACACAAGGAGGAAGTGGCATTCCTTGTGGAGAAGGGGGCAGATGTGAATGCAAAGAACAATTACGGCTGGACACCCCTCCATCTGGCAAGCTCGAATGGATACAAAGAGATGGTGGCATTCCTAGTGGAGAAGGGGGCAAATGTGAAGGCAAAGACCAAGGACGGCGATACACCGCTCCATTGGGCAACCGCTAAGGGGTACAAGGAGGTAGTGGCGTATCTCATAAGCAAGGGGGCGCTATAAATCTAGCCTTTGTGTCTTAAGGCTTGACTTGACAGGAGACCCAAGAGAGTGATACCCTGAGGGTATGACAATGTGCTTTCGTATTTTTATAACAGTCTATATAGGGACGTTTATTGGTGTCGTCCTTATTGGGGCATCTTTTCTCTTCATGAAAGATAAAAAGGACGAGGAGGGGCACTGGAAGATGGTGGCGTTCTTTGTAGAGAAGGGGGCAAATGTGAATGCACAGGACAAGGACGGCACAACCCTTCTCCATAAGGTAGCCTCTGATAGGCACAAGGAGGAAGTGAATGCACAGAGTACGCACGGTGCAACCCCACTCCATCTAGCAGCCTTAGAGGGGAAAAAGGAGGTAGTAGAGTTCTTAGTAGAGAAGGGGGTAGATGTGAATGCACAGGACAATACCGGTGCAACACCGCTCCATAAAGCAGCTCAGGGTGGACACAAGGAGGTCGTGGCATTCCTAGTGGAGAAGGGGGCGGATGTGAATGCAAATGACGACAGGTACGGCTGGACACCGCTCCATAAAGCAGCCGAGGGTGCACACAAGGAGGTAGTAGAGTTCTTAGTAGAGAAGGGGGCAAACATCCACGCAAAGGACGACAAGTACGGCTATACACCGCTCCATCTGGCAGCCTTTAATGGGCACAAGGAGGTAGCAGAGCTCTTGTTAGAGAAGGGGACAAAAATCAATACAGAGAACAAGTACGGCTATATACCGCTCCATTTAGCAGCCTATATGGGACACAAGGAGGTAGCAGAGTTCTTGTTGGAGAAGGGGGCAAATGTGAATGCACAGGACAAGGACGGCTATACACCGCTCCATCTGGCAGCCGATAAGGGACACAAGGAGGTATTGGTATTCCTAGTGAAGGCAGGGGCAGATATCAATATCAAGAACAGCAAGGACGGCAATACACCGCTCCATATGGTAGCTTATATGGGATACAAGGAGATTGTGGAGTTCTTTGTAGAAGCGGGGGCAGATGTGAAGGCACAGAACAAGAACGGCAAGACACCGCTCTATTGGACAGAGGAGATATTTAAAAAAACAACAGATGAAGAAAAAAAGAAGCGCCTCTCTGAGGTGATAGAGTATCTGAAAAGCAAAGATAAGTTTGATAAAACCTCCCCTCCTAAGACTAAGCCTACGCCTAAGCCTCGCTCTAGGCAACCCGATCTTTCAGCAAGTGAAAGCCGCTCTTCTCACGTACCCCCGGACCCTATAAAGGAAAATCATCGTGCGTTAGAGATAAGTCAGCACAGTAAGCAAATGTCGGAGATGAAAAAGGAAAGGGCAGATGAAGAAAAAAAGAAGCGCCTCTCTGAGGTGATAGCGTATCTGAAAAGCAAGGGGGCGCAATAAATCTTGCCTTTGTGCGTTAGGGGCTTGACTTGACAGGAGACCCGAGAGAGTTATACCCTGAGGGCATGACAATACGCTTTCGTGTTATTATAGCAGTCTGTATAGGGGTACTTGCTGGTGTCGTGTTTATTGGGGCAATAGAGACGTTTATTGGTCTCGTGCTTATTGGGGCATTTTTTCTATTCACGTATAATCGGCAACTGGTGTTTGTAAAAACGCTTTTAGAGAGCGGTACACTTGATAAACAGGACGAGGACGGCACAACCCCACTCCACAGAGCGGTCATGGCTGGACAGTTAGTCAGGGCGCGCCTGTTAGTTGAGGCAGGGGCTAATGTGAATGCAAAGGACAAGGACGGCACAACCCTTCTCCATAAGGTAGCTGATAAGGGAGATAAAGAGGTGGTGACATTCCTATTGGAGAAGGGGGCTGATGTGAATGCACAGGACAACAACGGCTTTACACCGCTCCATGAGGCAGCATTTTGGGGACATAAGGCAGTAGCGGAGGTTCTTGTGGAAAAGGGGGCAGATGTGAATACAAAAAACAAGGACGGCACAACCCTTCTCCATAAGGCAGCAGCTAGACATGGACACAAGGAGATTGTGGTGTTCCTAGTGGAGAAGGGGGCTGATATCAATACAAAAAACAAGGACGGCAGGACACCGCTCCATGAGGCAGCATTTTGGGGACATAAGGCAGTAGCGGAGGTTCTTGTGGAGAAGGGGGCTGATGTGAATGCAAAGGACGAGGACGGCACAACACCGCTCTATATGGCAGCCTATGAGGGGCGCAAGGAGGTAATGGAGTTCCTTGTAGCGAAGGGGGCGGATGTAAATGCAAAGGACAAGGACGGCACAACCCTTCTCCATAAGGCAGCTAGACATGGACACAAGGAGATTGTGGTGTTCCTAGTGGAGAAGGGGGCAGATGTGAATGCACAGGACAAGGACGGCGAGACACCGCTCCATAGGGCAGCCACCCTTAGGCACAAGGAGATAGTGGAGATTCTGGTGCATGCGGAGGCGGATATTGAGGCACTGGACGAGGACGGCTGGACACCGCTCCATTGGGCAGCTAGACATGGACACAAGGAGGTAGTGGCGTTCCTAGTGGAGAAAGGGGCTAATGTGAATACAAAGGACAAGGGCAGCACAACCCTTCTCCATTCTGTAGCCGCTAAGGGGCACTGGAAGATGGTGGAGTTTCTAGTGGAGAAGGGAGCAGATGTGAATGCAAAGGACAAGTACGGCTATACACTGCTCCATATGGTAGCCTTTAATGGGTACAAGGAGGTAGTGGAAGTTCTTGTGAAGGCAGGGGCAGATATCAATATCAAGGACAGCAAGGACGGCTGGACACCGCTCCATTTTGCAGCCTCTAAGGGACACAAGGAGATAGTGGAAGTTCTTGTGGAAGCGGGGGCAGATGTGAATGCAGTAGTGGAAGTTCTTGTGAAGGCAGGGGCAGATATCAATATCAAGGAAAGCAAGTACGGCGCAACACCGCTCCATTTGGCAACCGGTAATGGACACAAAGAAGTGGTGGAGTTCCTAGTGGAGAAGGGGGCATATGTGAATGCACAGGACAAGGACGGCAAGACGACACCGCTCCATTGGGCAGCCGGTAAGGGACACAAGGAGATTGTGGAGGTTCTAGTGAAGGCAGGGGCATATGTGAATGCACAGAACAAGTACGGCGAGACACCGCTCCATATAGCAGAGCAAGCATTAAAAGAAACAACAAACGAAGAAAAAAAGAAGCGCTTAAAAGAGGTGATAGCGTATCTTATAAGCAAGGGTGGGCAGCAATAATTTTGTTAATGATGATAGGGTATTGAGTCTAAGCACTAGAGTTTAGTCGTAAAAAGTGCCTATTCATTGGCGTTAAGGTTTTAGGGAAAATTATTGATTGTGTATTTCTGCATAAGGATTTATTATGTAGATATCAATCTTGTACTCTTTTAAGAAAACAGGTTAGTGAGAAGATGAATATTTACGATATAGAAGAAGAGTTATTATCAACGTGTGCTCATACGCAAGAGGTTGTTGATAGGTTATATGCTTTGTTGTTGTCACTTAAGGAGAAGTCTAGTGATGAGAAGAAAGATGGGGTACATGAGGTTAATATGATAATGATGATTTTATTAGAGAATCTTCAATACCTTGATGCGCATTTTGAGAAAGCCTATAAGGAAGCGCATAAGTTACAGCCTAATCACTAGTGCAAGGGCTATCCCTCTGAGGTATAGAGAAGAGACCTTGTACAAAGGAGGTGAAGAAGGTTAAGAACCCTATTGTTGGAACCAATATAGAGTGTCCTGTATGGCTCTCTCCAGAGCAAGCAGCAGAGTATCTAGGGGTGAAGCGCCGTACTCTATGGGATTTGAAGTATGCAGGGAAAGGCCCCCCATACAGCAAGATAGGCAATCGCATTCGCTATACCCTAGACGATATCAAAGCCTTTGCTCAGGCAAGGTAGATATATCCTAGTTGTATTAGTTATTGAGAAGATATTTTAATAGACTTACCTGATTTAAATACAGCCTTAACAAAGGTCTAAGGCGTATCAGAAAATCCTTTACTGACATGGATGAATATCAAGCTTTCCTTTATTATTCCCTTGACGCTCTTCATATTTTTTGTTTTCTTAGTAAGAGGTATGAAGTTCTTCCGTAAGGTGCAGTAAATTTATCATGGCAGTTGTAGTTCCTGAAGAAACAATTGAAGTCATATCAAAGATTTATCCTTTGTTTTATAATGTGAGAACAATTTATAAGCTTATAGAGGAATTGTGTTCTTCTTACCGGTTACCAGATTTTAGTGACGAATACGTCGATAGACAGCTCTCAGGATACGATTTTATACACGAAGACATAGGCATAACTACAAGAGAAGACAGACAAGATGCTTTGGGGGGAATTATAAAAAAATTTCTGCTCAGAAATGTTGAGGATGGAGATTTGCAGATTCTTGCAGGATTTATTAAACCCTTTATGGAGCAAGAAGTACACCGTGAAAGTAATAGACAAAAGCAAAAGCAAGATCGAAAGAAAATACTGCAGGCTCTTGGACGGGATGAACTGGAGTATTTAAAAGGTGGGCGTATTAGACCAATAATACAGATACAAGATATTGTCACAAGTGTATCGAATACTTTGCACGAAGCTCTTCCTGAGGGATTTGAAGAAAGGAAGAAAAAACTAGAAAATGCTTATAACGAAGAGTGGTATGATAATGTGCTCGTGCAAGCAGGAATATTATTAGAAGAAACCTATCTAGAATATGCTAAAAAGCATGGTATCCCTGCTTGCAAAAATTCATCTCACCTTGCAGAACCAGTACTTGAGCATATGAAGCCTCATCTAAAAAATGTAGATGAGAAATATCAGGAGATTTTTCAAGCATTAAGGACTCTTGTAAAAAAAATTAAGGCTTTGAGAGATCAATATGGTGCTCACGGAACGAAAGAACCACAAAAGCCCATACCTTCTCATAATGCGGCATTAGTTATGCACGCAGCTTTAACGCTCTCCTCTTACATTTTAGCGTGTAAAGAGGAAATATAGGCATATACGGCACTTCTCTTCTTCCATTTGAAAACTTCCCTGTGTCCTAGTATCCTGAAGTGTAGGAAAGAAGAGGAGAGGAGGTATGCTCATCCCTTATCAGGCAAAGGTATATTCTCATGACTTGACGGCTAAGAAGACAGGCTTTGAGAAAATGCGGGGCTTGGGGGCACAGGAAAAGGCGGTTGTGTTTACAGAATCCGTGCGCACACAAACCTACTTGAAGCAGTACTTAGAGCAACAGGGGTATAAGGGGAGGCTTGCACTCTACAATGGTCAAAGCAAAGACCGCCAAGGGGTAATAGAGCAGTTTCAAAAGAAGGCGCAAGTTCTCATAGCCACAGAGGCAGCAGCGGAAGGGTTAAACTTGCAGTTTTGTTCCCTTGTGATTAACTA
The DNA here is from genome assembly GCA_965222575.1 of Alphaproteobacteria bacterium. Lineage (GTDB taxonomy): Bacteria > Pseudomonadota > Alphaproteobacteria. The sequence goes on from OZ244958.1 coordinate 1,144,977, forward strand.
TGACCTGCCGTGGAATCCCCAGAGGATAGAGCAACGGATAGGGAGATGTCACCGCTATGGACAAAAATACGATGTTGTGGTGATTAACTTTCTCAATGAGAAGAATGCAGCAGATGGGCGTATTTATGAACTTTTGTGTCATAAGTTCAAGCTGTTTGATGGAGTGTTTGGAGCGTCTGATGAGATACTAGGGCGTTTAGAGGAGGGCATAGACTTTGAGAGGCGTATCAATGAGATATTTGAGTCTTGCCGCACAAAAGAAGAAATAGAAGCTGCCTTCAGTGCACTTCAACAAGAACTCTCAGAGCCAATAGGTGAGAAAATGGCAAAGGCACGCAAAATCCTACTTGAAGAGTTTGGAGGAGAGGTGGCACAGCACTTTGGGCTGGAGGATATCCAAGCCCGCACAGAAACCCTCCAGCAGCAGTTCTGGGAAGTCACTAAGCATATTCTCAAGGGGGAGTTTACCTTCAATGATAATCGCCGTGTGTTTGGAGTCTTTAAGCAGGAGGTCTATGAGTATGAACCGCCTGAGTATACCTTAGGGCGTTCGTTTGCGTATAGACTGGAGGCATTTGATACACCAGAGAAGCCAAAGCACTGGAACTTTATGACCCCAAGAGAGAAGAGGCAGTGGCGACTGCGTCCCTCTGTGTACACGCCTTCAAGCAAGTTGGGGCAACAGGTCTTAAAGGATGCAAAAGCCTTACCAACCCCGCCTGCCCACCTTGTCTTTGACGCTAGCGTCTTTGAGTCCTTTGGAGGAGACCTACACGGCACAAAGGGATGGCTGAGGGTTGAGGAGGTCTGTGTAAAGGGAAAGGAAACAATAGCCTACCTTAAAAACAAGGGAGTGCAGTAATCTTGCGGTATTGAGAGCCTTTTCCCCTTATCTACAATATCCCACGAGGGTTGCGACACACTAGCGGGGTTCCCCCTCAGTGGTATCAACCCTGATAAAGCCCCTATCCGCACCTGTGGGCAAACTGTGCGCAAGGGGCTAGCCTCCTGAGGCATAGAGTATCCCTTCTGCCTCTCTGCGTCTGATTAACCCCTTGAGTTTCTTACCCCCTGTTCTTCCCTGTTCACCTTCCTCCGCAAAGTAGAACGCTGTAAGGCTCCACTGCCACAATTAAACGCAAACGACACCAACCCATCAAACTGACCATCACGCAATGGGACTCCTATCAAGCACAATACAGCTCCCTCCGCCCATAGTACATCTTTACGCAATAACGCTTCTGCTTCTTTAACCAAAAATCCCCATTCTGCTCGTGCCTGTTGTAACGACCCTGTAATGGTCTTAAGTGCTGTATGCAACCCCTGAAACTCCATCCCTGTTTTGCCTATAGCCTTCAGGCCTCCTATGATGCCACGTATCCCAGCATAGGCCCCCTATTAACGCTACTCCCTGTCTCAACACGCCATTGAGCGCACGGGCAGAGGTATCAACTGCCTTCAATCCCATACTTGCAGGCTTACTGGCATGGGAAATCCTCTTTAAGGCTCGCTCCCCCTCGTTGCCAACCTTGATAAAGGATGAGCGGACTTTCCCTCCTCCCTCCAATGCCAAGCGTATTGATAGTGTTTTAGTCTTTGCCATTATGTATATCTTGTATGGCTAAAAATACCCCCTCTGATACCCACCACTAGCAACTCCGCCAGTGCGTCTTGGTTGTAGCCAAGAACCTCTCCTAGCCGCAGAGCCACATCAAGAGGAAAACGTTTGTGTATTTGTGTAGATAAGCGGCATGCTATATCCCACGCTTGCCAGCCTTCTTCTGTCTTCGGCTCGTACTCTAGGTAGGGACAGACTTTGCCGCTTTCGCTCCTTTCCCCTTTGCTACACGGGAGGTCTTGCTTACGGCACCCTTTGTAGTACTCCGACCCGTCTCCGAAGTGCCAGTGGACACGAGCCCTGAGCCGTTTTTTTCCTGCTCCAGCATCTCCCATAACCCCGTATACTGCTGCCTGAACACCTCAGCAACAGACCAAAAATTCTCAAAGAGTTCATCTATCTTTTCAGGGAGTAGGGGAGCGGGAACATCACTATTTGCCTCCAATATCCCCTCCCACTCCAGTATCCCAGCCCGTGCGAGACCACAGGTCAAATACTGCTCCGCTAGGGCTTGCCTCTTCACCTTAGACTCTATGGAAGGGGAGGGCGTGTCATCCTTGAGAGACTCTTCCCCAATGGCACGGAGTCTATACTCCATAAACGCTCTCCCTTGATAGAAAATAGGGCTTGTTAAAGGGCGCACCTTTACTCTTACCCCACTCCCGCATTCACTCCAATACGCTTTCTTTGGTATTTTTAATCTGAGCATATATCCTCCTGCTGCTTCTTGATATTCAATATGGAAGTCGCAGGTTCAAATCCCGCCTCCCTAGATATCTTGATAATCTTCAATCCCCCTGCTATCCTTGACTCTGCAGGTCAAAAAACTTCTTGACTTTTATGAGTATGCCTACTATATTTAACATTAACCCCCCCCGTATGCTTCGGCTGCGGGCCGCAAAGCCCCTTCATGGGGCTTTCGCTTTTTAAGGCATCGTAATGCAAACAGCTATCTATATTGATGCGTTAAACCTGTACTATGGATGCCTGAAAAAGACACCCTACAAATGGCTTGATTTGCAGGCTTTATTCTCAAATATCCTGCAAGATACGCATACCATCACCCACATCAAATACTTCACAACACTCATCAAGCCTGTTAGACAAAATAACAACGCTAAACAGAGGCAAGAAACATACATTAGAGCCCTAGAAACCCACATTCCAAATGACTGCTTCCCCTGCTTTCCCCCTGCCTTCCAGCACCCATAGACTTTTACCAGCCAAAGTAGGAATAGCAGATTGCCAATTACTAGGTGCCGATAAATGTCCATCATTCCCTATCATTAGTGTTGTACTCGGTATTGTTAGTAGTACTCCATCATCAGCTAATGCATAAAACCTATATTGCCCTAACCCATTGACTCCTTTGGGTCCTTGAAGGGAGTCGGTAACCTCTATCTCTGCAGGCGTATCAACATACTCCACCACAATCGGTACCACGGCTCCCTTCATCGCCGCAGCCCCCTCAAGTGGCTCTGTCATCACCTCCGAACTGCCTATGGTGAGAGTGTCCACTATCCCTCCAAGCCTATCTGTTCCAGATAACGCTTGCTGGACATCCCCAATCAATTCATCAAAGGCTGCTTCCCGAACAACAACCTCTTTCTCTTGAACAACAACCTCCAGCTCCACCCTGTGCTGGTAAATATTACGAGGAGGAGAGAGTAATGCCTCTGGCTCTCCTTGGTCTCCATCTCTCAATATCAGCAACCCTCCCTTTGGGATTGCTACAGGTAAAACTTCATTGCGCAAGACTGTTCTCTCTGGCAATCGCCTCTGTAAAACCCAAAAGAGTCTCCGCAAGACCTGCTCACTTTTTGTGTTCATTCTAATATCTCCCAGTTTTTGACCACAAGCGCAGGAATGCGGCTATGCCAGCGCTTTGAATCCTTCTTAAAATCAATCTTTTTAGGCATCCGAACCTGTGGTACCAACCAAAACATCACCTTTGGTCTGACATTCGTGGGGTTTGAAGCCCCTTTCCGTATCCTGCGCAGTTTGCGAAATGCCCCCGTCTCCCTGCTATAGGGCGCCTGCAAGTTAGTGTCCACCAACAGCCCCTTCCCTCGATATGTTATGAAAGTCAAAGGGCCCTTCGCCTGCTCATACAAGGCAGGTGTTACCCGCTTGCCCCATATCCTCTTCGGCGCATTCCGTGTTGGTATCGCCAGCATCCGTCTCTCTTTCCCCCGAATAACATGCCCGTCCTCTAACCCCACCATGATGTCATGCTGGTCGCACTTAGGTTCCCCCTGAATGGTATAGGAGTCCTCTCCTACAGAGATACTCTCTCCTGCTTTAGGAGAGGGGATTTCAGATAAGCGCACTTGTAGGGTATGAGATGGACTATGGAAAGTAGCTTCCTGCCAGTCTACAACCCTACCTGGAGAGAGAAGTATGACCTTAATTGCCTCGCCCTCGTACACCCCCTCCACCCCCAAACACCGAAATAAAGTGTCTACTGCACCCTCAAAAGCAATACTCACTTCTCAGCAGGCGTTGTGCGCACTTGGTACTCATAGACCTTAAAAACTCTATCCCGTTGCTTTGCTGTGATGGTCTTGCCTAACAGTTCCTCAAGGGCTTGTACTTTAGGCTTTCCCTCTTTCGTGAACTCCTCCTTAGGCAACGTATGAATGGCTTGTATCAATGAGGTTGTCTCATCATCACTATCTCCTAAGGGCTCTTTAGGTGGAAGATATCTCCGCCTTCATCAGTGGCAAAGTCCTTCCATAGCCCGCTATCCAATAAGACCTTCAGACTCTTACCCTTGCTCCCATAGACATCCCCTACAGCAAATTCCCTCCCCTGTATCACCCCTGCTGGGAGCAATTGCTGCAGGTGCCCCTCTAGGTTGGACAAAAGCCTATCCCTAATGCGGTCTTTGTAAGAGCCCATCCATATCAGCGTGCCCACGGCGGGACATCTGATGGAGGAGGTGCTGCCGAACGGGCTGGTGTCGCAGTGGGCTGGTAAGACCTCGATACGCCCTGTACATCTTCCCCCACTGCTTGGGTACCCGCAAGCTGGGATACCACAGAAGTCCCCATCACAGAGACATAGCTCTTATGCTCTGCTGTAATCGCTCCATCTATGGTGTTTTTGTCTAAGCCATAACTATCTTTGTCAATTCCTATCCTTGCTACAAACTCAATCCCATCAAGTCTAGCAAGATTAGGAAGCACCCTTTTGGCTTTTGCTCCCTCAGACTCATTATCTGGACGGAGACCACACGCAGAGTTGAGTACGCCTTTAATGAAAGACCGACCTATCCTACCCCAGACATTCTCCTCCCCATTCTGTGAGACTTTGGGGCTGTACAGACCTATCAAACTCCAAACCTTGCGCCTAGAGCAGTTAGCATCAGAGGCACAGATTAACAAAGGGTACTTATGGGCTATTGAGAATCAGAGTCGTAACCCTTCTGGAGGAAAACTCCTGCGAATCGCCGATGCTCTTGATGTGAGTATGGAGTACCTACTAGATGAGACCAAAGAGACCCCTGATGAGAGTGTCTTGATGAAGGCTTTCTTTCGTAAGTTTGAGAAGTTATCCCTTGAAGACCAACACAAACTCATGCAGGTTATGAAGGCTTGGGGGGGGAAATCATGACCCCCCACGTGTGGGCAAATCGTGTTGTGGATATTCTCTCTGTTAAGGGCACTCCCTATCCCATAAAAGTTCAAAGGATTGCCTCTGGGGTGGCTAGAGTGGACAGACGCACGAGCAATGCTGGTGGTAGGCAAAGATGGCTTTGTCCTCTGGACATGGTGTAGTGATGCTTTGTTGGAGACAGGGTGCTATCTTCAACCTAGAAAGAAGGTAATCCCTCTGCCCTCAAGGTCTCTTGCTGTCTGTAAAGAGCCTCCTTGTGATATCTTGAAAGGTGTGACGCACGATGTTGGGGTATGGCCATTCAAGGAACCAGTAAGAGAAATGGCAATGAAGGCTCCTGCCTATGATATGACCCTCTCCCTTCTTCTCTTTCCATCTGATGGCTGTGCTCTGTCGCGGCTCTTCTCCCAACTCCCTATACTTCCTAGAAAAAAACTGGTCGGGGTGACAGGATTCGAACCTGCGACCTACTGCTCCCAAAGCAGCCGCGCTACCAGACTGCGCTACACCCCGAATCAACTCTCTTTATGCCTTCTCTTGAATAACAAAAATACCACCGCCTGTATCACCGTCTTCCCCTTGAAAACCTCAGAATGAAGATACACATACCAATATCCCCATAACGGTAAAGATAACAAAAGACCTAATTGTGCCATCAACAAAACTTTCCAAGGATACAGAAAAAATCCAACCAATACAATCGCAAAACCTATCAATAAAACTGTCATGTACTGCTTCTTAATTAACCTCACTCCCTTCATCGAACACGTAGGAAAATAACTAATCATCAAAAATCCTAAAAATAAAATCCACACAATATGAAAAAACCAGTAATCCCAAAGAGAAATACCCTCTAAATCCAGCATCATAGGCAACAACATCAAACCCGCCGCCATAGGGGACGATAAACCAGTAAAAAATAACTCATCATACTTTCCCAACGGCTTCTCTTCCTCATAAGACAAAATATTAAAACGCGCTAAACGAAACGCACAGCAAAGACAAAAAATAACAATCACTAACCAAAAAACCTTCTCGGTAAAACCGGCATACCCCTTAAACCCAACCGTGTAGTAATAAACTAAAAAAGCCGGCACAATCCCAAAAGATACAAAATCTGAAAGAGAATCTAACTCCACCCCTAACTTGCTAGATTGCTTCAAAAACCGCGCTAAGCGACCATCCAAACCATCAAACAGTACCGCCACAAACACAAGACCTATCGCATAATGCCATTGATGCGTAAGTGCAAAACGTATGGACGTAAGACCGCTACACAAACCCAACGTCGTAAGCAAATGAGGAAGATACGAAACAAGCGAAAGCCTATTCATCACGCCTTCCTGGACAAAAGTGTTTCTCCACCAACGCTCCTATATCCACTCTTCACCAATACCTGCCACTCCATAGGAACATAGACATCCACACGACTGCCAAAACGTATAAGACCAAAAATTAACCCCCTCTTCACCTCTTCCCCCTCCTCCACATCACATCGAATACGACGCGCAATAAAACCTGCAATCTGTACCACTATTAACCTCTCCCCACTCCCTTTCTCTTCTAAAACCACAACACACCTCTCATTGTGTACACTCGCCTTATTCAGACTAGCCCTAAAAAACTTACCCCCCCTATACACAACCTTCTCAATCTTGCCCGATACAGGAAGACGATTCAAATGAACATCAAAAATATTCATAAAAATACTAATCCTCCTATATTCCCCTTTTACTCCCGACTCCTCCGGTGCCACAGCACGTACTACCTCACAAACAACACCATCCGCAGGACTTAAAACAAACGCCTCATCTTCTAGAGAATCCCTCCGCGGATTCCGAAAAAACCAAAAACACCATATCATCAATAACAAGCCTATCAACCCTAACGGAACCCAAAGCCACCATAACACCACCGCACAAAGAAAAATTACCCCACCAAAAAATAAACCATCCGGGTGAATGGGAAACGAATCAGAAACAGATAAAGAAAAAAAAGTGCGCAACCTCATCACCTCCAAAAAAAACCATTTTGTCATCAGAAACTTAAAATGCTACTCTATCATAAAATCCTCAAAAGGGGAATCCTTGTTGAGACCAACAAACCCCTTAAAGAATTTTTCATAAGCGGATGTGGTGGAATTGGTATACACAACAGACTTAAAAACCTTGAGTGCCCTAGTGGAAACGCTAGGAGTAGAATTGCTCAAAGTCGGGGAAAGCTTCTCATTGCTAATCCCGAGCCAAGCCTTTCATAAAACAGCAAAGGAAGGTGTAGAGACTAGACGGGCAATACCTTACGACAAAAAAAATAGCCGTAATGGTAAAGGGATAGTCCAGACCACAAACGGTTGCTACCGGCGGTGAAAACCGTAGTTGGTACGAAAATCTGTCGGTCATAAAACGACCTTGCGGGTTCAAGTCCCGCCATCCGCACCCTGTTTCTAATCGCCTAATACTCACATGACCCCTCCTAATTGGTTCGCTTGTATGGATATCGCTCTCGCAGAAGCACAAGAAGCCTTCTCTAGAGGAGAAGTGCCCGTCGGTGCCGTAGTCACTAACCCAAAAGGACTCTTGCTCGCTAAAGCCTCTAACCGAACAATTCAATACGCTGACCCAACAGCACATGCAGAAATCCTCGCTATACGAAAAGTCTGTCAACTCCTCAATACCCCAAGATTGACAGGATACCGACTCTATGTCACAAAAGAACCTTGTCCTTTATGCGCTGCCGCTTTCCTAGAAGCCCGCATGACCCACCTGTACTATGGCGCTTGCGACGAAAAAGGAGGCGGAGTCGACCACAATATTCAACTCTTTACCTCCATGAAAAAAAATCATAAAATTAATGTCTATAGAGGGATTCGCGAGGACGAAAGTCTACAACTCCTCAAAGCCTTCTTTCAATCTAAACGCTAAACCACCTCACTCCTTTGTCTCTTCCTCTCGTACTCATCATCACCTCCCTTGCAGGGACACTGTTCGTCCTCATTACAGGCCTATTGTCCTTAGGGTTCACAAAACAGAAAGATAGCGCACGCTTCGGAAACAAAATGATGCGCCTGCGTATCCTCTTGCAAGCCATTTGCATCGCCCTGTTGATTCTAGCCTTTGCCCTTTAGCTTTACCTTCCACGCCAAGAAAGCGTATGCGCAAACAAAGCGAAAAGGGGATAAATCTCCAGCCGCCCTGCTATCATCCCTAAACACATGCTCCACTTGGCCACTTGTGTAAACTCCGAATAGCTCCCTGTTGGTCCTCCCATATACCCTAAACCAGGACCAAGATTCGCTATAGACGCCGAAGCCGCTGAGGCAGCACTCAAAAAATCCAACCCCGTTAACGATAAACAAAAAAACAACACAAGCCAGCTCAATAAAAAAATTAGAAAAAAACTGATAATACTATCTATTGTTTTCGCTTCTATTATCTTCTTGTCATAATGCACCTTGCGCACAGATGTAGGGGAAAGTAAAAACCAACCTTGAACAACCATGCTTTTTAGCAAAATGTGTAGGCGAAAAATCTTCACCCCACACGTCGTAGACCCTGCACAGCCTCCACAAAACGTGAGGATAAAAAACAGAAGCAAAATAAGCGGCGGCCAAAGACTGTAATCCGTACTACTGTAGCCAGTCCCCGTTAAAACAGAAACTGTATTAAAAAACCCTAGACGTAAACAAGATAAAAAATTAATCCCCTCTATTCTGCTAAACAAAAAGCCCGAAACACCCAAAGAACATACCACTACGAGCATCAAGAAAAATTTCACCTGCTCGCTTCTTAACACTTGAAAAAAAAATACCGGACGCGTAAAAGAGTAGATATAAAGCACAAAGGGTAGGGACGCTAGTACCATAAAGACCACAATCACACTTTCTATAAACCCACTGGAAAAATGCCCAATAGAGGCATTGTGATTGGAAAATCCCCCCGTAGCCACAGTGGTCATGGCATGCACAATCGCATCAAAACTGCTCATCCCGCCAAGCTTCAAAAATAGCACACATAAAAGTGTCAGTATCCCATACACAACACAGATAGATTTTGAAATATCTCTTATGCGCGCATAAGGCTTATCAATCCCCTCAATACTCTGTAGACGAAAAAGTTGCATCCCCCCAAGACTTAAAGCAGGGAGCAACAATAAAGCCACAATAACAATACCAATACCTCCAATCCATTGCAAAATGCCGCGCCAGAGTAAAACGGCTTTATTCGTTTGGTCTAAATCCTCAAAAATAGACGCTCCAGTTGTTGTTAACCCCGAGGTGGATTCAAAAAAATAATCAACCCAACTCAACTCCAACCCTGACAAGGCAAAGGGTAACGCTCCAAAAAAGGGTAGGGTGATGGAAATCCCAACAATAAGGAATACCCCATCATAAAGAGAAAACTGGTGTGCCTGAAATCTTCTAAAGGAACTCAAGAGCAAAATCCCACTGACAAAAAAGGTAACAAGCCCAGAAAAAAGAAAGCCTTGATGCGCAGAAGACAAAAATAACAGCGAAAACCCATAAGGAATCAGCATTAAGAAGGAAAAAACCATCAGTATCGTTCCTTGAATAAAAAAAATCCTCGAAAAATTGAGCATGACACCTTGAAAATTTCTTCCATTTCTGCTTGCAAAGAACTGCACGCCCTTGTACCCTTAGCACATTGAGAAAAAATTCTCCACACTGAGCTTTTCATATCTCCACAACACCAATTCCTATGTCATTTCTAGATACGCTGGATTTTTCTACTGCTGGCAACACAGACATCTTAGAAGAAGCACTCAAGAAGGTCCCCTCGCGATTCAAGCTCGTCCTCATCGCAGCACACAGAGCCAAACAGCTTACCCAAGCTAGCTCTCCTCTGATTTCTGAAAAGGAAAAGCCTATTATCACAAGCCTCAAAGAAATCGCTCAGGGAAAAGTGAACACAGAGGAGCTTATCAACAGCATGAAAACCTTTTCAGCCTTCTCAAAGCAGCACAAAAAAAATGCCGCATTGGCTTACTCATCTCTTCAACAGTCCTTACCACCTGCTGATGAGCAAAAAGATGACACAGAGGAAGCCCTGGAAATCCTCTCTTAATTCCCTTTTGATGGGCTAAGGTATGATAACGTCCTTGAAACATCAAAACCATACCCTAGACCTCTTTCGTAGCCATGGCGCCTTTTTAGAAGGACATTTTATCCTGTCCTCAGGATTACATTCTCCCCTCTATCTTCAAAGCGCAAAAGTACTGTCTCATCCCGATACAGCACAGGTCATAGGACAAAAACTAGCCTCCCTTGTAAAGAAAATGGCACCCATAGAAATGATTCTTTCTCCAGCCATAGGGGGACTCATCATTGGACACGAAGTAGCAAGAGCGTTAAATATTCCCTTTGTCTTTACAGAAAAACAAGGAGACAACATGTGCCTCCGTCGAGGATTTTTCCTCCCACCTCAAACCCATATCGCCATCATAGAAGACATTATCACCACAGGACGTTCCGTCCTTTCATGCCAAAAACTCATAGAAAAATCAGGGGCAAAATGTGTCGGCATAGGAAGCATTATCCAAAGAACCGATCCCTCCAAAAATCCTCTGAAACTCTCTGTGCCTTTTGTGTCTCTCGCACAACTTGAAGCCACCACCTATGAAGCCTCCTCCTTACCTCCTGCTCTCAAAGCCCTCCCTCCCTTAACACCGGGAAGTCGTCCATGAGATGCAGATTAGGCGTTAATATTGACCATATAGCAACCCTACGAAATGCTAGAGGAGAAGGCTTGCCTTCTCCGCTCAGAGCTGCCAAAACCGCAATGGAAGCAGGTGCTGACCAGATTACCGCTCATCTGAGAGAAGACAGACGACACATCAAAGAGTACGATTTGCATCTCCTCTTAGAACATGCACTCCCCCTAAATCTTGAAATGGCTGCCACAGAGGAAATGGTAGAACTCGCCTGTCAATTGAAGCCTCAAAGCGTTTGCTTTGTGCCTGAAAAAAGAGAAGAACTGACAACAGAAGGCGGACTCTCCTTAGAGGCTCTAGCACACCTGTCTGAAAAAATCGAAACGCTTAAAAAACACACCATAAAAATCAGTTTGTTCCTAGACCCTATAGAAGCGCACCTTAAGGAAGCGAAAGCTCTAAAGGTGGACGCTGTAGAACTTCACACAGGCCTGTTGAAAGAAAAAGGAGAAAAAACCTTGACGCTCTACAAAAAAGCGGCTTATACAATATCAACACTCGCCATGGAAGTCCATGCTGGACACGGACTGGATTTTCAGACCTTGCCCCTCCTGAAAACCCTGCCTATTCAAGAAGTCAATATCGGGCATTTCATTGTAGGGGAAGCCCTCTTTCTTAGCCTGCACACTGTGGTACAAAAATTCCGGACCCTCTTAGATGATTTTTAACATTGGAACAGATATTGTAGATTGCAACCGTATCAAGCGCTTAATAAAACGCTATCCTAAGGTCATTAGTCGTTTGTTTACAGACCAAGAAATCCATTATGTCAAACAACAAAAACGCTATCAATCCCTTGCCTTCGCCGCACGATTCGCTGCTAAAGAAGCCCTCCTGAAAGCCCTAGGAACAGGTATGGCAAGACGTATCACTTGGAAACAAATAGAAATTTTATCACACCCCAACAGAAAACCCTATATCAAGCTCTCCCATGCAGCACTTGATGTCCTTTCTTCTTTAATACCTCCCAACACTAAGGCCTATCTTTATCTGAGTATGACCGATGAATTCCCTTTGGCTAGCGCAACTGTTATCATTGAATCTTTGACCAAAACACAATGAAAAAAAGACTACCTTTCCTCTTCAAAAAGACCATGGCCTCTTCCAAAAAAATCTGGCACGAGACAAAGTCTTTACTTCTATTAATACTCATTTTAATTGCTATTAGAACCTTTATTATCGAACCCTACTATATCCCCTCCCAATCCATGATTCCGACACTCATGGCAGGAGACCATATTTTTGTCTCAAAATCTTCCTATGGCATTTCACGCCACTCTTTTCCTTTTTCCCTTTTCCCCTTCAAAGGAAGAGCTTTTTTCTCCCCTCCCAAAAGAGGGGATATCGTCGTATTCAAATCTCCAATTGATAAAAAAACAAACTACATTAAACGCCTGATAGGTCTACCGGGCGATACAATTTTTCTCGAAGAGGGATATCTTTACATTAATGGCCAACTCATGGACCAAATCCTTCAAGGGCAGGACTATCGCTATCAAGATAGAGGGCGTCACAAACGATATGCAACGCTTTATCAAGAAACACTAGACAATGGCGTATTTTATACCGTCACAGATGAAGTAGTCTCTTCTGTAGATAATTGCGGTCCCTTTATTGTTCCTAAAAATCAGTACTTTGTCATGGGGGACAATCGTGATAATTCCAGTGATAGTCGTATTGCGCCCGCTCACGGGGGCATAGGCTTTGTCCATAAGAATTTTCTCATAGGGAAGGCTGTTTTCTTGGCGTTTTCTCTTGAAAATTCAGCCTTTTGGCAAATTTGGCGCTGGCCGACACACTTTCGCCCCTCTAGATTCCTAAAACCTATCAAAAACAAGAGACATGACTCTTAAGAAGACCTCTGCAGACCATGACTTACACTCTTTGGAAAAAATCCTCAACATCAAGCCCTTATCCCCTGAAGGAAAAACCCTCCTAAAAGAAGCAATAACACCCCCAGGGGGTAAAAAAACTCCTCTACAGAAAGACTATGAACGACTGGAATTCTTAGGAGACAGAGTGCTAGGCATTTGCATGGCTAGGATACTCTTCGACAGATACCCCAAAGAAACAGCAGGCAATCTCTCCTTGCGCTACAACGCTCTAGTCAGTACAGAAATGTTAGCAAAAATCTCAAAAACCATGGGACTTCTCAACTATACAACATTACAAACTCCGCAGATAAGTCAAAAAATTACAGCTGATATCTTAGAAGCTCTTATAGGAGCTGTCTATATCGCCCAAGGCCTCAAAGAAGCTATGTCCTTAATCACAAAATTTTGGAGCCCCTTCCTAACGGAAAATAGCCAGATTTTCAGAGATATCAAAACCACTCTCCAAGAATTGCTACAAACCCATGGATACCCTCCTCCTCTGTACAAAGTCATCAAAACAGAAGGGCAACAGCATGCCCCTATCTTCACAGTGTCCGTGCAAGCCATGAACCAAGTCACCAAAGGACAAGGAAAAACAAAACAAAAAGCCGAACAACAGGCCGCACGCAAAATTCTGCAGATTCTGAAAAAACTCCCATGAAACCAGAAGAATACCAAGTCTCTTTCTGCGGCCTGCCTAACAGTGGAAAATCCACCTTATTCAATGCCTTACTAGGAAAAAAATCCAGCATTGTAACCCATAAACGCCAAACCACAATCTTTTGTCTAAAAGGGATACTCAAAACCCCCAAAAGCCAACTCTACCTAGTAGACACCCCCGGACTCTTCTCTCCTAAACACCTCAAAGCACACCACGGACAGCAAGCCCTTCATAAAGCAATGCTACGAAATGCTTGGTATATCCTAGAAACCTCCGCTACCACTTGCTTAGTGGTCGATGCGACACTACAAAACTTCCAACCTCTCAAAACCCTACTTGCAACCTCCCCTGTAAGACTCAATAACCACATGGTGCTGATTCTCAACAAAATCGATAAAATTCCCCCTTCATCCCTCCTCGCCATATCCTCAGAACTATGGCAATGGGGGGAATTTAAAAAAGTCTTCATGATAAGCGCTAAAAAAGGCAGTGGAGTAGGGGACCTAAAAAAATTTCTCCTCACTCAACCTTCATCTCCCACCCATCCCACTCATACACCCCCTTCCTTGCCCCTCCTAGCCGAAGAGTGTACAAGAGAACAAATCCTCCTACACTGTCATCAGGAAATCCCTTACCTCCTCAGTATTGATACTGATACCTTCTCAATCCTAAAAAATGACTCTTTCCTCATCAAACAAGTCATCTATCTCTGCCACGAAAAACACAAACCTATACTCTTAGGCAAAGGAGGAAAAATGCTCAAAACTATAGGACAAAAAGCGCGCAGGGCCATCCATAAAACCCTCGGAAAACCTTGCCACCTCTTCCTCTCCATCAAAGTCTCCAAACACTGGGCAGAAACAGTACTGAAAAAAATGCACCCTTCAACAATTCATAATTGAGAACTCTTCCTTTTTATGATATGAATAACTATCAAAACACGCAACTTCAATGAAAAACCCCACCTACAAAGGCTATAGTTCCTCTTTCTGTAAAAAAATAGCCTATCCCTACGCCATGGCTTTGTACCAACTCGCATGTTCTCAACACACCTTGAAAGAAACAACACAAGCACTCAAAACCCTCTACTCCGCTTTACACCACAAAGACATTGCTCTTCAAGTACAATATCTCCTTTCTCCCGCTAGTACCAAGAACCATAAAGAACGCTTCTGTCAAACCCTCACCCACATACACCCCCTCATCACTAAGACACTACTTCTGCTCTTGCAAACCAATCGCTTGTTTTGTCTCATAGGCCTCATTGAAGCTTTTCAAAATATTGTCTTCCAAAAAGAAGGAGGGATGCAAGTCACCGTCAACAGCGCTTATCCTCTTTCAGAACCCAACAAACAAAAAATCACAACCTTTGTCAAAAACCACTGTAACGCTAAACAAGTCACCATCAAAGAGCACCTCACCCCTTCCCTTTTATCAGGTTGCATCCTCTACTTTTCTACCTATAGGCTAGACCTCTCTTTGAAGGGTAAACTCAGAAAACTACAACAAGCCTAATTCTATTAATCTTTATTAGAAAGTCCGTCTAACTGACTGAATAAAATGAAATAATGTCTATTAATCCTTCAGAAATTGTCAATATCATCAAGCAACGTCTAGACAACCTTCCGTCAGGGGAGGAACTAGAGGAAGTTGGGACAGTTTTGTCCATTAGCGATGGCATTGTGAAGGCCTTTGGGTTGGGGCAAGTGAGGGCGGGAGAAATGGTAGAGTTTTCCAGTGGGACTAAGGGAATGGCGTTGAATCTGGAAGAGGACAGTGTTGGCATTGTGGTGTTCGGGGAGGATAAAACCATTGGGGAAGGCGATACAGTGAAAAGGCTGAAGAAAATATCAGAAATTCCTGTAGGCAAAGGGGTATTAGGTCGTGTTATAGACCCTTTAGGGCTTCCTTTAGATGGAAAAGGAGAGATAAAATCAGAAGAAAGCCGTCGTTTAGAGCTTAAAGCCCCCGGCATTATCCACAGGCAGTCTGTCAAGGAGCCTGTACAAACGGGGATTAAGTCTATTGATGCGTTGATTCCTATTGGTCGTGGACAACGAGAGCTGATTATCGGAGACAGACAGACGGGAAAGACTGCTGTAGCCATTGATACAATTCTCAATCAAAAGGCTCTTAACAAAGAGGCAAGCAAGGAGTCAGATAAGTTATATTGTATTTATGTTGCTATTGGACAAAAGCGTTCGACGGTGGCTCAACTTCTCAAAACTTTAGAAGACAATGATGCATTGGACTACACAACAGTTGTTATGGCTTCCGCTTCAGACCCTGCCCCGTTACAATTTCTAGCGCCGTATTCAGGCTGCGCCATTGGGGAGTACTTTCGGGACAATGGCATGCATGCTTTGATTGTTTATGACGATTTATCCAAGCAAGCGATTGCTTATCGTCAAATGTCCTTGTTACTGCGTCGTCCGCCGGGACGTGAAGCGTATCCGGGAGATGTTTTTTATCTCCATAGTCGATTACTGGAGCGTGCTGCTAAAATGAGTGATGAAAAAGGAGGAGGCTCTTTGACAGCCTTGCCAATCATTGAAACCCAAGCCGGAGATGTTGCAGCTTACATTCCCACCAATGTGATTTCCATTACAGATGGTCAGATTTTCTTGGAAACCGATCTGTTTTACCAAGGGATAAGACCAGCTATTAATGTGGGATTATCAGTTAGTCGTGTAGGATCGGCCGCACAGAAAAAAGCCATGAAAAAAGTCGCAGGGAGTATTAAACTCGACCTTGCCCAATACAGAGAAATCGCCGCCTTTTCTCAATTCGGCTCCGATCTCGATGAAGCGACCCAAAAACTCCTAGCAAGAGGAGAACGCATGACAGAACTTCTCAAGCAACAACAATATTCTCCCTTGTCTTTGGAAGAACAAGTCATTGTGATTTTTTCCGCTATCAAGGGCTATACTGACGCTATCCCCGTGGAAAAACTCAAATCCTTTGAAGCTCAATTACTCTCTTACATGCACCAAAAACACAAAAGTATCATGACCTCCATCAAAAATTCCGGAGACTTAGAACAGGACACAGAAAAAGCTTTACAGAAAGCACTAAAATCTTTTTGCGAAACGTGGCAATCTCAATATGGCTACCAACCTTCAGCACTTTAGAAAGCGCATAAAAAGCATTCAATCTACTAAAAAAATGACCTCTGCCATGAAAATGATAGCGGCCTCACGCTTGAAAACCGCAGAAAAAAGCCTTAAAAAAGGAAAAGCCTATCACCATTATGCCGGGGAGATACTAACAAAAATTCTCCAAGAGGCCCCTCCTTATTCCATACCGCCTCTCCTAAGAGAACAGGAGAACAACTCTCAAGAACTCCTGATTATCATCACCTCAGAAAAAGGACTCTGTGGAGGACTGAATGCTCAGATTCTCAGAAAAGTGAAAAAACAATTCCACAAAAGTCATCTCCTATGTATCGGAAAAAAAGGGTGGGGGAGTCTACAAAAAAATCCCGCACTCACAAGCACCTTTCTTTCTCCTTTCCCTAAAACTGTCACCATAGAAGCTGTCACCGCTATGGCGCACACCATTTTTCAAACCTCAAAAGAAAACCCCATAGGAAAAATTTCTCTTTTATACAACCACTTCCAATCAGTCCTTCGACAACATATTGCCCATGAACAAGTCTTTCCCTTAAAAAAAGAAGACAAGAGCCCACCCCCTGAAAAGGGGGTCTCTGAAAAGACTTTCCCTAAAAAGGGTTTCCCCGAAAGGGGTTCCCCTGAAAAGGGTTCCCCCCAAAGGGGTTCCCCTGAAAAGGGTTCCCCCGAAAGGGGTTCCCCTGAAAAGGGTTCCCCCGAAAGGGGTTCCCCCGAAAAGGGTTCCCCCGAAAGGGGTTCCCCTGAAAAGGGTTCCCCCCAAAGGGGTATTATGGAAATAGAACCTTTAGCAGAAGAGTATTTTCACCGTTTCATGGGGGTATATCTGAGGTCTCGCTTATTTTTAGCGCTCTTACACAACAATGTATGCGAACACGCTTCGCGCATGCAGGCAATGGACAATGCTACAAGAAACGCTAAAGAGATGATTGATAATCTCACACTAGCCTATAATAGGATTCGCCAAG
Source organism: Alphaproteobacteria bacterium (assembly GCA_965222575.1). Lineage (GTDB taxonomy): Bacteria > Pseudomonadota > Alphaproteobacteria. The sequence continues at coordinate 1,162,571 of OZ244958.1, forward strand.
GCGTTATCACAACGGAACTAGTTGAAGTCATCTCCGGAGCTGAAGCGCTATCACAAGGAAACCATTAAAAGAGGAAGTCCTATGAAGAAAGGATATGTTAGCAAAGTTTTAGGGCCAGTCGTGGACGTGACATTTGAAACGGGAGACCTTCCTCCTATTCTTAATGCCCTTCAGGTGGAAATAGATAAAAACCCTATTGTCTTAGAAGTCGCTCAACACATAGGAGACAACAGAGTGCGTACCATAGCAATGGACTCTACAGATGGCTTAACGCGTGGTCAAGAAGTGCGGGATACAGGCACAGGCATTACCGTCCCTGTAGGTCCTGAAGTATTAGGACGCATTATCAATGTTGTGGGAGAGCCTATTGATGGTCGTGGCCCTATCAAGACCTCGGAACGCATGGCTATACACCAACCAGCACCGTCTCTTGAGCATCAAGATACAGAAACCACCATGATGGCAACAGGTATTAAAGTCGTAGACCTCTTAGCACCTTATCCTAAAGGGAGTAAAATAGGGCTATTTGGAGGAGCTGGGGTTGGCAAAACTGTTCTCATTATGGAGCTTATTAACAATATTGCGAAAGTTCACGGAGGATATTCCGTCTTCGCGGGAGTAGGGGAGAGAACACGAGAAGGCAATGATCTTTACCATGAAATGAAAGAATCCGGCGTGATTGATATAGAGGGGAAAAATTCTAAAGCGTCTTTGGTTTATGGCCAAATGAACGAGCCGCCCGGCGCACGCGCTAGAGTAGCCCTCTCAGGCTTAACGCAAGCAGAATACTTCAGAGACAAAAAAGGCCAAGATGTTTTGTTCTTCATCGACAACATTTTTCGCTTTACCCAAGCTGGCTCTGAAGTCTCAGCCCTCCTAGGAAGATGTCCTTCCGCTGTAGGATATCAACCCACATTAGCAACAGAAATGGGAGAGTTACAGGAAAGAATTACCTCTACGAAACAAGGGTCTATTACCTCTGTACAGGCTATCTATGTTCCCGCTGATGACCTCACAGACCCAGCTCCTGCCACCTCTTTTACACACCTAGACGCCACCACTGTGCTCTCACGGCGCATTGCAGAACTCGCTATTTACCCAGCCGTTGACCCCCTAGATTCCAACTCCAGAATCTTAGACCATCGCATTGTAGGACAAGAACATTATGACACAGCAAGAACTGTGCAAAAAATCCTTCAAACCTATAAATCCCTACAGGATATCATTGCCATACTAGGCATGGATGAATTATCCGATGAAGATAGACTCACTGTGGAAAGAGCACGAAAAATAGAACGCTTCTTAAGCCAACCTTTCCATGTAGCCGAAGTCTTCACCGGTATGCCCGGTGTCTTTGTCAAAGTGGAAGATACCATCAAAGGATTCAAGGAAATTACACAAGGACTTCATGATGACCTCCCAGAAGCAGCTTTCTACATGGTCTCCACCATTGAAGCCGCCCAAGAAAAAGCAGAAAAAATAAAAAAATCATGCTAACCCTCAAAATCATTACCCCAACAGAAACTTGCCTGGAAGATCAGGTGAACGCTATCATGGCAGACGGCATAGAAGGGCAAATGACCATTCTCCCACATCACAGCCTATTACTCACTCAATTAAAGAAAAAAAGTACCCTCACCATTATGAAAAATACACAAAAAACACACTTTCAAATAGAGGAAGCAACCCTCAAAGTCTCAGATAATACAGCTATCCTTATCTGTGAAAGTCTACAAGCATCATGAACTTCTTGTTGGAAAAAAGCACAAAAGGCATCATTACATTCTTGATTATCACAAGCATTAGTTTAACAACCTTATTACTATTACCCTTTTTGCTTGTGATAACTCCCTTTTGCTTTGCCCTAGCCCTGTACTACCTCCTGTTACCAAAACACCGCACTTGGATGAAAAAGCCCTCCCTACAGGACATAAAAAATGCTAAGACAGAATCCCCAATGCTCTATGTAACTGTTATTTTCATTGTCACCATACTCTTTTTCATCCAAGGTTTAGTCCTATACCATTTCGTCAGATAAAAGACTCGGAAGAGGAGGGGAGGGTAATGAAAAGGAAGTCCGCCATTCCACAGCACTAGCCCGATGTATACAAGGTGTGCTAGCAAGAAGTACTAGCTTAAGTGTAGAAGGCGCACTACTACTATTCCACAGCACTCTAGCCCAATGTATACAAGGTGTGAGGTGCTAGCTTCTCTATATTTACCTGACTCCATGCGCCGGGCTTGAAGCAATTATCTCATGAAAATCAATCTATAAGGAAGAAAACCTAAATGCGTGCATTGCGTGCATTTTAAGGCACGCATTTAAGGAGTCCTTTATTGTCGTATAAGATATATTATGTTAAATGAAGTTCCCTCTGACCTTATAAGAGGTTTTACCTTATAGGAGTATAGTCCTTAGGATTAGCGCTGTGTTCTAGTACATATAGAACATGGCAAAATATGGATTAAGTTCCCGCTATGCTTTTCTCAAAACTCTCCGGTAGGGTTCTACCTATTTCACCCGGTGGGGTTTCGACGGAAACTCACTCAAAGCCAACAATTTTTAGGAACTCTTCCTCTGTCATAATGGAAATACCTAAATCTTTAGCTTGCTTAGCTTTTTTACCGGGCTTTTGACCCACAACAACAAAATCTGTCTTAGAAGAAACATTACTAACCTGACCGCCTAAACTCTCTACATGTCCCTTAGCTTCTCTTCTCCCCATCCTATCAAGAGCTCCCGTAAAAGCAAAAAGCTTGCCCGCAAAACGACCGGGTTTCTTCTCTAAGGCCTTAGGCGTTAAATACCCTGAAAGCTTTTTCAGTCTTTCAACAGCAGAAGATGAAAAAAACGCCTCAAGTGACTTCCTAACACCTACCCCCACACCATCTAATCCTATAACAGTCTCCAAAAGCTCTCCTTTCTTCTCATGACATTGCCTAGCAAAGACTAGTAATTGCTCTTTAGTCCTCAAAAATTCCCCAATATCAGAGGAAAGATTCTTCCCAAGATTGCGAATACCCTGACTATACAGAACTCTGTCCAACCCAACACTCTTAGCTCTTTCAGTAGCCTCTAACAACTTCTCAACAGAGACCTCACCAAATCCCTCTTCAATAGACAAATCTACTCTTTTCTCTTTCTGCTCTTCTGCCCAATCAAAAATCTCCACCCCATACCTAATCCACCCTTTTTCAAACAATACCTTCAAGGTTCTACCCCCCATCCCCTCAATGTTCATAGCATCAGCACTCACAAAATGCTCCAATTGTCCCAGTAACTGAGAAGGACATCCCTGCTCATTAGAACAACAATAAGCAGCAGACTCTTTCCCCACAAGACTTCCACACTCAGGACAATACTTAGGAAATTTATACACAGTAGCAAACGATGGATTATGAATCACTCTATCAATTTGTGGAATCACATCTCCGCTACGATACACAACCACCTCAGAACCAACACGGATAGCCTTTCCCGCCATATAATCCTCATTATGAAGAGAGACATTCCTCACCACTACTCCACCTAGTACAACAGGCTTAAGACGCGCAACAGGAGTCAAAGCCCCAAGACGCCCAACTTGCACATCAATAGCCCGAACCGTTGATAACCCCTCCTCCGATGGAAACTTAAACGCCACTGCCCATCGAGGAGCCTTTGCTGTCTCCCCAAGACGACGCCTAACAGCAAAATCATCAACAGAAAAGACCACCCCATCTACCTCATAAGGAAGCTTATGCCGAATAGTGCTTAAATGGTTATAAAACGCTACCGCCTCTTGAGGAGTGCGACAAAGCCTCTTTTTATGAGATACCTGAAAACCAAGTCCCTTCAGAACACCATGCATTTCCGCTGCTCCCTTACAACACAATACCTGCATAGTCTCTTCACTCCACCCATGAAGGGTATACTCTAAACAGGACAACTTCTCTTTCCACTGTGCTTTCTCCTCCTCTTTAGAAGGCGGTAAAGACCTCATAATACCAGCCGCTGCATTCCTAGCACTACTCCCCCTCCCCTCCCCCTCTATCTCTGTTTTAAGACCCTCAAAGGTCTCCTTCAAAAAATACACCTCCGCTACAACATGAAGCGCTTCCCTACAAGCAATTCTTTGAGGAATAGAACCAATGTGAGCAACATTCTGTGTAAGCTCCTCTCCCTCTTGGCCATCTCCGCGACTAAGAGCCCTCACAAGCCTCCCATCCCCATAATGAAGAGCCAAGCAAACACCATCAATCTTTTCCGTTCCCCAAAAAGCAAACGCCTCTCCCGTTCCCCAAAAAGCCTCCAGTTCCTCCTTCTTCTTCAAATGCGGGAATAAAAACCGTGCCATTTTATTCAAGCACTCTCTAAACTCAGATTCCTCAAGAGCATTCTGTAAAGACAAAAGAGGTTGGGAATGCCGCCCCTTGTAAAACTTTTCGTAAGGGGCATCCCCAACAGGAGATGACAAATAACGAGATAATACAGAAGCAGATGTATCTCCAACAGGTTGACGCTGCCTTTTAGAGACCCCTTCATCATAATCATTGCCAACAGGCAAGCGTTCTACAAATCTCTCCATCCTATCGTAGTCTGCATCACTTATCAAAGGCCTATCATAGCGATAGTAACAACGCCTATAATAATAAAGAAGCAGGGGCATATTCAAAGACGCGGCACAGATATCCCACAAAAGCTGAAAGGGGTACCCTGAGCGCGGCGACTTGCTCTCTGAAAACCCTCTTTCTTGATAAGGTCTCCTGATTGTTTCCCATAATGCAATCTTTTTTCTATTACTAGAATCTTTCTTTAACCTATTTATAAATATGTCTATTTCAGAAAAAATATCGCTGCCTTGTTCAAGACAGTTTGCTATGGTTTGTAAAAAAGAGGCATGTTGAGGATAAAATGCTTTTAGGAGAGGGAGAGAGCGGAAATCTGAGACAAGGTGCTTGAAAAATGTTGGGATATCTTTTTTCTGTGCAGAATTTTCCCTGTATAAGTCTAGGCTTAAATCCAGACTTTGAGCTATTGTTGCCCACTCTATAGCTTGGTCTTTATCTTTTTCTTTCAATGACTCTTTATTTTTTGTTGCGTCGCACGCTTCAGTAAAAAGTCCGCTGTTTCGTACACAGAAGCCGCAGTCGTTTTTCCAGCAAGCATTCTCACTAGCTCTTGAAGGCGCCCTTGTTTGGTCCGTAAACTCTTCACTTCAATCCCCTCTTTTTCTTTTGAGATACAAAAATGGCAATCTGCATAAGCCGCTACCTGAGATGAGTGCGTAATCAAAATCACTTGGGTGCTTTTTGACAACACATATAACCGCTGAGCCACAGCCTCAGAGGTCTGACCTCCTATTCCTCTGTCAATCTCATCAAAAACTATCACCTTCGCCATACTCACCGTATGGACTTTTAACGCCAACATCAACCGAGACATTTCCCCTCCAGAGGCCGCACGCCCTAACTCTTCCATTTTCCCATCAGGATATCTCAAACAAAATGCAACCTCTTGATGCCCTAACGATGTCCACTTCTTGACTTCAAGGTCAGTAAACCTCACCCGGAAAATAGACCCTTCTATCTTCAAAACCTTAAATTCTCTTGCCATGTGCTTCTCCAATACATGCGCCGTCTCTTGACGAATTTCCGAAACTCTTCGCGCCTTTCTTTCATAAAGACTCTCTGCCTTCCTAACCTCTTCCTCAAGACTCTTAAGATGCAAATCCTTCTCTTCTACCTCCCGAAGCTCTTGGCGCAATACCTCATGGTGATTTTCCAAAGACTCCACAGGAATCCTATACAATGACCCCAAAGCTTGTAAAGCATACAACCTCTCCTCTATCTTCTCTAAAGACCGTTCATCATACCCTGAAACCTTTTCTCTCAACCCCATGACACACCCCTTCCCTTCCTCATATTCCACCAGCGCTCTTTGAAAGGATTCTAAAGCCCCTTGCCCCTCCTCTAAAGGCAATCCCTTCACCTCCTCTAATAGCCTGTGAGAGGCTCCTCAATCACACGACTATCAGATAAAATCTCTCCAACACACTGTAATGTCTTGAAAAGACTATCTCTAGAACGCAACACATTCCTCTCAGCAAGAAGAGCTTTTTCCTCCCCCGCTTTAGGACTCAAAACATCAAAAGCCTCTAAAGACTGCTTAATATCAGACAAAACCATGCGCTGAGCGCGCTCTTGAAAATCCTTGAGACTTTTTCTTTTCTCCTTCAAACCCTCAAAGGCAGACTTCAACGCCTCTAAAGGGGCTCTATCCTTTATCAGCGAATCCAAAATCTCAAGCTGTGTTCCTTTTCGCAGTAAAGCCATCTCACCCCCTTGAACATGATACTCCAAAAATACAGGAACCAAAGCCTTCAGAGTCGTCAACTGTACAGGCTGGTCACTGATATAGCACTTATGACGACGAGACTCCCCTACAATCCTTTTAACCAAAATCGTCTCCCCCTCCTCTACCATAATGCCCTTTTCCCTCAAAAATGCCGCCATCTCCTCCTCGCAAGAAAACGCTACACAAACACCGCCACTAGATGCCGTAGACTCTAACGAAAGCCGACCGCGACCCCAAAATACAAAAGAAAGACACTCCAAAACCATACTCTTGCCAGCACCAGTCTCACCTGTCAAAGCATTTATCCCTGCAGAAAAAGACAACTCCAAAGACCCAAAAGGACTCATCCGGTAACAAGATATCGACTGCAACATCAAAACACCCCCTTCACCCCTTACGGGGTAACAAGTTCATTAGCCCACATCGTCCACTGACTCTTGGGATAATTCAATTCCAACATCTCAACCATAGACAACGCCTCCCCTTCAACACCAAGAGCAAAATAAACCTCAACAAGCCTATACAGAGCTTCTTCTATTTGAGGCGTAAAGTAATACTCGCCAATAACAATCTGATACCTCTTAATAGCAGAGGGATAATCTCCTTGCTTTTGATAAAATCTTGCAACATACATCTCTCTAGCAGCAAGCTGGTTATAAATGAGCGCAATCTTCACTTTCGATTCCTGAGCATAGACACTGTGAGGAAAACGCAAAATCACCCCTTCAAAAGCCTGCAAAGCTTGAAGTGCTGTCTGTTGCTCCCGTTCAATATCAGGAATCTGACCATAAAAACACTCCGCAATAAGATAGTAAATATACGGAACAAGAGAATGCTGAGGATAAAGGGTTAAAAAATTTTCCCCAACATTGATAGCTTCTGTGTAAAATTGCCCAACATAATAAGAAAATGCCGACATAACAAAAGAATGTGCAGACCACTTAGAATACGGATATTGACGCTCTACATTACGAAACATCTCAGCAGCTTCCTCAAAGCTATCAATCTCAAAAAGCGCCATAGCCTCCGCATAAATCTCAACAAGAGTCTTCTCCTCAATAGGAGAAATCACAGAAGGAACTTCTCCATACAAAGCACTATCAGTATCCCCTTCAGCATCCCCTTCGGCAGCCCAAAGACTACAACCCCAACACAAAAATGACAAAATAAAAAGCCGAAACAGCATCTGATACTGCTGCTGTAGAACCTTGCTCACTTTCCCTCCCTCTTTACACTTCACCAGACAAATCCTTTTACTGCTCCTTCCCCTTAAGAAAACGCTTCCAAAAAGAAGACGCAGACTCCTCTTCAACCGATACACCTTCTTCCTTCTGAATCGGCAATTCTAACTCTTCTTGCTCCCCCTTAAAACCTTCCTCAAAAGAAGAGGTCTCCCCCCCCTCCTTCTGTAACTGTGCATGAGAAAACAGTAAGGTATTGTTCTCATTGGGATCAGGCAATCCCGTAGCCACAACAGTCACAATCATAGAAGTCGCACCCTCCACATGACGCGCTCCAAGCACAATGTTCACATCCTCACTGGCTTTATCCCGAATCACCCCCAACGCTTCCTCTACCTCCGGTAACTTCATGTCCTCTCCCCCAGCTATATTCACCAAAATATCCGTAGCATGCACTAAAGATACCTTATCCAAAAGAGGATTATAAATCGCACCCTCCGCCGCCTCCACAGCCCGCCCCTGACCATCAGCAACTCCTATCCCAATCAAAGCCCTTTTCCCCTTATTCTCAATCACAGCACGCACATCAGCAAAATCTAAATTAATCAAGCCGGGCTTCACCATCACATCCACAATACCCTGAACCCCCTTATATAATACCCTATCCGCCTCCTTAAACGCATCTATCACAGAAGTATTTTTATCATTCAAACGATACAGATTCTGATTATACACTACCACTAATGTATCCAACTCTTTCTCTAATTCTTCCAATCCTTTCTGCGCCATTAAAGCACGCCTCTTCCCCTCCATCTCAAAAGGCATAGTCACAATGCCAATGGTCAACGCTCCCTCCTCCCGAGCAACCTTTGCCACCACAGGAGACGCTCCAGTCCCAGTACCACCACCCATACCACCTGTAATAAAACACAAATGCGCACCCCTAACCGCTTCCCGTATTTCTTCCTCAGACTCCTCCGCCGCTTGCCTCCCAAGCACAGGATCAGTCCCAGCACCAAGACCCTTCGTACAACTCCTCCCCAACTGAATACACTTCGAAACCCCAGTACGATGCAACGCCTGCAAATCTGTATTCGCCGCAACAAATTCTATCCCCTCTAACTCTTCATCTAACATGCGATTCAGCGCATTCCCTCCTGCTCCTCCTACTCCAAACACAATAATCTTAGGGTGAAACGACGGGTCACCATAAGAAAAATCCCCCTCTACCTTCTTCAAAGGAGAAAAACCACGCCTCCCTATCACAAGCGATTCATCAGGGAGTATTTCTTTTTCCTCAGGTAAGGGCGACACAGAAGCTTCTTTTGCCTCCGTGACTTTTGAAGAATCGTTCACAGAAACTTTCAGACTCTCTATATCCTGAGAAGAAAAAGCCTCCATCCCAGAGGAAGGCGTTTCATTTTTATCTTCTTTAAGAGGAATATTTTCCATGAGTACAGGAATACAGCAAAACTGCTATAAAGTGTACAAAATTTCCATGCAATAGAAAAGAATTTTTATCTAGCCCCCTTGACCTAAAAACCAAAGATACAACAAAATACCCGCCAATCAATTATACTCTGTTCAAGCATCTCCGCCCATAAATCGAAAAAACCTTTTCAGAAAAGAAACGTTAGACAAAAAGCCAAAAGAAGAAGCTTTAGAGAGAGAAGGTCTTTGAGCCATCATATACAAAAGCCCCATGGCTACCCCATATTGAGGATGATAAGGGCGTACAAGAGGCTCTCTCACTGTTATGCTAAGACGTTTGCCCATATAGTGCGCTAATCCTTTGAGCTGGCTTGTGCCTCCTGTGATGACAACAACGCTAGGGGGAGGAAAGCGTTCTGTCTTCACCAAATGAGGCCGAATGCCTTGACACAAGATATCAACGCCTGCTTTAACAGGCTTACTCACCTCAAAAACAGACACTTGCCGCATAGGAACATCACCAGAAGAAAGAGAAATAAGAGAAGAAGAAACTGAAGAAGAAGACAAATCTACAGACTGCTTTTTCAACTTCTCGGCATCTTCTAAAGAAATGCGGTACTGATACGCAAGACTTTGCGTCAAATGACTGCCTCCAACAGGAAGGACAAAACCATGCACCATCACGCCATTGTGAAAAATAGCGCCCCTCGTAGAGGCTTGACCCATATCCAACACTAAAGACCCAAGATGACGCTCTTGGGGCGTGAGACACCCTAACCCTGCTGCTTTAGCAGAAAATCCATAGCGCTTAGGAGAAACATGACAGCGCTTCAAACACCTATCTATATTCCTAAGCGGCATCTCCGGCACACCCACAGAGTAAAAAGCCCCTTCCAAATGATGACCCTCCATATTAAGAGGATTATCCACCGCCACACCATCTACCTTATAGTGAAGAACATCAGTCCCCAACAATACATGATTCGTCAGCTTATCAGCTTGTCTACTCCTCATCAAACGCATATCTTCCGCCCCAATATAACGACCGTCTATAAGAATTTTATCTGTCGTATAGGAAAATACCATTTGTTCCATACAAACCCCCACCGCTACAGAACGTATCGTTTCTTCTTTTCGTATCTTCTCCAAAACCCGCAAAAGAGACCCCATAGCCAAGTCCATATGGCTAATCATTGCATTCTTAATACCCCTAGAAGGCACACTATTGTGCGTTAAAACCTCTAGCCTCGCGCCCTCCTTTACAGCCGCAACCACAGCAGAAAGTTTATGAGACCCCAAATCTATACTAGCGACACGATTCATCAGGGCCCCTTAGGCATGATAAACAGTTTCTTAGAAGAAACAAAAAGCCTTAAATCCAAAATCCGCGCAGAAGACAATAGCTTCCCTTCCGAATCATAGGCTAAAAAGGCCGTCCATGCTTCCTCATACCCAAGCGCAGGAAGCTTAACTACTCACCCCATCAAAGACCATATCCCATCGCCCACTCTGAACATATACCAACTCCTCAACCTTCCCATATAACCCCACGCGGCGACAAAAAGACAAAACCTCAACAGCTTCTTTCTCCTTCCCCATACCCCTTAAAATAGGCAACAACACCCCATCCAAAACAAAACGATCTCCACCCATGAAAATCCTCTCCTCCCCCTGAATTTCCTCCAAAAATAGAATAAACTCCCCCTGCCAATTCATCAAAACACTCTTTTCTTCTTCTGCTCTTTCCATCACCGCCATAGGCTCATGCTCCCTTACCAAAACCTCAATAGTCTCCGGAAAAACTTTGCGTAAAACCACACCCCTCACCCATGGAAGACTCTTGATATCCCGCGCCATCTCCTTTAACGATACCCCCAACATCCCCTCCCCTACCACCTCAACAGCTGCCTCAAGAGACTCAAGCGATTGACGATTGTTCCCCTTAATCATAACAGTCTTGACCTCAAGACCACTATCCCTCACAAAGGCTTGTACGCCTTCTAATAAACCTCCCCTCAATATACTCCACGCAATACCCCCTACTAAGACACAAAAAATAAACAACAAGCCTATCCTTCTCACACGCACTTTTTCCTCCCCTTAGCTAAATCTAACAAACGAAGACAAACATCCTGCTCTGTCAAGGACACAGAGGTGAGAATCGCAGGCACTAAAGATGTAGAGGTCATACCAGGATGCGTATTCACTTCTAGCAAAAAAAGACCCCTCTCAGGGTGAAGACGCATATCAACACGACTGATATCCTCACACCCCAATAGCCCATGAGCCGCACGGGCTATAGCATAAGACTGCTCCAAAATACCCCCCTCCACAGAAGGCGGACAGAGATGTTCCACATTCCTATCTTGATACTTAAAACGATAATCAAAAACTTCTCCCTTAAAGACACTCTCAACTGCCCCTATCACTTCCTCCTCCAAAATCGCCACCGTCAGTTCTCTCCCTTCTATATACTCCTCCACTAAAACCATCTCTCCAAAAGACCACTCCACAGGAATATCCTCTATCCCCTTAAGGTAAAACACCCCAATACTAGAACCTTCAGCAGTAGGTTTTATAATCACAGGAAAAGACAACTCTCCTTCCTCAAGTTTTAAGCAAAGATGGTCAAATCTTACCACATACCCCTGCGGAATAGGCAACCCTGCCTCTTGAAAAAGTAACCTCGAAACTTGCTTGTTCATAGCCATAGAACAAGCTAACTGAGAAGAGTGCGTATAACACACCCCCATGGTATCAAATATTCCCTGTATCACCCCATCTTCCCCTATAGTCCCATGCAACGCATTATAAACAATGTCAGTATTCAAAGACTTTATCCGCTCTAAAACTGAAAAATCCTTCATATCCAACGCTATCACATCAAATCCTGCTGCTTCCAAAAATCCCTTGACACGTTGTCCAGTTAACAAAGAAATCTCACGCTCCGATGAAACGCCTCCCATCAATACGACAATTCTCTCCTTTCCTGTTAAGTGCTCAATCATGGGGGGGGGGGGCTCCCTTGATATGAATCTCCCACTGCAATTTAATTCCCTGCGTATCATAAACTCTTTTCCTAATCATCTCCCCTAAATTCTCTATGTCCGTAGCTGTTCCATGACCAAGATTGATAATAAAATTACAATGATCGCGCGACACCATAGCCCCGCCACAGCACAATCCACAACAGCCCGCTTTTTCTATAACCTGCCAAGCCTTCTCCCCTTCAGAAGGATTCTTAAAAGTAGAACCTCCCGTATTCTTAGGCTTCGGCTGAGTCCTCTGCCTCTCTTTAAGCAACTTCTCCATGAGCCCTACGATTTCTTGCCTCTCACCTTCCATGCCCCGCACCACAACCTCCGTTATAACAACCCCCTCAGGTATAGCCGTATAACGATACCCAAACCCCACCTCTTCTTTTTCCAACCATATCCCCTCTCCCCCTCTGCTCACACCCCGCGCCCCTACAAAAATATCCTCCACACACCTCCCATAAGCTCCCGCATTCATAATAACACCACCCCCAATAGTGCCAGGAATAGTCCTCAAAAACTCTAAACCCGATACGCCATGCTCCATAGCAAAAAGCGCTAACCGCATATGCGGCGTCCCACTCCCTACCCTTATAGTAACCGTACCCTTTTCCCTCCTCTCTATCTCCGTAAAACAAAATCTTCCCCTTAAACGAACTACCTTCCCCTCTATCCCCCCTTCCCGTACCAATGTATTCGCCCCAGCCCCAAGAACCGTTACCCCAACTGCGTCACCCCAACCCTTCAATAACCCTATCAAATCTTCCTCATCTTGCGGAAAATACAAATCTCCAACCCCGCCAACACGAAACCATGTCCAATTCTTCAAAGACTCACCCAAAAGAACTTTTCCCCTAAACTTCACAATCTTGACCACAGATTCTTGCCCACGAAGTGATATCTCCAGCTCCCATAAAAATAATCATATCCCCTTCCTCTACAACCCGCACAAGCTGCTCGCGTAACGCCTCATAACAACCGGGCTTCCAAACACAACACTCCGATTGGCGCTCTATAGATGAAGCAATAGACCCCACACTAACCCCCTCAATAGCCTCCTCACCAGCCCCATAAATAGGCGTCACAAAAACACCAGTTGCCTCCTTGAAAGCACACGCTACTTCTCCCTTGAGTAACGCCATGCGCGAATACCTATGCGGCTGAAACACAACCCATATCTGACCCCTACCATAAGCGTTCACAACAGAACGCACCGTCAATAACACTTCCTCAACAGACCGCGGGTGATGCGCATAATCATCAATCACCAGTGCCTTATTCAAAAACCTTCCACAAGGCGTAAAACGCCGCTGCGGTAAAACAAAAGAAAATCCTAAAAGACCTTTGATATCAACTTTCGCAACATCCGCCGCTACTATCGCACCCAACGCATTCACAACATTATAAGTCCCAAGAGCTTTCGATACAAAAGATAACCAAGGCTGTCCCTGCTTTTGTACATCAAACTTCACTTCGAAATTCCCTCGATTCCCCTCCATCCTCACATTCATAGCCCGATAGTCCAACCCCTCCTCTAACCCATAACTCACAAGACAACAGGCAGGCGAAGATAAAAAAATCTCTCTAATAGCCCTATCATCACAAAACCCCACAACAGTAGCTGAACGAGAAAGACCATGAACATAATCATAAAATCTCTCGTAAAGCACCCCTACATCCTTATAAAAATCCATATGGTCATTATCTATACTCGTCAAAACCGTAACAAACGGACGATAAGATAAAAAACTATTATCAGATTCATCTGCCTCCGCTACACACCACTTCCCCTTCCCCATCCTCAGATTACTATCCCAAGAAGACACAACCCCTCCATTGAAAACCGTCGGATCCCATCCCGCCGCCTCAAGCAAAGACGCCGTCATAGTCGTCGTAGTCGTCTTCCCATGAGTGCCAGTCACAACAATGCTACAGTAAGGCTTAAGACACCAATTCAACAACTCACTTCTATGAAACAAGGGAAGCCCTAACCGCAAAGCTTCTACACGCTCAGGGTGAGAAGGACCGATAGCAGAAGAAAAAATAACAGCACCCGCTCCCTTTAGAGTCTCCGCCCCTTGCTCCCCAATACGCACATCAATGCCCATATTGCGCAGCTTCTCAGTCATTTTCCCATGACAACTATCACTCCCCTGTACACAAAAATCTTGCACCTTCAAAAAAGCCGCCAACGCACTCATCCCTATCCCCCCTATACCACTAAAGTGAATAGAAACCTCTTTTTTATTTCTCAGAATTTTATCTAATAAATGCATATAAAAAAGATACTTATATCAAATACCTAGTCATTCTAACTACAATTTTCCCAAGACCAATTGCCCCAGATTCTCCGTGGCCTGTTCATTCCCCAACTCCTTCATAGCCTTTCCATAAGATTTTCCTATAGACGGGGGTAAAAGCTTCAATAAGGCTGTAACCCAACCATCCAGAGATAACTCTTTTTCTTGTAACAAAATCGCTGCCTTTTTTTGTTGAAAAAATTGCCCATTGCGTAACTGGTGGTTATCCAAAGAGCTATGAAGCGGAACCAAAATAGCAGGAACCCCTAAAAAGGCTATTTCCCAAAGAGTAGAGGCTCCACACCGACTGATAACCAGATCCGCTCTAGACATCTTAAAAGGCAAATCCTCCATCCAAGATGATACTTTCGCCTGTATCTTCAAGGTCGAATATATCTCCTCTAACATCTCTACCCCCTCCTTAGTACATTGATGATAAACACAGAGATTCTTAATCCCTTTAAGGCGCACAGACATGGCTATGGCATGGGGCAAGTGATAAGAAAAAATATTGCTCCCAAGAGTCCCAGAGGTAATCACAATACTGCTCCCCTCTTGCATCCTTCCCCTCCCTTTAGACAGTAAAACCTTCTCCCCTATAGGCATACCCGTACAGATAACACCTCTTCTTTTACCCTTAGCAGGAAAAGAAACAGCCATAACACTAGAAAAAGGGCGCAAAACCCTGTTAGCCCTTCCCCAATAAGAATTTTGCTCGTGGAGAAGTAGGGGAATCTTCTGACACCACGCTGCAATACCAACAGGTACAGAGGTATAACTCCCAAAACAAACCACCCGTTGAGAAGCCTGTGTCTTCAGTAACCTCCTCGTATATCTTACGGCCTTCAACAGCAACCACAAGGCTCTTACTATACGCAAAGTCCCCCCTGTCGGACTAGAAACTTGAATGACAAAATAGGGAAAATCCTTGAGAAATTTCTCTCCGCGCACATCCGTAATAAAACAAACATCACAGTAACGACACGATAACCATTTTCCTAATGCTAAAGCGGGCGAAAGGTGTCCCGCTGTTCCACCAGCTACTATCATCACACGCTTCACTTCCATGATTTCTCCTCTGACATAAGGGCTTCCATCCTTGAAATCCGCAACAAAGATAATAAAAATCCCATAGCAATACTAGACGACAATAAAGAGGAACCTCCATAAGAAATAAAGGGCAATGTCATCCCTGTATTGGGTAAAAGAGCAAGATTAACTGCCATATGAATAAAGGCCTGAAAAATAAAGTGACAGAGTAAACCACAGCTAGCTAGTAGTAAAAAAGACTCTCTGGACAATAAAGCCGTTCTCATCCCCCGTAAAAATATCAGTAAAAATATCAACATAATTGGTACAACAAGAATCATACCATACTCCTCTGCTATAACAGAAAAAATAAAGTCATTATGAGCCTCTGGAAGACTTTTCCCTAACACCCCACGATTCACGCCAACACCTAAGATATGCGCCCTAAAAACCCCTCCTAGAGACTGTATCGTTTGAAAATCCCCCCCCTGAAAAAACCCTAAAACACGAACAGAAAAATGCGGAAATATAAACCACAATGCCACACCATTTATAGCAACTATCCCTAACAAAACACAAAACCATCTCATATAAACGCCCGATAAAAAAACCTGACACCCCCACACAGAACATATCAACACTGCCATGCCAATATCAGGCTGTATCACCGTCAACCCTATCACGCCTACCAACAGTACGCAGGATAACACAAAAGGCCTATTAAAAGACCCCGTATTAATCCCTTTAGACAGTAACATCGCTGTTTGAATCGCAAAAAAAGGACGAATAATCTCAGAAGGTTGTAAAGACTGCCCCAACAGGGATATCCAACGCCGAGAAGCATTGACCTCAATCCCTACAAAATAGGTTAAAAACAACAACAAGAAAAATAACAAAAATCCCAGCAATGCTAAGACTTGTAGGCTTCTTTTGTTCACAAAAGATAACCCCAACATCAGACAAAAACCCAAACACAAAAACACAGTTTGCCGAGTCAAAAAATGAAGAAACCAAAGGTGCTTTCTTTCCGCAGCCAATACCCCCACATTGACCATGGACAGGAAACCAATAGCAAACAGTAACAATAACAGCACAAAAATGACTCTGTCCACACCCCACCACCACAAAAGCACGTACTTCTTAACATGCCTAAGAGGTAAAAACTCCATCATCTTGCGTGCTGCTTCACCAATTGCAAAAACGTCTCCCCTCTCTGCTCAAAATTATCAAACTGGTCAAAAGAAGCACATCCCGGAGAAAACAAAACAACACTTTTTCCATCTCTATCCTCTCTAGCACGCCTAAAGGCTTGATGAACTGCCGCCTCTAACACATAGCACAGATGAACAGGACACTTATCCCGTAAAAGACCTTGCCATTTCCTAGCACAAGAACCCACGAGAAAAATCTCCTTAATCTTCCCCAACACAGGTAAAAGAGGCTCTATGCTGTCTTCTCCCTTTTCTTGTCCGCCAGCAATCCAATAAACGGAAGAAAACTGCTCTAACGCAAAGGCCGCCGCCGTCATATTCGTTGCTTTAGAATCATTATAAAAATCTACGCCCTCATGACATCCAGCCCATTGAATCCGGTGAGGCAACGGAGAAAA
The DNA here is from genome assembly GCA_965222575.1 of Alphaproteobacteria bacterium. Taxonomy (GTDB): domain Bacteria; phylum Pseudomonadota; class Alphaproteobacteria. The sequence goes on from OZ244958.1 coordinate 1,179,493, forward strand.
CCCCTCTAAAGACAACCCTTCAGGCAAGTCCTCGCCCCCCATCTCCAAAACCTTCACTAGTGCTCCAACAGCTCCAAGAACATTATGAGAGGTACAATGACCAAGGGCAACCTTCATCACCTTCCTCCTTCCTAAATAAAGATTCTCCCCCCTCAACGCTATGCCACGCTTAGTAAACCTTCCACCAAGAGTTAAAGGAATAACATGCTCCTGCCCTTTAGAACACATCTCTTCATAAACCAAATGCGTATTAGGACAATCTACACACAAAAGGGCTATATCTTCTTGTCTTTTATTCTTGAACATGTTTTTCTTAGCAGCAACATACCGCTCAAATGTCCCATGACGATCCTTGTGATCCTGTTGCAGATTTAACAAAACCGATACAGGTGCTCTAAAAGTCTCAATTAAATCCAACTGAAAAGAGGAGGTCTCAAGTACATAACAATCCACTTCTTCCTTCTCTAATAAATCTAGACAAGGCGTGCCAGCATTGCCTCCTACTGCGACTCTTTTTCCCAACTGCTCTAGCAAAAATTTTAACAAAAACACTGTTGTTGTCTTGCCATTCGTCCCACCCACCGCAACCACAGGCTTACACGGCAAAACCCATGAAAAAAGCTCAAAATCCCCAATAACTCTAATACCAGCTTTCTTAGCCTCAGTAACCACAGGATGACAAAACGGGGCATACAAGGGAATGCCGGGTGCTACAATAAGTGCACGAAATATCGATAAATCTACCGCCTTAGGATGGCACATTCTAATAGAAGGATAACAACCTCCTACCTGTAAACGGCAATTAGGATTATCGTCCCATGCAACCAGCTCACAACCCCTTGAAGACAAAAAACGCAAAACAGAACGACCACTTTTCCCCAACCCAAAAATAAAAAACCGACCTTCTATCATAATCCTCCTAGCGCAATTTCAGCATAGCCAAACCAGCTAAGGCTAACAAAAGCGTAATAATCCAAAGACGAATCACAATGGTTGACTCCTCCCAACCTTTCTTTTCTAAGTGATGGTGAAAAGGCGCAATCTGAAAAACACGCCGACCAAAAACCCTAAAGGAAAACATCTGAACCATCACCGACAGCGCCTCAAAAACAAAAAGACCCCCTATCACTAAAAGAGTAAGCTCATGCTTCGTCATCACTGCTATCCCTCCTATCAAAGCCCCAATAGGCAAACTCCCTGTATCTCCCATAAAAATCCTCGCAGGCGGCGCATTATACCACAAAAATCCCAAACAAGACCCAATCATCGCTCCACAAATAACAGATAACTCTCCTACCCCACGAATAAAAGGCACATGTAAGTAATCGGCAAACACACTGTGACCTACAAAATACGCAATAAATCCAAAACTTCCCGCCACAATCACCGCAGGTACCGTCACTAACCCATCCAACCCATCCGTCAAATTCACCCCATTGGCACACCCCACAACCACACACACACTAAAAGGAATGAAAAACCAACCCAAATCTATCTGTAAATCTCTGAAAAGAGGAAAAAATAAAATCGTATCCACCGAAGAAGGCAAAAATTGCAAAATCCCCCATGACCAAAAAATCGCCACAAGAACTTCCATAAAAAGACGCTTGCGCGGCGATAAACCCCTGTGACCAGAACCTCGAAAATTCATCCAATCATCTACAAAACCTATAAGACCAAACCCCACTACAAGTGCTAAACTCAACCCTATAAACCCAACAGAAATATCCGCCCAAATCATCCCCGAAACCACAAGAGACAATAAAATTAAAACACCCCCCATGCTCGGCGTGGTTTGCTTGCGCACACCATGATGCTCAAGACCTAAACGCTGCGTGGCAATACGCAAAAATTTCCCTTGCCACCTCTTCATCATCGTAATCGTACAAGGCATGAAAAAAAATACTATCAAAAATCCAAAAATAAACGCCATGCCAGAACGAAACGTCAGGTACTTAAAGACATGAAAAAACGGATACTCTCCAAAATAAGGATATAAAAAATAGTACAGCATAAACCCGCTACTCCTTCTCCCCTATACTCCCCTCATCCCCCCTAAGAAAAGCCACTACCTTATCCATCCTCATGGAACAAGACCCCTTAACTAAAAAAATGTCTCCCTCCTCAGGAGACGGTAAGTGCGATAGCAAATCCCCCATCTCCTCCGCATACCACCCCCTAAGAGATTCCGGAAGCACCGTAAACAGCTCCTTCATCATAGACCCTATACAGTAAACTTTACGGACTCTCGCTCCTAAAAGCAAAGGCAAAATCTCCCGGTGACGTAAAGTACTCTCCGACCCCAACTCTACCATATCTCCTAATACCGCAACAAAACTCCCACCCAGCCTAGCCCCTAAACGACCAGTAGACAAAATCGCCGCCCTCATGGAAGCAGAAGAAGCATTATAACTCTCATCTACTATCAAAAATGACTGCTCCTCAAATGAACATCGTAATACCTCTCCCCTCCTCGGTAATAATCGAAAAGACGATAACGCTTTCAACCCTCTTCCCTCCTCCAACCCCAACCCCTTGCAAACAGACGCTACCGTAGCAAAAATACATAAAAATCGCTCATCCTCACAAAAAGACGGAAACCCGCCTAACCTCCAACGCTTCTCCCCCATCTCTATCTCACACCCTCCCTCACAAGGAGACCACCTCACACCCTTTCTACCCCCCACCGACGCATGAAAATTCAAAATACGCATCCCACTACCATCCCTATCCCCAGATAAAGATTGAAAAACCGCTACCTTCTTCCCCTGTAACCCCTCAAATATCATCGCTTTTTCCTTCACCAATGCCCCAAAATCTTCAAAATACCCCAAGTGCGCATCCCCTATATTCGTAATCACAGCAACATCAGGAGAAACTAAACGCGTAAGAGGCAACATCTCCCCCCTAGCACTAATCCCTATCTCCAACACACCCACACCAGCTAAAGGAGGCATATTCGCCAAACACAGCGGAACCCCCAAATGATTATTATAATTGCCCTCCGATTCATACACTCGCGGAAAAAAAACCCTCAACCCTTCAGCAAGCGCATGCTTAACCGTCGTCTTCCCCACACTGCCTGTAATAGCAATCACAGGAGAAAAAAACCGCTTGCGTCCCCCCTCCCCAAGACACACAAGCGCTTTATAAGGGTCTCTTACCTTTACTACACGCCCACCACGTTCACTCAAAACACCATCAGGCACACTAGAAACAAGACACAAACCCGCTCCCTTCTTAAGCGCTGCCTCCACATAGTCCTCTCCACGCGCCCTCTTCCCCCTTAACGCTACGAAAATCCCTCCCTCTTCAAGCTTTCGCGTGTCTAAACTCACTCGCGATAACCACCCCTCACCCCCTTCCATTTCCCCTTCAATATGAGAAAACAAAAGAGATTTTACCTCTTCCCGCCTCCAGAGCTTTGACGTTTGTTCTTCAAACATTCCTTCACCACAACCCCATCTTGAAAATCTAATACTTTATCCCCTATAATCTGAACTTTCTCGTGACCCTTGCCAGCCACTACCAATAAATCTCCTCCCTGCAAGTCCTCTATAGCCTGACGAATCGCCTCACCCCTATCAGGAATCTCCACCCCCTTCCTACAAACCCCCAAAATCGTACGCCGAATAGACCCAGGGTCTTCATCACGAGGATTATCATTGGTCACATAAACCCTCTGAGCATAAGCTTGCACAACTTTCCCCATCCTCACCCTATTGCTCTCATCCCTTTGACCCCCACAACCAAATACAACAGAAACTCTCCCCTTTTTCCCTGCCCAACGCTTCCCAGCTTTCAATACTAACTCCATAGCATCAGGCGTATGCGCATAATCTACATAAACCTTCCAAGGATCAGACACTTCATGCATCCTCTCAAGACGCCCCTCTACCTGTGGAAAAGTCCTCACAGCCTCCATCACCCTCTCCACCACCCCTTCTTCAAAAAGAAGACCAAGCGTAATCCCTAACGCACAAAGCGCATTCTGAGCCTCCCAATCCGTTCTCACATTCATAAAAGACCCATAAACTTTTCCTCCTACAGAAACCTCAGCTCTATACCTCCCCTCCTCCACATTCCCCCAAACAAAAGACCCCCTAACCCCCTCCCATATCCCCCCATACTCCATCACAAACAGCTGCCTTCTCTCACTCTCCTCCTTCAAAACAGAAAAATACGGACTCCCCTTCGGTAATACCGCAACCCCACCCCATCTCACTACCTCCTGAAAAAGACGCAACTTCGACTGAAAATACTCCTCCTTCGTTCCATGATAATCCAAATGCTCAGACTCAAAATTCGTAAAAGCCCCCACCTCACAGGTTAACCCATCTATTCTACGCTGATCCAAACCATGACTAGAGGCTTCCAGTACCAAATAAGACACACCCTTCCTTTTTAAGGCTCTAGCAATCCTCTCAAGAACACGACCATCAGGCGTCGTTAAATGCCCCTTCTCTATCTCCATACTCTCACCTTGCCCATCTCTCAATCCCAATGTCCCAAGAGAAACAGCTCCCCCTCCTCCAGCAGACTCCAGCAGATACTGCGTCCATATCACAACACTACTCTTCCCATTCGTCCCCGTCACCATAGCAATATGCTCTGGTTGATACTGATATTTCTTAACGGATTTCATGTCAGGCAATGCACAATACGGCTATTTATTCTTTAGCAGACTTTACAAGATGAAATAAGGAACCTGCTGTTTCCACAAATTCTTTCACAATGACGGCTGCTGTCGTAGCACCCGAGGGCTTTCTGTCATCAATGCCATGGGTAGGAGAATCTATGGTAATCACCACAACATATTTTGGATTCCAGTAAGGGAATGCAGCGGTAAAAGAGGCAATATATGTATCAGTATAAACACCATTCATCAATTTTTTGGCTGTTCCCGTTTTCCCTATCATGCCGTAACCCTCCACATAAGCTTCTTTTCCTGTTCCCTGTTTCGATAGTATAGTATAACGCATCATCTCAATCATCTTTTGAGAGGTCTCCTGTGTGATAACGCGTTTGCCTGCCTGTATCTTCTGTTTCATGAGCGTAGGGTCTCTATAGAGACCCCCGTTCACAACAGCAGCCGTCCCAGCAGCTAAGTGTAAAACTGATACAGCAATCCCATATCCATAAGACATACTCACACTATCAACAAGTCCCCACTCTCCAGAGAGAATAGGCGTTGCCGTTTCAGGAACTTCAATGGATAAAGGGTCCATAAGGCCAAAGCCTTCCAAATAGTGGCGGTGCTGATGAATGTCAAGTTCCAGAACAATCCGCGCCGTACCAAGATTAGAAGACAGGGCATAAATATCTTTACAACTCAATGTCTTTTCCAATGCCCGTTTATCAGTAATTCTAAGAGGGCCAATCACCATAGGCGTTGCAATATCATAGGCTTTATCTTCCCAAGTAACGCCTTCATTCAGAGCAGCAGCAAGAGTAAAAGTCTTAAAAGTAGACCCCATCTCATACAAAGCATAAGTTGCTCGATTTCTCTTCTCCTCAGGAGAGGCCAACCAATAGACATTCCCATCAAAATCAGGTAAAGACACCATAGCAAGAATTTCACCTGTTTGCGCTTCCATCACGACTCCCGCCATGGCTTTCGCCCCAAACTTTTCCATCCCTACTAGCATGTGCTTGTGCAAAGCGTACTGTATCCCTCTATCCAAGGTCACGCGTAGAGGGGGGTTGCTTTGATTTTGAAGATACGTATCAAAGGTATATTCCAGCCCCGCAAGACCAATGCCTTGGGGAGTCGTAAACCCTATGACATGGGAAAATAGTCGACCTGTATGATACAGGCGTTTTTCAGCTGTTCGAAACTCTAAGCCAACACAATCCTCTTCACACACTGCTTGTTTTTGCTGCTGTGTAACATGAGAAATCACTAATACGCTGTGTTTTTTTTTCATCCTCAGACGCTTCTTAAGAGTCTCAAAAGAGACCTGTGGAAAAACAGTTTTCAAAATAGTCGCTGTCCGTACAGGGTCTTGAATATCTTTAAGACGCGCATAAATGTCATACACGCGAACATTTCCCGCTAGCATGTTACCCATTCTATCCACAATGGGCAAGCGTTTATAAGTAGAAGGAAGAAGGGAGCTATCAGAGAGTAACAAAGGCATTCTTTTATCCTCTTCCTGTACCTCATAAGCAAAAAGCAAGTGCCTTCCCCCAAAGACCACCGATAACAAGTGCGCCCCCATGAGTAGAAAAAGACAAATGATAAGCCATTGCAAAAAATCGCCTCTAGCACGTGCTACCTTAAAAAAAGACACGGTTTGACACACAGAAAGAGCCTTCATGCCCAACTGCTTCATAAAGAAAAGACGAAAGCCATTCACGGCGTTGGAGGATGTTTAGCTAAATACTCTTCCATAGAGAAGGCTCTCGGAGAAGAATCCCTCTGCGGAAAGTATTGTTGCCCTAGCTTCTCTAACCGCTCAGGATTATTCAAAACCGCCCATTCATTCTTCAAAACCCATAAGCGTTGTGTTTGTATCGTGAGATTTTTCCTTAAATCCTTAACATCTTGAAGAGCCCCTCTTGTGAGAATCCCAATCACACAAGCCGCTACTCCAATAGAAAAAAAGAGGCCCAAGGCTCCAAAAAATAGCCACCGCACCCTCTTAAGGTCTCGTCTTTGGGCCTTTTTCGCTGAAGGAAACTCTATCATCATAGGACTCTGTGTTCTTGGGCTTTCACAGCAGCTCTCATCTTCGCCGACGCAGCACGAGGATTCCGCTCAACCTCCAAAGAAGAAGGCAATAAAGGCTTTTTTGACAAAGGAAAAAGCTTTTGAGAAAAAAACCGCTTAACAAGCCTATCTTCAAGACTATGGAAAGATACCACCACCATCACCCCTCCCGTCTTCAAAAAATCACACGCCTGCTCTAACCCACTTTGAAGCCTTCTCAACTCATCATTGACGGCAATCCTCAACGCCTGAAAAATTCTCGCCACAGGCTTCCACTTCCTGAAAGTAGGCGGATGACAAGCAGACCAAATTACCTCCACAAAATCCCTCGACATGGAAAATACACGCTCCCTCCTCCTGCTCACCACCGCACGAGCAACAGCACTAGCACAAGGCTCTTCCCCGTACACGCTAAAAAGAGTCCGTAACTCCTTTTCCGAACACCTGTTGAGAATCTCCGCCGCCGTCTCCCCTGTGCCAGCCATACGCATATCCAAAGGACTGTCATGAATATAGGAAAACCCTCTGGAGAAATCCTCAAGCTGATAAGAGGAAAAACCAAGGTCAAAAACAATACCATCCATCACTTCCCCTACATCCCCTATCAACGCTCTCATAGACCCAAAATTCCCCTCCAGAAAAACAAAAGCAGAAGACTCTATCTCACAAGCACGCTCTCTCGCTTGCGGGTCACAGTCTATAGCAAAAAGCTTTGCAGGCCCCCTCTCCAATATCTTCCGACTGTAACCTCCACCCCCAAAGGTACTATCCAAATACACACCCCTCTCCTTCACATCTAAGACTTCTAACACAGCTTCACTCATAACAGGAAGATGAGACACTACTCCTCCTGCCGCTGAACTCTAGAAGGAAAATCCTCCGTTAAAAAGAAACTAAAAGCCCGCTGGCGTTGAGACTCCAAAAAACGCTTGCCTTCCTCAGGCTCCCAAATCAGAAAACGCTCGCCAATCCCTACAAAAAGCGCTTCCCCCACAATAGAAGCAAACCTCTTCAAAGAGGACAACAACACCACTCTCCCATCCCTATCAATAGGCAAAGGAGATGCCGTAGCAAACAAAGCCGTTAACAACGCATCATCCTTCCCCGATAAAAGAACATTCTCCCGCGCAGCATGAAGCTTGCCAATAAAAGACACGCCACTCACTTCAATAGCCCTATAATGAAGAGACGGGTAAGCAATAAAATTACCCGTCTCCTCAGGCTTCATCACCCCTCGAAACTTCGAAGGAATTGAAACCCGCCCTTTGCTATCTACGCTATGAATATAGTGAGATAAAAAAAACATAGGGCTCTTCCTCTTTATACAAAAATGTGTTTGCATAAAAGCTCTCACATTTATCCCATAATACCACAATCTTATGGGATAAAAACACTTTTTTATGGAATTATATGGAAAAATACTTTAAGAGACCTAGTAAACACACTGTACTCATGACAGATGATGCCAACAGAGGAGAGAACGCCTGCTTATAGCACTTTGCCTTGTTTTTTCTCTATACCACACACCACTCCACACTATTCATACGAAGCTTACCCCTAAGTTAAGTGAAAATTTTGTTTATGTTTTTCCTTGAATTTTGTACAGTAATTATCATGAAGGAGAAACCTCACTATTACGGACACAGAAAAAGATTAGCGAAACGACTCCGCTCAATCCCCTCTCATTTCCTTGAAGACTACGAGATACTAGAAGGGCTTTTACATTTTTTTATCCCCAGAAAAGATACAAAACCTCTAGCAAAAAAATTGCTTAAAGACTTCCACTCTCTAGAAGGAATCTTCAAAGCTCCTCAGAAAACCCTTCTCACGTATTCTGGTATCGGATCACAAGTTTCTTCTAACATAAAGCTCGTTGACGCTCTCTATGAGGAGTTCATCAAACCTCCCCCCAAAAAGCCTCTTGTTTACCTGAACTCTCTAAACAAAATTACAAAGTTCTGTAGAAAACGCTATGTTCATCAGAAAATGCCCCACTGTCTATACGCACTAGGATTAAACACAAAAAGACAATTTCTCTTGGAGAAGTCCTTAGAACAACGGACTTTTATTACAGAAAAAACACAGTTCTTCTCTTATTTACTGAAATATATGCTCTCTAGCCCCATTGAAGCCATTTTGCTGATAAACTTTTACACAACCCCTTCTATCTCTATCCCTGATGGACACAAAGAACATATCATGGACCTCTCCTCAAAACTCGCTTCTTTAGATATTGACATAGAGGACTATGTTATTCTCAATAAAAAATCTGCTATTAGCTTCAAAGATGAAAATCTATTGTAAGCTGAAGCTATAGACCAAAAGGTCTTCGACCAAAAGGCCTTCGACCAAAAGTCCTTCGACCAAAAGGCCTTCGACCGCGCGTCCCGTTACAGGAGGAAGAAGCCCCACAAGCCTTCTTTCACCCGCTACAAGCCATAAAGACTAAGAAGGAGGCACCCTTAGGGTAAGACTAAGAAGGAGGCACCCGCTAAGGGTAAGACTAAGAAGGAGGCACCCGCCTATAAGGGTAAGACTAAGAAGGAGGCACTATAGGGTAAGACTAAGAAGGAGGCACCCGCCTATAGGGTAAGACTAAGAAGGAGGCACCCGCCATAAGGGACTAAGAGCCATAAGGGTAAGAAGGAGGCACCCGCCATAAGGGTAAGACTAAGAAGGAGGCACCCGCTATAGGGATAAGGGTAAGACTAAGAAGGAGGCACCCGCCATAAGGGTAAGACTAAGAAGGAGGCACCCGCCATAAGGGTAAGACTAAGAAGGAGGCACCCGCCTATAGGATAAAACTAAGAAGGAGGCACCCGCCTATAGGGTAAGAGTAAGAAGGAGGCACCCGCTATAGGGTAAGACTAAGAAGGAGGGTAAGACTAAGAAGGAGGCACCCGCCTAAGGGTAAGACTAAGAAGGAGGCACCCCCTAAGGGTAAGACTAAGAAGGAGGCATAAGGGTAAGACTAAGAAGGAGGCACCCGCCATAAGGATAAGACTAAGAAGGAGGCACCCGCCTAAGGGTAAGACTAAGAAGGAGGCACCCGCCATAAGGATAAGACTAAGAAGGAGGGAAGGCTCATCGAGCCATAGGATAAAACTAAGAAGGAGGAAGAAAGGGGGGGGCCTTTCTTCCTCCCATAGTATAAAACCTCTATCAACAGCTGTGGTAGCTTATGAAGGGAGAATCGTATCTTGTAGAAAAGGAGACTATTTTTCTAATAATAGATAAGAAAGATAACAAAGAATCCTCTTGTTCCTTCTTCTACAGAGACTTCATAAGAATCTTCTCCTCCCTCAAGAAGAAGTTTGCCAGAGAAAGTCAAATCTAAAAACCCACTGCTATCAAATTGCACAGAGGCAGGAGAAGGATTTTGTATGTCCGGAGAAGGCAACTCCATATCTTTTCCCCCTATTTGCTTAAAGGTAGTAGGTAAAAACTTGAGAATATTTTTATTTTCTTCATTTTTCAAAATACTTGGCTGAAACAACAAATTAATTTCCAAGTTTGGCTTTCCAGAGATCTGAATACGCACTACATTTTCCAACACCTTTTCATCGAAGACAGAAAAAATCCCACGCTTTTCATCCTCTTTTTTTATCTCCTCTTCCTGCAGAAAATTCACGCGCTTAATCATAAGTTTTCTGAGCCTTGGAACCACCTGCGTGTGAACAATAGAATCTGTTTCCCCAACATAAGGAAGCAATAAAGGCGCAATAAAAGAAGTTTTCCCCACAACATGAACACTATCTCCCAGCGCAATACTGGGTGGACGAACAAAAATCTTTGGCACAATAAGGTGAGAAAAGGAGAACCCTAAACGAAAAGAAAGATCTTCCGCCTTTAACTCAGTAACTACTTTCACCCCTCCTAATAATAAGCATAATACAAAAATAACACCTACAACTTTTTTCATGTTACCTCCACCTCCGTCACCATAACCGTCTTTCATAAAATAAGCCTTACTCTAACTCTACCACAATATCATCAAGCTCTATATAATCACTGTCCTCTGTGATTTCAAACTTATGGTCGTCAGAAAGAGACAACTCTTTACCATAGCGAGTTTGCCCTTTTTCCAAAGCAATAGTATACTGCCCTACAAGGACTTCAGATGAAAAAAGATAGCCCGATTCATCCGTAAGAACACGCCATTTCGCTCCGTCATGACCAACAAGATAAAGCGCCATTCCCCTTGCTGGAACAAGCTGATTATCAGGCTTGCGAACCATGACCCTTGCTTCTACAGGAGCAACATACGATAAAGGTACAAAAACCTCCGTTACACTACCTCCCTTCGGCGCAACACCAATTCTTTGATAAACAGGCACAACAAAAGGATTCTCTATGCTACCAAGATCAACAGAGAGAACCGCTATACGATTAGCACTAACCCCCTTAATAACACCGCGCCCATCTCCCCCTGAGGCTTGTTGAAATTTAGAATACCCCCTCACACGAACTCCTTCCACAGGCTCTTCTCCAACGTCCTTCACCCTGTTCCTATTAGAGTCAATGAAAAATATAGGGACAATCACACCATCTCCAATACCCCCAGACCCAGAAGCAACATAACGCCCTCGTCCCGTATGATACAACATAGTAGAGACACTAGCTGATATCGTAATGTTTTTATTCTCATGAAACCTGACATTCATACTAGTCCTCAAATTTCCCGTCACCACAAAATTCGTACTAGCAGTAAAAGACACTTTCTTAGTTGTAGTATTATACGAAGGAGACAAGGACACAGCAAAATTTCTCACAAAATTCACATACACCCTAAAATCAATAACATCAACCTTGAACTTCTTCTCCTTCTCCGTATACTTATAAGGCACAGATATCCTTACAGAAGTGCTGATGCTCCGCGAAGCCCACCAAGAATACCCAGCAGAAAGTCTTCCTGAAAAGTCTTTATACTTCTGTTTATGGTCTCTACTGCTAGCAACCGTAGCCCCTAGCAATAGCCTTTTCATATATGCCGACCAGCTAACATTGAAACTTTCCTTATACTGAGCCCCATCCAACCTCCTAGGTTCTCGATAATGCCAGCGCCTGAAATTAGCAGATAAACTGGTTCTCCCTATGGGCAAACTCACATTGAAAAAACCGTTAAATTGCAGCTCCTCGTCATTGTAGTAAGCACTTGAAGAAAGGTATCCCTTTTGAAAAATATTGCCTTGAAATGAGTATAAAATACGATTCATTCTACCAGATAAATAAAAGGCAACTGCAGTCTTAAGGGCATCTTCCTGCCTGTTCTTCAACAGCGAAACAGTTGTTGATGAATGAAATTTAGAAGTGCCTGTGCTGATGCCCATACTCAACGCCCAATTTTGGGCATCCCTCTGCCCACTAGGAAAAATCCCGCCTAATAAAGAGAGCCTCACATTGTTTCCTAGTCCATAAACCAGTCTTACTACTGCCGTTGCTTTGTGCTGAAATCCTTCCTCTTTTTCCCCCTTTAGAAGTTCAAACATGGAATAGCCAGTATCCAAAACCGTAGCGTTAACAAACACTTTCCCTCTAATTGGTACAGCATAAGATAGCTCTACCCTCTCTATTTTCTCATCTATTTTCCCTTCATCTCCATAGGTTAAAACCTTCAGAATATTTTCCCCAGGTAAAAGAGGAATCTCATCAAATTCGTAGTAATAACCCTCCTCATCCTGCTTGATGTGCTCATCATCTAATGCAATAACAACAATTTCTTGCAGAACGCCATTATGATAGAATTCTAACTCTTCTCCCGGTTTCCCATAAGCTTTCAAAGAAGTCGTGTGGCCTTCCGCTCTGTAATCCATAGAGTGAGTAGAAACCTGAAACCCTATCCCTGATGAGCCTTGAAAGGCTAACGGAATACCTAAGGATGAAATATCCCCTAAACGGAGAGACCGTAACCCTTTGACCCCTAAAACATTACCATAGGGACTTTCACTCTGAGCAGTCCAAGAAAAATTACTCAAGCGCTTGTTGACATCAGGTGAAAAATTATACGCAAAATTTACACGTTGATTAAGACGAAATGCATCTGCAGCTATCCTTACAGATAAAGAACTATACAAGTCTTTTGAATCCTTATTCCACGAAAATGACTGGTTTAGAGACACAGATGGCAATGTTAAGCCAGCATAGGAAGTCTCAGGATAAGAGAGATACTTATATTCTTTTGGGATACCCTGTGCCGAGAAAAAATTAGAAATTATTTGTTGGCGCGCTAACTCCTCCTCTAAAGGAAGATATTCCTCACTATCAATGGACAGAGTCCCAGAATCAAAAGACGCAACAATTTCTAAAGAGAACAAAACCTCCCACAAACCTTTCAAAGCATAGAGCATATTATCGTACTCAATAAAAGTATCGTCTACAAGATCATGGCGCTTCCCATCTTTTTCCAAGACCCCTTCTTTATAACGAATTGAGAAAGTATTCACTTTACTCATGAACCATCCACTGATGATTCCTTTTTCTTCATCCCAGTCGGTGACACGAACACGCAAAAGGCTACTGAATTCCTCAAAAGGAAGATATAAAGGTTGGCCTGTCTCTATATCGGCATACCCTATAATAGGATCATCTAAGGCAATGGATTTCACCCTAAGAGTGAGAATTACTTCGTCCATTTCGGCTGCAGAGCACCCTAAAAATCCAAATAATCCTACTACTACAAAGAATTTCAAGAATCTAAAAATCATAATCCCTCTATCCCCATACATCATAAAAAAATGTTTCTCTATCAATTATTGTTGCATTTGATTTTCATAGTACCATTGTGTTCCATATTTCGGAGCATCACTGATATGAACTTTATCAAAAACCTTTATCTTGTTGCTGGTATCATCATCTCTTGTGTATTCAACCTCTATGGTATTAGGGTCAAAAGTTGTGAAGTCATCGGACTCCATGACATTAATAAAGATCATGCGACGTTCTATTTCACTATAAACGGCGGCGCCATTGCGTAGTCCTATGAGTTTTCGTCCTTTATCGGTTTTAGCATACACCTCTAGTTTTCCGATAGCGGATCCATTTCCTTCTCTATTCAGGACAAAAGAGACGAGTTTTTTGTCTCCATCATAGGACACATCAGAGATTTTTGCGCCCCCTGTGACATTGCCATAGCGTATGATAAGAGGGATAGACACAGCGATTAACATTTCTACGCCTAAGCTATTATCGTCTTTGTTATCGTCTTTGGAAAACTTGACGGAGGTAGGTCTAGGAACGAAATTGACATAGACACGATATTCCCCATGTCCAAAGTCTTTAGGCGGACGGAACAAGAAGCGAAAGACTTGGCTTTTGTGGGATTGCAAGATGGTTTTTCTAGGGCTATAGCGCAGGTATTTGAAGAAAGGAAAATCCTCCAAAGATTCTCCAGCTTTGACCAGAACTTGGTGATTACCATAAGCATCCTGACGCATAACGGAGAACTGAATGTCATAGATTTTAGCAGAGGAAGAAGAGTTTGTTAAAGTGACACTTCCTGTTTTTTTGCCATCTGCAATCATGATTCTCGTGGGATAGATACTTGTGTAAGCTTGAGCATTAGCAAAGAGGAAAACACAAGATGCAACTAGCGTTTTTACACATAAAGTTCGGATTATTTTCTTCATTTCCTTTGATTTCATTTAACTATTAATATAGTGATTATTTTTCTCTTTTTGCTTTCAAGAAGCAAGTACAACCTTAATCATAAACAACACGCACTAGAACATTAGCTATTACATTAGCTATTGTGTTATAGGTATTAGCCTTTGCGTTTGCTTCCACAGTGACAATGCCGCCTAGGTGTAAATAGGCTTTGCCATTTGCTCCCAAAGTGGCATAAACCACTGTATCTTCTTCAGTTTCATCTAATAGTTCTGCTTCTCTTGTGGAGGTGGAATAGAAAGGAACGCGGGTACTTTCCTGTAGCTCTCCCGCAGTACTCATAGACAGAGGGCCAATCTCAAAAGAGACACCATCACTCTCTGTGGTATCAGAGACGAGGAATTCTATACCAACGATGGCATCTTGGCGTCCTAGAATTTCGATAAGTGCTTCATTGAATATCCCTTCAACACCATACACGTTATAGAGTTCTCCTAAGGTGCCATTAGGTTTTAGTTCTAAGGTGGCTTCTAGGGTTTTATCTTCGATGACAATGTTACTCCCTAGCTCCATTTCTTCGACTAGGGATAGGTTGATATAGCCAACTTCAACGGTTGCCTTTACATTGACTTCCGCTAACGGCTTGACTGCTATTGCACTTGGTATTGACAAAATATTGGTAGCCTCCCAAAAGAAGAATCCTAGAGAGAAGGCTAATAAACAACGTGTACAGATCATCCCTTTTTTTCAGTGGTTTTCCCAATTTCGCTAGAATCTATTCCTCAGTATATAGCAAAGAAAGGAAAAAGCAACACAAAAAATTAAGAAACCTCTTTAATTTTTATAGGTTCTTAAGCTTTCTGTAGAAGAGAGGGTTAAAGATTACCTCATATTGCCGATAATTGTCTCTTTTGAGCGCATAGTTTTGCTTAAGACATTACTGGTCATATCGAAGGCTTGGTTTCTGTAGTTGGTGAGTTTTTGGAGTGAGATCATTTCCAGTTGTGAATCATTATTCATGCCGTCGCTGATACCTTTGAGGCTTTGGATAGTGGAGTCGAATTTTGCCTGAGTGATTTCAGTCCCTGCGGCTGGGACATCGTGTCCTTGTGCTGATAGGTATTGTCGGACGTGTTCTGGCATGAGGGCTTTTTCGTCCGCATCGCCGTCGGGTCTAGCGGCGCGCATATCAGACATATACTGGTTAATTTTCGCTAGTTCCAAGTTTCGTTTTTTCATAGACTGAACAACGGAGTGGATTTTCAAGTCTAAGAGTTTGACTCGATCCAGTTGGGTTCTCATGAGGAATTCCGTGACGTCTTCGCTACTGATTCCGGTATGAGGGATACCTTGTGATAGGGTGTGTTCCAGAGCGGCGTTTTGGAGTTTTCCTAGGGCTTCGATTCCCGTACCAACATCTTTGACATAAATGCCTCTAGCCTCTAAGTCTGATTTGTAGGCTACGACGGCGCGTTCGACAGCAAGGGTGCTCTCTTGCTTGAGTAGGGCTGGCAAGTTTTCTTTTTGTGTTAAGAGTGCCTCTTCTTTAGCTTTAGCAGCGAGGAAGACTTTTTCTTCGGGAGCAGACATTTTGACTCGTTGTTGGAGTAATCCAAGGAATGTAACGGCCCATTTATTACCGGCGGTTTTTTCTGCTGCTCTCATGGTTGTTAGCCTAGAGTCTTTCTCCTTTGCGCTTATGGTATCGTCAAAGAGGAATTCAATTTTGCCTCTGAGACCTGTGAAGGTTACTTGGGATTCTTTTAAGGTCCAGAAGTTAGAGCTTTCCAATTTTGTCAGGACCAATCCTTTAGAATTGGATCTCGCGAGTGAAGATGTTAGCACCCTTTTTACTTCGTCTTGGAAAGCTGTCTGTTTTGCTTCTTTATCTTTAGTGGCGGCAGCGAGAGACTCGTCAAGAGTAGTGCGTTTTGCGTTAGCAGAAGTAGTGGCTTCATCAAGAATTCTCTTTGCTTCGCCTGATAGCGTTGTGGTGCTAGGGAGTTGCGTTATTTCTGGCATAGGATTTTAGAGTTTGATTTTATTACGAGATTTTTTCTTTTTGTCTTTTTTACTGTCTTGCATAAAAGCCGTGAGGAGTTTGTTATAGGACTTTCTATCGGCCATCAGTTCTTGTCTGAATTGTTTTCTCTCTGGGTGAGAGAGGAATTGTTTTTGGGAGTCTTCTCCATAGCCTTGTTCTTCAAAGAACTGCTGCATTTCCGCTGTTGAGATTTCTGTATCTAAAATCATCTTTGCTTGGAGAGAGTGTGTAGCAGCGGAGGTATTAAGAGCGGATTCTATCCATTGAGAGACTTTTTCTTTGCGTTGGTCGTTACTAAGGTCTTGAAATAAAGGACTTGTCATAGGAGGGAGAAATAATTGAGTTTGAAAATGAGACAATCCTCACTATAAGGAAAAAGGATTAAAAAATCCCTATCTTACTCCCCTACAATCTCCCCTGCCAATGCTCCCCCTTCAATTCCTACTCTTAACTTCCCTACCCCTATAGAAAACAAAGAGACTCCCTCCCCTGCGCCCCCTTCAATTCCTACTCTTAACTTCCCTGTCCCCTACAGAAAACAAAGAGACTCCCTCCCCTGCGCCCCCTTCAATTCCTACTCTTAACTTCCCTACCCCCCTATAGAAAGCAAAGAGACTTTCTCCCCTTACAATGAGTCGGCACGGGCTTATAAGGAAATCCAAGCCTTCCCTGTTCTCAGGAAGGCTACTAGTCGCTTCTAGCAGAAGATTGTGCTAAGTATAAGAGTTCCCACTTGTAGCGCCGCTTTGTGAAGTGTCGGCTTCCCTTAAAGACAAAAGCTAAGCTTAAAGCTTAAAGCTTAAATTAAATAGTGAAGGATATCCCTAGCAGTCTTCTCGTAATCACTATCACACTACCCATAGGGCAGAAGCAATATACTTATCTTTAAGTCTAAGATGAGACTGACGGTATGTGCTACCCCCCCCTCACCATCTTTTCTATTCGAGGAAAGTCGCCGTAAGTGTAAGAAATCCTACTTGCTCGCCGCTTTTTAGAGAAAGCAGTTCCTCTTTGTTCAAATCCCAAAATATTGGTCCGATTACTTCAATGCTTACAAGTGCGTTTCCCTTCACCTTTACCATCATCGTAGATGCCGTTACCGGTCCCGGTCCACCAGGGCCGAGTCCGGGATTGGGGCGATTGCGAGTAAAGCCTTTGGTGTTGACTCCACCCCCGGCAGGGGCACGATACATCGTCCCTGGAACAAGATCAGCCTTCGTCTTACCAGGGTCGAGCCGACCACCCGTCAAGCCAGTTTTTGTGAGTGGGCGGCGGGGGGAGGCATCGTCGGCTGGAGGGACAGGGACCGTTAGCTCTAGGGCATTAATAGAGTGTTGATCTTGTGCTTTGGGGTTGTCTGCGGTAGGGGGGTGGATGTAATCCGGGTCTAGGGCTATGATATGCGACGTTGACTCTCCCGTTCTTAAGCTTGCCCCCTTGGGGGAGGAGATTGACTCATCAAACTGTCTTGTGCCACCCAACCAATCCGTCGTATTAAGTGTCCCCTTCCCGGGGATCATGCTACTACTTGCAAAAGACACATTTAAAGCTGCTAAGTCTACTACGTCAAAGTCTAACCCTCGGTCATGCAGCTCCCAAGTGTCGCTTCCGCTTCTAGCCCTGCCTGTTCTTTGGTTGAGCAGCGTATGAGCAATAGCGTGTTGTGTTCTTATTCTCCATGCAGGAAAAGTCAACGAGCCACTGTCAAGGGTTATAAAAGCAGCAGCATCCTCATATGCATCAGGAGTACCTGCCACAAAAGTTCTTACTCCTGCGATAGGGTTGAGGTTAGAGTCTTTTTCTAGTATTATCCGTATTGTATTATGGGTAGAATGAGTAGCAAAATGAGCATTCAATGCCGCTTCATCAATGTCGATATCTCCAAAATTCAACTCTTCTAAGACATAAACATCGAATCCCCACGTTGAGTAGGACAAAAATCCAACAGGAATCTGAGCAAATGTACTAAGGGCTTCAGAATCCTTTTGATAAAGACTTCCGACTACTAAAAGCCCTAAGACCACAAGGGCAGAAGCAACATACTCTTTACATTTATCTTTCAACATTTTACCTCAGCCTTTTTTAGTCTTACGGAAATACTGTTACTCTTAGAACCCCTAATACTACGAGGTTGAGCCCATCTTCGTTTAGATTATGGTATTGAGTGGAAAGAGTCTCAGCATCACCTGGAGTGAAAATCAAGTCTCCTCCAAAAACAAGCTCAACGGCCCCGCGGCTATCAAGCTTCACATCTCCTTCTAAGTACACAAAGGGGTCACCAGGAGCCTGTAGTACCCTGTAGCTGGAGACATCAGCAGTGGGATCGTCCTCAAATGATGGGCGAGAAATAGGAGGATAATAATGGGAATCTTTCCGAACCACATGCGTTAAGCGTGTCATAGAAAATTTAAAGGGTGCGTTGCCACCGAAATTGCTATTGTATCTAAGCTGGAAACGCACCTTAGTATAGGGAGTTCCATGTATAATAAAGTTCCCCGGGTGAGCATTATTAACGGTAACACTAGGATCGGAATACTCTATTTGAGAAGAAGGATGAAGTTTTATTGTAAAGCTGGTTTGTGGTGCAGTGTGCAAGATGTTTCCAAAGCTTAAGGAATCACCAGCGACTACCCCTAAGGGTACATTAAATCCTTTAAACCCTAACTCCATGATGGCCTCTTGGGAAGCGAAAATTCCTTTTCCAATTCCCATCATCACTAAGAAAGCAAGTAAAACCCTAAAACCCGTCTTTTTTTTCATGATATTTAGCATCGTTATTTTCATGGTAGAGCCACCGTTACCCCCATTGTAGAAATTGTAGTAAGAGTGTTAGGACGAGTAGCACTTGACGCAAAGGTTATTTTCCCACCAATAGCAAGGTTGACCCCAGTCACCGCAGAAAGCTCTAAATAAACTTTCCTAGCGGTAGTATCCCCAGCAATAGCCTCAACGAACAGGTCAGTATTTGGCGCCATCGGCGTCGGCGTCATGGCATTCATTGTGTATAGAGAGGAGGCGTCAGTACTACGATGGCTTATGAATTTTCCACCGCTATCACTGGGATTCAACGCTTTGGTCCAAGTCGTCGTCGAACCCTGTGTCGTACTCTTCACGAAGGATATCTCTCCAAAGGCAAAAGATGCTACGCTAGAAGCAACAGGAGTAACAGTCAATGATACCATTACCCTTTGAGCCACAGTCCCCTTCAAATTAAACCTTGCCGGAGCAACATTCGAGTTTAATGCACTTACTGTAAACCCCGAAGGAGCCAAATCTCCAATGGAATCTATCGTTACGAAGCTGTTATCACCCGCCCCCAGCACATCCGTGCCACCTGATTTCGGTCTCAAGACAAGACCTTTAATTTCTAAATCATTTAGCAGCTCTACAACCAGTACCTTATTCTCACGTACCTTTCCTATCGTGAGTCGAGTGGTGTAGGTATCGCTTGATAAGAAGAATTGATTGAAAGCAAAAGCAATAGGAGAAAGCTTCATTACCCCTAGCATGACCACAACAGACAAAACAGAAGAAACAATCGCTCTCATTCTCACCATTACCCTCATTTTTCTCATTTTTCTCATTTTTTAATTGTTAACCATGATTCTTAAACTTCTCCTAAGGCTTTTAGGGAAAGCTCGCAGTAAGCATTACAGTAGCTATTGTTGTCGACGTCTTAGGATAGGTCGCACCAGCCGTCAAGCTAAAGACACCACCAAAATAAACATTCGCAGTCTCTGTCGAGGCAGCGAGTTCAATAAAGGCTGTGTTGTTGGTGGTATTATCGACAAGAGCATTCGACTTAACTGAGATATCGAGTATAGACTTTTGATTTTGAGTTTTAGCTTCATCCCGAAAGTTCGACGCACTAGCATCAGCCAGCCTTAGTTGTTTCACCGCAAAGGTGATACCATCATTCGAATCTGTATCGGCTACTGTAAAAGTCAGTTGAATTAGCGTGTCTGGTTGTCCCTCAACTTTAAATGAACCGACTGTGAGATCGCTCGCTTCTAATGGATCACCTACTTCTGTACTATGAACAGATGTAGTTGCCGCATTAACAGCACCAAGCGTTGCGGTTCCGGTAGAAGTAATACCAACAGTTACTTCTGTGGCGGTATTTATCGCTAGCATTGCAAAGTCTCCTACTTCAATATCCGCAATCTTCTCTACATACAGCGGTTTCCATATAGGTCCTACACTTATATCAGCACTCGCATCTGTGGCAGCATTCAGGCGCCCACCCCACCAATGGGCACTTCCTAATATGCCTACCATTATTACAACTGCAAACAAGACAGATAAAGATTTTTGTATCATTTCTCTTCTCATCTTATTATCTTATCTTATTCCTCTCTCACTCTTAATCGTCATAGGCGACATTCAACGTTATAGTTGCAACTGTCAAAAACTCCTTAGGAAAGGCCGCATGGCTAGCCGCCGTTATGGTAAAGACACCACCAAAAGAGACGATCGTAGTCTCATCAGCAGGGAGGTCAAGCCAGGCGTCAGTAGTAGCACCACTCGCCACGGCAAAAGCGTTTATATTGTTTGCTCGCGTACCCGTATTCGACCCAGGACGTAAAGCCCCATGGGCAGTGGAAGAGGAATTGACAAGAGAGGCAGTACCTTCAAGGTCTAGCCCGAGTATTGCAAAAGAGACTCCATCATTACCGCTGCTGTCGACTATAGAAAAAGACAGCTTTACTGGCCTGTTTGGCTCTCCCCCAATTGTAAAACTACCGGCTGTCACCGCCGCATCTCCTAGTACAACACCAGTCCCAACAGCATCCGCCGAAATACTTGTGACAGTACCAAGAATTCCACCGTAAGTAACTGTTACTAATGAGTTGGTAGACTTTGAGGCTATTGCAAACTCTCCTACAGTAATATTAACACCCGTATCTACAGTAAGCGGCACCCATATAGGTCCTATCTTCGCATCCGCAGTCGCCGGCGCAGCAGCATGATTGGTTTGATGACTCATCACAATAACAGCCATTACCCCTGCCGCAATAAAAAATACACTATTCTGAAAAATCTTCTCTGTTACGTTTCTCATCACTATTACTCCTTAAACATTATTTATTTTGTTTTCTTAAAATTTCGCCCTTGCGGTTATCTTCTAAATTATGAAAAAAATTCTTCCTCAAGTCAATACTTTTTTATTCATTTTTTTTCTCCACCTCTCGTAATCCTAACTAGTACCATACGTAATGGTGAAAACAATCTTCCCAAGTGCAAAACGCCAATTCGCTCCCTCCAACTTGCTCTTCTCTATATGAGGCTCTAAATAATCGTTAGTGAATTCAATGTCTAGCCCAAACTTAATGACAGCCCTCTCACTGGTAGCGCTAGGTCTAATGACAATGGCATCACTGTCGACTATCCTTCCTCCGTCAGAGAAAGACATTGTCGCCTCTTTCACATCACTACCATTGACCACGAACTCCCCTTCAACAGCATGCAAGGACAAGGAGTGAAGGGTAACGGGGAGGGTTACAGATGCAGAAGACTGTTTAATCTTCGGGCTTCTGAGAAACTGCGCATTGAGGTTCACTGGACGGGCGGCATCCGTAAATAAGGTCATGGTTGGCCTACTAGTAGAAGAGTGGGCGTTTGAGCCGCTTACAATCTGTGGCACGTGAGTGGTGCTTGTAGTGAGATCATCACCATCATGATCTATGAGATTAGAGTCCATCTTACCCGTCTCCGCATCAATCGTAATTCTTAACGCTTCTGCCGGATTCCATATAGTAAAGTCTCCAAGAGAAAAGTTTCCCTTAATATCCCAAAGCAATACTTCTGCCACATCAATAGACTCGTCTAGTATCCCAAAAGTGACTTTTCCTACGGTCATAGCCATATTTCCAGATAGCTTATTCACATCCGCACTAGGAATCTCCATCTTGCGTTCCATGTATTGGCGTAACGCGTAAGAACGATTAGAAGAGAGAAACACACTCCCTAAGACAACAATACCCGTTACTAAAACAGAAAGTACAATGGAAGAATATCTTTTCATTTTCATTTTCATTTTCATTTTCATCTAGTTTTTTTTGTTAGAGAATTTTCTTGTCTACCTCTTAAGGATACCCGGGTCGGGCAGGGGCGGGTCGTAATGCGGGCTATCAGGATCATCTACCCCAGTAAGGAAGCCCGTGTACAGAACATCTATCAAGAGATAACCAACCACTTCATTATGCTTCATCCCATTGATATAGCCTTTCGCAAACTTCGAGCCATCTATCATCAATTTTCCGCCAAATGTCAACGTTTGGGGGGTACGGCCATCAGTCTCTGTCCTCATTTTCATGTAATGCGGCTTCTCACCTAAGTTGTCTATGTCCTGTTCGCTTAAAACCTCATTAACATCAGTTACTATACCGCGCTTGTATTTTTGGTACCCAATTGTAACTTCAGATAAGGTGAAGATGTCGGAATAGGGCAGAAATCTCACGGCTACCGAAAAGTAATTATGATCAATGTTGCCTAGCCCTAAGCCCGTTAGTGTTATTTCACCAGCACTCCACTCGTCATCTGTCTCCACCGCTCCATCATAGGTAATAGTAGCATCACCACTTCCGTCCTCGAGAAGGACTATGGTGACAGAATGGTTGAAATAGGTGAACTCTTCCGAAGGCAGGGAAAGGGTGACCTCTGCATTAATCTTTGTATCAATGTTGTAATCACCGCTACCGAGAACCTCATTCAACTCAAACCCCCCAAAATTCAGCGGTTTCAAAATCGCCACCTCTATATACGGTTGTGGGTTTATGGTGATAGGCGCATAGGCTACCGCACCGATTACATATCCTTGATACAATAGCCCCCCTGTAAGGACAATTCCTACAACACAGGAAGACAAAAAGCAGTTTTTTAAGTATGTCATTTAACGCACCACTGTAAGTTTGAGATAACCAAGTGTTATTTTACCCCTCTTAGGTATTAGGGCCGCCGCATCAGCAAGATAAAGTCTTCCTCCTACCGCAATCTCCATCTCCGTAGCATCAGCATGAATAGCTACATTAGAGAGGGAAGCCTTTTGAGCTGTATCTGTAAGCGGCAAGGAAGCGTTTTCGTTGGATATAGGCCCGCTGCTGCTGTCACGAAGCCAATAATGAACATTAAGAAGCTTCAAGCCCGTTTTCTCACCATCCCAGTCAGGAGCAAGAAGAGGATTGTTGTGGACGTCGAAGACAAGGGGTGCTGCGAGCTCTGTTCCTGCTTTCGCTAAGACACTGTTGGGAACATGCACTATCTCAACTTCAACCTTTGTGAGTGTACTCCCCCCCGGCAATCCGCCTATCTTAAAGAGTCCATACTCCGCACCATTGATTCTTGAGACAGCAGGATCATTACTCGCGGTTCGAGATTCGTAGTATGATGCAGAAAGGGCATTGACATTTACCGCGGGCGTGTCACTACTCGTGATAACATCCACCTCAAAGACAAGGGGAGCATTTTTGGTAAAGAAAAGATTTCGCAGAATAAAAGTCCCAAAACTCAAGCCTTGTTCTGCTGAAAGCGTAATGGCGGAGTTTATATGAACTGTGCCGACAGCTGCTCTCACCGTACTACTTTTATCCTTCGTATTCATATAAAAGTAGTTACGCAAGCTCTCTTCGTCGGTACTCCATGAGAACACTAGCTGGGGCAGGGTACACACTAGCCCTACGAAAAGAGAAAGAGAAATAAGACGGAGGCTACGCATTTTCATTTGGGTTCTCCCTTAGTTATATGCTACTTTTATTATCAAAAATCCTAATGATTGTGGGGCTCCCAAGAGCAATTTTACCATTTTAGCATCGAGCGGATCGGCGCTTCTAACACTATCGAAATGCAATGACGCATGGACAAGAAACTTTATTCTATACAACTCCGTATTTGGAACTTTTTTGATAGTATAAGTTGAGAACGGACCTAAATCGCCCTCTGACCTTGGGTTGAACCTTTTCTTTGGCTCGTATATTGGGGCACCATTATTAGAATGACCAACAACAATTGGATTTCTGCCGAGGATACTTCCTACCAGTACCCTTTTTTCCACTATTCGGTAATAAGTCCGAGGTAAAAATTTCCCAGGTGTTACCTTGTTAATTTGCATCCTCCCCCACCCCAGAACGGTTCGATCGTAACGATTCCAACCACGTACAAAGAGGGGAGTCCAAACTTGCTGCCTCGTCTTAGGGTCTGTACGCCACCCATAGCCGTATCTCTGGTAATACTCCGCTTTAAACTCTACTGCTAGTAGTTCCCAGATCTCGAGGGAGGGGTTGGTTCTTGGTCGACAGACGGCGCCTTCGAGGGATGTGTCACAGAATGAGCCGTCCGCTACAATACGTTGTCCTTGGGAATTTTTAGGAAAAGGATTTGATTCTATAGCAGGAATTATCTCGCCGGGCAGAAACACAAAATTAGCGGCTTCCCCTACATCTTTACAGTCTTTGCCGGCTTTGCAGGCTTTGATTATGTCATAGCCAGACTTAACGTAGAGTTGTGACACGGGGGATTTCACGAACCATCCCCGCCCGTTGTCTGTAAGTCCTATATTGCCGGACGGTCCTCCAACCACTTTATTGCTATCCTCCTCAGCAACAACTGGCGCCTGCGGACGAACCGTGGGGGTGAGGTCTATCTTCTTCGTAACTCCCCGCTGATCATCTTCACTCCCTTCCCTAGGCGTCACTTTCATAACTTCCCTCTGGGATTTGTCCACAAGAAGGACTAGCTCTCGTGGCCTATTCGTCAGCACAATAAATTCCCCTGGGTGCCCTAGATCCTCAGGATCGGGGTAGGTTACATTCGAAGATGGATTATCGTGGGAGTCTCCACTTTCAGACAAACGTCGTTCTGCTCTATCGGTTGTTACTTCGCTTGCATAAATAGGGTCAAGGATGTTAAAAGACCCAAAATGCAGGTGTTTTACGATAGCAATCGATACACTATCCGTGTATGTAACAGGACCTGCCTGTACTCCCATAAAGTTGTCACTGTTGAGCGCTGGGAACTGATAAGCCTTTTTCCTTATAATGATTCTACCCTTTTTATCTAAGCGGATGTTACCATCCTTATCTAAGGGTTCACCATATATATTGTAATTACCCCTCGGCAGCTCCCCCCGAAAGGCATAAGACTTTTCTCCTAAGATGAGGAACATAAATCCTGCAAGGACTAAAAGAGAAATCAGGTATTCTTTTATGAGAAATCTTTTCATTTTCATTTTCATTTTCATTTTCTTTTTTCTGCTTTGTTAACTACCTTTTAATTTTTTAACCCTAAGTGCAGGGTCTTAATCCTTCTTGGAACGCTAACATATTTTTTAGGGAAGTGTCAATGGTTTTTTGAAAATTTTACCAGCGTATTTTTCACGCACACCCTTAATTATAAATAATGGTAACCGTGACCTTTGCTAAGTCTTCCGAAGGGGGAGGAAGAGTGGTGCTATCTTCAATGGTGAGCGTGCCGCCAAAGGAAAAGGCCAACGTTCCGGGAGATGGGGAATCGATACCGGGCAAGTGGATGGTGAAAGTCGAAGGCAATTGCGTCATCTTATCAATCACTGCACTATCGACTAGAAATCCGCCATTAAAGCCACCAACACCCGGCTCATAAGGAGGAAGCGCAATCTCGTTACCCATGATATCTGTAGTAGAATCGCCTTCGATTGCGGCTATCAACCCGTCCCCAATCCTAAAGTCATACCCTGGTAGTTCATCTCGCACCTTCAACTCTACAGTGATACCACGCGCCCACTGCCCCTCAATAACAAACTTGCCCGCCTTAATAGCGCTTTTGTTTAACCCATTGTGATTCTTAGCCTTATAGGGCAACTCCTCGCCCAAAGCATTAATCTCAACCACCGTTTCAGACCTGCGCTCTATCACGCGAAACGCTCCGAATTGTAAATGCTCCACGCCGTACACAGCAAGAGGGATATAAATAGGACCAATCTTCGCATCTGTTTCAGCAGGGGCCGCCCCTTCACTCTTCATAAACGGAAGGGAAAATACAAAACAGAACAGAACAACACACAATGAACTGAGGCTTTGCCTCATAAGGGGGGGTATCTCTACAGACATTTTCATCAATAACTCTCTGTAATTTCTGAACAAGCTTGTCAAATGCACAACTTCTTTATTAAAGCCTACAATTACAATAACCACAAGAATTTCTTTTGTCAAGAATCAAAACCACTTTTTTTGTGATTGAAAAAAACCCCATCCCCCCCCAAAGACCAAACCCCCTCATAAAGCTGCTCTCAAATGAGAGGCTATAAAGGGCATTGCCCGGTCGCTCTCCTCCGCTAACCGCTTCACCGCTATGGACTTGAGCATATTGCGCTTCGTCTCCTTATGAAGGTCTTGAAACTTATCCAGCTCATAACCAAGCCTATTCCTCTTCAACGAGGACTTGTTATCCTCATTGCGATACTGCTTGCTTATCACACTTATCTCATTCAATAAAGACTTTTGCTGCTTCTTTAACCCTCTACGACCAAATAAATACCCCAAAACCGGTATGCCCGCAAGACCCTTCAGCTTCTTCTTACACTTCTGAACCGCCTCTTGCTTCACTGCCATCTCCCCATCATACGTACGCTTCAACTCCTTAATCTCACCATTCACAGACTTCAACTCAGATTCTACCTTCGTTAACTCCTCGCCAATAGAGCGCACCTCTCCTCCTTCCCCACGCACCTCTGCTCCTTTATCCCGTATCTCTTGACCCTGACTCAAAATGCCTTCCTTCTCCCCCTCTAAACGCGATAGCACACAGCGCTTACAATAGTCTACCACACCAGCAACCGGATCCTCTAAAAGCCGTAACAAATCCTCCATGGTCTCTACCCCCCCAGCTAAGGTCTCTCGAACATCCCGAAAAGACAAAAGCGTGCCCAGTGACTCATTATCCTCAGTCCCTAACAGCACCCTCAATTCCGGCTGCGATACAAAAATCTCCTCCAAAAACTTATCCCCAGAACCAAATAATACCTTCTCCCCAAACGCATCAATGGCCGCTAATGCCTCCTCCGATACCCCCGCACCCTCCCCCTCATCAGTAAACACACTCCCCTCATCAGTAGGTAACAAAACATTATGACGCTCCAACGCCCCTCCCTTTATGCTTCCCTCCCCAGCTACATGCTCAACAGAACGACCAAACAATTTCCCCTGCGCCTTAGGAGAAAAATCCTTCAACGCCTCCTGATTCACTATACTCGTTGCACCCGCTGCTACTTTCCCTACAGGCATCACAAAAATCCCCTATCCTTAGCTTTTCTTTACATCACTCCTCTAACATCCCAAACAATCCCTAAAAACTCCTTACTATCACACATGCTCATCTGTTGATTCTCACATAAAAAAATGCTATGCATATTTCTCCACCCTACTCCCCCTTCTCACACACACACCCTACCCCCCCCCTTGACCCCCTTCAACCCTCAACAATTCCTCGCTCATAAAACTCAACAAACTCACCTCAAGCACCTCTTCCTAGGCTACCCCGCTAACCACAATCCCCCACCCAAAAACTTCTTCAAGTGGAAACAGCAACTCCTCACTGCCGGTATCGGAAAACAAGGATTCAATAACGCCGGTAACCCTCATGAAAAAGAAATCCAACCCTATAATACTCTAACCCTCGAAAAAGAAGTCATTCAATACTTCGGAAAAACCATAGGATTCCAAGACCACAATATTTGGGGATACTGCTCCAGTAGCGGTACAGAAAGCAATCTCCATGGTCTCTACATGGGACGCACCCTCCTCAAAGGCAAGACCGGACTAATGCCTAAAATCTACTTCACCTCAGAAGCCCACTACTCCATTGAAATCATTGCAGACCTCCTCACCCTAGAATCCATCAGAATCAAAGCACACACAGATGGCTCTATCAATACTGAAGACTTAAAAGAAAAACTCGTCCCAACACACCCTGCTCTTCTCCTCGCCACCGTCGGCACAACCTTCAAAGGCGCCATAGACCCCCTGCCCACCCTCAAGTCACTCCTCCAGAATATCCCGCACTATATCCATGTAGACGCTGCCCTCTTCGGGGGATACCTCCCCCACACCAATCAGGCACACGTACTCTCCCCCACCCTCAACAATACCCCTCTTTACGACTCTCTTGCTATCTCCTGTCACAAATTCTTCGGCTTCCCCTACCCAGCAGGACTCTTCATCACCTCCAACACACACTTCCAACACTTCCTCTCCTTCTTCTCCAATACCCACAACCCAGACTATATCCACCAAATACCAGGACTCATCTTTTGCTCAAGAGATGCTTCAAAACCAGCAGAATTCTTCTTCTTCACTACACCAGAATCCGTACAACAACAAAAAAAAGATACGACCTCTATCCTCAACCTCACTTCCTTCCTCATGGAACAACTGCTCCACCACCTCCCGCAACTCTCTCCTCAACGCGCTAGCTCCGTGTCTAATATCATCACCTTCAAAAAACCTAGCCAACCCCTCATCACAAAATACTCCCTAGCTACAACCTCTACAGACCTAGAGGGCACAACGCAACCTTGCGCCCACGTCGTCATCATGCCGCACACTAACCAAAACGCCCTTGAAGAATTCCTCAATGACTTGATACGCGAAAACTCATAACTCCCCCACTTCCCCTATGCTCTTTGATACCAAACAATTCCTCAAGGATAAAGCCCCCTATAAAAACCTGAGAAAATTCTTCCTAGGCTATCCTGTTAACCGCACTATTCCCCCCAAAAACTTCTTCAAGTGGAAACAGCAACTCCTCACTGCCGGTATCGGAGAGTTTAACTTCAATAATGCCGGTAACCCTCAATCATCAGGCGTTCACCCCTATAACACTCTCCCCCTCGAAAAAGAAGTCATTCAATACTTCGGAAAAACCATAGGATTCCAAGACCACAATATTTGGGGATACTGCTCCAGTAGTGGTACAGAAAGCAATCTCCATGGTCTCTACATGGGACGTACCCTCCTCAAAGGCAAGACCGGACTAATGCCTAAAATCTACTTCACCTCAGAAGCCCACTACTCCATTGAAATCATTGCAGACCTCCTCACCTTAGACTCCGTTAGAATCAACGCACACACAGATGGCTCTATCAATACTGAAGACTTAAAAGAAAAACTCGTCCCAACACACCCTGCTCTTCTCCTCGCCACCGTCGGTACAACTTTCAAAGGCGCCATAGACCCCCTGCCCACCCTCAAGTCACTCCTCCAGAATATCCCGCACTATATCCATGTAGACGCTGCCCTCTTCGGGGGATACCTCCCCCACACCAATCAGGCACACATACTCTCCCCCACCCTCAACAATACCCCTCTTTACGACTCTCTTGCTATCTCCTGTCACAAATTCTTCGGCTTCCCCTACCCAGCAGGACTCTTCATCACCTCCAACACACACTTCCAACACTTCCTCTCCTTCTTCTCCAATACCCATAACCCAGACTATATCCACCAAATGCCAGGACTCATCTTTTGCTCAAGAGATGCTTCAAAACCAGCAGAATTCTTCTTCTTCACTACACCAGAATCCGTACAACAACAAAAAAAAGATACGACCTCTATCCTCAACCTCACTTCCTTCCTCATGGAACAACTGCTCCACCACCTCCCACAACTCTCTCCTCAACGCACTAGCTCTGTGTCTAATATCATCACCTTCAAAAAACCTAGCCAACCCCTCATCACAAAATACTCCCTAGCTACTACCTCTACAGACCTAGACGGCACAACGCAACCTTGCGCCCACGTCGTTATCATGCCACACACTAACCAAAACGCCCTCGAAGAATTCCTCAAGGACTTGATGCACGAAAACTAAGACCGGAGGGTAAGGGATTCGAACCCTTGAGACAGTTGCCCGCCTACACGCTTTCCAAGCGTGCGCCTTAAGCCACTCGGCCAACCCTCCTCATGTAGACCACGACCTAAACACCCTCTCCATATAAAGATGCTTCTCTTTCTCCCCAAAAGAAGTCTCCAATACCTCATACACACTAGCAAACGCTAACCTCCTAACCCTCTCCTCCAAGTCCCTTACCTTCTCCTTCTCCAGAGACTCCGACTCCAAACGTACACGAAGCTTGCTCCTCTTCAACTCCCCCTTCAATACCTCCATCCTATACCCCTTCAACTTCTCCCGCTCCCGATGCGCCTCCTCCTTCATCTCTTCACTCCTCCTGCGACACTCCTCCACAAACTCAAGCCTCTTATTATAAATATCCCATGAGTGCTCCTGCAGATTCTCCGCTTCCACAAGGTCAGAGGCAATCTCCTCTAACTTGCTGTCCAATCCCGATAACCCCTTCTTCCAGAACGGCGAAACATAAACACCCAATATCAACAAAATAAACGATAACGCTACATAAAATTCCGCAGTCAACTCCATCCCCACTACCCCCTAGACTCTAAAGCTTTAATCGTTAACTCCACCTTCTCCCTCAACACCTCCTCATCAATACTAACCCCCACTCCCAACAAAATCCCTACACTCACCTCCAACACATGAGAACAAAGACCCGCCTCTAAATCCTGCTCTAAACGCCTAATATCCTTTTTCTTCTTCTCAAACTCCGCATGAAGCGTCTTCTGTTGCTCCAAAAAACGCTTCTCCTTCTCCGCCAAGAAAGCCTCCTCATCCTTCTCATGCAAAGCACGCCCATACGCATGCCCCTCCTGTATCAACTCCTGCCCCCGTAACTCCGCTGCCTTAGCTTTCTCTTGCAATACCCGCGCCTCATCAAGATTTAACGAAATCTTGTCATCACGACTCCGAAAAATACTCCTCACTCCCGGCAAAATAAACAACTCCACCAAGCCATACAACAACAAAAACCCAACAAGAATCCAAAAAATCTGATTGGGATAAGTCGAAACATCAAGCTGTGGCATGACCCCTCCTCCCTAAAAAACAAACAAAATCAATAACGCTATCACTAACGCAAACAACGCTATCGCCTCCGTTAACGCAAACCCTAACAAAACATTCCCAAAAACCTTCGAAGACGCCTCCGGATTCCTAAAAGACCCAGAAATATAACTAGCAAAAATATTGCCTATGCCTATTCCAACACCTCCAAGAGCTATGGTCGCTAAACCCGCTCCTATCATTTTCGCTGCTTCCAATTCCATTGTGATCTCCTGAGTTCTATTTATAACAAGTTATAACCTACACACCTAATCAATGCACAGGGTGAAGTGCATCCTTAAGATACAAACACGTTAATATAGTAAAAACATATGCTTGAAGAAAAGCAATCCCTATTTCAAGAGCCGTCAATGCTACCATAAATACTAAAGGGAAAAGAGCCAAAACCTTAAATATCCCTCCTAAAGCAACAGCACCAGCAGCAAAAACTTTTAGCAAAATATGTCCCGCCGTCATATTCGCAAAAAGACGCACCGATAAACTAATAGGACGTATAAAATACGACAGTACCTCTATAGGCGTAATCAATAATAACAAAAACGGACTCACCCCAGAAGGAACAAATAAACGCAAAAACTCCTTGCCATTTTTCACAAACCCCAACACCGTCACCCCAATAAATACCATCAACGCCAACGTTAAGGTCACCGCAATATGAGAGGTCACCGTAAAACTGTACGGAATCATCCCACACAGATTACAAGCCAAAATAAACAAAAATAAGGTGAAAATAAAAGGAAAATAGACCTTGCCTTCCTTCCCAACAGTCTGATGCAACAGAGAAGAACTGAACTTATAGAGCAGTTCTACTAGTAACTGCCATCGTCCAGGAATCACCTCCTGCTTGCGTATCCCAAAAAAACAAAAGAAAAAGATACCGCCTATCCCTACTAACATCCAAAGCATGGAGTTGGTAAAGGAAAGGTCAAAAGCTCCTAACTGAAACTCTAAAAGACGCTTAATCTCAAATTGCTCAAGAGGAGAATGCATAGCGGAAGAAGAAATATGAGGGGTCATCATCATAACTGACTGCTCCTTACTTATCTCTTATCATCCTCTTTGTCTAACGCAACCATTTTACAAACATTTCTTATGCCTATAACAAGCCCTAACATAAGAAAGGCTAATATCCATATTTTATGCACCTTCGCCACCGTAATGACTCCCCATCCTATCACTGCCACTAGACCAATAGCAACACCCATTTCTATGAAAACCCGCAAGCCCTGCCCTAACACTCTCCCCTGCCACAACGGCGGCGCTGAAGGGCTTTGCTTCTTTTGTAAAACTTTCAGGCGCTTTTGTAACGCCTCTAGGTCTTTCTTCATTCGTTAGCCTTAGGCACAAGCTCTATTACCTCCGGGTGCGTAATCTCCAAAAAAGGCCCATAATATTGCCTAATCCACCCCCTAACCCGCAACACGCACCCAATCCATTCCTCAAAAACCCTAGCCCCTTCCTTCACAGAAGATATGCCAAAATTCTCAAGATGCTCACGAGCAATCATAAAAGAAAAATCCTTCCGCCAATCCTCCCCAAAGTTCACATAAAATTTATTCCTAACTTCCGACACTTGTAACACCTTCCCCTGTACAATAGCAAAGCCTTCCTTAGGATTCCTCTCCACTTGTTTCGAATCCTGTATCTGATAGGCAGCATAAGCCCAAAGCCCCACCTGCCCCCGCCGCGCAAGGCCTTCGGCCTTCAACAAGTCCAAAATGCCCTCCCTGTTATCCGCAAAACTATACACAAACGCACCCCCGCTGCTCACCAGAAGTTCCTGAACCCATTGCCCCTTGAGAAAAATATGCCCCAAAAGCCTCCTATAACGATCCTTGTGATGCGGGGGATAAAAAACAATTTCCACCTCCTCCCCCATCACAAGCCGCCGAAGAAAAACATAAGATTCTTCAGCAAAAGGCTCCGCAAGACGCGTTCTCTTGTTGAACATTTCAGGGGCTTGAATCCCCAAAAGCCTCACCTCCTGACCCCCTTCCACAACAATAGTATCCCCATCTACAACAGAGGTCACCCTTGCCTGTAGTCTCTTTGCCCCTTCAGAAAGAACCAAAGCTTCACAAACTACACCTCCCCAAGCAAGGCCTAACAATATCAATGTCCCCTTCAACATCATCTCACAAAGCCCTATGGTCAGAAGCAAAAACTTTTGGCCTCTTCAAACAACTAGACAAATAACAACTACAGGCAATCCCCACCAACAAAAGCCAAACAACATTGCTACTACCCCCATAAGACAAAAACGGTAAGGGCAACCCCACAACAGGCACAAAGCCACTCACCATCCCCACATTCACAAACCCATAGAGAAAAAAACTACAAATAAAAGAGGCAACCGTGAGCTTCTCAAACATACCCCCACACTTCAACGCCATATACCATCCATATCCTATTACACAAAAGAAAAGACCTAAGAACGCTAGTACGCCTATAAAACCAAACTCTTCCCCCATGAGCGTAAAGACAAAGTCCGTATGCTGCTCAGGCAAAAAATCTAGACGACTTTGCGAGCCTTGTAAATACCCCTTGCCCTCCCAACCCCCAGAACCAAAGGCTATCTTAGATTGCCAAATATGATAGCCATCTCCTAGTACATCGCGATTTACATTAAAAAATACCAATATTCTCTCCTTTTGATAA
The DNA here is from genome assembly GCA_965222575.1 of Alphaproteobacteria bacterium. Classification (GTDB taxonomy): domain Bacteria; phylum Pseudomonadota; class Alphaproteobacteria. The sequence continues at coordinate 1,213,455 of OZ244958.1, forward strand.
ACTGCCATCCACCGCCACAAAAAAGGCAAACTCATCAAAAAACTACCCCCCAACCCCAACAGCACCTGCCACCTCAACCCCCGCACAAACAACACAGCTACCCCTATCATCCCTAAGACAATACCCGTGCCCAAATCCGGCTGCTTAACCACTAAAATAACAGGTATCCCTATTAGAACTAACGCCCCTAGTATTGAACGCCACTGCAATCTCTGAAAAGACGATAAATACCTGCTCAATGCTAAAATTAACGCCACACGCACCGCTTCTGAAGGCTGAAAAGTCAACGTCTTAACCTGCAACCACCTGTTAACCTCTCCACGAGAATCCCCCTGTATCTCCAAAATTATCAACAAAGCCAATACCCCTAAATACAAAAAATACGCACTCCGATACCAAACACTAGACGGCAAAAAACAGGCGATCACCATCACAAAAATCCCCAATAAAAACCTATAAAATTGACCCATAGCCCAAGGAGACATACTCCCCCCTCCCACAGCATATAACATCACAAGACTAATCCCCATCATCAAAAAAATCATCACCACCATGCCAACTGGAAAAAGACGCAGACGAGAAGAAATATACTCCTGATACCTCATCCCTTACACAACTTCTTCTTCTTCTTCTTGATGAGACATACTGCCTTGTTCATCAAGGCGTATGGCCTCTTTCAAAACATTGCGCGCAATAGGGGCTGCTATCCGCCCCCCGCTACGCCCATGCTCCACAACCACAAGGACACAATACTTAGGTTTTGTCAACGGCGCATACCCAAAAAACATGCCATGAGCAACCTGATGAGGTAACAATACTCCCTCTAAGTTCTCTCCTGTCTTACGAGAAACAAGCTGCACAGTACCCGTCTTGCCAGCAAAAGGAAACTGCTCTTCAAAAGCACTCCGTGCTGTCCCACGCTTGCTAGCCACTACCCCCTCCATAGCACGTCTTAAAACCTTCACAATCCCTTCCTCTGAAGCAGAAAGTACCCGCTCTGACTTTGGGAGACTCTTCTCAAGCAATAAAGGCTCTACCTTCAATCCTCCCGAAATCAAGACATTCATCGCTACCAACAGCTGTAACGGCGTACTCCTAACATACCCCTGCCCAATAGAAGCATTGAGCGTATCACTCAACCACCAAGGATCGCCTACCGTCCGCCTCTTCCATTGATTACTCGGAAAAGGAATAGAGGGACTAGAGAGAAAGTCTCCTTTCACAGGAAGACCAAACCCCAACCGTTGTACTGCCTCCTTCATATTCTCAATCCCCAAACGCTTAGCCAATTCATAAAAAAACACATCACAGGACTCCACAATGCCACGATGAAACCCAACAACACCATGACCTTGTCGCTGCCAACACCGAAATTCTCTACCCCCTACTTTTATGCCGCCCTTACACTCAATGGTTTGATTCAGAGGAAACAACCCCTTTTGTAAGGCCGCATAAGAAACTAACAGCTTGAAAATAGACCCCGGAGAATACCGCCCGCTCACAGCCTTGTTAAAGAAACTAAAATCCTGTGAAGACTGAAGCTCATTCCAACGCTCAGAAGAAACAGCCCCAGATAAAAGATTCCCATCAAATGAGGGAAGAGAAACCATCATGCAAATACGTCCCGTCTCAACCTCCATCACAATACAACAGCCCCTCCACTTCCCCATGGCAGCTCTTCCATATCGCTGTAAGTGAGCATTCACCGTCAAACGCAAATCCTGACCAGCCACAGCAGGCTTGCGTACCACTTCTCTTGAAATCTCCCCCCGCATCCCTACCTCTAAACGCACATACCCCTCTTTCCCTCTCAACAGAGAATCATACCGCTTCTCAAGACCACTCACCCCTATAGGGAAAAAGGACGCCGCTCTAAAAATCTCATCCTGCTGCCGCTTCACACACACCCGTAAATCAGGACGCGTATACCCTAAAACATGAGAAAATACCTCCCCCAACGGATAGGTGCGCTTGCTATCCTTCTCAAAATACACACCCTTAAGACCCCCTAAATGAACATTCAGATGGGAAAAATTCTTAAAACTCTCCGTAGATGCTACCCGCACAGCAGAAAAAGGATGACGCGCAAGAAAAGTCTTATAATCACGAAAATCAGAATCTAAAGGACTATACTTTTTTATCTTCTTCAGTACCGTTGCCATAGAATGTACCTCTTGGGGCAAAACATAGAGACTATACAGAGGCTTATCATAAGCCAACACCGCCCCTGTCCTGTCAAGAATACGCCCCCTAGTAGGGAAAATCAGGTAGTCCTGAAAACGATTTTTATCCGATAAAAGCACATATTTTGTATTTTGAAACACCTGTAAATAATAAAATCTCGCCGCCAAAACTGATAAGAGAAGACCTTTGATACCCAGCAATAAAAAGG